>NZ_JBIPCO010000068.1:0-201 GCF_044005885.1 Flavobacterium sp. FlaQc-30 | reverse complement strand
GGGAGAAACTTTCTAAAAATAGTAAATAAAAGTACTTTTCTTTATCTCAGTATGTTAAAATATTAGCTCGACGCGAGCAGTAACTAGTGAAAAGTAACTAGTAAAGAGTCTAAGGACTAATTACTAAGCACTAATAACTAATTACTAACAACCTTAAGGTGGTTATTGCGGCGGGGCTCACCTCTTCCCATCCCGAACAGA
>NZ_JBIPCO010000067.1:0-221 GCF_044005885.1 Flavobacterium sp. FlaQc-30 | reverse complement strand
CTACAATCGATGTTGTAGCGGATGTAATCAACAATGCAAGCACAATTATAAACGATTCTAAGTTCGCAACAGAACTTACACAATTTGTAGGTTCAAACGAAACTTTAACATCACTTGCTTATGATGCGACAGGAAAAACATTAACGTATCAGCCAGAAAGCGGATCTGCAACAGTAATAAAACTTGTTGATATGGTTGGAGATGCAGAAACGCTGACAACC
>NZ_JBIPCO010000066.1:0-222 GCF_044005885.1 Flavobacterium sp. FlaQc-30 | reverse complement strand
ATCCTGATGGTACTGTAGCGGTAGCCGTTAGAGTCTGTGATGAACCTGTCTCACATACCGTTACGTTAACTGGAGCTGTCGGTGCTGCAGGAGCAGCATTGATGGTTAATACAACAGCCGTTCTTGTTAAACTTGAACAACTGCCGTTTGATGTCTGTCCGTATAATGTTCTTGTAGCGGCAGCTGTACTCACTAAAGTCGCTGGACTTACTACATTGCCTC
>NZ_JBIPCO010000065.1:0-223 GCF_044005885.1 Flavobacterium sp. FlaQc-30 | reverse complement strand
AGTACAGCTGCCGCTACAAGAACATTATACGGACAGACATCAAACGGCAGTTGTTCAAGTTTAACAAGAACGGCTGTTGTATTAACCATCAATGCAGCTCCTGCAGCACCGACATCTCCAGTTAACGTAACGGTATGTGAGACAGGTTCATCACAGACTCTAACGGCTACCGCTACAGTACCATCAGGATCAAGTATTGTTTGGTATGATGCAGCTTCAGGAG
>NZ_JBIPCO010000064.1:0-233 GCF_044005885.1 Flavobacterium sp. FlaQc-30 | reverse complement strand
AGCGACTTTAGTAAGTACAGCTGCCGCTACAAGAACATTATACGGACAGACATCAAACGGCAGTTGTTCAAGTTTGACAAGAACGGCTGTTGTATTAACCATCAATGCTGCTCCTGCAGCACCGACATCTCCAGTTAACGTAACGGTATGTGAGACAGGTTCATCACAGACTCTAACGGCTACCGCTACAGTACCATCAGGATCAAGTATTGTTTGGTATGATGCAGCTTCAG
>NZ_JBIPCO010000063.1:0-237 GCF_044005885.1 Flavobacterium sp. FlaQc-30 | reverse complement strand
ATTCCGTCTTTTCCGTCTTTTCCATCAGCACCGTTTGCTCCAGCAATACCTTGTAATCCTTGCGGTCCAACTGCTCCGTCTTTTCCGTCAGCTCCGTTGGCTCCAGCGATTCCTTGTAATCCTTGTGGTCCTACTGCTCCGTCAACTCCATCTTTTCCATCAGCTCCGTTGGCTCCAGCGATTCCTTGTAATCCTTGCGGTCCTACAGCTCCGTCTTTTCCGTCAGCTCCGTTTGTT
>NZ_JBIPCO010000062.1:0-237 GCF_044005885.1 Flavobacterium sp. FlaQc-30 | reverse complement strand
GCGCTGGAACTTACGAAGTAACGGTAACAGATGCTAACGGATGTACTGCTGTTAAAACAATTACAATCGGACAGCCTGCTGCTGCGATAAACATTACAGAAAATTCTAAAACAGATGTAAAATGTTTTGGACAATTAACTGGAGCTATCGATTTGACTGTAACCGGCGGAACTGGAACATACACTTACTCTTGGAAAAAAGATACCAATGCAATTGCTGCAACTTCTCAGGATTTAA
>NZ_JBIPCO010000061.1:0-238 GCF_044005885.1 Flavobacterium sp. FlaQc-30 | reverse complement strand
ATTCCTTATTCTGTCTGGGAGAAAGGAGAAAAAGAATATCTTTATGATATTGGTTTCACGACAGAAGAAGAAGATAAAAGAGATTATAGTATAGCCATTGCGGGATATACAAAAGATGGCAGTATAATATATTCAAATAAAGATCCGATTCCATACTTAAAATGGAATGAAAATGTAAAGCTAAATGTTGCAAAAGGTAAAAAACTTCCTGTACAGTTTTATATTCAATGGATCTCGC
>NZ_JBIPCO010000060.1:0-240 GCF_044005885.1 Flavobacterium sp. FlaQc-30 | reverse complement strand
AAGCAAGTGATGTTAAAGTTTCGTTCCCTTTTACAATTTCATTAATGTTTACCACTTGTGTTGCGCCTGAAGCATCTGTATAAGTAAACTCATTAGTTGTAGAATTGAATGAAACTGTACCTTCTGATTTAGTAACAAAATTGTTTAAAACATTTGTTACTGCTGGATTGTTTATGATTGTTTCAAAATTAGTTGCAACATCGCCTACTACATCAATAGTAACATTGTCTCCTGCCTCAT
>NZ_JBIPCO010000059.1:0-240 GCF_044005885.1 Flavobacterium sp. FlaQc-30 | reverse complement strand
CATAACCTCCGCTAGTAATTTCCCAGCCTTGATCTATTCCCGCACCAGAAGAAGATCCTGCAATACTTTGTCCATGATAATAAAACTCAACAAAAGGACCAGATGCTCCATAATATTTTGGTGCAGAGAAACCTGCATTCCAGCTAAAGGTGTCTTTAGGCTGACAGCTGGCAAATAAACCAATAATTAAAAAACAGTATATAAAAAAACTAGTTTTTGGGTACATAAATTTCTCTTTTA
>NZ_JBIPCO010000058.1:0-241 GCF_044005885.1 Flavobacterium sp. FlaQc-30 | reverse complement strand
CAAGCACAATTTTAAGCGATCCTAAGTTTGTAACTGAATTGACTCAATTTGTAGACGCAAAAGAAACGGTTACAACAATAACAAACAACAATAACGGAACCTATACTTATGCAAATGAGGCAGGAGACAATGTTACTATTGATGTAGTAGGCGATGTTGCAACTAATTTTGAAACAATCATAAACAATCCAGCAGTAACAAATGTTTTAAACAATTTTGTTACTAAATCAGAAGGTACAGT
>NZ_JBIPCO010000057.1:0-243 GCF_044005885.1 Flavobacterium sp. FlaQc-30 | reverse complement strand
CAGTATCAGGAAGCTACAGCATCACGTACCAATTATGTGAAGTAGGAGCCAATCCTTCAAACTGTGATACAGCTACAGCTACTGTAGTTGTAAAAGGAACATTAGATGCTCAAAATGACAATTACAGTGCAGTGCCAAGCAGTACAGCAGCCGTAACAGTTGGAACAGTAACAAGCAATGATACCTTAAACGGAGCAGCTGTTACAGCATCAAATACCGATGTAACGCCAATTACAACAGGTC
>NZ_JBIPCO010000056.1:0-243 GCF_044005885.1 Flavobacterium sp. FlaQc-30 | reverse complement strand
CAGTATCAGGAAGCTACAGCATCACGTACCAATTATGTGAAGTAGGAGCCAATCCTTCAAACTGTGATACAGCTACAGCTACTGTAGTTGTAAAAGGAACATTAGATGCTCAAAATGACAATTACAGCGCAGTGCCAAGCAGTACAGCAGCCGTAACAGTTGGAACAGTAACAAGCAATGATACCTTAAACGGAGCAGCTGTTACAGCATCAAATACCGATGTAACGCCAATTACAACAGGTC
>NZ_JBIPCO010000055.1:0-243 GCF_044005885.1 Flavobacterium sp. FlaQc-30 | reverse complement strand
CAGTATCAGGAAGCTACAGCATCACGTACCAATTATGTGAAGTAGGAGCCAATCCTTCAAACTGTGATACAGCTACAGCTACTGTAGTTGTAAAAGGAACATTAGATGCTCAAAACGACAATTACAGCGCAGTGCCAAGCAGTACAGCAGCCGTAACAGTTGGAACAGTAACAAGCAATGATACCTTAAACGGAGCAGCTGTTACAGCATCAAATACCGATGTAACGCCAATTACAACAGGTC
>NZ_JBIPCO010000054.1:0-255 GCF_044005885.1 Flavobacterium sp. FlaQc-30 | reverse complement strand
CGACATACTCTCCCACAAAATTGCAGTACCATCTGCGCAGGCGGGCTTAACTACTCTGTTCGGGATGGGAAGAGGTGAGCCCCGCCGCAATAACCACCTTAAGGTTGTTAGTAATTAGTTATTAGTGTTTAGTAATTAGTCCTTAGACTCTTTACTAGTTACTTTTCACTAGTTACTGCTCGCGTCGAGCTAATATTTTAACATACTGAGATAAAGAAAAGTACTTTTATTTACTATTTTTAGAAAGTTTCTCCC
>NZ_JBIPCO010000053.1:0-255 GCF_044005885.1 Flavobacterium sp. FlaQc-30 | reverse complement strand
GTTATGTTGGCGGTGACAAGTATAAACCTGTTCCTGATAGTATTGCCATTAATTGGATTTGTGGAGTTGACCGATATTATTACGAAGGGGGAATAAAACTGCCTAGAGAAAAAATGCTTGAATTGTTAAAAAAAAAAGTGATAGATTCTTATGGTGCTCAACAAGAATACGATGTGATTGTGGCAGGAATGGCTCCTGGAGGAAATGTTACTATTTGGATGCAGGGAGGAACTGGTAGTACTGAAATATGTAGGT
>NZ_JBIPCO010000052.1:0-255 GCF_044005885.1 Flavobacterium sp. FlaQc-30 | reverse complement strand
TGGTAGTACCCCAACCTGGATCATTACCAATATTTGCAGATGCGCCCGCAATACTTTTTCCTTGATAAAAATATTCAACAGTAGGGGAACAACCATAGTATTTTGGCGCAGACCAAGCTGCATTCCAATCAAATGTATCTTTAGGCTGGCAGCTGGCAAATAAACCAATGATTAAAAAACAGTATATAAAAAAACTAGTTTTTGGGCGCATAAATTTCTCTTTTAAATTATTTTTCTTGCCAATAATCTAATTCT
>NZ_JBIPCO010000051.1:0-255 GCF_044005885.1 Flavobacterium sp. FlaQc-30 | reverse complement strand
AATATAGACGATAGTTACAAAAAAAAAGAGATAAAATCATGGGGTCATTATCTTACTTATTGGAAAATTCATGGTATTCCTTATTCTGTTTGGGAGAAAGGAGAAAAAGATTATGATTATAATATTGGTTTTTCAAGTGAAGAGGAATACAAGTTTGCATTAACATTTTATGCAAAGGATGGGAGTTTGTTTCAAATTGATAATAAATCGAGTTTTTTGCCTTGGAAAGATCGATTTGTTTCCTATCCAAAAAAC
>NZ_JBIPCO010000050.1:0-258 GCF_044005885.1 Flavobacterium sp. FlaQc-30 | reverse complement strand
CTGAAGCTGCATCATACCAAACAATACTTGATCCTGATGGTACTGTAGCGGTAGCCGTTAGAGTCTGTGATGAACCTGTCTCACATACCGTTACGTTAACTGGAGATGTCGGTGCTGCAGGAGCAGCGTTTATGGTTAATACAACAGCCGTTCTTGTTAAACTTGAACAACTGCCGTTTGATGTCTGTCCGTATAATGTTCTTGTAGCGGCAGCTGTACTTACTAAAGTCGCTGGACTTACTACATTGCCTCCTGAAG
>NZ_JBIPCO010000049.1:0-258 GCF_044005885.1 Flavobacterium sp. FlaQc-30 | reverse complement strand
CTTCAGGAGGCAATGTAGTAAGTCCAGCGACTTTAGTGAGTACAGCTGCCGCTACAAGAACATTATACGGACAGACATCAAACGGCAGTTGTTCAAGTTTAACAAGAACGGCTGTTGTATTAACCATAAACGCTGCTCCTGCAGCACCGACAGCTCCAGTTAACGTAACGGTATGTGAGACAGGTTCATCGCAGACTCTAACGGCTACCGCTACAGTACCATCAGGATCAAGTATTGTTTGGTATGATGCAGCTTCAG
>NZ_JBIPCO010000048.1:0-267 GCF_044005885.1 Flavobacterium sp. FlaQc-30 | reverse complement strand
AATACGGCAATAATGTATTTCTTACTGTAGGAATGGATAAAGTTTCAGAAAATAAACCATACACATTTGGAAGGATATGGATTGAAAATTTTAAAGAAAAAATTGAACTAATGAAATTCAGAGCAGCAAAATTAAATGTAGAAAAGACAAGAAAAAAGAAATATGAAGTTTCAAAGTATACTTTACCTAAAGATTTCGTATTTCCTAAATGGGAAGGCAGAGAACCTCTTGAGTTTCCAGAGTTAGATTACTGGCAGGAAAAATAAT
>NZ_JBIPCO010000047.1:0-267 GCF_044005885.1 Flavobacterium sp. FlaQc-30 | reverse complement strand
GATTTTAATCCGTTCATGACAAAGAAACTCCGCAACAATGCGTGCTCAGCGTACGAAGATTTCTCTCCCGAAGCCTCGGGATCGAAATGACATACAAAATCCTATTGTCAAATATAGCCTGTGGTTTCAACCACGGGTATACAATACGAGCAAGACAATATTACGTTCCCGTGGTTGAAACCACGGGCTATGTTTATAACGTTTTGGAATAGCAAAAAAGAAAATCGCATTATTTTGTCATTTCGACGTAAGGAGAAATCTTCGCAC
>NZ_JBIPCO010000046.1:0-267 GCF_044005885.1 Flavobacterium sp. FlaQc-30 | reverse complement strand
GTGCGAAGATTTCTCCTTACGTCGAAATGACAAAATAATGCGATTTTCTTTTTTGCTATTCCAAAACGTTATAAACATAGCCCGTGGTTTCAACCACGGGAACGTAATATTGTCTTGCTCGTATTGTTTACCCGTGGTTTAAACCACAGGCTATATTTGACAATAGGATTTTGTATGTCATTTCGATCCCGAGGCTTCGGGAGAGAAATCTTCGTACGCTGAGCACGCATTGTTGCGGAGTTTCTTTGTCATGAACGGATTAAAATC
>NZ_JBIPCO010000045.1:0-307 GCF_044005885.1 Flavobacterium sp. FlaQc-30 | reverse complement strand
ATCCCGCAATGGCTATACTATAATCTCTTTTATCTTCTTCTTCTGTCGTGAAACCAATATCATAAAGATATTCTTTTTCTCCTTTCTCCCAGACAGAATAAGGAATACCATGAATTTTCCAATAAGTGCTGGATTCCTTAAATCCGTCAGATAAACTACGATGCTCTTTTATATATTTACTATAATCAGGATCATTTTCTTTCCAAATTCCTTTGTTTTTTGCTTTAAACCTACATATTTCAGTACTACCAGTTCCTCCCTGCATCCAAATAGTAACATTTCCTCCAGGAGCCATTCCTGCCACAAT
>NZ_JBIPCO010000044.1:0-313 GCF_044005885.1 Flavobacterium sp. FlaQc-30 | reverse complement strand
GCATCATAAGCAAGTGATGTTAAAGTTTCGTTTGAACCTACAAATTGTGTAAGTTCTGTTGCGAACTTAGAATCGTTTATAATTGTGCTTGCATTGTTGATTACATCCGCTACAACATCGATTGTAGTTTCTGTATCATTTTCGCTCTTATAAACATATTTTCCGTCGTTGGCTGCGTTTTTCTCCAAGGTTGTCAGCGTTTCTGCATCTCCAACCATATCAACAAGTTTTATTACTGTTGCAGATCCGCTTTCTGGCTGATACGTTAATGTTTTTCCTGTCGCATCATAAGCAAGTGATGTTAAAGTTTCGT
>NZ_JBIPCO010000043.1:0-313 GCF_044005885.1 Flavobacterium sp. FlaQc-30 | reverse complement strand
TTACAATCGGACAGCCTGCTGCTGCGATAAACATTACAGAAAATTCTAAAACAGATGTAAAATGTTTCGGACAATTAACTGGAGCTATCGATTTGACTGTAACCGGCGGAACTGGAACATACACTTACTCTTGGAAAAAAGATACCAATGCAATTGCTGCAACTTCTCAGGATTTAACTGGAATTGGCGCTGGAACTTACGAAGTAACGGTAACAGATGCTAACGGATGTACTGCTGTTAAAACAATTACAATCGGACAGCCTGCTGCTGCGATAAACATTACAGAAAATTCTAAAACAGATGTAAAATGTTT
>NZ_JBIPCO010000042.1:0-318 GCF_044005885.1 Flavobacterium sp. FlaQc-30 | reverse complement strand
AGGACCGCTCTCGCAGTCCTGTTTCCATTTTTAAGTATTGGTTAGTTAGTAATTACTGATTATTTGTTATTGATTACTAATATACAGATAACCTGATCTTTGTACTTGTTTTCCGCTGTCATCGTACTCTAGGGTGTAGAAATAAGTTCCTGTTGGAAGCTTATCGCCTTTTATCACCGTTGCACGTCCGTCTGAGAAACCTTCAAAAGGATTCGTTACATTGTCATACCCTTTTTTCTCATAAACCTGTACACCATATCTATTGTAAATTCTCACTGTATTGTTTGGGAAACAATCGATACCGTCTATAACAAACTT
>NZ_JBIPCO010000041.1:0-321 GCF_044005885.1 Flavobacterium sp. FlaQc-30 | reverse complement strand
ATTATTTTTCCTGCCAGTAATCTAACTCTGGAAACTCAAGAGGTTCTCTGCCTTCCCATTTAGGAAATACGAAATCTTTAGGTAAAGTATACTTTGAAACTTCATATTTCTTTTTTCTTGTCTTTTCGACATTTAATTTTGCTGCTCTGAATTTCATTATTTCAATTTTTTCCTTAAAATTTTCAAGCCATATTCTTCCAAATGTGTATGGTTTATTTTCCGAAACTTTATCCATTCCTACAGTAAGAAATACATTATTGCCATATTTGTTTTGAAATTCAATAAATAGGCTCTCTAGATTTTTTGGTAGTACAATTTGAG
>NZ_JBIPCO010000040.1:0-328 GCF_044005885.1 Flavobacterium sp. FlaQc-30 | reverse complement strand
TCTCCTGCCTCATTTGCATAAGTATAGGTTCCGTTATTGTTGTTTGTTATTGTTGTAACCGTTTCTTTTGCGTCTACAAATTGAGTCAATTCAGTTACAAACTTAGGATCGCTTAAAATTGTGCTTGCATTGTTGATTACATCCGCTACAACATCAATTGTAGTTTCTGTATCATTTTCGCTTTTATAAACATATTTTCCATCGTTGGCTGCGTTTTTCTCTAAGGTTGTCAGCGTTTCTGCATCTCCAACCATATCAACAAGTTTTATTACTGTTGCAGATCCGCTTTCTGGCTGATACGTTAATGTTTTTCCTGTCGCATCATAAG
>NZ_JBIPCO010000039.1:0-328 GCF_044005885.1 Flavobacterium sp. FlaQc-30 | reverse complement strand
TCTCCTGCCTCATTTGCATAAGTATAGGTTCCGTTATTGTTGTTTGTTATTGTTGTAACCGTTTCTTTTGCGTCTACAAATTGAGTCAATTCAGTTACAAACTTAGGATCGCTTAAAATTGTGCTTGAGTTATTGATTACATCCGCTACAACATCAATTGTAGTTTCTGTATCATTTTCGCTCTTGTAAACATATTTTCCGTCGTTGGCTGCGTTTTTCTCTAAGGTTGTCAGCGTTTCTGCATCTCCAACCATATCAACAAGTTTTATTACTGTTGCAGATCCGCTTTCTGGCTGATACGTTAATGTTTTTCCTGTCGCATCATAAG
>NZ_JBIPCO010000038.1:0-329 GCF_044005885.1 Flavobacterium sp. FlaQc-30 | reverse complement strand
ATTGTGGCAGGAATGGCTCCTGGAGGAAATGTTACTATTTGGATGCAGGGAGGAACTGGTAGTACTGAAATATGTAGGTTTAAAGCAAAAAACAAAGGAATTTGGAAAGAAAATGATCCTGATTATAATAAATATATAAAAGAGCATCGTAGTTTATCTGACGGATTTAAAGGAATCCAGCACTTATTGGAAAATTCATGGCATTCCTTATTCTGTCTGGGAGAAAGGAGAAAAAGAATATCTTTATGATATTGGTTTCACGACAGAAGAAGAAGATAAAAGAGATTATAGTATAGCCATTGCGGGATATACAAAAGATGGCAGTATAA
>NZ_JBIPCO010000037.1:0-332 GCF_044005885.1 Flavobacterium sp. FlaQc-30 | reverse complement strand
AAAGATGGCAGTATAATATATTCAAATAAAGATCCGATTCCATACTTAAAATGGAATGAAAATGTAAAGCTAAATGTTGCAAAAGGTAAAAAACTTCCTGTACAGTTTTATATTCAATGGATCTCGCAAAATGATCAAGAATGGTATGAAGCTCAAATTGTACTGCCAAAAAATCTAGAAAGTCTATTTATTGAATTTCAAGAAAAATACGGCAATAATGTATTTCTTACTGTAGGAATGGATAAAGTTTCAGAAAATAAACCATACACATTTGGAAGGATATGGATTGAAAATTTTAAAGAAAAAATTGAACTAATGAAATTCAGAGCAGC
>NZ_JBIPCO010000036.1:0-342 GCF_044005885.1 Flavobacterium sp. FlaQc-30 | reverse complement strand
AGGTTGTCAGCGTTTCTGCATCTCCAACCATATCAACAAGTTTTATTACTGTTGCAGATCCGCTTTCTGGCTGATACGTTAATGTTTTTCCTGTCGCATCATAAGCAAGTGATGTTAAAGTTTCGTTTCCTTTTACAATTTCATTAATGTTTACCACTTGTGTTGCACCTGAAGCATCTGTATAAGTAAACTCATTAGTTGTAGAATTGAACGACACTGTACCTTCTGATTTAGTAACAAAATTGTTTAAAACATTTGTTACTGCTGGATTGTTTATGATTGTTTCAAAATTAGTTGCAACATCGCCTACTACATCAATAGTAACATTGTCTCCTGCCTCAT
>NZ_JBIPCO010000035.1:0-372 GCF_044005885.1 Flavobacterium sp. FlaQc-30 | reverse complement strand
GGAGCTAAATCCCGCTATCCGCTGCAATCTTTTGCTTTTTAAAGGAAAAAGCAAAAGGATTTCCGCTGCTATCGGGGCTAGGGCATCCGTTTTCATAAGAGATAAAATTAAAAACTCAGCATCTTGGGGACTCTGTGAGGTCAAAAAGAGCAGAAAATAAGACTTTTCGGCTTGGCACCTTCGCGGCAAAATAAAGAAAGTGCAGTGAAACGAAGAAAAGCCTCACAAGTATTTAAAAAAAGTTGATCTGTAAATAATCTGTTATCAGTGAGTTAAGAAAAAGATTGAAAAAAGAGTAAAAAAAGGCGGCTAAAAAGCTTGTTTAACTGAATAAAGGTGGTACTTTTGCACCCGCAACAGCGATAAACGTTC
>NZ_JBIPCO010000034.1:0-377 GCF_044005885.1 Flavobacterium sp. FlaQc-30 | reverse complement strand
AATAAGGAATACCATGAATTTTCCAATAAGTAAGATAATGACCCCATGATTTTATCTCTTTTTTTTTGTAACTATCGTCTATATTTTGATCTTCTTCTCCTTTCAAAATTTTAAATTTTGCTATTTCAGTACTGGCATATCCTCCCTGCATCCATAGAGTTATATTGCCACCAGGAGCCATTCCGGCAACAATTACACTATAGTCGTTTTGATCACCATAGGAATCTATTACTTTTCGTTTAAACAATTTGAGCATTTTTTCTCTGGGCAATTTGAACCCGTCTTTATAAACTAAGTTGTCGACTGAACAAACCCATTTTACCGCTATGCTGTCAGGAACAGGTTTATATTGATCACCGCCAACATAACCGCCGCTA
>NZ_JBIPCO010000033.1:0-386 GCF_044005885.1 Flavobacterium sp. FlaQc-30 | reverse complement strand
TTACGCACCCGTGCGCCGGTCTCTATATCCGAAGACATATACCCCTCGACTTGCATGTGTTAAGCCTGCCGCTAGCGTTCATCCTGAGCCAGGATCAAACTCTTCATCGTATATTTTAATATTATATGGCGATGATTTATCTATCGGTTCTTTTCGAATCTTACGACTCTATTACTCTTATTTTATTTGTTTTGAAATCTCTTTCAAAACGGCTGTCAATTCAATATGTCTACGAACGTGTATTTCTTTATTTTTTCCACCTTAATTTGTTTCTCAAAGCGGGTGCAAAACTAAAAATTTATTTTGTTTCTCGCAAGAAAAATTTAAAAAATTTTGAAACTTTTTTTTCGTTCCCTTTTTCTCATTTTCCTTACCAGTCTTTCAAA
>NZ_JBIPCO010000032.1:0-391 GCF_044005885.1 Flavobacterium sp. FlaQc-30 | reverse complement strand
CACAGCGTCGGAGGCTGTAATATCGGAATCAAGTCCCAAAGGATTAACAGTCACCACCACCGCCTTTCTGGTATTGATTGCGTTTTCGCACACCCCGTCACCGCTCACACTCACATAATACGTAGTGCTTGTTGACGGACTAACGTTATAGGTAGCTCCAGTGCTGAGCACCGTAGTGGTCGTCTGGTCGGCGTACCATCTGAAGACCGGAGTGGTAACCGTAGTGGATGAAGCCGTCAGCGTAGCGGAGGCTCCCGCACAGATCACAGCGTCGGAGGCTGTAATATCGGAATCAAGTCCCAAAGGATTAACAGTCACCACCACCGCCTTTCTGGTATTGATTGCGTTTTCGCACACCCCGTCACCGCTCACACTCACATAATACGTAGTG
>NZ_JBIPCO010000031.1:0-402 GCF_044005885.1 Flavobacterium sp. FlaQc-30 | reverse complement strand
TGAATATTTTTCGCTATTTGCACGGCATTCCTTATTCTATTTGGGAGAAGGGAGAAAAAGAATATGATTACGATATTGGTTTCACGACAGAACAAGAAGATAAAAGAGATTATAGTATAGCCATTGCGGGCTACACCAAAGATGGCAGTATAATATATTCAAATGAAGATCCGATTCCATACTTAAAATGGAATGAAAATGTAAAGCTAAAAGTTGCAAAAGGTAAAAAACTTCCTGTACAGTTTTATATTCAATGGATCTCACAAAATGATCAAGAATGGTACGAAGCTCAAATTGTACTACCAAAAAATCTAGAGAGCCTATTTATTGAATTTCAAAACAAATATGGCAATAATGTATTTCTTACTGTAGGAATGGATAAAGTTTCGGAAAATAAACCAT
>NZ_JBIPCO010000030.1:0-424 GCF_044005885.1 Flavobacterium sp. FlaQc-30 | reverse complement strand
TATAATCAGGATCATTTTCTTTCCAAATTCCTTTGTTTTTTGCTTTAAACCTACATATTTCAGTACTACCAGTTCCTCCCTGCATCCAAATAGTAACATTTCCTCCAGGAGCCATTCCTGCCACAATCACATCGTATTCTTGTTGAGCACCATAAGAATCTATCACTTTTTTTTTAAACAATTCAAGCATTTTTTCTCTAGGCAGTTTTATTCCCCCTTCGTAATAATATCGGTCAACTCCACAAATCCAATTAATGGCAATACTATCAGGAACAGGTTTATACTTGTCACCGCCAACATAACCTCCGCTAGTAATTTCCCAGCCTTGATCTATTCCCGCACCAGAAGAAGATCCTGCAATACTTTGTCCATGATAATAAAACTCAACAAAAGGACCAGATGCTCCATAATATTTTGGTGCAGA
>NZ_JBIPCO010000029.1:0-474 GCF_044005885.1 Flavobacterium sp. FlaQc-30 | reverse complement strand
CCATGCGAAAATACATTGGCGATGAAGTCATTTTTACTTTCAAAAGTCTGACCGGAATCAGGCTGATGAGTAAAGGAATCATTACTGAGGTCGCTTCAATAGACAGGCACGGCAGTGCCGCTGGTCTGCATATTACAGGAATAAGCCACAGCAAAGTAATTGACGATATGCCAAAATCCAGAACTTATCTAGAAAGAGGGATGGATGATATTGTTATAGATTTATTGTCAGAAGGGCCAACAGAGTTTTATCAGAGAGATGCTATCAGATCAACTTATTTGAAAGAATTCAATTATATGGCGCAGTACAATGAGACCAATTTTGAGTTTCTTAAAAGACTGGCCGCCCGATACGGACAATGGTTTTATTTTGACGGAATGCGCATGCAGTTCGGACAGCTTAAAAACTCCAAGGTTAAACTCATCAACGGAGCTTCCATGCATAGTTTTAAGATACAAGCCAATATGACTGCAC
>NZ_JBIPCO010000028.1:0-478 GCF_044005885.1 Flavobacterium sp. FlaQc-30 | reverse complement strand
GATCTGCTCCTGTACTAGAAGATGCCCCTGCAATGCTTTTTCCCTGATAAAAATATTCTACAAAAGGGGCGCCTGAAGGATAATTTTTGGGACCAGATAGACCTGCATTCCAATCAAATGTATCTTTGGGCTGACAGCTGACAAATAAACCAATGATTAAAAAACAGTATATAAAAAAACTAGTTTTTGGGCGCATAAATTTCTCTTTTAAATTATTTTTCTTGCCAATAATCTAATTCTGGAAACACAATAGGTTCTCTGCCTTCCCATTTAGGAAATATGAAATCTTTGGGTAAAGAATACTTTGAAACTTCATATTTCCTTTTTCTTGTCTTTTCGACATTTAATTTAGCTGCTCTGAATTTCATTAGTTCAATTTTTTCTTTAAAATTTTCAATCCATATCCTTCCAAATGTGTATGGTTTATTTTCTGAAACTTTATCCATTCCTACAGTAAGAAATACATTATTGCCGTATT
>NZ_JBIPCO010000027.1:0-601 GCF_044005885.1 Flavobacterium sp. FlaQc-30 | reverse complement strand
TTTTTCAAGTGAAGAGGAATACAAGTTTGCATTAACATTTTATGCAAAGGATGGGAGTTTGTTTCAAATTGATAATAAATCGAGTTTTTTGCCTTGGAAAGATCGATTTGTTTCCTATCCAAAAAACTCGGACTTTCTTTCTAGAAAGAAAAAACTTCCAGTTCAAATTCATATCCAATGGTACTCCCAAGATGAATCAAGGTGGTTTAATGGTGATATTATTATGCCACAGAACCTAGAAAAAAAATTTAATTCTAGAAAATTTGATATAATGATTATATCCATAAAAAAAGATAGCCTAGATAAAGTTATTGGTGATATTCATTTAATCAATAACTCAAAAAACGAAAAAATTATGTCTTTTCAGCTCGGCGTCTATAATGAACATCTTAAAAGATTAATGGCACCTGAATATTCTTTGCCCAAAGATTTTGTATTTCCAAAATGGGAAGGCACAGAACCTATTGAGTTTCCAGAATTAGATTATTGGCAAGAAAAATAATTTAAAAGAGAAATTTATGCGCCCAAAAACTAGTTTTTTTATATACTGTTTTTTAATCATTGGTTTATTTGCCAGCTGCCAGCCTAAAGATACATTTGA
>NZ_JBIPCO010000026.1:0-614 GCF_044005885.1 Flavobacterium sp. FlaQc-30 | reverse complement strand
TGGAATGCAGCTTGGTCTGCGCCAAAATACTATGGTTGTTCCCCTACTGTTGAATATTTTTATCAAGGAAAAAGTATTGCGGGCGCATCTGCAAATATTGGTAATGATCCAGGTTGGGGTACTACCAGCGGAGGTTATGTTGGAGGCGATAAGTATAAGCCTGTTCCCGATAGTATTGCAGTAAATTGGCTATGTGAAGCTGATAGATATTATTATAAAGCTAGTTTTAGATTGCCACGAGAAAAAATGCTTGAATTGTTTCAAAAAAAAGTGATAGATTCTTATGGTGTTCAACAAGAATACAGTCTAATTGTAGCAGGAATGGCGCCCGGCGGAAATGTTACTATTTGGATGCAGGGAGGAACTGGAAGTACCGAAATATGCAAATTTAAGACCATCAATAAAGAGATATGGAGAGAAAATGACATTGATTATAATAAGTTTGAATATAAAGCCCGTCATTCAGAAAAATATGTAAATAGTGAAATGAATATTTTTCGCTATTTGCACGGCATTCCTTATTCTATTTGGGAGAAGGGAGAAAAAGAATATGATTACGATATTGGTTTCACGACAGAACAAGAAGATAAAAGAGATTATAGTATAGCCATTGC
>NZ_JBIPCO010000025.1:0-639 GCF_044005885.1 Flavobacterium sp. FlaQc-30 | reverse complement strand
CTGAGAAACCTTCAAAAGGATTCGTTACATTGTCATACCCTTTTTTCTCATAAACCTGTACACCATATCTATTGTAAATTCTCACTGTATTGTTTGGGAAACAATCGATACCGTCTATAACAAACTTATCATTTATTCCGTCTCCGTTTGGTGAGATTCCGTTAAAGATATTTGGCAGACATGAAACATTGATGGTTTGTGTAAATACGTTTTCGTTTCCGCATTCATCACTTGCTTTCCATGTTCTGGTCAAAGTATATCTCGCACTGCAGTCTCCTGCTGTTTTAGTTTCTGTATACGTTACAAAGGCATTACTGCAGGCATCTGTTGCCGTCAATGTTTCTGCTTCAGGAATTGTATCACAGCTTGCATTTATTGTTTTGGCAGGAAGCGCCTCTACAAACACAGGAGCTGTAGTATCAACCACATTTATAAGCTGTGTATGTTTAGTTTCGTTTCCACAAGCATCTGCTGCTGTCCATGTTCTTTGCAATTGATAGCTTCCTAAACAACTTCCGTTCACTTTTACTTCAGCGTAGCTTACTGTGGCTGTCGAACAATTATCTGTCGCTGTAAGGGTTACAGGCGCAGGAATTACTGCTGAACATTCAACTGTAATATTTGCCGGCAGTGTTCCTG
>NZ_JBIPCO010000024.1:0-639 GCF_044005885.1 Flavobacterium sp. FlaQc-30 | reverse complement strand
CTGAGAAACCTTCAAAAGGATTCGTTACATTGTCATACCCTTTTTTCTCATAAACCTGTACACCATATCTATTGTAAATTCTCACTGTATTGTTTGGGAAACAATCGATACCGTCTATAACAAACTTGTCGTTTATTCCGTCTCCGTTTGGTGAGATTCCGTTAAAGATATTTGGCAGACATGAAACATTAATGGTTTGCGTAAATACGTTTTCGTTTCCGCATTCATCACTTGCTGTCCATGTTCTGGTCAAAGTATATCTCGCACTGCAGTCTCCTGCTGTTTTAGTTTCTGTATACGTTACAAAGGCATTACTGCAAGCATCTGTTGCCGTCAATGTTTCTGCTTCTGGAATTGTATCACAGCTTGCATTTATTGTTTTGGCAGGAAGCGCCTCTACAAACACAGGAGCTGTAGTATCAACCACATTTATAAGCTGTGTATGTTTAGTCTCGTTTCCACAAGCATCTGCTGCTGTCCATGTTCTTTGCAATTGATAGCTTCCTGAACAGCTTCCGTTCACTTTTACTTCAGCGTAGCTTACTGTGGCTGTCGAACAATTATCTGTCGCTGTAAGGGTTACAGGCGCAGGAATTACTGCTGAACATTCAACTGTAATATTTGCCGGCAGTGTTCCTG
>NZ_JBIPCO010000023.1:0-679 GCF_044005885.1 Flavobacterium sp. FlaQc-30 | reverse complement strand
GAATATTTTTATCACGGGAAAAGCATTGCTGGTGCTTCTTCTGGCACAGGGGCAGATCAAGGATGGGGCATTACTAGCGGCGGTTATGTTGGAGGCGACAAATACAAGCCCGTTCCCGATAGCATGGCGGTAAAATGGGTCTGTTCAATCGACAACTTAGTATATAGAGGAGGGTTTAAATTGCCTAGAGAAAAAATGCTAGAATTGTTAAAAAAAAAAGTGATAGATTCTTATGGAGTTCAAAACGACTACAGCGTCATTGTTGCCGGAATGGCTCCCGGTGGTAATATAACTCTATGGATGCAGGGAGGGTATGCCAGTACTGAAATAGCAAAATTTAAAATTTTAAAAGGAGAAGAGGATAAAAACATAGATGATGATTACAAAAAAAAAGAGATAAAGTCATGGGGCAATTATCTTACTTATTGGAAAATTCATGGTATTCCTTATTCTGTCTGGGAGAAAGGAGAAAAAGAATATCTTTATGATATTGGTTTCACGACAGAAGAAGAAGATAAAAGAGATTATAGTATAGCCATTGCGGGATATACCAAAGATGGCAGTATAATATATTCAAATAAAGATCCGATTCCATACTTAAAATGGAATGAAAATGTAAAGCTAAATGTTGCAAAAGGTAAAAAACTTCCTGTACAGTTTTATATTCAATGGATCTCGC
>NZ_JBIPCO010000022.1:0-734 GCF_044005885.1 Flavobacterium sp. FlaQc-30 | reverse complement strand
TATACCGTAACTGAATATGCAGATCCAAACGGCAATAAAGTAAGAGATCTTGGTGAAGATACCGTATTGAACACCACAGCTGTTACACAGATCTTCACCCTTGAAAGAGCCGATTTTGTAATGCCTGCAAATCAAGGAACAACAGTTGCTTGTATTTCAGCAGTTACAGCGCCGGTAGTGCCAGTAGTAAAAGACAACTGCGGTAATAGCTTAACAGCTTCAGCGCCTGTTATTTCAACAATGCCAGCTTGTAATGGAGTAGAGACTTATACGTATACTTTTACAGACTGTGCAGGACATACACACGACTGGGTATACACTTATACTATTGACAATACTGTAGCACCAACGGGTACAGCACCTGCAGATGTTACTGTACAATGTATAGGCGATATTCCTGCAGCCAATGTAAATGCAATATTAAACGTAAGAGGAAACTGCAACAATACTGTTTCGGTAACAGTTGCAGAAACCAATAACGGAGGATCAGGCTGTAAAGCAAGTCCATACATTGTAACCAGAACCTATACGTTAACAGACTGCGGCGGATTGCAAACGCAATTAGTTCAGACTTTAACAGCTGTAGATACAACGGCGCCTGTTTTTGCAGGAACACTGCCGGCAAATATTACAGTTGAATGTTCAGCAGTAATTCCTGCGCCTGTAACCCTTACAGCGACAGATAATTGTTCGACAGCCACAGTAAGCTACGCTGAAGTAAAAGTGAACGGAAG
>NZ_JBIPCO010000021.1:0-880 GCF_044005885.1 Flavobacterium sp. FlaQc-30 | reverse complement strand
CAGACTCTAACGGCTACCGCTACAGTACCATCAGGATCAAGTATTGTTTGGTATGATGCAGCTTCAGGAGGCAATGTAGTAAGTCCAGCGACTTTAGTGAGTACAGCTGCCGCTACAAGAACATTATACGGACAGACATCAAACGGCAGTTGTTCAAGTTTAACAAGAACGGCTGTTGTATTAACAATCAATGCAGCTCCTGCAGCACCAATTGTAATTGAAAACACGAGAGAATGTGTAGATGCTAAAGGAAGTTTTACAATTAGTAATTATGACGCAACTTATAATTATGTCATAACACCTTCTGTAGATGTTGTTCAAAATGGTGACACGGTTATAGCTCCTGCTGGAAGTTATGTTATTAAAGCTTTAGTTAACGGCTGTTATTCTGATAGTTCAAGTATCATAATTAATTCTAAGATTTGCGCTAAAGACGATACCAGCTTTACCGCTACTCCAAGTGCAACAGCAGCCGTAACAGTTGGAACAGTAACAAGCAATGATACCTTAAACGGAGCAGCTGTTACAGCATCAAATACCGATGTAACGCCAATTACAACAGGTCCATTAAGTATTGATTCAGAAGGAGTCTTGACTCTTGATGCAAATACAGTATCAGGAAGCTACAGCATCACGTACCAATTATGTGAAGTAGGAGCCAATCCTTCAAACTGTGATACAGCTACAGCTACTGTAGTTGTAAAAGGAACATTAGATGCTCAAAACGACAATTACAGCGCAGTGCCAAGCAGTACAGCAGCCGTAACAGTTGGAACAGTAACAAGCAATGATACCTTAAACGGAGCAGCTGTTACAGCATCAAATACCGATGTAACGCCAATTACAACAGGTCCATTAAGTATTGATTCAGAAGGAGTCT
>NZ_JBIPCO010000020.1:0-1000 GCF_044005885.1 Flavobacterium sp. FlaQc-30 | reverse complement strand
CAATACCTTGTAATCCTTGCGGTCCAACTGCTCCATCAATTCCGTCTTTTCCGTCAGCTCCGTTGGTTCCAGCGATACCTTGTAAACCTTGTGGCCCAACTGCTCCATCAATTCCGTCTTTTCCGTCAGCTCCGTTGGTTCCAGCGATACCTTGTAAACCTTGTGGCCCAACTGCTCCATCAATTCCGTCTTTTCCGTCTTTTCCATCAGCACCGTTTGCTCCAGCAATACCTTGTAATCCTTGCGGTCCAACTGCTCCGTCTTTTCCGTCAGCTCCGTTGGCTCCAGCGATTCCTTGTAATCCTTGTGATCCTACTGCTCCGTCAACTCCATCTTTTCCGTCAGCTCCGTTTGTTCCAGCGATACCTTGTAATCCTTGTAATCCTTGTGGTCCTACTGCTCCGTCAACTCCATCTTTTCCATCAGCTCCGTTGGCTCCAGCGATTCCTTGTAATCCTTGCGGTCCTACAGCTCCGTCTTTTCCGTCAGCTCCGTTTGTTCCAGCGATTCCTTGTAAACCTTGTGGTCCAACTGCTCCGTCAACTCCGTCTTTTCCGTCAGCACCGTTGGCTCCAGCGATTCCTTGTAATCCTTGCGGTCCAACTGCTCCGTCATTTCCGTCATTTCCGTCAGCTCCGTTAGTTCCAGCAATACCTTGTAAACCTTGTGGTCCAACTGCTCCATCAACTCCGTCTTTTCCATCAGCTCCGTTAGTTCCAGCGATTCCTTGCAAACCTTGTGGTCCTACAGCTCCGTCAATTCCGTCTTTTCCATCAGCTCCGTTTGTTCCTGCAATACCTTGTAATCCTTGTGGTCCAACAGCTCCATCAATTCCATCTTTTCCGTCTTTTCCATCAGCACCGTTTGCTCCAGCAATACCTTGTAATCCTTGCGGTCCAACTGCTCCATCAATTCCGTCTTTTCCGTCAGCTCCGTTGGTTCCAGCGATACCTTGTAAACCTTGTGGCCCAACTGCTCCATCAATTCCGTCTTTTCCGTC
>NZ_JBIPCO010000019.1:0-1210 GCF_044005885.1 Flavobacterium sp. FlaQc-30 | reverse complement strand
AAGATTGCGTAAAAACTTTGCGACTTTGTGTCTTTGCGAGATTTTTTAAGATTAGAGCTTTCATCTTTGTATCTGCAAAAAAAGAAAATCATTCTCAAACAGCCTCTCCAACAAAACTCAAAAACTCTATTTCACTTAAAGGAAACAATTGCAAAACAGTTTCTAAAATAAGACTCACATTTATAGATTGGTTTTTCTTTTCGGGAACATTTTGCATATCATGATCGAGTGCTAGAATGCATAATTT
This sequence comes from Flavobacterium sp. FlaQc-30, assembly GCF_044005885.1. Lineage (NCBI taxonomy): Bacteria > Pseudomonadati > Bacteroidota > Flavobacteriia > Flavobacteriales > Flavobacteriaceae > Flavobacterium > Flavobacterium sp. FlaQc-30. The sequence continues at coordinate 963 of NZ_JBIPCO010000019.1, read as the reverse complement.
TAGCATATCGGTAATTACGCAGCCTAATTCTAGATAATTTAAAACTTCAATTTGAGCTGTATAAGTTTTAGATTCATCATTGGCGGGTTTTAGAGTGCGGAAATGAAGGGTTTTTAATCTTTTTAGGTTTTTTACAATTTCAGTTTCATTTGTTTCCATAAGGCTTGTATTTAGTTTTGTTTGATAATTACTTTACAATTTGGCTTTTGTAAAATTTATTATAAGAAAAATTGTACTTTTGTATTGGTTCGGCGAAGGAAGAAATACATTGTATTTTATCGAACCATTTCTGCTGGTATCGTACTGTACTAAATAAGTTTGTTACCTGTGGAAGTTTTCACACTTAATTATTATCTTTGAATTATGAGCACACTAACAAAATCAAATCATATAGGGCGAAAAATAAGCCGTATTCGTGAACTTCGTGATATGAAACAGGAAGCTTTGGCGCAGGCTTTGGGAATAAGTCAGCAAACAATTTCGGCTATTGAAAACAGCGAAACTGTAGAAGAAGAAAGACTTTCTGAAATAGCGAAAGCGCTTGGTGTAACGGTGGAAGCAATTAAAAGTTTTTCAGAAGACGGTATGATAAATTATTTCAACACTTTTAATGATTCAGTTTCGGGTAATAATTTTAATCATTATAATACCTGTACTTTCAATCCATTAGATAAATTAATGGAAACGGTAGAAGAAAATAAAAAGCTTTATGAACGTTTGTTGAAAGCGGAACAAGATAAAATCGAATATTTAGAAAAATTACTAAATCAGAAATAGCAAACTTTTGAATAATAAAAGACCTCTCAGAAATGAGAGGTTTTTTGTTACGTTCAATAAGGTTTAGCTCATAAATTTAAAGTTTATCTCTCTAGTTTGTCATTTCGATCCCGAGGCTTCGGGATCGAAATGACAATATTGTGGCTAAAAACGTTCCATAGGAACAAATCATATTGTAGGGGCGGA
>NZ_JBIPCO010000018.1:0-1450 GCF_044005885.1 Flavobacterium sp. FlaQc-30 | reverse complement strand
TGGTAGTACCCCAACCTGGATCATTACCAATATTTGCAGATGCGCCCGCAATACTTTTTCCTTGATAAAAATATTCAACAGTAGGGGAACAACCATAGTATTTTGGCGCAGACCAAGCTGCATTCCAGTCAAATGTGTCTTTAGGCTGGCAGCTGGCAAATAAACCAATGATTAAAAAACAGTATATAAAAAAACTAGTTTTTTGACACATATATTTCTCTTTTAAATTATTTTTCTTGCCAATAATCTAATTCTGGAAACACAATAGGCTCTCTGTCTTTCCATTTAGGCAATACGAAATCTTTTGGTAGTGAATATTTACAATATTGAAATTTTCTTGCTATTGTATCAAATTTAATTGCTCGAAAACGCATAATTTCTACTTTCTGATTTGAACCAGACAACCAAATTCTACCAAAAATAAATGGCGTATTTTCTTTCTCTCCTTCTAGACCAATTATAATGCGATTATATTGTTCCCTTCTTTTTATTTTCCAATTAAAATATCCTTGTTTAAAACGATTCTCAAAATCATTTGGTAAAACAATTTCAGATTCGCACCATTGTGCATTATCTTTTGTACTCCATTGCAAAAAAATATGAGTGGGTAGTTTACTTTTGAATTTTATTTTTTTTTCTCTAACATTAAATCGTTCGTTCCATTTTAAGGTTTTGAAACTTGTCCTGTCAGAATTACTAGAAATAATTGAACCATCTTTAGAAAACCCAGTTATTCTTCTATCGTAATTAGTTTTGTCCGCCTCATTGCAAAAAACAATATCATAATCATATTCTTTTTCTCCTTTCTCCCAAACAGAATACGGAATGCCATGGATTTTCCAATAAGTAAGATAATTGCCCCATGACTTTATTTCTTTCTTTTTGTAATCATCATCAATATTTATATCCTCTTCTCCTTTTAAAACTTTAAATTTTGCTATTTCAGTACTGGCATATCCTCCCTGCATCCATAGAGTTATATTGCCACCAGGAGCCATTCCGGCAACAATTACGCTGTAGTCGTTTTGAACTCCATAAGAATCTATCACTTTTTTTTTAAACAATTCTAGCATTTTTTCTCTAGGCAATTTAAACCCTCCTCTATATACTAAGTTGTCGATTGAACAGACCCATTTTACCCCCATGCTATCGGGAACGGGCTTGTATTTGTCGCCTCCAACATAACCGCCGCTAGTAATGCCCCATCCTTGATCTGCCCCTGTGCCAGAAGAAGCACCAGCAATGCTTTTCCCGTGATAAAAATATTCTACAAAAGGTGCCCCTGATGGGTAATTTTTTGGACCAGAAAGTCCAGCATTCCAGTCAAATGTATCTTTAGGCTGGCAGCTGGCAAATAAACCAATGATTAAAAAACAGTATATAAAAAAACTAGTTTTTGGGCGCATAAATTTCTCTTTTAAATTATTTTTCTTGCCAATAATCTAATTCT
>NZ_JBIPCO010000017.1:0-1516 GCF_044005885.1 Flavobacterium sp. FlaQc-30 | reverse complement strand
CATAACCTCCGCTAGTAATTTCCCAGCCTTGATCTATTCCCGCACCAGAAGAAGATCCTGCAATACTTTGTCCATGATAATAAAACTCAACAAAAGGACCAGATGCTCCATAATATTTTGGTGCAGATAAACCTGCATTCCAGTCAAATGTATCTTTGGGCTGACAGCTGACAAATAAACCAATGATTAAAAAGTTGCATAAAAAAAATCTAACTTTTTGGTGCATAAATTTTTCGTTTATAAATTATTCTTCCATCAAATAAGATAGCATTACTTTTCCTGCCAATAATCTAACTCTTGAAACTCAATAGGTTCTCTGCCTTCCCATTTTGGGAATACGAAATCTTTTGGGAGAGAATACTTCGAAACTAAAAATTTTCTGCTTACGGTGTCAAATTTTGCAATGCGAAAACGCATAATCTCATCTTGTTTATTTATTCCTGAAACCCAAATGCGACCAAATAGATATGGCGTTTTTTTGTTTTCTTTTTCTATTCCAATTATTATGCGATTATAGTGTTCTGCATTTCCTGTTTTAAGATTTATATATGGTTTACTAAAGAGTTCTTCAAAATTATTTGGTAGAATTATCTCTGCATCGCACCATTGTTTATTATTTTTCGAACTTCTTTGAACAAAAAAATGAACAGGAATTTTATTTTTATATTTTTTGTTTATATCACGAGCATTAAATTTTTTGTTCCATTCTAATGTTGCAAAACTAGTTTTATCTGAATTACTTGAAATGACAGATCCATCTTTTGTATATCCAGTTATTCTCCGGTCATATTTAATCAACTCATCCTCATTACAAAAAACAATATCATAATCATATTCTTTTTCTCCTTTTTCCCAAACCGAATAGGGAATGCCATGAATTTTCCAAAAAAGATTAGATTCCTTAAATGCTTCAGATATAGTACGATGTTCTGTTATATATTTATTATATTCTGCATCATTTTCTTTCCATACCCCCTTGTTTTCTGTTTTAAATTTGCATATTTCTGTACTGTCAGTTCCTCCCTGCATCCAAATGGTAACATTTCCCCCGGGAGCCATTCCTGCCACTATCAGACTGTATTCTTGTTGGTTACCATATGAATCTATCGCCTTTGTTTTAAACAATTCGAGCATTTTATTTCTGGGTAATTTACTTCCTCCTTCGTAAGAATATCTATCAACTCCACAAATCCATTTTACAGCAATGCTATCAGGAACAGGCTTGTATTTATCACCTCCAACATAACCTCCACTTGTAATTCCCCAACCAGGATTAATTCCTACACCAGAAGAAGCTCCAGCAATGCTTTGGCCTTGATAAAAATATTCTACAAAGGGTCCCGTTGCTCCGTAGTATTTTGGTGCAGAGAAACCTGCATTCCAGCTAAAGGTGTCTTTAGGCTGACAGCTGGCAAATAAACCAATAATTAAAAAACAGTATATAAAAAAACTAGTTTTTGGGTACATAAATTTCTCTTTTATAAATTTCCTTTTATCAAATAAAACAGCATTATTT
>NZ_JBIPCO010000016.1:0-5004 GCF_044005885.1 Flavobacterium sp. FlaQc-30 | reverse complement strand
CGTCGAGCTAATATTTTAACATACTGAGATAAAGAAAAGTACTTTTATTTACTATTTTTAGAAAGTTTCTCCCCCACACCGAGGTGTGGGGAAAAGGGTGTACATAAGCTTACGGATTATTAGTACTACTCGACTATGACATTACTGCCTTTACATCTATAGCCTATCAACGTGGTCATCTTCCACGATCCTTAAAAGAAATCTCATCTTGTGGTGGGTTTCGCGCTTATATGCTTTCAGCGCTTATCCCTTCCCAACGTAGCTACTCTGCGGTGCCCCTGGCGGGACAACAGATACACTAGAGGTTAGTCCAATTCGGTCCTCTCGTACTAGAATCAGATCCACTCAAATTTCTAACGCCCACAGTAGATAGAGACCGAACTGTCTCACGACGTTCTGAACCCAGCTCGCGTGCCACTTTAATGGGCGAACAGCCCAACCCTTGGGACCTTCTCCAGCCCCAGGATGTGACGAGCCGACATCGAGGTGCCAAACCCCCCCGTCGATATGAGCTCTTGGGGGAGATCAGCCTGTTATCCCCGGCGTACCTTTTATCCTTTGAGCGATGGCCCTTCCATGCGGAACCACCGGATCACTATGCTCTACTTTCGTACCTGATCGACCTGTATGTCTCTCAGTCAAGCTCCCTTATGCCATTGCACTCTACGCACGGTTACCAAGCGTACTGAGGGAACCTTTAGAAGCCTCCGTTACTCTTTTGGAGGCGACCACCCCAGTCAAACTACCCACCAAGCACTGTCCCCCACATTGCGGGGTTAGGCCTCAGATAAACAAAGGGTTGTATTTCAACAATGACTCCACAACGCCTGGCGACGCCGCTTCATAGTCTCCAACCTATCCTACACATCATTTATCCAAGGTCAATACTAAGCTATAGTAAAGGTGCACAGGGTCTTTTCGTCCCACTGCGGGTAAACGGCATCTTCACCGTTACTACAATTTCACCGAGCTCATGGCTGAGACAGTGTCCAGATCGTTACACCATTCGTGCAGGTCGGAACTTACCCGACAAGGAATTTCGCTACCTTAGGACCGTTATAGTTACGGCCGCCGTTTACTGGGGCTTCAATTCAATGCTTCTCCGAAGATAACATCTCCTCTTAACCTTCCAGCACCGGGCAGGTGTCAGGCCCTATACTTCATCTTACGATTTTGCAGAGCCCTGTGTTTTTGATAAACAGTCGCCTGGACCTCTTCACTGCGGCCAGCATTGCTGCTGGCGACCTTTCTCCCGAAGTTACAGGTCTATTTTGCCTAATTCCTTAGCCATGAATCTCTCGAGCACCTTAGGATTCTCTCCTCAACTACCTGTGTCGGTTTACGGTACTGGTACTAATTACCTGAAGTTTAGAGGTTTTTCTTGGAAGCCCTTAGGCGCACTATCTCTTTGTCCGAAGACTCCGAGTACTATCGTATTTCACCAAAATCTACGGATTTGCCTATAGATCTTATAGCTAGGTACTTTAACGAACTATTCCGTCAGTTCGCGGCGCTTTCATCACTCCGTCACCCCATCACAGTAATTAGTAGTACGGGAATATTAACCCGTTAGCCATCGACTGTCCCTTTCGGGTTCGCCTTAGGACCAGACTAACCCACAGCTGATTAGCATAGCTGTGGAAACCTTAGTTTTTCGGTGTGCGGGTTTCTCGCCCGCATTATCGTTACTTATGCCTACATTTTCTTTTCTAACCAGTCCAGCATACCTGACGATACACCTTCAACCCTGTTAGAATGCTCCCCTACCACTTACAGTAAACTGTAAATCCATAGCTTCGGTAATATGCTTATGCCCGATTATTATCCATGCTCGTCCGCTCGACTAGTGAGCTGTTACGCACTCTTTAAATGAATGGCTGCTTCCAAGCCAACATCCTAGCTGTCTGGGCAGACAAACCTCGTTCTTTCAACTTAGCATATATTTGGGGACCTTAGCTGATGGTCTGGGTTCTTTCCCTCTCGGACTTGGACCTTAGCACCCAAGCCCTCACTGCTGTGAAACATTATATAGCATTCGGAGTTTGTCAGGAATTGGTAGGCGGTGAAGCCCCCGCATCCAATCAGTAGCTCTACCTCTATATAACTATCATCAGCGCTGCACCTAAATGCATTTCGGGGAGTACGAGCTATTTCCGAGTTTGATTGGCCTTTCACCCCTACCCACAGGTCATCCGAAGACTTTTCAACGTCAACCGGTTCGGTCCTCCACTGTGTGTTACCACAGCTTCAACCTGCCCATGGGTAGATCACACGGTTTCGCGTCTAACACTACTGACTAAAGCGCCCTATTCAGACTCGCTTTCGCTACGGATCCGTGACTTAATCACTTAACCTTGCCAGCAACGTTAACTCGTAGGCTCATTATGCAAAAGGCACGCCGTCACCCCACGAAAGGGCTCCGACCGCTTGTAAGCGTATGGTTTCAGGATCTATTTCACTCCGTTATTCACGGTTCTTTTCACCTTTCCCTCACGGTACTGGTTCACTATCGGTCTCTCAGGAGTATTTAGCCTTAGCGGATGGTCCCGCCAAATTCAGACAGGGTTTCACGTGCCCCGCCCTACTCAGGATACCACTATCTATTATACTTGTTACCCATACGAGGCTATCACTCTCTATGGCGTCACTTTCCAGTAACTTCCGGTTCCTTGTACATAAAATGTCGTGGTCCTACAACCCCAACATTGCCGTAACAACATTGGTTTGGGCTAATCCGCGTTCGCTCGCCACTACTTACGGAATCACTTTTGTTTTCTTCTCCTCCGCCTACTTAGATGTTTCAGTTCAGCGGGTTTGCCCACCTATCGGTGTACTATGTCTTCAACATAGTGGGTTGCCCCATTCAGGTATCTGCGGATCAATCGGTGTGTGCCCGTCCCCGCAGCTTTTCGCAGCTTATCACGCCTTTCATCGCCTCTGAGAGCCTAGGCATCCCCCATACGCCCTTATTTTGCTTATTGTACCAATCATAAAGTTAATTATGACCGTTTTTTTTTGTTTTTTACAATAAAATTGTAAAAAACGCTTTCTACTTTTTATTATTTTCTTATCTCAATATGTCAATGAACTTTTATCCTTTCGGATCAGTGGAGAATAACGGAGTCGAACCGTTGACCTCCTGCGTGCAAGGCAGGCGCTCTAGCCAGCTGAGCTAATCCCCCAATCTAATTATGAATTGTGAATTATGAATTATGAATGTATATTCATAAGAACTCAACTCTAGAATTTCCTTTTTTTTTTAAGTTAAATAGTAGTCCCGGGCAGACTCGAACTGCCGACCCCTACATTATCAGTGTAGTACTCTAACCAGCTGAGCTACGAGACTCTGTTTTACTTAATTTTTCATTATGTTTTAAATTAACAGCAAGAGTAATACAATCTCCAATTCAGAATCCTATAAATAATCATCTTGTTTCCTCAACGTGTGCAAGCACTAACATTTGAGGCTCTAGAAAGGAGGTGTTCCAGCCGCACCTTCCGGTACGGCTACCTTGTTACGACTTAGCCCTAGTTACCAGTTTTACCCTAGGCAGCTCCTTGCGGTCACCGACTTCAGGCACCCCCAGCTTCCATGGCTTGACGGGCGGTGTGTACAAGGCCCGGGAACGTATTCACCGGATCATGGCTGATATCCGATTACTAGCGATTCCAGCTTCACGGAGTCGAGTTGCAGACTCCGATCCGAACTGTGACCGGTTTTATAGATTCGCTCCTGGTCGCCCAGTGGCTGCTCTCTGTACCGGCCATTGTAGCACGTGTGTAGCCCAAGGCGTAAGGGCCGTGATGATTTGACGTCATCCCCACCTTCCTCACAGTTTGCACTGGCAGTCTTGTTAGAGTTCCCGACTTGACTCGCTGGCAACTAACAACAGGGGTTGCGCTCGTTATAGGACTTAACCTGACACCTCACGGCACGAGCTGACGACAACCATGCAGCACCTTGTAAATTGTCTTGCGAAAGATCTGTTTCCAAACCGGTCAATCTACATTTAAGCCTTGGTAAGGTTCCTCGCGTATCATCGAATTAAACCACATGCTCCACCGCTTGTGCGGGCCCCCGTCAATTCCTTTGAGTTTCATTCTTGCGAACGTACTCCCCAGGTGGGATACTTATCACTTTCGCTTAGCCACTGAGATTGCTCCCAACAGCTAGTATCCATCGTTTACGGCGTGGACTACCAGGGTATCTAATCCTGTTCGCTCCCCACGCTTTCGTCCATCAGCGTCAATCAATTAGTAGTAACCTGCCTTCGCAATTGGTATTCCATGTAATCTCTAAGCATTTCACCGCTACACTACATATTCTAGTTACTTCCTAATAATTCAAGTTCAGCAGTATCAATGGCCGTTCCACCGTTGAGCGATGGGCTTTCACCACTGACTTACTAAACCGCCTACGGACCCTTTAAACCCAATGATTCCGGATAACGCTTGGATCCTCCGTATTACCGCGGCTGCTGGCACGGAGTTAGCCGATCCTTATTCTTACGATACCGTCAAGCTGCTTCACGAAGCAGTGTTTCTTCTCGTACAAAAGCAGTTTACAATCCATAGGACCGTCATCCTGCACGCGGCATGGCTGGATCAGGCTTGCGCCCATTGTCCAATATTCCTCACTGCTGCCTCCCGTAGGAGTCTGGTCCGTGTCTCAGTACCAGTGTGGGGGATCTCCCTCTCAGGACCCCTACCCATCGTTGCCTTGGTAAGCCGTTACCTTACCAACTAGCTAATGGGACGCATGCTCATCTTTTACCGTTGTGACTTTAATTATTAAGTGATGCCACTCAATAATACTATGAGGTATTAATCCAAATTTCTCTGGGCTATCCCTCTGTAAAAGGTAGATTGCATACGCGTTACGCACCCGTGCGCCGGTCTCTATATCCGAAGACATATACCCCTCGACTTGCATGTGTTAAGCCTGCCGCTAGCGTTCATCCTGAGCCAGGATCAAACTCTTCATCGTATATTTTAATATTATAT
>NZ_JBIPCO010000015.1:0-5356 GCF_044005885.1 Flavobacterium sp. FlaQc-30 | reverse complement strand
TGATTATAAAAATGCAGCAGGCATTCGTGACGCATCAGAAAGAACCGCCACAGGCAGTAAAGACAGTTTTGCTTCTATTGTAGGATTTAACCAAAGCACCATAACACAAGGCGAATTGAGTGTTGGAACATATACCAACAACGCACAAAATAAAGAAGAAATACAGGAAATGATCACACTGCAGACAGCAGGAAGTGATGCAAACAGTGTGTACTATAGCGGAATCTCTTATTTCCCTTTAGGATTAGGACAGACTTTTATCATTGTAAACCAAACCATAGAACACCATTTAGTTTGTATAGAAGCCATACACCACTCAGAAGTGCATGGCAATTATACCTGCGAGTTCAAAGCCATTCCAGACGATGTTTCGGCACCGCATTATACCAATACAAAAGTTTTTGCCAAAGCAGAAACACAGTCAGCCAAAATAAGAGACAACAACGATCCCGAAGGACTCGGTAGAGTAAAAGTAGAGTTCTATTGGGGAGCAGCAACCAAAACAAGCCAGTGGATACGAGTGGTGCAAAATTATGCAGGTTCGGGAAGAGGCTCATACTGGAGACCTGAGATAGGTGATGAAGTATTGGTAAGTTTCGAAGGGGGAAATGCACAAAATCCTTATGTAATGGGATCACATTACAACGGGCAGGCGGCACCTGAATTCTTTGACCCGCAAAACATGATAAAAGCCATAAGAATGCGTTTCGGACAAATGCTGAAATTTGTTGAAAAAGCAGGAATCTGGCTTTCTGACCCCAGCGGAAATGAATTGCACATGAATGAGGAGACTAAAAGTACAACTTTGACCGTTCCAGAAACCTTGACTCTTAATTGTAAAAACCTAATTATCAATGCTACGGAGAGTATTACAACTACGGCAGGAATGAATATCGCTGAAATAGCAACTTTAAACAAGACTTTGAGTGTTGGCGGAATTCTAGATACTAGCGTAGGCTTAGACAAGAGATTATATGTGGCGGGTGACAGTCATAAACAAATTGATGGTGATTCTAATTCTGAAGTAAAAAAAGATAGAAATGTAGCATCTGAAAGCAGAATAGTTACTCATAGTGAAACTGGACATGAGTTCCATTCTGATAAAGATATAAAAAACAACAGCAGTGAAGCTACCAGACAAAACTAAAAATTTGAGTAGAATGACCGAAGAAAGAAAGACATACGGAGATATCTTAATGATTAATCAGGGAGGTTATCTAATTGAATTTATTAATTTAAAAAATAATGCTTCGTTTTGCATTGTGATGAGTGGTGTTCAATATTATGACCCATTTGGAAATTCTATGGTAAGTTACCCAACTGCAGTATCTGCTAATAAAAAGATTTATAGTTTAAAAAATTATAGAGATGAAGTGGCTATACCAACTGGCATTGCTGTTTTATTGTATGATATGGAAATTAAAGAAATTGCCAACAAAACCTTTTACCAAGAGGGACAGTTTCGTTCTATTGATTTTGTAAACTTAACCATAACCGAAGAAAAATAAATCATGTCAGAATATATAAGAGTAAAAGGAAATATTGTTGAAAAAACTGGAGGAATTTCCAGAGTTTATGCCAAAGGCGGAATTGAACACAACTCAAACGGATTTATCGATTATTTTGCTGAAAATCATACTTATGATGAACCAGAAAAATATGTGCCCAAACAGCCCGAAAACTCCATAAATGTTTACTTGGGAATGTTTTTTGACGGCACAGGAAATAATCGTTTTAATTCTGACAGTATTTATTATTCTAAAATTAAAAGTAATACTGACAAAATAGACCCAAAAGATATTCCTGCAAACAAAGAAACAGAAATTATAATAGAAGATAAGGACAAAAAAAGTAAAAAAATAAAAGTAAAAATTACCGATCGTGACAGCTACTGGAATCCTTATTCTAATATTGCCAAACTTTTTGATTTATATAAAGAGATTAAAACAAAGGACTACGAAGATAAAAAAAACTATCCCGAATATGGCAAACATGTAATTCTTAAACAATATGTAGAAGGCATTGGTACAAAACAAGGAAAACCAGATGATATTTTGGGATCAGGCTTAGCCAGAGATACTTGGGGCGTAATAAGCCGTGTGCATGAGGGAATCGAAAAAGTGGTGCAAGACCAATTTACAGAAGTACCCAAAGACAAAAAAATCAATAAAATTGTGATTGATGTGTTTGGTTTTAGCAGAGGAGCTGCTGCAGCAAGGCATTTTTGCAACGAAGTGATGAAAGAAGCCACGTACAGAAATGAAATGATCAATGATCCTTATGATAAATACCCTTTGCCCTCTGGAAAAAAAATAATTGATAAACATGCCGGAGGACAAATGGGATTTGAGCTTAGTGCAAAAGGACATCTGCCTGTGGGAGAAACCTACAAAATAGAAATACGCTTTTTAGGTCTTTTTGATACCGTAATTTCAGATGTGGTTGTAAAAGAAAACATAGGGTACAAACTAGGACTTGGAGCACCACTCATACCTTATTTATCTCTTGCTCCTTTGGCTCAAGAAGCATTGCCAGAAATAAAAACCAATATAGGAAGCATCAAAATAGGCAAAGTTTTTCATATAAAAGCCTCTACAGAATGGAGAAAAAATTTTGCTTTTACCCCATCAGAACAAGGTTATACGCTAGGTATGATAGGCTCCCACTCCGATATTGGCGGCGGGTATGCAGAGTTAACACAATATGAACCTGTATTAAGTTATTTTGATGTACCGCTTGGCAATAAAGAAATCCTGAGTCAGATGCAAAAATTTAAGCAATTTTATACAGACCAATTTATCTGCACTAATGAGGAGTTGCAATTTGTAAATACCTACGATCATGTTACCGAAACCAGTATTTCGCCAAATTCTATGGGAACAGGCGTATCCAGTAGAGAGTTAAAAGCGCCCAATGATTTTCCTGATGAGGGAAAAACCATCTCAAAGAACCCAATGTATCAAGTGTATCAAACCAAAAAATCAGATCATTATGTACTAAAAGATTCTAGATACATTTCAAACAAGTATTCGCTCGTACCCATGCAGCTCATGCTGGAAAAAGCAATAGAAAATGACGTGCCATTCTTTAAAAGTTACGATGAAGCCTCTCCAAAGCCTCCATATAAATTTGAATACGAAATTCCCGAAACAGAATCATTTGATATATTGCGAAAGTATTTAGAAATTATGCGTGCCGCTTCAAAAGAAGAAAACAAAGACAAAAATTCAACCTACGAGATAGATTACGAGATCTACAAACACATACACCACAATTACGTTCATTTATCAGCGCATTATGGCGGTTTAGAAAATGATTTTTTAACAGTGCAAACAGGAGATCATCATCTTTTGGCAAATTATGTTTTTATCAATGAACCTGTTGAACCAATTATAAAAGTGGATAAAGTAATTTATAAAAGAGAAATATATGTACCCAAAAGTTAGATTTTTTATTTACTGCTTTTTAATCATTAGTTTATTTGCAAGCTGTCAGCCTAAAGATACATTTGACTGGAATGCTGGACTTTCTGCTCCAAAAAATTACCCATCAGGCGCACCTTTTGTAGAATATTTTTATCAAGGACAAAGTGTTGCAGGGGCGTCTTCTGGTACAGGAGCAGATCAAGGATGGGGCATTACTAGCGGCGGCTATGTGGGAGGCGACAAATACAAGCCCGTTCCTGATAGCATGGCGGTAAAATGGGTCTGTTCAGTCGACAACTTAGTATATAGAGGAGGGTTTAAATTGCCTAGAGAAAAAATGCTCAAATTGTTTAAACGAAAAGTAATAGATTCTTATGGAGTTCAAAACGACTATAGCGTAATTGTTGCCGGAATGGCTCCTGGCGGCAATATAACTCTATGGATGCAGGGCGGATATGCCAGCATAGAAATAGTAAAATTTAAAATTTTGAAAGGAGAAGAAGATCAAAACATAGATGATGACTACAAAAAAAAAGAGATAAAATCATGGGGCAATTACCTTAGTTACTGGAAAATTCATGGTATTCCCTATTCTGTTTGGGAGAAAGGAGAAAAAGAATATGATTTTGATATTGGGTTCACAACTGAAGAGGAAGATAAAAAAGATTACAGCATTGCTATTGCAGGTTACACCAAAGACGGCAGCATAATTTACTCAAATGAAGATCCGATTCCATACATAAAATGGAATGAGAATTTCAAGCTAAAAGTTACAAAAGGGAAAAAGCTTCCTGTGCAATTTTGGATGAGATGGCATTCAAGAGATGGCAACGAATGGTATGAATCACAAATTGTTTTACCTATTAATTTAGATAAACAACTATTAAAATTTCAAGAACAATATGGTAAAGATGTATTTCTTGTTGTAGGAATGGATAAAGTTTCGAAAAATAAACCATACACATTTGGAAAGATATGGCTTGAAAATTCAAAAGAAAAAATTGAAATAATGAAATTTAGAGCATCAAAATTCAATTTAGAAAAAAATGATTTTGAAATATCACAATACTCGCTTCCAAAAGATTTTGTATTCCCTAAATGGCAAGGCAGAGAACCTATTGAGTTTCCAGAATTAGATTATTGGCAGGAAAAATAATTTAAAAGAGAAATTTATGCGCCCAAAAACTAGTTTTTTTATATACTGTTTTTTAATCATTGGTTTATTTGCCAGCTGCCAGCCTAAAGATACATTTGATTGGAATGCAGGTCTATCTGGTCCCAAAAATTATCCTTCAGGCGCCCCTTTTGTAGAATATTTTTATCAGGGAAAAAGCATTGCAGGGGCATCTTCTAGTACAGGAGCAGATCAAGGTTGGGGCATTACTAGCGGCGGTTATGTTGGCGGTGATCAATATAAACCTGTTCCTGACAGCATAGCGGTAAAATGGGTTTGTTCAGTCGACAACTTAGTTTATAAAGACGGGTTCAAATTGCCCAGAGAAAAAATGCTCGAATTGTTTAATAGAAAAGTAATAGATTCCTATGGTGATCAAAACGACTATAGTGTAATTGTTGCCGGAATGGCTCCTGGCGGTAATATAACAGTATGGATGCAGGGCGGAAACGCCAGTACAGAAATAGCAAAATTTAAAATTTTGAAAGGAGAAGAAGATCAAAATATAGACGATAGTTACAAAAAAAAAGAGATAAAATCATGGGGTCATTATCTTACTTATTGGAAAATTCATGGTATTCCTTATTCTGTTTGGGAGAAAGGAGAAAAAGATTATGATTATAATATTGTTTTTTCAAGTGAAGAGGAATACAAGTTTGCATTAACATTTTATGCAAAGGATGGGAGTTTGTTTCAAATTGATAATAAATCGAGTTTTTTGCCTTGGAAAGATCGATTTGTTTCCTATCCAAAAAAC
>NZ_JBIPCO010000014.1:0-7612 GCF_044005885.1 Flavobacterium sp. FlaQc-30 | reverse complement strand
GTACGATGACAGCGGAAAACAAGTACAAAGATCAGGTTATCTGTATATTAGTAATCAATAACAAATAATCAGTAATTACTAACTAACCAATACTTAAAAATGGAAACAGGACTGCGAGAGCGGTCCTGTTTTTTTATATAATAAGAAGTTGAGAGACAAAAAACATAACTGATAATTAAAAACCTGGAATCTAAAAAAATCACTCTTGAATGGTGTAACTGATTGAAAATTAATATATTTACTATGATTATTTTGTCGTTTTTTTAGTAATAAAATTGAGTTTTGTAATTTATCATTGTTATTACGAGCCTTTTCAAAAGATACTTTCTGCCCATTTTTAGAATTCCTTTTCTTAAAAAAATTACCCCATATCTAAAGTAAATTGATATATGCCGAGTTTTAAAATGTCCTAATTTGATATATTAAAAACTTTTAATTCCCTGTTTAAGTTTTGATTTAATAGAATTTTGCTGCTGTATTTTTTTTAGAATACACATACCAAAAACAAATGCATACAGTAAAAATTCGTGAACAAAGCGATGAAAGAGTATTGTGTACAATTTGTTTAATTAAAATATTATGAAAACAAACTTTACTTTATTCATACTAGCTTTTTTTTTAGCTGTATTGAAAGTTTCTGCTCAAACGATTACTGCCGTAGCCACTCCGTCAACCTGTGCCGCAAATGGTAAAATAGAGTTGACCGCAACAGGTATACCTGAACCAATAATTTATGGTATTGCAAAATCTCCCTATACAGCCGCAGATGTTATAAGCAGTACATCTTCGGTTTTTTCATTTTTAGAGCCTGGAAACTATTATTATGGTTATTATAATGGTGCTAATTTTATTCCGTCAGCAAGTACTATTTCGGTAGCAAATCAATATAATACAAGTTCTCCAACCTTTTCAAGTTATTATTCTAATCCATATGCTTATTGTACAGGAACAGCGGATCCGTTAGGAAGAATCAATGCTTCTATGACAGGAGGTAACAAAACGTATAAAGTAGAATTAATAAATTCTAGTAATATTACGGTACAGCAAATACAAACTATAGGCTCAGCAACAAACGTTATTTTCGATGGAGTTGCTGCAGGTAATTATACCTTAAGAGCGACGGACGCTTGCGGGACTGTTGTTTACGCTCCAAATACGCTGACAGTAAAAGCTAATGTACCCTATACAGATTTTACTTTAGGTACAGTTAATACACAGCCCACAACGTCTTATTTTAATGTGGTCTACAATACTCCCGGCAATATCTGCTCTGGAATTGCAACGGCCTCTATTACAAATGTTTCTTACATCCTTAATACAACAATCACAGATATTACTACTCCAACAGGAGGACCTACATTTTATGGAGGCAGAAATCCTGTTTATAAACTGGAAATACAAAATGCTTCTGGAGGTTTTGATGTTTATGATAATTTAACTTCCGCACAAGTTACTACCAATAATAGTTATCCATTGCCTAATGATCGAAGTAAATGGGGTTTAATAAAACTTTCAGTTACCATTTGCGGGATTACAAAAACAAATCAGCTGGATTTAGCGCAATATAATGAGTTTAAAATTAAACCTTTTACTTATGTTGGTTTTTCAATTTATGATGATCCATCCCCGGCTGCTTGTGTTGCAGCCAATCAGGTAGAAGTTTGGACAAGTACTTATCAGTCTGGAGGCTGTCAGCCTATAACATTAGATGTTACTGAAAACGGAACTTCAAATACGCAGCATTATGAACTTCCGCAAAATTTTAAATTTAAACTCGATATAGGAAAAACATATACAGTTGTTGCTAAAGATGGAACAGGTGCTTTATTGCCCAGTTATGTTTTTAAAAATTTAACATCATCTCCAACGGCATCAGGACAGCCAAATCAAACTGATCCTAATAATTTGTACATTAATCCAGCTTATTTTATGCCAAAACCAATCAGAGATAAAATTACTTTTACAGATGGTTTGAGCGGTAAGAACATTGGAAAATCGGCGCTTGTAGTAAATAATCTGATCACAACTCTTGGTTTGGTCGCTCCAGTACATATTGAATCTGTCAGTGGTCCTTCGGCAATTAATTTAACTGTAACGCCAACAGCGAGTACGTACAATATTGGAGTAGGAAATAATTTAACACCTGGAACTTATAAAATTAGAATTAGAGATTCTCAATGTTTCAGCGAAGATTATGATATCGTTCTCGATAGTTATATTATTAGTGTAGCTCTTCAAAATGTTACTTCGACACCTAGTACGACTACTTGTGATCGTTATATTAAAAAAGGTGAAATTAAAGTTACAGCCGTAGGAAAAACTTTTGATGTTTCAGGGCCTCTGTACAGTGTTTATGGATACGATTATGCCTATCCAAGAATCTTAAGTGCACCAGCAGGAGCTTCTGTATTTATATCTACAGATGGTAATTTTCTACTTAAAGGCAATGCTGTAATTCCTTTTTCTTTTTCAGCAGATTTGGGAGGAAATTATCAATTAGCATTAAGCCGAAAAAATGATAGTAGATTACTGCAGGTTTCAGAAATATTTGAAAATACAACTGCAGTACCTTTAACGGTACAGCCTAATTTTCCTGCGTTTGATTTAACACAATCAGGTGGCGTTATTTGTCCGGGTAATACAACTGGAAACTTAACAGTAAAAGTGAATAATGCTGTAGGAGCGATAACTTATTTTATTAAAAAAGCATCAGATGCTGATTTTCCAGCAACAGGGCAGACGAGTACAGTTTTTACAGGATTAACAGCAGATACTTATGTGGTTAAAGCCAAAACACTTTGTTACGAAGTTATTCAGTCTTTTAAACTAGCTCCTTTAGCCCAATTAACAGATGTTATTTTTGGTGATAACACTTATTGTACAGGAGCTTCGCTTTATTTTTCAACCGTTGCTGTCGGGCCAGTCTCGAGCATTGTCTGGACACTGCCAAATAATTCTACAATAACGAGTAGTACGTTGAATATTCAGAACCTGACGGCAGCAAATAGCGGATTGTATAGAGTAACAATTAATTCTACAGCCGGGTGTGTTATAAATGGATCAACGATGGTTACCGTAAATCCGCTGGCAGAAGTGGCTGCCCCAGTTTTTAATGCATCCAGTCCAAGTTTAATGTGCCAGTCTGTGGCTGTACAACAATCAGATTATACAGCAACAGCAGCAAATGCATCCTCTATAAGCTATCATATTTCTCCACCCGAGGCTGGAACAATGGGAGCAGGCGGTCAGCCCGGACAAGTTCAATGGAATCCTGCATTTAACGGAACAGCTATTATAACAGCAGTATCAAGTGGATGCGGTGTGGATAAATCAACTACTTTTACGGTAATTGTAAGTCCAAGAGCAGATGCATCTAAAATTATCGCAGAAGATAGAACAATTTGCCCAAATGAAAAAAATATTGATTTAGAAATAGCGGCACCCACGATATCAAATGCTTTATTTACATGGTACGACAGTGATCTTGCATCGGCTGCGGTATTAGGAACAGGTAAAAGCTTAATAGTAAGTCCTGTTACTACTACAACTTATTATGCTGGAGTTCAAGGTGATGATGTTTGTATAAATGTAGCAGGAAGTCGTAAAGCGGTGAAGGTTACAGTTAATCCTGTAGCAAAAGTATCTGATATTAGTGCTGCTGACCAAACGATATGTAATGGAGAAACGGCAATATTAACAGCGACCAGTCCGCTCGTAAACCCTCTTTTTGTTTGGTATACCGATCCCGATTTAGAAAATTCAATAAGCAATACTGAAACTGCCGAGGTAAGTCCTTCCGTTACCACAACCTATTATGTAACCGTTTCTGCAGATGGTGTTTGTACTATTCCTCCTCCTGCAAAAGCAGTGGTAGTAACCGTAAATCCATTACCAACAGGAAGTATTCAAGCAACAGGACCTGTTTGTATAGGGGATACAACAGCACCGGTTGTTAGTTTTACTGGTACAAATGGAACAGCACCATATACCTTTACTTATAAGGTCAATAATGGCAGTGATATGACTGTATCAACAGTTGGAAGTAATAATATCGTAAATGTTCCAGTTTCTACTGCAACAGCTGGAAGTTTTGTTTATACGCTGGTAAGTGTTAAAGATTCCAGTTCAACAGCTTGTGTTCAGCTGCAAACAGGTACTGCGACAGTTACGATAAATCCATTGCCAACGGCAAGTATTACAGCAACAGGTCCAGTTTGTAAAGGAGATAAGACAGTTCCGTTAGTTACTTTTACAGGTGCAAACGGTACTCCTCCATATACTTTTACCTATAGTCTTAATGCAATTAGTAACCTGACAGTGTCAACAACATCAGGAAACTCGGTAAGTATTCCAGTTTCAACCGCCGCATCAGGAAATTTTGTTTACAGATTGGTCAGTGTAAAAGATTCCAGTTCATCTGCCTGTTCGCAAACACAAACAGGAACAGCAACGGTTATAATAAATCCAATACCAACAGCGACAATTACCACTAATACTACGGCTGTTTGTAAAGGCGGCACAGCACCAACTATTACTTTTACGGGAGGAGGCAGTGTAGTGCCTTATACCTTTACTTATAAAATAAATGGAGGAGTAGATCAAGTAGTATCAACAACAATAAGCAGTAATATAGTAACTGTTACAGCACCAACAGATACGGAAGGAAATTTTGTTTATTCTTTGGTAAGTGTAAAAGATGGCAGTACAACAGCCTGCGCACAAGCACAGACGGGGTCAATAACGATTAAGGTAAATCCGCTCCCAACAGCAGCAATTGCAGCAGATGCACCAGTTTGTAAAGGAGCAGCTTCACCAAACGTTACCTTTACAGGAGCAAATGGTACTGCACCTTACACTTTTACGTATAAAGTAAACGGCGGAGCTGATGAAACGGTTACCACTACAAGTGGTAATTCGGTTGCGGTTGCAGTTCCAACGAGTATTGCGGGTGACTTTGTATATACTTTAGTAAAAGTAAAAGATGGAATTACAACAAATTGTGAGCAGTTGCAAACTGGAACAGCTACAATTACAGTAAATTCATTACCAACAGCGACAATTGCAGCAGATGCATCAGTTTGTAAAGGAGCAGCTTCACCAAATGTTACTTTTACAGGAGCAAATGGTACTGCACCTTATACTTTTACGTATAAAGTAAATGGCGGCGCCGATGAAACGGTTACCACTACAAGTGGTAATTTAGTGAGTGTTGCGGCACCAACAGGAATCGTGGGAGATTTTGTTTATACTTTAGTAAGTGTGCAAGACGGCAGTGTATCGGCATGTACACAAACGCAGTCAGGAACGACAACCATTACTGTTAATCCATTACCAACAGCAACGATTTCTGGAACAACAGCAGTTTGTTTTAATGCAGATAATCCAAATATTACATTTACGGGAGCAGGAGGTACAACACCTTATACCTTTACGTATAAAGTAAATGGCGGAGCAGATCAGACTGTTACCACAACAGGTGGAAGCATAGCAACAGTAGAAGTAAGCACAACAGATGCAGTAGGAAGTTTTGTTTATACCTTAGTAAGTGTAAAAGACGGCAGCACATCTGCTTGTACGCAGGCACAAACTGGAACAGCAACAATTACAGTTAATCCTGTGCCAAGCGCAGCAATTGATGGTACAGCAACGGTATGTCAGAATGCAGCAGCAACTGTTACTTTTACAGGAGCTGATGGAACAGCACCGTATACTTTTACTTATAATATAGACGGAGCAGCAGATCAAACGGTTACTACAACAAGTGGTAATTCGGTAACAATTACTGCGTCAACTGCAGCAGTTGGAACCTTTTACTATAATTTGGTAAGCGTAAAAGATGGCAGCTCTACAGCTTGCGAGTCAACTCGTACAGGTTATGCTATTATTACAGTAAATCCATTATCAACAGCAACGATTTCTGGAACAACAACAGTTTGTAAAGATGCTGCGGCACCAAATGTTACCTTTACAGGAGCAGGCGGAACAGCACCGTACACATTCACATACAAATTGAATAATGGAGCAGATCAAACCGTAACGACAACAAGCGGTAATTCTGTAACAGTTGCACAGCCGACTGGAACAACTGGAGATTTTGTTTATACTTTGGTAAGTGTGAAAGATGCAAGTACATCAGCTTGTACACAAGCTCAGACAGGAACAGCAACTATTACAGTTAATCCGTTACCAACAGCAACGATTTCTGGAACAACAGCAGTTTGTAAAGATGCTGCGGCACCAACTGTTACCTTTACAGGAGCAGGCGGAACAGCACCGTACACATTTACATACAAAGTGAATAATGGAGCAGATCAAACCGTAACTACAACAAGCGGAAACGCAGTAACGGTTGCTCAAGTAACTGGAACAGCAGGAACATTTGCTTATACTTTGGTAAGTGTAAAAGATGCGAGCTCAACTGCTTGTACACAAGCACAAATAGGAACAGCAACTATTACTGTTAATCCATTACCAACAGCAACGATTTCTGGAACAACAGCAGTTTGTAAAGATGCTGCGGCACCAACTGTTACCTTTACAGGAGCAGGCGGAACAGCACCTTACATATTCACATACAAATTGAATAATGGAGCAGATCAAAGCGTAACGACAACAAGCGGTAATTCTGTAACAGTTGCACAGCCAACTGGAACAGCAGGAACATTTGCTTATACTTTGGTAAGTGTAAAAGATGCGAGTTCAACAGCTTGTACGCAAGCACAAACAGGAACAGCAACTATTACCGTTAATCCTCTGCCAACAGCAACGATTTCTGGAACAACAACAGTTTGTAAAGATACTGCAGCCCCAACCGTTACCTTCACAGGAGCAGGCGGAACAGCACCGTATACGTTTACCTATAAAGTAAACAGCGGAGCAGATCAAACTGTAACTACAACAAGCGGAAGCGAAGTAACAGTTGCTCAGGCAACAGGTACAGTTGGAGATTTTGTTTACACCTTAGTAAGTGTTAAAGATGCAAGCTCAACAGCTTGTACACAAGCACAAACAGGAACGGCAGCTATTACCGTAAATGCTTTATTGGCTTTATCGGGTACAGCGTCAACAACCTGCGCAGCAGATGGTTCAGGTTATGTATTGAACTTTACAGTAACAGGTCAGGCACCTTATACGGTAACAGGTACAGGAGCTCCTGGAACATGGTCTGGAAACGATTGGACATCAAGCCCAATTACAGCAGGAACAAATTATAATGTAAGTGTTACAGATGCTCACGCTTGTAATACAGTAGTTGTAGCAGATACAGCACCAATATGTTGTGTATATGAAGTTACAGCACCAACATTCCCATCAACAACGATAACGTGTTACGACCAAATGCCGACAGCAGTAAGTTTGACAAAAGCAGAATTTGAAGCATTAGGAAATGGCGATGGAAAAATTGGAAATATTCCTTGCGGGGTGATCGAAATTACAGCTTCAAATGGAGTAGAACCTTCATGCAACGGAAATGTAACCAGAACATATACCGTAACTGAATATGCAGATCCAAACGGCAATAAAGTAAGAGATCTTGGTGAAGATACCGTATTGAACACCACAGCTGTTACACAGATCTTCACCCTTGAAAGAGCCGATTTTGTAATGCCTG
>NZ_JBIPCO010000013.1:0-29464 GCF_044005885.1 Flavobacterium sp. FlaQc-30 | reverse complement strand
AAAAATGACTTCATCGCCAATGTATTTTCGCATGGCTTGCGCCTGATCAACGGGATTTATAACTGCTTTACCTGTATATTGCCAGACAAATGAAAAATGGTGATGATCTGCCATTTTTTGCGACAGCTTTAAATCGTAGTAAATAATGTTCTGCGTAAAATCACCAATAGTAATATGAACTTGATCAGAAAAATGTGCCATAATTAGTTAGAATAGATCTTTATAGTTATTTAAATGGTTGATTCGTTTTGAAACGAAATCGATTAAATAAATATAAAGTTTTAACAAACTACTAAGCGCCAGTAAAAGGCAAAAGAATAACAGAATAGGACACAATCGTATAAAATGCCAAAAGTGCAAATAGAAGTTTTCACTTAAGAACAAAAAAAAAACTCTTTTTTAGTTTAATTTAGACAAATCTACTGTTTTTTAAAACCGCTCGAGCTGAATTTTCTAGTTTCTACACGTTTCTCCTTAATACTTAAAGTAAATTTTATTTCTTGAATAACATTAGGTTCAGCACTTACAATCTGATTATTATCTTCAACCTCAACATATTCTGAAAGACCTGTTTTTTCAAGACTAACAGTGTAAGATCCTTTTGGAACATACAATATAAAATTTCCGTTTTCATCCGTTTTGGTTGTAAACGCTTTTCCGTTATCGCCAATTGCAATGAGCGGCAGGCCACCTTTTTTCTTTGTTATATCAAAGCTTTTATCAGTTGTAATATAAGTTATTGATCCTTTAATAGCGGCTGTTTTATTTAAGCCAATGGCAATTTTGGTATCTTTATTTACGTTCACTTTTACTTCATCAGCATACCATTCATTTGTATTAACGGGTTTTACAGAATATGAACCTTCGGGTAATGATCTGTATTTTAGAATTCCATTAGTATCAGTTCTAAACGCTTTTCCTTCAATTATTACAAGTTGGTTCACAGCTGGTTCGTTTTTGTTTCCCGTTTCATAGTAAACATAAACTTCAAGTTCATTTCTTGATCTATCAATTTTTATAGGATTAAAACGCTTTGTAAGTCCAACTTGAATCGTATTTAATGTGTTTATACTAGTCGAAAAATCGCTGTAATAATTATAAAGAAAAACCGTGAAATCTTTTGTTACATCATAATCCAAACGTCCAGTAAACTGAAGCGATTCACTAATTATGCTGTTTTTAGAATACACCATTCCAACATTAACATTTAGTTTATCATTAAAAAACTTGTGCTGTAAAGTAGGAGAGATGGTAAGATTGGTGTATGTATCGTTGATGCCTAACTGTGAGTTGGCAATGATTTCTCCTAAGTAAAAGTTATTGTATTGATAGAAGGCTAGAAGATTAAAGAATTTCCAACTGTAAATAAAGTTTGTTTTAAAATGAAACTCCTTGTTTTCAATTGTATTAGCAGAAAAAAGTCCACCCTCAAAAGACAACGATAAATTTTGTTTTGTAGGAGCATTAAAGTAGGTTAAACCCAAAGTCATTCGAGCAGCTTTCATTGAGTATTCTTCTGGAGTAAGCGTGCTTGTAAGCTGTTCTTTACGACTTTCAGTATAGTAATAAGGAGAGAGCGATACTACCAATGAAGAAAATCGTCGAGATGCTCCAATGTCATAACGTGCTGTTGAAAAATGCGTAGAGGTAAATTGATTTCCAAATGCTTCTGGTTTTGCCGATAAATAATTGTAAACTCCCCAGAAGTTATATTTACCAACAGGCAGATTTACTCGTTCATTTAGGTTTACAACTCCTTTTCTCATTCCCGAAAAATAACCTGAGCTAAGGTAGTTGGAACTGCTGTAGAACAAATTTTTAAATTTACCATTAAACTGAAGTTCTCCTGCGCCGCCGAGTTTGTTTCCAGTTTCCATATTAGAAGTTAGATTACTTACAGCACCGCCAAACCTAAGGTTAAAACTTTCTGATGTATACAATGAAAAACGAGATGATGCGAGATAGTTTTTGGTTCCAGAATAAGTGTCATCATCATAGATAATTGTATTTTCGTAACCTTTTTTCTGCATCCATCCGTTATTATGGGTAAATACAGCCCATGCGGATTTACCAAAAGACAAACTAGGATTGTCGATCAGATTAAATGTTTTATCAATTGCACCAGCTTCAATAGTATTTTTTTCATTGGGTTTATAAAAAGCTTCGGCACCTCGTCCAATTAGATTCATGTCAAAAAACTTCGATACGTTTCCAATTGTAGCTCCAAAGTTCTTTTGACTGTATCCAAGCCAAGTATTTCTTAAAAAAACTTGATCTGAATTCTCCCACCAGTTCATGTCTAAATTTGCCTGCAAAGTGCCTTTATTTATTTCGGCTTTAGCATTGGCATACAAAAAATAAGCATTTGTATTGTCACTGTTATGCTGTACACTTGCGGTAACCTGATTGGTTTGGTTGAAATCATAATTATAATCAGGACTGTATGGCATAACATATCTTCGGTCCTGTCTAATAGAACTGGCTCTTACCGTACCGTTAGTGATAATATCGCCATTATGATACAGTGCCGTAATATTGATGGTAAAATCCTCTTGATTTAATATAGTCTTGTTTACTATTTTTTTCAAGACTACAGTAGTATCAGTAAATGGCTGAATATTAATATCCTTATTTTCTATAGCACTTCGAGTAATAAAATCAGGATAACGGGCTAAAATGGTGACTTTTTGAGCGGTATTGCCCTCGTTAGAAATACGAATTGGTATTGCTAGACTATCACCAGTTCTTTCGTAGATTATGTTTGTTTCCAAAAGCATAACTTTTACCAGTTTACGTTCACGAATTAAAACGGGTAAAAAAACACTTTTAGCAACTGAAGTTCCAGAGATCGTAAATACAGCTTCTATAGTGCTTTTGTTTCCTGCTTTGGCAGTTGCAGCGACAATAGCTTTTACAGGAATAAAAATACTGTCGTGGGCGGCTAGTGCTATGTTTTTGGATTTTCGCTGCGAAAGGTAAATATCTTCGTGACTGCTTAGGGCATCAAAAATTCCTTCAATAGGATTAGAGCTGGTGTTTACAATTTTTACGTAAGCTTCTATAACCTCTTTGCTGTTTGTTTCAATTTTATTGTTTGTAAATTCTATAGTAAAGCGGCCATCTTGTGACCAAGCGCTTAAACTTGATCCCAAAACAGTAAAAAACAATACTATTTTATAGAATTTACTCAGCATTATAAAAAAGGGTTAATTGGGCATTATTACAAAATATACTCTAGTGCTGTATGTTCCCGGATTAACATTTAGTCCCGGACTATTAGCAGGAATGAAAAACTTTACATTGTATGTGATATCCTGAGGTGTACTGCTGGATCTAATCGATACTGGCTGTGTTGTGGTCGATAGGGTTACCGGAGAAATTATTTGTAATCCTTTATAAGTTTGATTTGTACTTAATTGTAATTTTAAATTAGAAAGCGGCAGTGTCTGCGATGATGTTGAAGATATAAAATCGCCAGAAGCTTCTACAGCCAGCTGTGAATTATAAGTGTTAACTCGAAGTGCATTTGGAATTGTAACCGATTTTTCTTCGGTATAATCCGATGGCGTATTGTAGTTTAAATTAAACTGCTGCGCACCATTTTGCAGTATAACGCTTTGACTTCCAAAATTTCCTCCAAAAGACAACTGAAACCTTGCGTCACCAATAGGCGAGGTGTAGATTCCAATTAATTGTTCTGTTCCGTTGCTTATTTTATAAAGCTTAAATTCATAGGATGTATTATACATTCCGTTTGGACTTACCAATAAATGATTTCCTCCTTGAATGGTTAAGTTATATCTAAAAAGTCTGTTTACGGCACCATTTAAGTTTACATTGCTGTGAATAAGAGTAATTTCATTGTATTTGCTCAGCTGAAATACTTGGTTTGGAACATTGATAAATATTCCATTTGCTGATCCGCTGTTTTCTTGACTGTTAAATTTTAAATAAGCATATTGAGCCCCTACAGTATAGGCGCTGTTTACTTCACTGGTAAAATCCTGTGTAAGTCTTGCCGTAAGTTTCCATTCGTTTACATCCATATTAGTACCATAATACTGTATTGGAATAGAAATTTGATTGTTTAATGTTTTTCCTGAAACCATTTCTGCATAAGTAGAAAATACAGGCTGCCCATTATTATAAGCACCCAGCATATACTGTGCAGTAGCAGTATATTGTACACATAAGAAAAAAACGATAAAGGTTATTATTTGTTTCATAGACTAAATTCTAACTCAGCAATTTTTATAAGGTCGTTTTCGCCATAAGTTAAAATGGCCGAAACGGTGTAGTTCCCTTTAGCAAGATCGGCTGGTAATTGTTGTTTTAGGATTCTAATGTCCTTTGGAAGCGTGTAAAATTCAGACTCTTTTAAGGTGCTTTTTTTTCCAGTGCTATTATCAAATAATTCCCATTTTACCTTTCCATCCGTCCATAAATCGCCTTGATTTTCGATTTTTAGTTCAATGATTTTATTTTTATTATCATCAGAGTAACTTGTAAAATCAACAAAATCAACAACAACTTTATTTTCTTTAATAAAACTATGATACACTTTTACGCCCATTCTTACGGTTACTTGTATAGCAGCACCATTTTGATCTGTTGCCATTCCGGGATTAAGCTGCGTAAAGAAAATCATACCTGTATGTACAGGCACAGAGGAATCAGCAGTTGAAGGAACTTTAAAAATCACTTCAACTTGTTTAGTTTCACCCGGTTTTACAACAAAATAAGATGATGGTAATATTTGTATCCAATCTGTACATGAAGTTGGAAGCGTATTTGCCGGTACAATTTTATTGTTGCCAGACGGCTCATATTCCCAGTCGCTAAAAGAAACACCCACTTCAAGTTCTTTATCTGTAGGATTTGTTAAAGAGACATACTGAGAACCCGATGCCCCAGAGTTTAATTTATAATATAAACGTCCTGGCGATACAGATATTCCTGCCTGAGCTTGAATCTGATTTGCCATGAATAACCCAACTAAAATCAATATAAACTTCTTCATATTTTTATTGTTTGTTACTAGTAAATATACCAATTATTGCGGAATTAGGGAGTACATAACCGTAGTACTATAGGTGCCTGATTCGCGATTAAGATAACTTGGTGATTTTGTTTCTGGTATTGCGTAGTTCACATGAAATCCGCGTCCCCATTCTCCTGAAGGAGATTTTATAATAGTTGCAGGCAGCGCCGAAAGCATAATTTGAGGCACTACTTGAAGTCCTGCGGGCGGCTGAGCAGTAGAATTTGTAAGGCTGCCAGTTACTGTTTTTACAGCAACTGTATTTACAGGTAACGAAGTACTATTTCCATTATGAGAAAAATATTCCGTGCTTGCTTTTACAGTTACTTCATAAGCAGTGCTCGAACTCACTTTTATATGATTCGTTTGCTGTCCAGAATCATTTCCCAAAAGGAAATGAGAAGGCTTAGCCATACTTATGTTAACAGTTGGCTGAGAAATTTGTATGCTTTGTACCTGCGCAATAGTCACATTTACCTGTGTTTGCGCTGAGCCTATATTTTGTGCCATTGCGGCTATAGGACAAAGCAGTAAAAATAAATCTTGTATGTTTTTAAGAGTTTTCAAGCCTAATTATATTTCTAAAATGGTTAAACAATACCCTCCAGAAAACAACTAATTCTGAAAATAATAGAGATAAAAACGGCACTAACCGCATAAAGCAGATTAGTGCCATTTTATTAAAAGTTTTTATTATTAGTTTGCTACTATAGTGTAAGTAAGCAAAGTACTGTAAACAGCTTCAGGTTTGTTTAAGTATACAGGAGCACTAACCGGAGGAATAGTGTACTGTACATTGAATCCGCGAATATCGCCTGTAGTTGATGAAATAAGTTCAACTGGAGCAGTTACACTAAGCGCTGGAGCATTTGCAGGGAAAGCTGCGTTTGATCCTGCATCAATACTGCCCGGAGCACCAGAAAAAGTTCCCGGTGTAGTTTTAACAACAACAGTCGATACTGGAATAACATCATTACCAGGTGATGTCAAGTCCGTAGAGGCCTGAATAGTTACTTTGTAACCATTAGTTGCACTTACTTTAACATGATTTGGTAAAGAACCTGTAGTGTTGCCTTCTGTAAAATTAGCTGCAGTATTCATTGCGATAGTAACTGTTGGATTAGTCACTTCGATAGAATAAACGTTTGCAAGATTTACGTTTAAATTAGTTGTTTGAGCAAAAATAGAATTTGTCGACAACGCAATAATTGCAAATGATGCAGCCATTAAAAAATTTTTCATTTTATACATTTTTTTTAGTTTAAGCCCTTTTTGGTGGAGGCTTATTATATTTGGTGCAAAATTACTTTCGTGCAGAACGAAAGTCAAAGTCAAAAAGGGTGTATTTGGTGTCATTTTGCGGCAAACACTATTTTTAACTTTTGTTTAAGATGCATTATAACAATAAGTTAAAATAATGGCACACGATACCTGCAGCAAAAAATCCTTAAAAGGACTGCTGTAGAAAAAACAGGAATTTTTTGGTTAAGATTTGGGGCTTACAGCCAGAGTTTTAGCAGCAATTTAAACTAGTTTACTTTTGGGGATGTAAACTCTTTTTTCTTCAAATTGTGTTCTGTAATTTTTGGGAGATATTCCCGCGGCATTGGTAAAAAAACGAATGAAATTGCTCGGGTCCAAAAAGTGGAGTTGAAAGGCTATTTCTTTAACACTCATATTCGTGTATCGAAGTAAACGTTTGCTTTCTATTACAATTTCTTCCGTAATTACCTTCTTTGGAGACATACCATAAATTGCATTGCATATTTCGTTCAACGACTTTACGGGTATATTAAGCAAATCAGCATAATCTTTAACAAGTTTAAGCTGTTTCAGATTATCTTTTACCAATTTTCTAAAGTGATTGGCAATATTGACATCTCCTTTCTTAAAGGTTTCGATTGGACTGTAAGCTCTGTCTAATAATTCTTTCTGAGAGAACAACAAAAGACGCTCCACAGTATTATGAGCAAAATGATACATTAAGTCATCAAACGGTTTTCTGCATAAATGCGACAGCGATTGATAGTATTGCTCAATGATCTTTCTTAAAGAGTTGTGCAGTTTATATTTTAAAGCATGTTCTGAATTAAAAAAAACGCAAGAGGTCAAAAACTGTCTGTCAAGATCTGTTCGACAATAAAAATCTTCATTAAAACAAACAAGAAGCACTTCAAAACTCGTTTTGGTATCAATACTGAATACTTGATTTATACCTACAAAACCACATTCAAATTTATTTATATCGATTAGATTATTATCGATATTTAAAGTTAACTCTCCAGATTTTAACCAGAACATTTGATAGAATGAACTTCTAAGGGATGTATTCAGGAGTGGACTTTCTTGAGATTTAATTAAATGTACGCTGTATCCGCTAGGGAAGTGTTTTTTGTCAAGGGTAAGAATTTCAATCATGTTATTTTTGTAAAAGTCAATGTAACTCCTAAAGATAGCAAAATTGATGCAAATTGATAGGTGTAGATTGAAAAGAAATGTATAGAAATACCACCTAAATAAAGCAATTAAATAGATGTGGTTAAGTGCTAGTTTTTTAGTGTTTTATTGAATAGATTAATTGTAAATTGTAAAAGAAGAGAGCCAGGAAAGGGATTTAATTGGATTGTTAATTATAGAAATTAATCATAGGAATTGGAGTTTGTTATTTTTGATAAAGAAAAACTCATAAAGTTGGATTTTTACGAATAAAATGAGAATTAACATTGTAAAAAGCCTGATTAAATTATAAATTATATAAATTAGCAATTCCTCATATAATTTGATATAAAATGATTTTTAGATTACCACTCATCAGCTTTCTAAGCCTGTTTTTTCTACTCCTAAGTACAATAGTAAACGCTCAGACACAAAACACTTTTACAGGGTGGGGTGCTTTATTTTCGAGTTATAAACTAAATGATAAATTCAGCATTCATTTTGACGGACAAGCAAGATCTACAGATGAAATAAAAGATATGCAGTCTTATATTATTCGTCCGGGATTAAATTACCATGTAAAGGATAATATGATTGCAACAGTAGGTTACGCTTATATAGGAAATTATAGAAGTGTTATGGATGTTGATGGCTGGATACCCGAACACAGAATATGGGAGCAGTTTATTTACAACCAGAAATTTACATTATCTAATCGTCCAGTTACTTTGCAGCACCGTTTTAGATTAGAGCAGCGCTTTATGGGACAACCAGTGATTGATCAAAACGAACTTGTAAATGATAGTTTTGAGTTTGCACAGCGATTACGCTATTTTGCACGTTCCATTTTTCCGTTATCCCAAACCGCTAGTTTTACCAATGGTGCATTTGTAGCATTACAGAATGAAATTTTTGTAAATATTCAAAATGCTCCAAACGATAGTTTTTTCGATCAAAATAGAGCTTATTTAGCATTAGGATGGCGATTAAGTCCTAAATTTGATATTGAAGCAGGATATATGAATCAGTACATTCTTGGCAAAAATGTCAATACCGTAAATAATATAGTGCAAGTAGCGGCTTATGTAAGGCTTTAAACGTATTCAATACTTGTAAATTTTAAAACATCCCAAGAAGAATTTTTCTTTTTGGGATGTTTTTTTTTACCGAACTATTTTTATCCTATACAGCAGATGAATTTTAATTTAGTTATGTTAATTTATTTTGTTATTAAATATTTGTAAAGTAAAAGATAAGATATAATCACTTGTGCTTTTATTTTAAGTAAATTCTATTTTGGTTTTTTGATTTTTTTTCTTTCAAAAAAAGAGGTATCTTGCACAAAGTTAAAAGCACTTGTAATAATGACTATTTCAAATTTTTATTTAAAAAATAACAGCTTGATGCGCCTAATGGGCACGTTATTATATTTGCATGACGATACTTTCTTAAAAAGTTCGAAAGAGTTTATTAATTAAGCCCTGTCAAAACTCTAGACAGGGATTCTTTTATTCAGACGGCTCATTTATTTAATCTTCAATTTTTATTTAGGATTAGGATATCATTGAATTTACACGCTTAAGAGCCATAAAATGGTTCAATGATGAGTTATATATCTTACCTAGGAAAAATGGAGCAAACAGAAAGTTATGTCACAATTACAAAATATCATTTTAACAACAGGAATATACGATTTAATTAAAGATCACGTAAGAAGAAAAAAGGTAACCATACAAGAAGAAAAATTACTTCTAGATGAACTTAAAAAAGCAACACAAGTACTGAGAAGAGATTTACCAGAAGATATTGTTTCAGTAAATCGAAGAGTAACTTATAAAGATCATGCAACAAATGAAGAGAAAACGGTTGTGTTTGTAGGTCCTGAGAAAACAAAAGTTAGTAAAAATAAAATTTCAATTCTTTCTGATGAAGGTATTGCAATGGTAGGATACAAAGTTGGAAATCTAGTAGAGTGGCCGGCTAAAAAAGGCGATTTGAAATTTGAAATCCTAAAAGTAGAAGAAGTAGCTTAAACCTTCTTTTTTAATCAAAAAATATCCCATAAGGAATCTTTCTTTATGGGATATTTTGATTCATACCTCATTTTAGTACGACAGGTTTAAATAATTTCTTCGAGAGATTGGCTTAAAATGGCAACCGCATTTTCCATTTCTGTGTTGTCTAAATGCCCAAAGCCTAAACGTGTAGCAGTTAAATCTTTTGTTTGATATAAAATTGTTTTTGGCAGGAATAATCCATTTGCAATACATTGTTTTTGAAGCTTTATTAAATTAAAGCGGTCCAGCCATTCTACCCAAATTGCCAAACCTCGAACAGGAATTTGGAATTTGATTTTTCCGTCTAATTTTTCCTTTAGCAATGAGACAAAATAATCTCGACGTTCTTTATAGATTTTTTTATTCTTTTTTGAAAGACGATGAACTTCACCTTCCATAATCCACTCCGTTAAAACCTGCTCTTTAATAACATCAATACCAGGTTCCAGAATATTTTGATGTTTCTCTAGTTCTTGAATAAACTCCGAAGGTGCAGCAATAAATCCGTAACCAAAACCTGCTGGCAAAGACCTTCCAAATGATCCAATATAAACGACCCTTTCACTAGAGCCTAAAGCAGCCAAAGGTAATACAGGATTATTATCATAGTGAAAATCGAAATCGTAATCATCCTCGACAATAACAAATCCGTATTTATTGGCTAGTTCAAGCACTTCCATTCTTTTTTTGGCGCTAAGAGAAGTTGTTGTTGGATAATGATAATTAGACGTAAGATACAATAATCGAATCTCTTGCGTTTCGCAAACTTGTTTTAGATGCTTTGTATCGATTCCGTCTTTATCAACCGGTATCGAGATTATTTGTGCGCCGCTGTCAGACAATGTCATATTAGACATATAATAGCCCGGAGAAGCAACTACAACTTTGTCATTGGGAGAAATTAGCAATTTTGTAACCAGATACAAGCTGATTTCATGACTTGATGTTGTGAGTAAATTTGACGTAGAAATGCGTATGCCTCGGGTTAAATTTAAAAAATTAGAAAATTGAGTTTTAAAATTTAGATGAGACTGCGTTTGAATTTGTTCCCAAGTTTCTGCATGTTTTTTTCTTTTTAATTTAGAAACATAAAGTCTTGCCAGAACATCAGTTTGAACGAGTCGTAAATCAGGCAAACCATCGTTAAATTGATAAGGTAAGGTACTGGTTTCTTTAGGATTTTCAAGAATTGTAGAACGTTTAAAAGTAAAAGGCTGACTTGTTTTTGAGGTATTTCGATCTTCAGTAAATACAAATTCAGCCTTGTTTTTTTGTTTTTTTTCTGATAAGATAAATGTTCCCTTATTGGGTAAAATTTCGATCCAGCCTTGTAATTCTAAATCCTGAAAAGCTTTGATAAGCGTATTTCTATTAACCTCTAATAATGTGCACAATATGCGCGTTCCAGGAAGTTTTGTGCCTTCAGGAAGTAAACCTGTTTGTATGGCTTTTATAAACTCAAAAACGATCTGTAAATATATAGCTGTTGATTCTTCAGGCTTAAGCTGAATGAAACTTTTGAAAGGAATTTGAACCGGACTATTCATTTTTATAAAACTGGTACACATTAGTAGTACGGCAAGATACTACTTTTGCAAAAAATTTAAAAAAATGACTAAGATTTATTTTGCTTTATTTGCCTTTATGAGCATTGGCGGATACGCTCAGGTGCAAAAAGACACTATTAAAATTGAAGAAGTAATAATTAACGAAAACAGATTTAGCACGCCTATTTCTAAAAAAAATAGAAATGTATATGTAATTGATAAAGCGGCGATTGAAAAATTGCCAGGGAAAACGATTCAAGAAGTTCTGCAATATGCTAATGGTGTCGATTTAAGACAAAGAGGCCCGTTTGGAAGTCAGGCGGATGTGAGTATTGATGGCGGAAGTTTTGAACAGACTGTTGTGCTTATAAACGGAACTAAAATTATCGATTCTCAAACGGCGCACAATATGCTTAATTTACCGATTCCAGTTGAAGTGATCGAAAGAATTGAAATAATTCGAGGGCCAGCGGCGCTTACTTATGGAATAAATAGTTTAACGGGAGCGATAAATATTATTACCAAAAAGCCTACTCAATCTGGTTTTTTAGTAAATACTTATGCAGGTTCTAATTTTGAAAAAGATACGCAAGATACTGGAGATACATTTTACGGTACGGGAATTCAGGTTGGAGGAGTTTTAAGTAAAGAGAAACAACAGCATTCGCTTTTTGCTTCTCATGATAAGAGTAACGGATATCGCTACAATACGGCTTTCGAGAATAATAAAATATTTTATCAAGGTAATTATCAGATTAACGACAACAATGAAATTTTAAGCTCATTTGGTTATATCAATAACGGATTTGGTGCAAACGGATTTTATGCTGCTCCGGGTGATAGAAATTCGAGTGAGGTTGTACAAACCACATTTGCATCTGTACAATCAAAACATCAATTGTCAAACAAATGGGCACTTATGCCTCGAGTGAGTTATAGATATAACTATGATGATTATCGTTATTTTGGAATTTCTAATCTAAAAGCGGGCAGAAGCCAGCATTATACCAACTCATTAGCTGCCGAAGTTAATACAACTTACAAGATGGAAAAGGGAGAATTGGGTTTTGGTGCCGAAGTACGTTCCGAAGACATTAGTTCCTCTAATATTGGTGATCATGACAGAGAAAATTTTGGAGTTTATCTGCAATACAGAACTACTTTTATTGAGAAGTTAGATGTGAATTTAGGTACTTATCTTAATTATAATTCAGATTATAAATGGCAGGTTTATCCGGGTCTTGATGCAAGTTACGCCGTTACAAATGCTTTTAAAATTGTTGGAAATATTGGAACAAGTCAGCGTATACCATCATTTACAGATTTGTATTTAAATCAGCGTCCTGGGAACATTGGTAACCAAAATTTGGTAACTGAAAATGCATTTCAGAGCGAGATTGGATTCAAATACACCAAGCAGAATTTTAGTTTTAATGCCAATTATTTCTACAGAAAGATCAGCAATTTTATAGATTGGACAAGAGATGTTACCACTCAGCCGTGGCAAAGTAACAACTACGGAAATCTGAATACAAATGGTTTTAATTTGCGTACGAACTATAGAGTTAATTTTTCTAGTGATTCTAGGCTAAACATTAATTTGGCATACTCTTATTTAGATTTTAAATTTCAAGATGTTATCGATGATCTTTATGCTAAATATTTGGTTTCGTCCCTCGAACATCAAATAACAAATACAATCGATTTTCAACATAAAAAGTTTACGGCGTTATTTGCTACTCGTTTTAATAAAAGAATAACTGGTCCATCATACTGGATTAATGATTTTAGAGTAAGTCAAGCCATAAACAAACTAACAATTTATGTTGATGCACAGAATATCTTCAATGCTAAATATTATGAAGTTGGAGCAATTCCGCTTCCTTCAAGATGGTTTAGCTTGGGCGTAAAATTTGTGACTTTTTAAATATTATAGATTACGTTTTTTAAACCGCAGAGAGCGCAAGGGATTACGCAAATAACAAAAGTTTAGTGTAATTCTTTGCGCTCTCTGCGGTTAATTTTTTACAATAACACCTTAAGTCATACAATCGGTCACTTTTTGGGCTGGATATTTAAACAGTTGGTATTTGTAGAATGATTAATTGAATTTTAGTGGTAGATTTGTTATTATTATAAATTTAATAAAATCCTGATCTAATAAGGCTATGAGTACATTATTCGTAAAAAACATGGTTTGTAATCGCTGTATAATGGTAGTTCAAAATGAACTCGAAAAACTCGATTTAGACTTTACAAATATTAAACTTGGAGAAGTAAGCCTGACAAAAGAACTTAGTTCAGACGAAAGAAATTTGCTTGAAGAAGCTTTAGTTTCTTTAGGTTTTGAGGTAATTGATGATAAAAAAAGCAGGATAATCGAAAAGATAAAAAATATCATCATCGATTTAGTACATCATCAGGATAATGACACAAAGAATAATTTATCAGATATATTAAGCGAAAAAATCAATCATGATTACAATTATCTTTCAAATTTGTTTTCTGAAGTTGAAGGGACTACGATAGAAAAATATTTTATTGCGCAAAAAGTCGAAAAAATAAAAGAGCTTTTGGTTTATGATGAGTTATCGCTGAGCGAAATAGCTTTGCGCTTAAACTATTCAAGTGTTGCGTACTTAAGTAATCAATTTAAGAAAGTAACGGGATTAACGCCAAGTCATTTTAAACAGATTCGATCAGAAAAAAGAAAGCCGCTGGATAAGGTTTAAGTAAATTTTACAAATCAAATCCATAATTACGCAATAGAACTTACTGCTATTGTTGCCAACTTTGCATAATAAATTACAACAAGTGAATTATGGCAACAAATAATAATACTAAGGAAGCAATTTTCATTCCGCTGGAAAACGTAGAGAGTGAGCACTGTGCTTTAATCGTAGATAAAGGATTAGCAGAGATAAAAGGTGTTGAAACTCATAAAGTAGAAGTAAACAACCGCAGAGCTGTTATTACCGTAAAAGGAAATGAAACGGTTGGCAATGCTGTAAAGGCTATTAAAGATTTAGGGTATGGTGTACCAACCGTAAAAAAAACTTTTCCTGTTCTAGGCATGACTTGTGCATCTTGTGCAGGCAGCGCAGAAAGTATTGTATCGTATGAATTAGGAGTAGTTGATGCATCGGTAAACTTTGCAACTGGAAATTTAACGGTGGAGTATCTTCCGAATCTTACAGATGCAAATAAACTTCAAAAAGCAGTTCAAGCTGTTGGTTACGATTTACTTATTGAAGATGAAGCTAGGCAGCAAGAATCTTTAGAAGCTATTCATGCTGAGAATTTCAAAAAATTAAAAAATAAAACCATTTGGGCAGTTCTATTATCACTGCCTGTAGTAACTATTGGTATGTTCTTTATGGATATGCCTTATGGTAATGAAATTATGTGGCTTTTTTCTACACCGGTAATTCTTTGGTTAGGGAAAGACTTCTTTATAAATGCATGGAAACAAACCAAACACGGTTCTGCCAATATGGATACGCTGGTGGCTTTAAGTACAGGAATTGCGTATTTGTTTAGTGTATTCAATATGTTATTCATGGATTTTTGGCATCAACGAGGCTTACATGCTCACGTATATTTTGAAGCTGCAGCGGTAGTTATTGCATTTATTCTTCTAGGTAAATTATTAGAAGAAAAGGCGAAAGGAAATACTTCATCAGCAATAAAAAAACTTATGGGTTTACAGCCCAAAACCGTAATGGTTATTCAGCCTGACGGCACCGAAAAACAAACTGTTATTGAGGATGTACATGTGGGAGCAATTATCTTGGTAAAACCAGGTGAAAAAATTGCTGTAGACGGAATGGTGATTTCGGGGAATTCATACGTTGATGAAAGTATGTTGAGTGGTGAACCTGTTCCTGTGTTGAAAACAGAGAATGAAAAGGTTTTTGCTGGAACAATAAATCAAAAAGGAAGTTTTCAGTTTGAAGCTGTTAAAGTTGGTAGAGAAACCATGCTTGCGCAAATCATTAGAATGGTGCAAGATGCTCAAGGAAGTAAGGCTCCTGTACAAAAACTAGTAGATAAAATTGCAGGTATTTTTGTTCCTATTGTTATTGGTATAGCAATATTAACTTTTATTGCTTGGATAGTTTTAGGAGGTGATAATGCTGTGGCGCAAGCTTTATTGGCCGCTGTTACGGTATTGGTAATTGCTTGTCCTTGTGCCTTAGGTCTTGCGACACCTACGGCAATTATGGTAGGAGTAGGTAAAGGTGCCGAAAATGGGATACTAATTAAAGATGCCGAAAGTTTAGAATTAGCCAGAAAAGTTACTGCTATTGTTTTGGACAAGACTGGAACTATTACCGAAGGAAAACCACAAGTAACAGGTGTTAAATGGTTAGATAATAATGATGTAACAAAAGATATATTACTGAGTATCGAAAAGCAATCTGAGCATCCTTTGGCAGAAGCCGTAGTGAAAAAATTAGATGGTGTGCAAAGCGTGTCTTTATCAGGTTTTGATAGTATTACTGGTAAGGGAGCAAAAGCAATTTATAATAATGAAACCTATTTTGTAGGGAATAAAAAATTATTAACTGAAAATACTATTACGATTGCTGATTCATTAGTAGATCAAGCTGATGCTTGGGGTAAAGAATCTAAAACTGTAATTTGGTTTGCTAATAGTAAAGAAGCGCTTTCGGTTATTGCAATTTCCGATAAAATAAAAGAGACATCTGTAGAAGCGATTAAACAAATGCAAGATATGGGTATAGAACTCTATATGCTTACAGGCGATAATGAAGCTACTGCAAAAGCTATCGCTGAACAAACAGGAATAAAACATTATAAAGCAGAGGTAATGCCTCAGTATAAAGCTGATTTTGTAAAAGAATTACAGCAGCAAGGTAAAGTTGTAGCAATGGTTGGTGATGGTATAAACGACAGTACGGCATTAGCAACTGCTGATGTAAGTATTGCAATGGGCAAGGGAAGTGATATTGCAATGGATGTAGCGAAGATGACTATTATTTCGTCAGATCTTAACAAAATACCTCAAGCTATTCGTTTGTCTAAACAAACAGTAGCAACCATAAAGCAAAACTTATTTTGGGCGTTTATTTATAATCTAATTGGTATTCCTCTTGCTGCAGGAGTATTATATCCAATAAACGGATTTTTATTAAATCCAATGATTGCTGGAGCCGCAATGGCCTTGAGCAGCGTAAGTGTAGTAAGTAACAGTTTGCGTTTAAAATGGAAAAAGTAAACCTTGATGCGTTTGCTAAAACGGCGGCTTCCTAATTTATATGCCGCCGTTTTAAATTAACTTTAGTTTAATTGATTTATTTATTGACCTCATTTTTCCTCTTCATTACGATTTTTGAAGCAGGTAAAATGAGGTCTTTTTTTGAAATAAAGCGCTATAAATAACACAGCAAATAAAAACCTTTGCCCCTTAGTATCTCAGAACCTCAGAGCCTTAGAACCTTTTTTCGAAACAATCAGTAAATATCACAAATCAAATACGGAATATTATAAGCAAATTGAGGTAAAAATGGCGGAAATTTGCTGTATCAAATAATTGTAAAACATCATACAAAATGGAAAATAAAAATCTTCAATTCAAAACAACCCTTAATTGCGGCGGATGTGTAGCAAAAGTAAAATCTGATTTGGACAATGCTAAAGGTATTGCTCAATGGAATGTAGATACTGATAATGCTGATAAAATCCTTACCGTTCAATCAGAAGGAGCAACAGAGGACGAAATAGTTGCGATTATTAAAAGTAAAGGTTTTAAGGCTGAGCCTATATAAGCTTAGAGTTTTTTTATTCTTTTAAAAAATACAATTTAATTGTTGTTTAAATGCAAAAAGCGTCAGTTTTCAATAGAAAAGTGACGCTTTTTTTATCATATAGAATTTTAATTTTCGCAGAAAGAGCCTATTTGTTTTAAGTGTCTCTCTGTTTGGTATTTATTAAAGTTATCCCACTTAGGAGGAAAGTTTGTTTTTTGTCCGTACATAGCATCCAAACAAACATTGTTTTCTTTGTATTTATGATGCAAAACTTCTAGAATTTTAAAGAAGAATTTATCCAGCATTACAATGGCTTCGAATTCAGTTTTTAACGTATTATAGTTTTCATCTGAAGAATCTAAAAGCTGTAGTAAATTTAAAACTTCATTCTTTTCTTCTTCGTTGATTTCAGTTGAATAGCCCATTTTTAAAGTTTTAAAAACGAGATTATTCCACGCTTTGCTGTCATGCGCCCATTGTACATCAGGTAAATTCAACGAATGCTCGCAAATTAAAATAATCGAGAAAAGAACATCGTTTAAGTATTGTGCCGGAAACTCATCAAAACTTCTGAATTCAAAACCGCTTTGGTACATTTTTTCCTGATTAAAATCAAGACCAATTTCCGAGAGCATTTCATATTCCATTTCAGCTTCAACTTGATCACGCCACCAAATATTTTCTTCTTTTGTAAACTTCAGTAATTTTCTAAAATCATCTACTTTATAAGTTAAGATTTTTCCTTTTGGCATTGCTTTATTGTAAGTGCCTACACCTATGTAGCGAGACATTGCATTACGCATAGAGCCCAAAGTAAATTTTTTGTCCATGCTGTAAGTGTCGCTTATTACTCCCATAATATCGGGGCTTCCAAGAGTAGCTATAAAAAACGGCTCAAACCATTGCAATAGATAAATGGCGTTTGAATGTGTTTTTTCAAAATCATTATAATCTACAATTCTGCTGTCTTCAGTTAATGATGGTAAAGTAATATGAAAATGATACGTTCCGTTATTAAACAAAACCAGATTTTCCTGATTTGTCATAAACATATTAAGACCATTGTTGTAATCTGGAAAATTTAATTTTCCGTTCAATATGCGCGATTCGTTTATTTTATCAATAAAAAGCTTTTTGGTTGCTTTAAGTTCTTTGCACGAATCAACTACCGTTCTGTTTTCAAAATATTTAGTTACAAACTCGATAGAATCACCATCAAAATGAACAGATCCCATTGTTTTGTTTCTTTGAGTAATCATGCTCTGAATATTATATGGCTGATCCTCTAGAAAAAGCTCCATAATCGATTTTCCAAGATAATCTGGATTTTCGATAGGCTGTGTGCTTACCTCACTGTTTTCGGCAGAAGGTAAAGGCTTTAATGGCGATAATGTTTTGTGCTGATAATTGATATCAAGTTTTTCCAGAGAATGACTATTCATCATTCGGCTTACGGTGTAGCTTTCATTCAAATTAAAAGCTTTTTTTAAAACAGGAGCAAGGCTTTCTGGTTTATAACACTTTCTGTAATCAATACTGTATTTTTCAAAACCAATTTTTTCTTGTATAAATTCACCAGAAACTATCAAGGGATCTGCAAATTGCAAATAGGTTTCATTCTCTAATCCAATTCCCCAATAATATTTTTTTGTCTGATTGTCTTTCATTTATACTTTTTTTCTTTTTTATGGTTGATAAAACTTTTTTAGATTGATACTTTTTATTGATAAACGTGAACCTAATTCTGTTAAAATTAGGGACAAGAAACCTTGTAACGGATTAAGCATTAATGTTGCCTCCATTATAAAAGTTTTTCGTTTACTTTTAAAAATATAGGAAATTATCGTTTAGAAATTGCGCCTTTATATCGACTGAAAGAGGAATAAAAAAATAAAATTTTACAATTGGGTTATAAAATAGTTATCGTTATTAATCGCTTTTATATCAATAATTTAAGCTGGAGTATAGCGTAGACGGAACTTTTGCAATACTTGTTTTTTTCTAAGCTGCAAAAGTAGTGAATAATTAGATTATTTCCAAGCTGTTAGTGCAATGGAAATGAATATGTTTTTTTAGGGTTTTAAAATAAAACTCAAATGCTTTTTATTCGTGATAATAAAAAACATAAGAAGAGTACAATTCGTCATTCCACCAATCTTTTCTAATTTCCGAAAAGTAGTTGTAATTCAGCTTTCCAGCTTGCGATTGCAGCGGATAAATTACCATACCATTCTCTCGATAAGCTTTGTGCAAATCAGTTTCGGGAACAACAGGAACAATATGCCCAGAAAGTCCTTTCTCTCTTCTTTTCGCGCAAATTATTCCAATTCCGCCATTAGTATTTACTTTATTTTGAATTTCATCAGGACTATGCATTCTTTCCCAGCCAAAATTTGAACCCCATTGCAAAAACCAATCGTGTATAGCGCTAGAGTAAATGCGATCAACAGTTTTTTCAAAAACAGCTTCAACCTCTTGTCCATTCATTATCTTTTCGAAAGCTTCATCAGTCCACCAAACCGTTGGGAGATACACTTTAGAGAACCAGCAATAATCATAAGAATAGACATTGCAGTAAGTATCTTCTACAGTTCTTTGATATCTAATGTTTTTTTCAACATCCAGCTTGTCAATCAACCGTGCAATACTTTCTTTTTTACTGGCTGCATCTGTTAAATCTCTATATGGAATATCGGAATCAGAAAGAGGAGTTTCCTTCATTTCCATAGAATTTAATCTAGAGTTAGGATTAGGTAATAAATCGGCTTTTAGTATTTTATTATTTGATACAGGATTATTTTCTACAGCTAATGATCCTGTTGCTATGGTATATTCTTTCATCTTGAATGCTTAAAATTAATGGACATAAACCAGCAGGAATTTGTATTCGTGCCATTTGGTTTTATTGCCAAAAAAGTAAATATAGGGATTTTGAAGTTTTCTAACCCTTATAGAAACGGACAAATTATGAAAATATTAGGATTATTTTTGTTTGTATAAGTGGTCTTTCTTTTTAATTAAGAATTATCGATTAGCTTGAAGCGTGAGTTTTCTCTATCTTTGCATTTTTAAAAATACTTCATGAATTCCCCTGTTAAAGCCGTTCATCCCATATATAATCTTCAGTTTGGATTAGTTTGTTTAAGTTCATTACTCTTTTCCGCTAGTTTCAATATGCTGATTCCTGAACTCCCAGAATATCTGAGTAAAATGGGCGGAGCAGAATACAAAGGATTAATTGTGGCGTTTTTTACATTAACAGCAGGAATTTCAAGACCATTCAGCGGTCGGTTGACGGATACTTTAGGTAGAGTTCCCGTTATGGCAGTTGGTTCAATTGTTTGTTTTGTTTGTGGTATTCTGTATCCCGTTTTAGGAACGGTTTCTGGCTTTTTGTTTTTACGATTAATTCACGGATTTTCAACAGGATTCAAACCTACAGCAACGGCAGCTTATGTTGCTGATATTGTTCCAAGAGAACGCTGGGGAGAAGCTTTGGGTTTACATGGACTTTGTTTTTCTATCGGAATGGCTTTGGGGCCGGCGATTGGGAGTACGATAAAAATATATTCTTCTATGAATATGCTTTTTTACGCGTCTTCTGTTTTTGCACTTTTGTCTATTGTAATATTAATGAATATGAAAGAAACGTTGAAACACAAACAACGTTTTAGTCTGCGTATTCTTAGAATTTCGAGAAAAGACATTATTGCTGTAGAAGTACTTCCGGCAGCTATAGTAACCTTTCTTTCTTATATGGCTTATGGCGTAATATTGACATTAATTCCGGATTGGAGCCAGCATTTAGGAATAACCAATAAAGGTTTGTTTTTTATGGTCTTTACAATTACTTCGGTAATGATTCGTTTTGGAGCAGGAAAAGCATCTGATAAATATGGTCGTTTGCATTTAATAG
Organism: Flavobacterium sp. FlaQc-30; assembly: GCF_044005885.1. Taxonomy (NCBI): domain Bacteria; kingdom Pseudomonadati; phylum Bacteroidota; class Flavobacteriia; order Flavobacteriales; family Flavobacteriaceae; genus Flavobacterium; species Flavobacterium sp. FlaQc-30. Next base: position 8,693 of record NZ_JBIPCO010000013.1, on the reverse strand, counting down.
GTATTGGACTTTTCTTTTTAATTGTATCACTTGTAATCGTTGGATTTTCAACATCGATCAGCGGACTTTTAATAGGCGCAGCAATCTACGGAATCTCTACGGGAATTGTTTCACCAGCTCTTAATGCTTGGACGGTTGATATGAGTTTTGCAGATCATCGAGGAAAAGCAATGGCGACAATGTACATTGCGCTTGAGGCTGGAATTGGTCTTGGTGCTCTTATAGCTGGATGGATGTATCAAGATGTAATTGCAAAAATTCCGATGCTTATGTACGCCAGCGCTGCAATGGTATTTCTGGCTCTTACTTACGTATGGATGCGATTGCGAAAAACTAAAACTGCTTAATTTTACGATCCAAATACTGTAAAATTGTTAATGATAATTTAATGATTAGTTTACTGCATCTGATTTCTAGTATTTGGAATATATTTACTTTTCAAAAACGAAATCAAAATGAGAAAAACTACTTTATCATTATTATTTACGCTGATTAATCTATCTTTTGTTTTTGCTCAAACAACCAAGCAGGAATTATTTGATACTCCCGAAAAAACGGCGGGGGTATATTATGCTTATCCAGAAAAAGATATTGTACCTCTTACACCTGTTCCAAAAGGGTATGAAGCATTTTATATTAGTCATTTTGGGCGTCACGGCTCTCGTTATTTAATAAGTGATAATGATTATAAAGAGGTTATCAATTTGTTTGAAGATGCTGATAAAAATGGAGCTTTAACGGCTTTGGGTAAAGATGCTTTAAAACGATTACAGCAGCTTTGGATTGAGGTTGAATTTAGAGGCGGCGATCTTTCTCCGCTAGGACAACGAGAGCAAAGAGGTATTGCGGAACGTATGTATGCAAATTATCCGAAAGTATTTACAAAAGATGCTCAAGTAGAGGCAAGTGCAACATCAGTATTGCGAGTGGCATTAAGTATGGATGCTTTTTGCGAACGAATAAAAGAGTTTAATCCAAACTTACAGATTACTCGAAATGCTGGTGTAAAATGGCAGCAATACTTGAATTATCATACAAAAGAAGCAATTGCTTTTAGAAGTGCTAAAGATACTTGGAAAGTAGATTTTCTAAAATTTGAGGCTGCTCATACCCAGCCAGATCGTTTGATAAAATTTCTATTTTCTAACAACGATTATATCCTTACGAAAGTGAATCCAAATGATCTTATGAATAAGTTATTTGCGATCGCAGGAGGAATGCAAAATACCGAAACAAAGTTGTTATTTTATGATTTGTTCGAAAAACAAGAATTGTTTGATTTATGGCAAACCAGTAATTATCGTATATATGTAAATGATGCAAACGCAGCTCTTAATAATGGTATTATGTTTGAAAATCAAAAACCTACACTGAAAAATATCCTTGAAAATGCCAACAAGATGATTGCATCAAAAGGAAAAGGTGCAACACTGCGTTTTGCACATGATGGTAATATAATTCCGTTGGCAATGTTGCTTCATTTAGAAGGAAGTTACAATAGTATTTCAGATTCAAGTAAGTTTTACGAAGTTTGGAGCAGTTTTAAAATTGCGCCTATGGCAGGTAACATACAAATTGTATTTTTCAGGAAGCGAAAATCAGATGATATTCTTGTAAAGTTTCTTTTGCATGAAAAAGAAATATTGGTTCCAACTATTCAAACAGACAAAGCGCCTTATTATCATTGGAAAGATGTAGAAAAGTATTATAAGGGTTTGCTTTCGACTTAAAAAAAGATAAAAGGATGAGATTAATTCTCATCTTTTTTTGTTTACTGGAATATCAAAATGATATAATCGTATCATTTTGATAGCACTATCGTTCGTTTAGAAAGATCTTATTATTGGTGTAAACTAAACACAGACAGCTTGTAAGACGTTCAATAGTGGCGTAACGTATGTATTGGTACGTATTTTGGAAATATTATTTTGTTTTAACATTAATAGTGAAACCAAAAACGCTAAATAAAATATGAAAACCCGACAACCTGTTTTGGACTTTTTAGGCAAAGACTTTTTACTTTGTGAGCCAGCGATTTTATCAATCAATAATCAAGGGATAGAAGAATTACCAAATTTTATAATCGAAATTGCCAATGTTAATCATGTATTTTGGTTAAATGAAATTAGCAATACGACGCTGTCATCAGCTTTAGCTCGGGGAACAGGAATTTCGGGACGTTCGCCAGAATTACTGGAAGAAAAAATGAAAAAAGGTGAAGCTGTAATTGCTTTTGCATCAGATGGAACCTGGGCTGGATTTTCGTTTATTTCCGCTTGGAATAATGGAGAGTATGTTTCTAATTCGGGATTGATAGTAGCGCCGCAATTTAGGCATACGGGTTTGGCTAAAAAAATCAAACAAAAAATTTTCTGGCTCAGCCGTCAAAAATATCCTCAGGCTAAAATATTTAGTTTAACTACGGGATTGGCAGTAATGAAAATGAACCATGAACTAGGTTTTGAACCTGTCACGTATTCTGAATTAACTACCGATGATGCTTTTTGGGAGAATTGCAAATCCTGCGTTAATTGTTCTATTTTAATGAGCAAAGAGCGAAAAAACTGTTTGTGTACCGCTATGCTTTATAATCCGAAACGAGAAAAGTTTTTATAAGATTTAAATATTTAAACTGCTTAAATAGAGCGTTTTATTATGTTTGTTTAGTTTTTATTCTAAAAAAAATCAAGTTTTTAACTAAAAATTATTTGAAATAATACTCTGAATAAAAAAGTAAATAAAAATATCTATATTTTTGTTAGTAAAAAAAGTAGTACCAAAATATGTCAGTTATAGAATGAAAAAAATTACACATCATTACGGAGTAGAGTTGGACTGGGTCGAACCATTTGCTTTAGAACTTGAAGGAAAAGTAGAAGGTAATTTTATTGTAGTTCCTGAACATATTCATACTGGAGACCGATATTTTTTAAATTTTGGCATAGGAATTTCTGTTATGTACATTGATGTCGTTTACAATTCAGAAATTCATTTGAGACAAGAAAACAAATCAGATGATTTTATAGGGTTTTATTATAACCTTACCGAAGGAGAAGCTCTCTTGTTGTCAGATGATGTTGCCAATCCTATAGGAAGATGGAACTGGAATTTGGCTATACTCGACAGTACCTTGTATTCAGATTATATTGTTAAAGAAGGAAGTAAAACTTTTGCCCTTTGTATTTTTATAAAAAAAGAATTGATAAAAGAGTATTTTCAAGACAATCCATCTTTAAAAGAACATGCTGAAGAGATTTTTGATCCCAATTTAAATACAATTGTCAAGTTTACTAGAATGAGTAACGACAGCTATAATTTATTAACGAATTTGCGTGCACAAGAAGTTGGAGGAACCGCTTTTGATCTTTATTTAAGAGGAACAGTTCAGAATTTATTAGCAGAATATATTGAAAAAATGACTTATGAAGAATTAGTCATTGATAAGATAAATGAAGATGATTTAAGATATATAATAAAATCACAATCTTATTTGGTTGAAAATTTGAACGAATTATTTCCAAGTATTGAATTTCTGGCACAGCAGGCAAATATGTCTGAATCAAAATTTAAAAAACTGTTTCGAAAAGTAACTGGAATGACTCCGAACGCTTTCTTTTTGAATAACAAACTCTTAAAAGCAAAACGACTATTGCAAGAAAGACAACTTACTATTTCTCAGATTTCAGATAGTCTAAGCTTCACTAATAGTTCCTATTTCGCGGCGAGATTCAAAGAGTTTTTTGGAATGACGCCAAAAGATTATATTAAACAATTAGAGTAATGAGAGAGATTCGTCATATATATACTTTAACTCCCGACTGGTTGTATCAAGATTTAGAACAACTTGGAGAGGGAGGGGAAGTAATTGACGGTAAAGTGATATTGATGCCTGAATTGGCAGAAGGCGGCGTGTTTTTTACTCAAGTTACATCAGGGCTGTCTGTAGTGCTTTTGGACTTAACGTTTAAAAAAGAAATTTGCATTAGAAGACTAAAATCAGATAGCGATTTGTATATCATTCATTATGATTTTAGTGACGAGATAAATCTAATTCACGTTGACGGAATCAAACATAAAATTGGATATAAAGCCAACTTAGGACTTGGTGTTGTTGATAATGCTATAGAGAATATTTTTCAACCAGTAGTTGGAGAACGTGTTTTTGCATTACGTTTATTAGTAAATAAAAAAATATTGAGTGCATCGATTGCTGATCAAAATTTAAAAAATGCTAATAAACGAAGAATTAAAAGTGATAAAAATACACTCTATTTTTACGATCATATTGATAGTAACAGTAAGTTGATTATACATAACATAAAAAATAAATCTTTTCTCGAACCTTCATTTCAAATTTATCTGCAAGGTGTGAGTTTAAGATTACTTGCCAAGTTTATCAATAGATATTCAAACCTTGCACAATTACTGCATCACATACCAGATAAAGAAGCTGAGGCTTTAAATTTGACAAAAAATTATTTACTGGAAAACTTACTTATAGGATTTCCAGGTGTGGATATGCTTGCCGAAATGGCAGGAATGTCTGTTACAAAATACAAATCCTTATTCAGAAAAATGTTTGTTACTACACCAAATCATTTTTTTATAAGACAAAAGATGATCCTGGCGCAGGAGCTTCTTAAAAGCGAAAATTTTGTTGATTTATCTGATGTCGCTTATAAGCTAAACTATAGCAAGGTAAGCAAGTTCTCTAACTCGTATTTCCAACATTTTGGAAAAAAACCTTCTGATGATTTTATGCGATCAGAATTTTAAAACTGTAAAAACACTTTTGTTTATAGTTTTTTCCTTAATCCTCCAAAGGTTCTTATTCAAAGAAAATGGAGGGAAGTCTTATTATATCGTCACTTATTATTTTTTTGATTTCAGCCTTTTTTGAAATCTTAAGTTTACTCGTAATTTTTTTACCCGTAAAGAAAATAACTAATTCTGTCACTACTTGTTGAATTAGTTTACTGCATTTTTATTTGTATAAGCGATTCTAAAAATACCTTATACTGTTATTTATATGACGTATTTAGGCTATTGAAATTCGTCTATTTGCCCCGTAAATTATTTATTAAGAACGAGGTGAGAATACCTTATTGAGAATTTATCTTCTATTACCCCATAGCATTTTTTATTGAAAAGAATTCTATACCCAAAAGCCTTCCTTAAAAATCTTACTTCTTTTTAAATAACTAACCTGAAAAGGTTAAAGTTTTTGCTGCTTTTTTTAAATAAAATAAAAATTGAATGATGATTGAAATTGAACATACCTATTCGTTATCGGCAAAATGGCTCAGAGCTCTTGCTGAACAATTTGGAACCGAATTAATTGATGATAAGTTATTAATCGCACCAAAAGAAGTGGCTGAAGGCGGATTTTTCTTTACAACAGTTACAAAAGGACTTTCTGTTGTTCTTTTAGATTTAAAATTTGAAAGAAATATTTATCTAAAAAGACTTAAATCCGATAACGGATTGTTTGTTATTCATTATGATTTTAGCGACGAAATGAATTTAATTCATATCGATGGAATCAAACATAAAATTGGGTATAAAGCAAATCTTGGATTAGGCGTTTTTGATAATGCTATAGAGAACGTATTTCAGCCCGTTGTTGGAGAACGTGTTTTTGCCATGCGATTGTTGGTGAGCAAGGAATTAATAAGTTCTTCGATTATAGATACCAATAAAGAGCACACTCATAAACGTAAAATAAAAAGTGATAAAAACACTCTGTTTTTTTATGATCATATCGACAGCAACAGCAAATTAATCATGCATGCTATAAAAAATAAATCTTTTCTCGATCCCGCATTTGAAATCTATTTAAAAGGAGTCAGCCTAAGATTGCTGGCTAAGTTTATTAGCAGATATTCGAATCTTACTCCGATGCTGCATCATATATCAAAAAAAGAAGCTAAAGCATTGAATCAAAAGAAGGATTATTTGCTAAATAATTTAATGAGAGGATTTCCTGGTGTGGAAAGTTTGGCTGAAATAGCGGGAATGTCGGCTACTAAATTTAAAACGCTGTTTAAAAAAATGTATGTAAGTACACCAAATCAGTTTTTTGTGAGAGAAAAAATGATTCTAGCAAAGAAACTGCTTAAAAGTGAAAATTTTGAGAAGGTTTCAGATGTAGCATATGAGTTAAACTTTGGTAAAGTGAGCAAGTTTAACACGTTGTATTTTAAAAAGTATGGCAGAAAACCATCAGACGATTTTGTTAAGTGTTCGTACTAAAAATAGAAATATGGAAGCATAATAGTCGTAATCCTTTTTTTAGAAGACTATTAAGAATTATGAGTTGTAAAATGAGACTATTATAGTTATTAAGCGATTTTTAATAAAATAACAACTGCCTAATATCTGGATAAATTCAGGTGTTAGGCTTTTGAATTTTGAGGGGAATCTTTTCAATTCATATGGGGTAGAATATGCTGTGACTGCCATAGTTTCAGATAGTTATTGCTTTGTAAAACTTCAAAATATTGAATAATTCTTATAAAAGAGGCAAAAAAGACACCGTTTGTTAGTGAATAGGTAGTGTAATCTTTAAATATACCTTATAGTGGTGTTTTTTTGACGTTTTTAGGCTGTTGTAATATGTTCCTTTGCCATGTAAATCATTCGTGTTGTTTGTTCAAACCAAATAGGTACTGAATCTTTCTTTTTGTTGTTGGCTGCTGAGAGAATAGAAAAAAATCATGTTAACCTTTTGATTTTGAAAAATCTAACCAAATATCATTTTACTAATTTAATTATTAACGTTATGAAAATAAAGAACACTTTTTTAGGACTTACGGGTTTATTGTTGTTCTCAACAGTTTCGTATAGTCAGGTAGGAATAGGAACCCTTACGCCAGAACAATCCTCACAGTTGGATGTTACTGCTACGAACAAAGGTATGCTTATACCTCGCATAAAACTGGTACAAACTACATTACAAACACCTGTATTAGGAACAGCAGCTGTGAGTTTGTTAGTTTATAATACACAAACAATTAATGATGTAATCCCTGGGTTTTATTACTGGAATGGAGTAAAGTGGGTACGAATAGTGAATAAAGATGAAATAGACAATTTTAATGAAACTATTACCACATTGTTAAACAATGGAAACGGTACTTATACTTACTCAAGCGAAGATGGTAAAAAAACTACTATAGATATAGGTGAAAATGTAAAAACCTATCAAACATTAACATCATTGAATTATAATGTTTCAACTCAAGTGTTGACGTATAAAGATGAAGATGAAAAATTGCATGAAATTACTTTAGGAGGTTTGACAGGACCAAGAGGATTACCAGGTCTCAATGGGATTGATGGAAAAGATTTCAAGTATGATGATTTTACCCCAGGTCAATTAGCTGGTTTAAAAGGTGCTGATGGAGCAGATGGAAAAGACGGAGCTGATGGGACTGATGGAAAAGATTTTAAGTATGAGGATTTTACACCGGGTCAATTAGCAGGTTTAAAAGGTGCTGATGGATCTAATGGAACAGATGGAAAAGATTTTAAATATGAGGATTTTACCCCAGGTCAATTAGCTGGTTTAAAAGGTGCCGATGGAGCAAATGGAAAAGACGGATCTAATGGGATTGATGGAAAAGATTTTAAATATGAGGATTTTACCCCAGGTCAATTAGCTGGTTTAAAAGGTGCTGATGGAGCAGATGGAAAAGACGGATCTAATGGGACAGATGGAAAAGATTTTAAATATGAGGATTTTACCCCAGGTCAATTAGCGGGTTTAAAAGGCGCTGATGGAGCAAATGGAAAAGACGGATCTAATGGGACAGATGGAAAAGATTTCAAATATGAGGATTTTACGCCGGGTCAATTAGCTGGTTTAAAAGGTGCCGATGGAGCAAATGGAAAAGACGGATCTAATGGAACAGATGGAAAAGATTTCAAATATGAGGATTTTACCCCGGGTCAATTAGCTGGTTTAAAAGGCGCTGATGGAGCAGATGGAAAAGACGGAGCTAATGGGACTGATGGAAAAGATTTTAAGTATGACGATTTTACCCCAGGTCAATTAGCTGGTTTAAAAGGTGCTGATGGAGCAGACGGAATTGACGGAGCAGTTGGACCACAAGGATTACAAGGAGTCGCAGGAACTAACGGAGCAGATGGAAAAGACGGAGTTGATGGAGCTGTAGGACCACAAGGATTACAAGGTATTGCAGGAACTAACGGAGCAGATGGAAAAGATGGAATTGACGGAGCAGTAGGACCGCAAGGATTACAAGGTATTGCAGGAACAAACGGAGCTGACGGAAAAGACGGAATTGACGGAGCAGTTGGACCACAAGGTTTACAAGGAATCGCTGGAACTAACGGAGCAGATGGAAAAGACGGAGTTGACGGAGCAGTTGGACCACAAGGATTACAAGGTATTGCAGGAACTAATGGAGCTGACGGAAAAGACGGAATTGACGGAGCAGTTGGACCACAAGGTTTACAAGGAATCGCTGGAACTAACGGTGCTGACGGAAAAGACGGAATTGACGGAGCTGTAGGACCGCAAGGTTTACAAGGATTACAAGGTATCGCTGGAACAAACGGAGCTGACGGAAAAGACGGAGCTGTAGGACCGCAAGGATTACAAGGAATCGCTGGAGCCAACGGAGCTGATGGAAAAGATGGAGTTGACGGAGCAGTAGGACCACAAGGAT
>NZ_JBIPCO010000012.1:0-66284 GCF_044005885.1 Flavobacterium sp. FlaQc-30 | reverse complement strand
AGGTTGTCAGCGTTTCTGCATCTCCAACCATATCAACAAGTTTTATTACTGTTGCAGATCCGCTTTCTGGCTGATACGTTAATGTTTTTCCTGTCGCATCATAAGCAAGTGATGTTAAAGTTTCGTTCCCTTTTACAATTTCATTAATGTTTACCACTTGTGTTGCGCCTGAAGCATCTGTATAAGTAAACTCATTAGTTGTAGAATTGAATGAAACTGTACCTTCTGACTTAGTAACAAAATTGTTTAAAACATTAGTTACTGCAGGATTGTTTATGATTGTTTCAAAATTAGTTGCAACATCGCCTACTACATCAATAGTAACATTGTCTCCTGCCTCATTTGCATAAGTATAGGTTCCATTATTGTTGTTTGTTATTGTTGTAACCGTTTCTTTTGCATCTACAAATTGAGTCAATTCAGTTACAAACTTAGGATCGCTTAAAATTGTGCTTGCATTGTTGATTACATCGGCTACAACATCGATTGTAGTTTCTGTATCATTTTCACTCTTATAAACATATTTTCCATCGTTGGCTGCGTTTTTCTCTAAGGTTGTCAGCGTTTCGTTTCCTTTTACAATTTCGTTGATATTTACCACTTTTGTTGCACCTGACGCATCTGTATAAGTAAATTCGTTAGTGGTAGAATTGAATGATACCGTACCTTCTGACTTAGTAACAAAATTGTTAAGTACATTCGTTACTGCAGGATTGTTTATGATTGATTCAAAATTGTTTGCAACGTCTCCTACTACATTAATAGTTACTGGATTTTCTCCTGTCTCATTTAGATAAGTATATGTACCATCGTTATTGTTAGTTAATGTGGTAATCGTTTCGTTTCCTTTTACAATTTCACTAATATTCACCACTTTTGTTGCGCCTGACGCATCTGTGTAAGTAAACTCATTAGTAGTAGAATTGAACGACACTGTACCTTCTGACTTGGTAACAAAAGTATTCAGAACATTAGTTACTGCAGGATTGTTTATGATTGATTCAAAATTGTTTGCAACATCTCCTACTACATTAATAGTTACTGGATTTTCTCCTGTCTCATTTAGATAAGTATATGTACCATCATTATTGTTAGTTAATGTTGTAATCGTTTCATGTTTTTTTACTGAACTTCCAAAATCCAGCGGTTGATTAGTACCTGAATCATCAACAAACACAAACTCTTTTGTTACTGCATTATAAATAACAGTTCCTTTGTTAGATTCAATTTCACCAGCAATAACAATTCTATTCCATTTGTTATCATACCAGTAGTAATATCCTGGTTTAATATCCGCAGCTGTAGCAGTATTAAATACTAATAAACTATTTACATTGCCATTTGCAATTGTCGAAGCATCGGTAATGTTCTTTAATTGAATTCTAGGAATCAATACACCTTTATCATTAGCCACAACTTCTAATTGAGAAGAAGGATCTGGCATCGTAGTTCCTATACCTACCTGGGAATAAGCTGAATAACTAGCTAGGATAAAAAATAATGGAAGTAATTTATTCTTCATAAGATTTAATAATTATGAGTTATCTTTTTATTTGCAATCTGTATTCTAAAATTTAAACCAGCTGACCTTTTCATTAACTGTTAAATTTTAAATTCGGGGCAAAATTATGTCCTAAGTATTGTTCAGAACTACCACATAAACTTTTAAAATCAATACAAAAAGTTACAAATCACCAAAAAGACATAAATAATTACTCATCAAATAGTTAACCCCTAAAAAAAACATCTAAAACCTTCAATAAAAACAGATATTTATCCAACAAAAAAGAGCTTGAACTTACTTAAAAGTCAAACTCTTTTTCTTACCAAATCTAAACTACCAAATCTAAATTTATCCGTTCTATTCTTTTATTACAATAATAAATTCCGAACGTCTGTTAAGCTCATGTTCCGCCTCTGAACATTGTACATTATTGGCGCATTTATTAATCAACTGCGATTCTCCATATCCGTCTCCCCACACTCTATCTTGTTCAATTCCGCCTTCCAAAACAATATAATCCATAGTTGTTTTTGCTCTGTTTTTAGAAAGTCTCAAATTGTAGTCATCTTTACCTCTGCTGTCTGTATGTGATTTTACGAGAATAGAAATACTTGGACGGATTTTTAATAAATTAATTACTTTATCTAATTCTAATTTTGATGATTTTCGAAGTGTGTATCCTCCATAATCAAAGTAAATAGGTTTTAGTTTTAATTTCTCTGTAAGATTATCACCTTCTTTGAGAGTCAATACTTGATTGCCGACAACAACTTCCAATTCATTAAATAGTACTGCTTGTATTTCTTTCTTTTCACCTATTTTAATTCCCTTTGCAGCAATTTTTTCGGTTGTATACCCTTTCTTTTTAAACTCGAAAGTGTAATTTTTAAGAGGCTCTAGATCGACTGAAAATTCTCCTGACTCATCGCTGTATATTGTTTTTATCTTTTCCTTTAAATCATTAAAAATAGTTACCTCAACTCCTCGCAATTTTTGACCAGATATACTGTCTTTTACTGTTCCAGAATAAACTGGGTTTAATTTAAAAGGAAATGATATTGCTTTTGTTTCTAAAAATGTATACAAATCGTCATCGCCCGTTCCACCTTTTCTATTAGAGGAGAAAAATCCTTTTTTAGAATCACTGTCGATGCTGTATGCAAAATCATCACTTGTAGAGTTTATAGGTTCCCCAACATTTGCAACTATATATTTACCTTCTTCATCTTTTACGGCTGCAAAAATATCTAAGCCTCCCAAACCAGGATGTCCATCTGATGAGAAATACAATACGTCGCTGTTATCTACAAAAGGAAAAGTTTCTCTGCCATAGGTATTTATTTCTTCTCCCAAAGGTTCTGCTTTATTCGCAAAGCCTCCGCCTTTTTTTCTACTTACCACATATAAATCTGTGTCGTTTGTTTTCTTTTTTCTATTGGACACAAAATACAAGTCGTCATTATTTGCACTTAATGCAGGGTGTGCTGACGAAGTTCCTTCGACATTTATTGGATAAGGAAGTTCTTTAACGTCTCCCCATTTATTGTTTACTTTTTGAGCTTGAAAGATTTTCAGGTTAGAAATTGCTTTTTTATTTTTTGCCTTATTTTTTATTTTGTCATAAACTACCAATCGAGTAAAGTACATCGTTAAACCATCACTTGTAATTACTGGTGTACTTTGATGGTATTTTGAATTCACATCTCCTGAAAGCTTTTTAGCATTATGCAAATTTCCATCTTCGTCAATTTGGGCTGTATATAATTTAAGAAAAGCTTTTTCGTTCCAATTGTGTTTGCGCTTAAAAAAGCCTGAATCCTTTGCTGTTGAATAAATCACTTCTTTATACTTGGGCAGTTTTTCTGAAGATAGGATTAGAAAATCATTATTTTTAGAATCACTTTCTTTACTATTTACAATAAATTTTTCTTGGTTTTCTTTCTTTTTCTCTTGAACTAAAATTTCTCTTTTGGCTCCAAGTTTATTACCATCATCATTTCTTCTTTTTTCAGCATTTTCTCTAATAATTCTGTCTTTGTCAGACTTTTCTACTTGAGCAATTTTAAGGCTTTGCTTGACTGCTTCCTCATTAGGAACTAATGCCGCTCCAAAGTCAGAAAACGGCGAATTTATCCCTGCTTGGCTCAAATTATCGTATCGATCTGATTGTGCTGCAATGGCTTTTAAATAAGTAACTGGATCCCATTTTTTTGCTTCGTCTTCTTTTCCTTCTTTCTTATAATAAGCACTCATTACGGCTAATCCTTCTTCATGCTGATCATTTGCTCTCAAGCATACAGAATATCTATAATAGTATTCCGAAGGAGCAGAAGTAACATCTTCCATCATTTTGGTATACCATTGCAAAGCATTGTAATAATCTGCATTAAAAAAATAAGTATCGCCTAAACGAGCATATATTTCCTTAGAATCATATCCTTTGTTCACTAATTGCTCGTATAGTTTTCCTGCTTTTACAAATGAAAAATTTTCGTATTCTGCATTTGCCTTTGCGAGCTTTTTATCTTTCGTTTGCTGCTTTTGCGAAAAACATACTGTATTACTCAAACAAAAAAGCAACACAAGCACTTTATGTATTTTTATTTTCATAATTAATTTTAATTAGTTTTGGTTAGAAAAATCTTGGCGACATCATTCTTGATTTTGAGCTGCCTAATACTTCGAATCTTAAAAAGATTTCATGTGATCCTGAATTATAATTTGCCAGTTTGGTTGTTTCGGCGTCATAGGAATATCCTATAAACCAAGAATCTGAAATTTGGAATCCTGCAAGAGCGCTTAATGAGGCACTCCAACGATAAGCAAGTCCTGCTGTAAATTTTTCATTGAATAGAAAGTTTGCCGAAATATCCGTTTGTAAAGGAGCTCCTTGCACCGCTTTGGTTAATAAGGATGGCTTAAATTTTAGATTATAATCTAAATCAAAAACATATCCTGCCATTAAATAATAATGCATACGTTCTTTTACAACAAAACTCTGCGATTCGTTTTCAGCAGATTTATCATAATGACTGTTTTCTAACATATTAGGAATTGAAAGTCCTATGTATGATCTGTCAGAATGAAAATACACTCCTACTCCAACATTGGGAGAGAATTTATTATCGACGTTATTCTGGAATCTCGGATCTGAGGGATCATAGATATTCAATTTAGTAAAATCAACATCTAATAAGTTTGCTGTTCCTTTTAATCCAAATGATAATTTATAAAAAGGTGAAGTATCTATAGAATAAGAAAGATCTACTGAAACATTATTTTCTGTCATTGGCCCTATTCGATCATTGATTACAGATAATCCTATCCCCATATTATGATTAATAGGCGAATTAACTGATAGTGTATTCGTAATTGGAGCACCTTCCAAACCTGCCCATTGAGTTCTATGCAATCCAAAAACACTTATTGTACCTCTAGAACCTGCATAAGCGGGATTGATATTAATGGTGTTGTACATATACTGGGTATATTGGGCGTCTTGCTGCCCAAACATAACGCTCGAATAACAACATAATATAGTTACTATAAATAAATTTATTTTTTTCATTTTACTCTTATTTTTAGAAATATGGGCAAAATTATAGTAACATAGTTTTTTGGTACTACCACATAAATTCATAAAATCATCATGAAAAGGTTTACCACATAAACAATTACAAATCAGCTAAATCAAAACGAAATGAACGTTTCTAATTGGTTCATTTTTATTCTAAATTTTAAGTAACTATTTATTTAAAATTAAAAAAACCCGACCACTTGACGCAATCGGGAAATCTAAAAAAAAAAGCAATCAAATATATTACCATGTTTTACTTTTAAAAACGGAGCTGGGTATATCTCCATAGTGTTTTTTATAAAGTGATGAAAAGTATGCTGTTTTATGATAGCCAAGTTCAAAAGCTATATCACTAATTGTTTTAAACTCGCCGCTTTTTAATAATTTGGCGGCAAGCTCTAATTTTTCTTTCTTAAAAAAAGATACGGCACTCATGCCAAATACATTTTCATATAAGATTCTGTATTTTGAAATAGACATATTTGCAATCTCTGAAAGAATCTTTACTCCGGGAAAAGGCGCTAAAAGATTAGACAATAAAAATTCCTGTGTTTTCATTATGGCTATTAAATCTTTCTCTAAAAACAATCCAGTATTAGACATATCAATTTTTAATCGCTCTAAAAAATAGCCAAAAAGTTTAAAGGCAGTACTTTTTAGTAAAAATTCATAATTTGAATCGCTCATACTTTGCTGCTTCAAATTATGAAGCTCTACTTTGCTTCTGCTGTCTATATGTCCATAATAGAACATTTCTCTTTTTTTGTTATCAAAAATGTTCTTGAAATCTTTTTCTAAAACGGCTCCGTGAAAGTAATTCTTAATATATGTTTTTCGAATATACAATCGCAAAGAATAGGCTCTTTCTCCAACTGCTGAAACATACGAACTTTGAAGACGGCTGTCTATAATAGCAAAACCTAATTTTGATCTATATCCTGTTTTATGTTTAATATTATCTATAAAATGTTTATTCAAATTATCGCTCATATCATAATAAACAATCCAAAAATCTTCTTCAGAAGGCATTCTTGTCAAACGCATCGGCTCGTTTAACGTTAAATCAACAATAAGTACAGAAACATCTGAAGAAAGCTCAATAAAGTATCCGGAACCCTTTACCTTTTTCTTCGGGAAATGAATTATTTTATTGTCGATTATGGTACAGCCTAAACCGTCAATAAAATCTTGCTTACCTTTTAATGTTAGCGATGCAGTATGTTTAAATTCAGGTATTGTTAAATCCATAACTTCTATTATAGTAAACTTTGATATTCTTTTGGAAAAACACCATACATTTGATGAAATCGTTTTGACAAATAAGAGACATTTGCATAATTTAATTTATGTGCCACTTCATTAACGGTAAACTTTCCTGTTTCTAATAATTCTTTAGCTTTATTTAATTTATTATTATAGAAATAGGTTCCTGGATTTACACCCGAAATTTTCACAAAAAGCTTTTTATATTTTGAAGGAGACATTCCAATTTGCTCTGCCAGAAAACTAATACCGGGAAAAGGACCGTCGATATTATTTTGCAGCATTGCTTTAGATGCTATGATATTCTTTACATCAACATTAAATGTTTTTTCAATAATACTCTCTTTAGTTTCCAACTGTTTTAAATAACTAGCGGTTAATCCGTACACAAGTCCTTTAAAATATATTTCATACAAAGAATTGTCATAGGCAATTTTTCTAAAATCATTAATTAAAATTAAACTTTCGATATTCATTCGATCTAAACGAAATGTTGCATTTCTTTTGTTATCAAGAATACTGTCAATCACCGTTGATGCTGTTTTACTTATTTTAGAGAAATATTCCTTTATATTCTCTTTATCAAATAAAATACAGATCACATATATTCGGGTTCCTTTTTGCACCGTATAATCCATATCAACTTTAGAGTCAACAATAGATAAATTATGCTTTAATTTCCCTATCGAAGCAGCTTCTTCATTAAGCATAAAATCAACATCTATATTAGTGAGGTAAAAATAGAGCCCTATAAAATTGGTACCTTTATTACGATATTTTAATCTCGTAGTTTCTCTATAAGTTGTATCAATCAGCATTGCTTTAATCCCCTCTTCTATAGGCAGAATAAAATGTGTTCCTTGATAAATTTCATTATTTCCTTTAATAAAATTTCCTTCAATAGAACCTCCCATTGCTTTTGCTAGAACCTCTATCCAACTGTTCGATGTATTGTACTGATGTGTAATTGTTTTCAAAATAAAAACGAGACTTTAAAATGTTTTACAAACGCTGCTGACTAATCTTCTTTATACTTAAAAGTAAATTCCAGATTTGAACATTCGAGTACATAACTTCTGTTTTTCTTTAAAATAGAATCCTTTATAAACAGTTTTTCATAAACACCAAAAGCTTCATGTTCTCTTGCAGACAAATTGTATTGAAAAGTCCTGTTTTCAAAAACATTTTTGTAGACTAAATATCTATTTACAATGTCTTGTTTATGTTCTGTAAGTGGTATTATTTTTACGCTCATTTTTTAAATTTAAAAAGCAGCACTGCTTTTATCATAACTCCTTATAAAAACAGCACTTTTTAAAATTGTTAAGTAACAGTTCAACTGAAAGTAGATGGCAAAAATAATAGGACCTCATCTTTTTGAACTACCACACATAACCATAAAATCAACATTATAAGCTATATATAATATATTCTTTGCTGTTTTTAAAGCAAAAAAAATCCCGATTTACTGCCTGTAATCGGGAAAAAGTAAGATTGATAATATTTAATTTTCAGACCAATTGATTATAGAAGCATAAAATTAACTAAAGAGCTTATTGTGTCTATTTCATACTTTGGTGAGTACTACTTCTTATTCCGATTAGAATTAATATTGCATTTTATACAGAATCGTTTTTCAAAAGCAAAACGAGAGAAAAAAACAGATAAAAGCCCGCAATTAAAAATAAAGCTTGTAAATATAAATGGAACTATTAAGTAAAAATGGTTTAGAAAAACATAGGAACAAAATAATCGAACACCTTAATTTAGTTTCGTTTAACGTTTTTTTTGCCAAAAATGTTGTTGACCAAAAAGTAACTGGAGAAATTTTTGTTGATAATACTGAATATCCTCAAATCTTCTATATTCTACATCCGTATGGCATGTCATTATTGTTGGGTAAAAGCAGCGATGAATTTAACTATAAGTTCTTAGAACTTATCTTAAGTCGAAATATAGAACAAAAAAGAGTTGAGTGGATGCAGGTTTATCCAAATGAATGGGGTTTTAGAATAAAAGAAATACTAAAAGACCGTATTTATAAACTTGCTCCATCTATCGAATTGGACACCAGAGTAAATTTCAAATTTAATCTTTCAAAATATATAACCTCAAAAAAAGACTTGACAGATAAAAATATATTAATCTCTAGAACGAGTAAAGATGATTTTGAAAACATGAAAGGAAGTGTTGTTCCTAAGTGTTTTTGGAATAGCTCGGATGAGTTTATAAATAATGGTATAGGATACAGCTTATTTTACAAAGACACACTTGCTTCACTTGCATTCTCAGCTTTTGTACATAACAGGTATCTTGAATTAGGAATTGAAACACAAGAACAATTTAGAGGCAGAAATATCGCTTACAAAGTCTGTTCTGCACTAATTCAATACTGTGTAGAAGAGGGATTCGAACCTGTTTGGGCTTGTAGAGAATTAAACATTGGCTCGTACAAACTTGCTGAAAAATTAGGTTTTGAAAAATCACAAACTACGACTTATTTTAAACTTAATTATTAGAAATTAATTATCATACAACTCTCCCTTTTTACTAAATCTTTATGTCTTTATTGCTCTATTTACGCACTGTATTAGGCAGCACACCAAAGTAATCTTTATAAATAGATGAGAAATAAGTGGTTTTATTATATCCTAATTCATAAGCAACATCACTGATTAATTTAAAACTGCCGCTTTCTAATAACTCTTTTGCGAGAAGTAGTTTTTCAATTTTAAAAAATAACGGCGGGCTCATTCCAAATATACTGCTGTACAAAGATCTATACTTTGTAGGCGACATATTAGCAATATTGGCTAAGAATTCGATCCCAGGAAACGGAATTAAAAGATTGGATAATAAATGCTGCTGACTTAGCATAACTGCTTCAATATCTTTCTCTAAATGAGTTCCCATACTAGGCATCTTAGTGTTTAATCTTTCAATTAAATATGCAAGTAAATTGTAAGCGGCTCCTTTTAGCAGAAATTCATAATTAAGATTATTTATTTGTTGTTGTTTTAGAGCATTGAGTACAACTTTGCTTCGACTGTCGATGTGTCCGTAAAAGAACATTTTCTTTTTTTTATTATCAAAAACATCTTTAAAATCCTTTTCAAATTCAGCATCATTAAAAAACGTTTTCAAATAAGATTTACGAATCAGCAGTCTTATTGCATAAAATCGCTCTCCAACGGTCGATAGATAGCTGCTATTTATCTTATTATCGACAATAGCAAAATTTAGTTTTGATTTGTATCCTGTTGTATGGTTTACATCGTCTACAATGTGTTTACTAATACTATCGCTTAAATCGTAATATACGATCCAAAAATCATCTTCAAACGGGACACGTGTAAACCTTAGTGGTTTATTGATTACACAATCAATGAGTACTACTGAAACATCTGGAAGAATTTCAGAAAAGCAGCTTGAACCTGTCGCTATTTCTTCAGGAAAATACATATTTTCATTAACAATTGTACATCCCAAACCGTCAACAAAACTTTGTCGCCAGTCCGATGTTAACGAATACGTATGCTTAAATTCTTGCAGTAATTGGCTCATAAATAATTTTATAATTGACTTTGATACTCTTTCGGGAAAATTCCATATTTACTACTAAATCGTCTTGCGAAATAAGAGATATTAGCATAATTTAATTTATCAGAGACTTCACTAACTGTATATTGTCCCGTTTCTAATAATTCTTTGGCAAGCTCTAATTTACTGTCTGAAAAAAAAGTTCCAGGGCTGAATCCAGTAATTTTTGTAAATAACTTTTTGTATTTAGATGGCGACATGTGTACTTGCTCAGCCAAAAATTCTATGCCTGGAAAAATTCCTTCAATGGACTTTAGCAATAAAGCTTTTGAAGCTATAATGCTCTTTATGTCATCTCCTATGACTTTACCAATTATGATTTTTTTCTCTACTAATTGATCTAAATAATCACCTATTAAATTATAAACAAGTCCTCTAAAATAAAGTTCAAATAAAAAACTGTCATAGGGTATTTTTCTAAAATCATTTAACAAAATAGAACTCTCAGTACTCATTCTTCCCATACTGATAATTGTATTTTTTTCGGCATTAAAAACATCTTTGGATACCGTTTTAAGTCTAGGCACCTTATCCATATATTCTTTTAATGCTGTTTTATCCATGAAGATGCAAATAACATATGTCCCTGTTCCTTTGTTTACAGCATAATCTGTTTCTAAGGAACTGTCTATTATTGTCAAATTATAATCAAACTTACCTACTACAGAAGTTTCTTTATCTAATATAAAATCTATATTATGGTTAGTCATATAAAAATACAAGCCTACGAATCTTTTTAAATCATTTTTATACTTTAACAATACTGTTTCTTTGTATGAAACATCAATGAGCATTGCCGAAATCCTCTCTTCCATTAATAAAACAAAATGAGTACCGGTATAGGTTTCATTATCTCCTTTTATGAAGTTCCCCTCAACAGTTCCTCCCATAGCTTTTGCCATTACATCAATCCATTTGTTTTCAAGAGAATAGCAATGTTCAATTACTTTCATAATAAAAAGATTTACTATAAAATTAATAAATTATTCTATAAAAAAAAACCAGTGAATTAACTTCACTGGTTTTGTAATTATTCTTTGTAAATCTTTAATCTGCTCTAAGATGACTTTGCAACATTAGTTTATTTTGTAATTCCAAACATCATAACCAATCTATCATTAAGATAAAAGTTCAAAGTTTGATCTGCTACATCAAAACGCAGGTCTTTATTGTTTAAATAAGATAGTATTTTTTGTTCTGTTTTATTACCCTCTTCGCCAATACATGCCATTGCAGTAACAGCAACATTATTAAAAGAAACTTGGTCACCATTACTTTCATAAGTTCCAGAGAAATTATTACAGCCTGTATTTCCACTCACTTTCTTTTCAGCTGGATTAAATTTAATAGAAGCTTTTCCGTAATCCTGTCCAACATTTTCAAGTGCGATTAGTTTCCAATTGTTTTTACCAATAAAACTCCAAAGTTCATTTTGAGTTGGAATAGAAAATTCCATAACAATTTTGTTCTTCGAATTTTTGAATTGAACTTTATTGTTTTTCTTTACGATTTTGAATTTTTTATTTGTTATCGCTGCGCTAAAATCTTGTTCTAATTTCATACTTTCAGGATCACAAGCCATTAAAGTTCCAAAAGGAGCAGCAGTTTTAATCTGATTTTTTGAAGAGAGCTTTGTGTACTTCACATTGAAGTTATTACATCCATTTTTACCGCTTATTGTGCCAGTTTCATTATTGATTGTAATAAATGCTTTTCCGTTGTTTATCTTTTTTCCGTTCAACTGCGTTAAAATCATTTTGGTATCATAAATTCCTTTTTCCTTATTTACAGGAGTTTTAGAAATAATCTTTTCTAATTTATAAAGGTATGAAGAAGCATCAGCAGGAATGGGTTCTTGTCTTTTTGTTCTTTTTACCAATAACTCATATCGATTTCCTTTTTCAAAATTAAAACCTTCAATATGACTATAAAAAAGCTGCCATTCTTTATCATTTTCATACCTTACCTGAAGACATTCCATAGGACCAACACCTTGACATGGCACTTTATTTTCTTTCACAAACATTTTTAAACTTTCCTGACCATATGTAAATGTTGATAATAATACTACCACAAAAACATACATACTTTTTAATCTTTTCATTGTTTTAATTTTTAGAATACTGATTATGCATTCTGATTATTCATGTTTTTTTTGCAGGCATTTATTGTGCCATTTTAAAATACAGAATGCTTTTAACTTTTTTTTATCACCACGTAATCCTCCATTTTCTTTAACAATCAAACTACTACACACTGAAAATCAACTGATTTAATCAATTAGAACAATAATCTTACGATCTGTTTTATTTAAGATAATAATAATAGTATTTTTACTCTTCTTTTGGCTTAAAACTGCCATCACCTGGATATTTAAGACTGTCTTTTATTTCTTCGACACGTTTAGGATCAAATTTAGGCAGTTGTAATTCATTATTTTCTTTCCATTTTTTAACGGTCTCAGAAATTGCTGCTGATTTTTCGCTTGACATGGGTGTATCGCGAGCCATATAAAGTGTTTGCGATGGATAAGCCAAAGATGTTCCGCTTTGTTCTATTATATCCATCATTCGTAATAATATATCTTCCTGCACTTCCTGTGATATTTCAAAAGTTACAGCTTCTATATATGCTGTAATTTCAACTTTCAAAGCATCGGCAGTAATACCTGTAAATCGTACAATAGGCGGAGAATTAAGCACCGCAGGATGAGCATACAATAACGATCGAAGTTCTACCAATAAATAACGCATTTGATCTGGCGTTGTTTCCATCCTAAAAGTAAATATCGGATTGAAGATAAAACGATCACGATGAGCATAATTTTCTATTTTACTGGCTGATAACTGCCCGTTAGGAATCGTTACAATTGTACGTGCAGAAGTACGAAGCGTAGTCGAACGCATTCCGATCGATTCTACTGTTCCTTTAATATCATCAACTCGGCAATAATCTCCAACTCTCAAAGGCTGATCTGCAATAAGACTCACGCTGCCTACAAAATTTTCTATTGTTTTTTGTGCACCTAATGCCAATGCGATACCTCCAATTCCTAATGCTGCAAGTCCAGCGGTAACATCTACGCCAATAATACCTAGTATCGCAATAATACCAATAATAACGATGGCTACTTTTGTGGTACGGCTTAAAAATAAAACGGCTGAAACGGCAGAAATACGACCGCTTCTATTCATTCTGCTGCGCGTATACATACTTACAAAGTCAGTCATTCTCCAAAGCAGAATCAAGAAAGCTAGAATTCCAATTGTCAATATAATAATACTAAAGCGCTGACGAACTACTATAGAAATTCCCATGCGCTGTGTAAATGCGACAAATAGAATTACGGTAAGGTACATATGAATTGGCAGTGAAAAAGCTTCTATAACGGCGTCACCCTTTTCGCTTGCTGCTTTTTTCCAAAATTTTTGCACTAGAAAACCAATTACAAAAACCAGCAGCCTGGCAAGCAAATAACATACTAAAGTCATGATTACTACTACCGCCCAATGACCAACAGGAACATTTCCTAATTTTCGCTCTTTTAAAACATCAGGTAATACCCTGTCTAAAAAAGTTTTTTCTCCAGAAATATCTGCGGAGGCAATTGCTTCAACTGTTTCTGCAGAAAAAAGCCATACTGACGGCTGACTGTCATCGGATTGGTTTTCTAAATAAAGCTGTATGGCTGTTCTGTCTGTAGAGATACTTCCCACGAGATCAACACCCGTTGCCAAATCATCATCTATACGTCCAATTTCTTTACTGCTGATAATTGACGAAGGCGAAAATGTACCTCCCTGATCTAACAACTGTTGGAAAGTTTTTGCTATACGTATTCTTTCGGCAGTTTTGCGATAGGAACGTTTACTTAGCACCAGATATTGACTGGCACGTAAATAATTTTGGTCGCCAAGAGCCTTAATAAATCCATTAACAGTTCCTTGAGGTGTTCTTCTACCAAGTGAATCTTCTGGAATCTTCGCAGGTTCTTCAGTTGCAGCTTTGCTCGTACCTAATAACTGAGCTGTTCCAGTATTTGGTTTCAACAATACTATCAGAAACAACAACGAATAAGAAAGTAAACGCTTTACATCTATAATCATGCTCTTATTTATTTTACCGATTTAAAATACTAAAAATAAGAAATATAGCAGATAAAAGGAATCTTTTTGATAAGAAAAAAGAAAACTATCTTGTAATAGTAAAGACTTAGAAATAAATAAAATTCAAATTTAGTCCTTTGAATACGGTATCAAAATCATGATATACAAGACTGTAAATATTTAAAACTTATCCTATTCTCAGATTCTAAAGCCCACAAAAAAAGTCCTAATTCTCATTAGGACTTTTACAAATTGATCACATTGGATCAGGATAGTGATCTATTTGATTTTTTTCAAAAATTAACTTTAACTGTTAATGAATAAATGGCTGAAATTAAATCTGAACACTCTTTTCAGAATCCAATTTATTTTGCATCAAACCATAATTTCGTTGTAAGCAAATCTTTTCCTTGAACAGAAACTGCTGTTTGATAATTAGATCCATTCAAAGACTGCTCCGTTCCAGGATAGAAGAAACGAGACGGAATTTGTCCATCCAAAACTGTAGATGGTCCCGCTTTCAACACAGGATAATCCAGTCTTCTCCATTCTGTAAAAGCATCAAGACCTTGCCCATAAAATGCAATCCATTTTTGCGTGCCTATCGATTTAGCATAATTTGTTGCATCATACTTTACAGATACCTGATTAAGATAATTAGAAATAGCAGTCGCATCTGTAATTCCAAATTGATTAAACGATGCTGTAATCGCATTTTTATAAAGCTGCTCCGCATCTCCCGAAATATAACCTCGTGCTGCTGCTTCGGCAAGATTAAATAATACTTCTGAATAAGAAACAATTACGGCTGGCGATGATGAAGTCAGGAAATAAGTTCCTGGTTTTGATGTCTTCGCAAAACCTTGACTATTGGCATCGCTATTAGTTAATCCATTACCTGCTCCCACATATTTAACGACACTTTTATCTGTTGGCAATTGCGCATAAACCGGTAAACGCGGATCCGATAACTCTGTTAATTTATCCACTAATGTTTTTGAAACACGAAAATCATCACGAGTTTCAAACCAAGCTGAAGCAGGGTTTTGTTGAGGCGAACTGGTATACGTAAATTTAAAAGTATCATTATTGCTGCTCAATACTCCTGCAGCATCTGTAGTTGCATCAATCGCAGCTTGTTTAGCCAAAGCTGGTTCTTTATCTGAAATTCTCAATGCGATACGCAAACGAAGCGAATTTACCAGTTTTTTCCATTTTGAAATATCTCCTTTATAAGACAAATCACCAGTCACAGTACCGTTTGTGGCACTTAACAAAGACTGAGCTTGTTTTAAATCTTCAAGCAATCCTGTATAGACTTCTTTTTGTGTATTATAAGCAGGAGTTACTTTTAAACCCGCTTCTTTGTAAGGAATACTTCCATAAGCGTCTGTCAATAACAAAAATGTCCATGAACGCAGGGTTAATGCAATCCCTTTATAATTGGAATTTGCCTGTTGATCAGAAAAGTTCAAAATCGTATTCAAATCTGTAATCAAAGTGGCATAACCAGTATTCCATAATGATGTAAAAGAAGTATTAGACACATCGTATCTGTCAGGCTCAGTATATTGAATTTTAGCCCAATGCTGTACAAATAACAAAGATGAGTTAAAGTTTGTATTATCGCCCCAATACAAATCAGCTCCTTGTTTTAATGATCCAGTTAACAAATAAGGTGCTAAAGGAGTTTCAGTTGCATTTGGATTTTTATTAATATCATCCAAAGTATCGCTGCAAGACACGAACGTCAATGCAAATAGTGTTATATATGATAGTTTTTTAAGCATGATTTCGCGTTTTTAAAATTTAAGATTAACATTAAGACTGTAACTTCTTGTTGTTGGCAAAGCTAAACTCTCCAAACCTTGAGCATTTCCAGTATTGAAAGCTGTTTCAGGATCAATATTTGGTGCATCTTTATAGATAAAGAACAGGTTACGACCTACAGCAGTTATACTTGCAGCGTCCAATCCCAACTTCTTGACAAATGATTTATTTAAATTGTAAGCTAGTTTTACTTCTCTTAACTTCACAAAAGTCGAGCTGTAGATATAAGCCTCGCTGATATTGTATGATGCTTTGTAGTATTCCTGTGCACTAATCACTTGATTGTTTGCCGTTCCATCAGCATACACACCTTTAAAAATCATTCCATCATCATATACCGTTACTCCGCTTGGAGCAGTTCCGCCAGCAACTAGTGTTTTCGGATTTGCAGTGTTATTACTTGGATAATAATAACTTAATCCGCCATTAGCAGCATCACGACCCGGAAGAGTTTGCGCTAATACACCTGTATAATTACCCGTTCTATTAGTTCCTGAAAAAAGCTCACCACCTACACTCGCATCAACAAGAAATGAAAGTTCGATATTCTTGTAAGTCAATGTGTTTGTCACACCTGCAAGATAATCTGGAGTATAATGTCCTAATACTTTCTTTTGCGGATCAGCTTTTGGTAATCCGTTTGCTCCTACTACAATATTTCCGCTTGCATCACGCTGATATGCCGTACCGTAAAGTGCGCCATAAGCCTGCCCAACAGATGCTAAAACATCAACACCTCCCGAAGTACCAATCGTATAGTTTTGAATTTGTTTATCGTAATCAAGAATCTCAACTTTGCTGATATTCTTAGAATAATTAACACCAACATTCCATTTGAAATCTTGCGTTTGAATAGGAGTTCCATCCAATTGAACTTCTATACCACGGTTGTTTATTTTTCCTGCATTGATTAATTGTGAATTATAACCACTTGAAGCTGTTGTTTTTATTTCTAAAATTTGGTCAAAACTATTCGTATTGTAATAAGCTGCATCAAAATGCAATCTGTTTTTCCAGAAAGAAGCTTCTAAACCAACTTCAGTTGAACGAGTTGTTTCTGGTTTCAAATTCTCATTCAGTTTTTTCTGTGAAGATGTCTGAATAGGATTTCCGTCAAATGCAGTTTGAAAATTATAAACTGTAGACAATTGATACGGATCTGCATCATTACCAACTTCAGACCAGCCGCCGCGTAATTTTAAGAAATCAAGCGTATTGCTTTTTAAATTCAAAGCTTCAGACAACACTAAACTACCATTGATAGACGGATAAAAATACGAACGGTTGCTGCTCGGTAATGTCGATGACCAATCATTACGAGCCGTAACATTTAAAAAAGCATAATTTTTATATCCAAATTGTGCCGAAGCATATGCACTGTACACTCTTAGTTTTGATAATGTATTGTATGACGTTAACGGGTCTCTTGAATTGTTTAAGGTATATAAATCAGGAACCGCTAAACGTGGTGCTTTTTGATAATTGTTTGCATCGCTGTGGTTACGAATATTGAATCCGGCAAGAGCATCCAAACTAAAATCTTCGCTCAGTTTTTTAGTATACGTAAAGATACCTTCAGTATTGCTTTCGCTTACTGTGTAAGCATCTTCGGCATACGATCCAAAAGGAGTTCCATTTGTACCATACTTAATCGTGTATTTTCTGCGATCGTTATAATAGTCAACTCCTGTACGGAATTTAAAATTAAGTCCGTCTGCAAGTTTTGCATCCAAATGAATATCTCCTATCAAACGATTACGCTGCTGACTAGTCGTATTATAGTAAGCATTCCAATATGGATTACTGTAGTAACTGTTGTTCCAATTTACGTCTCTATTATTTCTAAGCTGATTAATATCAACCTGACGTCCGAACCAAAGAAACTGCAGCATTACCCCAGCAGCACGCCCTCCTGATGGTCCACCTGGTAAAGCAGGAGCATCTGTAACAATATAATTTCCTGTTACTCCTATTTTTACACTTTTAGATATTTGATAATTGGTGTTAATCGTAAAGTTTGTTTTATTTACTTCACTATTTGGCACCGTACCATTTTGTTTTTGATTGTTTATTCCTAAACGGAAATCCGATTTATCATCTGATCTGGCAACAGAAATACTATTATCAAAAGTAAGTCCTGTATTAAAAAAGTCTTTCACATTATCAGGATTTGCCACAAAAGGAACTGCCTGACCATTAGAGTAAAATTGAGGAATAAGACGTCCGTCTAATTTAGGTCCCCAGCTTTCATCAACACCATCGTTAATACCGCCTCCTTTACCATCTACGTAACTAAATCTTCCGTTTGAACCTTGTCCAAATGAATTTTGAAAACTAGGCAAAGTAGCAACTTGCGAAATTGTTATACCCGAGCTAACACTTATACCAAGTCCTTTTTGACTTTTTCCAGATTTTGTAGTAATCAAAACAACACCATGCGCAGCACGAGATCCATAAAGCGCTGCCGCGTTAGGTCCTTTTAATACCGTCAATGTTTCAATATCCTGAGGATTTAAATCCGAAATTGCATTTTTAAAATCACGAGTTGCGCCTCCAGAGTTCAACTGTGAGTTATCTACAGGAACACCATCTACCACAAATAATGGCTGATTATTTCCTGCGATCGAAGTTTCTCCACGAATAATAATACGTGAAGATCCCATATCTCCTTGTGAATTTGTAATACGAACACCTGCCAATTTTCCGGCAAGACTATTCAAAAAGTTCGTTTCTTTTGTATCTGCAATATCCTTGTTCTTAAGTGATTGTGTCGTATATCCTAAAGATTTCTTTTCTTTTGTAATTCCTAATGCTGTAACTACAACTTCTGAAAGTACATTTTGTTCTTCAGTAAGATCAATTGTAACTGAATTTTGATTAACTACAACTTCCTTTTTTTTATAACCCAAATAGCTAACTACTAAAGTGTAAGGGAACTTTTGCCCTGTTTGGAAGAAAAATTTTCCATCTAAATCGGTTACAACTCCATGTGTAGTACCTTTTATGTTTATTGAAGCGCCAATAACCGGCTCTTTTGTAATGGCATCGATTACTATTCCTTCGAGTTTAGATTGAATTAGAGGTTTTGTCTCTTGTGCATTAATCCCTATGGAAATCAACAAAATACACAACCATGTATATCTATTTAATATTTTTTTCATTACTTTGTTTTAGTTTAATAAATAAGGTGAGCCGAAAACGGATTTACTCCATTATCGCTTTCCTTTTAAGAGATGAACAATTTCTTTAAGCTCTGCCATTTCTGCTGCAACAGAAATGGTTTTTTATTAGCTGCACATTCGCTTTTTCATTTTTTTTATTTTGGATTACTATTATTTGAACTGATTTCACAAGAACTCGGCCCTAATACTAAGGCTGTATCTTGATTAAAAAATTGGTATGAATTTGAGATTGAAGAATTGTTAACCGTAATAACCTGTAAAACATATATGTTTATTGGTTTTCTGTATATTCAAAAATGAAAAATCTTTTATAATCTTTAATCTTTGGGTGCCTCTTGCATTTTAAACTCTACTAATTTGATAGAACAA
This sequence comes from Flavobacterium sp. FlaQc-30, assembly GCF_044005885.1. NCBI lineage: Bacteria > Pseudomonadati > Bacteroidota > Flavobacteriia > Flavobacteriales > Flavobacteriaceae > Flavobacterium > Flavobacterium sp. FlaQc-30. The sequence continues at coordinate 46,853 of NZ_JBIPCO010000012.1, read as the reverse complement.
AAGTATATTTTAAAATAATAACCCCAAAATTTTAATTGCTTTTTTTACAAAAGAAATGTTAACTCTAGTAAACAACAATGTTTAACAAACTAAATACAAACCACTTAACACATTTCACATCTACTTACTCGGTGTAAGATTTTTTTTAAATCAACGGTCTGAAATTAGAAATAGCAGTAGATTTTTTTAAAGAATTATCAAAATAAGAAACCGCATTAAAACAAAAAAACCTCCAAAATGATCATTTTGGAGGTTCAGTATTTCTACAATTTTAATTGGGAATTATGCCTTAGCAAAAAAAGAATGACATAAAACTCATCATAGAGAATATAAAATCGAAACTCAAAAATCTAACTCAAAAAAAAAATCCAAATCCCAATTTTACATTGGAATTTGGATTTTATATTTTGAAATTTTATAAGTCTTAGTCTAAAACAAAACTTACGCTGACATTTGCAGTAACTTCGATTTCTCCAATTGCTAAAGTTTCGTTTGAAGCACCTGCAGAATTCATAGCTTCTGCTGATTTCATTGCTGCATACATTGGTCTTGGGTAATACACCTGAGAGTTATCAGAGATTGTATAAGCTTTACCCACTTTTTGTCCTAAAACAGAAACATAATCTTCTGCTTTTGCTTTAGCATCTTTCATCGCTAGTTTACGAGCTTCTGATTGAAGTTGTACTAATTTAGAAGTTTCAAAAGAAACTTTGTCTAAACGGTTAATTCCCTGCTGTACTAAACCTTCCATTAACTCATCGTATTTTGATAAATCTTTCAATACAATTTCAACTGTTTGCGTAGCATTATAACTGGTTTTCTTTTTCTCGTAGTCGTATTGCGGATTTAGCGCTACTTGTTTTGTTTTGAAATCAGCTGTTGGCACATTCATTTTTTTGATGAATTTTAAAACAGCGTCCATTTTTTCGTCATTTTGCTTTTTAACATCTTTAGCATTATTCCCTTTTGTTTCAACTGTAGCTGAAATACAAACCTGATCAGGGGCTACTTTTACTTTTCCTTCACCATTTACATTGATTTGAGGAATTTGCTTTGTTTCTTGAGCGTAAGACATAGTCATAAACATGATTGTTAAAAATAATACTACTTTCTTCATTTTTGTTATATTTAAGTTATTTGAAATTGATCTTTCAAAAGTTGTGCCAGTCCTTATAACTTGCCCATTTTTGCCATACCAAAAAGGATCAAAATAGGAATTGCTAATAAAATAACCATCAAACTATGATCTACAATTAATGAAGGTACTTTTATCAATGTAATCAAATAACCGCCCATAGCACCGCCAAAGTGTGCCGTGTGCCCAATATTGTCATTTTTAGCGCGCATTCCATAAATCGAATACAATAAATACAAAATTCCAAAAAGATACGCCGGCATTGGTATGACAAAAAATATTCCGAGCATCATGTCTGGCTGCAATAAAATTGCTGAATATAAAACTCCTGTAACGGCACCCGAAGCTCCTACTGCTCGATAATTATAATCGTTTTTATGAAATAACATCGTAAGCAGACTGCCAAAAATCAAACTGCCAAAATAAACTAAAACAAAAGAAAAGGTTCCAAGCCATTGCAAAACAACCGGCGCAAAAAACCAAAGTGTAAGCATATTAAAAATTAAATGCATCATATCGACGTGCAAAAAACCAGATGACAGCATTCGTATCTGCTCTCCTGCTCTTATACTTCCAACATGAAATTCGTATTTTCTAAAAAAAGAAAGATCATTAAATCCTTTATAGCTAATTAGTACATTCGCCACAATAATTCCAATCAAAATGGTATTCATAAACAATATTTAATATGAAATGTAAATATAGTCATTCTCATAGATAACTCCGTCACAAACCAAAATATCGGTGGTTATTCATTTTTAAATTATATTTGTAAAAAAATATTACATGCAATTTATCGTTTATATACTGGCCTATCCTTTACTTTGGCTTATCTCTATACTTCCTTTTCGCTTATTTTATTTACTTTCAGATTGTATCTACTTTTTGATATACTATGTCGTAGGTTACAGACGAAAAGTGGTTAAAGCAAATTTAGCGCTTACTTTACCTCATTTGAGCGATGAAGAGCGAAAAAAAATCGAGAAAAAATTCTATCAGCATATGTGTGATATGTTCCTCGAGATGATTAAAACGATGAGTATTTCTCCTGAGGAAATGGAAAAAAGATTCACGGTAACTAATCTTGATTTGGTACAAGAATATGCTGAAAAAGGTAAAAGCGTTATTCTAGTAGCTTCTCATTATGCGAGCTACGAATGGCTTTTGACTATAAATCGTAAAATTGCTTTTCAAGGAGTTGCTGTTTATAAAAAAGTAGCCAATCCTTATTTTGATAAATTGGTGCGAAAAATACGTTCTAAATACGATACAGAATTAGTTGAAACCAAAAAAGCGATTCCAACGATGGCGCAAAATCAACGTGACGGAATTTTAAGCATGTACGGTTTAGCAAGTGATCAATCGCCAAAATTAGACCGAATTTTTCATTCGATGAAATTTATGGGAATTGAAGTTCCTGTACATACCGGCGCCGAAATGCTGGCTAAAAAATATGATTTAAGCGTAATTTTTGTAAAAGTAAATAAAATAGCAAGAGGCTATTATGAAGCTACTTTCGTGTCATTGGCAGACAATCCAAACGACTACGAAAACTTCGAAATTACCGAAAAGTACTTAAAAGAAGTTGAAAAACAAATATATGAAGCTCCAGAATATTATTTATGGACGCATAAAAGATGGAAACACAGAATTGAGAAATAATTCTAAATACATCTCAAATTAAAGCATAAAAAAACACCTCTTTCTAAATTAAATGAAAGAGGTGTTTTTATTTATACTCCGAAATTAAATTCCAGCAATTTCTTTTATTTCATCAATAATTCGAAGAGCTAAAACATCAGCTTCTTTTTGTGAAGGCGCTTCAGTATAAATTCGGATAATTGGTTCTGTATTCGATTTTCTTAAATGTACCCACTCAGTTGCAAAATCAATCTTTACACCGTCGATTGTAGAAATATCTTCATTTTTATATTTCTCAGTCATAGCAGTCAAAATCGCATCAACATCAATCTGCGGTGTTAATTCGATTTTGTTTTTACTCATATAATATTCCGGATAAGAAGCTCTCAATGCCGAAACAGATATTTTTTTGTTTGCTAAATGAGTTAAGAACAAAGCAACTCCTACCAAACTATCTCTTCCGTAATGCAATTCAGGATAAATAATTCCGCCATTACCTTCACCGCCAATAATTGCGTTATTTTTTTTCATTAATTCAACCACATTCACTTCACCTACAGCACTTGCTTCATAGTTTCCGTTATGTGCTTTTGTCACATCGCGTAAAGCACGAGATGATGACATATTTGAAACTGTATTTCCAGGTGTTTTACTCAAAACATAATCAGCACAAGCTACCAAAGTATATTCTTCACCAAACATTTCTCCGTCTTCGCTGATAAAAGCTAAACGATCAACATCAGGATCTACAACAACTCCTAAATGCGCTTTTTCTTTTACCACCAATTCTGAAATATCAGTCAAATGTTCTTTTAAAGGCTCAGGATTATGAGGAAAATGTCCGTTTGGTTCGCAGTATAATTTTACTACTTCCACTCCCATTAATTCTAATAATTTTGGAATAATAATTCCTCCTGATGAATTTACTCCGTCAACAACTACTTTAAATTTTGCCGCTTTTACCGCTTCAACATCAACCAGAGGTAAATTTAAAACCTCGTCGATATGAATATCCATATAAGCATCATTTGGTGTAATCTCGCCTAAATTATCAACATCCGAAAAATCGAAAGCTTCAGCCTCAGCAATTTCAAGGATCTTAGCTCCTTCTGCTCCGCTTAAAAACTCGCCTTTTTCATTCAACAATTTTAAAGCATTCCATTGCTTTGGATTATGAGAAGCCGTTAAAATAATTCCGCCGTCTGCCTTTTCAAGTGGTACAGCCACTTCAACAGTTGGTGTAGTCGAAAGACCAAGATCGATTACATTAATTCCTAAACCTATTAAAGTATTTACAACAAGATTATGAATCATTGGTCCAGAAATTCTGGCATCGCGACCAATTACAACGGTTAATTTTTCTTTTGAAGTATTGTTTTTTAGAAAAGTACCGTATGCCGATGCAAATTTTACTGCATCAACAGGAGTCAGGTTATCTCCTACTTTTCCTCCAATTGTTCCTCGTATTCCTGAAATTGATTTTATTAAAGTCATTTTTCTGCGTTATGGTTATTTTATTACAAATATAGAAAAGTTACTAAGCTTCTAAGTTGCCAAGGTGCTAAGATTTTTTAAATACTATAAAATTTTAGTAAAATAACATCTCCATTTAATAGAAGTAACTAATGTCGCAGGCACTTAAGAAGCCAAGATTTCTAAAGCGATATAACCTTATCATAAAATGATGGACAATTTTATAACAAAATCATTTAAAAAAGTTTTTATACTTTTACAAGAGCGAACTTAGAAACTAAGCGCCTTAGAACCTTAGCACCTCACAAAAATGAACTTCCTAGCCCACATATATCTTTCTGGCGAAAATGACTTAATCAAAATTGGCAATTTTATGGCCGATGGCATTCGTGGGAAACAATTTCAACATTTTCCTGAAGATGTACAAAAAGGAATTCTTCTGCATAGATTTATCGACACTTATACGGATTCGCACGATACCTTCAGACAAAGTACTAAGCGACTTCATGAAAAATACCATCATTATTCAGGGGTAATTGTTGATATTATGTACGATCATTTTTTAGCTAAAAACTGGGAAAAATATTCAGATGAAAAACTCGATCATTTCATTAATCGCTTTTACAAGTCATTACATGAAAATTATCCAATTCTTACAGAAAAAACACAGAACTTAATGCCAACAATGATTCGAGAAAATTGGCTTTGGAGTTATCAAACTATAGATGGTATTCAGCATATTTTAACACAAATGGATCGAAGATCAAAAAATCAGTCCAAAATGCAATTTGCCAGCCAGGAGCTTAAAGAATTCTATCCAGAATTTGAACATGAATTTGATCTTTTCTTTAAAGATGTACAAGTTCAATCTAAACAAAAATTACTTTCATTATAAAATCGAATTGATCTTATAAAAACTCTTATTTAGTCATGAAAAAAATCACTTTTATATTATATTTTATTTCCATTTGCAGTTTTGCCCAAACTTCAAAACAAGCTGGATTAGTTGTATCTAAAGCTATGGTAGTTTCTGCTCGAGAAGAAGCTTCTAAAATAGGCGCTGCAATTATGAAAAAGGGAGGAAATGCTTTTGATGCTATGGCAGCAACAGAACTTGCATTGGCAGTTGCATACCCATATGCAGGAAATATTGGCGGTGGTGGTTTTATGGTTTACCGCAAAGCAAATGGTGAAGTTGGAAGCTTGGATTATCGCGAAAAAGCACCTCTGGCTGCAACAAAAGATATGTTTCTAGACAAAGATGGAAATGTTATAAAAGGCAAAAGTACCGAAACTGCATTGGCAATTGGTGTACCTGGAACTATAGCTGGAGTATTTGCTGTACATAAAAAACTTGGTTCTCTGCCTATGTCTGAAATTTTAAAGCCAGTAATTGCTTTAGCCGAAAGAGGTGTTGTAGTAACTCAAAAACAACAAAAACAGCTTGAAAATTATCATGATGCCATTGTAAAAGCAAATGGTCCAAATACGCTTATGGCGAAAGAATTTAAAGAAAAAGACACCATCAAATATCCTGCACTTGCTAATACTTTAAAACGAATTCTAAAAAATGGAAAAGATGAATTCTATAAAGGAAAAACGGCTCAGATATTAGTAGATTATATTCAAAAAAACGGCGGTATTATCACGCTTAAAGATTTAGCAAGTTATGAAGCGAAATGGAGAAAACCATTGCAATTTAATTACAAGGAATTAAAAATTACTTCAATGTCACCGCCAAGCAGCGGCGGAATTTGTCTGGCTCAAATTATGAAAATGATCGCTCCTTATGATCTTTCAAAAATGGGACACAATTCAGAGCAGGCCATTCAGGTTATTGTAGAAGCCGAAAGAAGAGCTTATGCTGATAGAAGTCAATTTTTAGGAGATCCTGATTTTGTAAAAATACCTGTTAAGGAACTTTTAGCTGATTCGTATTTAAAAGAACGTATGTCTACTTTTAGTTTTGACAAAGCTAGTTTATCATCAGAAATAAGAGAAGGCGAAATTAAATACAGCGAAAGCACCGAAACAACACATTACTCTATTGTAGATCAATTTGGAAATGCTGTTGCTGCAACCACAACTATAAACGATGGCTTTGGATCAAAATACTATTGCGACGAATTAGGCTTTTTCTTAAATAATGAAATGGATGATTTTAGTGCAAAACCTGGATCTCCAAATATGTTTGGATTAGTTGGAAATGATGCCAACAGTATTGCACCGCAAAAACGAATGCTGAGTTCAATGACTCCGACCATTGTTGAAAAAAACGGGAAATTATTTATGGTTGTAGGCACACCCGGGGGTTCTACTATTATAACTTCTGTACTGCAAACTATTTTAAATGTTTACGAATTTGGTTTGGGTATGCAGGAAGCAGTAAATGCACCTCGTTTTCATCATCAATGGCTTCCAGATATTATTACTTTTGAGCCTCACACTTTCAGTACAAAAACATTCGAAAGTTTAACTGCAAAAGGTTATCTAATTAATGAAAAAACAACTCCTGTAATTGGCAAGGTTGATGCTATTTTGGTTTTACCAAATAAAAAACTTGAAGGAGGCGCCGATTTTAGAGGAGATGATAAAGCCGCTGGTTTTTAGTCTGAAAAAGATTTAAGCAGAAAGATTACGCAAATTTGAATGTTTAAAACTAAATTTGCACCTCACCTGAAATTTTAAAAAAAATAATGATAAAAAGACTTTTTCGAAGACTAGAAAGTATAATTGCTTTGTCGCAATCTGTTATGACACCAAAGCAGTTCATTTTTTTATCAAGTGTTTTGGTAGGTATTTCATGTGCATTTGCTGTAATTGTTTTAAAGACATTTGCTCACAGTGTTTTTTCGTTTGCAACATACATCAACGGAACTTTAAAACTGAGTTTCATCAATAGTATCCTGCCTATAATTGGTATTTTGCTTACCGTTTTTGTAATTAACAAAGTTCTAAATGGAACTATCCAAAAGGGAACATCACAAATTTTATACGCGGTTGCCAAAAAAGCAAGTATTATTCCGAAAAAACAAATGTATGCCCAAATTATTACAAGCTCGTTAACAGTTGGTTTAGGAGGTTCTGCAGGTTTAGAAAGCCCTATTGTTGTAACTGGTGCCGCTTTTGGTTCAAATTATGCTCAGAATTATAAATTAGCTTATAAAGACCGAACTTTACTAATTGGCTGTGGTGTTGCCGCAGGAATTGCAGCAGCGTTTAATGCCCCAATTGCAGGAGTTCTTTTTGCTATTGAGGTTTTATTGGTAGATGTAAGTATTTCTGCCTTTACACCTATTATGATTTCGGCGGCTACTGGAGCTTTAGTTTCTGCAATTGTATTAGATGAGAGCATATTATTATCTTTTAAAAAGCAAGAAACATTCGATTTTCATAACATTCCCTTTTATATCATTTTAGGATTATTAACCGGTTTTATGGCTGTTTATTATTCTCGAAATTTTCAAAAAATAGAGCATTATTTTGCCGAACTAAAAATTGGACCATATAAAAAAGCGTTAATTGGTTCCTCAATTTTAGCACTTTTAATCTTTATTTTCCCAACACTATTTGGTGAAGGTTATGAAAGCATCAAAACATTATCTGAAACTGATCCGGGAAAACTGTTAGACAATACTTTGTTCGAGAGTTTTAGAAACAATCAATGGATTTTTCTTTTGTTTGTGGGCTGCACCATGATGGTAAAAGTATTTGCTTCTGGACTTACAATTGGAAGCGGCGGTAATGGAGGAAACTTCGCACCTTCATTATTCTTAGGTTCTTATTTAGGATATTTCTTTTCAAAATTTATAAGTTTAATCGGTTTATCACATTTACCAATCAGCAACTTTACAATGGTTGGAATGGCTGGTATTTTGAGCGGTTTATTTCATGCACCATTAACTGCAATTTTCTTGATTGCCGAGATAACTGGAGGTTACGGCCTGATGATTCCGCTTATGATTGTTTCCTCTATTAGTTTTGCTATTTCTAAACGTTTTGAAAAATATTCGCTTGACGTAAAAAATTTAGCAAAAAAAGGACATGCCTTTACCAGCAATAAAGATTCTAACATTCTTTCGACTTTAGACATTGATTCTATTATACAATGTGATTATTTAACAGTGCATCCTGAAGACCATTTAAGCAAATTAGTTGATCTAATTTCACATTCAAATCAAGTCGTTTTTGCAGTTGTAAATAATGAGAAAGAACTCGTAGGAGTTGTACATTTTAATGACATTCGCGAAATTATATTTAATGCATATCGTGTAAAATACACTTTGATTAAAGATGTGATGAAAACACCAGCCGCAACAATTTCATCATATGACAGTATGGAAATTGTAATGAGCAAATTCGAAAAATCTAAATCAGCATTTTTACCCGTTTTACGAAATGACAAATACTTTGGCTTTATTTCCAAATCTATAGCACTTGAAGCCTATAGAACAAAATTAAAATCCATGACAATAGAATAACCTTAATATCGGATACGTTAAAAATTTTACATATCCGATATTAAGAAGTATATTTGTCGCATAATGTGGAATATAGACCTAACATACAGAACAGAATTTCAATCAACATTTGATCGATTGTACCAAAAAAGGCAAGAACTGCAAACCAGCAGACCACTGCCTAACATTGCTTTGCATAAAATTCGCGAAAGCTTATCTTTAGAATGGACCTATAATTCAAACAGTATCGAAGGAAACACAATGAGTTTGCGAGAAACCCAAATGGTAATTCAAGAAGGAATTACTATAAAAGGAAAATCACTTCGAGAACATTTTGAAACCCACAATCATGACAAAGCAATTGATTATTTATACTCGATTGTCGACGATAATTACAAACTTCGAAGTATTGATATTCTTTCCATTCATGGTTTAGTTTTGCGCTCAATCGAAGATGATTTTGCAGGTCGTATCCGCAATGGCGGCGTTCGAATTTCAGGAGCTAATTTTATGCCTCCAAACGCCAACAAAGTTTCGGATTATTTAGATGAATTGATCGATTTTATCAACGCAAATCCATTAGGTTTAAACGACATTGAACTGGCAACAATTTATCATCATAAATTAGTTTGGATTCATCCTTTTTTTGATGGAAATGGCCGTACTGTTCGATTAAGTATGAATTTATTATTGATGCGCTGCGGTTTTCCCCCTGCTATTATACTTAAAAATGACAGGAAAAAATATTACGAAGCGCTAAATCAAGCCAATAATGGCAATTATCAAAAACTAACACTTTTGATGTGTCAGGCATTAGAACGCACTTTAAATATTTACTTAAATGCAATGCCGGGAAGCAGTTATGATTACCAGCCAATCGTAAATATAGTAAGCGAACCCGAAACTCCATACGGTCAGGAATACGTAAGTTTACTTGCTCGAACAGGAAAAATAGACGCTTATAAAGAAGGCCGCAATTGGTACACAACCAAAGAAGCTATCGAAGAATATATGGCAACCCGAAAACGAAAACGCTAGTTTATACTGGCGTTTTTTTGTTACTAATTGTAACATAAAGTTTTGCAGTCTAGTACAAAAAGAACAAATCAAAGTGGTAACTTTGCGTTTTGCTCAAAATTATGCTAGATAAAGACAACACTATTGAAGTTCTTGGTGCAAGAGTTCATAATCTAAAAAATATCGATATTTCTATTCCGCGTGAAAAACTTGTTGTTATAACAGGTCTTTCTGGTTCGGGAAAATCTTCTTTGGCATTTGACACCATTTATGCCGAAGGACAGCGTCGTTATGTCGAAACTTTTTCGGCTTACGCCCGTCAATTTCTTGGCGGATTAGAACGTCCTGATGTAGATAAAATTGACGGACTTTCGCCAGTTATCGCAATTGAACAAAAAACAACCAGTAAAAGTCCTCGTTCAACCGTTGGAACGATTACTGAGATATACGATTTTCTTCGACTTCTTTATGCTCGTGGTGCTGACGCATATAGTTATAACACTGGCGAGAAAATGGTTTCTTATTCTGATGAGCAAATTAAAGACTTAATCATTCAAGACTTTAATGGAAAACGAATTAATATTCTCGCACCAATTATTAGAGCCAGAAAAGGACATTATGCCGAATTATTCCAGCAAATTACTAAACAAGGATTCTTGAAAGTTCGTGTCAATGGCGAAGTACAAGATTTAGTTTCTGGAATGAAATTAGATCGTTACAAAACGCACGATATTGAAATAGTTGTAGACAGAATGGTCATCGAAAATACGGAAGACAATCAGAAACGATTAGCTGAAAGTATTAATACTGCCATGCATCATGGCGAAAACGTATTGATGATTTTAGATCAGGACTCTAACGAAGTTCGTTATTTTAGCAGGAATTTAATGTGTCCTTCAACTGGAATTTCGTATCAAAATCCAGAACCGAATTTATTTTCATTTAACTCACCAAAAGGTGCTTGTCCACATTGTAATGGATTAGGAACTGTTCATGAAATCAACGTTAAAAAGATAGTTCCAAATCCGAAATTATCAATTAAAAGCGGTGGTTTTGCTCCGCTTGGCGAATATAAATCTTCATGGATCTTTAAGCAGTTAGAGACTATTGGAGAAAAATTTGGATTTAAAATCACCGATCCAATCGAAAAAATTCCTGAAGAAGCCATGACAATGATTCTTTATGGCGGAAAAGATAAATTTACTATAAACTCAAAAGACCTAGGTGTTACACGAGATTATAAAATTGATTTTGAAGGAATTTCAAACTTCATCAAAAATCAATATGACGAAAGCGCAACGACCAGCATAAAACGTTGGGCAAAAGATTTTATGGACGAAATAAATTGTCCAGTTTGCGAAGGCTCCCGTTTAAAAAAAGAAGCACAGTTTTTTAGAGTCAATGAAAAAAATATTACAGAATTATGTAATATGGATATTTCTGATTTAACGGCTTGGTTCCAAGACCTAAACAGCCATTTATCTGAAAAACAACTTTTAATAGCTTCTGAAGTTGTCAAAGAAATCAAAGATCGTTTAAACTTCTTGATGAATGTTGGTTTAAATTATTTGGCTTTAAGCCGAAGTTCAAAATCACTTTCAGGCGGTGAAGCACAACGTATACGATTGGCAACACAAATTGGTTCACAATTGGTTGGTGTTTTATATATTCTGGACGAGCCAAGTATTGGTTTGCACCAAAGAGACAATGAAAAATTAATCAAATCCCTAGAACAATTACGCGATATTGGAAACTCAGTTATTGTAGTAGAACATGACAAAGACATGATCGAAACTGCTGATTATGTTATTGACATTGGCCCAAAGGCAGGAAAATACGGCGGTGAAATCATTAGTATTGGAACTCCGAAAGAAACTTTGGCTTCTAACACTATTACAGCTCAATATTTGAACGGTAAAATGAAGTTGGAAATTCCGAAAAAGCGTCGTGAAGGAAACGGAAAGTTTTTAAAACTGACTGGAGCAACAGGAAATAACCTAAAAAATGTTTCAATAGAAATACCTTTAGGTCAATTAACTTGTGTTACAGGAGTTTCAGGAAGCGGAAAATCGACTTTAATCAATGAAACCCTTTATCCAATTTTGAACGCTTATTATTTTAATGGCGTAAAAAAACCACAGCCTTATAAAAAAATAGAAGGTTTAGAACATATTGATAAAGTTATCGATATTGACCAAAGTCCGATTGGAAGAACGCCGCGTTCAAATCCAGCCACTTACACTGAGGTTTTTACAGAAATTAGAAACTTATTTACTATGACTTCTGAAAGTATGATTCGCGGTTATAAAGCGGGACGTTTCAGTTTTAATGTAAAAGGCGGACGCTGTGAAACCTGTGAAGGTTCTGGTGTAAGAACTATCGAAATGAACTTTTTACCAGATGTTTATGTAGAATGCGAAACTTGTCAAGGTAAACGTTTTAATAGAGAAACGCTGGAAATTAGATATAAAGGAAAATCTATTTCAGATGTTTTGGATATGACAGTTGATGAAGCCGTTCCGTTCTTTGAAAACATTCCGAAGATTTACAGAAAAGTAAAAACAATTCAAGATGTTGGTTTAGGATATATCACACTCGGGCAGCAAAGCACAACGCTTTCAGGCGGTGAAGCACAACGTATTAAATTAGCTGGAGAACTGTCTAAAAAAGATACAGGAAATACATTTTATATTCTAGATGAACCTACAACCGGTTTACACTTTGAAGATATTCGTGTTTTGATGGATGTTATAAACAAACTGGTTGATAAAGGAAATACGATTTTAGTTATCGAACATAACATGGACGTTATTAAACTTGCAGATTACATTATTGATATTGGTCCCGAAGGAGGAAAAGGCGGTGGACAATTAGTAGCCAAAGGAACTCCTGAAGAAGTGGCTAAAAATAAAAAAAGTTATACGGCTAAGTTTTTGAAAAAAGAATTGGAATAAAGTGATTTTCATAATCTTGTCATTTCTCGTTCCTCGAAATGACAAGATTGTGGTTAAGCTACAATACAGCTCCGATGGAGCTTTAAATAACTACATAAATTAGTCATAAATATTACGCTCCCCTAGAGCTTATAAAATTTATTTTATAGGTAATAAACTGATAATGAAACAAAAACTCAAATTTCATTATTACCGAAACATTACCTTTAGATTATAAACTTCACTTTTTGTAACAATTCTAAAAAAAAGAGTTAATTTAGTAACCGCTTTTTTTCAAAATTTCAAGTATTTGAAGAAAGATATTTCAATTAAACCAACTGTTTATTTGAAACCAACTGTCCTAGCCCTGACGGGAGCGGCATCTTCCGATTTAGAAAAACAAGGCTTTTTAGCCGTAGTTTTTGTTTATCGGGAATGTAACGGACAGCAGGAATGAGCTCCTTCCTTTGACCGTGCAAAAAAACAAATAGAATAATAAATTAAAATACCTAAAATGAGATTAGAAGATTTTGATAATGACGAGGACAAAGTAATTCAAGACCGTTTGAAACAAAAAACGTGGAATGAAATTAGAACAAATGACAGCTGGGCGATTTTTAAAATCATGGCCGAATTTGTAAACGGTTACGAAAGCATGGGACGTATTGGTCCGTGTGTATCTATTTTTGGTTCTGCGAGAACAAAACCAGACGATAAATATTATTTATTGGCTGAGAAAATTGCTTATAAAATTAGTAAAGCCGGATATGGCGTAATTACCGGCGGTGGGCCTGGAATTATGGAAGCTGGAAACAAAGGTGCACATTTAGGCGGTGGAACTTCAGTTGGTTTAAACATCGAATTGCCTTTTGAGCAGCATTTTAACCCCTATATCGACCACGACAAAAACCTGAATTTCGATTATTTCTTTGTGAGAAAAGTTATGTTCGTAAAATATTCACAAGGTTTTGTGGTTATGCCGGGAGGTTTTGGAACTTTGGATGAAATGTTTGAAGCGATTACTTTAATTCAGACTAAAAAAATTGGAAAATTCCCAATTATTCTAGTTGGAGTTGAATTTTGGTCTGGTTTGATCGAATGGGTAAAAACTGTTTTGGTCGAAAAAATGCACACAGTAAGCCCTGAAGATTTGAACTTATTTAAAATCGTAGACACTGAAGATGAAGTTGTTGACGTTTTAGATAAATTCTACAAGAAATACGATTTGAGTCCAAACTTCTAATGTTTGAATTCTATATTATTATAAAAAAGAGAAGCTGTTTTTTAAAACAGCTTTTTTTATGCTATTTTTACATAAAACCAAAATAACAGAACACACGTACATTAAAGATACAGTCCAAAATTTTACGCCAAATTCTTGAAATCATTATCTAAAATTATAATCCTTATTTTTGTTTTATTCAGTTCAGTAAAACAATACGGCCAACATCAATCTAAGATGGAAGTTGCGGTAAATCTTGAACTTAAAACACTAAATATCAAGCAGGATATTACGTATCGAAATACTTCTAACGATACTTTAGTTTCGATAGTTTTGAATGACTGGAACAATGCATTTTCAGACAAAAACACTCCGCTAGCCAAACGTTTTTCGGATGAATTTTACAGAGGTTTTCATGTGGCTAAAACAACAGAAAGGGGAAATACAACAATTTTAAACCTGACTGATACTGATTTTATGGCGCTTGAATGGGAACGAACTGCCAAAAATCCCGATTTTATTGTGGTCAGATTAAACCGCAAGCTGCGTCCGGGAGAACAAATTGATCTTCATATTACCTATATTGCTAAAATTCCGAGCGACAAATTTACACATTACGGTTTTGATCAAAATGGCGGAATGAACTTAAAAAACTGGTTCCTAAGCCCTGCCCGATTTGAAAATCACCGTTTTACAAAATACAATAATTTCAACCTCGATGACATTGCAAATGCCGTTACAGATTATCAGGTTGAAATAAAAGTACCAGCCAATTATTCCATTACTACCGATTTAAATTCGATTTCAAAAGATGTTTCAAATCCTTTGTTCAGCACGTATTCGTATTCTGGAAATAATAGAATCGATTTCAATTTAATAATCGAAAAACAAAATAATTTCAAAAGCTACAGCAATGGTTCTTTGGAAGTTCTTTCGGATCTAAGCAATAAAAAGATCAGTGAAACTCAAAAAGCAATTGTCATTAATAGAGTTACCGCTTTTGCTAACGAGTTTATCGGGAAATATCCACATGAAAAAATCACTGTTTCGCAGGCTGATTACAATCGAAATCCGTTTTACGGACTCAATCAGCTCCCTTCCTTTATAAGTCCGTTTACAGATGAGTTTATGTTCGAAATTACTTTTTTCAAAACCTACCTCAACAATTATCTAAAAAACAGTCTTCGTCTTGACCCTAGAAAAGACAACTGGATTTTTGACGGAATCCAGATTTACGCCATGATAAAATACATGGAAGAGAATCATTTGGATCAAAAAATGCTGGGCAAGCTTTCTAAAATGAAACTGTTTAACAGCTATAACATCACCAATTTAACTTTTAATGAGCAATACAGCTATTATTATATGCTGATGGCTCGCAAAAACTTGGATCAACCTCTTGGAGATCCTAAAAACACTTTAATAAAGTTTAACGAACAAATTGCAAGTAAATACAGAGCCGGTTTGAGTTTAAGTTATTTAGATGATTATTTAAACCATAATATTGTACCAGAAAGTGTGCAAGAATTTTACAATCTGAATAAACAAGAACAAACTAACCGATATGATTTTGAAAAAATATTAATTAATAAAAGTCCAAAAAAAATCGATTGGTTTTTTAAAACAATTATTGATTCTCGTGATATTATTGATTACAAATTTTCGAGCGTTTCTAGAACAGCAGACAGCATTGCTTTTTCGGTTAAAAACAGAACGGGTATTTATGCTCCAATTCCTATTTTTGGACTTAAAAAAAATGAAGTTGTTTTTAAACAATGGATTGAACCTCAAAAAAATGATTCAATCTATTATTTTGATCGTAAAAATGCGGACAAAATTGTCATAAACTACGAGAATGAAGTTCCTGAGTTTAACCAGAGAAACAACTGGAAGTCGTTAAAAACGCTTGCCATTACCAATCGTCCGATAAAATTTAATTTTGCAAAAGATCTAGAAGATCCGTATTACAATCAGATCTTATATATCCCTACGCTGTCATACAACTTATACGATGGTTTTACGCCCGGAATGCGTTTTCATAATAAAACCATTCTGGACAAACCGTTTACATTTGATATTACTCCTGCCTATTCGATTAAAGCCGGAACTCTCTCAGGATCATCGGCTTTTGTTTGGAGCGAAAATTATCGTCACAGCACCTTGTATAATATTCGTTATTCTATTAGTCAAAACTATTATCATTACGCTCCAGACGCTACTTATTTGCGTTTGAACCCAATGGTTCAATTTAGAATTCGTGAAGAAAATTTTAGAGATAATAGAAAACAGCTTTTTATGTTTAGACAAGTAATTGTAAATCGAGAAGCAAGTACTTACATTACAGACAATTCTAAACCAAACTACTCTATTTTCAATGCTAGATATTCTAATACAAAAACAGAACTGATTAATCATTTTAGTTATATGAATGACATTCAGTTTTCAGGAGATTTTGGAAAACTTTCCGGAGAAGTAGAATACAGACGTTTATTTGAAAACAATCATAAATTAAATTTAAGATTATACGCGGGAACTTTCCTTTACAACACAACAAATTCAGATTATTTTAGTTTTGGTTTAGACAGACCTACAGATTACCTTTTTGACTATAACTTTTTCGGAAGATCAGAAACTACAGGATTTTTTAGTCAGCAATATGTTATGGCCGAAGGAGGTTTTAAGTCTAAACTTGCACCAGCATATGCTAACCAATGGATGACAACTCTAAATGCCAGCTATGCAATCTGGAATTGGATTGAAGTTTATGGTGATATAGGTTTGATAAAAAACAAACATCAAAGTGAATATTTTGCTTATGACAGCGGTATTCGGTTAAATTTAGTTCCAGACTATTTTGAATTATATTTTCCAGTTTATTCTAATAATGGATGGGAAATCACCCAAAATAAATACAATGAAAAAATTCGATTCATAATTACCTTCTCGCCAAAAACATTAGTTAATCTTTTCACCCGAAAATGGTTTTAATTGAATTAATTTTAAACAAAAACATAAATAATTATCATTAAAATAACGAAAATAATAAAAATAACATAAATAAAATACGTAGTTTTTTGAATTTAAATACAAATAATTAAATTATATTTATTTTAAAGAATTATGATTATTAATTGTTTTTAAGTAATTTCGCAGTCTCAACATGACCCACAAGATTATGATAAAAGAAAAAAGCAATACTACTTTAACGTTTGAAGATTTCAAAACTGAAGTATTGAACGACTACAGAATTGCAGTTACAAGTCGTGAATGTAGCCTTTTAGGTCGTAAGGAAGTTTTAACAGGAAAAGCTAAATTTGGAATTTTTGGTGACGGAAAAGAAGTGCCGCAGCTAGCAATGGCAAAAGCTTTTAAAAATGGAGATTTCCGTTCTGGTTATTACCGCGATCAAACTTTTATGATGGCCATTGGAGAATTAACTCCACAACAGTTTTTTGCTGGTTTATATGGTCACACTGATTTAAATTTTGATCCAATGTCTGCGGGAAGACAAATGGGCGGACACTTTGTTACGCACAGTTTAAATGAAGACGGATCTTGGAAAAACCTGACTAAACAAAAAAATTCAAGCTCAGATATATCACCTACAGCTGGACAGATGCCAAGATTATTGGGATTAGCTCAGGCTTCAAAAATTTACAGAAATGTTGACGGTATCACCATCAAAGATAACTTCTCGGTAAACGGAAATGAAGTAGCTTGGGGAACTATTGGAAATGCAAGTACATCTGAAGGTTTGTTTTTTGAAACCATAAATGCTGCAGGAGTATTACAAGTTCCTATGGTAATGAGTGTTTGGGATGATGAATATGGTATTTCTGTTCACGCCAGACATCAAACTACAAAAGAAAACATCTCTGAAATCTTAAAAGGATATCAACGTGATGAAGATTCTAAAGGATATGAAATTTTTAGAGTAAAAGGCTGGGATTATGCTGAATTAGTTTCTACATACGAAAGAGCCGGCGCTATTGCTCGTGAAGAACATATTCCAGTTTTAATTCACGTTAACGAATTAACACAACCTCAAGGGCACTCTACATCAGGTTCTCACGAACGTTATAAAAATGGTGAACGATTAGCTTGGGAAAGAGATTTCGATTGTATTCGTCAGATGCGTTTATGGATGATTGCTATCAATATTGCATCTCCAGAAGAACTAGCAGAGATTGATTTTGAATTGAAAAAAGAAGTTCTAGAAGCTAAAAAAGAAGCTTGGAACTCTTTCATCAATCCAATTATTGAAGATCAAAAAAATCTTTTGGCTTTATTGGAACAAATTGCAGAAGCAAGCATCAACCATAAAGACAGAATTAAAAAATACATTTCAGAATTAAGTGCAATAAAAGCACCTTTAAAAAAGGAAATTTTAGTTTTTGCTAGAAAAATTCTTCGCTTTGTTGAAGTACCAAACAGCAAAATGCTTTTATCAAACTGGATTACTAATTATATAGCAGTTACTCAAGAAAAATTCAGCAGTAATTTACATTCTGAATCTGAGCAAAATGTATTCTCAGTACAAAAAGTGTTACCTGAATATGGAGAAAATGCTAAACCAGATTCAGACGGCCGAATGATTCTGCGTGATAATTTCGACGCATTATTCTCTAAATATCCAGAAACTTTGATTTTTGGTGAAGATGTTGGAAACATCGGTGATGTTAACCAAGGTCTTGAAGGGATGCAGGAAAAATACGGAGAACTTCGTGTTGCCGATGTCGGGATTCGTGAAGCAACTATACTTGGACAAGGAATTGGTATGGCTTTAAGAGGTTTACGTCCAATTGCAGAAATTCAATATTTAGATTACCTATTGTATGCGATACAAATCATGAGTGACGATTTGGCTACCTTACAATATAGAACTGTTGGAAAACAAAAAGCGCCGTTAATTATCAGAACACGTGGGCACCGTTTAGAAGGTATCTGGCATTCTGGTTCTCCTATGGGAATGATTATTAATGCGATTCGTGGTATTCACGTTTTAGTTCCAAGAGATATGACGCAAGCGGCAGGATTCTACAATACTCTTTTAGAGTGTGATGAACCGGCTTTAGTAATTGAATGTCTTAACGGTTACCGTTTAAAAGAAAAAACACCTTTGAACTTTGGTGAATTCAAAACTCCAATTGGTGTTGTTGAAACCTTAAAAGAAGGTTCTGATATTACTTTAGTTTCTTACGGATCAACTTTAAGATTGGTACAACAAGTTGCAACAGAATTATTAGACTTAGGAATTGACTGTGAAGTAATTGATATTCAATCTTTACTTCCGTTTGATATCAATAAAGACATTGTAAAAAGTATCGCTAAAACAAATCGTCTATTAATAATCGACGAAGATGTTCCAGGCGGAGCTTCAGCTTTTATCCTGCAACAAATTTTAGAAGAGCAAGACGCTTACAATTATCTTGACAGCAAACCACAAACACTTGCGGCAAAAGCACACAGACCTGCTTACGGAACTGATGGCGATTATTTCTCTAAACCTTCAGCCGAAGATATTTTTGAGAAAGTATACAGCATGATGAACGAAGTTAACCCTTCTAAATATCCTAGTTTGTATTAAGGATTTTAGAATGTTTTAGATATAGAAAAAGCTCCAAATATTTTGGAGCTTTTTTATTTTATACATAAAGTTTGTCATTTCGACCGAAGGGAGAAATCACACTTGAAATTCGACAAAGATATTCTTTATTCAAAGTAACCGCCGAGTATGTCATTTCGACGAAGGAGAAATCTTCACAAGCAGCTCAACAAAGATTGGAGATTAACTGCATGGAGTTTCTTACGAAGATTTCTCCTTCGTCGAAATGACAAAAAACGCGCATATTAAATTAGAAATCCGTTTTTAATCCGCGCTTTCGCGAAAGCGAATCCGTTCAATCAGTGCTCAATCAGTGTTCAAACTACGGGTAATTAAATATCACGTAGCATCGCTCTGGCTCTTTCTAAATCTTCTGCTGTATCAATTCCAATTCCAACGTGTGTTGTTTCGACCATTTTTATGCGTTTTCCGAATTCTAAATAACGTAATTGTTCCAACTTCTCAGAAGCTTCTAAAGATTTCATAGGAAGACTGTAAAAGTCTAATAACGCTTGTTTTCTAAACGCGTAAATTCCGATATGCTGAAAATAACGAACTCCAGCATCTTTATCTCTTGGATATGGAATTACTGATCTAGAAAAATACAATGCAAACTGTGATTGATCGACCACCACTTTTACATTATTTGGGTTATTGATTTCATCTTCATCTGTAATTTCACGCATTAACGAAGCTAAATCAATTTTCTTATCGGCATCATTTTTAAATACAGACAAAACCTGCTCTAAGGGCGCCGCTTCTGTAAAAGGTTCATCACCTTGTACATTTACAACTATATCGACATCAAGATTGGCTATAGCTTCAGCAATTCGGTCACTTCCAGACTCATGTTCTTTGATGCTCATAATTGCTTTTCCGCCATGAGAAACGATTTCATTAAATATCAAATCAGAATCGGTTACCACAAAAACATCATCAAATAGTTTTGTCGAAACCGCAGCTTCATATGTTCTTAGAATTACTGTTTTACCTCCTAAATCCTGCATAAGCTTTGCAGGAAAACGTGTCGAAGCATATCGTGCCGGAATTACCGCTATTATTTTCATTGTAAATCTTTTTTAAGTAAAACAAATGTAACTATTCAAACCTAAGATAAAAAACATAATTACTGTAGATCGTTACAAAACTGACTGCCAATGTTTTAAAAAATAAAGTATATTTATCAGAAAAAAAAGTATGAGAAAATCGTCGATTCTGGTTCTGTTTTTATTGAATTTAACTTTTATTAATTCGGCTTTAAGCCAAAAAAATAATGCTGTTCCATTAAATGCATTTGCAAATCACATTTTTGACGGCGATGGTTATCAGCCGCTGACAACTTTAAAATGGAAATTTAAAACCGAAGGTAAAATCTTCTCCTCACCCATTACCAAAAGCGGCATTGTTTATATTGGCAGCGAAGATGGTTTTTTATATGCAATTGAAGAAAAATCTGGAAATCTAAAATGGAAATTCAAAACAGATGGCGCGATTCACAGTTCACCAAGCATTTTCGAAGACACAGTTTTCTTTGGAAGTTTTGACGGCAATTATTATGCAGTAAATACCAAAACAGGAAAACAAATTTGGAAATTTAAAACTGGTGGAGAACACTGGATGGGAGAAAAAGGCGGCGGAGGAATGAAACCTGAAACACAATACATGGAGGATTTATGGAGTTTTTATTTATCATCGCCAGTCGTATATCAAAACAAAAAAACAGCTCAAGTTATCTTTGGAAGCAGCGACGGAAACATCTATTCGCTTGATACAAAAACCGGAAATGTAAACTGGAAGTTCAAAACTAATGGTCCTGTTCATGGAACTCCTGTTATAGATAAAAACAAAGTTTTTATTGGTGGCTGGGATGCTATTTTATACGCACTTAATGCAGAAAACGGAAAAGAAATATGGCATTTTGCTACTTCTACCAAAATAGGTTTTAAAGGAATACAATCGTCTGTGGCAGTTTCTGATGGAAAAGTATATTTTGGAGCGCGAGATCCACACTTTTTCTCACTTGATGCTGAAACAGGAAAACTAATCTGGAAATATGATGCTGAAAATTCCTGGATTCTAAGCACTGCTGTCATTACAAATGGAACTATTTATGTAGGAACTTCTGACACTTATGTTTTATTGGCTCTTGACGCAAAAACCGGCGCCGAAAAATACCGATTCAAAACAAATGGCTATGTTTATAACTCACCTGCAATAGCAGGAAACACAATTTATTTTGGTGATTTCACTGGAAATTTCTTCTCGCTGGATTTACTTTCTGACGGAAAAAAATCAAATACTATAAGCACTGATAATCGCAAACAATATGCAAACTCTATTTTAAAAAATGATCTTTTAGATTTTGGATATGCAGGTCAAAACGAAGATCTGTCTTACTACGATAACAACAAAAAAGTAATGGATCAATTTTACAAATTAGGTTCAATCCTTTCTTCTCCTTTTGTAAATAATAACACTATTTATTTTGGAAGTGCAGATGGATATTTATATGCGTATAATTTAGAAAAATAGACTACTTTGTAACCTGATCTGCGAAACGCATTTTACCGCAAAGGGCGCAAAGATTTTTATTATGGATTACGTTAATTAAACACAAAGTTCGCGAAGCTTTATCAATATAGCTTTGCGAACTTTGCGTTTTTATAAGCTTTGTAAATAAAACCTTTGCGTGCTTTGCGGTAAAATTTCTACACAATTTCTACATAATTTTGACTGACGTCATACTCAATGAGCCTGCTAAAAGTTTATCATTAAACAAACTCAATTCTTCTGATTTTTCTTTTAATCCTAAAGTGTATAATAAAGGCAAATAATGTTCTGGAGTTGGAACTGCCAATTGAACTGCTTTGTTCATTTTTTCGAAATCTATTAACGGTTGAAAATTGCCGTCTAATAAATAATTATTCACCGTTTCTCGAGCTTCGATTGCCCAATCGTAACCGTAATTGTCTTTATCAAAATTTCTAAAATCAACCATTCTAAGATTATGCACAATATTACCGCTTCCGATAATTAAAACTCCTTTACGACGCAGTGATTGTAGTTTTTGCGCCAATTCAAAATGAAATTGACCTGATTTAGTATAATCAATGCTCAACTGAATTACGGGAACATTTGCTTCTGGATATAAATGTTTTATTACACTCCAAGCGCCGTGATCTAATCCCCAATGTTCATCTAAATCTACCTCAACAGGATCTAAAATTCTTTTAGTTTCTAATGCCAATTCAGGGCTTCCTTGTGCGGGATATTGCACATCAAATAATGCTTGTGGAAAACCTCCAAAATCATGAATTGTTCTTGGCATTTGCATCGAAGTAACTTTGGTTCCTTTAGTAAACCAGTGTGCGGAAACACATAAAATAGCATTGGGCTGCGGTAATGTTTTTGCCAAATTGCGAAAACCCGTCACAAACTGATTTTCTTCAATAGCATTCATAGGACTGCCATGTCCTAAAAATAGTACCGGCATTTTATCTGTATTCGAAAACGTTGAAGAAATCGAATGTAAGTCGTTTAGTGTTGTCATTGTAAAATATTATTTGCCACAGATTAAAAGGATTAAAATGATTTCAAAAAAAACTTTAGCGCATCATTTATTAAAAAAATCTGTGAAAATCATTTTAATCTGTGGCTAAAAAATTACTCCTCAAAACTCTCGTCTTTAAACCCTATCAAATATAACTTATTTTTGGCACGTGTCATAGCGGTATACAGCCATCTAATATAATCGCGATCGATACCATTTGGTAAATAAGGCTGTTCTATAAAAACCGTATTCCATTGTCCTCCCTGTGATTTGTGACACGTTATAGCATAGGAAAATTTCACCTGCAAAGCATTGAAATATTCGTTTTCTTTTACTCTTTGAAACCTTTTATACTTAGTTGTTTCATCTTCGTAATCTTTCATTACTTCTTCGTACAAACGATTTGATTCTTCGTAAGTCAATGACGGAGATTCACTTTTTATGGTATCTAAAAGCAATACTGTTTCAAAAGGCTTTTGATCTGGATAATCGACCATTCTTATTTTTACTCTCGCAAAAGTAAATCCGTACAGTTCTCTGATTCCAAACATTTCCAGAACCTCAATAATATCGCCATTGGCAATAAAACCAGCTTCATCTGTTTCTTTAAGCCAGAAATAATTATTCTTAACTACCATCAAAAAATCACCTACAGAAAGTTCACTTTCTTTAAACAAAATCCTAGTCCGAATTTGTTCATTGTATTGATTTGCTCTTTTATTAGATCGTACAATAAAAGCGGTATCTTCAATACTATAATTACTATAAGCAGTATTTATTGCATCTTGAATATCATAACCATCTATAAGACGCACGATATCCTTAAACTTTTTTACATTGAATCTAAACTCTGTAATAAAACTTTCCTTCAATAACTCACGTAATTCAGTTGCATTGAACAAAATTCCCGAGCTTTCTTCCTGACGCATTACCTCATCTAGTTCAATATGTTCAATTTCTTTATCGTAATGTATTCCGAGAGTTTGAATATCTAACGCTGGACTTATATCTAAATTTACCGGCGGAAGCTGTGCTGTATCTCCTAAAAGAATCATTTTGCAATTGGTTCCCGAATAAACATAGTTAATCAAATCATCCAGAAGCGAACCGCTGTCTAAAGTGCTGTCTGAAATCATCGAAGCCTCGTCGACTATAAAAATGGTATTTTTATGTTTATTGACTTGTTTGGTAAAAGCAACTCCTCCGCCCGAAGACTTTTTAGGAAAATATATTTTTTTATGAATCGTAAAAGCAGGTGTATTCGAATAATTAGCAATTACTTTTGCCGCGCGTCCAGTTGGTGCAAGCAAAACAAACTTTTTATTAATATCGCCAAGATTATTTACAATTGTCGAAATCACCGTTGTTTTTCCAGTTCCTGCGTATCCTTTTAATACAAAAATGGTATCGTTAACCGGTTCGGTTAAAAAAATAGCAATTTTTTGAAAAAAAATATCCTGTTTGTATGTAGGTGCAAATGGAAATCTTTTTTGTAAAATGCCGTAAAACAATGCTGAATTCATAAAGAAAATTTGAAATACAAAGGTCGCTTATTTTAATGGCAATGGCAATAATTTGAAACCATATAAGTGATGTAAGTAAACTTAAGATTATGCTAAACATCTTAACCGTTTGTTGTTGACATTACTTAAATGATCTTAAAAATTAAAACAAACATACTCTAGGCTTAATTCCTTATCTCGCTTATATGATAAAGAAAACTTAACCTTACTTTAAAATGTTTTTGAAATTGTTTTTTGAAATTGCAATTATAATTGTTCCTTTTTAATTTGTAAGTTTGTAGTCGCCTTAAATTCTTTCTTGTAAAACAGGTAACGAATTGTAAATCAATATGTCATTACAAAACACTAACATTATTTCCAAAAATTATAAAAAACTTTCGATTCAGGTTTCACTGAACGGATTTTCATTTTGCTGTTTTGATACTTTAAATAATACCATTACTTCGTTTAACGAAGTTCAATTTGATACTACTCAAAAACAAAATAAAATCGAGGACTTATTTTCAGCATCATTTAAAAATTATCCTGAATTAAAAGAAACCTACGATGATATTCTAGTCATTCACAACAACAACCTTTCGACTTTTGTACCAACTGCTTTATTCGATGAAAATTATCTAGGCAGTTACTTACAGTATAGTACAAAAGTATTTGAATCTGATTTTTTCACTTTTGATAAAATCTCAAACTACGAAATGAACTCTGTTTATATCCCGTACATAAATATCAATAATTTTCTAATTGATAATGTAGGATCTTTTGAGTACAAACACGTAAATAGTATTCTAGTCGAAAAAATCTTGGAAGGTTCAAGAAATAATGACGAGAAAAAAATGGTGGTAAACTTTAACCCAAATCATTTTGAGGTTATCGTAGTTCAAAACCAAAAACTATTATTATTTAACTCTTTCGAGTATCAAACTCCAGAAGATTTTATTTATTATTTGCTTTTTACAGCCGAACAAACCAATTTAAATCCAGAGCTTTTTCAACTGGAATTATTGGGTTCAATAACCCAAAACGATCCGTTTTATGCAATTGCATACAAATATATTCGTAATGTATCTTTCTTAGACGTGAGTGCATTACAAGAAAAAAACAATTACACAACTGCTCAGAATCAAAAACATTATATCTTATTTCAATCATGAGAATTATTTCAGGAAAATACAAAGGACGCCGCATTTTTCCGCCAAAAAACCTTCCTGTAAGACCTACGACTGATATGAGTAAAGAAGCATTATTTAATGTTTTGAATAATCATTTTAGTTTTGACGGCTTAAAGGTTTTAGATTTATTTTCGGGAACCGGAAATATCAGCTACGAATTTGCATCACGCGGAAGCGCACCAATTACCTCTATAGATGGTGATTTTGGATGCGTAAAATTTATTAAACAAGTTTCATCAGAATATGATTTTGACATTGCAGCTACAAAAAGCGATGTTTTTAAATTTCTGGAGAACTGCAAAACATCATACGATATTATTTTTGCCGATCCTCCTTATGGATTAGATCAAAACACTTTTGAAAAAATTGTTTTAACGGTTTTCGAAAGAGATTTACTTCACGAAGACGGCATGATGATTATCGAACATTCTAAATACACAAAACTAGATCATTTGAGTAATTTTTCATTTCAAAAAAGCTACGGTGGTTCGTTCTTTAGTTTCTTCGAATTAAATTCGACTGATGACGATGAGGAATTACCGGGTGATACTCCAATAAAAATTACAGAAGAAGACGAAGGATAGTTTTCTTTTTACAGTACAAAAACCTTGAACTTTCAAGGTTTTTTCTTTTTTATTTAACTCTGCTTTCGTTCTCATCAATACTTTTTCCTTTAAACTCACTTTCTTTTACTTTTCCAAAAGAGTATTTTAAGGCTATCGAAATTTCATAAGAATCGACTACATATCGTGCTTTAGAACTCACAGTATTAATGGTAAAATCTTCGGTTCTAATCGTGTTTTTAAAAATATTGTTCCAGCTTAAAGTACAATTCCATTTTTTGAAAAAGGTTTTCGAAACCGCCATATCAGCAACAAACATTGGGTTTCTTTCAAAAACGCCAACTTTCTGTTTTGTCAATCCCCAAAAATTCAATACAAAATTATATTCCTTTGGAAGCTTAAATTCATTATTAGAGTAATAATAAAAATAGGGTTTTGAAGTCATAAATACTGCCGAAGCATCTTCAATTTTCTCTAAAATAAAAAGCAGCGAATTATTTGTTGTCCAAAACTTATAAGTAAAAGGCACTTCGAAATCAAGATTAAAACCTGTTTCTTTATCAAAATTCACATCTTTAAAAGTCATTATATTATTCTGGTCATCAAACGTAAAACTATTATAAACTGGATTTGTATTTTTATAATAACTCAACTTAACCGTTTTATCGTGATACTGAAAAGTCGACGAAATTTCGTTGATTATGGTAGGATCTAAAAATATATTTCTGGCATATAAAAAGTACGGATTTATATAGGTTGCTCCCTGACTTAAAGACGAATAATTGGGTCTTGATATACTTTTTGAATAGTTTACACGAATGTTTTTTGTACTGTCAATCGGAAATGTGAATTGTGCTTTTGGAAAGAAATTTGTGTAGTTTTTATCAACCAAAGGCAATAAATCACTTTTAAACTTTCCGTTAACATTCGTATTTTCAACTCTGACTCCAAATGAAAAATTAACCTTTTTAATCTTTCCTGAAAACTGACTGTATCCTGCCAAATTCTGCTCTTTAAAATCATAATTACTTATTTCATCAACATCCGTTTTATAATAATAAATATCAATATCCGATTTTGAATTTGCTGATGAATACAATCCTCCTACTTCTAATTTCAGATCGTTTTTAAACTTTTTCTCCATATCAATTCTTCCCGAAAAAACATTCACTTTAAAATCCTGATCTCGATTTTGAGTTCTCTCAAATTGTGTATCATTAAAATTATCTTGCACATTACTCCAAGATTTTTGATCAAAATTTGAATACTGAAAACCACTAAAAACAAGCAGATCAATTGCTTTTATTTTTTTAGAATAATTCAAAAATGCGTTTACAAAATTCTTGTCTCCCTCATTATCACTATACGTAACAACATTATTCTCTACATCCTTATTTTTATTATCGGTAATTGTATTTATAGGAAAAGTATCCGTCTGCAATTTACTATTGATACTAAACGAGAAATAATCCTCTTCGTTTATTTTATAAAACACGCCGCCTCCCAAAATAAATTGTTTTCTATTGGTTTGCGCCGTTACATCATATTTGGAAGCGATTTCTGCATTTGGAATTTGGTAATTGATACTGTGATTCTCCCATGGATTTAAACGATTATAATTAAAGTTTGCTTTCCATTCTAATTTATTCTTTTTAAAACTGGAATTAAATCCGAGGTAATTATTTAACTGTTTTTTAAAAGACGCTGTTTCAGAAATATCGGTTCTAAAACTATCTTTTTTACTAAACTTTCTTGTAATCAAAATTACAGATCTTCCTTCGGCTTCATATTTTGCAGATGGATTTTGAATAATTTCGATAGTTTTAATATCGGCTGGAACCAAAGCATTCAAATCGTTCATTCCTGCTTTTTGATTGTCAATATAAATCAACGGACTTCCTTTGCCTACAACCGTAATACTTTCTTTATCTGGACTCACTAAAACGGTTGGTAATTTCGCCAGCAAATCGACTGTATTTGGAATTGAATTGTAAATAGAATTGGCAACGTCAACTTTTATATTTCCGTTTGAGTTTGTAAAAATCTTTTTATTCTGATTGATAACAACTTCGTTCAATTGATTTGAAATCGAGTCTTTGGTAGTTTCATTTTGTGCATTTGCAATAAACGAAAGAACAAAAAGTAAAAGTGCTAAAAGGAGTTTTAATGGCATACAAAGTTTTTTGTTTTGAGATGATGCAAAAATGCTTCTAAAAAAGAATTACGTAGGTTAATTGAAGGTTAATGCGGAGTTAATGTCTAGAATATCTAGTAAAAGCACTATTTTTGAAATGAATTTTTACGTTTATGAAACAAAGAATCAATTTATTAATAACACTTTCGGTTGTCGCTCTGCTTGTCTTGTCGACCGTACAATATTATTTGGTAAAAACTGCTTATGATTATAAAGTGGCTCAGTTTCATACTCAGATCAAGAATGAAATTGCAGCAATTACAAATAATTACAGTGATATTGATGCCGTTTTAGTTTCTAAAAAAGAAGCGCTTTATAAGAATTTATCGGAACAATATATTAAAGGCAAAAATTCTAAAATTGATATTAAAAAAGGCATTTTAGAGAGTAAATATAATGACGTGTTAACAGAAAGAATTCAACGAAAGTTCGAAAGAGATTTACCCAATTTCAAAATTGACTTTGCTATTGTTCTCAACAAATTTATTCTTTACAAACACGCAAAAAAAAGAGATACTATTTTTTCTGAAAAGCCTTTTATTCAGAATAAATTGTACGGAAACCTAAATTCGCTGAATCACGCTTTTTTAGTTCGAAATTATGTTGGCACTACAAACGGAACTTTTGGAAATCAGGAATATAAATTACTTACCGAAGATTCTATGTATGTTTCGGTTATCGATTGGGAACTGATTATTTTAAAACGAATGACTTTTATTCTTGTTTTGTCATTATTATCAATTCTTACACTCATTTCGCTTTTTGTAATCGCACTCAAAGCTTTAATTAAGCAAAAAAAGGTAAGTGATGTAAAAACAGATTTTATCAATAATATTACTCACGAACTTAAAACTCCTTTAGCAACGTTGGGCATTTCGACCAAAATTTTAGAGCAGAAACACATTCGTGACAACGACGAAAATTTTAATTCAATTGTCAATACAATTTCACGCCAGAACAATCGTCTACAAAGTTTGATTGATCAAGTTATGGCAAATTCTTTGGCCGAAAATGAAATCGAATTGCAAAAGGAAAAAATTGAAACTGAGCATTTCCTGCAGATAATCGTTGATGATTTTAAAATTGCTTTTCCAAAAATCAATCTTAAAACTGATTTTCAAACTCAGAAAACGATTTTAGTTCTGGATAAATTTCATTTAACAACTGCTTTTTTAAATGTTTTAGAAAATGCCGTAAAATATGGATCGAACACAATTACAGTAAAAACAAAAATCGTAGAAAATCAGTTTTCTATTTGTTTTGAAGATGACGGAATTGGAATTGCAAAAAACAAACAATCACTTCTTTTTGATAAATTTTATCGTGTAGAGCAAGGAAATCTTCACAATACAAAAGGTTTGGGTTTAGGATTATATTATGTTGATCAAATCGTAAAAGCGCATCAGGGTTCTGTTAACGTTATTAGCGATTTAGGAAAAGGAACTCAGTTTACTATTTTATTAAAAGTTTAATTACCCTATTTTGAAAAAATTACTTTTAGCTGAAGACGATTTTGACTTTGCAGCAATTTTAAAACAATATTTAGAGCTTCATCAATTTGAAGTAACTTGGGCAGAAAATGGCGAAATAGCTTTAGATCATTTTAAAAACCAGACTTTTGATATTTGTATTCTGGATGTTATGATGCCAAAATTGGACGGGTTTTCATTGGCTGAAAAAATGATTACAATCAATCCCGAAACTCCATTTATTTTTCTAACAGCAAGAAAGCTGCAGGAAGACAAAATCATTGGATTAAAACTAGGTGCCGATGATTATATAGCGAAACCTTTTGAAGTCGACGAACTGATTCTGCGTTTGCAAAACATACTTAAGAGAATCGAGCAAAAGAGAAGTTTAGAAGGAAATAACACAATTGAAATTGGCTCATATATTTTTGACAACGAGCGTTTAACTCTAAACAACAAAAATCACGTTCAGCAGCTCACAGAAAAAGAAGCTTCACTTATTGAATATTTATATCTGAACCATAATCAGCTGTTAAAAAGAGAACAAATTTTAATGTCTGTTTGGAAAAAAGACGATTATTTCTCGGGGCGCAGCATGGATGTTTTTATAAGCAGGCTTAGAAAGTATTTTAATTCAGATCCAAAAATCAGTATTGAAAGCGTTCGAAGTATTGGCTTAGAATTTAAAATAGAAAAACCTTGACGAATCAAGGTTTTTCTATTTTAAACGAACTTTATTTTCCAATTACCCAACCTAAGGTGAAATTTATGATTGGAACAAATTCCGTGTCATATTCGTCAAAATTAACTCCCGGACCAGCATTAAATTCTAAGTTAAATCTTCCTTTATAAGTACGCTGTAATCCCCAAAGAGCACCAAGCGTAAACGAAGAAGAAGCTTCTCTATAATCA
This sequence comes from Flavobacterium sp. FlaQc-30, assembly GCF_044005885.1. Classification (NCBI taxonomy): domain Bacteria; kingdom Pseudomonadati; phylum Bacteroidota; class Flavobacteriia; order Flavobacteriales; family Flavobacteriaceae; genus Flavobacterium; species Flavobacterium sp. FlaQc-30. Next base: position 15,987 of record NZ_JBIPCO010000012.1, on the reverse strand, counting down.
TCATTTGTAGATATCGAACCAAAACTATAAACCGCGTTTGCTGCTAAATAATTTCCAGAATTTCTTGCTGTTCTTTTTCCTTTTTCTGCTCTTTTTTCAAGATTATAATAATGACGAAACTGTTCATTAATGGTAGGATAAATGGCAAAATTCGAATTGTTTGAATTGGCTTGAAAACCTAAACCTAAACTTGCTTCAGAATATAAGGTGTTTTTAGAATTAAATCCGTGCTCATAAACAAATCCAGGCAGTAATAAATTTATTTTAAATTGATGTTTTGCTACTGCAGTCGGAGCATCATCTTGTGCATTTACAGCATTTATAAAAAGAACAAAAAGTAATAGAATTAGGTAATTTTTCTTCATTGGTTGTTTTTAAATTGGTTTCGACAAAAATAACATTAAAAACATACCACAACTTAAAAAAACAAATTATTTTCTTACAATATATTATTGCATTATTTAATTAAAATAGCTGCAATCTTTTCATAAAGAGGCGTTTTTACACCATATTTCTTTCCTTCGTTTACAACAAATTGTGTGAGCGAAACTGCTTCGGTATTTTTGCCTGCTAGTAAATCTCTATGCATAGATGATGTTGCTTCTTTGGGAGATTTCTCTAACTTTATAATAGTTTGTGCAACAATATCTTCTGGTAATTTTAAACCTTTTGCCTGCGCCACATCTTCGATTTCATGAAGCAGTTCGATATAAATTACTTTAGATTCTAAATGATGCAGTATCTCGCCAATATTCTGATTTAAATAAGAAGTTACAGAAGCTAATGCCGAAATAAAAATAAACTTCTCCCAAACTGTTTCTTCTATATTCGCAGCCAAGTAACTTTCTATTTTTGCTTTTTTGAAGATGTTTTGCAGCTCTTCTAATTTTGAAAATGGTGCGGTTTTAGAACCAAAAAACAACTTTTCGTAAAAGCCAATTTTCCGAATTGTTCCGGGCGAAAAGATCATCGAAATAATATAAACACAACCTTGCAGAACTTCATTTTCAGGAAATATTTTCTGAATTCTTTCTTGTGCATCAACACCATTGTATAAAGGCAGAATCACTGTTTCATTCTTAATTGATTTTTTCAAAGACGATAAACTTTCTTCAATATCATACGTTTTTGTTGCACAAATTAAATAGTCTAATTCGCCAATTTCGTCAGGGTTATTAGAAACTATACTAGGAAAAACAATTGTCTCAGAATCATCGGTTACAATTTTTAATCCGTTTTCGGCAATCGCTTTTTGAGTTTCACCGCGCGCAATAAAAATCACTTCAACATCATCAGACTTATAATATGCTTTCGCTAAAAGTCCGCCAAAATAGCCGCCAACGCCGCCAAGTCCTAAAATTCCAATTCTTTTCATAGTCTTTTTTTGTCGCTAATTACACCCGTTATTACGCATATTTCTGTCATTTTGAGGAACGAGAAATCGCACAAGAAACTCCGTGACAAGAGTCTCGAATCTTTGTCGAATTACAAGTGTGATTTCTCGTTCCTCGAAATGACAAAAAAAACCTTAAATCCATTTCTCACCTGAGCATTACTATTACTCCTCCAAAACAGGATTCAAATCAAGCTCTGTAAAATCTCTTTCAGTTTTCGAAATTATAATTGTCGCCACCGTATTTCCAATTAGATTTGTAATGGCTCTGACTTCACTCATAAATTTATCTACTCCTAATAGAAACGCTAAACCTTCGACTGGTATTTTATGAAGTGCTGTTAAAGTAGAAGCTAAAACAATAAATCCGCTTCCCGTAACACCTGCAGCACCTTTTGAAGTAATCATTAAAATACCAATAACAGTAAGAATTTCAAAGAAACTCAAATGTACATCATACAACTGAGCCAAAAATATTACCGACATTGATAAGTAAATCGAAGTTCCGTCGAGGTTGAAAGAATATCCTGTTGGAATCACCAATCCTACAACTGATTTACTGCAGCCCATTTGCTCTAGTTTAACCATAATACTTGGCAGAGCAGCTTCTGAAGATGATGTTCCTAGAACTAATAAAAGTTCTTCTTTTATATATTTTAAAATCGAAAGGATACTTATTTTATAATAACGCAGAATGCTTCCTAAAATTAGAAAAACAAACAACGCCATCGTTAAATAAACACAAAGCATTAATTTACCAAGCGGAATTAAAGTTCCTAATCCAAACTTTCCAATTGTGTAAGCCATTCCACCAAAAGCACCAATTGGTGCAAGATACATAACGTATTTTAAACCGAAGAAAACGACATTTGAAAAACGTTCTAAAACTAAAATGGTTTGTTCTCTTTTTTTATAAAAATTTAAAGCGATTCCGCATACAATAGCCGCTAGCAAAACCTGCAATGTAAAATTGGAAAGAAAAAACTCCAGCCATGAAAAATCTTTTGCCGCGCCGTTTGTATATTGACTTGCGTCGCCTAAAGTTAATCCCGATTTATCAATTTTTCCTGGTTTAAAAATATAAGCAACTGCAACACCAATAGCTAAAGCTACGGTGGAAACAACTTCAAAATAAGCTAAGGCTTTTACACCAATTCGCCCCACTTTTTTTAAATTACCCATTCCAGAAATTCCCAAGACAATCGTCAGAAAAATAATCGGGCCGATAAACAACTTGATAAGACTTATAAATTTCGCTCCTAAAATTTCCATTTTCACTCCATTTTCAGGCGAAAAATGTCCAAGTAAAATACCCGCAATTATGGCTATTAAAACCCAAAAAGTAAGATTTGTGATTATGGTATTAAAAAGGCTTTTTTTTGCCTTTGAAGAAGATTTTGGAGCGGTTATATTCATGAAAACAGGTTAGTAGAGTTTCACAAATATATAAAAAAAGCAGACCTATAAGCCGGATTCTGTCCTTGATAAATCAAGGCCTTATCATTTATCTAGATTCCGAATTACTTCGGAACTCGAGCTACCTACCCTTCAACAACGGACGAGAAGCCCTTAAATGCTGATATACTTGGTATTTCACCGCATAGAGTTTACCTGGTTTCACTACAGCATTACCTGTACATACTTTCTGCTGCACTTGTCCTAATCCCGATAGCTATCGGGACCGACGGGTGTTACCCGCTATGCTTCTCTATGGTGTCCGGACTTTCCTCTCCCCACCGTAGCGGGCAGCGATAAGGCGGTCTGCTCTACAAAAGTAACGATTTATGAACTAAGAATAATGATTTTAAATTTCCGTTTTTATGAATTTTATCATAACTTTTTAATTTTAAAATAGTTATCTTTAAAATTCGATAATTTTTAAATTCAAATATTATGATTAGGATGTATCACTACGCAACTGTTTCAAAAGCTTTAGATCAATTGCATGAAAAAGGGTTTACGTGCGATTTTAATCTCAACTCAGACATTCTTAAAAAAAATCCTGAGAAATTTGAAATTGTACATGTGTATCGATACGAAGGGGAATCAGACCCAGGCGATGAGGCAGTTGTATACGGAATTAAGTCCAGTAATGGCAAAAAAGGTGTTTTTGTAGCAGGTTTTTCTGCCGATGCAGATCAAGAAACTGCCAAACTTTTATTTGATTTAAGCATTAAAGGAAGGTAATTTTCAGGACTTGATCCTGTTGTAACTTTTCATTTTATTAAAGTAATCACAATCTATGTCATCTTGAAGAATTAAGAAATTTTCATTAGCAGCTCGCCAAAAAATTGGTTATTTACATTGCAGAGTTTCTTGCGAAAATTATTCGTTCCTCGGGATGACATAAAAAAGAATTTTATCTTAGTGCCTTTTTTACAAAAGAATTAAAACTTACTTTTTAAATCCATTCTTCCATGAAGAATCCTAACAACTTCAATTTCGCTCTCTGAAATAATTTGATAAAAAAGAATATGCTCGTTTGACTTAAAACCAAATAAACTTTTTGCGACATTATCATATTTTTTTCCAAGATTTGGATTCTCAGCCACTTCCTGACACGAATCTAAAAGTAATAGGTAATATTTATCAGCTTGATTTTCTGACCATTCATCAAAAGTATAATTCCAAATATCTGCTAAATCTTCAACAGCTTTATTTGTCAAATGATATTTAGCCATTTTTTCTGTTTGCTTTTAAACTTTCAAGATGTTTTTTAGAATCAAAGTTCTCAGCACGTCCGCTCTCAAATCCTTCCTGAACAGCTTTTTTCAAAAGAAGTAATTTATTCTCTTCTTCCTCTAAAAGACGTAATCCTGCTCTAACAACTTCACTTGCGTTTTTAAACCTTCCCTCTGAAAGGCTATTTTCAATGAAGTTTTCAAAATGATTTCCAAGCGATATTGACGTATTTCTTCCCATGATTTAACTTTCTAGACTACAAAGTTACCCAAAATTGGTAACTAATACTGTCTGATTTAAAAAAAACTTTTCAATAAAAAAGAAGGTAATTATTTATTCATGCTGAGTTACATCATTGTATTGCCAAAGTACATTTATAATTTTCCATTCACCATTTGTCTTTACAATATGCATATAATCTATCCATGCATCTGCAAGCAATTTCACCGATGCTGTTTTTGCAGAAACATCTAACAATTTGACTTCTTTTCTTGGATTCTTTGGAAATTTATCGCCTTTTACATTATAAGTTTCTGCCAGTATAACCATGTTTTCAGCGAAAAACTCCGAGATATAATCCTTCTGTGCTGCTTTATTTCTAAAAACTGATCTTTTTACCATTCTAGGATGCAAGGCACTTTCCATCAATTTTAGATTTGGATTATGCTGCGCTTCAATATATGCCAAAGCTGCTCGTTTAATTTCTAATGTATCTTGAGCGGTTTGTGCTTGAAGCTGAATAAAACTAAATGCAATTGCGAATAATAACAGATATTTTTTCATTTAAATTAAGGTTTTAAAATTACAAACGGGGATTTTTGACTTCGATAATTAGATTCTGCTTTACAAAATTGAATTACCGCATTTTGCATTTATTAATAATAATCAATTTCTCTTTCTATCCTACTTTCTATTACTCCTTCTTTAAAATATGTTTTTTTGATCCAGTTTTTAAATTTATCATAAACGATCTCACCAGTATGTGTAATAACTTTTTCTTGATCGTCATCAGAAAAATCACTTTTTGATATATAAATTATTTTCTTAGGATTTTTAAAGGTTTTATAATAGCTTCTAATTTTGCCTTTTACTCCGTATATGTAATTACATCTTGATAATGAGTCTTTTGAAATCCAAGTCCTCACGGTACTTTCTAAAAAATCCTTATTATATTTCTCCTCAATCGTTATTTCAAACTCTTTGTTTTTTAGTTTTTTTGTCACTTCTTTATGTGAATATCTTGGGCTTATTTTTACAACGATTGTGGTATCCTTATTTTTCATGTATTCATACAGCGTTTGTTTTTCTGGATAGAATGACAATTTGGTACCTTTACCAGATTCGTTTATCACTAATCTTTCTCCTTTTTCATTTTCTGGATTAGTATACAAATCTTCAATCAATTGATTTTGGTCATTGTATTTATAAACCCTAAAATCCTGCAAAACATCATTGACATAGCGCTCTTGCTTAGTAACTAAATTTTTAGTAAATCTATTTATATATTTTTCTTTATAATTCTTATTACTAAATGTTTTTGTTGAGTCTGGAAATTCGGAATTATTACTGAAATACTGATTCACAATATCAAATTTCACACTATCATTAATTCTTGTAATAGTGGTAATTCTTTCCAACACATCAAATTCGACCTTTCTCCATGAATCTTTAGTGAATTTATCATAAAGAAAAAGAGATTGGATTTTTCCGTTTTTTGAAAAATAAACTTCTGAAACACTTCGAATAGAGTCATTTTTTTCACTCATTCTATAAAGCATTAAACTTCTAATTGTAATTTTTCTTACGTGTCCCTTAAAATCAATATCAGAAGGTATTATTCGCTCTTTCTCGATTTTATTGTTTTGACTAAAAACCAAACCATTAAATAATAATATAAAAATTAACAATAAATACCTCATCCCTTACTTTTTAAAACTCTGATTATTTTTTTTATTTACATTAAGAACAATTCTTTTGTAAGTATTTTTTGAAGATAAAAATAGTACTTTATTTATTACAAAATAGTAAGCTTTTAAAACTTAAAAAAGATGGAATTAATTGATCATTTTTTTTAGTCTAAATCATACTCCAATATTAGTTCTCAAAACTGACCAACAATTATTGATGATGATTGCAATTCTACAATTTCCGTGAGGGCGACACTTTGCAAGAAAAAAGCTTAATTATATCTGCATTTTTACAATAGGGACTTCATTTCATGTACGTTCAATTTTATAAATCATAGTTTTTAAATTATTAATTTACACATCTTACTTTCTCATATTCAAACCACTCAAAATCTTCTCCGAGATTTATGAATTTCATATTTGTGATTTGGTAATTTTCAGCCTATATTTGCTATCGAATAAAAAAGAATATGGAACAATTTGTAGTATCGGCTCGTAAGTATCGCCCGCAGACCTTTAAGGATGTTGTGGGACAAAAAGCCATTACGAACACTTTGTTGAATGCTATTGACAGCAATCACCTTGCTTCTGCTCTTTTATTCACAGGACCGCGTGGAGTTGGAAAAACAACCTGCGCACGTATTTTGGCTCGAAAAATAAATCAGCCTGGATATGATGATCCTAATGAAGATTTTGCATTTAACGTTTTTGAGTTGGATGCCGCTTCAAACAACTCGGTTGATGATATTCGTAATCTTATTGATCAGGTTCGAATCCCGCCACAAACTGGGCAATACAAAGTTTATATTATTGACGAGGTGCATATGTTGTCTTCGGCTGCTTTTAATGCTTTTCTAAAAACATTAGAAGAACCGCCAAAACATGCTATTTTTATTTTAGCGACGACAGAAAAGCACAAGATCATTCCGACGATTTTATCTCGTTGTCAGGTATTTGATTTTAAAAGAATTACAGTAAAAGATGCTAAAGAACATTTAGCAGATGTTGCTCAAAGTCAAGGAATCAATTTTGAAGATGATGCTTTGCACATTATTGCTCAAAAGGCAGATGGCGCAATGCGTGACGCTTTATCTATTTTTGACCGTGTAGTTTCGTATTGCGGAACAAACTTAACACGTCAAGCTGTAACTGAAAATCTAAATGTTTTAGATTACGAAACTTACATCAGCATTACTGATTTGATTTTGGAAAATAAAATTCCAGATCTTTTAATGGCTTACAACGATATCTTATCAAAAGGTTTTGACGGGCATCATTTTATTGCTGGTTTAGCATCTCATTTTAGAGATTTGTTAGTTAGTAAAACTCCTGCAACTATTTCTTTATTAGAAGTTGGAGAACAAGCGCAGCAAATGTATGGTGTTCAATCTCAAAAATGCTCCCAAGAATTTTTATTAAAGGGAATTGATATTGCAAATGACTGTGATTTAAAATATAAATTGAGTCAAAATCAACGTCTTTTAGTTGAATTATGCTTGATGCAGTTAGCCTCTATCAACTTTGATGGAGAAAAAAAAAAGTTGAGCAATACATAATACCGCCTACTTATTATAAAAACGGAAGTTTTTCTATTGTTGAAGTTCAAAGTCCATCTCAAAGTATCGGGACGAAAGTCGAAAGTCAAACTGAAACTTTAAAAACAGAAGAAAAAGTCAATACTGATTCTGTCGTTACAAATACTGCTGTTCCAGAAACACCAAAAGTTCAAACTCCTAAAGTTGAAACTCCAAGAAATGAAACTGGAGGCGAGCCAAAAGTTTCTGCCTTTTCTTTGGCTAGTATTCGCAAGAAAAAAGAATTAGAGCAAAGTGGTAAAACTTACGTTAAACCCACATCTATTCTACCTATTGAAGAGTTTACCGAAACTGAAATGCTTGTGCAATGGAATAAATATGCAGAGCGTTTAGGTCAAAAAGGCTTGAAGATTATGGAGTCGATCTTGTTAATCAACGATCCTGTTTTAAATGGAACCAATATTACTTACGAACTTCCAAACGAAGGTTCTAAGCTAGAATTCGAAAGTCAGATGAATGCTCTTTTAGGGCATTTAAGAGGTCACCTGCACAATCACGATATCACAATTGAAGTAATTGTAAATGAAAAACTCGAGACTAAAAGAAGTTTTAACGATCAAGATAAATACAATCGTTTGCATGAAATAAATCCAAACATTGAGCTTTTACGTTCAACATTTGGATTAGATTTACCTGGATAGTTTTATACTCTTTTCATTGCGAATTTTCGCAAAATTGTTTTTACAAGAAAACAGCAATTAACTTTAGCAGCATTATTTATTTAGAAGCCCGAAATTATACACTTTTTCAAGCCATTTTTTTCTTTGACTTTCTTTTGCTGTTTTTATGATTCCGATATAACTTACTTTTACTGGTTTTACACCGCAAAATTCTAAAGTCGATTTCTTTAATTGATTCACACTTGGTCTTCCAAAAAACAATCTGTAGTACCAGCCGGGCTGATCTAGAGTTGTGATAATATGCGCTGTTTTTCCTTTTAATAATTTATCCCACCAAACAGAATTTTCTCTGTACTGAAATGCCATTCCAGGTAAAAATAATCGATCTATAAAGCCTTTTGTAATTGCAGGAAGTCCACCCCACCAAACTGGATGTACCCAAACTAAATGATCGGCTCTTTGAATTTTTTCCCACGATTCTAATAAATCGGGCTCTAATTCGGTTCGTTTTTGATATCCGAATTTTAAATTTGGATTAAAATTCAGCGCTGCAATTGTAATTGTTTCCACAACTGCTCCAGAAGCTGATGAGCCTTTTTGATATTCGGCAGCCATGGCAAAATTAAAGCTGTCCGGATTTGGATGTCCATTTATAATCAGTATTTTTTTCATGCTTTTCTTTTTTCAAAAATACTTTTTGCCCGTTTTCTTTTACTAGACAAATGTCCTAAAAAAAGCTAAACACAAATTTAAATTCGGACCGATCTTTTCCTCCAAATAAAAAAAAATTGAGCGGCTTAAAAAACAGCTTTTCTAATTCGGCTTAAATGTCTAGGTGTAACTCCTAAATAGGATGCTAAATATTGTAACGGAATCAGTTGAAGATATTTTTGGTGATTTCTAAAAAGTGCTTCATAACGTTCTGCACCAGATAATTTTTGAAAATCAACCATTCGTTTTTGAAGATTTACAAACTCCATTTCGGTTAACTTCCTGCCTATTTCCTGCCAGTTGTAACTTGATTTATAAAGTTTTTCTAATGCATTTCGATCTAAAACCTGCAGTTCTGTATCAACCAATGCTTGAATATTTTCTTCGGCTTTTTCTTGTGTTATGAAGCTGGCAAATGACGCCATAAAATCATTTTCAAAAGCAAAACAATTGGTGATTTCATCACCTTTATGATTCATAAAAAAGGAACGAAGAATTCCTTTTTCTATAAATACGATTTCGTTAGAAACCTGATTTTCTTCCAGTAAAAAATCTCCTTTTTTGAGTTTTCTAAACGTGATTAAATCATCTAAATGTGATAATTCTTCATTGGATAAATCCTGAATGGATTGAAAAACAGCTTTCATTTATAGTATTAAAATTACTCTTTTAAGAAAAAACTCTTTCAATTCTTTTATCTGGAATAAGCCACAACATGGCAACTATAAAATAAGCGGCTCCAGAAATAATAACATTATAAAAGGAAGCTGCGATGCCAATTACATATAAAACTGCTGAGGCTTTTCCTTTTAAATCTCTTCCTAAAGCTTTGGCTAAAGCCGAATTTTTCCCCTCAACATCAAGAACTGTTTTTTGTAGGATTACATAAGAAATCGCGCAAAGCAGCAGAATAATACCATACAAAGCCATTGCTGCTTTTTCAAAATTATGTTCTCCCATCCAGCCTGTTGAAACTGGAATTAAAGAAAGCCAAAATAGTAAATGCAGATTACTCCAAAGAATTTTTCCGTTTACTTTTGATAATCCATGAATTAAATAGTGATGATTATTCCAGTAAATTCCAACGTAAATAAAACTCAAAATATAACTTAAAAACTTCGGAATAAGTGGTTTCAAATCTGCAAACTCATGTCCTTGGGGCACTTTAATTTCTAAAATCATAATAGTTATAATGATCGCTAAAACACCATCACTAAAGGCTTCGAGTCTAGTTTTATTCATGTAGTTAAAGTATAAAGTTTGCCACGAATTTCACTAATTTTCGCTAATTTTTCAATAAAAACTAAAAAAAAACAATTCGTGAAATTAGTGGCAAAAGAATATTTAAAATTAAATTTTTCCGTAGTACATTGCTTTTACAATACCATCTGAAAGTCCAATTTTAGGAACGTATATCTGGCGTGCTCCACTCCATTTCATTGCATTAAGATAAATTCTTGTTGCGTGAATAATTACGTCGGCACGATCTGAATTTAATCCTAATTCGGCAATTCGTTGTTCGTAAGTAAGTGAATTTAAAAACGCATATTGCGAATTTATATAGATATAGGAAAGCGGTTTTTCTTGCTGTTTTCCAGACATTTTAAACAACTTATTGATGTTTCCACCAGAACCTATAAGAGTTACTTCGTCGTAATCTGCGGTATTGGTTTTAATCCATTTTTCAATTTCATCCCAAACTACATCGTGCACCATATTATTTAATAAACGAACGGTTCCTGCTTTAAAAGATCTGGAATTAATCAATTTTCCGTCAGAGAATAAAGTAAACTCAGTACTTCCACCTCCAACATCAACAAACAAATAGGTTTCATCTGTTTTTAGTAAATGATGCAAATCTGTTGAAGCTATGATAGCAGCTTCTTTTTTACCATCAATAATCTCGATTTTTATGTCGGCTTTTTTCTTAATTAGAGCTACAACCTCTTTTGCATTGTATGCCTCGCGCATTGCCGAAGTTGCAAACGCCATATAGCGTTCTACTTTATGTACTTTCATCAAAAGATTGAATGCTTTCATCGCATCAACCATTCGATCTATATTTTCTTCTGAAATTTCACCTACTGTAAAGGCATCTTGTCCCAAACGAATTGGCACACGAACAAGTGAACTTTTGTTAAACTGCGGTTCTTTGCCATCTTGCTCTACAACATTCGATATCAGAAGCCTCATGGCATTTGATCCAATATCTATTGCTGCAAATTTCCTTATATTAATCATGCTCACTTTATGATTTGAAATTGTTTTTGTTATTATTGATTTACTTTTTGTGGAATTTCTTCGAACTTTTTAATTTTATTCTGATAATATTTATAGGTTTCAAACTGTGCTCTAAACGATGCATGATGATTTCGGGGTTTGTACTTATTGTCTAATTTATAAGAATGGTATCTTACTTTAACGTTTCCTTTCCAAGCAATATTAAAGTTATCGATTAATTCTTTTTTAATTTCAAGATCATAAATTGGGCAGGTTACTTCTACTCTTCCGTCAAGATTACGGGTCATAAAATCGGCCGAAGAAATATACACTTCATTAAGACCTGCGTTTCCAAAAATATAAACTCTTGAATGTTCTAAGTAATTATCGACAATACTTATAGCTTCAATGTTTTCGCTCATTCCTGGAATTCCCGGAATCAGAGAACAAATTCCTCTTACCTGCAGCTGAATTTTCACACCTGCATTACTTGCTTCATATAATTTATCTATCATTTTAAAATCAGATAAACTATTCATTTTCAACTTAATGTGTGTTTTTCTTCCAGCTAAAGCGTGCAGAATCTCACGATCGATAAGTTTTACAAATTTTGATCTTGTATAATGCGGTGATACTATTAAATGTTTGTATCTGTGTACTCTATAATTTATATCGAAAAATTCGAATATTTTGGTAACATCTTTCAAAATCCCTTGATTACAGGTAAACAAAGTAACATCTGTATAAATTTTTGCTGTTGCTTCATTAAAATTTCCTGTAGAAATAAATCCGTAACGGCGCGTTTTTCCCTCTTCAAGTCTTTCTATAACGCATATTTTACTGTGCACTTTAAGACCTTTTATTCCAAAAATAAGCTCAATTCCTTCGGTCTGCATTTGCTCTGCATAAGAAATATTGCTTGCTTCATCAAAACGCGCTTGAAGCTCAATTTGAACTACAACTTTTTTTCCGTTTTTAGCCGCATTAATTAATGAACTAATAATTTGCGAATTCTTTGCCAGTCGATATAAAGTAATTTTGATACTGATTACTTTTGGATCTAAGGCTGCTTCACGCAAAAACTTGGTTAAATATGAAAATGACTGATAGGGCGCGTGTAATAAATAGTCTTTTTTACTAATTTTTTCTAGTATGCTTCCACCAAGGCTTAAACCTGGAATTGGCAGAGGTTCGTTTGGTTTGTATAATAAATCGTAGCGTCCTAAATTAGGAAAACTCATATAATCACGGCGATTATGATATCTTCCGCCAGGAATTATACTATCTGTTTCAACAATTTTCATCTTATCTAAAAAGAACTGCAGTGTATCATCTTCAATTAAATTATCATAGATAAAACGAACTGGCTCGCCTATACGGCGGTCTTTTACAGATGTTGCGATTTTTTCAAGCATACTTTTACTCAAATCACTGTCAATATCTAACTGTGCATCACGAGTAATCTTGATCATATGTGCTGAAACACTTTTATAATCAAATATGTTAAAGATGTTTTTTAGGTTGTAACGAATAACATCGTCAATTAAAATTACATACTGTTTTTCATCTTCAGACGGAAGAACAACAAATCTGTTGATCGTTTTTGGAATTTCTATAACAGCGTAACGTACTTCGTTGTTTGTCATTTCTAAACGAACGGCTAGATATCCTAAAGTATCTTTTAAAACAGGGAATTCTGCCAAATCATTCAATATAATAGTTACCAATTCTGGACTTAATTTTTGCATAAAAAAGTCTTTCAGGAAACTTTCCTGATTTTTGGTAATTTGATCTTCGTTTATAATAAAAATATTCTCTGTTTCAAGTTCTGCTTCAATATTTCCTAGAATACGTAAGCTTTCTGATTGCTGTTGAATTACAATTTCGGTAATATCTTTAATTAATTGATGTGCCGAAACTCCGCCTAAGTATTTTTCGCCAGAAATTCCAGAGAGACTTAATCTTCTAATTGCAGCGTAACGAACTCTAAAAAATTCATCTAAATTGTTTGAAAAAATTCCAACAAAACGCAGTCTGTCTAAAAGGGGAACCGTATTATCACCCGCTTCCTGAAGTACTCTTGCGTTAAACGCTAACCAGCTTTTTTCTCTATCGATATATTTTTGTTCGTACACTCTATTTATTTTAAATCTTTGGGGAAAATTGTTTTATGGGTTTTGCCTTTATTTATAGTATCCCAGCTTTCTGAATCAAACTGTAAAGATACAAAGCCTGAGGTTGGGACATTTTCTATAAAAACATCCCCAAATTTATTAACAAAATTTGTAATAGCCTCGTTATGTCCAAAAAGAATAACGCTTTCGAAACTATTATCACATGATTTAATAACCTTTTCGAGTTGTTTATCATCAAAAGTATAAAGGTCGTCTTTATAAACAATACTTTCTATAGGATATGAAATGTTTTGTGCAAAAATTAATGCCGTTTCTGAAGCTCGTGCCGCAGTACTGCTCCAAATAATATATGTTTTTGGAAGATATTTCGAAATAATAGCAGAAACATCATGCGCATCTATAATTCCTCTCTTCATCAGTGGCCGATCAAAATCTTTTAGAGGAGCTTCCCAACTTGATTTAGCATGACGTATTAAAATTAAATTTTTCATAAGCCGAAGATTTGAAACCTCAAAAAGAGGTCATTATTTTTTTTAAGTTCTAATTTACAAAAGATATTTTAAACCTTCTCTATTTTTTATTAGTGTTAACATTTTAAGTAAATTTTAACAAGAATAATTAATTCCATGACTTTTAAAACTCATAAAACCGTCTTTAGAATTTTATCTAAAAAAATGTACTTCACCTAGTAAACAATACAGTTCGTCGATATTTTGCAAATCAGTAAAATTTTAACTAAATAACTGATTATTAATTATTTACACCTATATCAAAAAATGATTTTCAGCCAAAAAGAGAAAAAATCTCACTATTAAATTTACCAATATTTGGCAAAAAAAATATTTTTTTCATGCCTTTTTTGATAAAAAAAGAGCACTTAAACGAGTTTTTAGGTTAGTTACAGAGAAAAAAAAACAAATCCAAAAACTCTACTATAATTTTGATTGTGTTAACATTTTACAAAAACCACAAAAACAAAATCCTAATATATGAGAACTAAATCTACTCTACAAAAAGTGGGAAAATTGATTGAATGTTGTAAGTATATTTTCCCCTTTCAAAAAAGAACTCAGAACGGAGATGTTCCTAAAATTAATTTAAAATCTATTTTTATAATGATTTTAGGTATCGTGTTCTATTCTTCGACTGTCTCCGCACAGGAAGTTCCTGTGCGAATTGGGAACACCCTGTCTACAAACAAGGCCGCATCAAAAACCACTGCAAAAACTGCTGCCATTAGTGCATTAGCTGCTGCTGGTTCAATAGATGTTGCCAATGCAGCAGCAGGTTATAATGGCTATACTGCCGATCAATTAGTTCGAAATGTTTTGACCTCAGGCTGTTTAACCATTAGTAATGTTCGCTTTGGTTATTACAAAAAGAACAACAACAATAGCTGGACCTGGAATAATCATTCTTGGTCAAATACTGCTGGAGATCGCCAGTTAGGGTATTACAGTAAGGCAACCTCGACATTTCCTATTGATGAAGGTATTCTTTTATCTACAGGAAAAATAAGCTCTGCAATGGGACCTAATACCTATACCAACAAAACGGATGAAATGGTAAATGATGCCAGCGATCCCGATTTAACTGCAATTTCTGGTAAAACAATGCATGATGCATCAATATTAGAATTTGACTTTATTCCTGATGGAAATTTAGTTGAATTTAAATTTGTTTTTGCATCAGAAGAGTACTTGGAATATGTTCATACTGCTTTTAATGATGCCTTTGGATTTTTCTTAAGTGGTTTTGGAATTACTGGAACTTATACCAACAATGCTATAAATCTTGCGCAGCTCCCAAATGGTGACGCAGTAACAATTAATAATATACACTCTGCAGGATCAAATGAAGACGGCAATTCTTTTCCAGATCATAATGTCGCTTATTATGTAAATAACCCGCCAGGTTCTGCTACTATGGAATTTGATGGATCAACAGTAGTTTTAACTGCAACATATGCTGTTACAGCAGGAAAAAACTACAAAATAAAAATGGCAATTGCTGATGCCTCTGACCAAAAATGGGACGCGGGTGTATTTTTAAAAGCAAAAAGTTTTGCAACAAATACATTAGTTATCACCAATCCGGCGCCAGTTTGCGTTAATGGAACTGCGAATCTTACCTTGCCGGCAATTACTGCAGGAAGTACTGCTGGTTTGACTTATACTTATTGGACAGACTCTGCTGCAACTATTCCTTATAACACACCAACTGCAGCTCCTGTTGGAACTTATTACATCAAAGGAACTAATACCCAATCGGGATGCTCTGACATCAAACCTGTAGTTGTGAGTCAAACCAATATCGTTATTACCGAAACTACAGCATCTCACGTCGATGTTAAATGTAAAGGAGGTACGACAGGAACTGCAACTGTAACAGCCTCTGGCGGAACAGGTCCTTATACTTATTCATGGAACACAACACCAGTTCAAACTAGTGCAACAGCAACAAACTTAGCTGCTGGTACCTATACCGTGACTGTAACCGATTCAAAAGGATGTAGTAATACTAAACAAATAACAATTATACAACCAACAGACGGTATTACTATCACAGAAACTTCTAAGACAGATGTAAAATGTTTTGGACAATTAACTGGAGCTATCGATTTGACTGTAACCGGCGGAACTGGAACATACACTTACTCTTGGAAAAAAGATACCAATGCAATTGCTGCAACTTCTCAGGATTTAACTGGAATTGGCGCTGGAA
>NZ_JBIPCO010000011.1:0-190714 GCF_044005885.1 Flavobacterium sp. FlaQc-30 | reverse complement strand
CAGGCATTACAAAATCGGCTCTTTCAAGGGTGAAGATCTGTGTAACAGCTGTGGTGTTCAATACGGTATCTTCACCAAGATCTCTTACTTTATTGCCGTTTGGATCTGCATATTCAGTTACGGTATACGTTCTGGTTACATTTCCGTTGCATGAAGGTTCTACTCCATTTGAAGCTGTAATTTCGATTACGCCGCAAGGAATGTTTCCAATTTTTCCATCGCCATTTCCTAATGCTTCAAATTCTGCTTTTGTCAAACTTACTGCTGTCGGCATTTGGTCGTAACACGTTATCGTTGTCGATGGGAATGTTGGTGCTGTAACTTCATACACACAACAAATTGGTGCTGCATCTGCTACAACTACTGTATTACAAGCGTGAGCATCTGTAATACTTACATTATAATTTGTTCCTGCTGTAATTGGGCTTGATGTCCAATCGTTTCCAGACCATGTTCCAGGAGCTCCTGTACCTGTTACCGTATAAGGTGCCTGACCTGTTACTGTAAAGTTCAATACATAACCTGAACCGTCTGCTGCGCAGGTTGTTGATGCTGTACCGTTTAATACTAATAAAGAGTTAACAGTAATGCTTCCGCTCAGGTTCGCACTTGAACAGCCGCCTGTTGTGGTCACTGTATAATTAAAGGTTCCCGAAGCTGTTGGCGTTCCGCTGATAGTGAAAATACCTCCCGCAAAACTTCCTGTAACTCCCGCAGGCAATGTACCTGTAAGGGTAGCTCCTGTTGCTCCAGCTGCTGGCGTATAAACAATATCTGTTAGTGCTGTGTTTATACATAACGTCTGGTTTGCTGTTGCAGCTGGCGATGTCAATGCAATTGCAGCATTAGGATTTACTATAATGCTTCCGCTAAGGTTCTCGCTTGAACAGCCGCCTGTTGTGGTCACTGTATAATTAAAGGTTCCCGAAGCTGTTGGTGTTCCGCTGATGGTGAAAACACCTCCCGCAAAACTTCCTGTAACTCCCGCAGGCAGTGTACCTGTAAGGGCTGCACCTGTTGCGCCTGATAATGGTGTGTAAACAATATCTGTTAATGCTGTGTTTATACATAACGTCTGGTTTGCTGTTGCAGCTGCCGAAGTCAATGCAATAGTAGCATTAGGATTAACTGTAATGCTTCCACTCAAGTTTGCACTTGAACAGCCGCCTGTTGTGGTCACTGTATAATTGAATGTTCCAGATTCTGTCGGTGTTCCACTGATGGTGAAAACATCGCCTGCAAAACTTCCTGTAACTCCCGCAGGCAATGTTCCTGTAAGAAATGCACCTGTTGCACCTGCTGCCGGCGTATAAACAATACTTGTTAAAGCTGTGTTTATACATAATGACTGGCTTGCTGTTGCAGCTGGCGAAGTCAAAGCAATTGTAGCATTAGGATTAACTATAATGCTTCCGCTTAGGTTCGCACTTGAACAACCGCCTGTTGTGGTAACTGTATAATTGAATGTTCCTGAAACTGTTGGTATTCCGCTGATGGTGAAAACACCGCCTGCAAAACTTCCTATAACTCCTACCGGAAGCGTACCTGTAAGAGATGCACCTGTTGCGCCTGATACTGGTGTGTAAACAATATCTGTCAACGCTGTGTTTATACATAACGTCTGGTTTGTTGTCGCCGCTGGCGAAGTCAAAGCAATCGTGCCATTAGGATTAACTATAATGCTTCCGCTTAGGTTCGCACTTGAACAGCCGCCTGTTGTGGTAACTGTATAATTAAAGGTTCCTGAAGCTGTTGGTGTTCCGCTGATGGTAAAAACACCGCCTGTAAAACTTCCTGTAACTCCCGCAGGCAGTGTACCTGTAAGAGATGCTCCTGTTGCGCCTGCTGCTGGCGTATAAACAATACTTGTTAATGGCGTATTTATACATAATGACTGGCTTGCTGTCGCTGCTGGCGAAGTCAAAGCAATCGTAGCATTAGGTTTTACAGTAATGCTTCCGCTCAGGTTTGCTGTTAAACAGCCGCCTGTTGTGGTAACTGTATAATTGAATGTTCCTGAAGCTGTTGGTGTTCCGCTGATAGTGAAAACACCTCCCGCAAAACTTCCTGTAACTCCTGCAGGCAGTGTACCTGTAAGAGATGCTCCTGTTGCGCCTGCTGCCGGCGTATAAACAATGCTTGTTAATGGCGTATTTATACATAATGACTGGCTTGCTGTCGCTGCTGGCGAACTGAGAGCAATCGTAGCATTAGGATTAACTATAATGCTTCCGCTCAGGTTTGCTGTTAAACAGCCGCCTGTTGTGGTAACTGTATAATTAAAGGTTCCTGAAGCTGTTGGTGTTCCGCTGATGGTAAAAACACCGCCTGCAAAACTTCCTGTAACTCCTGCAGGTAATGTTCCTGTAAGTGTTGCGCCTGTTGCACCTGCTGCCGGCGTATAAACAATGCTTGTTAATGGCGTATTTATACATAATGACTGGCTTGCTGTCGCTGCTGGCGAAGTCAAAGAAATCGTAGCATTAGGATTAACTATAATGGTTCCGCTCAGGTTTGCTGTTAAACAACCTCCTGTTGTGGTAACTGTATAATTAAAGGTTCCTGAAGCTGTCGGTGTTCCGCTGATGGTGAAAACTCCGCCTGCAAAACTTCCTGTAACTCCTGCAGGCAATGTTCCTGTAAGTGTTGCTCCTGTTGCTCCTGCTGCAGGCGTATAAACGATACTTGTTAATGCTGTGTTTATACATAACGTCTGGTTTGCTGTTGCTGCTGGCGAACTGAGAGCAATCGTAGCATTAGGATTAACTATAATGCTTCCGCTAAGGTTCGCGCTTGAACAGCCGCCTGTTGTGGTAACTGTATAATTAAAGGTTCCCGAAGCTGTCGGAGTTCCGCTGATGGTGAAAACACCTCCTGCAAAACTTCCTGTAACTCCTGCAGGCAATGTACCTGTAAGGGTTGCTCCTGTTGCTCCTGCTGCAGGCGTATAAACAATACTTGTTAAGGCTGTGTTTATACATAACGTCTGGTTTGCTGTTGCAGCTGCCGAAGTCAATGCAATTGTAGCATTAGGATTAATTGTAACTGTAGCAGAACCCGTCTGTGTTTGCGTACAGGCTGATGTACTGCTGTCTTTTACACTTACTAGAGCATACGCAAAGTTCCCTGCTACTGCTGTTGGAGCTGGAACGTTTACCGAATTTCCAGATACTGTTGATACTGTAAAAGGACCGTTTCCGCCAATCGTATAAGTAAATGTATATGGAGCTGTTCCGTTAGCTCCTGTGAAAGTCACTACAGGTTGTACCGCATCTCCTATACAAACTGGTCCAGTTGCTCCAATACTTGCTGTTGGCAATGGATTTACCGTTATCACTACAGGTTTTATTGTTGAACATCCTAACGCAGTTGATCCTTTTATGTAATAAGTCCCGCTCGCTGTTATTGTGCTAGGATTTGGCAATACACTAGTAGCACCTGCGTTACTAAAATAAGTATACGTTAATCCACTATCACTTCCTGTTTTTATTGAATCTGCTGTAAGATCGACAGCATTTCCTGAACATATTGGATCAGGATTCGTAATAACCACTGTAGGTAAAGGATTTATTGTAACTTTTACTGGTTTTATATCAAAACAACCGTCTGTATTTGTTCCTTTTATATAATAAGTGCCATCAACGGTTACCGCATTAGGATTGCCCAAAACAGCTGTACCTGCTGCATCCGTAAAATAAGTATACGTTAAATTTGCTGTGCTTCCTGTTGTTACTCCTGCTAAAGTCAAGTTAACCGGCGTACCCGCACATACAGCTGCTGGAGCAACTGTTGCCACAGTTGGCAAAGGAAGTAAAGTAACTCTTAAATTAGCCGTATTAGTAGTATTACAAGGTGCCCCAAAAGTCACTATGCAAGAATATGTATTTACTCCTAATACCAAATCACTGTAATTTACCACAGGGTTTTTTAAGTTTTTGTTAGCCACTGTAATACCAGGACCTGACCAAGAATAAGTTACCGCACTTAAAATATCTACATCAAGTGCAATTGTCCCCGTACTTAATTGACATAACGTAGGGTTATATAAACTATCTGCTGTTGCATTAGGCGCACCTGCCACTCCAATCTGAGCAGTCTGCGTAATCTCGTTACCACAGCCGTCTTTTACTTTAAAATAGTATGACCCTTTTCCTAAGTTTGGAAACTGATTAGAGGATTGATAAGCACCATACGTTGCACCTCCATCTAAACTCAAAGCATATTGCAATGTATTATTAGGAGCTGGAGAAATAGTCGCTGCTGTAATAGTCAAGACACCATTTGTAGCTCCCTCAGTACATACAAAACCTCCTGTATTGCCTTTATCTACAATAATCGCATTACTAGCATCATAAGTAACGGTTTGCGTTAATACATTGGTTGAACCTCCTTTAATTCGTAAACCAAAAACATACGTCCCAAAATTTAAACCGTTAAACGGCAGTGACGCTGTTGTACTGGCTAAATCTCGCACCTGCCCTACATTTGATGGTCCTGAAACCACTATAACTTGAAAGGCTGTTGCGTCACTAAAAGTTCCTTTCATGGTGTAGTTAAAACCACCACAGATGGCATCTGTCTGATAATTTGAAAGTGTCGCATCATAACCCTGCACTGCAAGATCTACATTTTTTGTACCACATGCAGTATTAACCTGAACAGTATAATTTCCTTTTGGCCAATAACTAGTTGGATCGCCTGCATTGATTTTTGCTAAAGTACCTGTGCCATTTGCATCTACATAACCAGTACCCGTAGAACCAACTGCTACTAAAGGATTACTTGAAGCTAAAATAGTAAAAGTTACTGAATCACTCACTGAAGGAGACATACTAACCATAGCCTTACCATAGCCTAAAATATTTTGATTGGGTTGCACCCCATACAAACTTTGATTCATGGAAAGAGTTGCAGCGGACGGAATAGTAATATTCTGATTTGTAGGTACTGCCCAGTAATCGTTTGTAGTATTACCTCCCGCATCAACATAGGTAAGGTGATAAGTTGCACCAGGTTTCAAACCTCCCACATTTAACATTGCTATGTTTACTGATTGTTCCACAACATCAGAAGCATCAGCTAAGTTAGTAAATTTAACATTTACAGGAAAGCACGCCAATCTATTAGAAACAACTTTTATCATACCTTCTCCTCCACATACAAACGGATTCATATACCCGCCAGACTGCCATTGTATCAAGGCAAATTCTCTCGTATTACCACATTTATCTATTACAACTGCTTTCATGTTATTTAGATCTGCAAAAATATCATCTCTTGTAGCAGTTTTAGGCAGTTTTATTGGTCTTGTAGTAATAGGGTAACCACCTCCTGCTTCATCAGAATAACCATCTCCATCTATATCCTGACCGTATAATTTACCTTTATACTTTATTTTCCAGGTAAACAAAGCAGCATCTGCAGCTGAAAGACTGGTACTGTTTGCAACATATTGAAAACCTAATTCATGAGCTACTGCAAAAGGTGTAGAACAATTGTAATCTGTCCAATGAATAGGATAAAATCCTGTTTGCTTAAGATCTGCTAATGTTACTGTTGCAACAGACACAGCTGTAGCTCCTGTAATAGTCTGTCCGCAAGAATCAGTAACACTTACAATATAGCTGCCTGCTGGTAATGCATTAAAAGCAAAAGAAGCGACATTAATTGCCCCGCTGTTCTGTATGCTTACTCCAGGACTGGACTGTAAAGCAATATTGTAAGTAAAAGGCTGTTTACCGCCTGTTACGGTACTAGTCAATACTTCTGCCCCTGTTGCACACCCTGCAATTTGAGTTGGTGTAGCCACTTTCATCACTGTATAACCATCTGCCACTGTTATAGCAGCACTGGTAAACTGGGTTCCTGCATTGGTATTACGTCCTTTAAGCACATAACTGCCAGACGCAAGTCCTGTAAAAACAGGATTATCTGAAAATTGGGTTGCATCACCCGCCACTGGAGCAATAACCAGTCCGCCCTTAAGTAATTGATATTGGGGTATCACCCAACTCGCATCATTTTTTGCGGTTATAACACCTCCGTTAAGACATCCTGTTGTACTGACAGTTCCTGATACATTTTGTGCAAATGCATAACTGCCCATAAAAAAGAATAAAAGAAGCGCTAAAAATAAAGTAACTTTTGTTTTCATAATTTACTTTTAATTTGCTGTTTAATAATTTTGATAGTTTCAATTAAGTTGCAAACTTCCTTCTAATCTTACTTTTATATTATCAGTAAAAGTTTTTAAAACAGCAGATTAAGACATATTCTACAGAAATTTACCATTCATCTGTTTTTTAAGTATTTAAACGATATTTTTTTAGTATTAAGACTCTTTTTGCAGTAAATAATGAAGATAACTTTTACAGCATATAGTCATCGTTCCTACTCTGTTTACAGATGGAATCACTTCAGGCTGAAAAGGAAGAAACTAAGTATTTAGACTAAAAAGAAGGGTAAAAAAAATGAGAGAATAAATTCTCTCATTTTACAACTATCAAATATTAAAACGAATTAAAGTAAAATCTAAATTCGTTACTAATAAATACAAATGTAAAGCTGTTGTATAAAGTAAACAGCCCGTAGAAGTTTTTAAAATTGTATTTTTAGACTTTTAAGAATGCGTCGTACTTGCTATTATAGAACCAAAAAAAAATACAAACATTGTAGTATAAAAAAACTACTATAGTCTAATAATAAATGTCTGTTATTGATTGTTAATAAATAGATACCCCGATTTTTCTATTTGATTTCCAGCATTATCATATTGGACGGTATAAAAATAAGTTCCTGTAGGCAGCTTGTCGCCTCGTTTCACTGTTGATCGTCCGTCTGAGTAACCTTTGAAAGGATTAGTTATATTATCATAACCTTCTTTTTCATACACCACTACTCCATATCTATTATAAATTCTAACAGTATTATTTGGGTAGCAGTCTATACCGCTGATTACAAAAGAATCATTTTTACCATCAGCATTGGGTGAGATCGCATTGTAAATTTCACTCAAACACGATACATTTACGATTTGTGTGTAAGTCGTCTGGTTACCACAATCGTCATTGGCTGTCCAGATTCGTACAAGCGAATACCTGCTGGAACATTCTCCATCTAATTGAGTTTCGGTATAATTTACTATGGCGGCGCCACAATTATCGACCGCTGATAGAACTACAGCAGGCGGAATGGTATTGCAATCTGCATTTACAATGGGTTCAGGTAATGCTCCTGCAAAAACTGGAACAATTGTATCTTGTATCAATATAGACTGTGTACAAACAGTACTGTTTAAAATCGTGTTTTCTCCTGTATCCCGAACGTTGTTATTATTTGCATCGTCATATTCGGTTACGATATAGGTTCGAACAACTGTTCCACTACAACCGGGATTTGCCCCATTGACCGCTGTAATCACTATTACACCGCAGGGATTATCACCTATACTTCCATCTCCATTTCCCAAAGCTTCAAACTGTGCAATGGTTAAACTCGAAGTATTAGGCAGTTCATCATAACAATTAAGAATAACAGCAGGAAATGTAGGGCAAACTACCTCAAACAAGCAGCAGCTTGGTGCTGTATTGGCTACTGTCAAGACATTGCAGGCAAAAGCATCTTGTATGTTCACGCTGTAGTTTGTCCCTGCTTTTATTGCATCAGAAGTCCATAAATTTCCTGACCAACTTCCCGGCGCCCCCGTGCCTACTGCCGTATATGGAGCCTGACCGCTTACGGTAATATTCAAAACATAATCAAGTCCATCTGCAGCACATATTGTTGACTCAGGTTTTTGTAAACTAACAAGATCATTGATTGTTACTGTCGCTTCTGCTGTATTCGTACACAAACCATCGGTAAAACTATATATAACAGTGTAGGTACCTGGTATACTCAGAGCTAAATTTACAGCCCCGCTGCTATTATCAATACTTAGTCCAGATGTACTGCTGTAACTTCCGCCAGTTTGCCCAGACTGAACAACACTGGCTGTACCCGTTTTGCAATAGGGATTGTCGGGATATGCTATGGCGGCTGTTGGCAAGCTATTTACAGTAACAACTACTGGTTTCAGGACAGCACATTCGCTGCTAGTTGTACCTTTTATATAATAGGTGCCACCAATAGTTATGGCCTCTGGATTGCTTAAAGAAATTGTACCCAAAGAATCTGTATAATAAGAATATGCCAAACCTGTTGTACTTCCTGCTGTTACAGCTGCAGCAGTTAAATCGACTGAACTGCCTGCACATACTGCTGCTGGATTTGTCACTACCAAATCAGGCATTGGATTAACGGTGACAGCAATAGCGGCAGTTTCTGAACAGCCGTTAACATTGGTCCCTTTGATGTAATAAGTGCCACTTGTCGTTACAAACTGCGGGTCTGGTAAAGGCCGCAATGTCAGTGCATCGTAAAAATAGGAATATGATAATCCAACCGTACTTCCATCTGTAATAGCTGCGGCAGTTAAATCGACTGCTGTATCTGAACATACCGGCAAAGGATTCGTTAATACCACCGTTGGATTGTCACTGACTGTTACTGAACTAGAAGCACTGTCTGAAAAAGTACTAATTTGATTTGTTGCTGTAATGGTTAAGGTTATTATAAATGTACCAGAAGTTGTATAAATATGAGACGGATTTGCTGTATTATCACCCAAACTTCCGTCTCCAAAATCCCACTCATAACTTATAATGGCGTATCCGGAAGCAAGATTACTAGTATCGTTTAGTACATAATTATTGGTATTTAGACATTGATCTAGAATATTTATTGTAAAACCAGCCGCTGCATTTTGAGTTTTGGTTACGGTAAGATTTTGTGATGTGCTGGCTGTACAGCCGTTTGCATTGGTTACTTCTAAGTTCACAGTATAATCACCTGCCGCAGCATATTGATGACTTGGCATTTGCGCTGTATCTGTGGTTCCGTCTCCAAAATCCCATTTATAAGTAAGTCCTGTCGTGCTTCCTCCTGAAGAAGAGGAATTATTAAAGGAATAATTGTCATTTTCATTATTGGTTATAAAATAATCAAAGGATGCTGTTGGCAGTGCATTTATGACCACATTTACGGGACTGATAACATCGCATCCATTTGTATTAGTGCCTTTAATATAATAGGTATTAGAAATTGTGACTGTATCAGGGTTTGCTAAAATATAAGTTCCTGCTGCATCATTGTAGTACGAATAGGTTAATCCGGTCGAGCTTCCTGTTGTGACAGCCGCACTGGTTAAATCTACGGCTGCTCCTTCGCATACTGGCGCAGGATCTGTTATTGCTAAATTGGGCAGCGGGTTTATGGTTACTGTAACGGGCTGAATATTTGAACAGTTACTAATATTAGTTCCTTTTATATAATATGTGCCGCTGGCTGCTATTGCATCTGCATTGGCAAGAAATTGTGTTGCCGCTGGATCTGTATAATACGAAAAAGTAGTATTGGTTGTACTGCCTATGGTTACATTATTATCAGTCAAATCAACAGTATTTCCTTCACAAACTGGTGGTGGGTTTGTCACCACTACATTTGGAGTCTCAAAAACAATAACAGAGCTTGATGCACTATCCGAAAAAGTGTTTATTCCATTTGTCGCTTCAGCGGTAAGTGTTACTGTGTAATTTCCTGCCGCGGCATAAATATGTGAGGGATTTACTGAATTATTTAAAGGACTTCCGTCTCCAAAATCCCAGTTGTAATTGGTAATGGTATAACCTGCAGCAACGGTGCTGTTACTAATAAAACTGTAACTATTACCGCTTAGACATTGATCGGCATCATTCAACACAAAACCAGCCGCTACATTTGGGTTTTTAGTTATGACTATGTTTTCTGAAACATTTGCCGGACAGCCATTTATACTGGTTACCGCAAGAGTAACCGTATAGGTTCCGCTGGCTGTGTATTGATGAACAGGCGATTCTAAACCTGAAGTAGTTCCGTCTCCAAAATCCCAATTAAAAGTAATTCCATTACTTATTCCTAAAGAGGTCGAAGTATTGGTAAACAAATAGGTATCATTGGCATTATTAATTATACTATAGGTAAATGAGGGTATTGGATTGACATTTATCGTTACTGTAACAGGACTTATGGCAAAACAGCCGTTGGTTGTAGTTCCTTTAATATAATAAATATCTCCTTGGGTAACAGCATTAGGATTTGTCAAAACGCTGGTAGCAGCTGCATTTGTATAATAGGTATAAGTTAAGCCGGGAGTACTTCCAGCTGTAACAGCAGGAGCAGTTATATCAACAGCAGTTCCTTCGCAGACAGCAGGCGGATTTGTAACTAAAACTACTGGAGTCTGAATAACGGTAACAGTAATTTTTTCTTTTGCTGAAGTACAGCCATTTGTTCCAAGTGTCTGAACATAATAGTCTGTTGTTACGGATGGGGTCACTATTGATGAGGGCAATATAGTAATTTGGTCTGCCGCAAAATAGGTATAGCTTGTACCGTTTCCTGTTTTTGCAGCACTCAAATCAAAACTTGTTCCCTGACAAATTATGGGGTTAGTTATTGTTACGGCAGGAGAAGGATTTACCTTAACCACAACCCCCGTAATATTTGAACAGCCTGTAACTGGATTTGTTCCTTTTATATAGTAGGTTCCACTAGCAGCTATAGCTTGTGGAGAACCTAATGGCAGTGTGCCGGCAGCATCTGTATAATACGTAAAAGTAAGTCCTGCAGTGCTTCCTGCTGTTATCGCAGGAGTTGTAATATCTACAGTTGCAGGAGTACAAACTGCCGCTGGAGTAACAACCAATACTAACGGAAGAGGGTTAATTGTTACCACAACAGGACTTACAAACGAACAGCCATTAGCATTCGTTCCTTTTATATAATAAGTTCCGCTTATGCTTATTGCTTGCGCATTTGATAATGTTATAGTGCCAGCACTGTCGGTAAAATAAGAATACGTTAATCCTGCATCACTTCCAGCTGTAATTGCGTTTCCTGTTAAACTAACTGTATTAGGAAAACAGACTGCAGGAGGATTTGTTATTGTGATATTGGGCAATGGATTAAGCGTAATGGTCAAATTGGCTGTATTAGTGGTATTACACGGAGCCCCCAGTGTTACGGCGCAGGTATAGTTGTTTGCTCCAACTGCCAGAGCTGTATAATTTACCTGCGGGCTTTTTAAATTTTGATTGGCGGCTGTAATACCTGGACCACTCCATAAATACGAAACGGCATTTAAAATATCAACATCCAGCTGAATTACACCTGCTCCCAATTTACATAAAGTCGGGTTGTTCAATCCATTGGCTGTTGCTGTAGGAGCTGCGGCCACCCCTATTTGAGCAGTTTGGGTAATAACATTGCCACAGCCGTCCTGCACTCTAAAATGATAGATTCCGTTTGTTAATCCTGTAAATTGATTGGATGCTTGATAAGGTCCGAAACTTACACCTAAATTAGTGCTTAAAGCATATTGCAGTGTATTATTTGGAGCTGGAGAAATGGTTGCTGCTACAATAGTCAAGCTACCATCTGCTGCACCAGCTGTACATACAAAACCTCCTGTATTAGTTTTGTCTACTGTAATTGTATTGCTGGCATCATAAGTAACGGTTTGAGTGAATACATTAGTTCCTCCTCCTTTAATTCGTAGTCCGAATACATAAGTACCAAAATTTAACCCGTTAAATGGCAGTGATGCTGTAGTACTGGCTAAATCTCTCACCTGCCCTACATTTGATGGCCCCGAAACCACTATAACTTGAAAGGCCGTTGCATCACTAAAAGTTCCTTTCATGGTGTAGTTAAAACCACCACAGATTGGTTCTGCTGTATAACCAGAAAGAGTAGCATTATACCCCTGTACTACAAGATTTACATTTTTTGTACCACATGCAGTATTAACCTGAACAGTATAATTTCCTTTCGGCCAGTAACTAGTTGGATCGCCTGCATTGATTTTTGCAAAAGTACCCGTACCATTTGCATCTACAACACCAGTACCCGTAGAACCAACGGGAGCCAAAGGATTATCAGAAGCTAAGATAGTAAAAGTCATTGAGTCACTCACTGATGGAGACATGCTAACCATAGCCTTACCATAGCCTAAAACATTTTGATTCGGTTGCACTCCATACAAACTTTGATTCATGGAAAGAGTTGCAGCGGACGGAATAGTAATATTCTGATTTGTAGGTACTGCCCAGTAATCGTTTGTAGTATTACCTCCCGCATCAACATAGGTAAGGTGATAAGTTGCTCCAGGTTTAAAACCTCCTACATTTAACATGCTTAAATTAATTGATTGTTCTACAACATCAGAAGCATCAGCTAAGTTAGTAAATTTGAGATTTACAGGAAAACAAGCTAATCTATTAGAAACAACTTTTATCATTCCTTCTCCTCCACAGACAAATGGATTCATATACCCTCCAGACTGCCATTGTATCAAGGCAAATTCTCTCGTATTACCACATTTATCAAATACCACCGCTCTCATGTTATTTATATCTGCAAAAATATCGTCTCTTGTGGCTGTTTTAGGTAATTTTATAGGTCGTGTAGTAATAGGATAACCATTTCCTCCTTCATCAGAATAACCATCACCATCTGTATCCTGACCATATAATTTTCCTTGATACTTTATTTTCCAAGTAAATAAGGCAGCATCAGCAACAGAAAGACTAGTACTATTTGCAACATATTGAAAACCTAATTCATGAGATACCGCAAAAGGAGTAGAACAATTGTAATCTGTCCAATGAATAGGATAAAATCCTGTTTGCTTAAGATCTGCTAATGTTACTGTTGCAACAGAAACAGCTGTAGCTCCTGTAACGGTCTGCCCGCACGAATCGGTAACACTTACGATATAGCTGCCTGCTGGTAAAGCATTAAAAGCGAAGGAAGCGGCATTAATTGCCCCGCTATTCTGTATACTTACTCCGGGACTGGATTGTAAAGCAATATTGTAAGTGAAAGGCTGTTTACCACCTGTTACAGTAGTTGTGAGTACTTCTGCACCTGTTGCACATCCAGTAATTTGTGTTGGCGTAGCTACCTTCATAACTGTATAACCATCATTAACTGCTATCGCTGTACTTGTAAAAACAGTTCCTGCGCTAGTGTTTCTGCCTTTTACTGTATAACTTCCTGTCGAAAGTCCCACAAAAACAGGATTAGTTGTAAATTGCGCTGCGTCGTTGGGTACAGGAGCTATTACATTTCCTGCTTTCAGCAATTGGTATTGCGGGGAAGCCCAACTAGCATTATTACTAGCTGTTACTATACCGCCATTAAGACATCCTGAAGTAGTTGGGGTTCCTGATACTGTTTGCGAAAATGCGCTAATCCCCAAAAAAAAGAAGATAAATGCGCAAAATAAAGTAATTTTTGTTTTCATAAATCGCTTCTTAAATTAAAAATTGCTTACAAGTCAAATTAATGACTCATACTAACAGTGGTATTACTTTTAATTTTCTGCTTAGCTATCTTGATATCCATTTAAACAACAAAATGCTCAGCATTCAACTGTTCAAGTGCGATCAAAAAAATAAAACAGTTTAAGATAATGTACAATTTAAGGCTTATATAAAATTTACTTCAACTGGAATCATTTGTTTAAAACGTTCAACCCTAATAAAAAGCTATTATTTTAAAGGATTACACTAAAATTTAAAAAGGTAAGTTTCTATTTAATTTAGAAGAAACAGATATTCCATTATAAAAATACTGTTTTTTTTTATATTGACGAGCTAATTAAGCACTTTTAAAACACATTACTAACTGATAATCAATAAATAAACATATTACAATCTATATTAAAAAGGAGAATATATCTCCCATTAATCAACAAAACCAAGCATAAATTCAAACTCTTTTTCTAGAAACATAACGCAAAAAAAATGAGAGAACGTAGATCCTCTCATTTCCAAAAAAAATATTAGGGCTTATGAAAACTGAGTTACTATAAATTCCAAAAACAACTAAAATAATAACAACAGTATCTTTTGCAAAAATAATAACTAAAATATTACAAAAAAGACACTAAAAGTTTTTTATACAGCATTTTAAGACAGAAAAAAATTAATTATTAATGGTTAATTGTTGATGGTGAATGGATGCTTGTTACTTGTTACTTGTTACTTGTTACTTGTTACTTGTTACTTGTTACTTGTTACTTGTTACTTGTTACTTGTTACTTGTTACTTGTGAATGGGTTATTGTGAAATGTAGAAGGGTAATTGTAAATGATTAAAGGGAAGTCTAATAACCTTAAAACCATAGGCTGCTATTATCTTTACACGTTTCCCGTGGTTGAAACCACGGGCTATGGTTAGGTTAGGTTTTTAGAATGCGGGCTTTCGGTCAACAACTATAAGCTAACAACCAACAACTATAAAATTGGCTTTTAGGCATAAAAAAAGAGAAAACAATGTGTTTTCTCTTTTTAAAATATTACGTAAAAAAGGTAAAAAATCTTACTGAGAATTTCACAGCCAGTCTGATATTTACAGTTGCAAAATTAGCATCGCAATTACTGCTTTATTACCATTAAAAGGTTTTAATGCAGCATTTTAAGACAAAAATCAATAGTTGATGGTTAATGGTTAACGGTTAATGGTTAATGGTTAATGGTTAATGGTTAATGGTTAGTACTGAATCTAGAAATCTAATGATTAACAAATGTCAAATTTCAACAACCATAAACTATAAACTATAAACTATAAACATTTTACATTTTGCAATTATCCTTAAGTTTTTTTAGCTGTGGATCTTCTGACTGTTTTATTTGATTGATGACGATTTGTGCAATTTTTGTGGCTCCTAGTAAAGAGAGGTGCGTATCATCGGCTTTGTCTTTATCATAATAAGGATTCTCACCTGCTTTAAAATGCAAATGCAGCTGTTTTGACTTTTCGGGACCGTAAGACTGCTCTAGAAGTTCTGTGTAATACTCTAAATCAATAAAAGGTACTTTGTATTCCTGCGCCGTCAAACGGGTTTCTAGGGGATAATCGCCATGGGTAGGTACGAGAACTCCTTTTTCATTAAAATTACGTCGGGCAATTGAGGTTAATAAAACCGGAATTGCTCCTTTTTCTCTGCTCTCTTTTACAAAACGAATCAGATTGTATCGATAGGTCGTATGCGGATTTGTATAACGTGTTGAGTCTTCTATTTTTTCGTCGTTGTGTCCAAATTCGATAAAAACATAATCGCCTTTTTTTAATTTTTTATAGATAGAATCCCAACGTTTTTCGTTGATAAAACTTTTGGTGCTTCGACCATTTACGGCTTTGTTTACGACTACGATATCATTTTTAAAAAAGGGCTGTAATACCTGCGCCCATCCGTGTTCTGGGTTTTTATCAGGGTCTTTTTTATTTGCCATTGTCGAATCGCCAATTGTGTATAAGGTTGTTTTTTGTGCAAAACAAGCTGATGTAATTAATAATGTTAAGAAGATGTATTTTTTCATTTTTGTTTGTTTTTTTGTTTTCATGCTCCCGATCTATCGGGATTGCTGATTTATGTCATTTCGACTGAAAGAAGACTCGAGTGATAGCGAATAGAGGAAGTAAATCGCACTAGTAGCTCGACATAGCAAATCCCAATCGTTGCGGAATTCTGTGTGTGATTTCTCCTTTTGGTCGAAATTACAAACTATGTTTTATCGCACTTTATGTCATTTCGACTGAAAGGAGAAATCGCACTAGCAGCTCTGCACAGTAAATCCGAATCGTTGCGGAATCCTGTGTGTGATTTCTCCCTTTGGTCGAAATGACAAACTATGTTTTATCGCACTTTATGTCATTTCGACTGAAAGGAGAAATCACACTAGTAGCTCGACACTGTAAATTTCAATCGTTGCGGAATTCTGTGTGTGATTTCTCCTGACGTCGAAATGACAAAATGCATCTAATAATCTACTTCTCTGCGTCTCTACAAAAAACCTTTGTTCTTCTGTCCCTCTGCCCCTTTGCTCCTTTGTCCCTTTGAACCTAAAAAAACTAATGCTTAGAAACTGCCGTAGGCACTCCTGCTCTTTTGCCAATAAAAACATCTGTCATCAAAACATTTTCTGCATTTTCATTTGACAGGGCATTTTTTGCTTCTTTTATTTCGATATTGTTCAGTGATATGTTTCTGATTTTTTTATCTGGAAAACCCTGAATTACAATTCCAGATTCTGATGCTTTGTTACAGGTAATATTAGAAAAATGAATGTTTGAAATATCCGATTGCCAGCCTTTTCCTTCTCCATGATAATTTGCGGTCATATACAAACAGTCTTCAACTTGATCTAATTGTATGTTTCTAACAAAAACATTTTTAATATAACCACCGCGGTCGGCATTGGTTTTTAAATAAATTCCTCTTTTTAAATAACCTATTGTTTTGCAGTTCTCGACAAACACATTCTGCACTCCTGCAGACATTTCGCTGCCTATTACCACTCCGTGAAGTCCTTTAAAATTACAATTTCTAATTACAATATTCTCGCTTGGCGTTGCTGTATTGGCTCTTCCTTCGTGATCTCTACCGGCTTTAATGGCAACGTTGTCGTCTCCATTATTAAAGGTTACATTTTCAATCAAAACATCTTTTGCGTATTCAGGATCGATTCCGTCGTTGTTATGGTTTAATGATTTATAGCTGATGCCTCGAACGGTAATACTTTGTGATTTTAAAAGATGCAGGCACCAAAACGGCGAATTTTCGATTCTGACATTCTCAACTAGTATATTTTTGCAATTTAAAAACTGAATCATCTGCGGACGTAAAAAATAGCCTTCTCCAAATTTTCGGTCTTTTAACGGCACATTATTATGGTTCATGTCACGGCTTAACTCCTTGCCTGGACCTTCTTTTGCTTTAAAACTTCTCCAGACTTTTCCGCCTTCTCCATCAATAGTTCCTTCGCCAGTAAGCGCAATATTAGTACAGTCAGCAGCATAAATAAGCGGACTATAATTGTAAAGCATAGTTCCTTCCCAGCTTGTTAAAACCAAAGGATAATCTTGAGGGTTATCGCTGAATTTTATTTTGGCTCCTTTTTCTATTTTCAAATTTACATTGCTGACAAAATGAATAGGCCCGTTTATTTTAAAAATTCCTTTTGGAACAATAATGGTTCCTCCGCCTTTCTTTTTACAGAGCGCCATTGCTTTATCAAACACTGTTTTATTGTTTGTAATAGAATCTCCTTTTGCTCCTATTTTTACAATATTAACTTGATATGCCGGAAATACAGGAAGCTGAATTCTGTTTACTATGGAATCGACTTTTGCTGTTGGAAAATCATTTTTCTGAGCAAAGGAAACGCAGGATATTAATAAGATAATTAGATATTTCATTTTTTTTAGGTTCTAAGGTTCTTAAATTTTAAGGTACAAAGGAGCAAAGGCTCAGAGGTTCAAAGGTTGATTCGAATACTTCGTATTTTCGTTCCTACGGATCTTTGCAACTTTGTTCCTTTGTACCTCTGAACCTTTACTAAAAATACCAATTAGGCACTATATCTTTTAGAATATTTTCTATCGAATATTGCTCTGCTTCAGTTTTTGTAAGCTGATGTGACCATGTGACTCTTTTCTTTGGTTGAAATCCTTCGCCGCTGTTATTGTATTCGGCATAAAAGGTATTTTTCTCTGCATCGGGTTTTGACCAATTTTCCCAGCCTTCGGGTTTTATATGTTTGCCTAATTCGCAGTCGATAAAAACGGTTTTGGCATAAATACGCCAGGGTCTTCCCAGATAAACAGCGTTTGCTTCAGGTTCTGCGGTTAGTTTGCAATTTTTAAAAACAAAACCATAAGCAACTCCTTCGGGAGTTGAAGCAGCTGTTACGTACGAACTTTTAATGCTGTGAATGACGCAGTTTTCGAATAAAGCTGTAGCTCCGCCAAAAATAAAATCGGTTGTTCCTTCGATATAACAGTTTCTAAAATACTGCTTGGCATTTTTTCCTGATAAATATAGGGTGTCTTGATTTCCTGAAATAATACAGCTGGTAATTCTAGCACGATTCCCGGTAACTGATAATGCAATTGCTTGACCTTTATCGCCCGAAGCATTTTTAATGGTTAGGTTAAATGCTGTAAAATCATCTGCTTCTACTAAAAGTGTTGAAGTATAAAAGGTGCTGTTTCGTCCTAAGTTGATTTTCGAAAAATTATCATCAAAAGTAATGATCGTTTTTTCTTTACTTTCGCCAAATAAAATCAAATTGTTGTTCCATTCAGGCACTCTAAGCTTTTCGTTGTATGTTCCATTTTTAATGAGTATGGTTACTTTTTCATAAGGAAAAGAGGGGCTCGCATATATGGCATCTTGTATTTTGGTAAAATCTCCAGTACCGTCCTGTGCTACGGTAAAAAAAACAACTTTCTTTTTCTCTGCTCCTGTTTCTGAAACTTTCGTACCATTTTTAATTCCCCAAGCTGTATATTTTTTCAATACTTCTTTTGGTTCATCTGTATACCAAGCGTAACCGTTTCTGCGTTCTGCACCAATTTCATCTAGTGATTTCTTTTTGATTCCGTCACGATCACAAAAGAAAGGTTCGTTGTTATCCAATTCCATAAATCTTGCCCAGATTGGCGCGGCATTTTGAGTTGGAATCATCTTTTTATCAATAACTTTTCCTGCATCATTTAAAACACGCTTTTCTTCTAGATTGGTAATTTTTGTTTTTTCAAACCATGCATAGGCACTTTTTACAGCGGTCATAACCTCTGGTGAAGGTTTTTTAATTGCCATTAAAAGCAGTACAATTTTAGCTGATTCTTTTCCGCTTAGCGAAGGCAGTTCATACGCTCTCGCTTTTGCAGGAAGCAGTGTAACTTCGTCATGCTGTGCACACCAAGCTGTTAAAACTCCGTTTTGTTTATACTGTGTTTTGATGATGCAGTCTATTCCTTTATCAAAAGCTGTTTTTGCTTTGGCAATACTTTCTTTTGAAGGTTTGATGCTGTAGAAATCTGTTTCCTCGCTTACTTCTTTCATCACCTCTAAAATACGAACCATCGAATCGTCATTGTACGTAATATGGGTGTAATATCCTTTTTTTAAAGGATAAAATTGAGGCCAGCCGCCATTTGCATATTGTGCTTCCAGTAAATAATTTAACCCTTTTAAAAATGATTCTTTGTAACGCTCGTCTTTTACCTGAGCATACATTTTAGACATATAAAGCATTTCCTGAGTAGTTGCTCCATTGTCTGTTGTGGTTTCTTTTGTGGTCTTTTTAATATCGAGTAAATCCTTTTTCTGCGAAGGAGTCAGCTCATTCTGCATTTGAATATTCTTTGGCCAGCCCCCAATATCTCTTTGGTAAAGCAGTACATTTTCGGCAATCTTTTTAGCTTCTTCGGTACCAAACCATGAAGCATCGTTTTTACGAATTATATCCTGCCAATTTTTATAGGTGTTTTGTGCCTGAATACTAAAACTCAAAACAATACTAAAAAGCAATAGGATTTTTTTTAACTGATTCATTCTAAATTTTATTTCGTTACTCTAAACCAATCAACTGCCACATTTCCTGAATCGTTTGTTACTTTTTCGCTTAAAGCAAAAAGCCCCATTTTTGCACCAATCCATTTTCCTTCGATTGAAGTAAAATCACTTCCTATCGGCTGATAGTTTTTATCATCTAAGCTATAAAAGAAACTGCAAATTCCACCTTTTTTTACTTTTACTCTCAAATAAATTGTATTGCTTGAAATTAAAATAGGTTTTGTTTCTGTTTCTGAAACGGTTTTATTAAAAGTTCCTGTTTTTTGGTTTAGATATAATTTTCCGTTATCGTTTTTAAAGCACAAATAACTATAATCCAATCCCATAATAATCAATCCCGTCGATTCTCCGTTTAATCTTGCATTGAAAGTTAATTTGGCTGTTGCCGAAAATTCTTCAGCAGGAAATTTTTGAAGCAATAAATTTGGTGCATCAAAAATTCTTTTACTGTCTTTAATTGTGGTCATGCAAAACAAATTCAAATAACCAAGACTTGTAGGCAACCCCCAGTTGATCTGAGAATTTGCGTGCCACTGCCATTGCAATCCTAATTTTGGTTCGTTAAACTCATCTGATGTTGCAGGGGTTTCTATTGGATATTTTTTGCCAACATTTGGCTTTTTATAAGTTGTAACCGGTTCTCCTATTCCATTTTTATCAAAATCCTGTCCCATAACCGGCCAATCTTTTTCCCATTTCATAGGCTGCAAATGCACAATTCTTCCGTAAGCACCTTTATCCTGAAAATGAATAAACCAGTCTTCGCCTGTCTGTGTCTGTACCCACGCTCCTTGATGCGGACCGTTTATTTTGGTTGATCCTTGTTCTAAAACTTTCTTCTTTTCATAAGGTCCAAAAACATTTTTAGATCTTAAAATAGTCTGCCAGCCTGTTGGTACTCCTCCAGCTGGTGCAAAAATGTAATAGTAATTGTTTCTTTTGTAGAATTTAGGACCTTCAATGGTACCTTCACTGTCATGTCCGTCAATCACCATTACTTCATCATTATTAGCAATTGTTCCTTCGGCATTCATGCTGCACACCACAATTAAACTTTTAATCTGCGCTCGGCTTCCTGCAAATGCGTGCACTAAATAAACTTTTCCATCATCATCCCAAAGCGGACTCGGATCAATAAGTCCTTTTCCTGCTTTTACTAAAAGCGGTTCTGACCAAGGTCCTTCAGCCTTTTTAGCTTTTATCATATAAATCCCAAAATCGGGATCTGGATAATAAATGTAAAATTCGTTGTTGTGAAAAGTAATACTAGGCGCCCAAACACCGTTTCCGTGCTGCACTTTATCATACGTTTCAAAGGGCGGCTGTTTTGGCAGCGCGTAGCTTATAATTTTCCAGTTTACCAAATCTTTCGAATGTAAAATTGGCAATCCCGGAATACAATTAAAAGACGATGCTGTCATATAAAAATCATCTCCAACCCTTACTGCATCAGGATCTGAATAATCGGCATGAATAATTGGATTTGTATACGTTCCGTCTCCATTATCTGGTGTCCATACTTGTGCTGTATTTTTCTGAAATGAAAATACGGAAAGGAGAAGAACAGCGATTTTTATACTTTTCATTTTTGTTTTGTTTTGTTTTTTTGTCATTTCGATCCCGAGGCTTCGGGAGAGAAATCGCACTAGAAATTCCGTACAGAATGTCTTCAATCTTTGTCGAATTACGAGTGCGATTTCTCCCTCTGGTCGAAATGACAATACTTTGTGCTTTCCTAATAATTATACTAACCAATCATTAATAATTAATAATTAACAATTATAACTATCTATTTAATTCTAAAGCAGCCAAAATAAAAGGACCAGTTGCTTTAGGATCGTTGTCTTTTTTTCTTTCGTTTACATAATATTCATAAGAACCATCACGGTATGGAGTTCCTCCTAAACCTGCAACTTGGCAGCAATTTGTTAATGTAATACCACCGTCTTCATCTACTTTTTTGATTAAAACTGTTGTTAATCCGTCAAAAGCTTTGTTGGCTAATTTTTTATACTTTGCAGGAAGATATCCTTTGTTTGCTCCTTTTGCAAAAGCATAAGCAAACATTGATGATCCTGAAGCTTCTAAATAGTTTCCTTTTCCTCCTGCTTTATCTGTAACTTGATACCACAATCCAGATTTATCTTGATATTTAACCAAAGCTGCAGATACATTGTTTAGATACTTAATTAATTCTGCTCTCTTTGGATGTTCTTTTGGCATATAATCTAAAACGTCAACAAGTGCCATTGCATACCAGCCTAAAGCTCTTGACCAGAAATTTGGTGAGTTTCCTGTAACTTTATTTGCCCAAGGCATTGCTTTACTTTCATCCCAACCGTGGTACAATAATCCTGTTTTAGGATCTGTGGCGTGTAATTGAATCAACTCAAATTGTTTTGCGATGTCATCAAAACTTTTTCCATTCTCAAAAGTCGACGTGTATTCTGCGTAAAATGGTTCTCCCATATACAAACCGTCTAACCACATTTGGTTTGGATAAATTTGTTTGTGCCAGAATCCGCCGCTCGCTGTACGAGGCTGCTCTGTTAATTGTTTGCGAACCAATTGCATTGCTTTTAAATATTTATCCTGTTTTGTTTCGGCATAAATAGCAAAAAGTAAGCGCCCCGGAACCACCAAATCGATATTGTATTTATCTAGTTCGTAGGTTTTAATCGTACCGTCTTCCTGCACCAATTCGTCTACATAACCTCTTATATAGGCTTTGTAACGTGGATCTGGATTTTTTTTGTACAATTCTTCGATAGAGTGTAATACTAAGGCATGAACATAATCCCATTTTGGTTTTTTAGAATCGTCGATCATGTAACTTTCTGGATGACGTTTCATCAAGGTTAAAGCCATTTTATCTGACCATTTCATGTCTTTCGAAATAACGATTTCCTTTTTTGCAGTTTCCTGTGAAGTTACTTTACAGCCCGTTAAAGCCATTACGCAAACTAATAAAACCGACATAAAACTGTGTTTCCTACTATTTTTCATTTCAAAATATATTTAAAAATTCTACTATTGTTCTACTTCTAATGCGGCCAAAATAAATGGACCTAATCCGTGTGAGTTATCTATTTTTATTTTCTCTTTTATATAATATTCAAAAGAACCATCGCGGTACGGATTTCCTCCTAATCCTGCACTGGCACAAACTTGTGTAATATGAATTTCACCATCTGCATCAACGGTAACCAATTTTTTAGTAATGGCATCAAAACCTTTTAAAGCGAGTTTTTTATACGATTCTGGTAAATATCCTTTTTTTGCTCCTTTCGCAAAAGCGTAAACAAACATTTCAGATCCGGAGGCTTCAAGATAATTACCTTCTTTATTTCCTGCATCGGTAACCTGATACCATAATCCAGATTTGTCTTGATATTTTGCCACTGCTTTTGAAATATCGTTTAAATACTGAATCAATTCTTTTCTTTTTGGATGTTCTTTTGGCATGTAATCCAAAACATCAACCAATGCCATCATGTACCAGCCAATAGAACGTGACCAGAAATTGGGTGAAGTTCCTGTTTCTTTATTTGCCCAAGGCATTTGTTTACTTTCGTCCCACGCATGAAAAAGCAATCTTGTTTTTTTGTCCAGCGTGTGCAGATGAATTTGTTCGAATTGTTTGGCAACATCATCTAAATCTTTTCCCTTATCAAATTCAACCGTATATCTTGCATAAAATGGTGTTCCCATATACAAACCGTCGAGCCACATTTGATACGGATATATTTTTTTGTGCCAAAATCCTCCTGAGTTTGTTCTTGGATGTGTTTCTAATTGCTTTCTTAAAGTCTGCATTGCCGTTAAATAACGATTATCATTTGTTCTTTTGTAAAGTTCAAACAAAAACTTACCCGGATTTACATAATCGATATTATAATCTTCGAGTTTGTAGTTCATAATTTCTCCCGAAGGATTAACTACTGTTTCTCCGTAAGCTTTGATGTAATCGCCGTAAACAGGATTATTTGTTTTTTGATGTAATTTTTCAAAAGAAGTCATCAATAAACCCAATTTATAATCCCATTTTGGTTTTTCGTTATTATCGACCTGCCAAGCTTTTGGAGCACGTTTGATAATAGAAAGCGCCATTCGCTCTGACCATTTTAGATCTTTTGAAATAGTATTGGAAGACTGCGCCGAAATTGCATTAAATGAAAATACAATCGCACTTATCAGTACAATTCGGGCAAAACTAAAATGGCTTTTCTTTATCATAATAAATCGTTTGTTATTTATTTAATTCCACTGCACTCAGCAAAAATGCGGCTAATGCAGGCGAACTGTTATCTTTTGTTTTGCTTTTTGCATAATATTCATTTGAACCATCTCGGAAAGGTTTTCCGCCCAATCCTACATTGGATGAAACATTTGAAATCGTAATCTCATTATTCTCGTTTGTTTTGACAAATTCGTTTACATATGCATCAAAAGATTTTTGCGCTGTTTTTTTGTACGATGCATTTAAATATCCCTTATCAGCTCCTTTTGCCAAAGCATAAATAATCATTGCTGAACCTGATGATTCTAAATAATTACCTGTCAATTCTGGTTTATCGGCAACTTGATACCATAATCCTGACGGGCTTTGCGCTTTGACTGCATTCTTGGCAATTTCATTTAAATATGTAACTAGTTCTTTTTGCTTTGGATTGCTTTTAGGGAAATAATCCAATGTTTCTACTAACGCCATCATATACCAGCCAATTCCTCTGCTCCATATTGTTGGCGAAGTTCCTGTTTCTTTATTTGCCCAGCCAATTTCTTTACTTTCATCCCAAGCCTGATATGGCAATCCTGTTTTTTTGTCTAATAAATGATTGTGAACCAATTCAAACTGTTTAGCTATATCGTCTAAACCTTTACCTTTTTCGTACTTAACCGTATATTGGGCATAAAAAGGTTCTGCCATATACAAACCGTCAATCCACATTTGATTTGGATAAATTTGTTTGTGCCAAAATCCTCCGCTTGGTGTTCTTGGCTGACTTTCAAGCTGCGTTCTTAATTGTTTGATAACCGTTAAATAGCGATTGTCTTTTGTTTCTTCATATAAATTAAACAGTAGTTTTCCCGGATTTACATAATCGATATTGTATTCTTTAATATCATATTTAGCGATGTTTCCATTGCTGTCAATCAGTTCATCTTCATATTCTTTGATATAACTGAGATATTTTTTGTCTTTTGTTTTCAAATACAATTTCTCAAAAGCAGACAAAGTCAAGCTCATTTTATAATCCCATTTTGGTTTCTCTGTTCCGTCGATCTGCCAGGCTTTCGGGTATTTATTCAGAATTGTCACTGCTGTTTTCTCTGACCATTTTGAATTGGCTGAAACTGCAGTTTTATTCTGATTTTCATTGTTCTGAGCAGTTGTAAAAATGCTGTACAACAAGAAAAACGCAAAGACTGTTTTTTTATAATTCATTCTTATATTTTGTTTTGCCACTCCCGATAGCTATCGGGATAATGGAATATTTGGATTATTCTTTGCTTGTTTTAAACACATAGAAACATTCCCGAAAGCTATCTGGATGAAAACTTAATAAAAGCCGTTTCACTTGTATTAACAAACATTAGACTTGTTTCTTTTATACTCCTTTGAAAATACAATAATTCTATGTTTATATGTTTAAATATTTTCACGCAGATTTGCTTCGCCTGTTCGCTATCGCTCGGGTAGCAGATCCAACAGATTTTTTCGAATCATTTTAATCCTTATAATCTGTGACAAAAAAATTACATTTTTCCTTTTTTGTTCAGAATTTCTAATTGAGCGTCTAAATATTTCACGAAATCTTCTTTCGATTTTATCCCGTTTTGTTCTTGTTCCCAAGCCCCTAAAAGGTAAAATGAAGTCGCTTTTGTTGTTGGTTTGAAAACTAATAAGTAATCTAAATCAGTATCAGCAATATTTTCGATTGTGTTTACCTCATAAAAAATAGCCATTCCTAATTTATCTGGAACTAGAGACTGTACGCCGTACGTTGCCAAATATGCCCATTTTTTGTTTTTACTTTCTTTTTTAAGAAGTTCTGTATTTTTCTGTTTTACAATTCCAGTACAAATTCCTTTAATTTCTTTTGAAGCTTGAATGGTATGCTTTGTATAAAGCTGATCTGGTTTTATTGTTAACGTTGAAGTAAAATCAATTTTATCTGAAGCTGTTTTCCATCCATAATAATTCACTTTTACGCCCGATTCGTTGTTTTTATTTACAACAGTTGCAATTGTAGAATCTACTTCGCGGAAATGCAATTTTTCGTTGTTTAAATAACGATCAATTGATCCAATCCCAATTCCTTTTCCTGCTTTTAGAATATCCGCTCCCCAATCGCTCATTTCGTGATACGAATCAAAATTATCCTGACCTACTATTGGCAGAATCATTTTAGAAGTTTTCTTTCCAAAAATATCAATCGCATTTCTCCAGTCTAGATACAAACGGTATCCAATTCGGTTACTTTCCCATCCCGGACCTTCGTAACGAATATCAAAAGAATGATCTGTATGCTCTGGAGCTAATTTTAGTCTGTCTACATTTTTAAAAACGGTTCCGCCTTTGTATTTTCTTCCCTCCCAATGTCCATCTGTTTTAGCAGAAATTTCGGCATATGTTTTAGCGGTTTTAATATCATACTTTTGAGCATTTACTGATGTCAAACCAATTAAAAATAAGGCTGCGACTGTGATTTTTGTTTTCATTTTATTGCAATTATTTGAATGTCTTTTTTAAAAAATTAGTTGTAAAATCAACGGTTGGATTAAACCAAGGCTGAAAAAACCAGAAGGAATGAGGCGAATTTTCGATTGTCTGAACCTCACTGTAAATCTTATATCGATTTAGAGTTTTTATCATATCATCTCTTCCGGCATGAAACCTGTCGATACTGCTGTTTATAAACAATATTGGAGGTGTATTTTTATTGGTATGGCTTAAAGCCGATGCGTTTTTCCAGTTCTCTGTTTTTTCTTCATAAGAACCTCCAAGCCAAAACGATGCCATCTCTCCTTCCGAAGATTCTGGATGCCTAAATGCCAAAATGCCGTCTACATTGATGATTGCATTTACTTTTGAAGATGATTTACTTTTATTTGAAGGATCATCAAAAGCCGAAATTCCATTTGTTGTACCAATCAAAGCTGCCATTTGCCCTCCCGAAGAACAGCCTAAAACCGCAATTTTGTTTGGATCTACATTGAATTTCTTTGCATTATCTTTTATAAATCTAATTGCATTTTTTACATCATACACGCCGTATGGATATTTTGCTTCGAGCGATAATCTGTATTCTATTGTAAAACAAGAATAGCCTTTTGAAGCTATTTCTTGTGCCAAAGGATTCATTTGGCTTTTATTTCCTGATCTCCATCCGCCGCCATGAATCATGATTACAGCTGGATTTTGTTTTTGTTTGTTATTTACAAAAGCATCTAAATGCAGTGTTCTTTCTTTTGATGTAAAATAAGCCACATCGCCAATTTTATCGACGTTTTCATTCTCAGCGATAACTGGAATCGTAATCGACGGGTATTTTTTTATCAATTTAGCATAGGTGCTTTTTACAGTGTACGAAGTGTCGACACTATAAGTCTGCTGTGCATTTGCAAAGCATGTAAGTCCCAATAAAATCAATACAATTTTTCGCATTAAAATCCTTTTACTTTTTAGTTAAGAAAGGAGTTCGGCACTTTGGCCAAACTCCTTTTTAACTGCTTCAAAAAAACAATAGTCTCAAAATATTAATCAATTACTAATAACCAGGATTCTGAGGAAAATCTTTATTTTGGTTTAAATCTAAAACCGATTGTGGAATTGGTCTTAAGATTTTAAGTTTACCGCCTACACCAACAAAGTTGGATGCTTTAATTTTATAATTGTATGCTGAAGCTCTGTCAACTAATGTTCCAGTACGCTTCAAATCAAACCATCTTTTATATTCGCCTAGCAATTCTCTACCTCTTTCATCAAGAATATAATCGATAGTAAATTGTCCGATTGTCGCATTTGCAACTCCCGCTCTTTTTCTTACTTCATTTAAACGAGCTAAACCTGTTCCTGGTTGTCCTGCTTTTAAATACGCTTCTGCAGCAATTAAGTAAGTTTCTCCCAAACGAGATACGATAATATCTCTTGTACTTACTGGTCCTGTGCTTGAAGGTGTAGTTGGATCTGGATCGTCAAACTTCTTCACTGGAATAGTGTAACAGTCTAAATTTTTAATTAAAGTATGAGCTGCAGAATATTCTCCCCAAGGATGGTAAACAAACGTAGCCGCTTTTCTTGAAGCATTTGCAGTTTCCCAAGCTGTTCTGTCAGCAGGTGTAAACCATTTTGGCTCGTAAAAGTG
The DNA here is from genome assembly GCF_044005885.1 of Flavobacterium sp. FlaQc-30. Lineage (NCBI taxonomy): Bacteria > Pseudomonadati > Bacteroidota > Flavobacteriia > Flavobacteriales > Flavobacteriaceae > Flavobacterium > Flavobacterium sp. FlaQc-30. The sequence continues at coordinate 162,836 of NZ_JBIPCO010000011.1, read as the reverse complement.
TCTTACTTTTAATGATGCTGGATTTGAACTTCTATAGTATGGATAGTACAAAATAGTTTTAGTAACTCCATTTGTAGTTTCTGGACCTTCAAGAATTTCAGTCATGAAAGTAGCATCCCATCTTTTATCTCCTTTTTCATATAATCCTAAAGCATAATCTGTCGGGCATAAATTGTAGCTTCTTAACGGTGCTCCAGTTTCTGCTCCACCTAAGTAAGAACTAAAATAGTAAAACTGATTATTCCCCAATTTTGTCGGGTCTGTACTTGTTGATGCTTTATCATATTGTACAGAAAAAATCGTTTCAGCATTTAAATCGTTTCCAGGTTTAAATAATTGATCAAAAGCAATTGCCAAAGTTTGTCCTGCAATCGCAGCATCAGCATAAGATGCAGCCTTAGTAAAATCATCTGCTTTACCAAATGTTTCGTATCCTCTAGTTAAGTAAACTTTTGCCAATAAATCATTTACGGCTCTTTTGTTTACTTTTCCTGCTGAGCTATAAGCTGCTGTTCCAACATTTGCCAATGCGAAATCTAAATCACCTATAATCTGTGTATATACTTCTTCAGCCGAATTTCTGGTAAAAGATAAAATTGGTGTTGAAATATAATCGTTTACAACTGGAACACCTCCGTAAGTCTGCACCAACAAAAAGTAAGCTTGTGCTCTTAAAAATCTTGCCTCACCTACCTGAGCATTTAAAATTGAAGTCTGCTCTGTTATAGTCGAAAAATGAATCGTTTTATTTACCGCCTGAATCAACTGATAACAAGGATTGTATAAATCTGCCACATTATCTGATGAAGGTATTAAAAGTGTATACTGACTTAAACCTGCAGGTTCTGGTCCTCTTCCTTCTGCATACATATCTGTTCCTGCCTCAAAAAGCCAAGGATTTCCGCCATATATGCCTTTTAACCAAGCGTAATTTGTGTTTACCAATAATTGAAATCCTGATGCGGTTTTATAGGTTGCATCTGCCGGTACATAAGAACGGCTTTCTTCTTCAATATAATCACTGCATGAACTTACAGATACAGCGATTATTCCTAACATTATTATTATTTTTTTCATTTGATATCTTTATTAAAATTTAACACTTAATCCCAATTGTGTAGTAACAGATGCTGGACGATTTACTCCAAATGGCGAACCTGCCCACTCTGGATCGTACCCGTCAAATTTTGTAAATACAAATGGGTCTAAAACATTTACATAAACTCTTAGATTACTGATTTTTAATTTTTTCAACAATTCAGAATCTAGTGTATAACCTAAAGATATATTTTTAATTTTTACGTAAGAAGCATCTCTATAATATCCAAATAAAGAAGTCCAATAAGCTCCAGCTCCTGTTGCAACTGGTCCTGGTCTTGGATTTTCATTGTTAGCATTAGCTGCGATTCCTGTACCGTTAGTTGGAATAAAGTAATCCATTGCAATTTTCTGACGTCCTCTATCGCTTACATCAGCAAAATTTTGGTGGAAAGTACTCAAAACAGTTTGTCCTTGACTAGTTAAAACTGAGAAATTGAAATCAAACTGTCCAACAGTTAATTTTGAATAAAAACTTCCCTGCCATTCTGGGTTTGGATTACCAATTACAGTTCTATCATCTTGATTAAATTTACCATCCCCATTTAAGTCTTTTGGTCTTGCTTGTCCAGGAGCCATTCCGTAAGTTGCTGCCTTAGCTGCTTCACTTTCTTGCCAAACTCCATCATAAACATAATTGTAGTTAGGATTCAAAGGTGCGCCAAGGATCAATTTATTACCAATATCACTTACTTTGTCTTGATTGTAAATTGACTCTAATTTGTTTACGTTTTTAGTAAATGTAAAAGTTGTTTCCCAATTTACATTTTTAGATTTAATGTTTTTTGTTGTCAATAAAACCTCAATACCTTTGTTACTTACAGATCCAACATTTGCAAATGTATTTTTCCAACCTGTTTCTGCTGGTAATTGCTGCTTGTAAATTAAATCATCTGATAATCTGTCATAAACGTCAACACTACCGCTAATACGGTTTTTTAAGAACCCAAAATCAACTCCTAAATTGTATTCTCTTGTTTTTTCCCAAGTTAAATTTGGGTTGGCTAAATTTTCTGACTGCCATCCAGAAACAACATTTGCTCCTGCAGCATAAAATGTCTGCTGATTTAGTAATGCTTGAGAAGTATATGGTGCAACGTTATCATTTCCTGTATAACCTAAACTCGCACGTAATTTTAAATCAGAAACTACTGAACTGTTTTCTAAGAAAGATTCTTTGCTGATTTTCCATCCTAATGCTACAGAAGGGAAACTTTGCCATTTATTACCTTCAGATAAAACAGAAGAACCATCCCATCTTGTAGAAGCTGTAATTAAATATTTGTCTTTATAAGCATAGTTTAAACGAACTGCATAAGAATTTAAGGTGTTCTTTGCATAAGATGATTTTACTACATAACTAGTTTGTACTCCAGAACCCATGTTATCTGTTCCTACATCAAACGGCTGATTGTTAGAATACAAAGAAGAAAACTCATCAACATTTGAGTACAAACTTTGTAATAACAACAAACTAAAATCATGTACATCGTTAAATGTATGTTTTAAATCAATTTGATTGTCCCAAGTATAATTGAAGTTATTTGAGTTTTCAAGAGTTGCAGAGTTTTTTCCGTTTAATGTTACCCCTGCATTTGTTTGTGCAGTATAAGCCTTTGAGCCTTGCGTATCCATAATACCTGCAGCAAATGTAGTTTTGAACGAAAGCCATTTTAGAGGCTGGTATTGAAAATAAGCATTACCAACTGTCTGCCATGTTTTCTCTGTTTGAGAAGAATTAGCAATTTCCATTAATGGGTTTACTGTAGACGTTTTATTAATTGCCCAAGAACCATCAGGATAAGTTAATTTACCAGGTAAGAAAAATAAAGTTCCTACTTTTTCATTTCCAGCTGCATCAACAGCCCAAGGAGACATTAAAGGACTTAGTCTAAAAGCATCCTGCATAGCTAAATCACTTCCTAATTGATTGTCTAATCTAGCAATTGTAACATTTACTCCTGTAGAAAACTTGTCATTAATTTTATGATTTAATCCTAATTTAAAAGAGTATTTGTCTGTTGAATCATTATCGATAAGACCTCTGTCACTTTGAATACCAAATCCTAAGTTATAACTCAAACCAGAATCTGAACGACCAGAAATATTTAAGTAATTATTCTCAGTCATTCCAGTTTTAAGTACTGCATCATACCAGTCATAATTGTAACCGCTATTGGCACGAGAAACTAATAATGGACTTTGATTTCCTGCTAATGCTGCTAATTGAGCTGGAGTCTGAGTTGCAGGAGTAGCACTCATGTAAGCAACTTGGTGAAATTTCCACCATTCTTCTCCCGTCATCATTTTTGGAAGTCTAGCTGCTGTTTTATTTCCATATGAAGTATCAAATGTTACGCTGATACCTGCTTTTGCACTTGTACCACTTTTTGTCGTAACGATAATAACTCCATTTGATCCTCTAGAACCATAAATTGCGGCAGAAGATGCATCTTTTAAAACATCCATTCTCGCAATATCCTGTGGATTTAAGAAATCAATTCCATCCATAGGAACGCCGTCAACTACATATAGTGGAGAAGAACCAACCATACTTGGATTACTAGAATCTGCGATTAGAGAGTTATTTCCTCTAATTACAACTTTAAATCCATCACCTGCACGACCTGTACTAGATGAAATTTGAACTCCGGGAGTACTTCCCTGAATTGCTTCAAGCGGACTGATCGTGTTTCTTTCTGTAATTGTAGCCGCATTAATTGTACTTACTGAACCGGTAAGATCTGTTTTCTTAACAGAACCGTATCCTACTACTACAACTTCATTTAATGAATTTGACTGCTCTACAAGACTAACATTTACTTTGCTTTTTCCAGCAACACTTACTTCCTGAGTTTGAAAACCCAGATAGCTTATTATTAAAACTGCTTTATTACTTGTTACATTTATCTTGAAACTTCCTTCAAAATCTGTCGAAGTTCCATTTTTGGTTCCTTTCTCGTTAATGTTTACCCCCGGCAGTGACAATCCCGACGCATCTGTAATTTTCCCTTCTATTGTGGTAGATTGTGCTTTTGCTGAAAAGCTCAACAGGAAATTTAGGAAAAATAAAAATACAATATTGTATTTTATTTTTTTCTTTAATGATTGTTTAATGTTCATAATTTTGTTTAGTGGTTTTTTGGTTAATTGATAGTTACTCGTCTTTAATTATTTACTTTTTTTTCATTGATATAGGTATTAATAAATTTTATATTCTTAACATTTTTTAATTTATAGATCGAATCTACTTTTTGAATTTTTACGTTCTTAAGTGTTACATTTTCTACTGGAGACTCTTTGTAACCTTCTGCCCAAACGCTGTATTTTCCACCATTTTTTACATTTACATTCTCAAGACTTATGTTCCTTATCGTTGGTATAAAATTTCCTGTTTGTGATCCATAAACATTATAAAACATGTTTAACTTCAATACACATTCTTTCACAGTTCCTACTTCAAGGTTTCTAACATAAACATCTTCGATTACACCGCCTCTTTTTGAATTGGTTTTGATTCGAATGGCACGATCCAAATTTGGACTGTCCATATTGCAGTTTTCTACAAAAACATTGTTCACTCCGGCCGATATTTCACTTCCAATAACAACGCCTCCGTGCCCGTCGATCATTTTACAGTTTTGCACAATGATATTTTTACTTGGTAATCCAACTCTTCTTCCGTCACCATCACGACCTGCTTTAATAGCAATGCAGTCATCACCTGTATTGAAGGTACAGTTTCTAATTATTACATTTTGAGAATACTCAGGATCGCAGCCATCGTTATTTGGTCCGTGACTGTTTACCGTTACACCATCAATAATCATATTGTTTGTTTTGATAGGATGCAAAATCCAAAAAGGAGCATTTATTATGGTTACATCCTTTACTAAAACGGTGTTACATTCAAAAAACTCAATAAAATTTGGTCTCAAGTATCTTCCTTCTCCAAAAACTCTTTCCGCCACTGGAACTCCTTTTTCTGCCATATCAACCAAAACTTGACGGTTGTTTGGATCGTTTTGAGACGGAATACCTTTTTTCCATCCGTAGTTTTTTCCGCCAGACCAAATCCACCAATTTGTACTGTCTGCCTGTCCGTTTAAAGTTCCTTTTCCAGTTACAGCAACATTCGTTTTACCCTTAGCGTAAATAAGCGGTGAGTAATTCATTACTTCTGTTCCTTCCCAAGAAGTATGAACAATTGGATATTCTTTTGGATTCAAACTAAAAAGGATCTCAGCATTATCTTCTAAATGCAGATTTACATTACTTTCTAAATGAATTGGACCTGTAAGGTATTTCCCATTCGGAACCAAAACTTTTCCTCCTCCATTTGATGCACAAGCTTTAATTGCTTTTTCAAAAACTAAAGTGTTTGAAGTTTTTCCATCAGCTACTGCTCCAAAATCGTTTATATTATATGTTTTGTCTGAAAAATGAGTTTCTGGAATACTTTTTACTATCGATTCCATTCTTTTCCAAGGATCCGCCTCTGTTACAGCAGTAACTTTCTTTGAACATGATATAATCATCATGATCATTAAGCTGTAAAAAACAACCACTTTATACGTTATACTCTTATTTGCAATCATGTAAATGGAAATTATAGTTTAACAGGCGAAAACATCAACAATTATGTAATCGATTACACGAAATTAAAAAATATGTTCCACCCAACCAAATTTATTTAGAAATAATTTATACATTTAATTTTTATTAATAATTATTATTACATTTAATGCAAAAAATATTATAATTTATTATCATTGTAAAACAGAAATCGTTTAAGTAATGAATTATGGTAATCGATAACATTAAATATCACATTATATAAAAAAAATGTATTTTTGTCTATAAATTAATTTGTAAAATCTCTTTTTAATGAGCGAAAAAGTAACCATTTATGATATTGCCGAAAAATTAAATATCACTGCAGCTACTGTTTCCAGAGCACTTAACAATAATCCTAAAATAAAAGAAAGCACTCGGGAATTGGTTATTAAAACAGCTGCTTCAATGAATTACAAGCAAAACAAGCTTGCATTAGCATTAAAAAGCGGCAGAAGCAATAATATTGGAGTAATTGTACCGAGAATTGACAGCAATTTTTTCGCCTCTGTTATTAGAGGTATTGAAGAAGAACTGCATCCGCACGGTTATCAGGTAATTATATGCCAGACTCATGAAAGCAAAAAAAGAGAAAATGAAAATCTATATACTTTAATAGATGCACAGGTTGACGGCATTATCATGTCTGTTACTGATGTTACTTCCGAAAATGACAATGCTTTTCATAACGTACTTAGAAAAAATGTTCCGTTAATCTTTTTTGATAGAAGCAAACATATTGATGGAGTAAGCTCTGTAACTATTAATGATTTTAGAGGCGGTTATTTGACCACAAAACACTTAATTAATGAAGGCTGCAGATGTATTGCTCACTTATCTGGTGATCAATCTTTAGATATATTTAAAAATAGATTTTTAGGCTATAAGCAAGCTTTACTTGATAACGGAATGATATTTAGAGAAGAATATGTAATTCCTGTAAAAAGTAGTGTTGATGCCGGAAAAGAAGCTGTTGACAAATTATTACAATTAGAAACACCTCCTGATGCTATATTCTCTTCAAGTGATTTCGCCGCTTTAGGCGCAATACAAGAACTAAAAGAGAGAAACATCAGCATTCCAAAAGAATTTTGTGTCGCAGGATTCAGTAATGAACCTTTTACCAAATTCATGGAATTGTCTATTACTTCTGTTGATCAATCACCACTGGAAATGGGAAAAATGTCTGCTCGCGTTTTCTTAGAACAAGTAGACAAAACAGATACTATAAAAATAGAAAAAAAGGTTGTTCTTGCACCAGAATTACACATCCGTAAATCATCATCCAGAACTACCTTTTAGTTTTTTTTCTCAAACCATATAAGTCATATAAGTAAATTTAAGTTTACTTTAAAATATAACAAAAAAAGCAGCTCTTACAGAGCTGCTTTTTTATTGTAAGCACAATCTAGAATGAACTTATATAACTTATATGAAAAAAAAAAAAAAAAAGACGCACTGCTGTGCGTCTTTATATATGTTTAAATCTTTTCTTATAAAGAAACTCCTCTTTTCCAAGGAATAAAATCGTTTTGATTTAAAATCGCTGCTTTGGTTTTAATTGTACCACTTGCAATATCAATAATGAATTCTAACATTTCATCAGCCATTTCGTCAATTGATTTTTCACCAGTAATAATTCCACCGGTATCAATATCAATAATATCAGACATTTTAGTTGCTAATTGCGTGTTTGATGAAATCTTTACAACTGGAGCAATTGGATTACCTGTAGGTGTTCCTAAACCTGTTGTAAACAATACCATATTAGCACCAGATCCTACCATTGCAGTAGTACATTCAACATCATTTCCTGGCGTGCAAAGCAATGTAAAGCCTGGTTCGTTAATATATTCTCCATAATCGAAAACACCTGTAATTGGCGATGTTCCTCCTTTTTTAGCAGCACCAGCCGATTTCATAGCATCTGTAATCAAACCGTCTTTAATGTTACCTGGAGACGGATTCATATCGAATCCTGAACCTGCATCTACAACCGTTTTTTCGTACCATTGCATTAAGTCTAAGAAGCGTTTTCCATCCTTATCATCTACACAACGATTTACTAATTCTTGTTCTACTCCACATAATTCAGGAAATTCCGAAAGAATTGTAGTTCCTCCCAAAGCAACTAAATGATCCGATAACACTCCCAATGTTGGGTTTGCTGAAATACCAGAAAATCCGTCAGATCCACCGCACTCTAAACCAATTCTTAGTTTAGATAATGGAGCTGGTTCTCTCTTTATTTCATTTGCTTTTTTAATCGCTTCAAAAGTATCTTTTACAACGCTGCTCAACATGGTTTCAATAGTTCCAATAGATTGCTGATCGTAAATCAAAACTGGTTTTTTACTATTTGGATTTATTGCATCTAAAGCGTCTTTAAAAATTTGAATTTGCAGATTCTGACATCCTAAACTCAAAACAGTAGCACCAGCAACATTAGGATTGTTTACATAACCTGCTAATAATTTAGCTAAACTATGAGAATCCTGACGAATTCCGCCGCAGCCGCCTTGGTGCGTAATAAACTTAACTTCGATATTATTGAACAAGTTAGCATCATTTGAAGCTGCTTCATTTCCTGCTCCGCCTGTTTCTGATTTTACCAAAGAACGCAGTAATAACTGGTAATCGTTCTCTTTTGGTTTCATCAATTCTTTCTCAAAAATATCTTTTAAGATTTCGATGTTTCTGTTTTCACAAAATACTAATGGAAAAAACAACCATACGTTTTCAGTTCCAACCTGCCCATCTTCTCTATGATAGCCCTGCCAAGTTCTATCTTTCCATTTATCAATATTTGGAGCTGTCCAGCCAATAGTTTCTGTTTTACCAGTAACTTTATCACTTTCGTGTTTCACATTTACAGTAGAAAGCAATCCTCCTTTTTCAATTCTTGCACTTGCTTTTCCTACCAAAACACCATACATAATGATTCTGTCTCCCACATTAAAAGGAACCATTGCAATCTTATGTTTCATTTTTACATCAGACTCAATAGTAATTGATTCTCCTTCGAAATCAATTACTTCGCCCGCTGTAAGATTCACCAAAGCAACCGCTACATTGTCGGTTGGGTGAACTTTTATAAGTTTTTTTTGCGTTGCCATAATTAACCCTTGTTCTTTATTTTTTTATCTTTTTTTTATTTTATTCTTTCTTGAAACTTAGCAAAGCCAGCTTCAATACCATTTGCATCAATTTCTTCTAATGCAATTGTAATTGCTTTTGTCAAACCAGAGATTTCAGTTAAATCCTCATCCCAGAAACTTTTATTTTGTAATGTTAAACGAGCGATTTTTTCGTAATCATCCGATTTCCAAAGTCCGTTGAAGAAAGCTGTAATATCTTCACCATCTTTAACCGGTAAACTTTGATCATTCCAAGTTCCTTTGTAGAAACGAATTAAACTCGCTAATGAAAAAGTCAAATTAACAGGCAATTTTTGGTTAGCCTTATAATATCCTAATAAACTAGGCAAAACTCTTACTTTAAATTTCGATACAGAATTTAATGCAATATCAGCAAGTGCATGTTTGATAAATGGATTTTTAAATCGGTCCATTACTTCCTCAGAATAGGCCGTAATTTCATTTTTGTCCATATCAAGAGTTTCACTAATTTCACTAATAACGCTATTTACAAATTTTCCAGTAAAATCTCCGTTAACAGTTTCCATTACTAATTTATTACCATGCAAAAGTGAAAAAGGAACCATTGCCGTATGCGCACCGTTTAAAATACGAACTTTAATCATTTTAAAAGGACGTATATCATCAACGATTTTTACGTTCAAATCTGTTTTATGAAAAGGCAATTTTGCTTTTAGATCATCTCCTCCTTCAATAGCCCAAAGGAAAAAAGGTTCAGCCGCAACAATTAAATTATCCTCATAATCTAATTTATTATTGTATTCTTCAATTTCAGCTCTTGGATATCCAGGAACAATTCTGTCAACCAAAGTACTATGATAGGTACAAGCATCTGATACCCAAGTTTTAAATGTATCTTCTAATTTCCATAAATCAACATATTGTAAAATATATTTTTTAAGCGTCTCAGAGTTATAATCAATTAATTCACAAGGAATTATTGTAACTCCTTTAGAAGCATCTCCATTAAAATGCTTAAATCTTTCATATAATAAAACAGTCAATTTTGCAGGAAATGACACTGGTGGCTGCATATCTGGAGTATCACTTTCAATAAATTCAATTCCAGCTTCAGTAGTATTAGAAACAATAAACTGAAGTTCTTCTTCTTTAGCTAAAGCCAAATAATTTGTAAATTCAGTATATGGGTTTACAGTTTTTACGATATTAGTAATTAACTCAATGTCTTGTATCTTTTCACCTTTTTTAATTCCGTTCATAAACAAGGTATAAAGACCGTCCTGATCATTAATCATATTTACCATACCGTCCTTCAAAGGTTGAACTATTGCAATACCAGCATTAAAATCAACTTCTTTATTTAGTTTGTAAAAAGCATAATCAACAAAGGCTCTTAAAAAGTTACCTTCTCCAAACTGAACTACCTTAATTGGCTGTAACTTTTCTAATCCTGTATTTATTCTATTTAATTTTTTCATTTTAAATTTTCTTTAATGCGTTATAAATAACCATTTATAAACCCTATTTCTTTATTTCTGCCTTTTAAATTGTAAATGAAACATTACACTTGAATGTAAAATAAAACCCGCTGTGAGGAGTGACAGAAATTATTTTGCAAGCGTAATGTTCAATTACAATCTCTAAAATCTAAAAAAAACGCATCTAAATAAGGATTGGCATGATTACTCCTTATTTATTTTTTTATATTTTTTATAATATCAAGAACCTGACTAACCTTTGCAGTTAAACCGTCAAAATCTTTATTTTCTAATATATCTTTTGAGATCAGCTGCGATCCTAATCCTACGCAAATTGCCCCTGCATTAAGCCATGAACTCAAACTCTCAACCGTTGGATAAACCCCGCCTGTAGGCATAATATTTGTCCACGGACATGGTCCTTTTATTGCTTTAATAAACTCTGGACCATAAGTATCTGCAGGAAACAATTTTACAATTTCACAGCCTAATTCTTCTGCTCTTGCAATTTCCGTTAGTGTACCACAGCCAGGAGACCATAATACTTTACGACGATTACAGGCAATTGCTATATCTTCTCTAAAAACTGGTGTAACAATAAAATTTGCTCCTAAACTCATATACAACGAAGCTGCCGCAGCATCTGTAATAGAGCCAACTCCTAAAATCATTCCTGGAAGTTCAGCCAAAGCATATTTATTTAAAGCTCCAAAAACTTCATGAGCAAAGTCACCTCTGCTGGTAAATTCCATTAATCTAGAACCACCATCATAACATGCTTTTAAAACTTTTTTACTTAATTCAATGTCAGAATGAAAAAACAAAGGAACCATTCCGTTATCTTTCATCGTCTGAGCAACCTCTATTCTTGAAAATTTTGCCATATTTCTCTTAATTACCTTGACACTAATGCAGAACCATCACCATCAATCATATTTTCAACTTCTTTTAAAGTAACCAAATTATAATCTCCTGCAATTGTATGCTTTAAACAACAAGCTGCAACTGCAAAATCTAATGCTCTCTGGTTATTATTTTGATATTCTAACAATCCGTAAATCAATCCTCCCATAAACGCATCACCGCTTCCTACTCTATCCACAACCGGCGTAACTTCTTTAACAGCCGCTTGATAAACCGCTTTTCCGTCAAACAAAATCCCGCCAATTCTTTGGTGAGATGCACTTACAGAATAACGTAATGTTGTCGCCGCCACTTTTAAATTTGGAATTAATTCAAACAACTTTGTATACAAAACCGGAAGCGTTTTTTCATCCTGATAATTCGGATTCACTTTCGGAATTCCTAACATAAAATATGCTGTATCGATATCACCTAAAATAACATTACTATATTTCAGCATTTCTGGCATAACTTCACTTGGTGTTTTACCGTATTGCCAAAGTTTTGATCTGTAATTTAAATCACATGAAATTTTAATTCCAAGTTTGTGAGCCGTTTTAATCGCTTCTAAACAAGCTTCTGCAGCGCTTTGTGAAATTGCTGGCGTAATACCGCTCCAGTGAAACCATTCAGCACCTTCAAGAACTTTTTCCCAGTCAATTTGTCCTTTTTCAATAGTCGACATTGCACTGTGCGCACGATCGTAAACTACGTTGCTTCCTCGTGTTCCTGCACCTGTTTCAAGAAAATAAATCCCTAAACGTTCTCCTCCGTAAAGAATGTTTTTAGACTCCACATTCATTTTTCTGATTTCTTTTAATGCAGAAAAACCAATTTCATTTTCAGGTAATCTTGTAACAAATTCAGCATTTACTCCGTAATTTGCTAAAGAAACACATACGTTAAATTCTCCACCACCATAAGTAGCACCAAATGCTGTAGATTGCGAAAAACGTAAATGTCTTTCTGTTGATAAACGCAGCATGATTTCTCCAAATGCAACTACTCTACTCATTATTTATTTTTTTTTTTGCCACTCCCTATAGCTATCGGGATTGCGGTTAAAATTTTAATTAAAATTTAAAATATTCTTTTGCATTGTTATATGAAATATCAGAAACCAATTTTCCAATCCATTCCATATCATTTGGAAGTTCTCCACGTTTGATTTCGTCTCCCAAAAGATTACATAAAATACGTCTGAAGTACTCGTGTCTTGGGAATGATAAGAAACTTCTTGAATCTGTAAGCATTCCAACAAAACAGCTGATTAATCCCATATTTGAAAGCGCGTTTAACTGCTTTGTCATTCCGTCTTTTTGATCTAAAAACCACCATCCAGAACCAAATTGTACTTTTCCTCGAACGCTTCCATCGTTGAAATTTCCAATCATTGTTGCCATAACTTCATTATCAGCAGGATTTAAGTTGTAGATAATTGTTTTTGTCAATTTATCTTTACTGTCTAAAGCATTTAAAAAGCTTGATAACTTTTGTGCTTGCGGGTAATCACCAATAGAATCCCAACCAGTATCAGGACCTAAAATTCTGTGCATACGAGCATTATTGTTACGCAATGCCCCTAAGTGAAACTGCTGTACCCATCCAAATTCGTGATACGTTTCAGATAAGAATACTAAAACAGCACTTTGGAATTTTAAAGCTTCTTCTGGAGTTATAATTCTGTTTTCTCTTTTCTTTTTGAAAATTGAACTGATTTCAGATTCTGTAAATTCTTCAAAATAAATTTGATCTAAACCGTGATCACTCAATTTACATCCGTTTGCATTAAAGAACTCAATTCTATTTCTTAACGCCGTTTGTAAATCAACATAAGTATTAATTGCAACTCCAGACACATCCCCTAATGTGTCTAGATATGCATTATAACCATCATTAGAAATTAAGATAGCTTTATCTGGTCTGAAAGCTGTACTCATTTTTGTTCCAAATGGATTTTTTGCCAATTTCTGATGAAATTCTAAAGAATCAATTGGATCTTCTGTTGTACAAACTAATTCAGCGTTTACTTTTTTAAGCAGATTTTGTGTGCTGTAAGCCTGAGAGTTAATTTTCTCAGTCGTTTCGATATAAATTTTCTCTGCCGATTTTTCATTCAGTAAATCGTAGATATCAAAATAACGAGCTAATTCTAAATGCGTCCAGTGATACAAAGGATTACGCATCGTATACGGAACTGTTTTCGCCCAGTTTAAGAATTTATCTTTATCTGAACCATTTCCAGTCACAAACTGCTCATTGATTCCTAATGTACGCATTGCACGCCATTTGTAATGATCACCGTTGATCCAAACCTGAGTTATATTGTCAAAAATTTTATCTTCGGCAATAAACTGAGGATTTAAATGATTATGGTAATCAATTATAGGCTGATTTTTTGAGTAGTTATGATATAACTCTTCAGCAAATTTATTTTCCAATAAAAAATTATCGTTTATGAATGTCTGATTGCTCATGTCTTTTTTAATAAAATTTGATAATTAATCTTCGTTTGAAGGTTTTCCAATTGTGGCAAGAATTCCGCCGTCAACATATAAAATATGTCCGTTTACAAAGTCGCTAGCTTTCGATGATAAAAATATTGCAGCTCCAGCCAAATCACCTGGATCTCCCCATTTTGCCGCCGGCGTTCTGCTTATAATAAAATCGTTAAACGGATGTCCGTCGACTCTGATTGGTTTTGTTTGTTCTGTTGCAAAATAACCCGGTCCAATTCCGTTAATTTGTACATTATATTTTGCCCATTCTGTTGCCATGTTTTTGGTCAACATTTTCAAACCGCCTTTTGCAGCTGCATAAGCCGAAACTGTACTACGGCCTAATTCGCTCATCATTGAACAAATGTTGATTATTTTACCTTGTCTTCTCTCAATCATTCCTTTTGCAACATGCTTAGAAACGATAAAAGGACTTACCAAATCAATATCAATAACTTCTCTAAAATCAGAAACTTCCATTTCTAGTAATGGAATTCTTTTGATGATTCCAGCATTGTTAATTAAAATAGCAATTGGTCCAACTTCGCTTTCAATTTTCTTTACAGCTTCTATAACTTCCTTTTCATCTGTTACATTAAACCTGTATCCAAAAGCATTAATACCTTCATTTTTTAGCTCTTTTACAGCTTCATCAATCTTTTGTTGAGACGAATTACCATTAACAACAATTGTTGCACCGGCATTTCCTAATCCCTTTGCCATTGCCATTCCCAGTCCGTGAGTACTTCCTGTAATAAGGGCAACTTTTCCTGTTACATCAAATAGGTTTGTCATGATCTTATCTTAAGTCCGTAATTTTACAAACATCCATATCTCCATAATCTAAATTTTCACCAGCCATTCCCCAGATAAATGTATAGTTGCTGGTTCCTGAACCTGAGTGAATCGACCAAGGCGGAGAAATAACTGCTTGATGATTATTCATCCAAATATGTCTTGTTTCCTGCGGTTGTCCCATAAAATGACAAACAGCTTGATTTTCTGGAATATCTAAATAAAAATATACTTCCATTCTGCGATCGTGTACGTGTGCCGGCATTGTGTTCCAAACACTTCCTGGTCTTAATTCCGTCATACCCATTTGCAATTGGCAGGTTGTTACAACACTTCCAATAATCATTTGGTTTACGGTACGGTGATTAGCTGTTTCCATCGTACCCAATTCTAACTTATTAGCTTCTGCCAAGCTTACTTTTACTGTTGGGTAAGTGGTATGAGCCGGCGCAGAGTTTAGGTAAAATTTTGCTGGATTTTTGCTGTCGTTACTTTTAAAAATAACTTCTTTATTTCCGCTTCCGATATACAAAGCATCTTTAAAACCTAACTCATAAGAAGTTCCTTCTACAACTACAGAACCGCTTCCTCCTACATTAATAATTCCAAGTTCTCTTCTTTCTAAAAAATACGGTGCTTTAAGCGGATCGATTGTTTCCAAAGCTAAATCACCTTTTACTGGAACCGCAGAACCTGCAATGTATCTGTCATAATGAGAATAAACCAATACAACTTCATCCTCCTGCATTAAATCATCAATTAAGAATTCTTCTCTTAACTGCTGCGTATCATATTTTTTAACAGCTTCAGGGCTTGACGCGTATCTTGAACTATATTTTGTCATAATTTTTATTTTAATGTAATCGATTGCACAAAATTAATTTTTTATATTGAAATAGCATAATTGAAACCAACAATTATTTAACTTGAATTACATTTTTCTTTATAATTCTACCTTTTTCATCCTCGGAACCAGTATATGCATTATCAGCCAAGCCAATAAATAGGAAGCGCCACAGATACAGAACATAATAAAGTAACCTGTTTCTATTTTACCTATTTTAGTATAATAAACGAACATATTCTTCTGTACAAGCAAGGTTAGTAAAATTCCGCCAAGCGCTCCAAACATCCCTCCCATTCCTGTAACCGAAGCTGTTGCTTTTTTAGGAAACATATCAGAAACAGTTGTAAAAATGTTTGCACTCCAAGCCTGATGTGCAGAAACTGCAAAACCAATAACCAAAATTGCATACCACATATTTATTGCTCCTAAGTACTGCGAAAACAAAACTGGTAAAACTGCCAAAGCATACAACAGCATACTTGCTTTTCTTGCTTTATAAGCCGGCCAATTATTATTTATCAATTTCAGAGGAAGCCAGCCTCCGCCAATACTTCCAATACTTCCAATCATATATACCAGCGCACAAGGCCATATAATTTCTGTTGCTGTCAGTTTGTATTGTTTCATCAAGAAATCTGGAAGCCAAAACAAATAAAACCACCAAACCGGATCTGTCAACAACTTACCAATTGCAAAAGCCCAAGTCTGGCGAAATGAAAGCAGCTTTAACCAAGAAACTTTTCCTGTATCTTCAACTTCAGCAATTTCAGCTTGATCTGACGTGATATATTCTAACTCAGCTTGAGATAGACGCTTTTGTTTTTGCGGCACTTCATACAAAAGAAACCACAATCCTAACCAAATAAAACCAACAATTCCGGTTAAAATAAACGCCCATTGCCATCCATAATTCTCTGCTATAAAAGGGACTGACAACGGCACAATAATAGCCCCTATATTACTCCCTGAGTTAAAAATTCCAGTTGCTAATGCTCTTTCTTTTTGTGGAAACCACTCCGCTGTTGCTTTTATTGCCGCTGGAAAATTTCCTGCTTCTGTAATTCCTAAAAATACTCTAGCGATCAAAAAACCTCCAGTTCCTGTCGCAAAAGCATGTCCAATTGCGGCCAAACTCCATAAACCGGTTGCAATTGCATAACCTAGCTTAGTTCCTAATTTATCAATAATTCCACCTGCAACCAACATCCCTAAAGCATACGCAATTTTAAAAGCCAGCTCTATATTTGAATAATCTATTACCTCTTGTTCTGGTGTCCATTGAAAAGCTTCAGCCAAAAAAGGTCTTAGGTAACTTATTACATTTCTATCCAGATAATTGACAGTTGTAGCAAAAAAAACTAAACTGCAAATAGTCCAACGGTATTTTCCTATTGCTGCATTAGCTTGGTTCATGATTAGCTTTTGGTTTAGGTTGGTTAGTTAGTTTTAAAAAATCTTGGTTAGAGATTTGTAATTGGACTGTATTTTGGAACAAGTGATTTCATTACAATCCAGCCAGTTAAATAACAAACCGCACAAATTGAAAAGATTATAAAATATCCTGCTTCAATACCTTTAAAGCCCATAAAAACCATATTCGTTTCTTTAGCATGATCAAATAAAACCCCCGAACCTTTATTAATTAAAGTCGATCCAACTCCACCTGCTAAACCTCCAATTCCTGTAATAGTTGCAATCGCTTTTTTAGGAAACATATCTCCAACAGTCGTAAAAATATTAGCCGACCAAGATTGATGCGCCGCACCTGCAATTCCGATAATTACAACTGGAACCCAGTAGCTGATATATCCTAAAGGCTGTGCAATCAATGCTAATAGAGGAAAGAAGGCAAAAATCAACATTGCTCTCATTCTTCCTTCATAAGGATTCATTCCTTTCTTTTCAACAAAATAAGTTGGAAGCCATCCGCCAATAATTGACAATAATGTAATCATATACAATACAAATAATGGCAATGCCGCTTCTGTTGAATCCATTCCGTAAACAGAGCTTAAATAAGCAGGCGTCCAAAACAAGAAAAACCACCAAACACCATCTGTCATAAATTTACCAAAAGCAAAAGCCCAAGTTTGTTTGTATTTAAAGCAGTCTACAAAAGAAACTTTTGAAGTTGTTTCCGGTACATAACCTTCTAATTTACTGTCTGCAATATCATCTTGTTGAATATAAGCTAATTCCTCTGCACTTACTCTTGGGTGTCTTTCAGGTTTATCATACATAAAAACCCAAAATCCCATCCACACAAATCCTAAAGCACCAATGATGATAAAAGACATTTCCCAACCAAATGATTTTGCAATAAATGGAATGGTAATCGGAGCCGCTAAAGCACCTACAGTTGCACCCGCATTAAAAATACTTGTTGAAAATGCGCGGTCTTTTTTAGGGAAATATTCTGCTGTAGTTTTAATCGCTGCAGGAAAATTTCCTGCCTCACCAACTGCTAAGACAAAGCGGGCAAAAATAAACAAAGCCACACTCACGTTGATTACCAGCGCAGTGTCATTTATTGTACTGATTATTTCTTTTGAGCCATGAAATCCTACGAACCAATTACCAGTTATAATTCCTGAAGTTGCTATACCGCAAAATGCATGCAAACAAGCTCCTACAGACCAAATACCAATTGCCCAAAGAAATCCTTTTTTTGTATCAAGCCAATCTACAAATCGTCCTGCAAACAAAAGAGAAACAGCATAAAATATAGAAAACAATGCTGTGATATTTCCGTAATCATTATTTGTCCAGTGAAATTCAGGAGCTATGAAATCGCTCCATGTTAACGATAGAACTTGGCGATCTAAATAATTAATTGTCGTTGCAAAAAACAGCAGCGCACATATGCTCCAACGATATTTTCCTGAGGATTTGACGGTTTGATTTACGGTAACGGCATCGGTTTGATTCATGGTAACGGCTTATTATAGTTATAAAGTTTTTTGGAAAATCAACACACTATTAAGTAAAATTCGAAAGATCAAAATCAAGAATCCGAAACAAACAAACGAAAATAATGTAATCGATTGCACAAATATAGTTTTAAATCTTTATATTCCAAATAAATTATATAAAAATTTATATTTGTCGCATAAATAAACACATCACTTAAAAAAATGACTACTAAATTAAATATTAAACAATATATTTGTTAATTGCGAGCATGCAAAAATAACCTGTTTTCGGCATCAAAATTGTCCGCTGAAAAACAGAATGTTTCAATTTTGGTTTTAATTATTTAAGTTTTGATGAAATTTAACATTCTTAATCTGTCTGTTCTCTTAAAATTAATCCTAAACAACTCTATTTACCGTGAAAAGCACAAAAAAACAATATTTCAAAAAAGCTGCATTTTTTATGATTTTAATACTTGGAAACTTAGCTTCAACATCGGCACAAAATCAAACTATAAATCTTTGGGAGCAAATTCCTGATGAAATAAAATCTTCTGATTATAAAGAAAAACCAGATTTTAAAAACGGAGTTATTCAAAGCACAAGTTTAGTTACAACACCTACTCTTACAGCCTTTTTTCCCGTTGCAAGCAATCCCGATCATACTGCTGTAATTATTCTTCCAGGCGGCGGTTATTCGCATTTGGCGATTGATAAAGAAGGAACCAAAGTAGCAGCTTGGCTCAACAGTTTAGGAATTACAGCTTTTGTATTAAAATATCGCCTTCCTAGCGATTTGATAATGAAAAATAAAAATATAGGTCCGCTTCAAGATGCGCAAGAAGCGATGCGTTACGTACGTCAAAATGCTGCAAAATGGAATATTGATCCGAAAAAAATTGGAATAATGGGCTTTTCTGCCGGCGGGCATTTGGCTTCAACCTTGTCTACGCATTATGATGACAAAGTATACGAATCCTCTTTTAAAACAAGTGCACGTCCTGATTTTTCGCTTTTTATTTATCCCGTAATTTCAATGGAAAATCAAATAACACACAAAGGCTCACAAACCAATTTATTAGGAAATAATCCTTCACAGGATCTTATAGATACTTTTTCTAATGAAAAAAAAGTTACTCCTCAAACACCGCCAGCTTTCTTAATTCATGCTACAGATGACAAATCAGTATTACCAGAAAACAGCATTAATTATTATTTAGCCCTTAAAAAGAATAATGTTGCAGCAGAGTTACATTTATACGAAAAAGGCGGACATGGTTTTGGATTAGGCGTACAAGACACTAGTAAATATTGGACTAAAGACTGCGCAGAATGGCTTAAAAGCAATGGACTGCTTTAATAAAAAAAGGTTTTTAGATATGATTAACTAAATAACCAAATCTAAAAACCTTAAGAAAATTATACATTATTGTATTATTGCAAATTTATACAATGCAGTCCACACAAATGAATGTGCTTAATTTTCCTTTAAAAAGTTTCTCCAAAAACAGTTTAATCATAGAAAAATAAAAAATAATCTTGGTATTTCTATAAGACAAATCTACAGCCGTCTTTTCAGATTTCATTACGGGTTTCCTCATTTTTGTACTATTTTACGTTATTTTTATGTTAACAAATCCTAGTACATTGTGCTTCAAAATGTTGTAATTAAAAATAAGTACGAATTCTAAATAAAAAATACGTAATAAACTAATATACAAGCTGATTTCTTGTCCTAGATTAAGTTACCATTACCTTTATACTCGTAAATTTGTTATCTAAATAAAAGATTATGAAAACTCTCGAATTCTTGCTTTTGGGTAAAAACGAAGAAATTCTAGCTATTTTGCTTCGTCTCGTAAATGCCGATGAAAATTGGAATGCTATTGCCTTCAATAATGAAAAAGAGGCTCAGGAATACTTTCTAAATCACAAAATCGACATTGTACTTTTAAGTTCTGGAATCGAAAACCATATCGAGAAAGAATTCACTTCTTTTTGCTTAAAAAAGCAACCCGAAGTTGAAGTAATTGAACATTTTGGAGGAGGAAGCGGTTTATTAAAATCTGAAATTCTCCATCGATTACATTTAAAAGGAAAGCTATAAATTTGTAATAATTTAAAGCCTCAAAATGGAAAAAACCTATTCAGTTGTATTTTATTCTAAATCAATAATTGAGCCCGTTAAAAAGTTAAAAGACTTTTTAAGAAGTAAAATCGAATGGTATAACAGCTGTAATTCTGAAGCGCACATTACAATTTGCGAATTCAAAATTGATGAATCTCAATTGGATTCAATCAAACAAAAGCTTTCTAAAATTTCTGACACTTTTACGCCTTTTAAAGTATCATTAGATCATTTTGATTCTTTCCCAAATAGCGGCGCTTTTTTTATTGGCGTAACCAAAGATTCAAAAAACAATCTTGTGCCCATCATGAAAAAAACTCATGAAACATTAAAGTCTTTAAATCTTAAGAAAAGTGATAATCCGCATTTATCAATAGGAAGAAGATTAACTCCAGAAAATCTTAAAATTGCTTCTGAACTATTTACAGAAATTGATCTTCAATTTGAATGTAATGAGATTGTTCTTAGAGAATTTGATCCAAAAGCAAAACAGTTTTTTGTAATTGATGCTTTTCCTTTTGGAAGTAATCCAGAACCTGAGTTTGTACAGGGAAGTCTTTTTTAATTATTCAGTAATTTTTAATCTTTCCCCAATCCCGCGTGTGATTTCTCGTTCCTCGAAATGACATAAAATGCGTGTATGTTTTGCGAACCTTGCGTTCTTCGCGATTAAGTTCACGAAACTTATTTTTTGTATATTTGAATTTCGCAATTCATCACGATATGAAAACCCTAGATTCATTTTATCAGGATATTACCGAAGGTTCAAATGTGAATCCTGCTTCGCTGCTGCCAAATGATATTCAAAAAGAAATTGGACATTTTAATATTTTTGACATTAAAGAACTTTTAGAACGTTTGCAGGGAAAATCGGTTATGCCTTATGACAGAAGAGCTTATTACAAAATAAGTTTGATAAAAGGGAATAACAGGGCTGAATATGCCGACAAAATAATCGATATCGAAAAACAGGGTTTATTATTTGCAACACCCAAAATTCCATACAATTACCTTCCACAAGACACCAATCAATCAGGACAATTTTGTGTTTTTACCAGCGAATTTCTATCTAAAAACAAAAGTGGAATTGATCTTGACGAACTTCCAATTTTTGCTTCAGACGGTTATCCTATTTTTCAGCTTTCAGATGAAGAAGTTTCAGAAGCTGAATTGATTTTCAACAAAATACAAAAAGAAATCAACTCTGATTATATCTACAAATATGATTTAATCCGAAATTATGTTGCTGAATTGATTCATTTTGGTCAAAAATTACAACCCATTTCGGCTCTTTATTCTAAGCACAATTCTGCTGCACGAGTTTCGTCATTATTTGCTGAATTATTAGAAAGGCAATTTCCTATAGAATCTCCGCATCAACGATTAGAATTAAGAACTGCAAAAGACTTTGCCGCACGACTATCTGTACATGTAAATCATTTAAATAAGGTTTTAAAAGAAAACACAGGAAAAACTACAACCGAATTAATCAGTACACGATTAACAAACGAAGCCAAAATCCTTTTAAAACAAACAGACTGGAATATTTCTGAAATTGCCTATTCGCTTGGTTTTGAAGAATTAGCACATTTTTCTAATTTCTTTAAAAAGCAAACTTCTTTAACGCCTTTGGCTTTTAGGAGTTAGTTGTTCTGTTTCACGTTTCAAGTTTGGAACTTAAAAAATTAGAAATTACTTTTTTGATTTGAATTTTGCAAACATCGATTTGATATTTACAATTCTCCAAATCTGCCCCGCTCCTATCTTTGCAGTATCAATTAAAACAAATATAAAAATGGCAATACAAACAAAAATAGCTCTGGTTACAGGCGGAAGCAGAGGTTTAGGAAAAAACATGGCAATCGCAATTGCAAAAAAAGGAATCGATGTAATTATAACTTACAACAGCAAAAAAGATGAAGCTGACTTGGTTGTAAAAGAAATCGAAAATTTAGGTCAAAAAGCTGCTTCTCTTCAACTAAACGTAGCAGATAGTGCAAGTTTTGATACTTTTTTTAAAGAAGTACAGACTGCTTTAAAAAGCACTTTTAAAACTGATCAATTTGATTTCTTGGTAAATAATGCCGGAATCGGAATTCACAATTCATTTATTGGCACAACAGAAGCTGAATTTGATCAATTGACCAATATTCAGTTTAAAGGTCCTTTTTTCTTAACTCAAAAAGCGCTGAATATAATGAATGATGGCGGCGGAATCGTAAATATTTCAACTGGTTTAACACGATTTTCATTTCCTGGTTATGCCGCTTACGCATCTATGAAAGGGGCTGTTGAAACCTTAACTAAATATCAGGCGAAAGAATTAGGCGAAAGAAAAATTAAAGTAAATGTAGTCGCTCCCGGTGCTATTGAAACCGATTTTGGCGGCGGCGCAGTTCGTGATAACGAACAATTGAATAAAAGTATAGCGAGCGTAACGGCTTTAGGAAGAGTTGGTCTGCCGGACGATATTGGCGCAGTAGTTGCTTTTTTATGCACTGAAGAAGCACGATGGGTAAACGCACAACGAATTGAGGTTTCTGGCGGTATGAATTTGTAGTTTAACTCACAACTCTAAATTAATTGTAAAACTGTTCAGTCTTTTAATCTAAAAAAACAAAACCCGATAAGCTTTAAAATCTTATCGGGTTTGTCGTTCTAAATATAATTGAATTAGTAAGTAAACATTTTAGTTTTTTTCGATGCTCACATCAAAACCTCCGTTTTTATCAAAAACAAGATCATAAAATTTTCCCTCTTTTTCTACTCCAACTTCATAGGTCGTTACATTTTTATAGTCTACAACTACCGCAATTTCTTTTATTGCTTTTGACTGATAATTTTTCTTCAGATAGTTTTGTGCCTTCAACGGCAATTGATTTAACGGAATTTGCTGTTCAAATGCTTTTAATATTCCTAAATTATCATAAATCGCAAGAGCTTTAATATTCTTATCAGTATTAAATTTAGCTTCATATCTAATTTCATCATCATCATCTCCAACATAATTGAGTGACCAAACTGCTTCTTTATTTGGATATTCCTTTTGAAAACTAAACAACACTTTTTCTGGCGGTGTCACAATCTTGTTTTCAGACAATCCATTCTGAGCAATCAATAAACCGCTGTACAAAAAGAGCATTACAAGCAAAACATTCTTCATACTTTCTCAGTTTCAAATTAAAAAGCTATAATATAACCGTATTAAAATTACTACTTTTAATCAAACTTTAAACAAAATATTATTAACAATTTTTACTTTTTTAAACGATCTGAAAGTTCTCTCTTATAAGTAATACCAATTGGAAGTTTTTCATTTCTAATTCTAACAAAATCTTTTTCAGTACTGTCCACTTTATCCAAAGCCACAATGTAAGATTTATGTATTCGTATAAAATTCTTTTCCGGCAGGCATTTTTCAAGTTCAGTTGTAGTAATAGAAGCTAAATAAGTTCTCTTTTGAGTATGCAGTTTTACGTAGTTTCCAAAACTCTGCGCAAACAAAAGCTGATCTAATTCTATATCGATAAAATAACCATCAACTTTTACATTTAGAGTATCAATAACAACTTCCTCTTCTTTTCCTTTTATATTTTCTGTAGAGAAAAAACGCTCAACTGCTTTTAGAAATCTCGGAAAATAAATAGGCTTCAGTAAATAATCAATTACTCCATAATCATAACTTTCCAGCGCAAATTCAGAATAAGCAGTTGTTAAAATAGTTTTAGGATGATTCGGAATTATTTTGAGCAATTCCATTCCAGAAATTTCAGGCATATTGATATCTAGAAACATCAAATCGACTTTGTTTTCTCTTAAAAAGTCCATCGCTTCAATGCCGTTATAACCTTGAAAAACCAATTCTAATTGCGGATTCTGCTTAATATAATTCGCCAAAACATAATGTGCTGCCGGCTCATCATCAACAATTATACACTTTTTTGGATCTTTCATTACACAAACTTTTTCAGCTGCAGTTTCAAATCGACTATATACGTATTCTTTTCTTCCTGAATATCGAGTTTATAGTTTTTACCATAAATCAAATTCAGTCTTTCGATTGTGTTTTTTAAACCAATTTTGGTTGAAACAACATCAGTTTTCTTCGTTGGAATAGAATTTACTACATGCAGATGAAGATCTCCTTTTTCGACGGTAATAAAAATCCTTACGAAACACTTTTCAATGGCGCAAGTACCATGTTTAAATGCATTTTCGATAAAAGCAATTAAAAGCATTGGCGAGATTTTATAGGCATTCTCATTATCGATTTTGCAATCGTAAGTAACATCACAACGATACCCTACTCGTTCTTTTTCGAGCTGCACATAGCTGTTTATAAACTCCAGTTCATCTTCTAAAGACACACATTGTTTACTGTTACTTTCTAGCTGATAACGCATTAATTGCGAAACCTTCATAATTAAATCCGGCGTTCTATCAGGAAACTCCAGACTAATTCCGTAAAGCGTATTGAAAGTATTAAATAAGAAATGCGGATTCAATTGTCCTTTTAAAGAATTCAACTGCATTTGATTAAAAAGCAATGCTTCATCTGTTCTTCTTTTATGAATTCTATAAAATTTGAAAACAATAATTGGACTTAAAATACAAACTAATGTTCCCAAAACGCTTGCGAGTTGATAAACATAACTTCGTTGATGCGAATTTTGATATAAACGACAATTATTAAACATATCTAAAGTTGTAATCTCATACAAAACGATTGAGAAAACCACAACTCCAAAAAGCGTTAATAATATATAGGTAACTGGTCGACGGGTTTTAAATAATATTGGAAGAAGAAAAAAACGATTAAACTGGGCATGCAGGTAAAGAATCAGGTAGAAAAAAATACCCATTAAAATGGATGCCATAGAACTAAACAACATCCAATCGTTTTTTAACGTATAGATGGTAAAAGAAAAAGCGACGACGGCAATTTCCTGCCACCATTTATTATCCACTATACTGTCAAACTTCTCGTTCATTTTTAAAACTTAAATTGGATACAAAGTACGGACAAAATTTTAATTATTATTTCGTAAAAATGACCAATTGAATTTGTCATTTATAATTGCAGTACATCACTTAACCTGACTTTTATCAGTTCAAGGTAAATAAATTTGTTCTATAATTTCACACTTGAGTTTATGTATTTCAAAAAAATTACTTTATTATTTTTCTTGATTTTTGCCTCGATCGGTTACTCTCAAACCTTGTCTTTAAAAGAAGCGATAAAAACAGGGCTTGAAAACTACGGTTCGATTCGAGCAAAAAACAATTACACGAATGCTTCAAAAGAGACTTTAAAACAATCTCGTCGTGATTATCTGCCTAACTTGAATTTATCGGCTCAGCAAGATTACGGAACTGTAAACGGGCAAAACGGACCGCTTTATGGTTTTGGCGGACTTGGAGTTGCTTCGTCTGGACTTCCACTTCCGCAACAAAACTGGAATTCAGCATTTGGAGCACTTTATTTGGTAAACATGAACTGGGATTTTTTCACTTTTGGAAAAACACAGGAAAAAATCAACCTGTCTAAAATTGATGTTCAGGCCAAGGAAAAAGATTTAGAACAGGAAAAATTCCAACAGGAAATCAAAATTTCTGCCGCTTATTTAAATCTATTAGCAAGCCAAAGATTATTGATTTCGCAACAGAAGAATTTAAGCCGTGCAGAGGTTTTCAAAAAAACAGCTGTTGCAAGGGTTAAAAATGGATTATTAGCCGGCGTAGATTCAACATTGGCAACTGCCGAGGTTTCGAAAGCTAAAATTGCTTTGAATCTTGCAAAGAATTTCGTGAAAGAACAAAACAATAAATTGGTTGACTTAATGGGTGTTGCGCCTCAGGATTTTGCTGCAGACACGCTTTTTGTAACTCAAATTCCAAAAGAACTTATAAAAGAAAATACTGCAACAGACAGCCTTCATCCTTTATTGCAATTTTATAAAACTAAAATTGATTACAGCAATCAACAGGTAAAATTATACAAACGTTTTTATTATCCAACTATGAGTGCTTTTGGTGTTTTGCAAACCAGAGCTTCAGGGTTTGAGAATAGTTATGCAACAGATCAACATGCTTTCAGCAGAAATTATTGGGATGGCGTAAATCCAGATCGCAGTAATTATTTGGTTGGAATTGGAATTACATGGAATTTAACAACTCCTTTTAGATCAAGCAAACAAGTGAGCGCTCAAAAATTTGTTTCGCAAGCTTTGCAGGAAGAATACAATCAGGCTGACAGAGAATTGAAATCGCAATTGACTTTTGCCGAAGATAAGATCAAAATTACCATGGATAATTATGTCGAAGCTCCTATTCAGGTCGATGCGGCAAAAAGAGCTTACATTCAAAAATCGACTTTATACAAAAATGGTTTAACGGATTTAACAGATTTGACTCAAACAATTTACACTTTAAACCGTGCCGAAATCGACCGAGATATTGTCAATAATAATGTATGGCAGTCGTACTTATTGAAAGTCGCTGCAACGGGCAATTTTGACTTATTTATAAATGAATTTTAATTATAGATCCTAATGAATTTAATACGTTTTGCACTCCGCAAACCCATCTCCATATTAGTATTGGTTGCGGGTCTATTTTTCTTCGGAATTGGTGCCATCAAAGACATTAAGGTAGATATTCTGCCAAAAATGAACTTGCCGGTTATTTATATTGCGCATCCATTTGGAGGTTATACTCCAGACCAGATGGAAGCTTATTTTGCTAAGACTTATGTCAACATTCTGCCTTTTGCCAATGGTGTAAAATCAGTAGAAACCAAAAACATTCAAGGGTTAATGATTATGAAATTAACCTATTATGAAAACACAAATATGGCGCAGGCTGCAGCCGAATTAAGTTCACTTTCGAACAGGATTCAGGCGGCATTTCCTCCCGGAACACAACCGCCGTTTATCATTCGTTTTGATGCTTCTTCATTGCCAATTGGTCAATTGGTATTGAGCAGTAAAATCAGGTCAAATAACGAATTACAGGATTTAGCCAACGTTTATGTTCGTGCCTCGTTTACTTCGATTCCAGGTTTATTATCGCCGGCACCATTCGGCGGAAGCCCACGAACAATTGAGGTAAACGTTGATCCAGATTTATTGCGTTCGCACAATATGACACCCGATCAAATTGTAGAAGCGATTCGTGTAAACAACCAAACGGCTCCTTCTGGAAACGTGAGAATGGGCGATAAAAACTATATTACGCCAACAAACAATACGATTAAAGAAGTTAAAGACTTTGAAAACATTCCGTTATTTAAAGGAAGCGTTCAAAACTTAAAATTAGGCGATGTTGCCACCGTAAAAGATGGTGCCGATATTACGCAAGGTTATGCATTAGTAAACGGAAAACGTTCAGTTTATATTAGTATTGCAAAAGCGGGAGACGCTTCGACTTGGGATGTGGTTCAGAAATTAAAAGCTGAACTTCCAAAGATTCAAAGTACGTTACCCGAAGATGTAAAATTATCTTATGAATTTGATCAATCTGTTTATGTAATCAATTCCGTTAAAAGTTTAATTACCGAAGGAATTATTGGAGCTGTTTTAACGGGTTTAATGGTTTTATTATTCCTTGGAGATAAACGTGCCGCATTAATTGTAATCTTAACCATTCCTATTTCGATTATTTCGGGAGTTTTATTCTTGAAATTGTTCGGGCAAACTATCAACTTAATGTCTTTAAGCGGATTGGCGCTGGCAATTGGAATTTTGGTAGATGAAAGTACGGTTACAATTGAAAACATTCACCAGCATCTCGATATGGGAAAACCAAAAGCACTTGCCATTTGGGATGCGTGTCAAGAAATTGCATTGCCAAAATTATTGATCTTGCTTTGTATTCTTGCCGTTTTTGCGCCTGCATTTACAATGGTTGGTATTCCAGGAGCTTTATTCTTGCCTTTGGCTTTAGCCATTGGATTCTCGATGGTAATTTCATTTTTATTATCTCAAACATTTGTTCCTGTAATGGCAAACTGGTTAATGAAAGCACATCCAAAACATGAACACACGCCAGAAATTACAGACGATGAAGCCGAATTTAATGCCTGCGGTTTAACACCAGAATCTGAAAAAGACTTAATCAGCCAGAAAAAAGTAATGGTTGAAAGAGAAGATACCAATCAAGACGGAAAAATAAGTGCTTTTGAACGTTTCAGAGTTCGTTTTATGAGAACTCTAGATCGATTGTTTGTTCATAAAAAAGCAACGAGTATTGTTTATCTAGTTTCTGCAACAGTTTTAGCTATTGTGTTACTTACTTTTATTGGAAAAGATGTTTTTCCAAAAGTAAATTCAAGTCAGTTTCAATTAAGACTTCGTGCTCCAGACGGAACGCGTTTGGAAAGAACGGAAGAACAAGCCGTAATTGTTTTAAAAGAATTGAAAAAAATGGTTGGACCAGAGCATATCGGAATTTCTTCTGTTTATGTAGGACAACACCCATCTTTATTCTCCATTAATCCAATTTATTTATTCATGGCTGGCTCGCATGAAGCCGTTTTTCAGGTAAGTTTAAAAGATTATCACGTTGATATGGATGATTTTAAAGATGACTTTAGAGCACGACTTAAAAAAGTACTGCCAGACACTAAAGTTTCTTTTGAACCAATCGAGTTAACAGATAAAGTATTAAGCCAAGGTTCTCCTACTCCAATTGAAATTAGAATTGCAGGAAAAGACAAAAAACGAAATGAATTATACGCCAATCAAATTGTCGATAAACTAAAAGCGATTTCGTATTTCAGAGACGTTCAAATTGGTCAGCCTATTCATTATCCAGCAATGAACATTGATATTGACAGAACGCGTGCTGCTGAACTTGGAGTAGATATGAATGATATTTCACGTTCTCTTGTGGCTTCGACTTCATCATCTCGATATACCGAAAAAAATATGTGGGTTGATGAAAGAGCCGGATTATCCTACAACGTTCAGGTTCAAGTACCATTGAATCAAATGAAAAGTAAAACGGATATGGGAGAAATTCCGTTATTAAAAAATTCGCTTCGTCCTGTTTTGAGCGACGTTGCAAAAATTACACCCGGCTTTGTAAGCGGTGAAAATGACAATTTAGGGGCAATGCCATACATTACAGTTACAGCAAACATCAATCAAACCGATTTGGGGACGGCAGCGAAAGATGTTTCTGTAACAATTAAATCTTTAGGAGAACTGCCTCGTGGTTTGTTCATTAATCCTATTGGTTTAAGTAAAGTATTGGAAGAAACATTAAGCAGTTTGCAAGTAGGATTATTGGTTGCCATTTTTGTAATCTTCTTAATGTTGGCCGCTAATTTCCAGTCATTCAAAGTTTCGCTGGTTATTTTAACAACAGTTCCAGCGGTAGTTTTGGGAGCTTTAATCATGCTGACATTAACAGGCTCAACTTTAAATTTACAGTCTTATATGGGAATTATTATGTCTGTAGGAGTTTCGATTGCAAATGCTGTTTTATTGGTTACCAATGCAGAACAATTGCGAAAAATAAACGGCAACGCATTAGAATCAGCACGTGAAGCTGCGGCGCTGCGTCTTCGTCCGATTATTATGACATCCGTTGCGATGATTGCGGGAATGTTACCAATGGCAATTGGTCATGGCGAAGGAGGCGATCAAGTTTCTCCGTTAGGACGAGCAGTTATTGGCGGTTTATTATTTTCGACTTTTGCCGTACTATTGATTCTACCGCAAATATTTGCCTGGGCACAAGAAAAAGCATCGACACAATCCGTTTCTTTAGATCCTGAAGACGAAGAAAGTATCCATTATATCTCATCATTAAATAAGCCGAAAGTCATAAAGTCATAAAGTTGGAAAGTCGAAAGTCTTAAAGTCTAATCGTGGTGAAAAAACTTCGATAACTTTTATCCTTTACGCTTTTTTATAAAACAAGGCAATAATCATATAAAACCAAAAAATGAACACTAAAATTATAAAATATAGCCCGCTGTTTTTTGCAGCATTATTTTTCCTGAACAGCTGTAATTCAAAAAAAGAAGAAACCGCTGCGGCAGAAATCGAACCTAAAACAGAAACGTTTCTTTTAGAAAAAGAAAAGCTGACTACTGAACTGCGTTTACCTGCTGAATTAACAGGTTTCCAGCAAGTAGATTTATATGCAAAAGTGAGCAGTTTTGTAAAAACGCTAAAAGTCGACATTGGTTCTAAAGTTACAAAAGGACAGCTTTTAATTGTTCTTGAAGCGCCAGAAATCAGTTCGCAATTGGCTGCTGCCGAATCGAGATTAAAATCGATGGAAGCCATTTATGCTACCAGCAAAAGCACTTACAATCGTTTGTACGAAACAAGTAAAGTTGAAGGAACGATTTCTAAAAACGATCTTGAAATGGCAAGCGGAAAAAAGAACTCTGATTATGCACAATTACAAGCGGCAATTGCGGCGCATAAAGAAGTCGCAATTATGAGAGGATATCTAGAAATTCGTGCTCCTTTTGATGGTGTTGTAGCAGCTAGAAATGTTAATTTAGGAACATTTGTCGGACCGGCAGGAAAAGGTTCAGATTTACCATTATTAACGATTCAGGAACAAAGTAAATTGCGTTTGGCAGTTTCTGTTCCAGAATTATACACAGGATATTTACACAATGGTGAAGAAATGAGTTTTAATGTAAAGTCTCTGCCTGATACTTTTACGGCTAAAATTACAAGAATGTCCGGCGCCTTAGACTTAAAATTACGTTCTGAACGTGTAGAAATGGACGTTCACAACACAAAAGGAAATTTATTACCGGGAATGGTTGCCGAAGTTTTATTGCCTTTAAACGCAAAAGACAGCACATTTGTAGTTCCAAAATCAGCAGTGGTAAATGCTGCCGAAGGCGTTTTTGTAATCAAAGTACTTAATCACAAAGCAACAAGAGTTAACGTAAAAAAAGGTAGAGAAATCGACGATAAAATCGAAATATTCGGCGATTTAAACCCAAAAGACAAACTGGTAAAAATTGCCAGCGAAGAAACTAAAGAAGGAGATGCTATAAACGAATAACCTGCGTTTTGTCTTTATTTTAGTGATTACCAAAAACTGTACGCATTCTTAGGAATGCAAATTTAAAAATTTGTTTAAAAAGGGCAGTTCTTCTTTAATTGGAGGAGCTGTTCTTTTTTTTGTTTTGATAAATCAGGTAAAAGTACGTAGTTGTTGATATTGGTAAATTGATATTCAATAATTATATAAGATACTCCCTGATAGCTAGCATCCTGTTAGTGAACGCAAAAAATGCCAAAATTTAATTAAAAAAAACATCACAGAAAATATTCTCTTGAAAAATGCACGAGCCGAAGCTACGCCTTACGCCTTCTTTCAGGTGCATGAAATTAATGTTAACGAAAATAGTTGTATATTTTTTTATTTGAATTTTTACTTAGTTCCTAATATATTATTTTTATTAGTTTTTATCTCAACTATGCGAGGCTCACTCTCCTTTTTTATCCTTAACTCTTGTAAGTTCTGCACTTTCCCGCTGTTAAATTCTTTTTTAGTTTCTCTTCTAAATGTACGTCCATTTTCAGTAATTTTTAAAGCATTATTAGAATCCCTAGCAAAGAAACCTATTACTTCTCCCCACTTAAAAAAGTCTTCGTCATTTTCACTATTAATTAAATCAACTACTCCGTCAGAACCAACTTTGACACTTATCATTTTCACTTTGTAATCAATCGGATATTCTATTAGTTTCTTTTGTGAATTGACTAAATCGGAAAGATTATTGTTTGCTTTCCTTAACTCCTGAATTATAACATTTGCATCAGAAAGCTGTTTATTAAAGTCAAGAACAATAGAATTATGAGAATCATTCATCTGATCTTTTGTTTGTTCAAGTATGCTGATTTGCGTTTGAAAATCCTCGATTTGTTTATTACCAGTTTCAATATTTTTTAGTTCAAATTCCTTTTTTGCTAATTCAATTTTCTCTTCGACAGTTTTTGTTTTAGAAGCATATATATTTTTGATTCTTCCTTTTTTTGTTGATATCAGTAACTTATCAATAGCAACGGATAATATGGGAACAACAATAGTATAAATAGTAGCAATAATCAATGGAATTATAATTCCCCAAGGAGTACAATATTCCTTATTTATAAAAACAATCTTATCTTCTATTGAGGCATCTGATAAAACTAACAATAATAGTGGTCTCCAATTATAAGCAATAAAAGCAAGTAAAAAAGCTCCTAAAATTGGTGTTTTTAATCTTTCTTTGGCTGTGTCATTCAAGTCTTTTAAAAATTCGAAAAAATCCATTCGCTTGTCTTGTTAAATCAGGTTTTACATTAATTAATAATCGTTTTCACGTTTTTGGAACTCATAATCTAGTGGAACAAAAACAGAACTACTTAATATTTCTTTACTTCCTTCAATTCTTTCAGTTCTATAAATCCAGCCTCCGGGAACTCTAACAACTGTAAACGACTTAGATGATTGTTCACCAGAGTAAGAATCAATAATTACAGTTTCATGCAATTTTAAATCATAAATTGTTATTTTATCTTGATTTGACATAGAATATTTTTTTCGTTAATAATTTAAATCGATTTGATTGTGTTTAAAATGATTAAGCCAGAATCGGTAAAAGTAACCTCTAAACCATTATCAACAACTCGATAAGTCAGCACTTTCTTATTTGATAAGTCTTCTAATGTAATGATAGTATTTGGTGATCTATCAAAATGAATAGGTTCTGTTGTATTATTATCAATTTGTTTTAATATTAAGTATTCATCAAAGCTTAATGAATCAACTATTTTTAATGACTCCTTTGCTAATTCTGTATCCAAACTGGATATTTCTCTAATAATTTTGTCTCGCAAATTTTTAAAGGCTAATACTGAATCTCTTACATCATTGGAATGAGCAATTTGCAGTTGCAATTTACTAATAGTCTCATTAGCAGTTTTTAGACTATTATTGACTTGATCGTTACTAGCTTTATTTGTTTCATTTATTTGTTTAATGCTGTCTTGCAGAGTAGAAATTTGGCCTTTAAGTGTTGCGTTTTCATCTTGTAAATTCTGAATTTCCTTATTTCCAGATTCAGCATTTTTTAACAAAAATTCCTCATGAGCAACCTTTGTCTTTTCGATTATTAAATGCTTTTTCGATTCATAAATTGTCGTAACCCTTTCATCTTTTGTAGGAGCTAAATCTTTATCAATTAACAACATTATTTTAGGTATAAACAAAGTGTAAAACGTTGCTATTACTATTGGCCAAAATATTGCCCAAAAATTACAATACTCATGATTTATTACAATAATTTTATCTTCAATAGATGCACTAGAAAAAAGTAATAAAAATAATGGTCTCCAATTATAAATAATAAAAGACCATAAAAATGCTCCTGAAATCGGAGTTTTTAATCTTTCTTTTGTTGTGTCAATAAAATCTTTAATTAAATCGGCTAATGTCATTGGTTGCATTTAGTTGTGACAAACATAAGAAATAAGTAAAGACATAAGTAATATATTTTTTAATGTTTTATACAAATAATAAATATATTTTCTTTCAAAATGGTGGTATTTAGGTTTTAAAAACCCGATCGCGTAGATATATCTCCGCAACGATAGCGCGGATTTGCAATCCGTGCCCGCAAAGTAATGAGCACATTATATCGCTAAGAACAAAAACCTCGATCATAACAAATCGAGGTTTTTAATTTCATAATCTGTCTAGTCCTGAAAAAAAATAAATCAATTTTTTAAGAAGTCCCAGCGGGGTGAAATCTTATTTATGATATGTCGCTCCGCTGGAGCTTTTGGTACGGCACGTATTATGAATCTATAAATATTTCATTCCTCCGGAATTCTCTTTTGTAGCTTTAAAAATTACATTTTAATTAAAAAAATCAATTGCCTCCAGTTTTAACTGGAGGTATAAATAAATTCAAGAAAAATGGCTTTAGCCAAAAAATACGCATTTTGGCTAAAGCCTTCTCTTTTATAAACATCATCAAATCCCCTAGTTAAAACTAGGGGCTATTCATTGTCAATCTTTGTCTATTGTCGCGTGTAACCCTTCGTTCCTCAGGATGATAAACTGCACGTAAACATTTTGTCAGGCTGAGCGATTCCGTCCGATAGCGAGGTTTTTTCCATTTTTATAAACCTAACTCCTCACTCAAATAAGAATTAAAAATCTCCACCAATTCATTAAGCAAATACTAATTGTCTTCAAAATTGGTTAGTCCAATTTGGAGGGTTTCGTGTTGTCGCATTACGGATAAAATTAAAATGCAATCCTCCCCCACACTACATAAAGTCTCTCAACTTTATCTTCTTTTATAAATTTCATAATCGAAACTGCTTGTTCTTTTTGACTAAAAAAAAGACGTATTGTGACACAAAAAAGTCGTATATTAGTAAAATAACTGAAAACCGTAGTCTTAATTTTACGAGACCTACTCAAAAAACTAAAACCACTTATCATGCCGCTAACACCAAAAATAACGGAATTATTGTCAAAAAAATACAACCCCAATGTAACTATTTTTGGCAATTATGACAGCAGTAAAAGTGCTTCAATTCTAGATCACGATAACGGAACTACTTTTATAATATCAGAAAACACTTTATTTTCTTTCAAAGATCAACATCGAAATCATTGGATGACACTTGTACAATCATTTCCTTCAAATGGAAAACATTACACGCCTAAACTCGGCGAATTGTATGTCGCTAATGATGGAATAAAATACAACTTCACTACAAAAGAAGAAATTCTGGAAATGGCTGTAGAATACTTCGAAAAACACAAACACAATATCGAATAATTTTTGCCCATTCAAATTTGTATATGCGAACTTAGCTCAGAGTTCAAATTAAGAACTAAATTGTAACTTAAAGCAACTGAAATAAAACTGCAAAACAATATGAGTAAATTTAATTTCAAGAATAAAAAGTTTGCCCTAATTCAAAATTCAAATAATGGACAAGTAAATACAGAAACTGTTTTTAATTATAATCAGGACGGAAATCTTGTGACCGCAGACTATTTTGGAGGAACAATAAAATACGGAAAGATTATTGCAGAATTAAAAGACAACGAATTAAATATGCTTTATCAATGCTTGACTACAGATAATGAGCTAAAAGCGGGCAAAGCATTGGCACAAATTAGTTTGACAGAGAATGATAAAATAAAATTGTCTTTGGATTGGGAATGGCTGACAAATGGAAACGAAAAAGGAAACTCTGAATATATAGAAATTGAATAAACAATCCAAAAAAGAAGAACAGCGCAAATACAAAAAATCACGCTTGTAAACACAAAATAAAGATAAAACAACTCCCCAATATGGATGTGTTGCCTATGTAAATATTTTAAAAATTATTACTCTTGGTATGGCAATAAATCAATTTCGTATCTAACGGATTCACCAGTTTTAACAGCTTTTATAAGGGTATTTTTTTTGATGACAAACTGTTCCTTACCATCTTTTGATAACGATTTTGGTGCAATTGTTTTTAAATCCTCTTTTTTATTAAATTTTATCTTCGATAATTGGTCAGGATTATTTATTTGTGAAAGCCCTTTTAAAAAGAGTCCGTACATGGCGTCTGACTGCAAAAAATCAGTTAGCTTTTGCTTGTTATTTATAGTTTCTTCTACTTGTTCTAAATATTTTGTTATTGCCGAACCAGAATAACTAAGCAGTATCTTTTCCTTTGTTTCCTGCCATCTTTTATCCATATCCTCAGGTTTTATAACATCAATTATCTTTCCGTTTGGATTGACCAAAACTGTAATTTCATCAAAAACATAAGCAACTCTTCGAATGTAGGAAACATTATTTGGACCTTCAAATTTAAAATCCATACACAAAAAAGTATACTTGATGATTTGATCTGATATATCTGACTTATAAATATTTACTTTTCGGACATAAGTATTATCCTTGGTTTTGTCTGCTCCTTTTACATAAGATGAAAAATTGTAAGTTAGACTATCGGTCGCTTTTTCTTGTGAAAAAGAATATAGGCTAAAGAAAAAAAGGATACAAATAATACTGTATTTGCTTTTTTGCATGGGTGCTATTTTAGTTAGAATTGGCAATAAAATGCTTTTCAACAATACTTTTATATTTTTTAGGGTTGTACTTTAAAACAGGTTTATTTTTACCATCAAACAAAACCATTGCTGTTCTTTTGTTAAGCATCGTAATATCGATAAGGTATGTTTTTTTAGCAGTAATAAATTTTAATTCTCTGGCGTTTGTTCTGCCTACAAATCTGTTATCTGTTGCCGGGCCATATGTATTATAAATGGAATCTGCCGTTTTTTTATGAATCTCAATTTCTTCTTCTGAGGCTGCAACTTTTTGATTTTCAACAAAAAATATTCCTTGTGAAGGCGAAGTCACCGTTATACCAAAGTCTGTTTTTATATCTTGATTTACCTTTTTAATGTGCTTTGAAGAACAACCATTCGATACAACAAGAATTATTAGTAAACAAAGAATATGAATTATAGTATTTTTTGAATTTTTCATTTGAATTAAATATAACAAAGATTACAACCTGAAATCTCTAACAAAAATCTGTTTTTAACCTAAAGATGAGTCTTGTAAACGCATCAAAATCTCAACAACAATACAAATAATAAAACCTCGATCTTAAAAAACCGAGGTTTTATTTTGTAAATCTTATTCCTCACTCAAATAAGGATTCAAAACTTCAGCTAATTCATTCAACCAAAAAAAGCCGTTTTCTAACTCATTTATTCTGGTTTGGAGGGTTTCGTGTTCTCGCAATACGCCTAAAGCTAAAATATAATTTACTTGTCGTAATGCTTTAGCCATATCTTCGAGATCTATAACATGGTTAAAAAAATCAATCAGCCTTGTTTCGGCTTCTTTGGAAAGGGTTCTTGTTTTCATGTCTTCCATTTAGTGAATTAAAGCCAAATCTGGTGTGTCATTGTAATTTTAAGTACAAATCAAACCATAAAGGCAAAGTTTACTTTATTTTAAATGTGAAGATTTAAGAAGTTCAAATATAGAGAAAAATACTTCAAAAAGAAAGATTTTTCTTTCGATTAATATATTTCCTTTATCAAATATAAGAAATCTATATTTCAGCAAACATTTATCACATTTTTGTCATTTCGACTGGCAGGAGAAATCACACTAGAAATTCCGCAATCTAAACCGCCAATCTTTGTCGATATACGTGTGTGATTTCTCCCTTTGGTCGAAATGACAAACTGTGAGTATTGACATACTGTATGATTTGACACAATCTTGTCATTTCGACTGGAAGGAGAAATCTCACTAGAAGCTCCACAAAGCGAGTCGACAATCTTTGTCAATATACGTGTGTGATTTCTCCCTTTGGTCGAAATGACAAACTGTGAGTATTGACATACTGTACGATTTGACACAATCTTGTCATTTCGACTGGAAGGAGAAATCGCACTAGAAGCTCCACAAACTAGGTCGACTATCTTTGTCGATATACGTGTGTGATTTCTCCCTTTGGTCGAAATGACAACCTAAAAAAAATAAGTATATTCGTACAAAAAATACAAAATGCTAAATCCGCAACTTGGTTTTCATAGTTACTATGTCTATATTATAACAAATGAACATCGAACATCTTTTTACATTGGAGTTACTAACAACTTAAAAAAAAGACTTTCAAAACATAAAGAAAATATAGATTTAAATATAAATAGTTTTGCAGCTAAATATAATATTCAGTTTTTAGTTTATTACGAAAAAATTACTTGGATACAGGAAGCAATTGCCCGAGAAAAAGAATTAAAAAAATGGCGGAGAGATAAAAAAATCGAATTGATAAGAAGTTTTAATGAAACTTTTGAATTTCTTGATTTTCATTTTGAATAAGTTTTGCTCTATAACAAACCCTTGTCGATATACTTGTGCGATTTACTTCATGAGTTTGCGATCTCATGTGCCTCCCTTCAGTCGAAATGACAAGATTGAGGTAATTCTTTATGGAATTTGAGGTAATTCTATATTGAGTTTCTTCTATAAATATCTTTTTATTGGTTCACTATCGTTTGAGCCTTCTTATATCAAAACATCAAAATATATGAGCAAATTAATAACAACCTACCTCAAATCCTTTTTAATTACCAAATATTTCAAGTCTGTTTTTCCTGCATTACTAATTCCGTGTTCGGCATTTGGCGGACAATAAAAACTGGTATTTGGACCGCCTGTAACGGTTTTTCCGTTTAAAAAGAACTCGGCTGTTCCTTCTAAGATATAGAAAAATTCTTCTTCGGGATGGTGATGCGGCGCGTGAGTTGATTTTCCAGGTTCAACAATGCTCATTTTGAGTGTGTTCTCTTGTGTGAAATTTTTATCGGCAAACCAATATTGATAACCTACTTTGGTTTTGGTCGCTTTATTTATGTCAAAATGATTGACACAGTTTTCGATTGTGTATTGTGGCGGCGCAGTTTCTTTTTTGGTTTCCTGAGAAAAGGTTTTCTGGAAAATTAAGATTGCAATTGTGGTTTTTAGGATAGTTGTTAGTTTCATTTCTTTTTGTTGTAATGTTACGAAAAAAATTTAGCGCGCGAATTTGTATTCTGTTTTTTGCTGTTTCTACGTTTTATTTGTAAACTGGACTGAAGTCCAGCTCTACAATATAAATTATTCCTTTGGAACTTTTGTTTTTTTTGAAATGAAAAAAATGCTTTGAAAAAATCGAAAAAAAAAATAATCTCAAAATTCAAAAGAACCAAAAGTTCGTTCAATATTGTAGAGCTGGACTTCAGTCCAGCTAACCATATAATTATTTTGTTAAATCTAATGAAAAAATACATCTTCTTGCCTAGCCCCGATCGAAGTGGTATCTTTTTGTGGTGGGGTTCACCACAAAAAATATAATGTAGAGCGGGACAAATGGTCTTATAAAACGAAAAAGACCTGCTACTTAAAAAAAACATTCCAACTAAAAGTTCAATAAAATAAGTACTTCGCAAAGAATTTTAAAAACACTTATTGTACGATAAGAAAATATTATGATAAAAATATTTCATTATTAGAAAATCCGCCATACATTTGCCTAACAGTGTTAAACGATTTAATACTCGAATAAAATGGCTAGCAAAGATCGAATTTTAAGACAAAAAGAAGAGACAAGAAATAACATTCTTGGCGCTGCTTATGATATCGTAAAAGAAGAAGGCTGGAATGGTTTGAGTATGCGTAAAATTGCCGACAGAATCGAATATACTGCTCCTATTATTTATGAATACTTTTCGAATAAGGAAGCAATATTAGAAGAACTAACAGGCAAAGGTTTTATTAAGCTGACTAAAGAATTGCAAATTGCAATCGATAAGTTTGAGAAACCCGAAGATCAATTAGAAGCCATGTGGATGACGTATTGGGACTTCGCTTTTACTAATACTGAAATGTATCAGTTAATGTTTGGTGTTCAAATGACGTGCTGTGCACAGCGATGCTCGGCTCAGGAAGCACCTTACAAATTATTTACTGGTGTTATTGCTGAAGTTATGAAAGACAGCAATCCTAGTGAAGATATCATTAAACAAAAATATTTTACTTTCTTTTCTGTTATTCATGGTTTAATCGCCATCAACATCATTAATAAAAGTGATATTTTAGAAACAATAAATGCTCAAATTTTGAAAGATGCCATTGGCGGTATCATCAAATCAATACAATAGTTTTTTTTTGATTTTTTACTTAACAGTGTAAAATAATTTAAACAGGATAACATAAAATCCTTTTTTTTACAACCTTCACTTAACACTGTTAGAAAATTTAATAGAGGTAATAAAAGCTCTTTTTTTGGACTTTTACTTAACACCGTTAAATATTTTAATAGTGATTTAAAAATAAATTAAAAAAGATATAAAGTATAGAAGTTTGTGCACATTTACTTAACAATGTTAGATAATTTAATTCAATTAAATATGAATCCCGAGAATGCCAGAATACCAATGAATTTAATCCGAGAAAATGTTCAACCAATTAAAACCACAATGAAAATGAAAAATGTAATTATAACCAGTTTTATTCTGGCCCTAGTATTAAGCAGCTGTGCCGATAAAAATCAGGCGCCTACTGCTCCACCTCCACCGGTTTTACCTGTTTTGGCTATAACAAGTGCAAATACAACAACTGACGCTGAATATCCAGCTGCTATACAAGGAACTGTAGATGTTGAAATTCGTCCGCAAGTAAGCGGAAACCTTGACAGAATCTTTGTTGACGAAGGTGCTTATGTAAGCAAAGGACAAACTTTATTCAAAATAAACGAACGTCCGTTTCGCGAGCAGTTAAATAATGCTTTGGCTAGTCTTCACGCTGCAGAAGCGGCATTGATCAACGCAAATTTAGAAGTTGATAAATTGACTCCGCTAGTTCAAAACAAAGTAGTTTCTGATTATCAGTTAAAAACAGCTAAAGCTTCTCAAAAAATTGCTGCAGCAAATATCGAACAGGCAAAAGCAATGGTAGGTTCTGCTAAAATTAATTTAGGATATACTAATGTTACTGCTCCAGTTAGCGGTTACATTGGAAGACTGCCTAAAAAACAAGGAAGTTTAGTTTCTGCATCGGATGTTGAAGCGCTTACCACTTTATCTGATGTTCACGAAGTATTTGCTTATTTCTCTTTGAGCGAAACAGATTTTATCAACTTTAAGACTCAATATGCGGGAAGCTCACTTGGCGATAAAATCAAAAAATTACCTCCAGTTACTTTGATTTTGGCTGATAACAATGCTTATCCTCAAACGGGAAAAATCGATATGGTTGACGGTCAATTTGATAAAACTACAGGTGCAATCACAATTAGAGCAACTTTCCCAAATGCAAACGGAACGTTACGTTCTGGAAACACAGGAAGAATTCGTTTAGGATTAAACCATAACGATGCTATTTTAGTTCCGCAAGCTGCTACAGTCGAAATGCAGGATAAAGTATTTGTTTTCACTGTAGGCAAAGACAACAAAGTGACAAAAATGCCTATTACCGTTGTAGGTAAAAGCGGTACCAATTATTTAATTAAAGAAGGTGTAAAAACGGGTGACCAAATCGTGTTAAGCGGTATTGACAAACTTCAGGATGGACAAGCGATTCAGCCTGAAAAATCAACTAAAGTTGCCGAAGTAACTAATCAAAAATAATTCTAAAAGACAATGTTCAAAATATTTATACAAAGACCTGTACTGGCAACCGTAATTTCCATTTTATTGGTAATTCTGGGGGTATTGGGTTTAACTAAACTGCCTTTACAACAGTTTCCTGATATTGCGCCGCCATCGGTTTTGGTAACGGCGGTATATCCGGGAGCAAACGCAGAAACGGTTTTACGTTCTGTGGCACCTTCTATCGAAGAATCTATAAATGGTGTAGAAAACATGACTTACATGAGTTCTACAGCCAGTAATGACGGTACCTTGGCTATTACAGTTTTCTTTAAACTGGGTACAGATGCGGATCAGGCTGCTGTAAACGTGCAAAACAGAGTTGCACAGGCAACGAGCCAGCTTCCTGCCGAGGTTGTACAGCAAGGTATTATTACAGCTAAGCAGCAAAACAGTTTCATCATGGCAATTGGTATGTATACTGATGATGAAGCAAAATACGATCAGACTTTTGTTGCCAACTATGCACAGATTAATATTATTCCAGAACTAAAACGTATTCCGGGTGTAGGTTCTGCCAGTATTTTTGGTGGTGTAAAAGATTACTCTATGCGTGTTTGGTTAAACCCAACACAAATGTCAACTTATAAAGTGACGCCAAGCGAAGTTATGGGAGCAATCCAAGACAAAAGTTTGGAAGCAGCTCCAGGTAAATTTGGAGAGCGAAGCAAAGAAGTTTTTGAATACGTTATTAAATATAAAGGGAAATTAACTAAACCTGAAGATTATGAAAATATTGCTATACGTTCTAATGCAGATGGTTCAGTACTTCGCTTAAAAGATGTAGCGCGAGTTGAACTTGGTGCTTACTCTTACAACAGTTTAACACGTTTAAATGGTAAAAAAGGAGTTGTAATTGGGGTGATTCAATTAGCAGGATCTAACTCTAATGAAATCCAGATTGCTATCAATAAAATGATGGAAAAGGCTTCTAAAGATTTTCCTAAAGGCATAAAACACAATATTTTCTATAGCACAAAAGTATCTCTTGACCAATCTATCGAACAGGTTCAACATACTCTATTAGAAGCTTTTATATTAGTATTTATTGTGGTATTTATCTTCTTGCAAGATTTTAGATCAACATTAATCCCGGCTATTGCTGTACCTGTAGCAATTTTAGGAACGTTCTTCTTCATGCAGTTATTCGGATTTTCGATCAACCTTTTAACGCTTTTCGCATTAATTCTGGCGATTGGTATTGTGGTCGATGATGCCATTGTGGTAGTCGAAGCGGTGCATGCGAAAATGGAGCATAAACGATTGTCTCCAAAAATCGCAACCCATGAAGCAATGCACGAAATAACGGGTGCTATTATCTCGATTACGCTGGTAATGGCTGCTGTATTCCTGCCGGTTGGTTTTATGGAAGGCTCAACAGGAGTGTTCTATCGTCAGTTTGCCTTTACGATGGCGATTGCAATTGTAATTTCAGCAGTAAATGCCTTAACATTGAGTCCAGCGCTTGCAGCATTATTCTTAAAAGATAATCACGGAGCACACGATCACAATGAACCTTATCAGAAAAAAGGATTTAAAGAAAAATTCTTTACCGCTTTCAACAGCAGTTTTGAATCTTTAACGAATCGTTACGTTGGCGGGCTTAAATTCCTAATTAGAAGAAAATGGTTGAGTTTAGGAGGATTGGCTTTAATTACTATAGCAACTGTTATAATGGTAAAAACAACTCCTGCAGGATTTATCCCTACAGAAGATCAAGGATTTATCGCGATTGCGGTAAATACACCATCTGGAACATCATTAGACGGAACTCAAAAAGTAATGACCGAAGCTGAGAATACTTTAAGAGGTTTAGATGCTTCAAGATTCGTAACAGCGATTTCAGGTTTCAACTTATTGACAAATTCTACAAGTCCATCTTCAGCAGTGGTTTTCGTATTGCTTAAACCAAACGAAGAACGCGGTGATATCAAAAACATTGACGAAATCATGAATCAGGTTCGTGGTAAACTGGGCGCTATTTCTGGCGGAAGTTTCTTCGTATTCAGTTTCCCAACTGTTCCCGG
This sequence comes from Flavobacterium sp. FlaQc-30, assembly GCF_044005885.1. Lineage (NCBI taxonomy): Bacteria > Pseudomonadati > Bacteroidota > Flavobacteriia > Flavobacteriales > Flavobacteriaceae > Flavobacterium > Flavobacterium sp. FlaQc-30. Next base: position 119,213 of record NZ_JBIPCO010000011.1, on the reverse strand, counting down.
ATTTAGTAACGTTGAGGCTTTAGATTTGGTTCTTCAAGATAAAACGGGAGGAAAACTGGATAAATTCAGCGGTATTTCTCAAAACTTTATCGGAGAATTAATGAAACGTCCTGAAATTGCAGTTGCCTTTACTTCTTTCAAAGCCGATTATCCGCAATTGCAATTGGAAGTTAATGATGAAAAAGCAAATCAATTGGGTGTTAATGTAAAAGACATTTTACAAACGATGCAGGCTTACTTTGGTAGTGCACAAGCTTCTGACTTTAACCGATTTGGTAAATACTACCGTGTAGTTGTTCAGGCCGATATCGAAGACAGAGCTGATCCAACAGCAATTGACAGAGTTTTTGTAAAAAACAAAACAGGCGAAATGGTTCCAATAAATACTTTAGTAAAACTGACTCGTATTTATGGTTCAGAAACCGCTTCTAGATACAATTTATTTAATTCAATTTCTATTAATGCCATTCCGAAACCTGGATTTAGTTCCGGAGATGCCATTAAAGCAATTGAAGAAGTAGCAGCACAACAATTACCTGCAGGTTACGGGTTTGAATTCTCGGGCCAAACTCGTGAGGAGATTTCTTCCGGAGGGCAATCGGCTACAATTTTCTTGCTGTGTTTGATATTCATTTATTTCCTACTTGCTGCACAGTATGAGAGTTATATCCTTCCTTTAGCGGTTATCTTATCGATCCCTGCAGGTATTTTTGGAGTATTCGTTGCTATTGGTTTAACTGGAATCGAAAACAATATTTATGTACAAGTTGCTCTTGTCATGCTGATTGGACTTCTTGCCAAAAATGCCATTCTAATCGTCGAATTTGCCGTGCAGAAACGAAAATCAGGACAAGCGTTAGTTAGAGCTTCAATCGATGCAGCCAAATTGCGTTTGCGACCAATTATCATGACGTCTCTTGCCTTTATTGTTGGTTTAGTTCCTATGATGAGTGCCAAAGGACCATCAGCTCAAGGTAACCACTCTATTAGTATTGGTGCTGCAGGAGGTATGATTTCGGGAGTAATTCTAGGCTTGTTTATCATTCCTGTTTTATTCATCATCTTCCAGCATTTACAAGAAAAGGTTTCTGGAAAACCAGTTGCCGTAATTCATAACGAAGAAAAATAATATATGGAAAACTATATCACAACAATCCTTGTCGCCATCATATTTGGCATCGGATATATATCGTACAGAATCTCAAAAGATCTTGAAACTAGAAAAGATACTTGTACAGAAATTTAACCTTTTTGGGGAAATATTTTAACACATAGAAACATAGATTTCTTATTTCGAAAAAAGAGAATAAAAGAAACTAGTTTCCACACATAGAAAACTATGTGCATCTAAAATAAGTGAAACGCCTTTTTTTTAATCCTCAAAAAACTATGTTTCTATGTGTTTAAAAAACTAAACCCAACGGATAAAAAAATTTTAATAAAAAGAGACTAAATGAAAAATCATATAACCAAAATCGTGACCTTCGCCATTCTGATCACGACTTTAATATCCTGTAAAGTTTCGAAGGATATTGAAACTCCAAAAAATGCATTTCCTGAGAATTTCAGGAATGCATCAGTTTCAAGTGATACAACAAGTATTGCCGATGTGGAGTGGAAAAACTTCTTTACAGAAAAAGATATTATCAAATTGATCGACAGTGCCGTTGCCAGAAACAACGATTTGCAGATTGCCGAAAAGAACATTGAAATTGCACATTACCGTTTTTCACAATCAAAATGGGGAAATGTACCGCAGGTTAATTTACTCGTAAACGCAAGTACCAGCAATCCTTCTGACAATAGTTTTACAGGTAAGAACTTAGGTCAGGCGTTGGGTCAAAATCATATTGATGACTTTTCTGCAGGAGCTTCACTTTCGTGGGAAGCGGATATTTGGGGAAAAATCAGAAATCAGAAAAAAGGCGCTTACGCAGAATATTTACAATCTGCAGAAGTTAAAAAAGCACTGCAAACGAATATTGTAGCCAATGTTTCAAGAGGATATTATAATCTTTTAATGCTGGATGCTCAATTGGATATTGCCAGACAAAATTTTCGTTTAAATGATAGTACAACCAATATTATCAAATTAAAATACGATGCTGGTCAGGTTACTACATTGGCAATTCAACAATCGGAAGCACAGAAATTAAACTCAGCGCAATTGATTCCGTTATTGGAACAGAATATTTCGATTCAGGAAAATGCTTTGAGTGTTTTGACTGGTTCATTTCCTGATTCTAAAGAAAGAACAATTCGTTTGAGTTCAATTGAAGTAAAACACAATACAGCTGTTGGAATTCCATCTGCCTTAGTAAGCAGAAGACCTGATGTAAAAAGCGCTGAATTGGCTCTTAAAACGGCCAACGCAAACGTAGGAATCACAAAAGCCGATTTATATCCAGCTTTGAGAATCACGGCTCAAGGCGGCGTAAACTCTTTTGAAGCCAGCAATTGGTTTAACATTCCAGCTTCATTATTCGGAACTGTTGCAGGAGGTTTAACACAACCACTTTTAAACAACAAAAGAGTGAGAACGCAATATAATATCGCTGTCGCGGAAAGAGAAAAAGCAGTTTTAAGTTTTAGACAATCTGTTTTAGTTGCTGTTAGCGAAGTTTCGGATGCTTTGGTTAAAGTAGAGAAATTACAGCAGCAGGAAACTTTCTTAAAAGAAAAAGTAAAAACATTACAACAAGCCATTAAAAATGCCAACCTTTTATTCAAAAACGGTATGGCAGAATATCTGGAAGTTTTAACAGCTCAGGCAAATCTATTGCAAAGCGAACTAGAACTTGCTGATATTAAAAGACAACAACTTACAGCCAACACAGATTTGTACCGCGCTCTTGGCGGTGGCTGGAAATAATATACCCAATACCCGTTAATTATCTATTTTTTGAGATGAAAACGCTGTGAGACCTTTGGGTTTCATGGCGTTTTTTTAGTTTTGCCGCAAAGACACTAAGGTGCGAAGTTTTTATTTCTCACAGATCTACACACAATCTTGTCATCCCGAGGAACGAGGGATCTCTACAAGTAGCTCTACAAAGATTGTCGATTTAGTTTGCGGAGTTTCTTGCGGAGATCCCTCGTTCCTCGGGATGACAAACTGTATCGTAAGTTCATCAATTAACAACTAAAAAAACTTTAAAAATTGGTTTGCTTCTGTGTTTCCAATAAAAAATATGCGCATATTTCCTTACTTTTGAATCTTGTTAATCAATAAATCAAAACCCATGAAGAAAATTACATGCCTTGCTCTTTTAGCTTTACTATTTGTAAACTGCAAACAAACCAATTCAAATGAAGAAGTTAAATCAGAAACTAAGCCGACAGATACAACTGCGGTTGTAAAAGAAGAAAAAAAGGCAGAGGAAAAAGAGGATTGTAAAGACATCGAAGTAGAAATGGGATCTGGAAGAGAATGTATTCTAAAAGATACCGATCTTGCTAATGTGTATCAAAATCTTATTAAAAATAAAGAAGTCGAAGAGTCAGAATATTTTTTAAGTGCCATTCCAAACGAAAGTAAATCTGTTGAAATAAATAAAAACGGGTTAATCTCAATTGAATATCAAATCACTAAAGATAAAGTGGCTATTGCTATGAATTATGAAGGCGGTGTGACAGAAGTAACGCTCGAAAAAATAAATAATACCGTAAAAAGAAGCATTTATCATTATGCTGATTAAACTCTAAAACGTTACAAATAACTTCTGATTAAACCGCTAAAAGCTTTTGAGTTTCTGGCGGTTTTTTATTTGCTCTAAAGTCGTCGAGGCACCAAACTTTTTATGTTTGCCACAAATTGCACCAATTTTCACTAATTTCTTTTTTACTCTAGAATAATTCGCGAAAATTCGTGAAATTCGTGGCAGTAAACTTTATCTCTTAGCGTCTTTGTGGCAAAATGATTAACTATGTCTTTCAATAAAGAAATATACCTCAACAATCTAAAGCTAGCTTTCGAAAGCTACTCTCCTATTTCTGAAGAAACATCCAAGTATTGCAGAACGAGTTCCGCTATTGCATATCGCATCGCATTTAGGAATTACTCCAACTCAGCTAAGCCGAATTAGAAAAAGTTTGGAAAAAGATTTGTAAATCAACATATGTAAAGGTTTTCTTGAAAAGCTAATTTTATCTTTGTTTCAGATTTAAATTTGATATTCAAAATGAAAAATACAACCCTCATCAAAGACAATATTGACAACCTGACAGCGCTTTGGAGAACTGTTGCCACTCCTCTTATTTCCTATCATAAAAACGATCCTTTTGAATTTATTCAAATAGAAAACTCTGGCTGGCCAAACCGATTATGGTTTCGAGAAGATATAAGCGAAGAAAATCTTCCACAGATTATGGAAACAATGAGGAAAAATCCCAAATTAGTTATTCCATATTGGGATATTTTCGGAAGTAATTCAAATGAAATCTTTGAAAAAAACGGATTTTCTGTTCGAATTCAATTGATGGCTATGGCTTTGAAACTGAGCGAAAAACTCCCTATTCAAAACAATCTAACTTTTAAAAGAGTTTTAAATGAAGATGATGCCAAAACCTGGTCTGATATTTATCCGCTGTCTTTTAGTTATGTTATCAGTAAAGAAACATTGGTTCATAATTACGAAAATGCAGCATTTTATCTAGTTCATTTTGAAGAAAAACCAATTGGAACGCTTACCCTTTTTCAAACCGAAAAAACAATGGGAATTCATGGTGTAGGCGTTATTCCAGAAATGCGCAAAAAAGGTTTTGCCGAAGAAATCATGAAATTTGCTATCAACAAAGCAATTGATGCTGATTGTGAATATGCACAATTACAAGCTTCAGCTTTAGGAAAAGGCATTTATACAAGATTGGGTTTTGAGGATTTATTTTTGATTACGAATTACCAACTGGCGTAAATTTTAAATTCCAAATCATAGCGTTAGACCTTTGTCAAAATTTGAAACTTTGACAAAGGTTTTCTAATACTAATTCTTTTGTAGTATGTGTCATGCTGAGCATAATGAAGCAGTCAACACAATCTTGTCATCCCGAGGAACGAGGGATCTTCATTAGGAGCTCCATAAAGATTGTCGATTCTGATTGCGGAGTTTCTTGTGGAGATCCCTCGTTCCTCGGGATGATAAACTGTATGGTAAAGCCAAGCAACAACTAACAACTTAACAACTAACTAACGAAACTTGTCGTAAATGCCCCTAAAATAGTCGTAAATGTGTATTTTATCAGAAATATAAGATCATTACATTTGTAATACATTAACTAATAACTATTTAAAAAATACCACATGAAAAAAGCAAAAATTATTTTTTGGGTTACGACAATTATTATTTTTCTATTCGAAGGCGTTATGCCGGCATTAACTTCTCAGACTGAACTGGCTAAAGAAGGAATCAGACATTTAGGTTATCCAGAGTATTTTGGAAGTGCATTAGTGATTTTCAAAATTTTGGGTGTTTTGGCTTTAGTGATTCCGTCAGTTCCTAAAAATGTAAAAGAATGGGCTTATGCCGGATTTGGTTTCGATTTTATATTCGCTTCAATCAGCCATTTTGCGGTTGATGGAATTGGCTTTCAAGGTTTCTTTCCATTAATCTTTTTAGTGATTTTAGCTGTTTCTTATATCTATTATCACAAAATTGAGCATTATAAAAATATCGCTTTATAAAATCTGCAAATGATGATAGAAGTTTTCAAAACAAATGTTCAAGAAGTTGAGCAATCAGTAATGATTGTGGGAAAGCTTCTTGAGCATTTTCCTAACAGCGCTATCAATTTTGATCTTGAAGATTGCGATAAAATTCTGCGAATTAACGATTCTAAAATTTTAAACCACAAAATAATAGAGCTCGTAAATTCATTTGGTTTTCATTGCGAAGTGCTCCTTTAAAACCATAATCAACTGAATTACAAAATAATACAATAAAAATTTGTAATTTTAAAATCCAAAATTTTAAAATACCGCAAAATGAATATTCCGGCAGAACATCAAACCATAATGCCCTATTTAATTTTACCGGGCGCATCAAAATTTATTGATTTTACAAAAACCGTTTTTGGCGCTTCAGAGACGCATACTAAAGCACTACGCGAAGACGGAACCATTATGCATGCCGAAATTACCTTAAACGGAAGTACCATAATGATTACCGATGAAGTTGCTGACTGGCCCAAACAAACTGCAAATTTGTTTGTTTATGTTCCTAATGCTGATGAAACTTATAAAAAGGCTTTAGAAAATGGTGCCGCTTCATTAATGGGTTTAAGTAATCAGGATTATGGGAGAACGTGCGGTGTAACAGATCCGTTCGGGAATACTTGGTGGATAACATCAGTATAATAATCACTTAAAGATTAAAAATATGAAAGCAGCAGTTAAACAAAATATAGTACAAACTTTTCATGATCTAAACGAAATATTTTCGTCATTCTCTGAAAACGAGATAAATATAACTCCATACGAAGGGAGTTGGACAGCAGGACAAACCGTACAGCATATTGTATTGGCTGGCTCTGGTTATCCTGAACTTTTTGCGGGAAAAACGGAGAAAACAACTCGAAATCCCGAAGAAAAAGTAAAGGATCTTGAAGCTCTTTTTTAAACTTCGACATAAAAATGGATGCTCCTATATTTTTACAGCCCGAAAAAAAAGAATACAATAAAAAAGCGCTGACTGAAAAACTTCATAAAATTGAATTCGATTTATTAGATTCAGCTGAAAAATATGATTTAACTTTAACTTGTCTTGATTTTCAAGTTCCAGGTTTTGACAAATTCACGATTTAATAGTGGATTAATTTTGTACTCGTTCATACAAAGCGTCACACAAATCAATTAAACAAAATTTTAAAATCAATAAAGAAAATTTAACTCATATAAAATTTATGCTATGAAATCACAATCAAGAACTGTTTTATCTTCGGGCTTATTGGCAGGAACTTTAGATATTCTGGCTGCAATTTTAATTTATGCTGTAGTACTGCACAAAACAACGGCTGTAAAAATTCTACAATCAATTGCCAGTGGTATTTTTAAACAGGAAGCTTATGTTGGCGGATCTCAAATGGCATTATACGGCTTACTTCTTCATTATTTTATTGCCTTTTCTTTTGCCTTCTTTTTCTTTAAAATCTATCCTTATTTTCCTTTTCTACAAAAAAACTTCGTGGTTTCTGGTATTTTGTATGGCATATTCGTTTGGATTGTGATGAATCTTATTGTGCTTCCAATTACATTTCCTAAACTTCCATCAAAACAGTTTGACTTTCCTTTATTGCTTTCCATATTAATTTTGATATTTTGTATTGGTATTCCGATAGCATTTATAACGAAAAAGCACTACACCTATCGCTAGTTTTTCTATTCTAAAATTAAAAACTAGAAAACTGACTATCAAAAACTTACATTCAAAAAAGAATTATCAAAATTTTAGCTTTTCATTTCAAAAAAGAATCATACTTTTATTAAAACTAAAATAAAATGTTCTGTTGATTCAAAAAAAACAACAAGAAACTTCTATTTGATACACAATTTACTTTCACCAGTTCAATTGTATTCTGTAAAGAAAAATATAGACTTGATTAATAATTTTATATAGATTGTTTGAAGAACACTCAAACCTCTAATTAGCTTAAAACTAATCTCTAATTATTAAACTGTTCGTCTTTTTTCTTTATTACCATTTCTGTTGACTAACGCTTGATTCATCAAACGCCAACAAAAACAAAAACTAAGTCTAATAAGCCTGCATTGCATTATTTGAGCAAAATGCTCTTTCGGAATTAATTTCGAAACTAAACACCAATTACTAAACCTCTAGATTGCTGCGTTGAAAATACGTAGCCAGACTATGTTATTTTCTGGATTAGGAGAATTGTTTTTGACAACTCCTAAAATATTGCCGCTACTAAAATTACAATGGATTCATTAATCCTAACTGACTTATTAATTGAATTTAAACAGAACTCCCATGAAGACGATATCAAATAAATCAAAAATAGTTTTTCTCTCGACTTTTCCTCCCACGCAATGCGGAATCGCTACTTATACTCAAGATACCATTAAAGGCATTACTGATGTTTTTGGCAAATCGATTACCTGCGAAATTTGCGAATTGGTCGATAAACCCAAGACAAACTCAACACAGGCTTTTACCTTAAACACAAAAAATAGAGATGATTATGCTAAAGCTGCCAGTGAAATCAATAAAGATGAAAAAATAAAACTAGTTCATATTCAACATGAATTTGGTTTATTCGGCGGTCAATACGGAGACCATTTATTAGATTTTTTAAATACAATAAAAAAACCCGTAACCTTTACTTTCCATAGTGTTATTCCAAATCCGAATAACGAATTAAGAACTTTTGTAAAATTACTTTTAAGCTACAGTAAGTCCGTTTTTGTAATGACAAATCAGTCTAAAGAAATTCTGATTAGAGAATATGATATTTCCGAAGACATGATAACAACTGTACCGCACGGCACTCATATTGTAATTTATGAAACTCCTTATCAAGCTAAAGCAAAATATGATATTCAAGACAGATTAGTATTATCTACTTTTGGATTACTTGGCGAAGGAAAAAATATTGAAACTGGTTTACAGGCTTTGGCAAAAATCATTAAAAAAGAGCCAAATGTACTTTACCTTATAATTGGAAAAACGCATCCAAATTTAATAAAAGATGGTGTTGATGCATACCGAAATAAACTTGAAGCACTTGTTGAAGATTTGAATTTAAAAGATAATGTTCGTTTTATCAATAAGTATTTAGATACTGATGAGCTTTTAGATTATTTAAAAGCTACTGATATTTATTTGTTCACTTCAAAAGATCCAAACCAAGCAGTAAGTGGCACTTTTTCATACGCAATGAGCTGTGCCTGCCCAATGGTAGCTTCAAAAATTCCGCATACAAAAGAAGTTTTAACTTCAGATTGCGGTATTTTAGTCGATATTGGTAATGTAGATCAGTTTGCAGAATCGACGCTTAAATTAATTTCGGATGAAAATCTAAGACACGAAATGGGAGTTAATGCTTTTAGAAAAACAAGAGCTTCTTCTTGGGAAAACACTGCAATAATTCACATTAACACGTATAAAAAACTGATTAAAAATCCAGCCGAAATTAAGTACAGCTATCCTAAAATACAATTACGTCACATTAAAAGATTAACAACAGATCTTGGTATCATTCAGTTCAGCAAAATTTCTATTCCAGATCTAGAATCTGGTTATACTTTAGATGATAATGCTCGCGCATTGATTGCCTTTTGCATGCATTATAAACTAACGCAGGATAAAGACGATCTTCCGTACATTTTAATTTATTTGGATTTCATAGAAAGATGTCAAAAACCAAAAGGAAATTTCATTAATTATGTCGATCAGGATTACCGCGAGCATATCGAGCAAAATGCCGAAGTTAATTTAGAAGATTCAAATGCAAGAGCTATTTGGGCTTTAGGAACAGTAATTTCTATTGCTGCTATTCTTCCAGAAGCAATTTCAAGAAAGGCATCAAAATGCTTATTGAATTCTTTAAAATGGGCCGAAACTATTCAGTCGCCGCGCTCAATTGGTTTTGCTACAAAAGGTTTGTATTTATATTATGCCGCAACTCCAAATTTATATATGGCAGCGATTATCAATAAATTGAATGCAAAACTACTTGCTAATTATGAAAGCACAGCCACCGAAGATTGGCAGTGGTTTGAGAATTACTTAACTTATGCAAATGGTATTCTGCCAGAATCGATGCTGTATGCTTATTTAATTACTAATAAACCTGTTTACAAAAAAGCGGCTTTAGATTCATTAGACTTTTTAATTTCGAAAACATTTATAGAGGGCAGTTTCAAACCAATCTCAAATCAAAACTGGTATCAAAAAGACACAAAACCAGAACAATTTGGAGAACAGCCTATTGATGTTTCGTACACCATTCAAACTTTAAATGCATTTTACAATACGTTTAAAACTCCCGAATATAAACATAAAATGAAAACTGCTTTTAACTGGTTTTTAGGTAAAAATCATTTAAATCAAATTATGTATAATCCCGTAAGCGGCGGAGGTTATGACGGACTCGAAAAAGAAAATGTAAACTTAAATCAAGGTGCCGAATCTACGATATGCTATTTAACAGCAAGATTATTAATGGAAAATTTTGCACAATCGCAATCTAAAGTAATTCCGCTGCTAAAATCTCGAACTGGATTTGCCATAAACTCTTAGAAACACTGACCAAATTTCAATTAAACCCTTAAAATCCCTTTCTTAATGAAAGGGATTTTTTGTTATATCACATTCAACCAGATTTTAGTTTAATCTACTCACAATGAAAATTATATAAACTTCCAGAAGAGTTGTGTAAATAATTTTAACAACTATCAGGGTAACTTTCGTAAATAATTAGAAAAGGAGAAAAAACTGTTAAAATATTGATTTCAAATACCAAAGCAACTTTAAAATAAAACATTTTGATTCTGAGCTTAAAAAATACATTTACAGAAATTGGAGAGGCAGCTTTGTTTGCAAAGAAGTTTTTTAAAGAGGTTTTAATTCCTCCTTATGAGACAAAAGAGTTCTTGAAACAATGTTATGTTATTGGCTATAAATCATTGCCTTTGGTAGCGATTACAGGTTTTATTATGGGTTTAGTACTCACTTTGCAATCTCGTCCTACGTTAGTAAAATTTGGAGCCGAAAGCTGGCTTCCAGGAATGGTCGCACTTTCCTTAATTAGAGAAATTGCACCTGTTATTACTGCTTTGATTTGCGCAGGAAAAATTTCGTCTGGAATTGGCGCTGAATTAGGTTCTATGAAAGTTACAGAACAAATTGACGCTATGGAAGTTTCGGCAATAAATCCGTACAACTATTTGGTCGTAACTAGAATTCTAGCTTGTACTTTAATGGTGCCTGTATTAGTATTTTTTGCTGATGCTGTTGGAATAATTGGCGGTTATGTTGGAATAAACATTCATGGCGATGTCAATTTTTATAGATACTTAACACAGATTATACAGTCTCTTGAATTTTTAGATCTGATTCCTGCCACAATTAAAACTTTCTTCTTTGGTTTTTTTATTGGAATGATTGGATGTTTTAAAGGATTTAATGCCGCAAATGGAACCGAAAGCGTGGGAAAAGCTGCAAACTCTGCAGTTGTAACAGCCTCGTTAACCATATTTATTATCGATATGCTCGCAGTACAGATAACTGATTTATTTTTTTAAGATGATTAAAGAAAAAGAAAATATAGAACCACGATCAAAAACTAAAAAGCAAGATGTAATAATCGCTATAAAGGATTTACATAAAACTTTTGGCGAAGATAACGAAGTCTTAAAAGGCATCAATCTGAACTTACATAAAGGTGAAGATTTGGTGATTTTAGGGCGTTCTGGTTCAGGAAAATCGGTAACTATAAAATGTATCGTTGGATTGATCGCTCCGGACAAAGGCGAAATAACTGTTTTTGATGAAAATATACTGGAACTCAAAAAAAATGACCTTAACAAAATAAGAGCGCGAATTGGTTTTCTCTTTCAAAGCGGTGCATTGTATGATTCAATGTCGGTGCGGGAAAATCTCGTTTTTACGTTGAGCAAACATAGAAGAGATTTATCTTCAGAAGAGATTGAAAATGAAGTTATGGAAGCTCTGGAAAATGTAGGCTTAAGTGATGCTGTAGATAAAATGCCATCTGAACTTTCTGGCGGAATGAGAAAAAGAATTGGTTTAGCTAGAACATTGATTTTAAAACCTGAAATCATATTGTACGACGAACCTACAACTGGATTAGATACAATTACTTCGAGAGAAATCAGCGAACTGATTCTTGAAATTAAAAAGAAACAAAAAACATCGGCTATAATAATTACGCACGATATGGCTTGTGCAAAAATGACGGCAGATCGAATTATAGTGCTGAAAGATGGAGTAATTCATGCCGAAGGAACCTATGACGAATTAGAAAAAGACGAAGACAAATGGGTTCGTTCGTTTTTTAAATAAAAAAACTTTAGAAATCATGGAGAAACAATCTGGATATACTTGGAAATTAGGAATGTTTGTAACAATTGGTTTGTTACTTTTTATAACCGCAATCTATTTTATTGGAAAACAAAAAAACCTATTTGGTTCAACATTTCACCTTACCTCAAAGTTTAAAACGGTCAGCGGTTTAGAAGTTGGAAACAACGTACGCTTTTCGGGTATTAACATTGGTACTGTTGAAGAAATCAGACTAATTAATGATTCCTCAGTTGTAGTGTCAATGGTTATAAAAGATGAAGTACGAGAATTTATAAAAACAGATGCTCGTGCCGGTATTGGTTCTGATGGATTAATGGGCGACAAAGTGCTGACTATTTCTCCCGGCACCAAATCACAAAAAATTATTGAAGACAATGGTGCAATAGCTTCTATTGACGGTATCGAAATGAACGACATTATGAAAAGTGTTAAAAAAAGTGTTGATAATGTAGGCGTTATTTCTGAAGAGCTAGCCATTTTTAGTCACAGCATGAATAATGGAAATGGAGCTTTGGCAAGATTAGTACGTGACGATAAAATGGCAAACAGTGTTTCGAATACGCTCTCTAATCTAGAAACGGGAACAAAAGGTTTTAGTGACAATATGGAGGCGGCAAAAAGCAATTTCTTGTTTAGAGGTTACTTCAAGAAAAAAGAGAAGGAAAAGGAGAAAAAGAAAGAAGAAAAACAAGAGAAAGCAGCGAAAACTAAAGAAGAAAAACAGGAAAAACAAAAAGAAGAAAATGCTAAGAAAGAGTCTTAAAAAAACTCGATTCAAACTGTAAAACAATAAATCTAAAAAATGAAATTACGCTCTACAGAAACTTTCTGGCCTTTAAAAAATGCCATGAATATTAGTTATCCTTCTATCAATTCTGATATCAACACTGAGATTCTTATTATTGGAAGCGGAATAACTGGAGCTTTAATGGCATATAAATTAATTTCTGAGGGAAAAAAAATAGTCCTTGCAGATCGTCGTGATGTTTGCAACGGAAGTACGGCTGCAAGTACCGCTTTACTTCAATATGAAGTTGATGTGCCTTTGCATGAATTAATAAAACTTAGAGGCGAAAAATGTGCTGTAGACAGTTACAACAATGGAAAAAAAGCGATTTTTGATCTTCGAACAATAATTGATACTATTAAAAGTGACTGTGGTTTTGAGTTTAAAAAGAGTATTTATTTTACCTCATTCAAAAAAGATATTCCGTTTTTAAAAAACGAATTTAAAGTTCGCAAGCAATTTGGTTTTGATGTGAGCTGGCTCAACAAGCAGGATCTAGAAAAAATAGGACTAAATGCTCTTGCTGCATTAGAATCGAAAACGGCTGCAGTTATTGATCCTTTTAAATTAGCTGGTGACTTACTTTATTACTGTGAGCAGAATGGCATGCAGATTTTTGATCGAACCAATATCGTCAGTATTAGTAATCAAAAAGGAAGATGTATTGCTCAAACAGAAAATAAATATACTATTACAGCAGATCACGTTATTCATTGTACAGGTTACGAAAGTACCGAAACTTTAAATGAGAAAATAGTCGACTTAAAAAGTACTTATGCGATTGCGTCTGAATCTATCGAGGAGATTCCGCTTTGCTTAAAAAATGCCATACTGTGGGATACAGCAAATCCGTACTTTTATTATCGCGCTACTTCAGACAACCGAATTATTATGGGCGGAGGCGACGAAGAATTTAAAGATCCTAAAAGAAGAGATAATCTACTTTCTAAAAAAGAGCTGTTTTTGCTAAAACAATTTCAAAAAAGGTTCCCGAATTCTGACTTTAAATTAGATTATTCCTGGGCAGGAACTTTTGGAGAAACCAAAGATGGCCTGCCGTATTTTGGGAAACCAAATTCGAAAAAAAACGAGCATTATATTTTAGGTTTCGGAGGAAATGGAATTACTTTCAGCGTGATGGGAATGAATTCTATTTTAGACTCAATCAATAACAAAAAAAATACTGATTTAGAGTATTATCGATTTGGACGTTGAGGAAGGTTCTTAGCTTTTTTTTCTTAGAATCTTAGCTCCTTAGAACCTTATTTTATTAATTTTATAAAATGAAAAGCTTTTCCTTCGCTCCCATCAGCTCAGTGAATTCGACGATACTAATTTTAGGTACAATGCCTGGAACAAAATCTTTAGAACTCAATCAGTACTACGGACATAATCAAAATAATTTCTGGAAATTTTTGTTTACCATTTTCAATGAAGATTTCAGCAATGATTACGAAATAAAAAAGGCTTTTTTACTTCAGAATAAAATCGCTTTGTGGGATGTATTGCAGTATTGCGACCGAGTTGGAAGTCTAGACAGCGCTATAAATAATGAAATCGCGAATGATTTTGAAACCTTTCTAAAACAACATCCTAATATAAAAACCATACTGTTTAACGGTCAAAAAGCGGCACAGTTTTTCAAGAAATATGTTACGCTTCACAATACTTATCAACTTATAACACTGCCCTCAACAAGTCCTGCAAATGCAAGTAAATCAATGCAGTCAAAGCTTGAAGAATGGAAGATCATAGCCACTTTATAATTTTTCATATTGAAATCATATAACATTTGAAACTCAAGATATAACAAACAATGGCTGCATATAACCTAATTTTACTATTATAAATCAAAGTCAATATATTGACAATTTGACACTTAATAAGACTTATAAATATATTACTAAGTAAAACTGTAAAAAGTTTTTACGATAAAGGAAACATTGGTTATGTTAGTTTATTTTTGAGAAAAAAAGCTATTCTATTCTTTTAGAGTAGCTTTATTTTTTTTACTTTCATATAAACATTCTACATTATGAAAATTCAAACCTACTACAATCATATACGATTTTATACCGCACATCATTTTGTATTTTATCCGCTTGCAGTTCTGTTTTTTCTAAGCAGTTTGTACTTTGCTTTTACCTCAGCAGATACGCTTATTTGGTCATTTATAAGTATTCTTTTTGGGCTCCCTATTTTTCTTGCTTATATGCTGCGCCAGCATTACGCACTTACTTTGCAAAACCGAATTATACGTTTAGAACTTCGCTATCGCTATTTTACACTCACTGGAAAAAGGTTTGAAGAAATCGAGCATAAGTTTACCGATGACCAAATATTTGCACTTCGTTTTGCTCCAAACGACGAAGTTCTCACTTTAATCGATGATGCTCTTAAAAATAACCTCTCGGGCGATTCTATCAAAAAGGCCATTGTACACTGGCGGGCAGATTATCATAGAGTTTAAGAGTAAAAACAGTTTCAAAATTTTGAAGTTATGGGCGTGCCCCCATATAAAAAAAGCCCCAATTTACCTTGCGTTCATTGGGGCTTTTTCTATATGACGTCGGGCTATTCGCGCTGCTTCGACAGGACTGCTGCTATCCCTCACGCTGACTGCTTTTAACAAAACTCTCAAATTATACTACTGATAATCAAATAATAAGCCCCTAAAATTAAAATGAATGATTTTTTTTGTTAACTTTAATTGTTAAAAATTCATCAATAAATTTAAAGATAAACCTCATGAAAAGATTATTTTATTTTTTGATAATTCCGTTCTCGTATCTTTCATCTAATGCACAAATTGTAGCAGATGCATCAACAAAAGACACTTTAACCACCGTACAAAACAACTTCGACGACCTGCAAGATTACGCTGACGATTTGCCTTGGCATGCAAGACGTTTTAAATTTACAGCTGGTGCGTTTTTCCCTGTAAACAATACACAAGTCGAAGTGGGAACTAATAATGGTAATTTTGGAAATATGATTGATTTTGAAAAGGATCTCGGTTTTAATAAAAGCAGTGAATCATTTACTGCGGCTTTTGAATGGCGCATTTCAAGAAGATCAAGACTAGGTTCTGAATATTTTTATTTGAATAGAAGATCAACAAAAGTCCTTCAAAAAGAGATAGAATTTGGTGATCATACCTATCCTGTAGATGCAAGAGTTTCCGCATTTCTAGACAATCAGATTATTAGAGTATATTACGGTTACGCTTTTATATCAAAACCAAAATATGAAATAGGTGCTTTAATAGGTGCGCATGTAATGTTAGTAGATGTAGGTCTGAGTTTGAACGGACAAACACAGCAGCTTTCCTATAATGATGATTTTGGAGTGACTGCGCCACTGCCAGATATTGGACTTTGGGGAGAATTTGTATTGGGCAAAAAAGTAGGTCTATATGCTAACTTTAATTACTTTGCTATAAAAATAAATGATATTGATGGCCGTATTTTGAGTTACAATCTTTCCGTATTGTATAACGTTTATAAAAATTTTAGCTTAACTGCTGGATATACAGGCTTAAATATTAGAATTGATGCTGAAAAAGAAAGACTAAACGGCTTCTTTAAATGGGGCTATAATGGTCCAACCATTGCTGCCACATACTCTTTTGGTAATCACGTTAAACTGTACAAACATTAGATTATTAAATTCCAAATTTTAGAATTAAAACAAAATAACAAACCCGATATCTTTTAGAAGGTATCGGGTTCATTGCTCAAATTCAATTCAAGATAGATGCAACTAAATTATTTATTGATTGGAATAAATACTAATGATCTAAAAATTAACTTAATTAAATAATGCCGCACAGGTTTTAAAAATATCAAGTCCGTTAATCTCGATAAAAAAACACATCACAGTTATAATGAATTCTCGTTGACTATTTGTTCTTTTTACTCAGCAGTTTCTAATTGTAAAATAATATTTTGATACAATTTACTAAGTGAAAACAATTGCTCTGCAAAAATCATAATTGCCAAGGGAACAAAGAAAAATATCGTTAGATTTTCTTCGTATAAGAAGTAAGTTGTTATCATTAAAATACGAACGTATTCCAGATAATAAATCCATTTTCGCTGTTCTAAAAGTGCACCGCAGTTAATTAATGTTATAAGTATTAACGCCAGAACAAAGCCTTTATCTAGTGCATTTAAACGATCAAAATAATAGGTAAAAACCGTTAGTAATAAAGTGCAGATTCCTAATTGAATATAAAGGTAATTCCGAAAACGAAGCCTTTGATTTGGATTGCTTTTATCTTGTAAAAAACGCTTTTCTAATGTTGGACGAATATCTTGATCCATATGTGCAGGACTTCCAAAAATAGCATTCCATTTTGCTTTAAAACCTTGTGAACGCTTCCATAATTCAAAAATTTCAAAGTAATAGTGAAAATGCTGCCACAGAAAACTATAACTTTTTAAAGGATGTGTTAAACCGTATTTTGGTTTTTCTTCTTCCTCTTGAAAAGTACCAAAAAGACGATCCCAAAACGTAAACATATCACCGTAATTTTTATCTAAATATTTCTCGTCAGAAGCATGATGAACCCCATGAACAGATGGCGTAACAAAAACATATTCGAGCCATTTAATTTTTCCTATAAGCTGTGTATGCGTAAAAAACGAATAAGCTCCGTGTACAATAAGCATTGTGATTACCATAGAGGGATGAAAACCAATAAAAGGCAGTAAACACCAAAATCCTGTTCTAACTATTGCCTGAAATGTTGTAATTCTAGCCGCCGCCGTAAAATTAAACTCTTCGCTATGATGATGTACAATATGTGCCGCCCAGAAAAAATTGACTTCATGACCTAATCTATGATACCAATACCAAACAAAATCTGTGGCGAGAATTAAGGCAATCCAAACTAATACACCACTCGGAATATCAAATATGCGGTACTCATCATAAATCAAATAATACAGTTGATAAAAACTGCCGGCAATAAACAAATTAATCAATCGCTCTGCAATACCAATGCTTATATTAGAAACAGAACTTTCATAATTAAAAATTTCAGGTCTTTTTTTTCGTTGTGCCAGCTTGTATTCTAGAAATAAAAAAAGAAAAAAAGCCGGCATTGCAAATGCTAGAAAATTAATGTTTTTCATTTTTAAAGATTATATGAATTGATATGAAATTAAAAAAGATATTTTCACCGATAAAAAACCTTCAATGGCTTTCTATCGATGAAAATAATCTTAGTATTGTTTAAAATAAAATTAGTTCTGTTTGAATTTTGGCGCGTCGGCTGCCACTTCTTTTACAGATTGTGTTTCGGCTACTTTTTTCAAAGCAATAATATAAGCCGCAATTCTAGGCGTTACATTATGCTTTGCTGCAATTCTAAACACCGTTTCAAATCCTTTTTCTAAAATATCTTCTAAACGTTTGTTTATTTGGTGAATTCTCCACGATTCTAACAAGGAATTTTGAAGCCACTCAAAATAAGAAACGGTTACACCGCCGGCATTTGCCAAAATATCTGGAACTACCAAAACATTATTTTCATGCAAAATCTTATCAGCATCTGAAGAAACTGGTCCGTTTGCGGCTTCAATTATAATTTTTGCACGAATGTCATGTGCGTTTTTCTGAGTGATTACATCTTCTTTGGCAGCAGGAATCAATACATCAACATCTAAAAGCAGTAAATCCTCATGTTTAATGGCAACGGAATTTGGATAACCTTTTATTGTTTTATTATTTAAATTGTAATACAAAATAAGCTCTGGAATATTAATTCCCTGCGGATTATAAAATGCTTCTGAGACATCACTTACTGCAACAATTTTTAGTCCTTTTTCATATAAAAATAAAGCAGAATGTAATCCTACATTTCCAAAGCCTTGAATTGCAACTGTTGCCTTTGCTGGTCTAATTTTTAGTTTTTGAAGTGCCAGTAAACTAATAATGCTCACTCCTCTTCCGGTTGCTTCTACTCTGCCTAATGAACCTCCAGAATGCAGATGTTTTCCTGTTACAACGGCATGAATTGTTTTGCCGTGAACTAATGAAAATTCATCCATTAGCCAGCCCATTTCATCTGGACCTGTTCCCATATCTGGTGCTGGAACATCTTTTTGCGGGCCAAAAATATCCGATAATGCTTTTGTATAAGCTCTCGTAATACGTTCTAACTCTGTTTTAGAAAGCGTTCTTGGATCGCAAATAATGCCTCCTTTTGCTCCTCCAAAAGGAATTCCAGTTACAGCAGATTTCCAAGTCATCCAAGCGGCTAAAGCTTTTACTTCATCAAGATTTACCGCATTATCATAGCGAATACCACCTTTAGACGGTCCCAAAGCTGTGTTATGTATTACGCGGTAACCTTCAAAATTCTGCTCGGTTCCGTTGTCTAATGTTATCGAAAAATTTACTACAATTTGTTTTTCAGGACGCTGCAGCTTTTGCCTGATTGACTCCTCTAACTTTAGAATATCTGCAGCTATATTAAAACGATCAATCATAGATTGAAAGGGATTCTGTTTTATAATTTCTGTACTCATAATATTTACTTTTAATTTTTATGATTTACTTAATTTGGGTTTACTAAATTGTTTTTTTCTGAGTAAAATCAGCAGTTGATGCACGTACAACACGGAATTTTTGTCGAGCAATATGGCATCATAATATTGATATTTCTATTTGATCTCATTTTGTTTGCTTTTTACTAATTCTAAAAAAAGCCTTTCATGGTGCATGAAAGGCTAAAAAAAAAAATAACTAACAAGTACTTTCTATTAACGCCATTTCATTGCATTGTTCATCATGCAGCACATCGTCAAGCTGCACATAAACGGAATGATATTTAGACTAGAGTTTTTCATTGTTAATGCAAATCTATAAAATATATTTTATAAATTCTATAGAATTAGTAGAGTTTATTTTAAAAAACTTTTAATTCGGCTCAAAACCAACTGAAAACTAAAGATTTAAAAGGATAAAAAAATGTACTAAAATTGTGATCTAACAATGAAAACAATAGAAATTAACGCTAAAAGAAGCCCAATTATATTAATCTTAGATAGTTTTTCTTTGAAGAAGAAAAGCCCAACAAGACTTCCTAATACAATTACGCCCATATTCATTCCTGCAAAAACCGTTGATGGATTTTCGGCAAATGCCTTATGTGCTTTTAAATAAAATAGAATATTTCCGAAGTTAAAAATCCCTACTAAAGCTCCGAAAAGGACATTTTTAGCATTGAACCCATTCTTTTTAAAAATAACGTCGTAAAGCACTATTAACAAAGAGACTGCTAAAGCAATACTAAAAACAATGAATAGTGATGTTGTATAAGGCAAAGTGGTATAAAGCGCTATTTGTTTAAAAAGTATATCAATTACTCCAAAACCAATAAAAACAGCGACAGGAAAAATCCACTTGTTCTGCTCGTTTTGCATCTGCTTTCTTAAAATGAACAAAAGCGCAATGAACCCAATAATAAGACCAATTACTTTATAAGAATTAAACTCTTCTTTAAAAATTAACCATGCTGCAAGTATGGGAATAAATAATGACAATCGTTGTGCAGCATCAGTTTTTACAATTCCCATATGTTTTATTGAAAATATCAGAAAAAGAAAAACAATAGGCAGCAAAATACCAATTGCCGCATAAATATTCCACGGAGCATCTTTATGAACTATAGTAAGATCTGGACTAAAAGTAAAATAACAAAGTACTAATGCTGCTATATAATTGAACGCAATAATTTGAATGGGATTAGCATTGTATTTACGGGTAATTTTAAAGATTACACCAACAGTAACACTGCAAAGTATACTTAGAATTAAAAACAGCATAGAATTAAATTTTGAATGCAAAAATAGTACTTATCTATCCTGCATCTTTATTCATCTCCGTAATATTTCGCAAAATGATGATTAAATTCAGTTTGCATCATTTCTGAAGTAATTCCATAAAAGTCAATCTCAAAATCATCCGGTTCCATTCCTGCTATCGCACCACCCCACCCCTTTAATTGGTCTCCATTTTCAAAAAAGATTTCTAATTGCGGAATTATTTGCGTCGAAATAAACTTTTCCTTTTGAAAATCTGAGTTTATCTGAACATTAAATTTTACACAATGATCTCTAAAAAACGCATAAGGAGAAAAGATTCCTTCCAACATAACTTTTCCATGAATTACTCCCATTGAGACATCTGCATGTTCAAATTTTGTATATCCTATAATTTCGTTATCCAGCTTTAAAATATATCTTTTCTCCATTTTATACTTTATCAGAGAATCAAAAATACAATTTATACTTTCTTACTTTTAACTTTTACCTCTTTTATTCCTGCCTTTTTAATTTCCAGCTGCGTAACTTTTCCTTTTTTGTCTTTTATAAATTCAACTGTAGTATTGCTATTATCTGAGCGAAAAAATTTGGTTTGAGATTCTGGCAGTAACTCAATATCTTGATCTATATAATACAGCTTATTATCTTTCTTTAAAATTTTAATATTTTCATACTCTCCCACGTACTGATCATAGATTTTTGCATCTACTGTGGTTTGAATGTGTTTGTACGGAAGTTCAACTTCTTTTCCAAAGCAGATTCCGGCAAGACCATATGCGATATAATAAGATTTTGACTGGTTATTAGATAAAACCGTAATTAATATATTATCATTTGTAAATTTATTGAATGATGTCATGGCTCCAAAAAAGCCGCCGTCATGCGCAATTAACTGATGATTTTGATTGTAGAATGGGTTAACCAAAAACCCAAAACCAAAATCTTGATCGTTGTATGAAGTAAACATTTTTTTCTTTGATTCTTTCGACAAAATAATCTCGCTGTCAAACAAGGCTTTATTCCACAAATACAAATCCTCAACAGTCGAATAAACACCATCGTGACCTATATTAAAATTCCAATTGATATAAGGATTTTTAACTAGTTTGTCATTTTCGAGATAATATGATTTAGCCATTTTATCTACTATTGCAGTATTGGTTGTAATACCTGAATTATACATTTTGGCTTTGTCAAACAATTGCTGTTTTAAAAAAGCCGCATAAGTCTGCCCTGATGCTTTCTCTATAATTCTTGCTAGTAAATAATATCCTATATTGCTGTAAGCTGTACTTGTGCCAGGTTCAAACAAAAATGGCTTTTTGATGATATACTGATAAACGGAATCTTTATCTAAATCTGTCTTTGATAAATACAGTTCATCAAAATCCATTTGCAAACCTGAATTATGAGCCAGCAGCATTTTTATCGTTATTTTTTCTCCTTTTGGAAAATCAGCAAAATATTGTTTTATAGGATCTTCTAATGAAAGTTTTTTGCTTTCCGCTAATTGCAAAATTGCTGCTGCCGTAAACTGTTTTGAAACGGATGCTAAACTAAACTTTGAATCTACTGTGTTTTTTACCTTCCATTCGTAATCAGCAAAACCATAGGCTTTTTTCAATAATATTGTATCATTTTTAGAAACTAAAACGGTACCGCTAAAATCATTAACAGCAAATTGCGCATCCACATACTTTTCTAGTTTGCTGCTCAATTCGTTTTGCGAATACCCAATAGCAAATACCGACAACATTACTAAGATTAATTTTGATTTCATTCCAATCATTTTTTACAATTACTTATTATTTTATGCAGCGTTTGGTCCAATAATGTTATTTCTTTTACTGATAAACCATGCAAAGCTGTTTCTCTGTTGGATTGAATAACAGGTTCTATTAATTCGATGGTTTTCAAACCTTTTTCAGTAATTACCAGATTGAACTTTCTTCTATCTTCTGCGTGAATTGTTCGGGTTAGATAGTCGTTTTTTACCATTAATTCGATCATTCGTGTAATAGAAGCACTGTCTTTAAAAACAAGATTTGCCAATTCGTTTTGAGAAATACTCTCGTTTTGTTGAAGTATTATAAGTACCAAGCATTGATCGACTGTAATATCTTTTACCACTTTGGCAATGTTTTTTTGTGCCAGTTTTCGATATTCTTTAATTGCCTTTTCTATAGAATAAAGAGCTGTTCCTGTTGGATTTTCAATTTTCATAACTTACTTATTTGATACAAATATAATTGATATATCAATATAATATACAAAATAAAACCCGACAATTAAAAATAACTATCGGGTCAGATTGTAAAATCAGTATTTAATTTGCTGAATACAGTTAAACACATAGAAACATAGACTTTATTATACGTAAGAAAGGAATACAAAAAAGAAACACATTTCTTTAACATAGCAGCCTATGTGTCTTTTAAACAAGTGAAATGCCTTTTTCCAGAAATTAATCTATGTTTCTATGTGTTTAAAAAAAAACTTAATGGACTACAATTTACTAATATAACTTCCGTACATATCTTTAAATTGATGACCTTGCGCAAAACGATCTTTACTCAATTTTTTATATTCTACCAATGCCCACAAAACAAACTCTTTCATGAAATGCATATCTTGTTTGTTTAATTGAGGCTGATATTTTTTTAATAAAATATCTAATGGCGTAATTTCATCCAAAATACCTTTATATTCAGCATCTGAGGCATCGTCTAATAATTCGAAACCGCTTTCGGTAAAAAACCACTCGATCAAATCTGAATAAGGTGTTTTTTCGCCTGGTTTTTCTAATTTTTCAATTTTTGGAAAATACTCTGAAAACAATGTTCTAATTGCTGAACCAATCAAATACTGCGCAACGACAGCAGCTCCCTCCTGCTCTCCTTCATAAACTAATTCGACTTTTCCTGTAATCGACGGAATTACTCCCATAAAATCAGATAAACGCAAAATGGTTTTATCTGCTCCAGATTTTAAAGCACGGCGTTCTGCTGTACTAATTAAATTCTCAAAAGCCGTTATACTCATTCTGGCACTTACACCGCTTTTATTATCGATATATTCGCTTTCTCGAGCTTCAAAACTAATTTGTTCTAAAATGTCTCTAGCTAAACTTGGCACATAAACGATGTCGCTTTGATTTTCGTCTAGCTTTGCTTCTTGTTCTGTAATGGTTCTTGCAATAGCGACACTTTCAGGATAATGTGTTAAAATCTGCGAACCTATCCTATCTTTAAGAGGCGTTACAATACTTCCTCTGTTGGTATAATCTTCTGGATTTGCAGTAAATATAAACTGCATATCAAGCGGCATTCTCAATTTAAATCCGCGGATTTGAATATCGCCTTCTTGCAGAATATTAAACAAAGCAACCTGAATTCGGGCTTGCAGATCTGGAAGTTCATTAATTACAAAAATACAGCGATTTGCTCTTGGAATCATTCCGAAATGAATTACACGATCATCTGCGTAAGACAATTTTAAATTTGCCGCTTTTATTGGATCAACATCTCCAATTAAATCTGCAACGGTAACATCTGGCGTTGCTAATTTTTCAAAGAAACGATCATTTCTATGCATCCACGAAATTGGAGTTTCATCGCCTTTCTCAGTAATCAAATCTTTAGCAAAACGTGAAATCGGATTTAATGGATCATCATTGATTTCTGAACCCGAAACATACGGAATATATTCGTCTAATAATTCGACCATTTTACGCGCCAAGCGAGTTTTTGCCTGTCCGCGAAGTCCCAACAAATTAATATTATGTCGAGAAAGAATGGCACGTTCTAATTCTGGAATTACGGTATTTTCAAAGCCATGAACGCCTTCAAAAACGGGTTTTCCTGATTTAATCTTCTCTCGTAGATTATTTCTTAATTCATCCTTAATACTACTACTTTTATATCCTGAGGCTTTTAATTGACCTAATGTTTTTATAGTTGTTATTTCCATTTTATTGAAATATAAATTGTTATTTATTTTTAATGACAAATATTGCGTCATTACTGTGTGTAGACGCACTGCAGTGCGTTTCTACGATTACGTTGTCTTTAATTTTTCTCAAACCCAATTGAAGCGGCGCTTCGACTTCGCTCAGCCTGACAATTGTTGTGTTAGACGCACTGCGGTGCATCTCTACAATATAAACACAACGTATATTCAGGCGCAATGAAACCTCAGTATCTTAGCATCTTAGAACCTTAGCAACTTTATTTAATCCTTTTCTTCCTATTCGTTTCATAATCTTCAAAAATCATTTCCCCTAAACCTTTTAGTCCAGTATAAAATGCTTTTCCTTGATTGGCTTCGGTAAAATGATTTACAAATCGCTGTAAATAAGGGTCATTTGCAATCATAAAAGTGGTTATCGGAATATGTAATTTTCTGGCTTGCTGAGCTTGTGTATAACATTTATCGACAATATATTCATCAAGTCCGTTACTGTTCATATAATACGAACCGTCGCGCTCACGCACACAGCTTGGTTTCCCATCTGTAATCATAAAAATCTGCTTGTTGGTATTTCGTTTTCGACGCAAAATATCCATCGCCAATTGCAATCCGGCAACGGTATTGGTATGATAAGGTCCAACTTGCAAATACGGTAAATCTTTAATTGGAATTGTCCAAGCATCATTTCCAAAAACTAAAATATCAAGTGTGTCTTTGGGGTAACGTGTCGTTATTAATTCAGCCAAAGCCATTGCAACTTTCTTTGCTGGAGTAATTCGGTCTTCGCCGTACAAAATCATACTGTGACTGATATCAATCATCAAAACAGTACTCATTTGCGCTTTGTACTGTGCTTCCTCAACAACCAAATCATTTTCGGTAAGCATAAAACTTTCAACTCCATTATTGATTTGAGCGTTTCTAAGGCTTTCTGTCAATGAAATACGTTCTAAACTGTCGCCAAAATTAAACTCACGAAATTCTCCCGTGTGTTCATCACCGTTTCCTGCGTATTTCGTTTTATGATTTCCGTTTCCTGAACGTTTTAAATTTCCGAAAATCTGATCCAAAGCCTGCTGGCGAATTGCACGTTCTGTTTTAGCAGTGATACCAAAACCATTTGTACCATCTCCTTTTATTTCGTCTTTTATGTAACCTTTCTTTTTTAAATCTTCGATAAAATCATCGATAGTGTAGTTTTCATCGGTAAGCTTATATTCCTTATCCAATTCCCGAAGCCAATCTATAGCTTCATCAAAATCACCAGAAGTATGGGTAATTAACTCTTTGAAAATACCAAAAAGTTTCTCAAACGGAGACTGAAATGGAGCTTCGTATGACTTAAAATAAAAACCTTTTTTAAACTCGTTTTTCATAATTCTAAAATTAAGGTTTTTTAGAATTATGAAAAACGAAACGTTTATTAATTTTTAGTTAAAGTATTCAACCAAAACTCCCAACTAACAGTGTTAGACATAATAATTATTCAAACTTTCCTTCCAAATAATACCAAGCGCCATTTTCGAATTTAAAAGTTGAAAATTCATAATGTATGTCTGATTGGTTTTCAGAATTAAGAAAATAAACATTAAACACAACTGTCGTTTCTGTAAATTCATTAATAGATAACTGCAGCCATGTATTTTCTTTAGCCCATCTTAAAATTTCAGGTTTCGAATAATATTTTCTTTTCGAAATATAAGTTGTTTCCATTAAATAATCGGCATTATGAGTCGCGTATGCCGAATATCTGGAACGCATTAAAGCTAATGCTGAAGGCGCTTTTTGACTGCCACTCAAATATAATCCGCAGCATTCATCAAAAGGCAGTCCTGTATCACAGAAACATTTTTTATTCTCCATCAACTTGTTCTTCACCGTTAATTTTCACATGAAGCTGATTCAATAAAACTTGATATCTGCTGATTTCTCTAAGTTCTTCATCTTCTTCGGCATGATCTAACATTTCGTCTAATTCATCACTTACTTCAAGCAATTTATTATTAGCTTCTCTGTCGTTTTTTGCAGCAATCAAATCAATAATTTCTTGAACGTTTGCTTTTAGGGTTTCAAATTTTGAATTCATATCTTTTTATTTAAGTTTTCAAGTTCCAGGTTTTCGCTCCAACAACTTGAAACTATATTTACTTTTCTTCTTTTTTATCTTCGTTGAATTTTTTCACAATTTCTTTCAGCTTTTCTTTACGGGCGATTTCTGCCTGCTTTTTCTTTGCTTGAGCTTTATGCAACTTGTCATTATGAGTTTTAATATTCTTTTCGTTATTCCGTCCCATTATATTTCTCTTTTAATTTCTTCTAATGTTTTCTCCGTATAGATCAATTCATCAATAATCTGCTTTCGTAAATCGGCTAGATCGTCATAATCAAAATACTTTGCCCACGAAGTTAATTGCTGTAAGTTTCTAATTTGTTTTAATCTTTTAGCAGTTTCAAAACTTGTTCTTAAAATTGCTTTTTTATCATACTTTGGGTTATTCTTATGCTGATAATTGGCAAGGTTTTTATCAAAATCTGCTTCTAAATAATATAGTTTTTCCTCAGTATTATCAGGATAAAAATCGCTCCAAGCGGCAAATCCAATTTTTGTTTTTGATTCCGTCTCTGGTTCACGAGCTACCAAACGCCACTTGCTGTTTGCCAGTCTTCCCCAATGATTCGAAACGCGGTACATCCCTTCTTCTGTATAATAGTAAGAACTTCCTGCTTTGCTTTCGAACTGTTTTTTTAAACCTTCAATTTCATTTGGAAGTACTTCATGAAAAACACAAAAGGTATTTTTAAAAGAATTTGGATGTGGTTTAAAGTTTTTCTGCATGTGCAAATATACTCAGATTGTCTCGAACTCCCTAAAACAAACATAAATTGATTAACTTTGCCTCATAAATTTAAAACAAAAAAATCATGTCTAAAGATTCGCAAGAAAGAATGCCTCAAAAAGGAATTTATACAGGTATTATCGAAAAAGATGAAAACAATAATTATTTCTGTGGTGAGTATCTTTTAGATTATAAAATAGCACATTCAAATTTCAATGTTGGTGATTGGATTACAATAAAATCTATAATCGAAAATCCAAGTGATATCAGCTATGATAAATACCCGAAGAAATCTAGGAATTTTGATAAAGCAAATCATAAACCAGAAAACAAGTAAGTTTTATTTTGAGATTCAGAAAAATTTAACCGCAAAGTTCGCAAAGCTATATTTTACACAAAGCTTTGCGAACTTTGCGGTTAAAATCAGTATTACTTTCTATGATTCTTTACATTTTACAGATAACTTTCTGGAATATTTTTTAGATGAAAACTGAAAAGTTAAAAAAAAGTGTACCTTTGCAAAAAATTTGTCGTTTTGAAGTAAAAACACTCATTTCGAACTAATAGACAAGAAGTTACCTTTTATTTATGAAAAAAATAGTTGAATACCGCAAGTTACTAAACGTAGACAAAACTGCTGAATTAAAAGATTTGAAAACCATTTATCGTAATGCGATGAAAGAAGCTCATCCTGATAAATTTCAAGGCGATGATGCTGGTTTGAAAGCGGCAGAAGAAAAAAGTAAAGCTATCATTGAAGCGTACCATTTCTTGGTAAGTATTAATCCTGAAACGATTAAACTAAATTTACCAGAATATACTGAAACTATCGCAACTTCATCAATTACTGATTATAAATTTGTTGAAGGTCGTTTAATTATCGATTTTTCTAACGGAAGTGTTTACGAATACATTAGTGTTCCTAAAGCTACTTATGTAAAAATGGTAAACGCAGATTCTCCTGGAAGATTTGCAAAAAGACACATTTTGAACTCTTTTACTTGGAGAAAGAAAACAAATCAAGAATAGATTTCTTAAAAAATATTCTAAAAAGCACTCTTTTACAGGGTGCTTTTTTTATGCTTAAAAATTAGAAAAAATCAAAATCGCGCCTCAGAATAAAACCAAAACTAGAGTTTTAAATCAAATCAAAGCACCAAACACATTGATTACAGGCAAATTAACCCCTAAAAAACTATAACAAAATTTTAGGTTACAAAATTCTGTATGTTTTATAATTTTAGATACTTTTGTTGCACAAATCAATTAACTAATTAATTTTTTATAATGAAAAAAATACTTTTTTTACTTACAGCTTCTGCGGCTATCATTTCATGCAGTAAAGTTAAAGACGGAGAATACTTAATTACTGGTACCGCAACTGGAATTGAAAACGGAAAAACCATTATCCTTCAAGGTCTAGACCCAGCTACAAGAATGCCTTTAGCTCTTGATACAGTAAAAGTTGAAAACGGAAAATTTGAAATAAAAGGAAAAGTTACTGAACCAGCTTTCCATACATTAATTCTTCAAGGTGCAAACGGACCAATTCCTTTTATCTTAGAAACAGGAGAAATCAACATTGCAATTGATAAAGACAGTATCCACAAATCAAAAATTTCTGGAACTTACAGCAATGACGAGTATGTGAAATTTCAAGAAGATTTAAACAAAACTCAAAAAAGCTTAATTGATTTTCAGAAAAAGAATACTCAAAAAATGCAACAAGCTCAACAAGCTCAAGATACAGCAACGATCAATGGCTTGATGAAACAATACATGACTATTCAAACAGAAGTACAAGAAAACAGCAAAAAGAAATATTTAGCTTATGCTGAAGGTCATCCAAAATCTTTTATCTCTGTTTTAATTGTTCAAGGTATGGCTGCTGACCCAAGTGCTGACATTAAAAAAACAGAAAGTTTATTTAATGCTTTAGATGAGTCATTAAAAAATACTACTCCTGGTAAAGAAGTTAAAACAAAATTAGGTCAAGCGAAAATGCCTGCGGTTGGTGCTACAGCTCCAGCAGTTGGTAACGCTAAATGAAGAGCAGACTTTTCTGCACCAAATCCAGAAGGAAAAGTAGTTTCGCTTAAAGAAAGTTTAGGCAAAGTAACTATCGTTGATTTTTGGGCTTCATGGTGCGGGCCTTGCCGACAAGAAAACCCTAATGTTGTAGCAATTTACAAAGAGCTGCATTCAAAAGGATTAAACATTGTTGGAGTTTCATTAGACAAAGACAAAAGCAAGTGGACAGAGGCTATCGCAAAAGATGGTTTAACTTGGACACACGTTTCAAACCTAAAATTTTGGGATGAACCAATTGCAAAACAATATAATGTTGAATCAATTCCAGCTACTTTTATTCTTGATGCTTCAGGAAAAGTAGTTGCTCAA
The DNA here is from genome assembly GCF_044005885.1 of Flavobacterium sp. FlaQc-30. NCBI lineage: Bacteria > Pseudomonadati > Bacteroidota > Flavobacteriia > Flavobacteriales > Flavobacteriaceae > Flavobacterium > Flavobacterium sp. FlaQc-30. The sequence goes on along the minus strand of NZ_JBIPCO010000011.1, from coordinate 89,326 downwards.
GACTTAAGAGGTTCAGAATTGAGAGCAAAAGTATTAGAGCTTTTAGCTAAATAATACCATTCTTAAAATAGAATAAAAAAAATCTCCCTAGTGGAGATTTTTTTTATTTTATACCATAGCCAATTTAAAATTGGAATTTCATCAAGCTGAGATTAAAATTCAGTCAAAGAAAGAGTGATATACTGATGACTTAAATTTTACCTATCAATAAAAATTTAGATTAAACCAACTATAAAGTACAATACTAAACAAATATTCTTTCCTTAATTCTAATTAATACATCCACAAAAGCAAGGGCTGACAGCTTTATTAAAGATCAAACTGAAAGCAAAAACCATAAAACAGTCGTGCAATTATTCTTACTTTTAAAAATATTTCAAAAAAAATACATTTTAGAAATTTTTTATTTTATTCAATTCCAATCAATTAAAAAATAATTTAAAAATAACTTAAAATTAACTTCGATTTTTGTTTGTAGATGTAGAAAACGTTCCTATATTTGCAACCGCTTAGAACAACAAAGCACAACAATACAAAGCTTCGGGGAGATACTCAAGCGGCCAACGAGGGCAGACTGTAAATCTGCTGTGTGAACTTCGCAGGTTCGAATCCTGCTCTCCCCACTAAAAAAGTCCTAATGAAAATTAGGACTTTTTTTTTTATACATAAACTTCAAATTTATTTAAGACTGCAAGATCTTCAAATACTAAGATTCGTAGATTTTATTCTTTTACACTGTTTTTCAATTTTCTTAAAACCAAACAAAATCTCTGTGGCAAAATCGTGATAAAAATAAAATAGACGGAAGACTATAAAAAGACCCAACGTATTTAGATTTTTCAAAACTGCAACATAAAGTTACATATTATAAAAAAAAATAGCTAGAATACTTATTATTTACTTCTTTGACAACTAATTCTCCACGATTTACTAATCCCTTTTTACTACAAACCTAACTCAATAATCATTTTGAATTGTAAAGTTATTTTAAGACTTTTACGATTATATTGCTTATAACAAATTTTATGGAAGATTATCTTATTGGCTTAGGAAAAAGAATTAAAGAAATTCGTAAAAAAAACAACCTTACTATTAATACAGTTGCCACAAATGCAGATGTAAGTAACGGCCTTATTTCACGAATTGAAAATGGTAGAACTATACCATCGCTTCCTGTTCTTTTGCACATTATACAAGCACTCGGAATTGAGGTATCGGATTTTTTTAACGGTCTTCCAAAATCAGATAAAAGCAATTTTATAATTTCAAGAAAAGAAGACAATGCTACAATTGAAAAAGAAGATGAAGCAAAGGGATTCTCATACTTGTCTATTTTCGGTAAACAATTATCTTCCGTAGCTTTTGAAGCAGTTTTACTAGAAGTACAACCGGGCTCGCAACGGGGAAAAGTAGAAACAGATGCTTATGAATTTAAGTATATTTTAAGTGGCGAATGCTGGTATATTATTGGCGAAGAAGAAGTTTTACTTAAAGAAGGAGATTCTATATTCTTTGACGGAAGAATTCCACACGTTCCAGTAAACAAAGGAAATATACCTTCAAAAATGCTGGTACTTTATTTCTTTCTAGCTAAAAATGAATAAACCCGCCCTTTACAGACGGGTTTACTGAGCCGTAACTTCTTATTGAAATAAAATGCCTTCAAGCTCAGTCACATCATTCAAAATATAATCGGGGTTAGCTATTTCTAGCTGTTCTTTATTCTGCGCTCCGCTAAGAACACCAACTGTTATTGCGCATCCGGAGTTTTTCCCCTCCATAATATCAATTTCCGAATCACCTGCTTTTAAAACCTGAGCAGGATTCGTGATCCCAAACTTAGCCATTGCCATTTGAATCATATCCGGATTTGGCCTTCCGTTTACAACATCATCAGATGTAATCAAAGCATCTACCTGATTACCCACTTTCCAATTTAATTTTTCCAATAATTTATTCGCCGTTTTAGAATCATATCCTGTGTTCAGCGCAATTTTGATATCATGTTTTCTTAAAGAATCAAAAAAGGCTTCCATTCCGTTAAAAGTAGAAATCTGAGCTTCATCATAAGCCGTTTCCAAAGCCACTTTAAAATTATTAAAAGCTTTATCTGCAATCGTTTTAACATCAACATTTGTAGTACAAGCAGTTAAAACATCTGTTATAGCCGTATGCTTTTCCTTACCGGCACCATAAAGCAATACTTCATCAAGTGAAACCGAAAACCCTTCCTGATTAATCACTTTTTGAACGGTTTTATATACAAGATTATTCTCATTTACGGTAGTTCCTGCCATATCAAAAACTACTAGTTTAATATCTATCATCTATTTTAAATTAAATATGTTTTTAATGTTTTCTTTAGAAAATCCTGCACTTCCTGTCATGCCTTTTCCTCCAATTCCCGTTACTATATGAATGTTATTTTCTATAGTATGTTCAAAAATATCATTCTCTTTACACTGACAATACATACCATACCAACGGTTTTGTATTTCGTAAGTTGGCAGGTTGAATATTTTTTTAGCTTCAGCAATCATAAATTCATCTACGTCCATTCGCAAATCAAATCCGAGGTCGTCGATATTGGCTGCATCAGCATATTCATGCGAATCTCCAATAATAACCGATCCATCAGTTGCTTGTTTAAACAGAATATGAACACCCCACTCTTTCTCAAAACTATCTGATGCTTCTTTTGCTTTAATTCCGTCGAAAGAAGGACACTCATAAAAAGCTTCATAACGACGAATAGAAAGTCCGGTTAATATCGAACCGTTTAATTGATAGTCCGCTTGCGGTTTTGTCTGAAGCATTTGTAATTTGGTCACTTCAAGATCGCTTTTTGCAAATATATCAGGATACAATGTTTTGAACTCTGAACCACAGCACAATATTACTTTTGACGTTTTATGAATTTCTCCGTTAGCGGTTACAACTTCAACTTCATCTGAAAGTGAATCACAACGCACTACTTTTGTATTTCCAAAATAAGCTAAATCTTTATTTTTTATAAGAAACTCCAATAAACGGTTTATCATTATTCTTGGCTCAACTGTAACTTCTTCAGGAAAGAAAAGTCCCGTCTTTACATAATCTTTTCGCAAGCCTGGATATTTTTCAAGACATTGCTCTTTGGTTAACAATAGCGATTCATACCCATTGTTTTTATTTATGATGCTTAATTCTTCAATAAGCTGCACTTCTTCGTCATTTGAAGCTAAATATACAGATCCGTTTTTTCGAATCGAAATATCAAACTGGCTTTGAATATCATTATAAATCCTAAGACTTTCTCGTCCATAATTCTGCCACTTTGTATCCATTCCGGACGGCACTACCTGACCAAAATTGCGAACTGTAGCACTTACCGGCAGTTTGTCTTTTTCTATTATGGCAACTTTTAAACCTTTTTGTAAGGCGTGGTAAGCATGAAAAGTACCCAAAACTCCGCCACCAATAACAATTAAATCGTATTTAGTATTCATTTTTTAATTAATTATAAAAATTAAGAACAAAGCATTGCTGCTGATTTTTGTTTTCTTTGTAAAAAACGTCGATTGAAATACCACATTGAAAAAAGTGTAATCATTCCAATCATTATTGCCGACGTAATATTCAACGATACAAAAAACTGAGTCCAGCTTTTATTAAAACCTGTAATTTCTTTTAAGACAAGCACCATAACACTTCCTAAATAACCAAAAGCATCGGCTATATAAAACAGAAAACCTACATTTCCTTTAAAACTTAACAAAGCCACTAGTCGCTCAAAAATTAGACAATGGAATAAGATATATGGCAAATAAACCCCAATACCACTAATAACCATCCAGTAAACCGGAGACATTAAATGATTATTAAACAAAACCGTCGAAATCAAAACCATTGCAGAACCCAATATCGTAAGACTCATCCCGATGTTATAAGCCAGCTTATTTTTACGCACCAATGTTCCTGCGGCAGCAATTAATAAAACGGTTATTGCAACAGGAATTTCTGTTAGTGTGATAATTTTTGGTGTACCCGAATAACCTTGATCCGCCCAAAACTCAACTATAAAATTATCTCTAAAATCTCTTACAATGGTTAGCAACACATAAATAGCAACTAAACCAAAATAACCAATCCAATTTTTTCTTAAAAAATCTTTTCTTTCTTTTTTATACATTGGCTGTCTTTCGGAACGTTCTTTTATATCGCTTTCACTTGGCGCTTTCGAATAATTAAGAACGATAACAGAAAGCAGAAAAAGCGGAAAAAAAAGCAATCCTGTCAAAAAAGGCATATTGTATTCGCTTACATTAAAATCACGCATCAAAAGCAAACCGGCTGTTTTTACAAGTCCGGTCGAAAATATAAAAGTGGCGCTAAGTGCTGCTGCCAATAACTCGGTGTTTTTTCTGCCTTCAATGTAAGAGAATACAATTCCGAAAACCATTCCTAAAGGCAATCCATTAAAGAATAAAGCCAATACTTTTAACTTAGGCGGTACGATTGCAAATAATCCCAACATTGCCAAACTGAAAGTTATAAAACACACCAGCCAAATCGCTCTTTTTTCTTTCTTCATTTCAGAAATCACCTTAATACCGATGAATTTTGAAACCATATAACCCAAAACCTGACTTATAACTAAAGTTATCTTTGCATTTAGTCCAAAACCTAAGGAAAGATCTACGTATTGACCTGCTAAAAACGACTTTCGTATGGCATACATCCCTGTGTAACACAAAAAGACCGCTATAATAATTAACATCGTCGATGTTTTTTTACCATTTGTAAACTTATTTACCTTCTTAAGCATAATTAATCTGTTTTTACAAGTACAAAAGTAGCATTCAAAACAAAGACTAATATTAAGCAAAAGTAAACATATTATTAATTATTTTTACAAATAGTAAAATTTTATCTATAAAAAATAGGCAACAAAAGAACAAAAAAAAAAAAACATCAACACTAACAAAATCAAAACATTACACATTTAAAAATCTGTTTTTCTTTTAATTAACATTTGAATCAAAGATAAATTTTCTATAGAGTGTTATTTTAAAGTTTACAAATAAAAACATCAAACAATTAAAAAATTACAAATAGTAAAATTTTACATTTCAAAATCGAATAAAAATTTCATTATAACAAAACAACCAATCTCATAAAAAAAGGAAAAGCCGGCATAAAACCGACTCTTCCAATAAAAAAACATCAAACAAAATTTTATTCTACAGGCTCCATTTTATTCCCATTTGCCCTCTGATTCCGTAAAGCTCTACTTGTTTTGGTCGGCTGTCGTCTCCATAATAATATTCCAATTTATCATTAAGAAGATTGTTTGCTTCAGCAAAAATTGTAAAATGCTTGGTTAATTTGAATGAAAATGTAGCATCTAATGCAGAATAAGCGCCGTAATAAACATCATCTCTATCCAAACCACTTGTACCATGTTCGGTAATATATTTTGATTTAAAGTTATAAGCTGCTCTAACATTTATTCTTCCTTTTTCATAATACAATTGCGCATTTGCCAAATGATCGCCTTGTCTAGGCAAACTGGTTTTTCCTGCGCGACCTGGTATTGTCATTTGCGACTTAGTAAAAGTATAGTTGGCTTGCACACCAAAACCATTCAAGAATCCTGGAAGAAAGTCAAATTTTTTGTTACCACTAATTTCAGCACCAAAAAGCCATGCATTATCACCATTCATAGGTTGTGAGATTTCAACTCCGGTATGTCCGTTGATATCACCTTGTTTGGTATCCATAAAAATAGGATCGGTAATCGTTTTGTAAAACACTCCGGCAGAAACAACATCCAATTTTCCAAAATAATGTTCTCCCATCAAATCAAAATTATAAGAATATGTAGGATTCACATCTGGATTTCCTCCGTCATATTCATTATCAGCGGCCAAATAAGTACCTCCCGGCGCCAGATAACCAAAATCAGGTCTTGTAAAAGTTCTCGTTGCTGCCAGTCTTAGGTTTGTATTTTCCTCAGGAGAATATTTCAAGTGAAGCATTGGCAAAAGCGATAGATAGTTTTTTGTTTTTGTAACTTTAGAAAGTAATCCATCCGGATTTTCAGGCGTTACATCATATTGATAACCGCTAACTTTTGTATTGGTGTTAGTTGCTCTCAAACCTCCTAAAAAAATCAGTTTACTATTTATTTTATACGTCGCCATTCCATATACAGAAGTATGCGTTTCATCAACATTGAAGTTACGCCCTAATCCGCCGCCGTTGGCAAGAATTTCAGAATCGCTTTCAGACAATTTCAAATTACCGTTAGTGAAATTATCATTGTAAAACTGATTCATTCCCGTTGGAGAAAGTACTGGTCCAAAACTATTTCCAATATTAGTATGAAGCTCTTTCAGATATTCTGTTCCTTTTGGCTGCATAATATTATACTGTCCATAACTTGCCAAAGTTGGCACAGCCGCCGCTCCGCTCCAATTGTAAAACTCATCTGCAAAAGTGGCAATTCTGTCTTTATCTCTAAATTTAGCACCAAATTTTAAGTTAAGATTTTCATTCGCATCAAATTCATAATTCGCCGATGCCACAATATTATCTCTTTCTTTTACAGCCACTTTATAAAGCTCCAGCGTACTAAACTTCATCAAATTAGGACTGTCCTGAAAATTAGGATTTGACAAATAACCAAACATATTATCTGTATTCATGTATCCTCCATCAGAATCCCAATACGCTCTTGGACCGTTTCCTCTATCTTGAAGATAGGCAGGATTTAAACCTACTCCATCTTGTTTAAAAAACACAGAATAATAACTGTTGTTTTGAGCATCAGGAACATTTCCGTAATAAAACTCCGTGCTGTAATGTGCTACGCTCCAATCAAAAACACCTTTATTCCCAATATGTTTTCCTCCAACTTCACCACCATAGAAATCAAAGTTCAATTCGTTGTAGATATTCTGAAGCTCTACTCTTCCTGTATTTGTTGCTGCATTGAATTTATCAAAACGTATACGACGTTTAAAGTGTGTTTCTTCATCAAGAAGTTTCCCGTAATTCAGTTTTACGAAAAACTTATTTCTTTCGTTTGGATTAAATTCAAATCCGCCATTAAAACCTGTTGTATGTCTTTCACCTGTATAATCTCTTAATTCTAAGCGGTAAACACCTTCATCTCCAGATCTTCTTGCTTCAAAATTATCAGAAGCCCAATTTCTGTTCCATTGTGAAAAATTCAAAATATAACCAAATTTCCCATTCTTGGACTTGTCTCCAACCAAAACAGACCCGCTATAAATTCCTTTATCCGATTTTGCATTGTATCCCATACCAACACTAGCATCTACAGTAAATTTAGAAGGCGCTGTTTTTGTTATAAAATTCACACTTCCGCCTAATGCATCAGCATCTATGTCTGGTGTTAAAGCCTTAGAAACCTCAACATAACCAATCATTTCCGTCGGAAAAAAATCAAATGCCGTAGCTCTGCTTGCCCCTTCATCGGCTGCAGTTGGAATTCGGTTTCCATTCATTGTAGTAGAACTCCATTCAGCAGGTAATCCTCGCACAGCCACATAACGACCTTCACCCTGATCACGCTCAATAGATACACCCGGAACACGTTGTACTGCTTCGGCTGCATTACGATCCGGAAGTTTTCCGATTCCATCCGCAGCTATAACATTCACCAAATTGATTGCATTTTTTTGAATGTTTAATGCTTTAGCTTCACTTAGTCTTTTTGAATTATCTTTCACCACTACCTCATCCAGATTATTAGAGGACGTTTTTAGTAAAATATTTGGAACAACCATTACTTTTCCAGCGCCGATTGTAATTTTCTGGCTGATTTTTTCGTAGCCTAAATAAGTAACCACGATTTCATAATCTCCGGCTTCAATTCCGGTAATATTGTAACTTCCTTCAAAATCTGTTGAAGCATTTTTTTGAGTCCCATTCAACTGTACAATCGCGCCCGGAAGCGGAAAAGCACCATCAAACACTTTACCTTTTATAGCTCCTTTTTGCCCTGCTGCTGTCAGCGAAACCAATAAAAAAACTACATAAATCAAAAACCTATTTTTTTCCATTTCAGTTAAATTATTAATATTAGTAAATATTTCATTGCAAAAATGGATATAAATTTACTTATAGTAAATTTTTAGATTTTAAGAAATTCTTAACAGAGGATTATTGTTATGTAATTTTAATGTTAACAACACCAGCTTATTGAAAACGAAATTGATCATAAACTAAAAGTATAACCCATCAAAGAAATATTTACAAATAGTAATAATTACTATCTCATGAAGCAATACAAGAAACTACAGGAAGATAGACAGCTAACAAAACAAAGACTCAAAGAATTCAAATTCACAAACTTTATTATAATCTTTTCAGTTTAAAACTTACAGTTTTCTTCTTCTGAATACAATAAATTATAACAAACAAAGAAATTAGCAACATCCAACACAAACAACTAAATAATACTATTTACATTATTTTTCCACTCTAAAAAAGAAACCAACAACACAATTATAGACACAAACAACTAACTCACAACACTTTGTTAGTTAAAAAAAGTAAAAACCTGAATTTTCTTTTTCTTTCTTTTATTTTGTTTTGTTTTTCTTTTATTTTGTTTTACATTTGCTTTATATTTGTTTTGCATCTACTTTAATTTGTTTTGCAATTGTTTATATTTGTTATTCACATATTAAAAACAAATAACATGTTAGCAAATCAAAGAAGAGAAAAAATACTAGACCTGTTAAAAGAAGATGGTTTTGCAAAAGTGAACGATTTAGCTCGCTTATTCAAAGTCACAGAAGTAACAGTACGTCAAGATCTTGAAAAATTAGAAAGCGAAGGATTGATTCTTAAAGAACATGGTGGAGCAAGCATTAAAAATGTAGAAGATCAGGTTAGAAGTTTTTCACTGCAACGTCAGGAAAATTTGGAACAGAAGTCGGCTATTGCGCAGAAATGTCTGGAATTCATAGAAAATGGTGATACTATCATTCTAGATTCAGGTTCAACAACAACAGAGATCGCAAAAAAACTAAAAGGTCACAAACGATTAACTGTAATTACAAATGCATTAAACATCGCTTTATTATTAGGTGCTGACCCGGATATCGAAGTGATTATGACGGGAGGCGAATTCAAACCGCCTACATTATCACTTACAGGACAAAAAGCAGCAGACTTTTTTAAAGGATTACATGTTCAGAAGTTATTTTTAGCCACGGCAGGAATTTCATTAAAAGCAGGACTTACCTATCCAAGTATTAGTGACCTGGTTGTAAAAAAAGCAATGATTGAGGCTGCAGAAGTAACATATCTAGTCGCTGATAGTACAAAAGTGGGGAAAAGCGCATTAGCCAGTTTGGGAGCATTATCCTTAATTGACTACATAATAACTGATGATAACATCGAGGAAAAACACAAACAAGTATTTAGAGACAATGAAATTGAAGTAATAATAGCATAAAAAAACAAACCCAAAGAATGACAACATCAACATTAGGAGTAATTATTGGAAATAGAGATTTTTTTCCAGACAGTTTAGTAGAAAAGGCCAGATTTGAAATTATTGAAATTTTAGCAAAATTAAATATCAAACCTATTTTACTAGACAGTACCGACACCAAATTAGGCGGAGTAGAAACGTATAAGGAAGCGCAAAAATGTGCCGAATTATTCAAAAGACACCAAGACGAAATTATGGGTGTGCTTGTTTTACTACCAAATTTTGGGGATGAAAAAGGTGTTGCCGATACTTTAAAATTAGCCAATCTTAATGTTCCTGTTCTTATTCAGGCGTACCCGGATGAATTGACGAAAATGAATGTGGTAAACAGACGTGATTCCTGGTGCGGTAAAATCTCAGTTTGCAATAATTTATATCAATATGGAATAAAATACTCTTTGACAAGTCAGCATGTAATGAGTCCTTCTGACCCTGTTTTCCAGAAAGACTTACTAGATTTTACTGCTGTCTGCAGAGTGGTAAAAGGAATGCGAAATGTAAGAATTGGCGCTATCGGAGCAAGACCGGGAGCCTTTAATACCGTTCGTTATTCTGAAAAAATATTACAAAGAAACGGCATTACCATAACCACAGTAGATTTATCTGAAATTCTGGGAAAAGCAAATAAACTAACCGCTGAGGATGCATCGGTAAAAAAACATTTAGAATCGATTAACGCTTATGTCGCTCAAGGCAAAACACCAAACGAAGCTATGCTTCAAATTGCCAAATTAGATGTGGTATTAAAAGATTTCATGGAAGAATATGCTCTGGATGCAACTGCCATCCAATGCTGGACTTCATTGCAACAAAACTATGGCTGCAATGTATGTACAAGTATGAGTATTATGAGTGAAAACATGCTTCCGAGTGCTTGTGAGGTGGATGTTACAGGAACTTTAAGTATGTATGCCATGCAATTAGCATCAGGATCACCAAGTGCATTGGTAGACTGGAACAATAACTACGCTGATGATCCTGAAAAATGTGTTTTATTTCACTGTGGAAACTGGGCTAAATCATTCCTGCCGGACATTCAGTTAAGCACCGCTCCTATTCTTGGAACTACTGTTGGAGTCGAAAACACTTATGGCGCTTTAGACGGAAGAACACCTGCAATGCCTCTAACTTATGGAAGAATTAGTACTGACGATCCAAAAGGTATTATTAAAGTATACATTGGTGAAGGCGAACTTACAGACGATGCACTAAACACTTTTGGAAACAGAGCTGTTGCTCAAATACCTGACCTGCAAGGACTAATGCAATACATTTGTAAAAACGGATTTGAACATCATGTCGTAATGAATGCTTCAAAAACAGCTGCCATCTTAGAAGAAGCTTTAGGCAATTACATGGGTTGGGAAATTTACAGACACTAAATGGAATTCATCACATGGATTTGCAAAGTTTTACAAACGATAAATTAATATAAGATGCACATTGACGAATTAAAAAGAAAATCAATTGAGGGTAGAAAAAAAATACTCAAATACATCTATAATGCCAAAGCTGGTCATACGGGAGGAAGTTTGTCTATTTTAGACATACTCAATGTTTTATACAATAATGTAATGAACGTTTCTCCTGAGAATTTTAATTCTAGGACCAGAGATATATTTATTCAAAGTAAAGGGCACTGTGTTGAAGCTTTATATGTAGTACTTGCAGACAAAGGTTTTTTTCCTGAAGAAGATTTATTGACACTTTGCCAATACAAATCTCCTTATATAGGACATCCTACCAAAGCTATTCCTGGCATCGAACAAAATACAGGAGGATTAGGTCATGGTTTACCTATTTGTGCAGGAGCTGCTTTAGCTGCGAAAAGAGACAATTCAGATGTAAAGGTTTTCACTATTTTAGGTGACGGTGAAATGGCAGAAGGCTCTAACTGGGAAGCCATGATGTTTGCTGCTCACTATAAATTAGATAATCTCTGTGCTATTTTAGATTACAATAAACTGCAAATTACTGCCCCAAACGCCGATGTTATGGGACTCGAGCCTATAGATCAAAAAATGGAAGCTTTTGGCTGGGCTGTAACCCATGTAGATGGACATAATTTAGAAGAACTTTCAGAAGTACTCAATAATTTACCCTTGAAAAACGGTAAACCAAGCTTTATCATAGCGCATACAACCAAAGGAAAAGGAATTAGCTACATGGAAAACGTATTGAAATGGCACCATGGCGTGCCTTCAAAAGAGCAATACGAATTGGCTATAGAAGAGCTAGACAAACAATTACAAGAACTTGAAACTGTTTTAAAATAATGGTAGAAATAAAAACAATTGATGCCGCTAACCTCGAAGTCTTTTCTGAAGTTCTTCAATCGTTAGCAGCAACAGACAAAGATATTATGGTTGTGACGAGCGATTCTCGTGGCTCAGGAAAATTAGTACCCTTTGGACAAAAATATCCTGAACAAATTGTGGAAGTAGGCATTGCCGAACAAAATCTTGTAGGTGTTGCCACCGGTTTAGCCAGCATGGGCAAAAAAGCTTTTGCCGTTTCTCCTGCCTGTTTTCTTACAGCCCGTGCATTGGAACAAATTAAAAATGATGTAGCATATTCTGATAATGCCGTGAAATTAATCGGTATTAGTGCCGGCGTAAGTTATGGCGCTTTAGGAACTACACATCATAGTTTACATGATTTCGCAGCACTCAGAGCCATCAATAACCTTACTATTGTGGCACCTGCAGACAATTTTGAAACCGCTGAAGCCATCAAACAAGCAGCCGAAATGCAGAGTCCTATTTACCTGCGTTTTGGTAAAAAAACAATGCCTGCTAACCTTAACTCGAATGTAACCGATTTCAAAATTGGAAAAGGACGTATCATTCAGGAAGGAAAGGATCTCACTTTTATTGCTACCGGCGAAGCTGTGCTTCCTTGTCTTGAAGCTGCTAAACTATTGGAAAAAGACCATAATATTTCCAGCAAAATAATCAGTTTACATACTATTAAACCATTAGATACTGAATTATTATTGAGTACTGCCTCAAACAATAAACCCATTATTACTGTGGAGGAACATTCTATTAATGGAGGCTTAGGAGAAGCAGTTGCTTCTTTATTATTTCAAAATGGCTGCGTAAACAAATTCAAAATTATAGGATTGCCGGATGATCACACAGTTTCTGGTTCTCAAATAGAAATTTTCAACCATTATGGTATATCAGCAGATGGGTTAAAAAACACCGCTTTAAACCTACTAAAACCATGAAGACAAAACACTTTACCTTAGTGCTGCTAACCTTGGTTTTAATCTTCGGATGTACTTCCAAGGAGAAGGCTGAAAAGCCAAAAATTGCAGTTGTGGTTTCAACATTAAATAATCCGTGGTTTGTAATGCTGGCAGAATCTGCAGCTGAAAATGCCAGAAAACTAGGTTATGAAGCGAAGATATTTGATTCGCAAAATAATCCTGCCATCGAATCGGATAATTTTGAAAACCTAATTTCTTCTGGTTATGATGCCATTCTTCTAAATCCAACAGACTCTGACGGTTCAATTTCCAGTATCTTAAAAGCAAAAACTGCAGGAATCCCTGTTTTTTGTATGGATAGAGAAGTAAACGTGGATGATGCGGCAACAAGTCAAATTCTTTCAGACAACTACTCAGGTTGTGTTTCTATCGGAATTGAATTTGTAAAAGAATTAAAGGAAAAAGGAAATTATGTAGAGATCATTGGGCTTGTAGGTGACAATAATACGTGGGCTAGATCAAAAGGATTCCATTCAGTTGTGGATAAGTTTCCTAATCTAAAAATGGTGGCACAACAAAGCGGTAATTTCGACCGAACTAAAGCTATGGAGGTCTTAGAAACCATTATGCAGGCAAATCCTGATATTGATGCTGTTTTTTGCGGCAATGATGCCATGGCAATGGGCGCTTTTCAAGCCTTGCAAGCAGCAGGAAAGGAATATAAAGTCAAAATTTTTGGATTTGATGGTGCTGGAGATGTAATTGAAAAAATCAGAGAAAAGAAAATTGTAGCCACCGGTATGCAATTTCCCAAAGTAATGGCTCAAACAGCTGCCCAATATGCAGATGAATATTTTAAAGGGAGAAGAGTTTTTCCTCAAAGAGTTCCCGTAGAAGTGGAATTAATAAACGCAGCAAACATAAAAGACTATTAAAGATGAAAAAAAAGTATGTTTATATTTTAGCCTTCCTTATAATAGCCATTTTAGGATATAATTCGGTTTATTTTAAAAAACTGAGCGATGTTAAAAAAGCACAAAAAGAATCTTTTGACTTTAAAGCTTATGCCGATTCCATTTACTATAAAGGCATTTTGAAAAGTAAAAAAACTATAGATTTAACTACGTTAATCGCTTCAGTAAAATCCGATCAGCAAGCTGCTTTTAAAAATTATGGAAACCGTCTTGGAATAGGAAATTCAGCTTATTTTATGATTAAAAGCACTGGCAAAATTCTCGATATAAAAGATGGTATTTACACCATTGCTGACGAAAAAAATGGCATCATTTTTATCGACACCAAATACATTTTCGGAAATGCTTTAAGAGATGCTTCCGGCTTAGTTAAACTAACTGATTTTAAAACCAATGCTCAATTTAACACAGTTTCAGAAAGCTTAAATGATATTGTTCGTAATGAGGTTGTGCCAAAAGAAATTAAAAAGGTGAAAATTGGTGATAGCATTTCATTCTCGGGAGCCATTAAATTGAGTAAAAAACAAACTCTTTTTACTGACCTTTTAATTATTCCATCACAAATTAAACTTCAGTAAATTGTTAGAAGCAATAAACATATCAAAAGAATTCCCAGGCGTAAAAGCACTTAATCAGGTAAATTTCAAATTTTATCCTGGAAAAGTCAATGCCATATTGGGAGAAAATGGCGCAGGAAAATCAACCTTGTTAAAAATTCTGACAGGTGTTTACACGCAATACGACGGCGAAATTCAGCTAAATGGACAAACAGTTTCATTTTCGAATATAAAAGAAGCACAAAATGCAGGCATAGCAATTATTCATCAGGAATTAAATTTGATTCCTGAACTTAGCGTAACAGAAAATCTATTTCTTGGAAGAGAAATCTTAACTCCTCTTGGGCTTTTAGATGCTGCAAAAATGGAAGTGGAAGCCAAACGCATTTTCGAAAAAATTCAATTGAATGTTTCTCCTAAAACATTGGTTCAACAACTTAAAGTAGGAGAACAACAACTAATCGAAATTGCAAAAGCACTGCTTTGTAATGCTGATGTTATTTTGATGGACGAACCAACTTCTGCTTTAAGCGATAAAGAAATAGACAACCTGCATCGCATTATTTATGAGTTAAAAAAAGAAGGCAAAACTATTGTCTACATTTCTCATAAAATGGATGAATTGTTCAAAATTGCTGAAAACTATACGGTTTTACGTGATGGCAACAGCATTGATGAGGGAGAAATGAAAAATGCTACCGAACAGGATTTAATTCGAAAAATGGTAGGTCGCGACGTACTTATCGAAAGAAAAAACACCCAAACTCAATTTGAAAACACCATTTTAAAAGTTGATAACCTCAACCTTATTAATCCCAACAATAAGAAAAGAAAACTCCTTCACGATATTTCTTTCGAATTAAAAAAAGGCGAAATCCTGGGCATATTCGGTTTAATGGGAGCCGGTAGAACCGAACTATTAGAAACTCTATTTGGTATGCATCCTGCAAATAGTAACTATAGTTTAGAAATTGACCAAAAAAATACATTTCACAAAAAACCAAAAGAAGCCATTGAAAATGGATTAGCTTTTGTGACTGAAGATCGTAAAACAGAAGGATTAATTTTAGGAATGGATATCTCATCCAATATAAGTCTGACCAGCTTACCTACCTTCAGAATTTTGAATCCTTCGAAAGATAAACAATCCTCAAAGGATTATATTGAAAAATTGCGTATCAAAACACCATCTGAAACGCAGCTCTGCCAAAATTTAAGTGGTGGAAATCAACAAAAAGTAGTTCTGGCAAAATGGCTCGCGACCAATCCTCAAATTTTAATGATGGATGAACCAACACGCGGAATAGATATAAATGCCAAAAATGAAATTTATAATCTAATAAAAGAACTCGCAACTAACCAAATGAGTATCATTTTAGTTTCTTCCGAAATTCCCGAAATACTAGCCCTTTCGGATCGAATTTTAGTAATGGCTGAAGGGAAAATTAAAGCCTCCTTTCTGGCCAATGAAGCTAATGAAGATAAATTATTAAAATCAGCTTTACCAGAATAACCACAACTATGACTATCTCTCTAAACCACCCTATTATTAAGAAATCGCAATCCCTGATTGCATTGTTTTTGCTGTGTCTTTTTATCAGCTTATTGTCTGATAAGTTTATGACCAGCGCTAATCTTTGGAATGTACTAAGACAAATCTCTGTCAATGTTTGTATTTCTGTCGGAATGACCTTAGTGGTTTTGATGGCTGGAATAGATCTTTCAGTAGGTTCTGTATTAGGTTTCACCGCAGCAGTATGCGCCGGTTTATTAAAGAACGGAATCCCTTTTGAGTCTATGGATTTATTTGTGGGTTTTTCCGTCTTAGGAGCAATTTTAGTATCGATTCTTATCGGAATGGCTTTAGGACTTTTTAATGGCTGGGTCATTACTAAATTCTCCATTCCTCCTTTTGTAGCAACGTTGGCCATGCTTACTATTGCGCGTGGTTTTACAATGCTTTACACTGAAGGAATTCCTATTTCTAATTTAGGTTCTGAATTTGAATTTATAGGTTCGGGCTGGATTCTGGGAATTCCGGTACCAGTTTGGATTTCAATATTTATGGTTCTAATCGTTATTTTTTTAACTAAGAAAACAACCTTTGGACGATATATATATGCCATTGGTGGAAATGAAAAAGCGGCTTTCTTATCCGGAATTAACATCAATAAAATCAAATTGGCCGTTTATGGAATCGCAGGAATGATGGCTGCTGTAGGCGGTGTTTTAGTTACTTCAAGACTAAACTCAGCGCAACCCAATGCCGGTATGAGTTATGAATTAGATTCAATCGCGGCAGTAGTTATTGGAGGAACTTCACTTTCAGGAGGTATTGGTACTGTTGCCGGAACTGTAATTGGCGCAGTAATTATTGGGGTTTTAAATAATGGACTGGTTTTATTGGATGTATCACCTTTTTGGCAGCAGGTCGTAAAAGGATTTGTTATTTTATTAGCGGTAATCATTGATAAAATGAATCAAAAAAACAGATAATACCTCATAATAACTCTTGTTATTACTGTTAACTTTCAAGATGGCATTTGTCATAAATAAATTCTTAATTTAAAAAACATGAACAAGCTGATTTTCACGATTCTATTTTGCACCATTTCTACCGTACTTCTAGCACAACAGCCAGTACCTGTTAAGCCCAGAATTATTGTAAGTACTGATATTGGAGGTACAGACCCAGATGATAACCAATCGATGATTCATCTCTTAATGTATAATGAAAAATTTGATATTGAGGGACTTATTTCTTCACCTTCATATGGCGAGGGCAGTAAAGAAGAAATTATTAGAACCATTGATCTATATGAAAAAGATCTTCCAAAACTACAAAACCACATTCAAGGATTAGCAACTCCAGAATATTTGCGTTCAGTAACTAAACAAGGAAAACGTGGTCGTTTTCCTTTTAAAGGCTTTGCAACTTCAACAGAAGGATCGGACTGGATTATCAAGTGTGCTTTAAAAAAAGATAAAAGACCTCTTTGGATTCTGATTTGGGGTGGTCTTGAAGATTTGGCACAGGCATTACATGATAAACCCGAAATCCAGAAAAATATAAAAGTGTTTTGGATAGGCGGCCCTAATAAAAAATGGAGTGCAGATAGTTATACTTACATAGCAGCTAATTTTCCAAATCTTTGGTTTATAGAATCTAATTCATCATACTATGGATTTTTCTCAGATAATGTCGCCGAGAATTTAAACGAAAAAAATTACTATAAGAACTATATTAACGAGGCGGGATTTTTAGGTAAAGACTATAAAAATAACCGTTATGAAGGCAGGCTTAAAATGGGTGACACGCCATCATTGCTCTATATGATGGACGGAGATCCAAATAATCCAATGAAAGAAAGCTGGGGCGGCAGTTATGTAAGGATAGCGCACAGCCCTAGAATTGTATTTGATAGAAATACGACAGTGAAAGATACTGTACCCGTATTTTCTATAATGGAATTTCATTTTAAAGGACCTATTGTTAATATCCCAAAAGATTCAGCTTGCATCACAATGACTGTACAGGCAGAAATTGGCGAACAAAAATGGGAAGGATATTATATAGGTAATGGGAATTATGTAGTTAGATATTGCCCAAAACGCACTGAAAAATTAAGCTATAAAGTTACTTCGGACATTCCTGGATTTGAAACCCAGAGCGGCACTTTTTTAGTAAGCAATCTTTGGCCAGGCAAACCTAATGCAACAGACTATAATTTAGGTAAGAATTGGTTCACGGATCGAACAAATCCTGAACTTTATGATGATATTTGGCAAGGCGGTAAAACGGTTTTAAAATGGAGAACCGATGTGCTTTTAGATTGGGCTAAACGTTGGGATTGGCTTAGATAATATCTTTATTTCACTCCAAAAAGCCTTATCACTCTCAAATTGTCAAAAATCAATTTTTACTGCAAAAGATAATGAAAAAATATATTCTAGCTATTGACCAAGGTACGAGTAGTACCAAAACCATACTTTTTGACGAATTAGGATTAGCTGTTGCTAAAGGCAGTGTAGACCTAAAAACAACTTATTTTGACAATGGTTTTGTTGAACAAAATCCAGAAGATATTTACCAAAATGTTCTTGATTCTGTTCGGCTTTGCTTGAATAATTTTACTGATCAGGGACTTCAGCTGACAGATATAGTATCTTGCGGTATCAGCAATCAAAGAGAAACATTTGTTCTTTGGGATAAAAACGGAAAAGCATTGGCTCCAGCAGTAGTTTGGGCCTGTAAACGTTCTATTGATATTTGTACTGATTTAATTGAAAAGGGACAAAATGATACAATGAAACAAAAAACAGGTCTGCTCTTAGACCCATATTTTTCGGGTACTAAATTGCTTTGGCTGTTACAAAATGATGCTGTATTAAAAGAAAAAGTAATACAAGGCGAAGTATATTTTGGAACAGTAGATTGCTGGCTTTTGTATAAATTGAGCAATGGAACTCATTTCAAAACCGATTATACAAATGCTTCCAGAACATTATTTTTCAATATTCATACTCTAAAATGGGATGCTGAAATTCTTGAAAAATGGGGATTAAACAACTTAAACCTGCCTCAGGTCTGCCCTTCATCACATGATTTTGGAGCAATGGATTTGAGTCAGATTTTCGACAATAACACTCCTATTTCTATTCCGATTACAGCTTTAATCGGCGATTCTCATGCTGCTGCTTTCGGAGAAGGCTGTTTCGAAAAAGGTACTGCAAAAGTCACAATGGGAACAGGAAGTTCTATTATGATGAATATTGGCAGCGAAGCCGTTTTATCAAATTTTGGAATGCTCACAACCATTTGCTGGAGTACCGAAGACCGAATAGATTATGCGCTTGAAGGCGCTATTGTTTCCTGTGGTTCTACCATAGAATGGCTGAAAAATGAATTGCAATTATTTTCAAATCCTGCTGAAACAGCCTCTATGGCAATGGAAATTAACGACAACTCTGGTGTTTATTTAATTCCTGCTTTTAGTGGATTAGGTGCGCCTCACTGGCAAATGAACCGAAAAGCATCCATTGAAGGAATGACTTTTGGAACGACTAAAAATCATATCGTGAGAGCAGCTTTGGAAAGCATTCCATATCAAATCAAAGATGTAATTGAAGCGATGACAAAAGATATGAAAGCGCCATTAAAATCTATTTCTGTAAACGGAGGCATGACTCAGAATAAATTTGTTGTTCATTTTTTAGCTGATTTATTAGGGATTCCGTTGAACAAGCAACAAAACTCTGATGTTTCTGCTCTAGGAGCCGCTTATTTATCTGGACTGAAAAGTGGTGTTTACAAAAATATTGAACAACTCGCTGCTCTTGTTAAAAGCCAAACAGAACAGGTTTTAAGTGATTCGAATAATGAGCTGCCTGCAAATGGATATTTGGGCTGGAAGGAAAAAATAAATAAGGAAATAGTTTAAAATCAAAATCTGCTATAAGCTAAAAAAGCTTCAGTAATATCTGAAGCTTTTTAATTTATCATTAAATCAATTATTAAAGACCTAAATTAGGCAGCACAAAAGATTTAGTATTTGGGTGTAATCTTATCCATAACCCTGGATTTGCATTTAATTGTTGTAATAATTGATCTGTATCTGAACTCAACTGTGTATTAATTACGTTTGCGTAAGTCTGAACTTTAGCAGGGGCAGAATCAGCATCTACTACAGACTGAACGACCTTCTTGGCTTGTAATATGGCTGCTGGACCTAAAGTGAGAATATATTTTGCAGATCGACATTCTTTTTCATCATTTTCATTTATAAGGCTTCCACCTGCTTTAAACTTACTAATGTGATGCTCCAAAATGCTATTAGATATTGGAATTATCCCTGCAATGTGCTCACTTCTTGCTCCAGAAAAAGGTTTAATGTAAGCCAAATGTGATGCATGGTTTTCTTCAGGACCATGACCTATAAAAAATATATCCAAACCTCCTAATTCTTCCAATTTAGTCAAATACTGTACAAGTGCGGACTCTAAATCTTCTGTATCTGTTTGAATTGGTGTAAAACTTTTGATCTTTTTAAAAAAGGCATCACCTAAAATACGCTCAAAATCTCTAACAAAACTTAAACCATTATTCATACTCAATGGAGCAAGCGCATCCTGAGTAAACACATTCAGTCTTGCAAGTAAAAGGTCTTGCTCTGTCGATTTGGCTAAGTCTCCAAGCAAACGGTGCAACTCCTGAGCCCCTCTACCACCAAGAAGAGCAATATTGATATCACCCTCTTTTGAGGCTGCAGTATCGTAAAGTTCCTTTAACATTGCCTGACCTACCTCTGCTTCACTTCCAAGAACAGTAGGAACTATGCCATAATCATTAAAATTAAATTCCTCGCCGCTCTTTTGAGACAACCACACATTATTATTCTCTTCGTATCTTGTAAATTGTGAATTTGATATATTCATTATGATTACTTATTTTATTTTAATTAGTTAGCATTATCTCGTATCCTTTATAAGAACTTTTTTATCTGAGCAGTTTATCTAAAATCAAGTTACTTTTAAAATTTTAAAATTAAAAAAACATTCCATCTAAACAAAATGAGTCCTTTATATAGGACTCATTTCTATCAAACTAATTATAACCCTAATGCAACTTTTTAAACTCATGGCCTACCGGTGTCTTGAAATAGTCCACAATTTTATCAAACGAGCATTAATCTTAAACGATCATTTTATTTATAAGCCTCATTTTGAGTAATAACACCTGGATTTTGATTAATTACTAAAAACGGAATAGGCAATAATAATTTTGCTTCGGTAAGCGTGATATTTTTACTGCTGCCTTTAATTACCGGAATAGCTCTTCCTGTTCTTATTAAATCAAACCAACGATGGAATTCGCATGCAAATTCTACCTGAGCTTCATGTTCTAAAGCAAGAGCTACCGTATTGTACTTAGTCGGATAACCTGCCGTTCCATAAGCTGGCAGCCCAACACGGGTACGAACTTCGTTCATGTATTTTGGATCTGCAGTTGCTTCTGTTAACATTAGAAGAACATCCGCATAACGAAGAATGATAAAGTTATTATCCGAAGCTTCTCTTAAACCATTAACTGGAGCTTTTGCATCTTTCCACTTAATTGAAAATTTCACATTAACAGTTGAACCGTTAGGTGTTTTATATCCATTTTGAATTGAAATATCTCTCCTTGGGTCATTTGTTTCATAGGCATTCCATAAATCATTGGTTATTTGATTAAATCCTCCTCCCCAAGCGGTAATCACACGATTGTCAACCGGTGTGAACATGGCCCAATATGAACTGTACGGATTAGCTACGCCTCCTTTATATTGAATCTCAAAAATAGACGATGCACCATTTTTCTTGGTTAAGTCCCATAAATCTGCGTAAGGCACCAAACTAAATTTACCATACACTTTCAATAAAGTTTCTGCTGCTTTTGCTTTATTTCCAACAGTTAGATAAACCTTACCTAACAAAGTATTTGCAGCTTCCTGACTAGCAGCTCCTACAAAACGCTGACTTGTTTTTACAGGTAATTTAGCCGCTGCAAAATCAAGATCTTTAATAATTTGATCATAAATTTGATCCTTTGGCGTGCGCGCTTGTGCATAAGCTTGATCAATACTAATTGGAGTTGTAACCAATGGCACATCACCCCAAGCACGAACCATGTCAAAATAATATAAGGAACGTAAAAACTTTGCTTCTCCAATTAAGGCATCTCGATTGGCAAAATCAAGTTTTTCGGCGCTGGTAATAATATTATTTACGATATAGATTGATTTATAATAGTTATTCCAGAAATTAAACACTAACTCATTATCGATTGTCATTGTGTGCAATTCGAAACTTTCATAGTCTTGTATTCTTCCAGCAGCATTATCACTATACGCGTTATCAGACATTAACTCACCATAGAATGATGGCAGACTTTCAGGACCATTCAGAAGATACAGCGAATTATAAGCAGACCATAAGGCTGTTTCAATATCTTTCTGAGATTTATAGAAATTCTCTTCGTTAGCATTTGAAACAGGGGTTTTATCTAAAAAATCTGAACTGCATCCTATTACGAATAAGCTGCAAAAAAGCATTGATATTATTTTTTTCATTTTTCTTACGTTTTAAATGATTTTTATCGATTTTTAAAAACTAACATTTAGTCCCATAGTAGCAGTAAAAGGATTTGGATACGCTCCATAATCGAAACCAACCATTGCACCAGATTGATAAGTACTGCCTTCTGGATCATATCCTAAATAATCCGAAAACACATGAACGTTTTCCATATTTATATATAATTTTATATTACTTATCTTTAGTTTTTGAACTAAATCTTTTGGCAAATTATAGCCTAAACGTATATTTTGGATACGAACAAATGATCCGTCTTCAACCCAATAACTTGAACCAAAATCCTGAACAGTGTTTGGCGACATACGAGGTTTCGGAATTATTCCGTTTCCTGGATCAGCATCCGATTTCCAGTAATTGTTTACAACAGAATACATGTTACGGTTACCTCCACCTACACCTGATTTCAAATATCTAGCAGTATGATTAAGGATTTCTCCTCCCTGTGAACCGCGAAGCAAAACAGAAAGCTCAAATCCTGCGTAAGAAAAATTATTAGTCATACCCCATTGAAAATTAGGCTGATAGTTACCCAAATAAGTTCGGTCATCAGAATTGATTTTACCATCGTTGTTAACATCTCTTACTCTTGGATCACCCGCTTCACTGCCCGGCCATACAGGATATGCTTTGCTGTTCAACTCTGCTTGTGACATAATTACACCGTCAATAATATAACCATAGTACATCCCTACCGGCTGTCCAACTGCTGTACGTGACGTCATACTGCTCACATTAATATCTATTGGAGCATCATTTGCACCTAGTTTTAACACTTTATTTCGATTGGCAAAAATGTTAAAATCAGTACTCCATTTGAATTTTCTATCAAAATTAATAGTGCTTAGACTTACCTCAAATCCTCTATTTTCCAGCTCTCCAATATTCGTCAAAGTAGAAGAAAACCCAGAAATAATTGGAATAGGCACATTAAGCAATAAATCCTTAGTTTTTGAATAATAAATATCACCCGTAAATTTCACGCGTCCATTAAAAACACTGAAATCAACCCCAAAGTTGGTTTGTCCCGTTTTTTCCCATTTCAAATTTTTATCAGCAAAATTTGAGGTATAAATACCTTGGTTTACCGTACCAGAACTTACATATGGACTGTAACCTAATAATCCTATTGATCCATAATTTGGAATCGAATTGTTACCCGTTTCTCCATAACTTAATCTAACTTTCAAATTAGTCAACCAAGAAGATTCTTTTAGAAAAGATTCTTCAGATATACGCCATGCCAGAGATCCTGATGGGAAATACCCCCACTTGTTATTGGCTCCAAAACGAGAAGAGCCATCGGCACGAATTGCAGCAGTTGCCAAATATTTACCTTTATACGAATAATTGGCACGAGCTAAATAAGAAAGTAATGACCATTCTTCTACAAAAGTGTTACCGGCATTCACTACACCAGCATTCAAAGTATGCACTAAATCATTTGGAAAACTACCAGCTGTCATACTGCTTAAATCGGTACGCTGTTCTTGAGCAGAAAACCCAGCCAATACATTCAGATTGTGATTTTCATTAAATTTCTTATTGTAATTCAGTGTACTTTCTGAAATCCAATTATTAGATTGCAGCGTTTTGAAATCAGCCTGCGCTGGTACCCATCCTGAATATCCCCAGTTTTGACCTGCATTCCAATAGAAATTATGAACTGTATTCTCAATATTAGAACTCACAGAAGTTTTAAAAGTCAAATCTTTAATAATATCCCATTCAAGGAAAGAAGTAAGTATGGATACATTCGTTCTTTTTTTGGCAATTGCCTCTCTTGTTAAGGAATAAGGATGCCAAAGCTGGAAACCATATTTAGAAAATGTATTCCAAATCGAGGCCGGATCCTTAAAACCAAGACTTCCTGTTTCAACGTAAAGAGGGAAAAATGGATCACTTTGCAGAGCAAGACCCACTACATCACTTTTTCCACCTGTACCGTATGGTGCTTCGTTTACCTGACTAAGTCCAATGTTTATTCCCATACGAAGTTTATCATTAAACTTATGCTTAAGGTTTGATCTAACATTAATTCTTTGATAAGTGTTACTGTCCACAACACCTTCTGAACTTATATACCCTAATGATGTCATAAATTGCGTCTTCTCGGTTCCACCAGAAGCCGACAACTGAAAATTCATGTTAGTGGCAGTTCTCAATGCAACATCCTGCCAGTCAGTTCCATTTCCGATACGGGCAATCCAAGCTGGATCAGAGAATTCTACAGGAACAGTTACACCAATTCCTCTTGTAGCTGATGGATTCGCAGCAACGGTTGTCGCCCATGTATTGTTTCTAGCAGCTGTATTGTAGGCAATAAATTCTTGCGCATTCATCATGTCAACTTTACGGTTGACTTTTGAAACACCACTCTCAAAAATTGCATCAATTTTGGTTTTACCAGCTTTTCCTTGCTTGGTCGTAATGATAACAACACCATTTGCTCCTCTGGAGCCATAAATAGCTGCAGACGATGCGTCTTTCAAAATATCAATCGACTCAATATCGTTAGGGTTAATAGAATTCAATGGATTTCTATTAAAACTCAAATTACTTCCTCCGCTAATTCCTGAATCCGTAGAAGTGGTTGTATTATCTTCCAGCGGAATACCATCTATAACATAAAGAGGAGTCGTTCCTGCATTTATAGACGAAGCTCCACGTATTTTTACGGTAGGAGCAAGACCCGGAGCACCTTGAGACTGTATAATTTGAACACCAGATGCTTGTCCTCCAAGTGATTGAAGTGCATTAACATTTGACCTGCCTTCCAATTTATCTGCACCAACAGAAACTACTGCTCCTGTTAGGTCTTTTTTCTTGACAGAACCATACCCCACAACAACTACTTCATCTAGTTTATTAGAGTCTTCTTCTAATTTAATCGAAATATTAGTTTGGCCATTTAACAAAACTTCTTTTGTTTTAAAACCTACATAAGTAACAACTAATACTGCTTTATCACTTTTTACCTTTAATGAAAATTTACCATCAAAATCACTTTGAACTCCATTTGTGGTTCCTTTTTCAACAATATTTACTCCTGGCACAGGTAATCCGAGACCATCGGTAATTTTTCCACTTATTTCTTTTTGTTGCTGTCCATAAATTGGCATACATAATAATAGTCCGAGAAAAAATATATAATATTTTAGTTTCATTATTTTATTGGTTATTTGGTTGTTATAAAATTTTGTATTTTCACATTTAGTGAAATTGAATTGCTTTTTTAATTTTTCAATAGTTTATTTTTAGATTAATAATTTTACATTACACAGCATAATACGGTAACAATTTCCTGAGCTTTTAAAACATTTAGTCCGTTTCGATGCAAGTTTTCGTTCCCAAACAATGACTGTATAAAAGACATTTTCTTTCAATTTTGATTTAGCCAGATTTTTTTTACTTCAACATATCGGTTAGCTCCGTGCTTTAAAATTATATTCCAAAAGAAATCGGAGTAAAAAATCAGGGCAGTTTTAGACTATTTACAATTTTAAATAGCCTCTACTTTTATCTTTTTTCCATGTATATATTTTTTTGGTTAGTTAAAAAACTTCTTACTATTCAGCATTCATGATTTCAAATAATAATTAAAAAAAATCAATAATAAAATATAAATAACTATAAAAAAAATGACAAAACGAAAAAAATAGAAAGAAAAAAAAATTAAAAGAATAAAAAAAGAATAAAAATAGAAGATATTGATTTTAAAATAGTACGAATAAAAATGAGATTTAACGAAAAAAGTTAAAAAAAGTCAAATCAACACCCTATCAACAGCCTCATTTTAAACATAACATAATTATTAGTACTTATAATTTTATTTTTCACATCCAAAACAAAAAAAGAAGAAAATACGATCAAAAAAAGAGTATACTTTTCTTCGTTTTATTCTTTTTATTTCGAATTACAAATGACCTTATTTGAATTTTGTTTCAAAACCTTGCGCTTTACTCTTCATCAATTATGATATATTTTTCTTTTTAAAACAGCTCTATAGCCGTATTAAACAATTTCTGCTCTTGAAAAAAAATAATGGGAAAAAGATTTAGTAGATCTAAATAATAGATTTTCAAAAAATGAATACTCAGATGAAAAGAAAAAAGAAATTACTAAAACAGGTAAAAAAGAAAATAAAAGAAGAAAAATAAACCTTAAAACTAAAACAAGCTTTAAAAAAATGAATATTTGAAACACAGGATCTGATAGGTGTTCAAATAAAAAAAGGTTATTTCACTTCATCGTGAGACAGCCTTTTCTTTTTTTTGTTTGTATTTAAGGTATATATGATCCAAAACAAAAAATCCTTCGAAATATATTCGAAGGATTTCTTTAAGTAGTTTTCGTAAATTATTATAAATACAAAAAATTAGTATTTAACGTACTCTTTAATTTCTAATCCGTATCCAATCATACCGACACGTTTGGTTTGCTCTGAATTAGATAATAATCTAATTTTGGAAATATCAATATCATGCAATATCTGTGCACCAATACCAAAATCTTTGGTATCCATCTTTATTTGTGGTGCTTTGAATTCGCCTTCAGCCTGTAAAACTTTCAATTCTAACAAACGGTTTATAAAGTCTGTTGGCGGAGCTTCCTGATTGATAAACAAAACAGCTCCTTTGCCTTCCTGATTGATCAATTGAAACATGCTGTCCAGTTTTTTGTCAGCATCATTGGTAAGCGTACCCAATATATCATTATTTATTGTTGTAGAATTGATTCGCGTTAGAATTGGTTCTCCAGTATTCCAAGTTCCTTTGGTAAGTGCAATGTGAATTTGTTTGTTAGTTGTTTGCTGATAAGCCCTAAGTCTAAACGTTCCAAAACGGGTTTCAATATCAAAATCTTCTTTCTTCACAATGAGGCTGTCGTGCTGCATTCTATAGGCAACAAGCGCTTCGATGGAAACGAGTTTCAAATTAAATTTTTTAGCAACTTCTGCCAATTGCGGTAATCTTGCCATAGTGCCATCGTCATTCATAACTTCGACAATCACTCCAGCAGATTTAAATCCGGCCAAGCGGGCAAAATCAATCGCAGCCTCAGTATGTCCTGTTCTTCTTAAAACACCACCTTGTTTGGCAATTAATGGAAATATATGCCCTGGACGTGCCAGATCATGAGGCTTTGTATCCTGACTCACTAATGAAAGTACCGTTTTGGCTCTGTCAGAAGCAGATATTCCTGTGCTTACATCACTTCCTTTAAAATCTACTGAAACAGTAAAGGCTGTTTCCAACGGATCCGTATTGTTGGTTACCATCTTGTGTAATCCAAGCTCATTACAACGACTTTCTGCTAAAGGCACACATATTAAACCACGTCCATGTGTAGCCATAAAGTTGATCATTTCAGGTGTTGCTTTTTCTGCAGCCGCTAAAAAATCACCTTCGTTTTCACGATCTTCATCGTCAACTACAATGATTATTTTTCCTTGACGAATATCTTCAATTGCTTCTTCTATTGTATTAAGCTGTATTTTTTCGGTGGACATGATGGTAGTGTTTGGTTTTGAGATGGATATTATGTTCGTATTGAATATTATCAATAAATCGTTAAGTCAATAAAATAAACCGCAGCACACGATTTATTCAGAACATCCAATCTCTAATTTGTTTTTTTCGAGGGTCAAAAATAACGATTAAAATTCTAATCTAAAAGAATTGTTGTTCTGGTAATTCGCATAACTTTTTCATTGGTAAGACTCTACCAAATATTTGGGTAAGCCGCATTAATGCCTTTAAAAATGAAAAGGGACAGCAAAATGCTAATCCCTTTCTTATGTAAATTATTTAACTCCTACTTCTTTAAACCATTTTCTTATTCCTTCGTCAGATGGTCTTAGCGCATTTGGATCAACGATATTACCTTGTGGATCAAGTAAAATAAATCTCGGAATACCACTTACTTCATAAGCTTTCTCAAAAGAAGTATCACCATTAGCAAATAACTGCACACCGGTCAATTGAAGATCTGTTACCATTTTTTTCCATTTTTCACGATCTTTTACACGGTCGACAGAAATACTAACAAAGTTTATATTTTGATCGTGAAATTCTTTTTCCAAAACCTTAAGAAAAGGGATTTCTTTTTTACATGGCCCGCACCAAGTAGCCCATAAATCAATATAAACAAATTTCCCTTTCAGATCGTCTAAGGATGTTGTACCTCCATTGAAGTTTTCAAAATTGACGAATTTTGGAGAAGCCATTCCTTTAGGCAGAATTTTATCCTGATGTTTTTTTAATCCAGTTGTTTTATTATATCTGTCTACACTGCTTTTTTTAAAATCTTCAAAATCCTTTTCTTCAAGAGCAATAAAAGATGCGTCTAACCCTTTGGTTTCTTTGAGTATTTTTTGATAACCAGCAACAATTTCATCTATTTTTTTGGTAAACTCATCATTACCTAATTTAAATATAGATTTATCTGCGGTTGCTTTTTCAGAATACAAGGCTTTTCTGAATAGATATTTATTTGGTATTTCTCCTTTTCCTTTAAAATCCATTGTTTCATCCCATTGTTTGGTATCAAAAGTAATTTTCATATTATAACCATTTTTGAAGTAAAAAAAGCCTTGTTCTCTACCGTCAAACATTCCGTAAAAACCTTCCTTTACCTTCAATGTATCTGCAAAAGAACCATCTTTGTTAACATTGATTCTTTTTATTTTAGTTCTGCCCTTGAACACAATCAAAGAATCTGAGTTTTTCTCTGTTATTTTTCCAAAAAGACGTACATAATCATTTGTCGCTTTTTGCGCAAAAGTATGTAGATTAAAAACAAGGGCTATGATCCCTAAACAATACCATTTTTTCATTATATTTTATGATTTATTTCGTTAATAAGTTTTAGAACTATTTATTTTTTTTCAGTGTAAATAATCCCTGATTTAATGGTCATAAAACCATCTTGTATATTTTCAATCTGCTTTACAGGATCTGAATTTGTAATAAAAAGATCTGCTCGTTTCCCTATAGCTATGACACCTCTATCGTCTACCCCAATACTTTCTGCACCTATTATTGTGGCGCTTATTAGAGCATCCTTGTTGGTAAAACCACAGTCGTTTGTCAGAATCTTTATTTCTTTGAATAATGGAACAACATGATCTTTTTCAAATAAATAAGGCCAATCTGTTCCAGTAGATACCTTAACTCCAAGTTCATGAGCTCTTTTAGTAACTGTTACACCAGCATAAAGCTTATTATTGTTTCCAATATAATTGGTAGCATCCAAAATAACGTTGTTCGCTTTCATCAGCAATAAAAGATTATCCAGTTTTTTATTATCAATAACGGGTCTTTTTAAACGATTCATTTCTTTAACAGCAGAGTCATACGGAATATCAAACGCATGTGACATGCTGTTTACTTTTGCATTGGCAATATCTGTGGGTGTGGCAGGAAAAACTGCAGCATGGCTCCAGCTTTGCAATCCCTGAAGTTTTGCCTCTTTTACAATTTTTCTAACAAGATCCGAAGTCAAGTCAGAATATATTTTAATTCCAGTAACTCCTGCTCCTTTCGCTTCTGCAACAGCAATTTTAATATCTGTTTTCTCCGTAATAGTTTGTTCCCAAGGTGTATCGTTTTTATCCTTATTGTGCTTTCTCACTAAATCGAAATAGGCTGATCCTCCAAACTGAGCTGCATAAAAAATAGACGGCGCCGGCAGTTGATTAAGGGTGCTGGCACGTTTATAGTCTGCAAGAATAATTGCATTTCCAGTCATGTCTCTTACAGAGGTAATTCCGGCATAGATCATTTTAGAAAGCTGATCCTGCATATATTTATCGTTTTTTGCCCTGTCCGGATCGGGTGCTGTGGCTAGATGAACATGTGAATCAATTAGTCCGGGCATCACATATTTTCCAGTAATATCAATTAGAGTTGCTTCTGGATATTTAGTAAGATCATCGGTGTACAAAATGTCTTTGATCTTATCGCCTTCCATTACGATACTCCCTTTCTTGCTGTCAAATTTATTATCAAAAATAAATCCGTTTTTAAGAATAGTAATTTTTAGGTTTCCTTTAGTTTGCGAATACCCCATAAGTATTGTACAGACTAAAAACCAACAGATAAGAAGTTGTTTTTTATTCATTTTTTAAAGTATTTATATTTTTGAAAATGACATTATGAGCCCACTTATTTTAACAGAAATGTGGGCTCGATATGTCTTTTAGTATCCAGGGTTTTGTGGAATTCCTGAACGATCAATTTCTGTTTGCGGAATTGGTAAAGCAAATCGATCTGCTTTAGGTGCTAAACCACCGCCGACAGCTCTGGTAAAACCTAAGCCAAGTCTCTTTAGTTCTGTAAATCTAAATCCTTCAAATGCCAGCTCTCTTCTGCGTTCGTTTAGGATTTCTTTATTCAGATCTGCTCCTAAAAAGTCACCTAAACCTCTTGCGTTTCTAAGTTTATTGAGATTCACCAACGCTGCTGCACTGTTATTTTCTTTTAAATTCGATTCTGCCAATATGAGATACATTTCTGGTACTCTTATTAATTTAAGATCGATGTTTCCGGGATCAAATGTTGCGGCGTTTGTTGTTCTCGTTCCTGCCTGTTTCTTTGGGAAAAAGCTTCCTTTGACTGTAGGATGAGTTTTAAAATATACTGAGAATCGGAAATCTTTATTCTGATCGTAAAGACTTATCAAATCATTTGATACTAAATAAGGATAACTTGACATTACTGGAATAGCAAAGATTCCTGCAGTATACTGTGTTTCGTTATTTTCAAATCGAATTCTAAACATAATCTCGCCAGAATCATCTTTATCCCATTCTTTTTGCAGCGCCGCAAGTGTGGTATCTAATTTGTATCTCGTATCTGTCAGGGCTAAATTAGCATATACGATAGCATTTTTGTAATCGCCTGTTTCGTGAGAAACTCGTGCCATCAATGCATATATAGCTGTTTTTGATATTCTATAAGAGTTAACCGTATTGGCTGCCAGAGGCGCGGCCTCATTCAAATCGGCTAGAATGTAATTTATAACTTCGGCTGATGTGCTGCGGGGTTTAATATCTAAAAGTGCATCATTTTCAAATCGGTACGGTACTGCCAATCCTGTTTTATTAGTGTTATAAGCCGGAGCATAAAAGCGGTATAAATTATAATACAAAAGCGCTCTGATACCTAATGCTTCTCCTAAAAATGCATTTTTATTAGCAAGTGTACTTTTTCTGGCTTGTCTGATAATGGTATTTACATTATTGATAGCCTGATAAGAAATTTTCCAAAATCCTTCGATATTTCCTGTCGTGCTGGTATAAGCGAGCGGATAAATGTTTTCTAAACTGCCATCAAAGGAATAGTCCTTTGAATTGGACGAACCTACCACATCATCGCTGATGGCTTCTGGAATACTGTAGATTCCATGAGAATAACCGAAAAAATCCTGTTTCATCACGCCGTAAACGCCATCTAAGGCACTTCTAAAACCTCCATCTGTCTGAAAAAGAGTTTCAGGCGATAGTTCATCTAAGGGTTCTTTATTTATAATATCATCGGTACAAGCACTTAAAAAAGTAACCATCACTGTGGCAAATAATAATTTTATATTTGTTTTCATCTATTCTATTGTGTTTATTTTATCTGTCCTGTAGAATTTGATTTTTCTATTGTCTTATATGCCTTATTGCGAAAATGTGCATTTAGACCTTTCGCTTTCTTAAAAATTAACATTCATTCCAAATGAGTATCCTCTAACAATAGAAGAAGAAAGTCCAATTCCTCCCGCTGCAGTAGCATATTCAGGATCAATATAATGAACAGCTGATTTAGTGAAAAGATTTTGTCCTTGAAGAAAAAATCTAAGACGCTCTACTCCTATTTTTTTTGCAACTTCTTTGTCTATAGAATATCCAATCATAATGTTTTTCAATTTTATATAACTGGCATTTTCAAGAAATTGAGATGATGCTTTATAATCTGATACCATTGATGCTGTTGGTCTTACTAAGTACACTTGTCTTATCGCTAAATCAGACTGATCACCTGGATTTTTCCATGCATTAGCCACATTAACGTGCTGATTGAATGCTGGATTATTGTATAAATTATGCACTCCTTCATTTAATACATAATGTCCTGCGGCATATGAAATCAAGAAGGACATATCTATATTTTTATACTTAAAAGTGTTCGTTAAACCTCCATAATACTTAGGAATAGAAGTTTTATTAGTAACTTGTCTCAGGTTGTTAATTTCGGCAGTATTAGAATTGGTTCTGTTAGTATTAAAATCTACCAATTTTCCATCTGCTGCTCTATATTGATTAAAGCCGGTTACTGGATTTACTCCTGCCCAATCCACAATATAAAAAGATCTTATTGCGCTTCCAGCTTTAAAAACTGTAGATCCTGAGTTTGATAAAATGTCTTTATCGTCTGATAAGGATAAAACTGTTCCTTTGTTGTTTGCAAAATTAAAATCAGTTGTCCATGTAAAACTCTGATTTTTGATATTTACAGTGTGCAGACTGATTTCTATACCTTCATTTCTAAAGTCTCCAATATTAGAAACAAGTTCTGCGAAACCTGAAGTAAGCGGTATTGGCTTATTGTTCAACAGGTCTTTTGTAGTTCTTACATAATAATCAACTGTTCCTGTAATTCTATTATTAAAGAAGCCATAATCGATACCACCGTTCACATTAAAGTTTTTCTCCCATGTCAAATCTTCATTTTCACCTCTGGTCAGGTATGGAGCTGTACTTCCTGCATAAGTAATCTGACTTCTGTAGCCATACAATGATTGAGAAGCAAAATCACCAATAAAGTCATTTCCTGAAGTTCCAACACTAGCTCTCAATTTTAAGGAACTTACTGTTTTATTTTTATTAAGTAAATCTTTATGCATATCCCATGAAGACCCTACAGACCAGAAATTGGCATATTTATTATTGTTTCCAAAACGAGAAGAACCATCTCTTCTGAATGAAAGTGAAAGGTTGTAACTATTATTGAAGGTATAATTTAGTCTGGAAAAATAAGAAAGTGAACCTGCTTGAGATTTTCGCTCTGTGATCGCACCAACGGTTTTCGCAGCGCTTACTGTCTGTACAGCGTCAGAACTAAAATCCTTTGCTGTCACAGAAAAACTGTTGGTCTCACTCTCGTTAACTTCATACCCCATAACCATATCAAATGCATGTTTTTGAAATGTATGCGCTAAAGTGGCTGTCAATGTTCCTGTGTAATTGTTGCTGTCACCTGTATTGTAAGTAAGCGCACCTCCATTGACAATTACATTTTCATAACTATTGTTTTTAGAGGTATTGAAATTAGCTCCCAAAATACCATTTAAGGTTAACCATTTTACTGGTATATAGGTAAGATTTGCGCTTCCGCCAATATTTTTGCGGTTATTATTCACATTTGTATTATCTCGCACAAATATTGGGTTGTAAGGAACTGCAGTAGAATTACCAACATCCAATAATCGCAATGAATTTCCAGCATCATCTTTAATTGCAAGCCAAGGATTTAAAAGAAATGCATTTGAAAACGGTGATCCCACTATACGTTTGTCCTCTTCATTTACGTTTCCAAAATTTCCTGAAAATCCCACTTTTAATTTTCTGCTCAAATCATAGTCTACACGCATTGATACTGTATACCTCTTATATTCACCTCCAAAAATATTATTAACATTGTTGTAGGTAAGCGAAGTATAATAATTAGCCTTGTCTGACCCGCCTGAAAAAGAAATATCATTTTCACGATTGATCTCATTAGTTAATAATAAATCTGCCCAATTTACATCCTGACCAGAAGCTCTTCTTTTTTGAAGTAAGGCAGGGGTCGTTTTATAGAAGCCCAATGACTCTTCAAAATCCAACTTTTGAGACGCATTCATTAAGTCATTAGTAAAAGACTGATCTGCATATTTAACTCCTAAACGACTATTGAAAGCCACCTTTAGTTTTGTATTTCTAGTACCTCTTTTTGTAGTGACAATAAGAACTCCGTTTGTTCCTTTAGATCCATAAATAGAAGTCGCAGCGGCATCTTTCAGAATACTAATATCCTGTATATCGGCTGCATTTAGCATAAATGCATCTAAACCAGATCTTGGCATCTGCACTCCGTCTACCACAATCAACGGCTCTGTACTGGCGCTTATAGAACCTACACCACGCAACAGCATAGTTGGTGGTGAATCTGGAGAAGAAAAACTTTCCTGAACAAACAGACCCGGAACTACACCGATCAATGCATCGGCAAATGATACATTTTGAGTGTTCTGCAATACCTTTGTATCTAGTTTTGTTACAGCTCCTGTAATTTTATCACGGGTCATTTTTCCATATCCTACTAAAACGAGCTCATTTAATTCATTTGCAGTTGGTTCAAGAGTAACGTTGAGTATTACCTGATCTTTAATTTTTATTTTTTTTGCAGCAAAACCTAAAAAACTAAAGCTCACCACATCGCCTTCATTTGCCATTATTTGATATTTTCCTTCAAAATCAGTCACCGTTCCCAGCTTATTATCGTTTACTAAAATGGTTACTCCAATTATTGGCAGCCCCATATTATCTGTAACTATTCCTGAGATTTTTCTTTGATTGATAACCGGAGTGCCTCCATTAGCAGATGACGCAGCTGCTTTATGATTTAATGCAATAACAATCAATTTGTTATTTACAAATTCTGCTTTGTAATTATCACCAATCAATTCTTTTATAACTGCCATTACCTCAGCGTTATTTACTGTTATATTCACCATTCTATGTGAATCAAAAACGTCATCACTATAGAAAAATTCTATATTGGTTTTTTTGGTAATTGTTTTTAAAACAGATGCTATAGACTTGTTTCTTGCGTTTATAGTTACCTTTTGTGCAGAAGCAAAAGCAACTATATTAAAAAGAAATATTGATAATATTATGGATTTCCTCATGATGCTAAGAAAATTATCCCAAAGTGCGGATTTTACCCCACAATCTTTTGCGGATAGGTTTTTTTTCATACTTTTAAATGTTTTGGTTGGTTAATTGATTTCGAACTCTTTTTTTCGACTGAACAAATACTAGCCGGGAAATGGTGCAAACATTTTCCGGTTTTTTTTACTTACTAATGGTTACTTCATAGGTTTGGTTGATTTTGGTTATTTTATATTTCACATTTGATGTTTTTCTAATTATATCCAAAAATTGATCGATTGACTGGTCTTTTAAAACAATTCCTGTGAATTTTATCTGCTCTAATGATTTTTGTTCGAACCTCACATTAAAGTTGTACCATCTTTCCATTTTGTCTAAAATATTTTTCAAATTTTCATTTTCAAAATAAAACTTACCATCTTTCCATGCACTATAACCATAAGGATCAACTTCTGCCACCTTTATAGTTTCGTTACGAACACTAGCCTGCTGTCCGGGTTTTAAAATAACAGATTCATTTTTTCCGGTTTTACTTATTTGAGAAATTTTTACTTTTCCTTCTGCCAATGTAGTTTCAAATTTTCTGTCTTCCTGATAAGCGCTTACATTAAAATGTGTTCCTAAAACGGTAACATTTCCAGATTTGGTTTTAACTGTAAAAGGGCTATGGAGATCTTTGCTCACTTCAAAATAGGCTTCACCTTCTAAAGTTACATCTCGAGTATTTCCGGTAAATTTTACAGGATATTTTAAGGATGATTTTGAATTAAGCCAGACTTTGGTTCCGTCTGAAAGTATAACAGCATAAATACCGCCTACAGGTACAATCAAAGTATTTTCTCCATCAGAAGCCATTTCTTTAATAGCTTTAGCATCATAAACCAAAACCTTATTTAGATTTGAAATCACGCCATTTTTTGAAACGATCTTTTCTTTTTTGGGTTCTAAGGAAATAACCGTTCCATCTGCAAGAACAAGAGTTGGATTGTTATATTTAGGTTCAATGTCTTTTACAACTACTTCCTGATTTTGCATTTTAGCATCATTATTCAGATAATAGAAAATAGAAGAAATTGCTGCTAAAAAAACTAAAATTGCTGCGTATTTCAATATCCTTTTGTAATCAAAAAGTGAAATTACAGGGGCTTGTCCAAAATCAATTTTTTCTTTAATTCTTTCGAAAGCTAAATCTGTATTAACAGTTTTATAAAATCGTTTCTTAGATTTTAAAGTTTCTACATTAATAACTTTTTGATAATATTCTTGATTTTCGGGTATAGAAAGCCATTCTTGCAAAAGAGCATTTTCTTCAATCGATAATTCTCCCGTAAGAAGTTCCTTTCTTATAAGAGCAGCGATTACAAATTCTTCCTTTCCTTGAGACATATTTTTTGATATTAAGTATCGATTATTAACACTTTGAGTAATGTTATATAACTAAGAGTTTAAAATATCAAAAATGGGTGGAAAGATTTTTTATTTTTTTTTATAAAAATAATAAAAGGAATAAAAGTTCTGAGTGATTCTTGAGTTTAACCTTTAATAACTCTATCGCGCGGGCACGCTGAGATTTAACAGTATTTATCGAAATATTAAGCTGCTCAGCAACGTCCTTATATTTCAATCCTTCTATGCAGGAAAGTTCAAAAACTTCTTTGCATTTTTCTGGTAACGAATTCAAAGCTTGAATCAAAGTCGAATATAATTCTTCTTCCAAGACATTAAAATCAAAATCTAAAGTTTCGTGAGATAATTCAGGATTCAATTGAATACCTTTCTGTTCTTTCTTTAAGATCAAAAATGAACCATTTCGAACCATGGTATAGAGATAAGACTTAACATCGATTATCTTTTCAAATTTTACACGGTTTTCCCAAAGCTGTAACATAACATTTCCGACTACTTCCTCGGCAAGAAAATTGTCTTTGACAAAACCATAACTGTAGCTCACAAGTCTTGGATACAAAGAATAAAACAGCTCTTTGTAATACGCTTCATCAATTTTAATATTTTCCTTTTCTGAGCTAATTTTTTGTCTTTGTTTGTTTGCGCAAATATAAATTTAATATCAACAAATCAACATTTTTGCAACATAATTATCATTCAATTCCTTAAAGAGATATAAAAAAGTAAGAATAAAACGCTTTTTTATGTTTTTTACAAATCTGGTTTTAAATCAAATTCTTTTATGTTGATCGGGTATTTTTTTGATTTGAATAAAATATCCAGAAAACTATGATCTTAAACAAAAGAATGTCTAAATTTCTATTTCATTTCCCATTAATGGAACGTTACATTTAAAATGATACTGATTCTGAATTTTAATTCGCAGTTCATCTGCCGGAAGGTTTTCGCCGTGTACTAAATAGATGCATTTCGGAATGTTTTCAAGTGCAGAGAGCCAATTTAAAAGATCCTTTTGGTCTCCATGTGCAGAAAGTCCTTCTATCTGAAAAATTTTGGCTTTTACATTATAGTAATTCCCATATATTTTAATTTCATCCGCTCCCTCTAGAAGTTTTCTTCCGCGGGTTCCTTCTGCCTGATATCCAACAAAAATAACAGTTGTTTTTTCAATACCTATATAATGCTCAAAATACGATAATACTCTCCCTCCTGTAACCATGCCGCTTGCTGCAATAACCACTTTGGGCTGAGGGTTTTCAATAATGCGCATGGTCTCCTTAAACTCGGAGACAATGGAGAACATTTTACTCATTTCATGACAGTCATCGGCAGAGAGTTTATGCCATTTCAAATTTTCTAGAAATACATGCAGTGCATTAGCTCCCATTGGAGTATCCAATATGTATGGGACATCAGGAATTCTTCCTTCTTTTTTAAGCTGCCACAATAAAAACATTACCGATTGTGCTCTCTCTACAGCAAAGCCGGGAATTATAACAGTTCCTTTTTGCTTAATAGCCGCATTGATTAATGTTTCCAGCTCTTCTTTTACATCTACATCAGGATGAAGCCGATCTCCGTAAGTACTTTCTAGAAATAAATAATCAGCCAATACGGGCTTTGTGGGCGCAAACATTAACACATCATCATCTCGTCCTATATCGCCTGAAAACACAAGCGTTTTACCCTCAAGAGTTAGTCTAATGCTGCAGGCACCAATGATATGACCTGCATTTTCAAAAACAGCGTCGATATCATTTG
This sequence comes from Flavobacterium sp. FlaQc-30, assembly GCF_044005885.1. Lineage (NCBI taxonomy): Bacteria > Pseudomonadati > Bacteroidota > Flavobacteriia > Flavobacteriales > Flavobacteriaceae > Flavobacterium > Flavobacterium sp. FlaQc-30. Next base: position 50,844 of record NZ_JBIPCO010000011.1, on the reverse strand, counting down.
CAATAGGCACTAATGTATTTGGCTCTACGACTTCAAAAAAGGGAGTAACAGCCTGAGCTTGTTCTAATGTATAAAGTGGTTCTGGATTTGTATGTTTTGAATATTGTTTTTGATTGGCTCTACTGGCTTCTTCTTCTTGAATTTTAGCACTGTCTAAGAGAACTAATTTGGCTATAGATTTGGTTGGACCGGTACAATATATTCGACCTGTAAACCCTTGAGATATTAGTCGAGGAAGCCAGCCGCAATGATCTAGGTGACCATGAGTAAGAAGAACACAGTCTATGGTAGATGGTAAAATGGGTAAAGGATCCCAGTTGAGTTCTCGAAGTGATTTAAGACCTTGAAAAAGACCACAATCAATAAGTATTCTAAATCCGTTAGTTTCTAAAAGGGTTTTCGATCCAGTTACAGTTCCTGCCCCTCCAATAAATTTTACTTTCATTTTAATGATGTTTACAAATTTGTGACGCTTCGTGCAATGTATTTTTTACTCGGTTTTCACTAAGTCCTATTTTATACAGACTTTGAGGATCATCAATAACATCTTTTACAAGTATCTGATCCAGAATAAGTAATTTTTCTTTTTCAACTATTGATAGTGTTGTGAGACAGGTAACAGGATAAAGGGTTCCTTTATCTATTTTATTTTTGAGATTATTATCTTGAGGATAATCCCAGCTTAAAAGAGAAATTCCGCTGCAATTAGCAAAATCCTGCGCATCTTTAGTAAAACGATTGTTAGTTACTATAATACAGGAATCGATAGCCTCACTATTAGAAAAAATAGTATGTTTTTTCGCTTTAAGGTCATTAAAACGAGAAAGTATGTACATAGGCACTTTTACATCTGAAGAACCTTCTTTACTGCCGTGAAATTTACATTCAATCATGCTTATCACGTTATTCTTCATAATGGCTATGTCTACTTCATGCGATACACATTTTCCTTGCAGTGTTAAATTTATTTTCGTCTTAAATCCTTCTGCAGCATATAATCTGGCAACGAATTTTTCAAAGAAAAAGCCCGCCGGACCAAGCATTTGCAAAGCCAGTCTAATATTGTAACGCGCAGCATGTCCGCTTGATGCTTTTTTTAAAATAGCAAAAGCTAATTTATAGATTTCTTTGGTGGTTATGCCGTCATACATCTGCCTTTCTATTTCAGCTAAAGTTTCCTTTATGAGATCAGCACTAGCCCCAGATTTTTTAAGAGAAAGTTCTAATTTATCTTTATCAAAAGGTACTTTATATCCTGAGTGTTTTATTATTTTCATAACAGCTAAGGGATTTATTTACTTGAAAAGAAACTAGGTAACACCATTATTTTTCACGAAAAAGATTAAATCTTACTACTAGATTTAATAATCAATCTTTTACGTATTCAATTTAATATAAATATACCATAATTATATTGTAGTTCCTACTGGATAAGCAAACAAAAAGCACAGAAAAGATAAGATGATTTCTTTCTTAATTCTGTCTTCAATTTTTGTTTATTGGTCTACAATCTTATAGAATCAGTATGAGTATAAAGCTGTATCTGTTAAATACAAAATCCAACAAGATTAATACTTGTTGGATTTTAGATTTAAAACTTTATTACAGAATAATTACTTACTCTTTTTCTTTCTGCCAAGCCATATAAACAGACCGGTAAATGGAAGTGTAGCAGCAAAAAGGCAAACTAAAAATGCTAATATTTTTGTTGGATATCCATAAATACTTCCTGTATGAATTGGATAAATCAAACGTCTTATTTTATCACCATTGCTAAATGTTTCGTATGGTTTTGTTTTTACAATTTCACCAGTATATTTATCAAAATAAGCCATACTTGCAATATTTGGTATTTCTTCTTCAAGATTCATCTTGATGACCATAATACTATTTATGGTATCAGATGGTATTCTGATTTGTGTATCTCCCTTGTATTTATAAATACTATCTGTTTTTGAAAACATATTTTGATAAAAAAACGTTTTATCTGTGTTTGGATCAGTTTTAGTTGGGTTTTCAACTTTTGCCGATTCTTTTTTAGTAGTTCCATCAGCCAATAAATAAACACCGCTCTCGAACCATTCATATGACCAAGTTAAACCTGTTAGTGAAATGATTAGAAGTACAAAAAAAGTATAAAAGCCAAAAGTCGAATGAAAATCCCAGTTTATTCTCTTAAATGAGGCGTCCCATTTTACTGTTAATCTTTGCTTTAAGTTTTTAATTTTCTTCGGCCACCACAAAACAAGCCCAGACAAAAGCATAAAAACAAAAATAAGACAACTGATTCCAGTGACTGCTTGTCCAAAATCACCTAAAACTAAATGACGGTGCAAATCAAGAACAACCGAAAAAAAACGGTTTTTAGCAGGTACAGATCCTAAAACTTTACCACTATATGGATCAATAGAGAAAATTAGTTTTTTCTTGTCAATATCAGTTGCTGTAATTATTAAGGTTCTTTCGGGGTCATAAAACGAATGAACACGATCAATTTTCTTTAGGTGAAATTCTTCTTGCACTTCAGAAATAATATCATCCACTGCCAATTTTTCTTTGCCTACACTGGCTACTTTATAAAATTCGGGATTAACGAACTCATCAAGTTCATCTTCAAAGACCAATATACTTCCTGTAAGGGCAACTATAAAAACAATTAACCCAGATGCAAGACCAAGCCAAAGGTGTAATAAACCAATATTTTTTTTTAGTGTTTTATTCATTTATTATATCGTTTCGCAAAATGGTTTTCAAATCGAACCAAAGTTTATGAGAATGTTTTTTCTAAAAATTTTAAAATTTATAACGCAAATTTAAGCTGGTTGTCATACCATTCCCCATTACATAATCTGCATTTACAGCACGGTATTGGCTCAAAGTTGAATAATAACTGTTGTTTAATAAATTTTCTACTCCTAAGCTCACTGACCAATTTTTATTAAAGGAATAATTTCCTGAAAAATTAACCACATTCACCGTTGAAATAGGTCCTTCGCTATTACTGTATCTTCCGTTGGTATTTGGTTCAAAACGATCTCGACAACCCGTATTTACCCAAGACAATTGTAAATACCAGTCAGAAGTAGGCTTATAAGTAATATATGCTGTTGCTTTAGGTGGAGCAATACGGGATCCGTTTAAGTAAACAGTTCTTCCATCATCAAATTCTGCTTCACCTTCAACGTACGAATAACTTCCTCCAAGATTCAATTTATCAGAAAATCTATAATCCAATGTTACTTCATATCCGCGAATCTTTTCAGGCTCACGTTGTGCAACCAAACGACCATCAACTTCAATTAAATTAGCACCTAATTTTGAAGTACTAATGTAATACGCTGCCGTTAAATTAAAGTTGTGAAACTTACTAGAAAAACCAGCTTCATAATTATTGGTAATAATTGGATCAGTTTCTAAATTTGCTATAGTACTTTCCTCTGCGCTTCGTAAAATTCTGCCCAATTCATTTATCGCAAATGCCTGAGAAAAACTTACAAATGGATTAAAGATTTCATACTTATTAAAACGAAGACCAGCATTGAACATTGTAGCATTATATGGAATTTCGCCTCCCTCTACAAAAATACTTCCTTGGTTTCCTGGCCCGGAAGCTATTGTATTAAAATCTTTAACACGCACGGTTGCATTTTCATAACGCAATCCTCCTTTAAAAATTAAGTTTTCTAAAACGTCTACTTTTAATTGTGCATAAGGAGCAATATTTAGCATGTCCATTTTCGGGATATAAACACGTCCATCTACTAAATCCTGAAAAGTAACATCATTTAACACGTCAATACCATATGTAACTTCAGACGGCATCGAAGCTATAGTAAAAGGTGTATTCAAATTTATACGGGTTCCAATTTTATTGGAATTAATCATGGTCTGCCCTGGCCCATACCAAGCTGTTCCAGACGCAACATAACGGTTCATGGATTGAAAAGAATTTAAATAAGCTGACACATCTAATTGTGTATTACTAAATAAATTATTTTTCGAAAAAGTAAACATGAAATTGTGATTGAACGGGGTTCCTGCATTTTCTCCCGGTTCTGTACCTCTCACACCAATTGTAGGTGTCTGACCATATACGCCGGCCTGGCTAATATATTTTGCGTTTTGAGTACTGCTGAAAAAATTGTAGACTACATTAAAACTAGTGTGATCATCCATGTCATATCCTAATTTTACAAAAGCGTTAGACTGAGATGAATTTGATAAACCATCCGTTTGTCCGAGTGGTTTTCCATCAGCATCTCTTTGAAGTCCTGTATAATCAAAAGCTCCTCCAATAACATAACTAAACTTGTTCTTCCTGCCATTAAAAAACTGCGAAACGCGATAGCCAAAAGTTTCTTTACTATGAAGGGGATTAAAAGTGGTTCCTACTGTTGTTATCCCTTGAAAACTATCAACCAGCGGGCTTTTTTTTGTAATATAATTAATGATACCTCCTCCTGAACCGTTGCCATAAATTGAGGTTGCTCCCTTAATAACCTCAACACGTTCAATTGCATTGGCGTCAACGACACGTATATCACGTGCACCGTTCATCAAAGGTGTCGATTGCGGAATTCCATCAATTAAAACCAAAACTTGTCGACCTCTTAAAGTTTGACCTGAGTTTGTAGCCTTATTTGTAGAGGTGCCTAAACCTGGAATAACATTTCCTAAAATAGAAGATAAATTAGTATTAATACTGCTTTGTACTTGTATTTCTTTTTGGCTCATGATGGTTATTGAGGAAGGAACTGTAGCAATATTTTCTTGCTTTCTACCGGCCGTAACAACAACTTCCTGCAGTTCATTATCACTTTTTAAAACAATCGAAATTACATTTTTTTCTTCCAGATTAGAAAAAATATACGAAAGCGGCTGATATTCAGGAACAGAAATTAAAACTGTTTTGTTTTGTATTTCATGAACTAAAATTGAAACTTCACCTGACTTATTTGTTGTTCCGATAATTTTATTACCTGAAGAAACTGAGGCACTTGCAATGGCGCTTTTGGATTCATTTTCAACTTTTAATCGAAGTGATTGCGCATTTAAATTAACGGTTAGAAAAACTAAAATAATGGCGAAAACGGAGAGCTTTAAATTCATTTTTAAGGTATTCAAAAAAATATTATGGAGTTATTTTTATTTAGATTAATTCTTTACAAAAATAAACATTCTTAAGTATTACGCAAATAGTTAAACATTGTTAAGCACATATTTCTCTGTTTTGCTCCACTATCTGAAGGTTTTATCTCAAATAAAACACAAAAAATCAAACCGTTAAATATCAATCTAATTAAATTTTAATCTATTTCAGCAATTAATAGATAATTTTAATATTTTTGCACTTTTTATTTATTCTAAATAAATATAGTATATAATTATAAGTAAATTTCATGAAGCTCAAAATAGTATTGCTCTTTATTCTCTCGTCGACGTTTTTAATAGCACAAAACAAAATCTCTGGTAAAGTAAATGATGAACAAGGAACCCCATTAGAGGGCGTTAACATTCAGCTTTTAGGTACAGAAATAAATGCAAAAACAAATACTGCTGGTTTTTATCAGATAGAAAATCTGGCAAATGGCAGGTATACAATTGAAATTACTTTAGATGGGTATCTCTCAAAAAAACATACTGTTAATCTAGAGAATTCACTAAATAATTCTATTACTATAACATTAGAAAAAGTTGATAAAACATCAAAAGAAGCAGAAAAATTAAATGATGTAGTCGTAAAGGGTAAATCTGAAAAGCAAAAAAAAGAGCAGACAGCACAAGCCATTTCTGTAATAGAAATGAAGGAAGCTAAGTTCAAAACTACAGATTTAGGAGAAGTGCTCGCACAAACACAAGGTATCAGCGTTAGACGCAGTGGCGGTCTTGGGTCCAGAACAAGTTTTTCGATGAATGGACTAACTGGAAATCAAATCCGATTTTTCTTAGAAGGCATTCCGTTGGAATATCATGGTTATACTTTCGGAATTTCAACAGTTCCGGTAAATTTAATTGATCGCGTAGATGTTTATAAAGGCGTCGTTCCTATTGAATTTGGTGCTGATGCTCTTGGCGGTGCTGTCAATTTAATTACGCCAAAAATAAAGTCTGGTTTCAGCGGCTCTTTTTCAGCTCAGGCGGGATCTTTTGGAACTTATAGAACATCACTAATACTTACTAATTATAATAAGAAGACTGGCTTTTTTATAAAAGGAAGCGGGTTTTATGATACTTCTCAAAACGACTATAAAGTAGATGTTGATGTAGCTGATAATGCGGGTAAGATAAAAAAAGTAACGGTCCCTAGATTTCATGATGCGTACGATGGCTTTGGAGTGCAGTTAATAACAGGTGTAAAAGACAGAATCTGGGCAAAGGAATTGAGTATCGAAGGATTTTATACAGATTACACAAAAGAAATTCAGCATAATCAATTAATGGTTGGAGTTCCCTACGGAGAAGTTATGACTTATCGAAAATCGGCTGGATCTGTTCTTACCTATCGCAATGACTTTGGCGAAAATTTTAAACTCGATATTATATCAGGATATAATTACAGGGAACGTCAATTTACAGATGTATCTGATTTTGTATACAATTGGTATGGTGAGCGTATTGAGGGTTCTGCAGGAAATGTGAGTGGAGAGATTTCAGAATCTACTGGTCCAAGTGATACTTATACTTGGAATAATGATGTTTTTTCACGTCTGAAAGCTTCATGGAAAATTAATAATAAATATGCTGTAAGTTTTACTTCGGCACCAACCTATTCGAAACAAACTGGAGACGACAGACTTATTAATGGTTATGATCCTGCCAGCGCTGTAAGAGAATTGTTTACATGGATCAATGGCGCAGATTTTAAAATAAATGCATTTGATGAAAAATTAGAGAATCTTTTGTTTGTTAAGAACTATTTACAGCAAGTTAATTCTGAAGAGAAAATACCTTCTAATAATTCAGTAATAAAAGAAAACAGAAGTGCAAACTATTTTGGTCTTGGAAATGGATTTCGTTTTAAATTCAATGAACAATTTTCTACCAGACTAACGTATGAATATGCTACTCGTCTGCCTCAGACAGATGAATTGTTTGGAGATGGTCAATTTATACAAGGCAACATGAATTTAAAACCTGAACGCAGTCATAACGCTAATTTTGAACTTTTTTTCAAGTCTAAAACAAATTATGAAAGAAGCAGCTGGCAAGTTCAAACCAATGTTTTTTTAAGAAAGATAGATAATCAAATTTTATTTGTTCCAAGTGTAGATCGCAATAATATTTATCAGAATGTATTTGCGGCAACTTCTAAAGGAATTGAAGTTTCGGGCAGCTGGACTTCTAAAAATGGGAACCTTTCGTTTCACGCAAATAGCACTTACCAACACTTTTATAATGACTCAAACGAAGGGATATTTGCTGCTTATAAAGGAGACAGAGTACCTAATCAGCCCTATTTTTTTGCTAACGGGGGCGCAAATTATTCTTTTAACAACATCATTGGCAAGTCAGATAAATTATCTCTTTTTCTTGATGCGAGATATCTATATGAATTTTTTAGAAGCTGGGAAAGCGCTTCAACAAATCCGTTTGTTATCCCAAGTCAGCAAATTTTTGATTTTGGAACGACTTATCACAATAGCTTAAATGGACTTAAATATGCCATAACAGCTGAAATACAAAATTTAAGTAATGAAAAAAACTATGATTTTTTTGGCGTGCAAAAGCCGGGAAGATCATTTAATATCAAATTAGTAACTCAATTTTAATTAATTATACAACCAATAAGTATGAAAACAAATCGATTTTTTATAAAACATGCCGCATTAGCACTAATGTCTTTGACATTTGCATTAACATCATGCAGTTCAGATGAATCTAAAAAAGATGAAGGTCAAGGCAATAACCCTGCTGTTATTGCATCAGTTCGTGTAAATACTCCTGGAGGAAGAGTTTTCTATTTAGGAGCATACGATAAATTTCCTTCAACTCTTGATTATAAAACAATGACAGAGATTGGTCCGGGTGCTACAATTTACTCTTATGGTGAACATCCATATGTTTGGAATGGTACGGCTTCAACTTTAACCAAATACAATGTAAGTAATGATATGAAAATTTCTGCTTCAGATGCTTTAAGTCTTACAGGTACAGGTGTCAGCGGTACTTTTGGGCCTCCTGCTTTTGTATCTGAAACAGAAGCTTATTTTTTCGCCTTAAATGATGGAAAAATTATTAAATTCAACCCAACAACTATGGCTATAACAGAAACGATAGCGGTTACTCCATTACCTTTAAGCAACGATGCAGCTGTTAAAACATCTACTTACATGAGTTATGTTACTTCTGCAAAAAAAATCATTTTGCCAGTAGCCGCAACTCCTACTGATTTTAATAAGTTTCCACAATACGCTCAAATTGCAGTTTTTGATATCGCATCAAAAGCGGTTACTTATGTTAAGGACACACGTATGTCAATGGGATATGATACGTTTGCTAAAGGAAATGATGGTACTTTATACTACAGACCTTCGCGTGCTACATCGCTGTCATTAGATTACAGTACTGTAAAAGGTGCTCCTCCAGCTGGTGGAATGTTAAAGGTAAATCCTAACGGGACTTTTGACCCTAACTTTTTTGTAGATTTAAAAGCGCCTCTAAATGCACATTCAGTAAATGTAGTAGCTTATGTTCACGGAGATAAAGCTCTTGCGCAATATCTAGACAATACGTTTACTCCTCCAGCAAAACCTGCTGACTGGTATAATGCTCCTACAAAGTTTGCGCTTGTAGATTTAAAAACATTAAAAGTTGAGCCTTTTACGTCTTTTGAAAAATATGGTACAGTTTATAGTGTAGGTACAATTGATGGTGTAGAATACTATGGTAATATTACTGCTCCTGATGGTAAATTCAGCCTTTTGAAACAAAAAGGAGCTGCTGATTTTGAAGCAGTTTCTGAAGCGCTTGGCGGTAGTGTAATATTTGTTGGGAAATTAAGATAATCATTAGAGAAATTTCATTTTTAGGATATAAGTATTCTTCTAATTTTGAAATTTAAGTATCTGATTATTCCCAATAAAAAAGCCTGTAAACAATAAGTTTACAGGCTTTTTTTATTGAAATGATTACATTAACTACTTAGTACATTCAATTTTAACACCATTTTTTATCATAACATTCTATTGGCTTTCCCTTGAACTTTTTGGTGAGCTCAAAATACTCTTTTGAACAATTATATTGTATATAATTAGGCACAATAATTTCTTCTGTAAGCACAACTCCTTTGTCATTAATTATACTGTATTTATTGTCGGTACCATTTTTATTTAACAAAAAATAATAAGTAGCAAAGTGTTTTATTATCATCTGCTTTCTTTGTAATTAAAAGCAGACTGCTGTGGTTTCAAATGCAAATCCTGCTGATTAAAAAATGCCATTAAAGAATATCCACAACCGTGAAATTCTACTCCTGCAATTTGATAAAAAAGAACATTTGTACAAAATCAAAACATTTATAGCTGAATTTGAAATACCGTTTTCATCATCAAGTTTAACTTAGCTTTATAAAAGTGCTCATCAAAACTAAATATTGCTGTAAACTATTACCTCACGAAAAAAGAAATTCTAATCCTTACTTACTGCTTCGGCTTAGTAAAAATTATTTCTTCTTTAAAAAATGCTGTTAGTATTTATACTGTTCGGAAATAAAAAAAAACATAACACTGCCAAAATAAAAAAAATGAAAATTAATACGCATCTACTATAAAAACCACAAGCTTTTTTTTAACTGGCTGATACATTCCATATAAAAAATTGCTGATTTACTAACTCAACCAAAAACCGTTTAATTATGAAAAAAAGTTTACTTGCTTTACTTTGTGTCTTTTCTTTATTAGAAGCAAAAGCACAAGATTCTAGTTGGGTATATAACTTTGGGGTTACCGCCTCAGGTCCATATACATCTACAACTTATAGTTCTACTTATTTGCCTGCACCAATGGCTGGCGGCGGCAATGCCAGCGTAAAAGCTTCATCGGCTGCTGAAGGTGCTGTTGAACTCACCTCTTCTAATTTTGCGGGAGGTACAGGAGCCGAACTTAAAATAAATGGCGGTACTACTGTAACGGGTGCCAAATTTGCTCTAGCTCCTTTTACAGCTTCTAACGTTGCTGCTTTTGAATGTAAAATCAATATCAGCTCAGGAACTAATGGCAGATTCTTATTGTATTTTGGTAATGGCAGTAATTTTAACAATAGCAGCGGAATAAGTTTACCGCAAACATTTGCTGCCTTGAGATTATCTCCTGCAGCAACTACTGTTAACCTCGATTGGCTCTCATCGGCTGCAAGTCCAAATTATACAACAACCGGGCTTTCTCAGACAACAATTAACAAAAACCAAGTTTATGTTCTGAAGTTTTATATGAACAACAGTAACAGCACCGCATCCTACGTAACTGGAAGTGGTTCAAGCATGATAACGCATAACCTTCTAGCGGGTACTTATGATATATGGATTGATACTATAAAAGTGCTTACTAATGCGGATCCTGGCACAGGTTTGCTTCCACAGGGAACTAACATCAGCGGAATGAATTTACTGAATGTGGGCGCAGGATCGTCGGCTCCTATATTGTATATTGATGATATCAGTTATTCTAATTTTTTAACTGCTGCACCTCCAACGCCTCCTGCAACTATTACCAATACACTTGTTAATGTTGATTACGAAAGTGGTACAGTAAACTCTGGTATTCCAAATTTAACGACAACTCATGCCACCGCTTCTGACGCAGAATACTTAGTAAGTCCTGGTCGTACTGGCAATTATGCTATTGCTCATCGTGTAACGATAGGAGACGATGGTTATTTTTCTGATAACCATTGGCGCAGCGAAGCAGCTACTGCTCAAATGTTTGCTGACGGCAAATACTACTCTGGAGATGAACGTCGTTTTGAAGTTAGTCTGCAACTGAAAGATTGGGAACCTTATACATCGGGTATGGCTCAAAGCGGGGATATTATTTTTCAAGGCAAACAAAGTGGAGGCGAAAACCCTGCTTGGTATCTAAGTGCGAAACGTAATAGTATTACTTTCCGTATACCCAATGATAATATTGAGCCATCTATTATAGGCGATTTTCGTCCATACATCAATCAATGGATCGATTTTAGAATTGACGCAAAAATGACAACTGATGCGACTGGATACTATAAGGTTTATTACAGGTTACCAGGTCAAACGGATTATACTTTGGCTTGGCAGGTGAGTAATTTTAGAACTTTCAATCAGGATGTTCCCGAGACTAACCCTTCTGGATACTTAAAATGGGGATTATACCGCCCTGGGCAGTCTATTACTACTGATCCACCCAATGTAGCAACACGTATTATTTATCATGATGATATAAAGATTTTTGAACTTAATAATAACAGTGCACCAATACAAATTTGGGGTAATACTTTTACCAGTACTCCTGTTGACTTTACGGCGCCTATTACTACAGGAAATACTACGAATCCTAATATCGCCAGCGATGGAAATGCAACGCCCAATTTTTATTATGGTACTAGTGGCGGACTTAATACCGCAGGTCAAATTGGCGGTCGTGTTTTACTAAATGGATGGACTAATAAAACAACTGCTTCAGATCCTGCTACTGCTCTTAATCTTAATCAATATTTTGAGTTTAAGGTGCAGCCTAATAATGGTTACAAAATTGATTTTTCTAACCTTAAATTTACAGCGAGAAAAGGAAATGCAGCTGATCCAAGTACATACGTTATGAGATCCAGCGCAGATGGTTTTACAAGCGACATTACAGCACCTCAATCTTTTACTGGAACTGCTGCTACATTGCTTACCTATGACTTAAGTCCTTTATCGAATATTAAAACTCCAATCACACTTCGTTTATACTGGTACGGCTCTAACAAAACTTCTGGAAATCCTTTAGTTGGCATTGATGATTTTTCGTTCAATGGTCAGGTTAAGCCGACATTTTATATTCCTGCAAAGTCCGATATTGTCACGAGTACTAATACAGGCGTATCTACATACACCGTTCAAGCGAATGAATTTGATATAACAGCATTGAACAACTGCAATACTATTACTTATAACTATTTACTTACTGGTGCAACTTCAGCCACTGGCAGCGGTTCATTAGCAAATAAAATTTTTAATAAAGGGAATACGACCGTTACTTGGACAGCAACCGATGGATGCAACAGTAGTTCAACCTCTTTTATGATTACGGTTAATGATACAGAAAAGCCAATCTTCACTGTACCTAATGCAATAACGGTGAGCAATGATGAAAATCAATGTGGTGCGGCATTAGTATTAACACAGCCAATGGTTACTGATAATTGTTCTGTAGCAAGTATTACCAATAATGCACCAGCCATATTTCCTCACGGTACAACAACTGTAGTTTGGACTGCTGTCGATGAAAATGGTAATACAGCTACAACTACACAAACCGTTACTGTAATTGATACAAAAGCTCCAACAGTAAATTCAATTGCTTCTGTTGCTCTTTGTTATGAGTCAAACGGTAACTATACTATTCCATCAGCAACAGCATCCGATAATTGTACTATTAATACTGTTACTTACGAAATTACAGGTGCAACTACAAGAAGCGGAAGCGGATTGAATGCCAGCGGAAATTTTAACGTAGGGACATCTCATATAATATGGACAGTTACTGATAACGCAGGAAATAGCAGTACAAATACAACAACTGTAACTATTAACAGCGCGCTCTCAGCTAATATTTCTGATGTTTATGCTGTAAATCCTGGTGGAAATGCTAATACAATTTATTTAGGATATGGTCCTTCTTCATTAACACTTACTGCCGCAGCTTCAAACGGAACAGCTCCTTTTACTTATTTATGGAGTAATGGAGCAACAACAAACAGTATTTCAATAAATCCTTCGACAGCAGGAATTCACGATTACAGTTTAACTATTACTGATGCACTAGCCTGCCAAGTCACTGTAACAAAACAAATACTAGTAACTGATATTCGTTGTGCCGACAAAAAAGTAACAGTATGTCATACCAATAATAAAAGCCTTTGTATTTCGACTAATGCTGTTTCGGCTCATTTAGCACATGGCTGTTCTCTTGGTTCATGCGAAAACACTTCTACTTTAAGTACTTCTTCTTTTAAAATTGCAGAAGAGCAAATCGATGATTTTATGGTAAGCGGATCGCCAAATCCAACAAAAACCGAATTCCAAATAAACATCACGGGAGGAGACAACAAACAAAACATTGTTATTAATGTTTTTGATCTTTTAGGAAGAAAAATAGATACTCTAAAATCAAGTTACGCATCAGCCATAGCGTTAAGAAGTAATCTAAGTCCGGGAACATATCTTGTAGAAATACGCAATGGAAATAATGCTAAAACAATGAAGCTTGTAAAACAATAAGTTAAGGACTAAATCGTAAACTTTATAAAAAGAAAGCCATTCGATTAAATTAAGAAAGGGATAATAGATGTACTAATTTAATACATCCGTTATCCCTTTCTTCTTCCAAAAAACAAAAACAAAACTAAATCTCGATGCTGCTAAATCAAAGAAAATTGCGACACCAATCTTAGTCTTACTTATTTTATTACGATCGTTTTATTCTCAGTTCCAATACCAATTATCTTTAAAGATTTCCATTTTTCAGGAAGTAAGCCTTTGTTGAATTTCAATCCATTATCTGTTTGTTCAACACCTCCAAAACCGTAAATAACAGCTTGCAGCATTGCTCCTGCTCCGGTAGCAAAATATGGATTGTTACTATTAGCCGATTCTGAGAACACTCCGAATGGCGGACGACTGTTAGGTAAATACGATTTTACAAAATATTCATATGCCTTCTTTCTATCTCCTAAACGTGAATACAGAACGGAGAACACGCCAAAAGTCATTGCAGGCCCATCTTTTAAATCAACTTTTGCAGCGTAGTACTCTAAATCTGCTTTAATTTGTTTTTCATCATTTACAACATGCAATGGATACGCTAACAAATTCACGTCAGCTTGTTTTGTTGCTTGACCTTTGTATCCTTTATAATTTTGGGTAATTCCATTTTCATTATGAATTTTTAGTTTATTTGAAATTTCAACCCACTTTGGATTAATCGACTCATTCAATATCTCAGCAGCTTTTATGGTATTTTTTAATGATTCAATCGCAGCTCCATTTGTAAAAGCATTATCATCAACATTTAAAGCATATTCATCAGCTCCAACCACATTCAAAATCGAATAACTATCATCTGCATTTTTGACCACTCTGCTAACCCAAAAATCTGCGGTTTCTTTTATTACATTCCATTCTTCACGTAACCATTTTTTGTCTTGGGTCAGGGTATAATAATTCCAAAAAGCAATAGAAACATCTGCAGTAATATGTTGTTCAAAAATACCCATTGAAGCACTTGTTGGTGTAGCTTCTTCGCCAGTATCATCAGATTCCCAAGGATACATTGCTCCTCTGTAACCATAAATAAAGGCTTTCAATTTTGCTTTCTGCAATCGATCAGATCTGTAGTCTAAACACGATTTTGCCAATTCTGGCTGTAATGCTAAAAGCGATGGGTACATCCAAAGTTCTGTGTCCCAAAAAATATGTCCGTTGTATCCTTGAGATGATAATCCCATAGGCGAAATACTTTGTCTGCTTCCTTCGCGAATAAAAGAATATAAGTTATACAAGGCAAACCTAACTCTTTGCTGTGCATCTAAATCTCCTTCTATTTGAATATCTCCTGTCTCCCATAAATCAGCCCATGCTTTTTTATGTTTTGCAAGTAAATTATCTATTCCCTCTGAAAAAGCATAAATAGCTTGGCGTTCTGCTTCGTTTACTGGATCTAAAATATCTTTAGAATTACAAATCCCTCCAGCAACTACAAAACGATATTTTTTTCCTTTTTGTATTTTTCTTGAAAAACCTGCTTCCGATCCATTTTGTGACACTACTTCTGCGTTGCCATCAAAAAGAAAAGTAGTAGAAGCTGAAACCATCCATTTACCAGTATTTGTCTGAGCAATAGTTCTAAAAAGAGGTATTCCGTAGTTCTTTTTCTTCATCACTCTAAACTCGCTTTTGACTGTCTTCATCTCTTCTGGAACATTCATATAGTTTGATGCACTAATTTCAATATCACGCATCGGAACAATCTCAACAACTGCCATTGCTGAATAAGGCAATACTCTATTAGCCAAAATGGTATACTTAATTTGGGCTAAATCTTTAAATTGAAACGAAGTGGTACTTGTTCCCTCTTTCATTGAAACTTGTTGACTCCAATGATCGATATTAGTACCATCGACCATTTGATTATCAATTGATAAATGCAGATTTAAAAACTCAATTCCTCTTACCACTTTACTAATTCCGTTTTTAGGATTAGGCTCGTAAACGCCATTTAGGATGATTTCTTTTGTTTTTAGAGGTGTATCATCAGTAACAATTCCGATCTTGCCATTTGCCATTGCAACTCCAAAATAATTTTCCCTCGAATTCGCAATCAAATTCCATTCGTCTCCTTTTGTTTGTGCAGAAACAACAAAATTCACCAATAATAATACCGTCAAAAATTTTATATTCAAATTCATATTCTTGATTTTTAATTTATAGTTAACCTAGTATACTGAATGTAATTTACTAATTACTTTCTATTTAAATTTTAGATTAAATTCTAATTAATGGTTAAAAGAACTTCTAAAATCCTAAACTGCTTTTTACTTTTTATCTTCAATTATGCTTATCGCATAACCGCCGCCAGATGCACTTAATTGAGAAAGTTTTGATTTATTTGTTACTGTTATTTTTCGAATAGTGTAAGCTTGGGGATTGGTTTTGTAATTCGCATCCTTTCCATCGGCATAAATAGTAGCCGTGTATTTTTTTCCTTTTTCTAAAAAAGCAAAACTAATATTTGAAGTTCGAGGCTCAATTCCATTTACATTCCCTACAAACCAGTTATTGGTACCTTTGGCTTTACGGGCAACTGTAATATATTGACCCGGTTCTGCTTCTAAATAATTGCTTTCACTCCAATCTACTGCGACATCTTTAATAAACTGAAAAGCATCAGAAAATCTATTATAATTTTCAGGTAAATCAGCAGCCATTTGCAAGGGACTGTAAATAGTTACATATAATGCGAGTTGATTTGAGAGTGTACAGTTAGCGTGCGATTTATTGCGCGGATTAATTTTACTTATATCCATTTCAAAAATTCCTGGAGTATAATCCATTGGTCCGCCAATTAATCGGGTAAAAGGTATTATTGTTACATGATTTGGTTTTGATCCGCCAAAAGCCTCACACTCTCCTCCTCTTGCCGATTCGTTTCCAATTAAATTAGGATAAGTTCTGCAAATACCTGTTGGTCTCACCGCTTCATGCGCATTAACCATGATTTTGTATTCTGCCGCTTTTTCTACAGCATATTGATAATGATTTACAATCCATTGATTATAATGGTTTTCTCCTCTTGGAAGAATACTGCCTACATAACCGCTCTTTACAGCATCGTACCCATTATCTTTCATAAATTGATAGGCTTTGTCCATATGACGCTCATAGTTACGAACAGATCCAGATGTTTCATGATGCATCATCATTTTTATTCCTTTTGATTTTGCATATTCATGTATTCCTTTTACATCAAAATTAGGATAGGGAGTTACAAAATCAAAAACGTAATCTTTCGAGCGGCCCAACCAGTCTTCCCAGCCTTCATTCCAGCCTTCGACTAAAACGGCATCAAAACCATTTGTTGCAGCAAAATCAATATATTTCTTAACATTCTCATTGTTTGCAGCGTGTCTTCCGTTTGGTTTTACTTTTGAATAATCTGTAATACCCAGTTGTACAGAGGGTAATTCATCTGTATATCTCCATGAACTTTTCCCAGTAATCATTTCCCACCAAACACCAACATATTTAATAGGTTTAATCCAGGAAGTATCTTCTATTTTACAAGGTTCATTTAAATTCAAAGTCATTTTTGAAGCTAAAATTTCTCTGGCATCATCACTCACAATAATGGTACGCCAAGGCGAATTTGCAGGGGCTTGCATATATCCTTTATCACCATTTGCATCTGGAGTTAACCAAGATTCAAATACCATATTTTTGTCATCCAAATTCAAGTGCATGCAAGAATAATTAATTAATGCAGCTTCGTGTAAATTGATATACAAACCTTCGTTTGTTTTTAGCATCAGCGACGTTTGTACTCCGGTTAAAGAAAAAGGAGGCTGAGATAAATTTCTGTTTTTTGCTTTTAGAAAAAGCCCTCTGATTTCAGATAACTTAGAAGTGGTATAATCATATTCTTGAGTATCGTAATCGCCCGGCATCCAAAAAGCGGTATGATCTCCAGTCATTGCAAATTGTGTTCTTTCTTCTTTTATAACAAAATAGGTCAGATTTTTTTGGGATGGAAATTCATAACGAAAACCTAAACCATCATTAAACAATCGAAAACGGATAACTATTTGTCTACTCGTTTCATTTTGAATTAATGTTACCGCAAGTTCATTATATTGATTTCGGATTGATGATACTTCTCCCCAAACTGGCTGCCAAGTTTCATCAAATGAAGAAGTCTTTTTATCCATTATCGTAAAATCATTCAATAATGATTTTTTGATGTTTTTATCTTCTTTAAGTTCAATCCCTAGTTTACTTGGCTTTACAACTGTTTTCCCTTTGTATGCTAAATTGTAAGTTGGGGTTCCGTCATTTTGTAATGCAAACTCCAAAATGAAATTTCCGTTAGGAGATTTTAATTGTTGCGAATTAGTAATTTGGAATCCTATAATAAAAAACAGAACTGTGTAAAGTATGTTTTTCATATTGTTTTATTTGAATTAACCTGTTGGGTACAATTACTTCTAACACATAGAAACATAGATTTTATAGTCGAAAATTAGGCGTTTCACTTTTTTTAAAACACACATAGCTGCGCTATGCGAAAGAAACGTGTTTCTTTTTGTCTCCTTTTTTAGGTATAAAATCTATGTTTCTATATGTTGAATTATTTTTTTGCAATTACACCCAACGGGTTTGAATTAGTATTTTTTTTTTTTGGATAGTTTTCTAGAAATGGTTTTATACGGCAAAAAATAATAACCCCAATTACAAAAAATAAATGGGGTTATTTTTTTAAACAAAAACCAAACTTTTTGTCTTTTAGAATCTCAATTTGAATTCGTATTCAATCTTCGATTATCAAATTAACTAAGAAAACATAATCTTATCAGGACTAAAATTTATCCCAAAATATTTTAGTGTTCATCAAGTCACCACCAATATCACTAGCTGCTTTGATATAATTGGTTTCATTTTTTGTCTGCTCCGCACTTGGATAAAGATAACGTACAGGAACAGTCAAAATACCTCTATTTACAGCTGCTTTAGGTGATTTTAAAATTGGAAAATCTAATCTTCTATACGATGTCCAAGCTTCAAATCCTCTGTTATAAAGTGCAAACCAAGCTTGATTACCAATTTTTTCTTTAAAAGTTGCTCCACTTTGACTATTTGTATACGCTACTTTAGGACTTGCAAGGTAAGTTGTGATAGCGTTCGCCGCTACTCCCCAATCTAACATTGAAGCGGTTATTGCCGCATCGTAATATGTTTTAGCTTTCGCAGAGCCTCCTGGAATTAAATTTTTCTCAGCTGCTTCTGCCAATAAAAATTGCAATTCAGAATAATCAAATAAAGTACCTGGAAATACTGGATTGTTTAACGTTGCCGTTATGTGTGAATAGGTTGAAAAAACATTGGCCTCGCCATAAGTACCGCCTATAAAAGTACGTCCTGCCGGAAGCGCAGGTGCTGGTGCTGTTGCATTTACAAAATACTTTGTCATTCTTGGGTCACCTCCAGGAACTACAGCATCCATTGCAGCAACAAAAGGTTCAGCTGGAATAAAATCGTTTCTATTACTGGTTACTAATGTATTGTATAATGGATTTTGATTTCCGGTAGTGGTTAAATAATTTAATTTGGTATTATCTGCATTACTTGCCAATGGACCAGATGCAAGAGCTGACTGAACTGTTGTCGCAGCAAAAGCAGGATCAACATCTGAAATATTTACGGCTAATTTAATAATTAATGAATTAGCAAATTTTGCCCATTTTGCAGTACTTGCCGCATTTCCGCCATAAACAATATCTGCACTTCCAAAGTTAGCATTAGCCGAATTTGCTTTCAGTATGGCAGCATCTTCTATTAATCTTGCTATAAGATCTTTATAAATAGTTTTAGCATCATCATAGGCTGGTAAAGGAAAATTCTTAATATCAAGAGCCTGAGAATAAGGCACATTTCCAAAAGTATCTACCAGCATACTGTAGCTGTAAACTTCTAAAACATCAATAAGTGCTAATTTATTCTGCTTTACAGCAATATCAGCTGCTGCGGCTGAAGTTGGTGTATTTTCAATCATTGTTTTTGCAGCAGAAAAGTCTCTTAGCACATCTCTGTAAAATACTGTGAAACGCGCATCTGGAATATCTGGAATAACATATTGACTTGTTGAAGGAATTGTAGTTGATGCCCATTGCTGTGAAAACAATCTAAAAACCTGACTAGTTGTAACTATCTGATCAACTAATGCTTTTTGAGCACCAGTAAACAAATATTCTGGTTGTGTACTGCTTGGCTTTTTAGGATCAGTATTCATATCTGTAATATCTGAGCTGCACGAAAAAGATATGCTTACAATAGATAGTAATAAAAGTATTTTTTTCATCATTAAAATTTTAAAGTAAGGTTAAAACCAATGTTTCTAGTTGAAGGAAGTGAACCTCCAGAATAACCTGAAGATAAATTACCTGCACTAACTCCACTCTCTGGATCTGCATCAGGAAGATTTTTGCTGATTATCCATAAATTAGATCCAATTAATGAAACTCTTAAATCAGTCAATTTCATTTTAGATACAAACTGTGATGGGAATGTATAGCTAAGGCTTACTTCTCTTAATTTAACATAACTTGCATCGTATATATACGCTTTTTCTGGATTGGCTTTATACCCGTAAATACTTCCTGCAACTTCTGGACGAGGCGTTCTGGTTGTATTTGGCGTGCCATCTTTATTTACTCCAGGAAGAATAAGTCCGCCTCCATTTGCAAGTGTATTTCTAATAGGATTTCCTAATTCGTTGTATCCTGCCGTCGATTCATATAAACCTGTATGCTGACCGTATGCTTGATCTAGAGAGTAAAGATCACCTCCGTGCTGCACATCGATTAAGAAACCAAACGAAACTTGTTTGTAAGTAAATTTATTACGAAGTCCACCAATCCAATCAGGAGTAATATTTCCAATTACATTGTTTGTTGTAGTTGTCATTACATAAAGACCATTCTCTGTAACTTTTTGTCCATCTGCTGCATACACATAGTCTTTACCCACTATATCTCCATAAGGATGACCTACTTTTGCAACTATACCTATTCCCTGAAATCCTCCTATTGAAAGCGTTTCAATTCCAGGTGCTAATGATACAAGTGTATTCTCGTTTTTAGACCAATTTAAAAATACATCCCAACTAAAATCTTTTGTTTGTATTGGAGTCACATTAAATTGTACTTCAATCCCTTTATTTTCAACTGATCCTGCGTTTACATATCTAGAAGAGTTACCAGTTGCAGTAGAATAATCTACAGGAAATATTTGGTCATTACTCAAACTTTTGTAAACACTTACATCAAATCCAACTCTTTTGCGGAAAAACTGCATTTCTAGACCAAGTTCTTCAGATGCCGTTTTTACAGGTCGTAAATCAGGATTACTGCTTCTGTTTGGTATTGAATAAATTTGATTTGAACCAAATGGATTAAACTTATCGTAAACATCATTTAACGAATACAAATCAATATTTCCTTGTGGATTTTCAGCATAACTTGCTCTCAGTTTTCCGAAAGACAACCAATCTGCGTTGATATGATTTGTAAAAACATAACTCGCCGAAGTAGAGAATGTATTTAATGAATTATTGCCTTTTGGTAAAGTAGAAAATGCATCATTTCGAACAGTTCCTTCTAAGTATAAGAAATCTTTGTATCCTAAAGAAACTGAAGCGTAAGAACTATTTACTGCTGAATTATTTTCTGTTTCTAATGGAAACGGAGATGGGTTTACTGAATTTGATAATGCAAAAATATCTGGAATTATAAGTCCTCCATCTGTTGAAGCAAGAGTTGAATTTGTTTTTGTTCTTAAAGTATTTAACCCTGCTAAAGCATTAACAGAAAAGTCTTCTCCAATTTTTTTATTAAAAGTTAGGATAAACTGATAGTTTTGCTCAGAAAACGAACCAACATATTTTTGATATCCTGAAGGAACATTTGCTCTGCTTAAACCAAATGATCCATTAATAGATCCTGTAGCTTTTCTTTCTTCACGTAACTCTGAGTAACTATCGATACTCGCTTTTCCAGAAGCTGATAACCAATCTGTAAATTTATAATCCAATTGACCGTAACCAATAAAACGGTTTCTCTCATCGGATTGGTAATTTTTATATCGAGTAAAATATGGATTATCCATCGTTTTAGGAGCGGTGTTTCCATTAGCAGGATCTCCCATTAGCCAAGATATATTTTGTCCTCCTGAATTTTCAAAAACCTCTTTTTGCGATTTAAGATCTGCATTGGTACCCCACCATTGACGAAACCAACCTGTAATGTTATCTCCTGTATATCCAGAACTATTTCTACCAACGGTACTTTGCGTCATGTAATTTGCAAAAACACTAGTAGATAATTTATCTGTAAACTTGTGATTTAACTTGATACTTGCATTGTTTTTCTTTAATTCACTATTGGGTAAAATACCAGTCTCTTTAAAATTATTGTAATTTAAAATAAAGTTGGTTTTATCATTAGCGTCTTCAAGTGATATTGAATTATTGAATGTTGTAGCGGTTTGAAAAAAGGTAATAGGTCCATTTTTAGCAGCTTGCCATGGTGATTTCTGTCCGTATTTTGAAGAATATGGGCTGTATGATTCCCATGTATAAACAGAAAGATTTGGATCAAAAGCCACACCATAAGAAGCATCATCGGTTGTGGTTACCACTTGATTACCATTTTTATCTATCGTAAAAAAGGCTCCTGTTGGTCCTACTGGTATTCCTTTTGGATTACCTGCCGCATCATAACTAGGACCATAACCTTGCCCGTATTTGTTTTGGTAAACAGGAAAAGTTTTTTTATCGACAGAGCCTACGCTAAATTCACTTGAAATAGTTATTCCCATTCCTTTAGTCGCTTTACCTTTTTTAGTGCTGATCATAATAACACCATTACCCGCCTGCCATCCATACAAAGCCGCAGCCGCTGCTCCTTTTAAAACGTTTATCGACTCGATATCATCAGGATTAATATCCATCGCTGCATTACCATAGTCATAAGTATTTCTTGCTCCTTGCGAAGCTGTACTTGAATTTACCGTTGAATTGTTAATAGGAATACCATCAATTACAATAAGCATTTGATTATTTCCTGTAAGGCTTTTTACTCCTCTTGAGATTACATTTGTAGAACCCCCAAAATTTGTATTTTTTCTAATATATACTCCGGCAGCTTTTCCAGAAAGATCATTAAGAAAGTTCCCGCTTGCAATACCAGCTGTTAAATCGGTTCCTTTAACTTCTTGCGAAGCATAACCTAAGGCTTTTTTCTCTCTCTTTATTCCTAATGCCGTTACCACAATATTATCAAGCTGAGTGGTATTTTCCTTTAATTGCACATTTACAATTACTGAGCTGGCTGGTTTTTCTTGCGATACCATTCCGATATAGCTAAATTCTAATATGGCATTATTATTTGCTACTTCGATAACAAATTTACCATTAAAGTCAGTTTGCGTACTGTTCTTAGTTCCTTTTTCAGTAACATTAGCCCCGGGTATAGGTATTCCGGCAATATCTGTAACTGTTCCTGTTATTTTAATTTTTTGCAAAACTGAAGTAACATTCTTAGGCTTTTCCTTAATAATTACGGTATTATTTTTACCTATTACAATATCAATGTCAGCATTTGCAAGACTTTGTTTTAAAAGATCATTGGTTTTTATAGTTCCTTTTTTTAAAGTTACCATAGGAAGTCCTTTAAAAATCCCTTCTTCATAAAAGAACTTATAATCAGTTTGCTCCATAATCAAGTCGAAAACTTCATCGATAGACATTTTTTTATTTTCTTTCACTTCAATTTTTGATTGTTGTGACAAAACATTTTCAGGAGTCAGGGCAAAAAGTGTTGTGCAAAATAAGAAGATGAATGTTCGCATAATATTCATTAATAGCCCCTTTCTAAAGTAAAAATGGGGATGCTTAAAATTAATTTTCATAAATTTGTCATTATTTTTTAGTTAAAAAATTTAATTAATTGATAATTTGATAAGGGGATAGAGTTAGTACTTTGGTCGGTTAAACTCTATCCTTCTTTTTTTACTTCATAGGCGATATTTTTATTTTGGTTATAATTAGTTAGTAATTTTATTTTCTTCTTTATTTAAACAAACTTCTTTTAGAGAATCAGTACTACTATTTCAAGCGTTTATTTTATCATTAAAGTTTTATCTTTAATTTCATAACTGTCAATTGTAGTTGATTTCATAATTGACAAAATCTCTTCAAGCGATTGTTTTTTATCAAGACTTCCTTTAAACTGTACGTTTTCAAGCTTTTTATTTACAAAAACCACATCAACATCGTACCATCTTGATATTACTTTCATAATTTCTTTTAGTGGTTTTCCTTTAAAACTAAACACGCCGTCTTTCCACGATATTTCGTTATAGGCATTCACCGTTTTAATGATAGAAGTGTTATTTTTAAGATCTAGATTTAATTGCTGATTTGGAGATAATCTTAATTTCTTGTTTCCTGTTTCAACATTCACTTTTCCGTTTACCAGCGTTGTATACACATTTGATTCGTCGTTATAAGCTTTTATATTAAATTCAGTACCCACAACCTCAACTTTCTGATTTTTATTATAAACCTGAAAATGAGCTCCTTTATGTTCCGTACTTTTTGACACCTCAAAATAGGCTTCACCATACACTAATTCTACATCTCTTGATGCTCCTTCGATAAATGCTACAGGAAATTTTAACTGAGAAGCAGAATTTAACCACACTTTTGTGCCATCTGATAGTTTTATAACAAATTGACCGCCTCTAGGGATTGTTAAATAATTATAAACCAGTTTTGATGGATTTTGTTTACTGTCTTTGTAAATAATCTCGCCGCCGTTAATGTGTGCATTTTGAGTTTTAATTGGAGTTCCTTTTTCTAATGCTATCTTCGAACCATCACCTAAAGTTAAAGTTGCTTTATCAGTTCCAGGTTTAATATTCTCAATATCATTCTTTACAACCACTACAGGAATTTCAGTTGAAGTGCTGAATATTTTGTCCTTGTATAAAAAAGTTACAGCCAGCAAACTTGTCACCATAGCGGCGGCAGCGTATTTAAACAAAGGTTTTTTACTTAATCTAAAAACAGGTTTCTTATTCTTCTCTTGATACTTAGCTTCTAATTTTTCCCACGCTTTTTCCGTATCAATTTCTGAATAAGAGTCAATTTTATCTACTAAATTTTTAATTTTAATTTCCTTTACAAACGAGTTTTTTTTAGCAAAATCTTTCAATTCTATTTTCTCAGAATTGGTTAAGACTTTTAACTTTCGTTTGATTAGTAATTTGGAAATTTGAAAAATATCTATCATCCTATTGTTGATTTATTATAGAACAACTGATATCCCAAAAGGTAGTATTGAAAAATTACTTTTTTTTCAAAAATTTTAAAAAAAATAATTTTCATTTAATATTCTGATTCATTTGTATCCTTTAATTAAGAGATTAAATCCCTTTTAGTAAACTAATTAAGCCCTAAAAAACTTTTGACACAAGTAGTTTTAAAAACATTAAACCAATAAAAAATAAATTATTGATTCTAAATCTTTAAATTGATCTCTTAGTATTTTATACGATTGACTTTTTAGTGTTTTGACCGTTTGAAGTTGTATTCCTAATTCTTCTGCTATATCAGCATTTTTAAGTCCCTTAAGACTTAGTTTTATAATTTCTTTTTTTCTATCAGGTAAAATCTCAATTGCCTTATACAGTTGGCATACTATATCTTCTTCAAGAATCTGTTTTAAGAACAAATCATCATCTTCTAAAGACTTAATAGTATTTTCAGCATATTTATTTTTTACCAGATTATGCTTAATAACATTATAACATTTATTGCGAATGGCCTTGTATAGAAAAACCTTCAGATGCAGTTCGTCTTGAAATGCATTCTCTTTTTCCCATATACCTATAAAAATATCCTGAACCAGATCTTCGCATTCATCAATGCTCAGAAAGCGATTTGCAAACTGAACAAGTGATCTATAGTACTGATCAAATATTTTCCTAATAAAAAGTTCGCTGGTATTATTTTCTTCCGTAACCAATGCTTATTCTTCAATAATTGATTATAATTAGGCAAATTAAATAAATTTAATTTAATTTTTCCTAATTAAATAACGTAATCATATCAAGAGAAGACATTGATTAACATTGATTAGAATGAAACCGCTCTATTTATCTTACAATTAATTTAGAGTTGAAAAATGATAGCCTTGACTAGTGAGGCAATAATAAATCCTTTCTTTTTATTTTTTTACCCGAAAACCATATTATGAGTATTAGATTTCAATACTATAATAGAACTTTTACAAAATACTAAAAAGAGAGATAAAACTAAAAAAGCAGGCTCTCTTTGTCAAGCGCTGTATAAAAACTTTACCTCCATTTTTTGTTTATCTCTTTATTTTTGCATCCCATTTCATGCTAAAACATTAATATAAAGAAATTTACACCTAAAAATGTCCCTCATTTGTCCCCCCTTTATTTTTCTTTAAAAAACTATTTAAGACTAGTTTTGTGATCTTATGATAGTCATAAAAACCATAAAGGTTCTTGATTATTATAGAATATATAAATGGAGTTGCAAAGTCTTTTTATTTCTGTTCAGCTTACTATTTTTTTGATTATAAAAATTTACTGCCACAATAAAAACACGTAGAACTACCTGATAATTAAGAATTTATTTACAATAATTTAGCTTATCATTAAAACTAAACCTGATTTTTAATTTAAACTAAATCTTTAATCACTAACACAAACTGATTTTAATAATAAAACATGAAAACCCCAAACACCGTTATAATATGAAAAAAAATTACTTCCTACTCTTTTTATTATTATTTACGAAGCTGCTTTTTGCACAAACATCAACAGAAACATTTGAAACAGAATCGCATAACTCTACCAGCTTTACAGATAATGGAGTTACTTTTAACATTATTTCTCGTAGTGGACAATTTGCCGTACAAGCAAATTTTCCTAATACAGGCTGGAATGGAACAGCAAACGACAACCGATACATAGACAATACTATAACTGGGGGGCCAAACTCCTCTTTTAGCATTAAAACGACTTTAAATCTATTTAAAGTAAATAAATTTTGGATTTATCTGTCAAATTCCTCCTTAGATTTAAACGTCTCAGGAAGTCTAATTATTACTGGAAAATTGAATGGTATAACTAAATTTACTCAGGCTAAAAGCACTGGTTTTGCTACTTCACTTGGCACTACAAATGGCTATACTTTAATAGATTTGACCAATTTAAATGGTCAAAATTATTCTAATATTGTAATAGATGAGCTTCAAATTACAACTGGAGGAGCATATACTTATGCTGCACTTGATGCTTTTACCTGGGTAAAAGATAGTGGTATTATATTACAATGTTTGACCTTTTCAAGTCAGCCTTCTAACAGTAGAATTTGTGCTGGCTCTAATGCCTCTTTTTCTGCTTCAGCAAGTAATGCCGATAGCTATCAATGGCAGGTAAATATGGGATCTGGATTTACCAACGTCTCAAATGGTGGACCTTATTCTGGTGCTGCAACACAAACACTTACCATAAGTGGTGCAATTCCTGAAATGAACGGATATCAATATCGGGTGGTTGCATCGGGATCATGCGGACCAAGTGCAACATCGAGTACAGCAGCTTTAAATGTTGATTCTGCTCCTGCAATAACAGCACAACCAAGCTTGAGTACAATTTGCGCAGGAGCCAATACTACTTTTTCAGTCTCTGCATCAAATGCAACAGCATATCAATGGCAGGTAGATCAAGGAGCTGGATTTACCAACGTCTCAAATGGTGCACCTTATTCTGGTGCTACTACGGCTACTCTAACTATTACTGGCGCAACAGCCGCAATGAATGGATATGTTTATAGAGTTGTGGCAACAGGATTATGCAGCCCCGCTGCTACTTCTAATCCTGCTCCATTAACTTTTTATTCTGCTCCTGCAATAACGGCACAACCAAACTTGAGTACAATTTGCACAGGAGCCAATACTACTTTTTCAGTCTCTGCATCAAATGCAGCAGCATATCAATGGCAAGTAGATCAAGGAGCTGGATTTAACAACATCTCAAATGGCGGACCTTATTCTGGTGCTACTACAGCTACTCTAACTATTATTGGCGCAACAGCCGAAATGAATGGATATATTTATAGAGCTGTGGCAACAGGATTATGCACCCTCAATGCTACTTCTAATACTGCTGCATTACATGTTAATTCTGCTCCTGCAATAACGGCACAACCAAGCTTGAGTACAATTTGCACAGGAGCCAATACTACTTTTTCAGTCGCTGCATCAAATGCAACAGCATATCAATGGCAGGTAGATCAAGGAGCTGGATTTAACAACATCTCAAATGGCGGACCTTATTCTGGTGCTACTACAGCTACTCTAACTATTATTGGCGCAACAGCCGGAATGAATGGATATATTTATAGAGCTGTGGCAACAGGATTATGCACCCCCAATGCTACTTCTAATACTGCTGCATTACATGTTAATTCTGCTCCTGCAATAACGGCACAACCAAGCTTGAGTACAATTTGCACAGGAGCCAATACTACTTTTTCAGTCGCTGCATCAAATGCAACAGCATATCAATGGCAGGTAGATGATGGATCGGGGTTTACCAACGTCTCAAATGGCGCACCTTATTCTGGTGCTACTACAGCTACTCTAACTATTACTGGCGCAACAGCCGGAATAAATGGATATATTTATAGAGCTGTGGCAACAGGATTATGCAGCCCCAATGCTACTTCTAATACTGCTGCATTATATCTTAATTCTGCTCCTGCAATAACAGGACAACCAAGCTTGAGTACAATTTGCGCAGGTGCCAATACTACTTTTTCAGTCGCTGCATCAAATGCAACAGCATATCAATGGCAGGTAAATACTGGTTCGGGGTTTACCAACGTCTCAAATGGTGCACCTTATTCTGGTGCTACTACAGCTACTCTAACTATTACTGGAGCAACAGCCGCAATGAATGGATATATTTATAGAGCTGTAGCAACAGGATTATGCACCCCCGCTGCTACTTCTAATATTGCTGCATTAACTGTTAATCATATTAATGTAGCACTTACAAAAGTTGACGTAAAATGTTATGGCGATTTAACTGGACAAGCAACGGCAACTGCCACTAATGGAACTGGATCCTATACCTATTCTTGGTCACCTTCGGGAGGAACTGCTGCTACAGCATCTGGATTAGCTGCTGGAACTTATACTGTAACAGTTACCGATGGAAACACATGTGGTGAAACCAAAGAAAGTATTACCATTACACAGCCGTCTGCCCTTTCAGCCACTACAGCATCAACTGGAGTAAGCTGTTTTGGCGGAAGCAATGGTACAGCAAGTGTAACTGTATCAGGAGGAAGCCTTGGATACTCGTATTCATGGGCACCACTAGGCGGTTCAACATCATCTATTTCGGGCAGGCCTGCCGGAGATTATACGTGTACAATTACAGATGGTAATCGTTGTACATTAGTTAAAACTGTTACGATAAGTAGTCCTGCAGCATTCTCAGCAACATATACAAAAACAGATGTTTCGTGCAACGGAGGAACTAATGGGTCTGCAACAATAAATGCCACAGGAGCAACTGAACCATATTCTTATACTTGGTTGTCAACTGGCGGATCGGGCAAAACGGCAACTGGATTAGCAGCAGGAACTTACACTGTTCTTATCCAAGATGCAAACACATGTGTTTATCCTGTTACTGTAGAAATAAATCAGCCAAGCCTTTTAGATGCAACTACATCACAAACTAATGTTCTTTGTAATGGAGGCGCAACTGGTACAGCAACAGTAACAGCTTCAGGAGGAAAACCAAACTCATATACTTATATATGGTCTCCAACTGGTGGAACTGCCGCTACAGCTACTGGACTTGCTATTGGAAAATACAGCTGTTTAATTACAGATGGTAACGGTTGTTCTATTACAAAAACTTTTGATATCACGGAGCCAGCAGCTTTATCGGCTACAACAAGTCAAATAAATGCAACCTGTTCAACAGGCGGCCAAGCAGCTGTAAATGTTGTTGGCGGTACAACTCCTTATTCTTTTGCATGGTCAAATGGCGCCACTACACAAATTGTAACAGGTTTATATGCTGGAAGCTATACTTGCACAATTACAGATGGTAACGGATGCACACTTACTAGAAACTTTCTTGTGAATACAAGCAACACTTTAGTTGCTGCTACATCTCAAACTAATATTTTATGTAAT
The DNA here is from genome assembly GCF_044005885.1 of Flavobacterium sp. FlaQc-30. Classification (NCBI taxonomy): domain Bacteria; kingdom Pseudomonadati; phylum Bacteroidota; class Flavobacteriia; order Flavobacteriales; family Flavobacteriaceae; genus Flavobacterium; species Flavobacterium sp. FlaQc-30. The sequence goes on along the minus strand of NZ_JBIPCO010000011.1, from coordinate 21,087 downwards.
GGTGCCAAAACAGGTTCTGCTTCGGTAATTCCAGCTGGGGCACCAGGTCCATTTACTTACATTTGGGCGCCATATGGTGGTTCTAGAGATACTGCAAGCAACCTTACAGCAGGTAATTATAGTGTAACAATAACTTCTTCAAATGGTTGTTCTATTATAAAAACCTTTACTATTACAGAACCTTCTGCTTTAGCAGTTACACCATCTCAAACTAATTTATTATGCCACGGTGCAGCTACAGGATCTGCCTCTGTAAATGTTACAGGCGGTACTGGTTCTTATACATATCAATGGGCTCCTACTGGAGGCTCTGCTAAGACAGCAACAGGACTTACCGCTGGTACCTATACGGTAACTATTACAGATCGTAATTCATGTAAAACCTCACAATCATTTACAATTACAGAACCTGACCCTATTAAGATAACTATTAATTCTAAAAATGTTAGTTGTAATGGCCAATCTAACGGATCTGCAACAGCAACTGTAATTGGAGGAACTGGTACCTATACTTATGCATGGTCACCATCTGGCGGCACTGCGGCAACTGCATCAGGACTTAGTCCAGGAAATTATACTGTAAAAGTTACTGATGCTAGTAATTGCTCAACAACAGAAAGTGTATTAATAACAGAACCAAATGTATTAGTTGCTTCGATTGAAGCTCAAACCGATGCGTCTTGCAATGGATCTAAAAACGGAACGGCAACTGTAGCTGTATCAGGAGGTTTTGGCACCTATACATACTCATGGTCACCATCTGGCGGCACTGCTGCAACTGCAACAGGGCTTAGTCCGGGAACTTATACAGCAACTGTAACTGATGCAAACAATTGCACTGCAAAACAAAGTTTTACAATTGGAGAACCTGCAGCATTAAAAGTTACAAGTACTCAAAAAAATGTTACTTGTTATAACGGTGATAACGGAGAGGCAGCTGTTACAATTTCAGGAGGAATTGCGCCATATTCTTATAAATGGAGTAACTCTGACAGTACTGGTCCAACTGCAAAAAATCTAGTAAAAGGCGATTATGTCTGCACCATAACAGATAGTAATAATTGCATTATAAAACAGAACTTTACAATTATAGAACCTGCAGCATTAAAAGTTACAAGTACGCAAAAGAATGTTACTTGTTATAACGGTAATAACGGAGAAGCGACTGTTACAATTTCAGGAGGAATTGCTCCCTATTCTTATAAATGGAGTAACTCTGACAGTACTGGTCCAACTGCACAAAATCTTGTAAAAGGCGATTATGTCTGCACCATAACGGACAGCAATAATTGTAGTGTAAATCAGAATTTTACAATTATAGAACCTGAAGCATTAAAAGTTACAAGTACTCAAAAAAATGTTACTTGTTATAATGCTGATAACGGAGAGGCAGCTGTTACGATTTCAGGAGGAATTGCTCCGTATTCTTATAAATGGAGTAACTCTGACAGTACTAGTCCAACTGCACAAAATCTTGTAAAAGGTGATTATGTCTGCACCATAACAGACAGCAACAATTGCATTGTAAATCATACATTTACAATTACTGAACCTGCAGTATTAAAAGTTACAAGTACTCAAAAAAATGTTACTTGTTATAACGCTGATAACGGAGAGGCAGCTGTTACAATTTCAGGAGGAATTGCGCCGTATTCTTATAAATGGAGTAACTCTGACAGTACTAGTCAAACTGCACAAAATCTTGTAAAAGGTGATTATGTTTGTACTATAACAGATAGTAATAATTGCAGTGTGACTCAGAATTTTACTATTACGCAGCCTTCAAGTCCAATAGGTTTAATTACTTCTATTCCAACTGAGTTTACTGCTTCTAGTGTTACTTTAAACGTAAATGCCAGTCAAAATGGAATTGATGGTGATCTAGGAGAATGTACTTCAGAAATAGGACTTGTATTCGCTGCTGTTGCTAATCCTAAAATCACTGATTCTAAAATTGTTCTAGGCAGTAATCCAGGAACATTTACAAAAACTGTAGAAGGCTTGTTAGGAAATAAAGTATATTATGTACGAGCATACTCTATTGGCAAATTTGGCTATGTAAACTACGGAAATGAAATTAGCTTCACTACTCAAAAAAATATTTTAAAAGTTGTGGCAGTTTCAGATCAAACAAAAGTATATGGAAACGCAGAACCAAAACTAACTTACCAAGCAACTGGATTTGTTAATGGAGATAGCAACTCAATTATTACAGGTTTACTTTCTAGAACTGCTGGTGAGAATGCTGGATCTTATCCTATTACACTTGGAACTTTAAGTGCTGGGGCGAATTATACAATTGATTTTAAAACTTCTGATTTTAAAATTACTAAAGCAAATCAGGTAATTGAGTGGAATCAAGAATTGGATTTTGGATGCAACACAACAGACCAAGTACAACTTACTGCCTCTTCAGATAGCGGACTTCCAGTATTTTATGTAGTAGAAAATTCATCAATTGCGGCTATTCAAGGTGGTGTTTTAAAAATTAATCGTGCTGGAACAACATCAATCAAAGTTTCTCAAGAAGGAGATCAAAACCACAATCCAGCTGTACAAATTACAAAATTGATCGAAGTAAATCAGTCTGGAAATATAAGTCAATACTGGGAGGATACTTTGTTATTTGATAACTCAACTAAAAACTACTCATCATTTCAATGGTATAAAAACGGAGTGCTTATTCCGGGAGCAACTAGTCAGTATTATAGTGAGAAACCTTTAAAAGGTACTTATTCAGTACAAGCCAAAGATAAAGATGGAAATGTTATCAAATTCTGTCCAATAACAATTGATGGGCAAACTTTTTCAAAAGCTATAAAACTGTATCCTAATCCAGTTCGAAGCTTAAGCGAATTAACAATTGAATCTGACTATTCAGCAGAAGAATTAAAAGACTCACGTATTAATATTTTTGACTTATCCGGAAAATTAGTAACTACGATAAATAATGTTAGTCCAAAGGTGGTCGTTACGGCACCTTCATCAACAGGAATTTATGTGGTGGTATTGTCATTGGCAAACGGTCAGCATAAAACAATTAATTTATTGGTACGTTAAAAATCAAAAACTTAGAAAATGAAAATTCAATATAAACTAACAATACTGTTTTTAACCTTATTTAGTTGTACTGTAAAAGGACAAGAATTTAATATTAAAATTAATGGCGGTCCATCTGGAATTCTTTACGACAGTGCTTTGGGTGATGCAAAACTTAAAACCGGATTTGGAATAGGTTTAGGCTATACGTATTACCTAAATAAGCATTGGGGTATTACAACAGGAATAGAAGGACAATACAGTCAGAATTCTTTTAATTTAAACGAAGGAACAACGTTTACTTCATATGAAGTAGATGATCAAGGATCAGCTTTTGAATACCGCGTAAGTCCAAAGAATTATGCTGAAGACCAAAGTTTTTTCTCTATTGTTGTGCCTATCCTTTTGCAATATCGAACAGATATATCGGCTAAAACAGGATTCTATTTAGGAGTTGGAGCAAAAGCTTTATTCCCAGGAAAACTAAAAACTAACGCTAGTGCTTCTGAGATTCAGATGTCAGGTTATTATCCAGATTTAGATCTTGTTATAGACAATTTACCATCACACGGTTTTGGTAAAATAGCGAACTGGGAAGGCAGTACTCGTACAAGTCTTGCAAACTCTATTTTATTGAGTGCAGAGAGCGGCTTAAGCTTCAAATTAAAAGAGAACTTAAATCTTTATACTGGAGTTTACTTCGATTACGGATTAAACGAGCTAGCCAAAAGTAAATCAGATTCTAATTTGGTAACTTATAGTGCTAAGGATGTAAATATGATTGAACCGAATGGTGTAATTAAGAATGAAAAAGTAGTACAAAAAACCAACTATTTAGCGGCAGGAATTCAGGTTAAATTAGGTTTTTCACTTAAAACGAAAAAACAATTACCTGCAGCGCCTGAAAGTACTCCGACAGCCGTACAAACTACAGCAGAACCAAAAGTAGAACAAAAAACAGAAGCTGTCGTAGTTGAAACTGCTCCAGAAAAGAAGGAAGTAATTACTGCCGAAAATATAATTTTAATTGAAGAGCCTGTAGGTTTCACCACCGTTGGAAATACTGATTTGTCTCCTGCTGTAATTCCTCATCTTGATGAGATAGCAGTAATTCTGAAAAAAGATAAAACGGCTGTATTAGAAGTAACAGGCTACACTTGTAACATTGGAAGCGATGAAAGAAATCAAGAAATAGGAATGTTAAGAGCTAAATCTGTTGCAGATTATCTTCAAGGAAAAGGAATTGAAAACAGTCGTATACATTTAAGATCGAAAGGGCAAACAGATCCATTAGTTCCTAACACTTCTGAAGAAAATAGAATTAAAAACAGAAGAGTTTCGATGGAAGTAATCCAGAATTGATTTAGCATCTTCTTTCTTGTTTCAAATAAAATAACGAATCATGTTAAAACAAAAATTGCAAAAGTTCCTATTTTACAATGAAAAGAAAGTTCTATAATTGTTTCGTTTACTGTTTTTTAGTCTTTAGTAATTTTAAAAAAAAATAAAAAAAGTAAAACCCGTATATTTTTTTATACTACATTTGCGCTTTACAAATAAAAAATGAACACGCAAATTAACATCTTTATTATTATCAATTCTATTATTATCATTTGATATTAGTAAAGGGATTTTATATAAAGAAGTATACATCATACGATTTTAAAACTTCCCTAAACCGGGAGGTTTTTTTTATTTAAAACAAACATGAAAAATTTAGCAGCTATCATTATTATCGCAATTATCATTATTTGTCTCTCATGACGAGTTAGGATTATATTGTGTAATACGAACCTTTCTCCGTCAAACGAGAAAGGTTTTTTTTTGCGCTAAAAAGAAACAACTAAAATGCTTTTATAAAAATTATTAAATAAAAATTCAACTAAATACAGCAGCAGCACAAACAAAATGGAAGAGAAATATACTTTGACAGTTTATACCGAAAATCAACTAGAGCTAATCAATAGAATTGCCGTAATGTTTTTAAGAAAGAAAATTAATTTGGTGAGTCTGAATATCTCAGAATGTGAAATTGATAAAATGCATCGGTTTACAATTGTTATTAATGCAACCTCAGAAATCGTGCAAAACTTGGTGCATCAAATAGAAAAAATCATCGATGTTTTTAGATGTTACTGTAATACTGCAGAGGAAGTTTTTTCTACACAAACAGCATTGTACAAGCTGCCAACAGATAGGATGATAAACAATGAAAGTCTTGATCTTTTATTTAAAAAATACAATGCCGCTTTTTTATCGATCGAAAAAAAACACACTGTATTTGAAGTGACGGCACGGGAAAATGAAATAGATAATTTAACGACTCTTCTAAATCAATATGAACTTGTCGAATTTGTAAAAAGTTCAAAAATTGCTTTGATTAAAGACAGTGAAGGATTTGCTAAAGAATTATTGGAGATGGAAAACTAATAAGTCGAAAAACAACACAACACTAAGATGAATTTATTTAAAGAAATACAGCTCGCTCAGAAACAATTAGCTGCTTTAATTGTTCCTACTCCTCTATTAGAAAACTCGAGTCTCTCGAAGCAATATAATGCCGTTATTTTATTAAAACGTGAAGACCATCAAGCTGGTTATACTTTTAAAATCAGAGGAGTTTATAATAAAATTAATTCTTTATCTATTACAGAGAAAGAGCGCGGAATTGTTTGTGCCAGCGACGGAAATCATGCGCAAGGGGTTGCCTATTGCTGTGAGTTGTTAAAAATAATGGGAAAAATATATCTGCCCAAAAATACCTCTAAACAAAAACTGGAACAAATTCAGAAATTTGGAAAAGAGTACATCAAAATAGTTCTAACCGGTGATTATTTTGAAGAAGCTTATTCGATTGCTTTGGGAGATGCTTCGATACACCGCAAAGCCTTTATACATCCTTTTGACGACTTAAAAGTAATCGCTGGTCAAGCAACGGCGGGACTGGAAATTCTTGAGGAATATCAAAATCCTATTGATTACGTTTTTGTTCCTTTAGAAGGAGATGGTTTAGCTGCAGGAATTTCCTCTGCATTTAAAATGTTAAGTCCTAATACTAAAATCATTGGAGTCACAACTCAAGAAAATCCTTCGCTTGAAATTACAAATGAAAGCGATCTTTCTTTTGATAATAAGAACTCCAATTTAAACACTGCTTCTATTAAAAAGCAAGACGATCTGACTTCTAACATCTGTACAGAAACTCTAACAGATGTAATAAAAATTCCAGAAGGGAAAATCTGTTCTACTATTTTAAAATTAGCCAATAATAAAGATACGAATATAGAACATGAAGGTGTATTAAGTATTGCTGCGCTGGATTTTTATGCTGACAAGATAAAAGGAAAAAACGTGGTTTGTATAATAAACGGTGGTTTAAAAAGTATAGAAAAAGAGGCCGAAATAAAAGAACGTTCTTTATTATATGACGGTTTAGTACATTATTTTATGATTCAATCTCCACAGCGAAATGAAGTATTAAAAGATTTTATAAGTGATATACTTGGTCCTGATGATGAAATTACACATTTTCAATTTGTTCAAAAAGACAGCTATGAAACACAATCTGTTTTTATACGATTAGAAACAAAAGCGCCAAATAATATTGAAGCAATAAAAACCAAAATGCAGGCGAAAGAATTTCAATTTCAAAACCTCAACGATCGAAATGGTTTATTTAGTTCGAATAGTAATTTGGAAAACATTTTAGGAGAAGAAAAACAGGATAACATTCAATTTATTTTAAGATCAAATTGACCTTACCTCTATCACTAAAAAAACAAAAACCAGTAAAGTTAGATTTACTGGTTTTGTCTTTTATTACACTATTCTAAACGAAGTTAATAACCGCTATTTTATACTTAGTGCTTTTATTATTCGGCTGTAGATTTCGGTATTTTCATAAACACCCATAAAATTTTGTGCTCCTGCACCGTATGCAAAAACTGGAACTGGAACTGCTGTATGATCATTTGTACTGAAGCTTCCGTGCACATACCCTTTCTCAATACTTCCGTCGATTAACGAAAGTCCGCCCGTTTCATGATCAGCTGTTACAATTAATAATGTTTCGGGATTATTATCTACAAATTCCATTGCCTGCCCTACTACTTTATCAAAATCAAGCATTTCGCGAACTACATATTCAACATTATTTCTGTGCCCTCCGTAATCGATCTGTGCGCCTTCTGCCATTATAAAAAATGGATTTTTTGATTTTAATAAAGTGTTTGTGGCTTTTGCAAAAGATTTAGTCAGGAAATCTCCTCGTCCGTCTTTCATAGAAACTACTGCAGCATCGTCTAAAACTATAAATTTGCTGTTTTTAATTGTATCTAAACTATTGAATTTATCTAAAAAAGTATATCCTCTTTCAGTCAATATTTTAGATAAATCTTTTCCGTCTTTTCTAGATTTAAATTCATTTTTTCCGCCTCCAATTAAAATATCTGAAGGATTTGATAAGAAGTCATTTGCAATAGGTTCGCTGTAACTTCTTTCTGGCTGATGTGCATAAAATGCTGCCGGCGTTGCATCTGTAATATTTCCTGCAGAGATAACAGCCGTTTTATAATTTCTTGCTGCTAATTGCTGTGTGATTAATTCTAATGGTTTACCGTTTTCATCAACACTTATAAATCTATTATTGGTTTTATGTCCCGTTGCCATTGCAGTTGCTCCTGCAGCCGAATCTGTAATATAACTATTTGAAGCTTTGGTTATAGAAAATCCTTGTGTTGGAATATTAAAAAGACTTAACTGCCCTTTGTTAGCTGTATAACCCGCATAAATTTGCGTCAAACCCATTCCGTCACCAATTAAAAGAATCACGTTTTTAGGTTTCTTTTTAGTAAAAGCCGAAGTGTTTTTAGGAACGTAAGCTTGGTGAAATTCCGTATTTTGATAAAATGTCGATTTAATATTATTGATAAAATGCGTCAATTCTGAAACATTATCTGTGCCAATAAAATCAACTTTTAAATTCATTAAAGTCATCCAAGTATTTACATTGTCCTGCGTTCCCCAGAATCTTATTTTTTTATTTTGGCTGTGTACTTTTTTAATTGTTGACTGAATTTTTTCTAAATCATCCTGTGTCAAAACACCTTTTCCATTCCAAACCGTAAACTCCTTCAAATCTTCACTGATCATTTCTACACGTGCCAATTGTTCGGCAGTATAATTTTCATTCAATCTTCCGTCAAAATAAATAAAATCTGGATAATTGGCGTATTGTGATGGCAGCGGTCTGTTTCCTGAAATTACGACTTTTATATTTTTATTTGAAATGATTTCAGGGTAAGCCTTTAATTGCTGTACGATTAATTTTAAAGTCGAATCGGCATCAGATTTTATATCGATCATTAAAATTAATGGCTTACCGCTTTGATAAACTTTTCCTTCTAAACTTTTCAGTTTTGAAGATAACGGTTCTAGATATAAGCTTTTAAGTGTGTTATGCGTCGCAATTTCTTTTGAAGTATGCGATACAAAAAGTTCATTGTTTACTAAAAAAACATCCGCTTCAATAACACCGGTTTCGTTAGAATACGCTCCATAAAATGGCAGCGCACCGGCATAATCATTATGCGAATGTATGTTTGATGAACTATACTCTTGTGCTTGTGCAAAGAGGAAAAAGGAAAGGCAAAAAAGGGTGAATATTTTTTTCATTGAAAATGTTTTTATTCTTTTAAAGCTGTAGGTAACTTTATTAGAAATTAAGTTGTTTTAATTTGAAAGTGCATTTTTATCTGGTGGAAATAACAAGCTTTACTTAAATACAAAACAGTCTCTTTGGGAAAAGACTGGTTTACACTATTTAAAATTTGATTATACTTTTTTACAAACTGCAGACTACACAACAAGCCTGCAGTGTAAAAAAAACTAAACAAAATGAAACTACTACTTACCAGCCTTGATTTTGGGTCAATGCTCCTTTACTTACTGCGATTTCATCTGGCGGTATTGGCCAAACATGGTGTATCGCAGGATTAAAATTACGTGCAGGATAAATTACACTTCCGTTATAATGATGCAGTGGTTTAGCATAAGTTTCTTTTGCATCGCCCCAACGTACTAAATCAAAATGACGATCTGTCCATTCACCTGCTAATTCACAACGTCTTTCTCTTTTTAAATCGACCATTGTAGCTCCAGCGATATCTCCAAGTCCTGCACGATGACGAATCAAGTTGATTTCTGTATCTGCATTTTGACCTTTCATTAATTTGGCTTCTGCAAGCATCAAAAGCACATCTGCATATCTTAAAAGCGGAACGTTAAGTGCCGTTGAAGGTTTGTCTCCATTTGCATTTACATAACGAATATCAATCCCGCCTGATGTTGTTTTTGGATAACTAAACGGCTCCATATATTTCTTGAACTGATAACCAGTTCTGTTACTAGAACTTACAATATTTTTTCCTTCATTAAAAGTAACTACTTCTCCAAAATAAGTGAATTTATCTCCTTTTTGTAAAATAGTGGCACTGCGTCTTTTATCTGTTGGAACATAAGTATCAAACAGTTCTTTTGTTGGATAAAAATTTCCCCATCCATTGTAAACTCCCCATCCTTTATCTTCCAAACAAACGCCTGGAAAAATAGAACCTAAAGAAGTATTTTCAGAACTTGAAGTTACTGACCAGATGTATTCTGTAGACCAGTTGTTTTTAATTTTAAATACATCTTCAAAATTATCAAGCAGTTTGTGTTTACCGCTTGCAACAATCATATTGGCATATTTTATGGCGTTATCCCAATCTTTTGCATACAAATACGTACGAACTAAATAACCCCAAGCTGCTGTTTTGTGTGCACGACCATAATTATCTGGTGTTAACTCATTAAAATAAGGCAATAAATCTGCTGCTTTAATAAGATCTGCTGCAATGTAAGCGTAGTTTTCGGCTACGTTTTTAGCACGCGGCACATATACATTAGTTGGATTTTCTCTGTCTTGAATTGGTATTCCAGCACGATCGTCTCCGTAATGATAAGCCACTTCTAAATGCATTACGGCATGATTGAAATAAGCTTCACCCAACATTCCGTTTTTTGTTTTCTCATCCAAAGGAATATTCGGAATATTACGAATTACATCGTTACAACGTTTCATAACTTCATAATGCAGTCTCCAAATGTCTTTTGTGTCAGACTCTGCTCCATCAACAATAAAGTTTTTAATACGTTCTGCGTTTTGTCTTGGTTTTGTTCCTATATCATCACTGGCATTGTTAAGCCAGAAAAAACCACGACCGTACATATTATCATTAGAATACAAATCATAAATGGCATTTACACCCGCTTTTGCATCTGCCGGAGTTTTCCAAAAATTTCCGCTTGACGGTGCTCCTTGTGGTACAAGATCAAGTTCGCTTTCGCAAGCTGAAGTGCTTACTAACAGCACAAAACTTAATAATAAAAGACTTAAATTTTTCATTTTGTTATTTTTATTTTTTTTAAAAAGTAGCGTTTAAACCAGTCATGTAAATTCGAGAAAGTGGATATTTCCCTAAGTCCATTCCGAAATTTCTAAGACCAACTTCTGGATCCATTCCTGAATAGTTTGTAATTGTAAATAGGTTTTGTCCTGAAACAAAAAATCTTAGTTTAGCTTTTCCGTTTAACCAATTTTCTTTGATTGTATAACCAATAGAAAGGTTTCTTAGTCTTAAGAAAGAAGCATCTTCAATATAAAAATCAGAAATACGACCGAAGTTATTGTTATTGTCTGTCGATGACAATACTGGTATATTGGTGTCTGTATTAGTTGGTGACCACGCATTTTTTGATTCGGCTAATAAATTGTAACCTGGAAAAGAACCGTTTAAACCGGTATGTTTTACAGCATTGAAAACACTATTTCCGGCAGCTCCGCTTAAAAAGATATTCATATCGAAACCTTTATATCTAAAGTTGGTATTTAAACTGAAAGTGGTTTTAGGAAACGGGCTTCCAAGCACTACTCTATCGCTGTTATTAATTACTCCGTCGCCGTTTACATCTTTAAATTTCATATCGCCGGCAACAGCATTTGGCTGATAAGCAACATTGTTGGAGTTTACATACGCTTTTGCTTCGGCATTACTTTGAAATAATCCGTCTGTAGCATATCCGTAAAATGCACCAACCGGACTTCCTACTTGATAAATATTCGCTAAAGGCAAACTACGAACTCGGCTTAAGTTTAAAGGTTCCAGCGAAGTTAAATCGTCTTTAATAGAAACAATTTTATTACTTAAAAATGCTGCATTTGCTGTAATATCAAATTTAAATTCTCCTTTTGTTTTTTGATAGGTTAAACTTGCTTCGATACCTTTGTTTTCAACATCTCCAGAGTTTACAATTCTTCCTAACGGAGTTCCTGAAACGCCCGGCAGCTGATCGCGAACTAACATGTCTTTGTTTGTTTTTACATAAGCATCTACAGATCCTAATAAGGTATTATTGAACATGGTAAAATCTAAACCTAAATTGGTTTGCTCTGAGCTTTCCCATCTTAAATTTGGGTTTGATAATTCGCTTTCTGCATAACCGTAATTAATAGTTGGAGTTGCTCCTATTAAAGCTTGAGTCTGCGTTAAAGGCACACTAAACTGGTATGGTCCAAGGTTTCCTAAATTTCCAATTTGCCCCCAGCTTGCACGTAATTTTAAGTTGCTCACAGTTGAACTGATACCTTTCATAAATCCTTCTTCAGAAATTAACCATCCTGCGGAAACTGATGGATATACTTTCCAACGGTTTTCTGATAATAGTTTTGAAGTTCCGTCACGACGAACGATTCCTGAGATTAAGTATTTTTGATTGAAGTCGTAATTAATCCTTCCCACATAAGATGAAATAATTTCATCAGATAAACCTGCTCCTGTTTGTTGAATTAATTTTGCGTTTAACAAATAACGTTGTGAAGCATCTTCGCTGTCAAAACCTGTTCCTTCAACGGTATAAAAATCTCTTTTTGTTTCTTGATAGGTATATCCAGCTAAAGCTTTAAGATTGTGTTTTCCAAATGATTTTTCATAAGAAACAGTTTGTTCACTTAATAAATCAGTAGTCGTCGCTGATTTTTTTGTCAAACGGTTAAAGTCAAAGATTTTTCCCGGTTCTGTAATTTTTGTTGAAAAATCAGTTGCGTTGTCTTGAATTCTAGTATAACCCCAATTCGATTTAACTTTTAAACCGGGTACAATTTCCCATTCTGCATACGGATTTATCAAAATGGTAGAAACAGGATTTCTGTTGTCTAGTCTTTTTAAATAAGCTACAGGATTTATAACGTCTCCGTAAGAACCTATATATTTTTCTGGAACTCCTCCAAATTGCCCAGAACCGTCTTCTCTATAAATAGTTGCATTTGGCGGATAAAATACTGCTGCCAAAATAGCTCCTGTATAAGCATTTGCTGTATTAGCTGTTTGCCCATCTGTTAATGAATACGATAAATTTTCTCCAATTGTAAAATTGTCTGCGAGTTTAAAAGATGTATTTGCTCTAACAGTATAACGTTCTCCGTATGTATTTAGTAAAACACCTTCATTTTTTCTATAACTTCCAGAAAGAAAGAAATTTGATTTTTCTGTTTTTCCATTGATAGAAAGTGACAAATCTTGAATTTCTCCTGTGCGGAAAATTTCATCCATCCAGTTTGTTTTTGTTGTTCTTGCAGTTGGTTCAAAAGCAGGATCAAAAGCAGGAATTCTTGGTAAACCAGCATTATCTCTAGCAGTATTCATAGCATCTGCATATTCAGCAGCATTTAAAACGTCTAGTTTTTTAGCCACATTTTGAAAACCGCCCTGATAATTTACATTCACATTAATACGATCTGAAATTCCTTTTTTAGAAGTAATTAAGATTACACCTCCAGATGCTCTTGCTCCATAAATCGCTGCGGAAGCGGCATCTTTTAAAACGCTGATCGAAGCAATATCATTTGGATTTAAAGTATTTAATGATCCGCTGTAAATAATTCCGTCTAAAACAATTAATGGAGTTTCAGCGTTCAAAGAACCAATTCCACGAATATTAATTGTTGGCGAAGCAGTTGGATCACCTCCATCATTAATAACGGTAACACCGGCAACAGTTCCTTGTAATAATTCAGCAGCATTATTGTACGTTCTGCTTGAAGTTTCTTTCATCGAAACTGAACCTACTGCTCCAAGGACTTCTTTCTTTTTAACACTTCCATATCCCATTACAACTACTTCTTGAAGTTGTTTTACATCAGCCGCTAATTTTACTGTAATGGTTTCGCTTTTGGTTACTTTAACTTCTTTATTGATGTAACCAACATATGAAAAAACTAATAACGATTCAGCTGCATTAATTTCCATTTTAAAAGTTCCATCAAAATCTGTAGTTGCTGCTGCACTTGAATTTTTATCTTTAATTCCCACACCTGGCAGCGGCATATTGTCATCTCCGCTGAAAACTGTTCCAGAAACAATAATTTTATTTTGATCTGCAGCGGCTACTTTTTGTGTTTTCTTGATAACGATATTATTGTTTACAATTTCATATCGAAGTAAAAAATTACTGCAAATTTTATCTAATGCTTGTTCTAAAGTTACATTCGATAGTTTTAAACTAATTTTTTGATTGGCATTAATTTGATTGGATTCGTACATAAAATGTACATCGATTTGATTTTCAATTTTTTGAAAAACATTTTTTATGCTTTCATTTTCTACCTTTAATGTTACTCTTTTATTTGTATTGTTATTGTCTGCATTTGCTGTAAAACTTGCAAAAAACAAGGCAATAAGCAGGATTGCTTTTAACCAAGCGGTTTTTTTAATACTTTGAAACTTTACGACGCATCGCATTCGTTTTTCATTCATGACTTGTTGTTTTAGTTGTTTTTGGATTTTTTGTTTCTACGTAGTTTATTTTTAAATCTGATTATAAGTCAGACATTTTCTTTTTACTCAATCTTATATACTCCTGATTCTACTTTGTATTCGGCATTTATAATATTGCATACTAATGCCATTACTTCATTTGCTGACAGCTCTTTGAAATAACCGTTTATCTTAAGTGTATTTAGGTTCTTGTTTTTAACTTCTATCGGAATATTATAATTCCTATTTATGGTTGCAATAACTTCTGATAAAGGGGTTTCTTCAAAAACCATTATATTTTTTCGCCATAACGAAATCGTATTTACGGGCACATCTTTAAAAGCTTGCAGTTTGTTGCTTTTGGATTTAAAAATCACTTTTTGTCCCGGAGTTACATAAACATTTTCATCTGTAATCGTCGACTTCACATTTACTCTTCCAGTTAAAACTGCAACTTCTTGTGTTGTGTGATCGGGATATGCCTGAACGTTGAAACTGGTTCCGAGTACTTTTGTATCCATTTTATTGGTATGAATTATAAATGGATGTTCTTTGTCTTTTGCTACATCAAAAAAAGCTTCGCCTGTTAAGTACACTTCGCGTGTGTCTCCATTAAATTCTGTTGGATATTTTAAAAGACTTCCTGCATTCAGCCATATTTGAGTTCCGTCTGCCAAAGTTATTTTAGCACGTTCACCCAACTTTGTAGCATATTGTTTGATCTCTCCGTTTGATTTTGAGGTGTAATAAAAAAAACTAGATATACTCATTAATAAGGTTAATGATGCAGCAATTGCCCAGTTTCTATTTTGAAGTGAAATTACTTTTGGTGTTTTCTTAATTTGTTTTAATTCTCTTTTTAACTTAGAACGATCTGATACAATAAGTTCATTTTCTTCAGATAAATGTTCTGGATGGTCGTACCAATTATTCCATAATTCCTCTCCCTTTACAGAAGGCTTTCCTTTTAAAAACTGTTTTATATCTTGATGTAATTTTTCAGGCATTATAATGTCTTTGTCTCTTTAATAGTATGTCTTTGAAATAGAAATTTCGGGTAGGCGCTTTAGGTTACGCTTCTGTTAAGAAAATCTAAGTTTGTTAATGGTTAGAAAATCTTCAGTTGAACTCTCCTAAATAGGAACGCATGAATTTCAGTGCATACGTAATATGATATTTTACGGTATCAATTGACACGTTGAGTTCGTCGGCAATTTCTTTGTTGGAATAGTGTTTTATTCGGCTTAGAATAAAAACTTCTTTGGATTTTTTTGGAAGCAGTGCTGCGGCTTTATCTACTGCTTGCTGCAATTCGTCATAATAAATCGAATCTTCGGTTGTATTGGTGCTGTTGTACAAAACGGTACTGCTGTCTGCAACTTCTTTTATATATTGATCTGTTATGGTATGCGATTTTATATAATCTAAAGTCATGTATCGAACTGAAGTGTAGATATAAGCAGCAAATTTCTTTTGAATTAATAAGGTTTTGCGGCGTTCCCAAATGGTGGTAAAAACTTCTTGAACGATTTCTTCTGAGATAGGAATTGATTTCATTCTGATATAAACAAACCGAACCAGTAAATCGCGATATCGAAAATACAATTCATCAAACGCTTTGTCTTTTCCTTGTTTCAATAAATCAACAAGTTCTTCATCAGTAAACTTTTTATACATAACCATTTGTTTTTGCATTATCAGCCAAATAAAAATGGTTTCTACAGACGCTAAACTGAATTGTTTTTTGGGGAAGTATTCCAATTTTTAAAAATGACATTTACTACAGTATTTTGTTTTATAATATGTCTGTAAAATTAGAAACGAGGGTAGGTCGACAAGGTTACGGTTATATTAATAAAACAACCTGATTATAAAACATTGTATTAACATTTGATGTTCTAAATGTTAGTTGGGGAAGAGATGGAAAATATAAAAGGGTTGTGTTTTTTCAAAAGAAAAGTATTGTCTTACAATACAATAAAATCGTAGTATATTTTGAATAAAACAAAAAAGAAGATCGCTCTTTAATCTTCATTAAATTACTGATCTTCATTTGTATGTTGAAAAAATTACATAACAAAAAAATCCCCTAATCTTAGGGGATTTTATACTAACTAAACTGATATTTATAGATCAAACTATGTTACAAAAAACACAACAAATTCTATATAATTTTATTCTTTTCTATTTCCAGAATGTCCATTCTGTTCCATTATAGACGCAA
The DNA here is from genome assembly GCF_044005885.1 of Flavobacterium sp. FlaQc-30. Lineage (NCBI taxonomy): Bacteria > Pseudomonadati > Bacteroidota > Flavobacteriia > Flavobacteriales > Flavobacteriaceae > Flavobacterium > Flavobacterium sp. FlaQc-30. Next base: position 4,974 of record NZ_JBIPCO010000011.1, on the reverse strand, counting down.
ACCATCTTTTTTACGGTATCATAACAAATAGTACCTGCCATAGGTTTTACTATATTAAGATGCGGCGAAACTACTCTTGGCAGAATCAAAGCTTTATCTGCCGATTCTAAAACTAGAACTCCGTCAACGCTGCTGCTTTCTGCTCCAACAACAGTTCCTTTTGTTGCTGCCTCAGGCACTGATGCTTGTATAGACAAATCGACAGCTCCTGTTTTTCTTGATAAATCAACCCAAGCTGTATCATTATAATAAACGACTTTTTTTAGGTTGGCATCAAACAACATTACGCCTCCGGTTAAAGCTTTACCTGTTGGTAATGTTGTTACCCATGGCAAGACAATACCTGCTTTATCGCCCACATTGAAATCAACAATTCCTGAACCTTGCGGAGTTGTTTTTCCAATAACTGCCTGTGCATTTACGGTTAGTCCGATCAAAAATGCACCGATTATAAACTTGATTTTTTTCATAATTACTTTTGTTTATTATTCTTAAGAATCAAAATCTTTTTTAATCTGGACAAGCTTGTTGCGACATTGCTTTCCAAGATGTGCCATTGTATAGTTTAATAACTTTATTTACGGTATCGTAAACAATCATTCCTTCTACAGGAGCAGTAATTGCAGTTTCTGGAGAGGCTATTCTCGTTAATACTAAACCTTTTTCTTTTGATTCTAATATTAAACTTCCTGTTCTTGCATCGGCATAGTTACGAGGTGTATCAACTCTATCCAATGTTGATATAATTGTCTTAATAGGCAATACTGTTCCTGTAGTAACGGCAGGTTTATAACAAACGGCGCAAGCTGCATCAAACGAAACTGTAAGATCTGTACCTGGGGAAGAACAACCATAAAGCTCTGAGTAAAACGTTACTGTATATTTTCCTGCCGTACTTACATTTGTAGGATCTGCAACTAATACTCCCGATGCGTTTTTCCATTGTATTATTGCTCCTAAAGGAGGCTCAGAAGTTAAATAACTATTTAAATCAAATGTAGTTCCTAAACATGGTTTAGCAGTTGCAGTGCTTAGTACTGGTGCATCATCTCCCGCTTCGCAGGCAAATATCAGAGCGTTTTCACTATTAAAAGTACCAGCTTCTGTACCAAAATTCATCGAAATACCAATACCGTTATCTGTAGTAGAAGTAGAGTTAATATAATTACCAAAAGCCATGAAAACATTTGATCCTCTATTTAGTTGCCCATTAAGCATCCCATATTCTCCAGAATGAAAACCCGACCATGGCACACCGCTTCTGTATTGAAAAGCTTCATACGAAGACGCAGGCAAAGCTTGCTTAAATACTCCCATTACATAGTTTGGAGCGGTTCCTTTAACAAATCCTGGTCCATTATCTCCTCCGTTCAAATACGTATCCCATCCGTGTGCTAACTGCACTTTATCTGTGTTGCCTTGTGGGATAGTAACCTTGTAATCAATAACAAAAAATGGCTCAGGAAAGTTATAAGTATATTTTACATCCAATAAATAAGTCATTCCATTTTTTTCTGCCTTCATTTTAATTGTATTCTCAAAATGCCCAGGCGACGATTCGATAAGAGACTGCTGTGTACTAGAAATAGGAGTTAACTTATTAGCTGTAATTCCAGTTGGTATTAAGGTTCCACCTGCAAAAACATCTCTTCCAATAGAGAGTACTAAACCATTTGTAGTTCCTGGCACATTAAAAGGTCTTGTTGTACCGGCAGTAATTATAGTCGAAACAGGATTACTATATATTTGACGCATATTTTTTCTCTTGATCTGCATGTTTCCTGTTCCAGAAAGATCAATTCTAATTCCGTCATTTGCATTTGTCCCGCCAAGTGTATTGATCGTTGTTTGTCCAAAATACCCCGTAATGGTGCTAGTATTTATAAAACGATACAACTGTCCGCTTGCCGGACGCGTAGTTATAGGCTTTACAAAAGTTTCTGATGTGCCTGGATTTGTTCCCGGATCTGTGAGCCATAACTGTGCCGCAGTTTCGCCATATATATCTTCTTTACCAAAATAAAGACCAATAGCCGCAACACCATTATTAGGCAGAGAAACACCTTGATCATAGATATATTCTATATTATTACTTCCTTCATACAACTTTACCTGGAAGCTTATTACATTAATACTGCTATTATAATTCCATTTCCAGCTTTTCCATTCTGCCGTAAGCACTCGATTAGGTGCAACACCACTTGTTTGATAGGAAAAACTTCCCCCCACCCCGCTTAAATCTGATGTTAAGGGAGCTAAAACAAGTGCGTTTCCTGTTGGTGCAACGGTAAATGCCTTCGTAACTCCAGCCTTAAAAGTAATATGACCGTTTGAACTAGCATAAAAGGTTGTATGATCCTCACGACCAGTATTGAATGCAAAGCCTATAGGTAATCCTGTACTCACACCTTCGTCAGCATTAACAGCAACTACTTTCGTACCTCCAACTAGAGGTACAAATACACTGTTTTCAGCCTGCAATGTTAAATCACTTGTTATACGTGCCATTTGCTGTTCCTGCGCTGTAATCTTCGCAGGAAACGATAACAAAAGAGTAAAGAGTATAAAAAAACAAAATCCAATTGCATTGCTTTTGTTAGCATTTTGTATCATATAAAAATATTTAAATAATTCATACTTTGCTCATTGTATTTAATCCTATACTGATTTAAGGATTTAAATACGGGCAAATTTACAGCGGCTGTATCTTTTGAAACTGCCATCTAAAATCATAAAATCAATACATAAAGACACAACCTTATTATCAATAAGGAGTGCATTTAGATTATTAAAGCATTAAAATTCAGCACTGTTTAATTATTACTGATGTATAAATATCCTGCTTTGTCTTTGTAGTCACCATTGTTGGTTTTATATTTTAGGACATAGAAATAGGTTCCTGTTGGCAGTCCTTCATTTTTAGCTGTGGTAACTCTTCCTTCGGATATACCTCTAAACCAATTTCCATTGGCGCCATAATTTGTAGTTTCGAATACTTTTACTCCATAACGATTAAAGATTTGTACAGAGTTATCAGGGAAATTTTCCAGTCCTTCAATGTTGAAATAATCATTTTTTCCGTCCCCATTAGGAGATATTGCATTATAAACAATTACATCAGTAGTGATGGTGGTTTTTACTTTTCCAATTGTAAAAATCCCCGTTTTATTTATGGCTGCTGTAATGGTTTCATTTTGATTATCAACAGCAGATGTATAGTGCACCCATTTTGCTTGTGCTTCATCCCAGTTTACAATAGCCAGTGTATATCCAGAATCTTCTCTAGTTAATTCGTCTGGCGTTGTATTAGTGTTCCATTTTAATGTTAAAGCTAAATCTATAACAGCTTGATTGCTTTCAACCTTCCAATATTCATTGGGATTAATCAGAGTTATCGACTCCTCTTTTTGCATACGGGGACGCAATTCATTTGAATTTTCGAAAACATACTTACTTTTAAAGAAGTCTTTGGAAATGCTATTTTGACTGAAAGCAGATGGTCTGAAATAACCGCCATCACCTATAGGAAATTGAAATTCATTTTTCCCAATATAGTCCACATAACCATCAACATAACTATCATCATTTGTATTTTTATGAACTGCATTTGCTTCAAAAATGACTATCCCACCAGAATCTTTATTAGAAACTACTCCTTTGTAAAAATCAGAAACACCATGAATACTAATTTCTGTTGACAATAAAAATGCAGGCTGAACCATTCGATTTTCAAACCTTACATTATTGAATTCACTTAACTCGCTGCCTGAAATCGTCTGAGCTCCAGCCAAACCTTTAAAATAAGTTAACCCAGAAGCTTCTTTTGGACTAAAAGTTACTAATCCATCATTATTATAATTTGAATAAACAGTAAATTGTCCATCATTAATAAAATCTCCGGTAGACTTGTTATCAAAATCAGCTACCGTAGCAAAGTCAGTTCCTGACAAAATTGCTATTTCTCCTATGTTTGTGGTTTGTGCACTAAGTTTACCAATAGTAAAAAATAATGTTGCAGTAACTATTTTTAAAATAAATTTGGTCATCCTTTTTAATTTAAAGTGTTAATCTTAAATGTGACAAATTATACTAAAAACGATATAAAACACCTCAGTTATTCTATTCATAAAAGAGGTGTTTTTTCTTTGTTTTAGTTTGAACTCACAGGAGCTGAATTGCTTGAAGTTGTGTTTTCTTCGATCAGTTTTTCTAATCTTTCTAAACGCTCGTTCATTTTTGCAATTTCTTTGTCTTTTGCAATAATTGCATTATTTTGCTCGATTATATGCAAGTAGATCTCTTCTGTTTTTTCCAGTAATTGGATTGACAATTCAGACATATTGAATGAATATCCTTCAGAAGTTCTTTCCAATTCATTGATCGGTGTAATACCTGGAAGGTGTTTATGCGTTTTAATATACTGCTCGATTTCTGCTAATCCCTTAAATTTATAATCTGCTTTAATATCAGAGTATCCTTGGAAGTAATCTTCAAAAACGTAATCGGCATATGTACTATTAACCGTTGTAATAGAACCGTTTATTCTCAGTTTTTCACCTGCTTTACCAGATGGCGTATCAAACCCGATACCTACCCAGCCTTGTGTATAAATATTCTCCGTATTTGTAGTTGCTCCCGCTTTTGTTGCTGCACTAAACCAAGGCTCTTTTACAGCAGCACTCAAATTAATTGATGTTACAAAATTATTTTCATCTTTATAATCCAAATTACCAGTTGTACCATTTACTGCAAGTGACGTCAACGTTTGCGCATCTCCTACCATATCAACAAGATTAATTACTGTTGCTAGACCACTTTCAGCTTGGTAGCTTAATTTTTTTCCTGCAGCATCATAAGCAAGTGATGTTAAAGTTTCGTTTGAACCTACAAATTGTGTAAGTTCTGTTGCGAACTTAGAATCGTTTATAATTGTGCTTGCATTGTTGATTACATCCGCTACAACATCGATTGTAG
>NZ_JBIPCO010000010.1:0-192465 GCF_044005885.1 Flavobacterium sp. FlaQc-30 | reverse complement strand
AAGCGACGGCTGTGCTTTTAGTTTTCAGCTGTTTTAAAGTTATTTTTATTCTTTTTATATGTGGAATTATCTTTGAATGGAAAAAGTTCTTTATAGGCTTTTATTTTGTTGAGATATGCATAAGTCTAGGGTTAGAAAGAAATTTTAAAGCTTGTTAATTATATTGATAAATTTGTTTAAGATAATTTGGGATATGAAGGAACTAATAAATGTAATTAATAACTTTCAAAAGCTGGATCAAGAAACTGAAGACGCAATAAAAGAATATTTTGTTGAAGAAAAGTTTAAGAAAAATCAATTAATTATTGAGGAAGGTAAAATATGTGATAAAATCTATTTTATTAAATCTGGTACTATACGGCGTTTTTCTATAGTAGAAAATGTAGAGGTTACAAAATGGATTTATACCGACAATCAATTTGTTACTTCGATGAGTAGTTTTTTTGAGCAAAAACCATCATTTGAGATTTTTCAAACTTCAGATGAAACTACTGTATATTCTTTATCTTTTGATGATGAGCAAATTTTGTTACGCTATCCATTATTTTCTAGTTTTCACTTAAAATTGCTTAGGCTTTATCTCTCTAAAATAAATGAATTTCATCATCAGTTTAGATTAATGAGTGCTCAGGAGAAGTATTTGTATCTTCTTAAATCATTTCCTGAAATTATTAAGAAAGCCAAACTGAAAGATATTGCCTCACTTATTGGTATAAGTCAGGAAACTTTAAGTAGAATACGTGCTTCAATTACTTGACATTAGGTCAAAAAATGATGTTTTCTTTTTTTCAATATTTGTATACTTATTAAATTAGTAAATATTGAAAAATACTGTAATTGGAAATGCTGCTGTTATTGGAAACAATGTTCGTATTGGAAATTTTTCCACTATTGAAAATGATGTTGTTATTGGGGATAATACTTGGATTGGTAATAATGTTACTTTGTTGAACGGTGCAAGAATTGGTGAAAACTGCGAAATTCATTCGGGATCTGTAATAGCTGGAAATCCGCAAGACTTGAAGTTTAAAGGCGAATATTCATTACTTGAGATTGGAAATGAAACAATTATTCGCGAGTTTGTAACGATAAATAAGGGAACAGCTTCTAAAGGTAAAACAAAAATTGGCAATCATAATTTGATTATGGCTAATGCTCATATTGGACATGATTGTTTTATTGGAAATAATTGTGTCATTGGTTTTAATGTTGGAATGGCAGGCGAGGTAACTGTTGGAGATTGGGCTACTATCAGCGGTTTATCAGCCATACATCAATTTTCAAATATTGGTGATCATAGTATGATTTCTGGAATGAGCAGGGTTGTAAAGGATGTTCCGCCATATATTACGGCTGCACATGAACCTTTGAGTTATGCTGGTTTGAATAGTGTTGGCCTGAAAAGAAGAAAATTTGAAATTGAGAAGATAAATGAACTAAAAGAAATTTATCGAATTATTTTTCAAGAAAAAAGAAATACAACTTTAGCGTTAGCATTAATTGAAAGTAAATTTGAAGAAAGTATAGAAAGAAATTTGATTCTTGATTTTATAAAACAATCTAAAAGAGGAATTGTAAAAGGATCATTATAATTGAGTATAGCAGTAAGCTGAATTTAAAACCGTCTAAACTAAAAAAAAACTCCTTAATTTTTTAAGGAGTTTTTGATGAATAATGGTTAACAGTTTAAAAATTATTTAGATTATTCATATTTTAAATATTGTAAAACATCAACTTTGGTCGCTTGATACGCTCTCGAAAGTACTACTGCAAGAGTAAGCACTAATAAAATGGTAAAACCAATTAAAAATGGTGAAACAGAAATAGTAACTCGATAAGCAAAATTTTCCAACCATTTGTTTAATAAATAGTAAGCGGGAAATAATGCGATCATAAATCCTATAATGCTAAAAAGAATGTATTGTTTGCAAAGCTCTTTCAATAAAACATTAGTTTCGGCGCCAAGGGTTTTTCGAATAGCGATTTCTTTCATACGTCTTTCGATTGAGTACGAAGCTAAAGCAAATAAACCAATAAGAGCAATTACAATAACAATCACGTTTAGTAACGAAAAAAGGTTCTTTTGTTTAACATAGCCGCTATAGGATCTTTTGTATTCCTTATCAACTAAATCATATATAAAAGGATATTCGGTGTCAACTTTCTTTAACCATAAATTTTCTATATCAGCAATAGTCTGCTGCATAGTTTTAGGATCAGCTGTTATATAAATATTGTTCAAAAGGCCGCTAAACCACGATACGCTTTTAAAATGAAATATTGACATTGGCGGTACAGCTTCGCCAGGATGTCCAATATTGAAATCTTTTACAACTCCCACGATAATAGCTTCCTTCCCGTCCCAGTTTATTTTTTTACCTATAGGATCTTTCTCGTTTAATAATTTTAAAGCGGTTTCATTAATTAACATTGAATTAATGGTGTCCTGAGAATATGCAGGATTTAAATAACGCCCTTTAACTATTTTTATTTTCATCATTTCAAGAAGTCCAAAATCTATTGGAATATTACTCCCGTCTATATTTACATCTTTGTAATGATAGGAAATTACAGATTTTGCACCTCTTCCCATAACAAAGCCGCCGCCTGCAACTTGTTTTACCCCTTTTATGCGAAGCAATTGGTTTTTGATATTATTGTATTTGCTAAATTGATTTTTATCTGTAATTTTTTCGCCATAGATGTTTCGATAAGAGATGTCAAGAATCTGGTTTCCGTTAAACCCCAAATCTTTAGAATTCATATAATCAATTTGCTGATATACAATATAAGACCCAATAATAAAGAAGGCTGCTACGGCAAATTGAAATATCAACATTCCGTTGCGAAGCCAGACACCGCTTTTGCTTCGAATAAAATTGCCTCTTAAAACTTTTAAAACTTCAAAATTCGAAACATAAATTGCAGGAAATATTCCAGCGACGATTACAGTTACAACAAAAATAACAGCTAATTGCAGATAGAATTGTCCGCCTTGCAATGCTAGGTTTTTTTCTAAGAAAGCATTATAATAAGGAATTGAAAGCTCGACAATTACAAGAGATATTAAAATGGAGAACAATAAAATTATAGCCGTTTCAAAAATAAACTGTTGTATTATATTCGCTTTAGAAGCTCCGATAACTTTTCGGACACCAATTTCTTTTGCTCTTTTTACAGCATTTGCAGTAGCAGAATTAACATAATTGACAATAGATAATATCAAGATTAAAATTGATAAGCCAACAAAGATTAATAAAAGTTGATAATTTCCATTGGTTTCTATTAGACCGCCAGTTTTGGTATGCAAACGAATAGAAGCTAAAGACTCTAAATGAGGTTTTACTTGTCCATATTTTTTAATAAACTCTTCTGGAGCCATACCTTGAAATTTGGCTTGAGGCACCGTCATGTTATCATAATAAACTTTAGCCAGATTTTTGCTGACCAAACCTATATCAGTTGGATTTTTTAGTTTTAATAAAAGAATGAACTGAAAATTTCCCCATTGTTGAATGGTATTTTTTACTCTTAAATCCATAAAATTGACTACACAAGAAGGATTAAAAATCGACTTTTTGTCTAGTTTGTAAACTCCTCGAACAACCAAAACCTGATTCTGCAAGACTACTTTTTTGCCAAATGCACTTTTATTTCCAAAAAGCTGTGCCGCCAAATCTTCAGATAAACAAATGCTGTTGCCATCTGGTAAACCTGTTTTTGCATTTCCTTCTATAAATTGATTGGGGAAATAATCAAAAAAGTTTTTTTGTGCTACAAGAATTTTATCAGACTGTATTTTTTTACCTTCAAAATGAATGATTTCATTATCATAATTTCCATTTACATAACAATAAGATTCGACTTCAGGATTTGTGTTTTTTATTGTAGATCCTATCGGAGCAGAACTTGAAGCCCAATATGTAGTAGGATCCATTTGATTTGCTACCAAAAAGACATTGTCTTTATTAGGGTTCCATTGATCATAACTCTGTTCGTCGTTCCAATATAAAATTGCAAAAATTAATCCCGCGATTCCAATGCTCAAACCCAAAACATTCAAAGCCGTAAAGAATTTGTTGTTTTTGATGTGATATATAAATATGTTAATCCAGTTTTTCAGCATGATCTTAGTTGTTTAAAGTTGTTGCGAAAACATCAACATTTTTATGATTTAATTTTTCTGAAAGAATGATTCCGTCTTTCATTAAAATTGTTTTTTGCGAAAACGAAGCGTCATAATCAGAATGTGTTACCATTAAAATTGTTGCTCCGCTTGCATGAAGATCAGTTAGCAATTCCATTACCTCATTTCCATTTTTACTGTCTAGATTTCCAGTCGGCTCATCGGCAAGAATAATTTTAGGATCATTAATCAAAGCTCTTGCTACGGCAACACGCTGCTGCTGACCACCTGACAGCTGCTGCGGAAAGTGTTTTAAGCGATGTGAAATGCCTAATATGGCTGCAATATCTTCTACTTTTTTCTTTCTTTCAAAAGAATGCAATTTATTGTAAAGCAACGGCAATTCAATATTATCATAAACAGATAACTCATCAATTAAATTAAAATTCTGAAAAATAAAACCAATGTTTTCTTTTCGAACTTTCGTTTTTACTTTTTCATTAGTACCAATCATTTCTCGATCCAGTAATTTATAGCTTCCATCTGAGGCGCTGTCTAATAACCCGATGATATTTAATAAAGTTGATTTTCCACTTCCAGAAGGTCCCATAATCGAAACAAAGTCGCCTTCATTGATTGTTAAGGAAATTTGGCTTAATGCTTTTGTTTCTACTTCTTCAGTTCTAAAAGTTTTTGAAAGTTTTGTAATACTGATCATAAATGCTGTTTTAAAGATTGATGTTTGATGATTACTTTTAGTGCCGAAGTAAAAGAAACAGTTCGAAAATTAAGATGTTTACAATATAATTGATGAATGTCTATTTTTGTTACTTTTACCAGCAAAAAAGATTCTCATATTTGATGATTTATTAGTCTAAATGTGATTTTCGTGCCAAAAATTTAAAATCTGTAACTGCTTTATTTTTACGTTTTTATTTTTTCAATACTAATTAAACTGTCCAAAAATGGACAGCTTTCGTCCAAAACCGAACAAAAATGAAAAAAACAAACGCTTCAATATTAATCATCGACGATCAGGAAGATATTCTTTTTGCATCAAAAGTGTACTTAAAAAAGTACTTTGAAGAGATTTATACACTCAATAATCCAAAAAATATTGTCGAATTATTATCAGAAAAAAGTATTGATGTTGTTTTACTAGACATGAATTACAGAATTGGTTTTGAAGATGGAAGGGAGGGCTTGTATCTTTTAAAAGAAATAAAAACACTTTCGCCAAAAACTGTTGTGATTTTAATGACGGCTTTTGGTAAAGTTGAAACAGCTGTTGAAGGGTTAAAATCTGGAGCTTTTGATTATATTTTAAAACCTTGGGAAAATAAAAAACTATTAGAATCTGTAAAGCTAGCCGTCGATAAATCTAGAAAGGATCAGAAAAAACAAAAAGCGGCCGAAATTGAAAATGACTTTTTCATAGGAACTTCAGAGATTATAAAAAAGGCATATTTATTGGCCGATAAAGTGGCAAAAACAGATGCTAATGTTTTGATTCTTGGCGAAAACGGAACGGGAAAATTTGTTCTCGCACATCATATTTACACTAAATCTGAAAGAAAAAACAATCCTTTTATTGCGGTTGATTTAGGTTCGTTGAACTCAAATATTTTTGAAAGTGAATTGTTTGGTTATGCAAAAGGTGCTTTTACCGATGCCAAAATCGATACGCCGGGACGTTTTGAAATGGCGCAAAACGGAACTATTTTTTTAGATGAAATAGGAAATGTGCCTTTGCATCTGCAATCAAAATTATTGCAGGTTATTCAAACTAAAACCGTGACAAGATTGGGCGAAACAAAAGCAAGACCATTAAATGTCAGGATTATTACGGCAACTAATTTAAATTTAAAATTAGAAGCTGCTGATAAAAATTTCAGGGAAGATTTGTATTATCGAATCAATACCATGGAAATTGTCCTGCCTCCGTTAAGAGAGCGAAACGAAGATAAAATTCCGTTGGCTGAATATCTTTTAGAAAAAATGGCAGCAAAGTATGGACGGGGTGAAATTACTTTTGATAAAAAAGTTTTGGAACAAATTGAAAAACATGCTTGGAATGGAAATATTCGTGAAATGGAAAATAAAATTGAACGCGCAGTAATTCTTTGCGAAAACAATCTCATTTCTGTTTCTGATTTGGATTTAGAGATTATAACGCCTTATGATGAAAGCGCAGATGACATTCAGCTTTCTTCCGTAGAAAAAGCGGCAATAGAAAAAGCACTTTTTAAAAACGGCAATAATATTAGTAAAACTGCTGATGATTTGGGATTGTCAAGGGGATCGTTGTACCGACGTTTAGAGAAGTATAATATCAATATTAGTTAATATGTTTAAAACTTTTCAAACTTATAAATTGTTGTTTTTTCGATTGATTTTAATTGTCATTGGAATCGAATTTTCTATTTATTTTTTTAAAATAGGACTGTTGTTTACGGGTATTTTCGGGCTTTTTATTGTTTTCCTAATAGCTCGTGAAACGTATTTTTATGTCCGCAATTTTATTTTGCTCTATGACAAAACCATTTCATCGATTTTGCAAAATGATTTCACATCAGATTTTACCAAACATAAAATTGATAAAAATTATATCGAACTGTTTCAATTGTATGATACGATGAAGAACAGGCAAAACGAACAGGTTTCAAAAGATATTATTTATCGTTCGATTCTAAATAATATTGAAACCGGAATTGTTATTCTGCAAAAGCAAGAAAGGGAGTGGAATGTTTTTTTAATGAACGATTATTTTTCTACCTATTTTAATGTTCCAAAAGTTTCGAGATGGAAATATCTTAAAAACCAGCTTCCTGCTTTATGTGAAATCATTGAAAAGGATGATTTTCAGGAAATAAAAACATCGATCGAAATTAGAGTAAACGAACAAAATCAGCAGACATTTGTTTTGCAGGCTTCTCGAACTGAAATTTTTGAACGTGATTATTGTATTGTACTCCTCGATTCGATTCAGAACGTTGTTGAGAAAAAAGAAAAAGAAGCGTGGGTAAATTTAATGAAAGTCATTTCGCATGAACTTTTAAATTCGATAACGCCAATTCGATCTATTTGCCAAAATTTACAAGATTTAGTCGATCAAGATTCGCTGTCAGCAGAAGACTTAGAAGATGTAAAAAATAGTGTCGAAACTATGCTGAGACGAAGCGATCATTTGCAAAAATTTGTCGAAGGTTATCGAAAACTTGCCATGCTGCCTTCTCCCAAAAAAGAGAAAACAGAACTGCAGTATTTAATTGATAATTGCATTCAAATCATGAATCCATTATTTGTTGAACAGCAAATAAAGATAGTAAATACAATTTCGTTTAAATATTGGATTAATGTTGATACGCATCAAATGGAACAAGTATTAATTAATTTGCTCACAAATTCGATTCATGCTTTAAAAAACTGCGGCGAAAAGCGAATTATAATTTCGGCTGAAGCCAAAGAAAACAGAACTTTTATTAGAATAATTGATACTGGAATTGGAGTAGAAAAGGAAATAGAAAACAAAATATTCCTGCCGTTTTTTACAACAAGAAATGAAGGTGCAGGAATTGGTTTAACATTATCTAAAAACATTGTTGAAGCGCACGGCGGCTATATTGCAAATAAAAACGAAAATGGAAAAACTGTTTTCGAGATTTGTTTGGTTGAATAGAATTTTATTCAAATTTTAATGGTCCATTCGTTTATTATGCTTTTTAAAATTATTGAAGAGCATATTTCTTTAATAGGATTTTTTCTAAATTAGCAAAAGTATAAAGTTTAAAACGGTACTAACCTAAAGTGAAATTTCATGACAAAAGGCAACGAGAATCCTAAAGTTGATTTTTATTTTGATAAAGTTGAAAAGTGGCAAAAGGAATTGGAACAACTTCGAGAAATTGCCCTCGATTGTCAGCTTACTGAAGAATTAAAGTGGGGAACCCCTTGTTATACTTTAGGAAAAAGTAATATTGTTTTAATTCATGAGTTTAAAGAATATTGTGCTTTTTTGTTTTTTAAAGGCGCTTTATTAAAAGATACGAACGACATTTTAATTCACCAGTCTGAGAATGTCCAGGCAGCACGTCAAATTAGATTTACGAATCTTAAAGAAATAATTGATCAAAAGACGATTTTGAAAACCTACATTTATCAGGCAATCGAAATTGAAAAAGCGGGTTTAAAAGTCGAATTGAAAGAGACAACCGATTTTGAGGTTTCGGCAGAGTTTCAAAAGAAGTTAGATGAAATGCCTAATTTAAAAAAAGCTTTTGAAGCATTAACACCAGGAAGACAAAGAGGCTATTTACTGCATTTTTCGCAACCCAAACAATCTAAAACCAGAGAATCAAGGGTCGAGAAAAATATTCCTCAGATTTTAGAAGGAAAAGGACTGAAAGATTAATTTATTTAAGGGAATGTTCAAAACAAGAAATACAAGATCATGAATACTACTAATAAACTATCGCCAGAAGGAACCGAAGAACTGCTTAAGGTTTTGGAAACTCGTTTTTTGAAAAATTTGAATAGACATCAAGGAATTGATTGGAGTAAAGTCGAAGCAAAACTAAAAGCAAATCCAGAGAAATTATGGTCGCTTGATGAAATGGAAAGAACAGAAGGCGAGCCAGATGTTGTAGGTTATGATGCGAAAACGGATGAATATATTTTTTATGACTGTTCGCCAGAAAGCCCAAAGGGACGCCGAAGTATTTGTTACGATCATGAAGCACTTGAAAAAAGAAAGGAACACAAACCTAAAGACAGTGCCATAAATATGGCAGACGAAATGGGGATTCAAATTTTGAACGAATCAGAATATCGAGAGCTGCAGAAATTGGGTAAGTTTGATGCTAAAACTTCAAGTTGGATCAAAACACCTGCAGATATTAGAAAACTTGGCGGCGCTGTTTTTTCAGATTTTCGTTATAACACCGTTTTTGTATATCATAACGGAGCAGATTCGTATTATGCCGCGAGAGCATTTCGCGGTTCTTTAAGGATTTAAAAAGATATATTTTTTAGCTCGATTTTTAACAAATAGAATTTAATACGTAACTCTACAAATTATTTTAAACCCTAATAGGATTGTATGAAAAATAAACTTTGGCTCTTGTTTTTACTTTTGACAACTTTAGCATTTGGACAAAAGGCAGTTTTTAAAATTAAATATTCAGAACAATTAGCTGTTTTTGTTTTTTTACAAAATCTTTCTGAGAATTCTCCAGAGAATGTTTTTAAAACAGAATTTCAAAAATCAAAATATTATACGGAGAAATACAAAAGTATAGCTTCAAAGTTTGGCCTTTTAAATATTTACTATAGTTTTCCATTTGAGGATTATCCTTATGGTTTAAAAAAGTCGATGCAGACAGAAGATTTACTGAAAAAGAACTTGATTGAAACTGATAATTTAAAAGATTTCAAAATACGTTCAATTGGTTTTATTCCTAATAAAACGTTGAATGATTTGGCAGAAAGTATTTCAGAGTTTACACCTATTTACAACGAGCTGATTTATAATCCAAACAAAGAGAAATTCGAAAAACAAATTGTAGAAATTACAAAATATTCGAACGAACATGACATGGAAAAGTATTTTCAAACGGGACTTACATTTTATAATTCCAGCTGGGATACTTCAATTCCATTCGAAATAGCTTTTTATCCACTGCCTAATTCTAAAGGATTTACTGCCCAAGCTTTCTGCAATAACTTTATTAGTGCCGTGCAGACTGATTTAGATTCATACAAAGATTTGTTTAGTGTTATGCTGCACGAAACCTATCATATCATTTATGACGAAGAATCGCTCGAAGTAAAAAAAGATATAGATTCTTATTTTAAAGAAAATAAATCAAAGTACAGTAATTATGCGTATCAGCTGATGAATGAAGTTTTGGCAACGGCATTAGGAAATGGATATGTTTATGAACAATTAGACGGGAAAATTGATGATGGAGATTGGTATAATAGAAAATATATCAGTCTTATGGCGAAACAAATTTATCCATTGGTTATAGAATATATTAAACAGAAAAAGGGAATTGACAGAAACTTTATAGATAATTACATCAATCTGTATGAGAAAAATTATCCGAATTGGATAAATGACCTTGATAATATCATGGCTTACAGATATGTAATTTCTGAAAATGAAGAAGACGTAAATGCAATAAGAAAAATGTTTCGTTACCGTTCCAGAACCGAATTTGATTTTGAATTAACAGAAGCAAGTATTGACAAAATGAAAAAATCACCGCTTACTAAGGTTATAATTGTTTCGACAAATAGTGCCGAGAAGTTAAAGCTGGTGCAAAGAAATTTTACAGAGTTAAAAAAATATAAATTTAATCCAGACAAGGAATTTACAGATATGATTTTCTTAAACGATAAAAGTCAATTGATACTAGTGAATCAGAAAAAATCGACACTTGAAACTCTTTTTAAATCGGTAAAACAAGAATAGAGAACATAAAACGCAGGATTTCAGAGTTTTGCTTTTTCGCTTGATTTTAAGAAAAAGAGAATAATAAAACAGTAAGAAATTATTTCTTTTTCAAGAAAAAGGAAATAATAAAAAGTGAAAATATTTCATATATTCGCTTTGAAAAAGAACAAGTTTACCGCTGAAGTACAGTTAGAAAAATATACTAATATTTGGAGGCAGATCTAAATAAGCAGGTTATAATTATAAACAATAATACCACTAAAAAACAAAAATGGATAAGATTAATTTATTAATTGTTGCAACCATAATTACTTTGTTCATTTCAGTATTGCTTATATTTTTTCTGCTCACAGTTAAAACAAAAGACAAAACAAGTAATATTCTTTTTGCTGTTTTTCTATTAATAAACGCAATCGATTCAAGTGAGCCTTTGTTCGGATTAATGTTCGACAGACCTTCAAATTTGGGAATATTCAGATCTACAATTGCGTTTCTTCAAATCCCGGTTTTTTACTTGTATGTATTATCAGTTTCTTATTCTGATTTTAAATTTAAACGAAAATATCTTTTACATGCGCTTCCGTTTTTAATTGTAAATGCTGTTTTGGTGCCGCGCTTCTATGCCGTAGATGATGCTGCAAAAATGGATTTTATAATAAATCGTCAAAGTATGATCGAATTGCAGTTTATTCATGTTTTAATACACATTCAGATCATTGTTTATTTTGCGGCCATTTTTATGTTATTAAAAAGAGCCAAAAAACTGTATCTCGAAAATAATGCAGGTACTCATGTCAATTCCTATAATTGGTTATTTCAGTTTGCGACACTTCTTTCAATCTTGTATGTAGTTGCCATTGTAAAAAATATTTTTAAGTTTTCAGAATATCCAGATATCTCCGAATGGATAAAAGCTGGAATTATGTTAATGCAGCCCTTCATTATTTGCTGGTATTTATTTAAGGCTTTAAATAATCCAGATTTATTCAGGAACATCGATTCAAAATTAAAACTAGTTAAAGACATTGTTTCTGAAGAAAGAATTAATGCGCCCACAGCTGTAACTGAAAAAGTATACAGTGAAGAGTTATTGAAACTGCAGCAATATATGAGTGAAGAAAAGCCGTTTCTTAATCCTTCTTTGACAATACAAGATGTCTCAAACGACATTCAAATTCCTGTGCGAGATTTGTCGCTTTTAATCAATCATAAATTAGAGCAGCACTTTTACGATTTTATTAATGCCTATCGTATCGAAAATGCAAAGAATATTTTAAAAGACGTTACAAAAAGTAAAGTAACAATTTTAGAAATTCTGTACGAAGTAGGTTTTAATTCAAAATCTTCGTTCAATACTGCTTTTAAAAAGCATACCGGTTTTACTCCTACTGATTTTCGCAAGGCGTTGTAATTCATAGTTTTGTAATTATTCGTACGCGTTTTTTTTTACAAATGCGTACGAGTAGTTTTATTCGGTCGCGTATCATAAGTTTCTTTCGCAAGTTTGTATCGAAATAAATTTATAACCATAAAAATACGATACCATGAAAACTTCAGTAAAATTTTTAGCAGCACTTTTATTAGTAACTAACTTTTCTTTTGGACAAGGAATTTCTCAAAGAATAGATTCGATAATAAAAGATAGTCACCAAAAAAATCCCAATGTAGGCATTAGTGTAGGCTTTGTTCTAAACAATGAAGAATATTATACCGCATACGGAAATTTGAATGCAGAGAGTCAAGCTAAAATTGACAAGAACTCTATATTTGAAATAGCATCAATTACTAAAATTTTAACTTCAAATTTAATAGCACAAGCCGCTATTGAGAAAAAATTGAAATTGGAAGATTATATAGACAGTTATCTTCCAAAAGAATATGTACTGCAAAGCAATCTTAAAAACAAAATTAGAATTTCAGATTTAGCTTCTCATCAATCAGGTTTGCCAGATATCGATTTTGGAAAACTAATGGAGTTAAATCCGCAACAGCCTGTGAGCAGTGTAACGAAAGAATCATTGGTTGCAATAGTTAATAACTGTTCTGAATTAAAAGATTATGGTAAATACCGTTATTCTACAATTGGGTTTACGTTACTTGGGCAGATATTAGAGAAAGTATATAATAAAAGTTACGATGAGATTATCACAAGCAAAATGATAAAACCATTAAAAATGGCTAGTACTTTAACTAAGGATTTTAATGTAAAGAACCGTACAACTGCTCACAATCCTGAAGGAGGTATTCAAGAGTTTTTTAATTGGAATGTTACTGCACCAGCAGGATTAGTTAAATCGAATGCTTCTGATATGGTTACCTATTTAAAAGCAGTTTTAAACAAAGACAATAAAGTAGGTAAGGCAGCTGTGATTACTGAAAAAATATTTTATAAAGATGAAAAGAGAGAATTAGGATTGGGGTTAAATATTATGACAGATGATAAAAACACAATTTATATGAAATCTGGAGACTCAATGGGACAATCTTCAATAATATGTTATGACAGAGCTAAAAATTGGGGAATCATAATACTGTTAGATTATAGAAACTCAAAAATGAGACAAACACTTCTGAATTCAATTTATGATACAATTTTGAAAGATATGAAACCTGATAATGCAAGTTTGTAACAGACACAAATAATATCATTAAAATAGAATGTAAAAACTCCTTAAGAAATTAAGGAGTTTTTTACGTTTGGATAAATCAGTATTCCAATTATCTGTTGCTTTATCGGATGTATTTATAAGTAAATAGGAAAGTAGAATAAATTGTGTTTTCCTTTTCTAGGTTTTCTCTTTTTGGTTTAGAATAAATCAAGCAATTTTATCTGTTGTGTAAATAATATTGGAGTTCGAATTTTCAGAAACTGAAGTTTTTTTAGTTCGAATAAAAAATAATGATCTTTCAAAAACGCATTTGTTTGTTGTTTCAATGTGTTGTTTTTTAATGTTTTGTAATTACTCGTACGCATTGCTGAAGACAAATGCGTTCGAATAGTTTTATTCGGTCGCATAGGTTTAATTTCTCCCACATCTTTGTACCGAAATAAATTTCTAACCTTAAAAATCACGATACCATGAAAAACATTATTTATTTATTACTTCTTATAGTAACAGTCGCAAGTGCTCAAACAAACAAAAAAGCAATTGCAAAAAGTAAAGATTATAGCTTTCTAACAGACAGTTTAAATATTGATCCACAATTAGAAAAATATAAACTTGCGGGATTTAGTCTTGTTGTTTTCGAAAACTACAAGATTGTGTACTCAAACCAATTTGGTGTAAAATCAATAGATTCAAAAGAAAAAATAGATCAAAACACTGCTTTTTCTACAGCTTCAATTTCAAAACCAATTACAGCGCTTCTTTGTTTTATTCTTGAAGAAAAAGGATTAATTAAATTAGACGACCCAATTGATGGTTATTTAAAACGCTGGCATTTACCAAAAAGTAAGTTTATCGAAAACAATAGACCAACTTGGAAACAATTTTTAAATCATACCGCTGGCACAAGTCAAAGCGGATTTGCAGATCACTATGAAGGCGATACAATCCCAACCATAAAAGAAAGTCTTTTAGGGAAAATTCCGAGATACGATAAAGAAATTGAATTCTTGTTTGAACCTGGAACAGATTGGGCATATAGCGGCGGCGGTTATGTAATTGTTCAAATGGCTTTAGAAGATACTTTTAAAAAATCTATAGCTGAACTAGCAAAAGAGTATATTTTTACGCCTCTTGGATTAAAAAACACTACAATGATACAGCCAAATGAAAAAGGATTTCCGACAAATACAGCTCTTGTACATGATGAAAATGAAAAAGTTATTAGAACAGGTCTGTCAATTACACCTCAAGTTGGAGCGTCAGGAATGTGGTCTACACCAACTGATTTAGCTCTAATCGCTATTGAAATGCAAAATGCTTTGCGCAATAAAAACAATAAAGTGATTTCTCATGATGTTGCTCAAAAAGTGACAGAAGTAACCGCTTTAAAAGATGCCGTTGGCGGCTGGAGTTACGGATGGCAAAAGTCCTTTGGTTACAATAACTATGATTGGTTTATGTGTAACGGTTCAAATACAGGAGTTGGCGGAAGTATTTTTGCAACGATGACAGATGGAAACGGCTTTACATTTTTAACCAATGGCGAAAAAAAGAATCGTTTTCCTGTAATGGGAAATACTCAAAGAACACTTTTAAGAGTGATGGGCTGGAATAAAAATACCTCGAATGAAGAAGTTCAGGAAATACCTTCAAGTTTAAAAGAAAAACTAGTTGGGACTTACGATGATTTTCTTTATGCACAAGGTGTAGAAACAAAAATTGTAGAAAAGAACAATCGCCTTTATGTTGAATCTGTGTTATTGGATCACTTTAAAGGGAAAAATGATAATGAGTTGGTATATCTTAAAAATGGATATTTTAGAATTATAGATTATCCAAACTTGTTGAAATTTGGTTTCAGCGACGGAAAAGTAAATTCTGTAACCTTAACAAGAGATAAACTTAGCGCTAAAGTTGAATTAACCAATACAGGGAAATAGTCGTTTCGCGATATTGTTTATCACTCTGAATTTTAAATTATTACGAACAGAGATATTTCTTATATTAGCAAAAAGTAATTTTTTAGCACATAGTCTTGAAGCTTCAGGACTATGTGTTTGCTGTTTATAAAAAACAATAATCTTCTTAATTACCAATTAAAATATGAAAAAACTATTCTTCTTTGTTTTTATAATAATTGCTCAATTTTTTTACGGACAAGATAAAGTGGCAAAAAAGCCCGAATATGTATTGATAATCAACAACGAGATTGGTACGATGGCAGATGTTGAGAAATATGGTGCCGATGGTTATGTTAAATCTATGGTTAAAGGAGTTTCTGAAAACGAAAGAAATGAGCTGGCCAAAAAGTTTGGAGATAAAATAGGAGATAAGGAGTTCGTAATTTTAATTGAGATTTTCAGCGAGCAAGAAAAAATTGAAAACGATAAAAAAAATGCCACTCAGTCTGAAAAAAGCCAAAAATTGGTAAAAGAAGACGAGTACATTTTAAAACTAAATGAGAAAGCAAAAGACTTTACTTTAAAATTAATAGATGGTAAAGAAGTAAAACTTTCTGATTTAAAAGGAAAAGTAGTTCTAGTAAATTTTTGGGCAACTTGGTGTGCGCCTTGTTTAATGGAGTTCTATGAGATACCATCGAAAATTATTGAGCCCAATAAAAACAATGATTTTGTATTTTTAGCAATTTCAAGTGGAGAAACTAAAGAAGTTGTTTCGAAAAAAGTTGCTAAACTGAGAAAAGACGGAATCGATTTTAATTATGGAATTGATCCGAATGGGAAAATATGGAATGAGTTTGCGAAAGGTTCAATCCCGAAAAACTTTTTATTAGATCAAGATGGAGTCTTGAGATTTATGTCAACAGGAAATACTCCCGGCAATTTAGATAACATCGCTGCCGAAATTAAAAAACTGCTGACAAAATAATCTTTTTTGATTTTTAAAATAAATTAAGTTTTTAGGAAAATGAAAGCGATAGAAAACTCCTTAAGAAATTTAAGGAGTTTTTTTATGCAAATATTTTGTGATTACTGTTGTGCTATACATCTGTTTTCGTTAATATTAAAATTACTTTATTTCTTTTGTTTTAAAAATTTAAAAAACAAAATAAGTAGTATATTTACAACCTAAAAGCATAGACTATACTCTATGCTTTGTTGTTTTGTATTTAAAAAAAGAAGCTATGCTTATAAACGAATTATCAAAGAAAACGGGATTATCAATTCATACTATTAGATATTATGAAAATCTAGGAATGATCAAGGGATTAACTAATGAAGAAGTGAAGTCTAATAATTATAAAAATTACGATGATAATGTCGTAGAGCGTTTAGAAATCATCATAGAAGCAAGAGAAGTCGGCTTTACATTAGCAGAAATAAAAAAAATATTAACCACTTGGTTCGAAAGCACTGATTCGAAACCTGAAACACTTGAACTTTTTCAGTCAAAAATAAAAGAGATTGATGATAAAATGAAATATTTCAAACAGACTAAAAAGCTTCTTGAAAAAGTATGTGAGAAATTGGAAAGTAATGGAGCAACACAAAATGTTGTGGGGAAATATTAAAAACAAGAATTTACAACAAATCACAAATAAAAACAAAAAGATTCGCGAGGTTTAATTTAAAAACTTCGCGAATCTTTACGTTCACCGATATAGAACTTATTTATCTTACCAAACATAGCCCGTGGTTTCAACCACAGGGACGCGATGTATTTAAAAACACGTTTCCCGTGGTTGAAACCACGGGCTATATTTTAATATAATTAATGGAAAATCTTTATAGCGTTACTTTTCTATTAAAAGATACTTTCATATAAAAAACAATAAAGAACTTTAAAAACAAAGAATGTAAATAAAAATAACGGGGCGTTTTCTTTTAGATCAAAATTCAGACGTGTTATAAATGTGGAATATTTCCTTTTTAGGCTAACTAATATTTATGCTTAATTTTTGCTAGTCCACAGGTTTTTGTCTTGATCTCCGATTTCTTGTAAGCTCAAGAGTAGAATAAAAAAAAACTCCTTAATTTCTTAAGGAGTTTCTTGGTGGGCGATGAGGGGTTCGAACCCCCGACCCCCTCGGTGTAAACGAGGTGCTCTGAACCAGCTGAGCTAATCGCCCTATTTTACTAGGTTGCTATCGTTTGTGATTGCGAGTGCAAATATACGCTAGTTTTCGAGTTCTGCAAAGGATTTTGAAGAAAAAATAAAACTTTTTTTAAAATAATTTATATCTGTCTGTTTATGAATTTGTTATTAAAATGATTTTTTTAAAGTTTTTTGTAGATCAAAAGTATATTTTAACCCAAAGGCAGTTCGGCAACAACAAAAGTGCTTCCGCCAACGTAAATAAAATCATTTTCCGAAGCATTTTTCTTCGCTTCCGCGAAAGCGCTTTCAACAGAATCGTATTTTTCTCCTATTAATTGATGCTTTTTTGCTTCGCTCTGCAAAATTTCGGTGCTTAATCCTCTTGAAGAATTTGGACTGCAGAAATAATATTGCGCTTCTTTTGGAAAAAGCGGTAAAATAGAATCTAGATCTTTATCATTTACAACGCCCAAAACAATATGTAAATTATCAAAAGTTTCTTTTTTAATCTGGTTCATTACAACCGTTAATCCATGTTTGTTATGTGCCGTGTCACAAATAATTTTTGGATTCTCGCCAAGCTGCTGCCATCTTCCTTGTAATGCTGTATTTTTAACCACATTCAATAAACCCAATTTTATACTTTCATCTGAAACTTTAAAATCAGTAGTTTTGTTTATAATTTTAATAGTCTGCTGTACCGTTTTTTTATTATGAAACTGATAATCTCCAATTAAGTCAGACGGGAATACATCGCTAATTAAATCAGAGGCAAAATAAATAGGTGCTTTTTTTTCTTCGGCTTTAGCTAAAAAAACAGGCTGTGTTTCAGCAGTATATTCACCAACAATAACAGGAATGTTTGATTTTATAATGCCGGCTTTTTCACCTGCAATCGCTTCTAGCGTATTTCCTAAAAACTGAGTATGGTCTAAACCTATATTGGTAATTACAGAAACTAATGGAGTAATAATATTAGTAGCATCAAGTCTTCCGCCCAGGCCGACTTCAATAATGGCAATATCAACTTTTTCAGATGCAAAATAGTCAAAAGCTAAACCAACAGACATTTCGAAGAAACTCATGTCATTAGCCTCAAAAAAGCTTTTATGCTTTTCGATAAACTCGCACACA
The DNA here is from genome assembly GCF_044005885.1 of Flavobacterium sp. FlaQc-30. Lineage (NCBI taxonomy): Bacteria > Pseudomonadati > Bacteroidota > Flavobacteriia > Flavobacteriales > Flavobacteriaceae > Flavobacterium > Flavobacterium sp. FlaQc-30. The sequence goes on along the minus strand of NZ_JBIPCO010000010.1, from coordinate 174,080 downwards.
AAATTTTCAGAGATTTCTTGACCGTTAATTTTAATACGTTCTCTGAAATCTTTTAAATGCGGCGAAGTATACAAACCAACATTATATCCAGCTTCATGTAAAACCGAAGCCAGCATATGAGATGTTGACCCTTTTCCGTTTGTTCCAGCAACATGTATGCACTTTAGCTGTGTTTCTGGATTACCAAGATGTTCCGCCAGTAATTTGATGTTTGTGAGATCTTCTTTGTATGCCGAAGCACCTTGAAGCTGATACATTGGTAATTGATTAAACATCCAGTTTGTAGTCTCTTGATAGTTCATTTTATTTGGATAAAATAGTTGGTAATTGAAATAATTTTCGTTTTTTTTAGTTTAATATTACAATGAAAATTATCTTTAGTGCAAAATTGAAATATTTTTTAGAATTAATTATTAAAAACAAGAATTAAAATATGTTTAGCCTCATTCAATTACAAACAGATACCATTGCAAACGCATCTAACGTAGTTATCGAAAAAATTGCTCCCAATACCGAAATTTCTGTTTTAGGTTTTATCTTAAAAGGAGGTTTCTTCCTAATTCCAATCGCGCTTTTATTATTTTATACTATTTACATCATTTTTGAGCGTTATATGTATATCACTAAAGCGTCAAAAATTGATAATAGATTAATGCAGGATGTTGGTGATAAATTGAATGCAGGAAATATCGAATTGGCTAGAACAATTGTAGAAAGAAGTAATACCGCTGCAGGAAATATCTTGAAAGAAGGAGTTCTGGTTATTGGAAGACCAATTGCCGAAATAGAATCAAATATGGATCGTGCTGCCGATATTGAAATTGGTGAAATGGAACGCCGTTTAGGACATCTTGGACTTATTGCAGGTATTGCGCCAACTCTAGGTTTTATTGGAACAATTTCAGGAGTTATTAAGATTTTCTACAGTATCTCAGTAACAGAAAATATTAGTATTGGAAACATTTCTGGAGGTTTATATGAGAAAATGATCAGCTCGGGATCAGGATTAATTGTTGGAATTATTGCCTATAGCGCTTATCATTTATTGAATGGAAAAATTGATGATTTTGCCTTAAAAATTCAAAAACAAATATTAGAATTTGTAAATATAATTCAAAGAGCATAAGGTATGTCTATTAAGAGAAAAAGAAGATTTCATGCTGAGGTTGCAACTTCATCGCTGAGTGATATTATGTTTTTCCTGCTGTTGTTTTTCTTAATTATTTCAACACTTGCAAACCCTAATGTTATCAAGATGACTTTGCCAAAAGCCAAGGCAAATGAAAAAACAAATAAACAATTAATCAGTTTATCCGTTACCGAAGATAAAAAGTTCTACATCGACAAAGAACCCGTGGACTTTGAAAATCTAGAAACAAGTTTAATGACAAAAATAGGAGCAGACAAGGAGCAAACGGTTGTAGTTCGTATTCCTTTTAATTTGCAGGTTCAAGATTTAGTTGATGTTTTGCAAATAGGAGTAAAGAACAATTTGAAGTTTGTAATTGCTACTAGTCCGAAGTAGATTTAGTATTAGGGCGTGACCACAATAAAAAAATGGGCCAATCAGCATAACGTTGATTCGCCCATTTTTTTATTGCGGTCGGGCTATTCGCGCTACTTCGGTAGCCTGCTGCTATCCCTCACGCGAAAGATAAAAAACAAACTAATCATTGCGATGAGTCAAGAAATCTCACGTATAACACAATCTTGTCATTTCGACCGAGGGGAGAAATCTTCGTTAGTAGCTCCTCAAAGTAAATGCCAATCTTTGTAGAGTTTCTTGCGAAGATTTCTCCCCTCGGTCGAAATGACAAACTGGACGATAAAAAAGGCTTTCTGAAATCATCAGAAAGCCTTTTTTATATAAAAGTTATTCGTGTAAATCCGTGACTCGAGCGAAGCGAACAGACGAAGTAAATCCGTGTTTTAATTCAAACTGAAATTATAAATGATTTTTCCAACCTGCTTTACAGGGGCATCATTATCAGATTCCCATTTGGTATTCATTGCAGCAATTCGTGCTTGATCAAGTAAACATTTCGCTGTATTCGTTGTACCCTTAATTCCTGCAGTTGCACTTATTGTTTTTCCATTTTGATCAACACTTACTTCAACAACAACTTTTCCTTCTTCGTTACAAGTGTATTTTGGTGCAGGTTTAGATAAAGCTTTTCTGTTTCCGAGAGAATAACCAGATCCTCCTCCAGAACCGCCGCCGCTTCCTGCTCCGTAACCGCTTCCGGTTCCTATGCCGTTTCCAGTTCCGTTACCGCCTCCAGTTCCTCCGCCAGAACCACCAGTTCCGTAATATCCATTAGAACCTAAACTTCCGCCTGCTTTTCCTTTGTTTCCTGCAACTTTATCATCGCCGTCGCCTCCTTTATTAGATCCTTTTAAAATACTTGATAAAGCATCATTTGTAGAATTTGAAACTTTTGGTTTTTCAGGTACTGGTTTTTGTATTGGTTTTTCAACAGGAACAGGTTTCTTAGGTTTTTCTTTTGTTGGAATAATAACATCTGCTTTGTCAGATACTGAGTTTTCCTGAGTAATAATAGCTTCTTCTTCCGGAGTTGCTTTTGCAGGTGCCTGTTTTACATTATTTTTTACCTCAAGAACTTCACTTTTGTAATTAGCACCAGAACCTAAATCGCTGTCGCCAAAATTTACAGTAACACCGCCTCCGCCTCCGCCGCTGGCAAGAGCAACATTGTTATCTGGATTATAAGGAGGCCAAAAACGTATGAAAAACAGTAATATTAAAATTACCGCATATATAGCTGTCGTGAAGAGTAAGGATTTCTTTTGATCTGAAGAAATAGTGAAACTCATTTTAATTCTGAATTTTGAAATGTATAATTTTAAAAACGTTTAAAAGTAGTAAAAATTGTTTAGAATGAAAGAGAGAATTTAATGCAATCCCGATAGCGATCGGGAGTAAAGGTTTTATGTAAAGAATACAAATATTTTTTAAACATTGTTTAAAACCGTACTGTTTGTCATTTTGACGAAGGAGAAATCACACTAGAAGCTCGACAAAGATTGGAGATTCTGTTGTAGATTTACGAGTGTGATTTCTCCTTCGTCGAAATGACATAAAATGAGAGAAAGCTTCGTGAACTTTACGGTTAGATCTAAATAAAAAGCGAGCTAAGTAATTTAGCCCGCTTTAGAAATAAAGTATAAAATGAGATTATACTAATTGTTTCAATGCAATTTCAAAAGCCGTTGCACTAATATTTGTTTTAGACGAATTTAAAGCGTGAGCTTTTACAATCGCATTTTTTATAGTTTCAGAAGTATCGTTAAAGATCGCTTCATCTGTCATTTGAACTTTTTTCTCCATGAAGTAAGCAAAAACTCTTGCCATTCCGCAGTTTGAGATAAAATCTGGAATCAAACTTACTTTATGATCCACATCTTCCATAATAGGACCGAAGAAAATTGCTGCGTCGGCAAAAGGAACGTTTGCACCACACGAAATAACTTCAAGTCCGTTTGAAATTAAACTGTCAATTTGATTTTGAGTAACCAATCTTGAAGCCGCACAAGGTGTAAAAATTTCAGCACCAATTGTCCAGATTTTAGTGTTAATTTCCTCAAACGGAATCATATTTTCGGCAACTAATTTATTTCCGTCTTTATTTAAAAACAAAGTTCTGATTTCTTCAAAAGAAAAACCATCTTCTTTGATTAGTCCGCCATCGCGATCAATAATTCCAATTACTTTTGCGCCCATTTCGGCTAAATAAAAAGCAGCTGCAGAACCAACATTTCCAAAACCTTGTACAATTGCTTTTTTACCTTTTATTTCTCCGCCATAAGTTGCATAAAAATGACGAACAGCTTCAGCAACGCCAAAACCAGTAATCATATCCGCAACAGTATATTTTCTAGTTACGTCTGGAGAGAATTTTGGGTTTTCGATAACCTTGATAACACCCTGACGTAATTGCCCGATTCTATTAATTTTATCTGCTTCTGTTGGTTTAAAATGACCGTTGAAAACGCCTTCTTGCGGATGCCAAACACCACATTCTTCTGTCATTGGAATTACTTCATGAATTTCATCAACATTTAAATCGCCTCCAGTTCCATAATAACTTTTTAATAATGGAGAAACTGCTTTATACCAGCGTTGTAAAACTCCTTTTTTGCGAGGATCATTTGGATCAAAGTTTATTCCAGATTTAGCACCTCCAATAGCAGGGCCGGAAACAGAGAATTTTACCTCCATTGTTTTTGCCAATGATAAAACTTCGTTCATATCTAAGCCTTTTCTCATTCTAGTTCCTCCGCCGGCAGCTCCGCCTCGCAGTGAGTTAATCACGGTCCATCCTTCAGCCTCTGTTTCAGAATCTTTCCAGTTAAAAACAATTTCAGGTGCTTTATTTTCAAATTGCTGTAATAAATCTTTCATTTTGTTGAGATATGTTTAGTTTGCGTAAAAGTATAAAATAGAATAATGCGAATAATGTATTTTGTTTCAAATTTATTAAAACAAAAAAGAAAGCCGAAAACTATAAGGTTTTCGGCTTTCGAATATGGTAAAGAATTAAGAATTATATCCCTAATAAATGCTTTTTTAATGTTTCGTCAACCGGCTTGTCTGAAAGCCAAATGCCAAATAATGCTTTTTTGAAATCAAATCCTTGAATTTTTCCTTTTAAAACCTCATTTTTATAAACATTGATTGTTTGGTCAAGCGGATTATAAAATAAAATGAATACATCTTTTTCTGTAATTGCATCACTTAAGTATGTTTTAAACTGCTCAATTCGAGGGCGTAACTGCTCAAGGTTACTTCCAGCAGATTTTTCGAATCCAGTATTCATTGCTTTTGTTAATTTATTAGAAGAAACCATAGATGAGGTAATTTCAATTCTAATAGCCATTTCAGTATCACTGTCAATAATAAATTGTGGATCTTGGCTTAATTGCGATAAGTACAAAGCCTGCACATAAACTTCCAACCACATTTTTGATCTTCCGCCGGCACCGTTAAGCTGCAAGGATTTGCTTTGAAATTCTATTTTTCTTGGAACGGTAACACCATTTACTTCTAATTGAGTTTGTGCCGAAACTGTAGAAAATTGCAGACTTAAAAGGAGTGTAAGCAATAGTAAAATCTTTTTCATATTCTATCAATTATATATTTTTTGAGCAAAAATAATGTTAATTTATCAAAATTTTACGTTCTATTATGAACTTTTTTTCTGAGATTTTTTGCGTATTGTTTTAGAAATCAAATTAGTAGGACTAGTTTTACGTAGATTTATATCTTTTATAAGTAATATGACTTTTTTAGAGTAAGAATTGTGCTTAGAATTTAAATTCTCTTATTTTTTATCTGCATTTTTAATCTTAAAATTTAGAAAAAAAGCTGCATGATTATTGTTACTTCGTCAAAAAAGCTAAATATTAACGAAAACGTTATCGTAAATATTGCTGATCTCTCAAATTTATATGCGCGCATTGTAAATTTCACATTTAAAATTTATCTTTGAAAGCCTTTTTGCGTAAAAAAGGACTTCAAGAAAAACAAAAAAACAAACCAGCCACAGTGCGTTGTCATTTGATGGTAAAAAACAATAATTAAAAAAACTATGGATTTTAATCTTACCGAAGAACATTTAATGATTCAGCAAGCAGCAAGAGATTTCGCTCAGAATGAATTGTTACCAGGAGTTATTGAACGTGATGAAAAACAAATTTTTCCAACTGAACAAGTTAAGAAAATGGGTGAACTTGGATTCATGGGAATGATGGTTGATCCTAAATATGGCGGAAGCGGTCTTGATGCGATTTCGTACGTACTTGCAATGGAAGAAATTTCGAAAGTTGATGCTTCAGCTTCTGTGGTAATGTCGGTAAATAATTCTTTAGTTTGCTGGGGATTACAAGAATTTGGAACAGAAGAACAAAAACAAAAATATTTACCAGGTTTAGCTTCAGGTCAAATTCACGGTGCTTTTTGTCTAAGTGAACCAGAAGCGGGAAGTGACGCAACTTCGCAAAAAACTACCGCTATTGATATGGGCGACCACTATTTGGTAAACGGAACAAAAAACTGGATTACAAACGGAAATACGGCATCTGTATATTTAGTTATTGCTCAAACGCACCCAGAATTAAAGCACAAAGGAATTAATGCTTTGATTATGACTAAAGATATGCCAGGTTTTTCAATTGGCCCAAAAGAACAAAAAATGGGAATTCGTGGTTCAGATACACACTCTTTAATGTTTAGCGATGTAAAAGTTCCAAAAGAAAATAGAATTGGAGAAGATGGTTTCGGATTTAAATTTGCCATGAAAACACTTGCAGGAGGACGCATTGGTATTGCTTCTCAAGCATTAGGTATTGCTTCTGGAGCGTATGAATTGGCTTTAAAATACTCTAAAGAGCGTAAAGCTTTTGGAACTGAAATCTGCAATCATCAGGCAATTGCTTTCAAATTGGCAGATATGGCAGTTAATATCGAAGCAGCTCGTCATTTATGTATGAAAGCAGCTTGGGATAAAGATCAGCATAAAAACTATGATGTAAGCGGTGCAATGGCAAAATTATTTGCTTCGCAGGTTGCAATGGATACTGCGGTTGAAGCTGTTCAAATTCACGGTGGAAACGGTTATGTAAAAGAATACCATGTTGAACGTTTTATGCGTGATGCAAAAATCACTCAAATTTATGAAGGAACTTCTGAAATTCAGAAAATTGTAATTTCAAGATCAGTTATCGCAGGATAATAGATTTGTAATATTTTCAGTAAAACCCTTTTAGGCTTCTTGGTCTGAAAGGGTTTTCTTTTTTAATTGGTTATCTTTACTAAAAGAAAGTTTTTTATGTACGAAGATTTAAAATATTGGTATTTGCGAGATCATAAACTGTTTCGAACTTTGAGTTATGCTCAAATCAAACAGTTGTGCATTATTACCGGTTTTAAAAAAGCATCAAAAGGCGAAATTATTTATTTCTCGACTTCAGATCTGCCGCGTATATTTTTACTTAAAAAAGGCAATATTAAAATTGTTGCTGTTGATGATGAAGGCAATGAAACTATAAAAGACATTATTCAGAAAGGTGATTTGTTTGGCGAATTGACTTTGGAATCGGATGATAAAAATGAAGAATATGCAAAAGTCCTTTCAGACGATGTGACAATTTGCAGTTTTTTAATGTCTGACTTTGAAGATTTATTGCTTAAAAATCCCACGCTGGCACTCTCGTATACAAAATTCGTAGGCTTGAAAATGAAACGAATAAAAAACAGCTATGCCAATTTAATTTCTAAAGATGCAAAAACAAGGTTGTGTCAGTTTCTAAAAAACTGGGCAGAACAAGAAGGAAGTAAAAAAGGAAATGTTGTTACGATCGAAAATTATCTGACACAAAATGATATTGCACAAATTATTTGTACTTCTAGGCAGACCGCCACACAATTATTGAATGAAATGGAATCTAATAATTTATTAAGTTATAACAGAAAAGAAATTATAATTCAGGATATCACCAAAATATAACTTTTTTAAGCTAAGTGTAAATTAGCCGACATTTTGCTTTTTCAGACTAAAGTAATTTTACAATATCGAATAAGATGTAAAATTAAAAATTATGAAAAAGTTCTTTTTTATGGTGTTAGCAGTTATAACTTCAACTGTTAATGCTCAAAATACTGTTCCAAAAACAGCATTAGATATTGCTCCTTTATTGATAGGAGAAAAAATACCAAACGCTACTTTAAAAACATCTGAGAATACAGATGTAAAGATTTCGGATTTACTTAAAAAGAAAAAAACAGTTTTAGTTTTTTATCGCGGCGGCTGGTGTCCGTATTGTAATATGCATTTGCAAGCATTGGCTGAAGCCGAAAAAGAAATACTGGATTTAGGATACCAAATCGCCGCAGTCAGCCCAGACGCACCTAAAAATTTAAAATCAATAGAGGAAAAAGATAAGGTAGAGTACACACTGCTTTCTGATTCAAAAGGAGAACTTACAAACGCCATGGGAATTGCATTTCAAGTCCCAGAAAACTATAAATCAGTAATTAATGCAAATTCTAATGGAGAAAACAAAAGTTTTCTGCCAGTTCCATCTGTATTTATCGTCAATCAAGAAGGCGAGATTTTATTCGAATATATTTCTCCAAATTTCAAACATCGTATATCAAATGAATTGCTTGTTTCGGTACTGAAAACGATTAAATAAAAGGAAAATGAAAAAGACAGCAATACTACTATTGATTTTAGTTTGGGGTATTTCATTTGCGCAAAACGATGCAAGACGAATGGATCAGTTTAATCTCAAAAATAAAATTGCAATTCAGGGTTATGATCCAGTTGGGTATTTTAATGAGGGAAAAGCAATTAAAGGAAAAAATGATTTGGCAGTTTCTTATCAAGGAGTTATTTATAAATTTTCATCCATTCAAAATAAAGAAACATTCTTGAAAAATCCTTCTAAATATGAACCTCAATATGGAGGATGGTGTGCATACGCAATGGGAAGCAGTGGAGAAAAGGTTGAAATAAATCCTGAAACTTTTAAAATTGTTGAAGGCAGACTTTACTTGTTTTACAACGCTTATTTTAATAATACATTAAAAAGCTGGAACAAAGACCAAACAAGTTTGATGGCTAAAGCGGATAATAATTGGAGAAAAATAAATAAATAAGAATGATGATGAAACTGGAAAAAACAACATGGATTTTAAGAATTATTGCTGCAGCAATTTTACTGCAGACACTATTTTTTAAATTCGGAGGAGCAGCAGAAAGTATTTATATTTTTTCGACTTTAGGAGTAGAACCTTACGGAAGAATTGGTTCTGGAATAGCAGAGTTAATTGTCGTAATTTTAATTCTAGTTCCCAAAACAACATTTATTGGCGCTTTGGGCGGATGCATAATTATGATCGCGGCGATTTTGTCGCATTTATTTATACTAGGCATAGAAGTACAAAATGACAACGGTTTTCTTTTTATACTTGCCATTATTACATTAATATGCTGCGCAGGACTGCTTTACTTCAATAACAAACAGAATATTTAATTTTCTAAAATGTAAAAACTATGTTATTAAAATCGATACAGAACAGTTTAGACGAATTAATTTATCTCTTAGATCAACTTTCAGATAAAGAATATTCTAAATCTTGCATCGCTTTAAGTAATGCAACAATTGGCGAGCATACCAGACACATTATCGAAATGTTTCAGTGTCTCGAAAATGGTTATGATTGCGGTGTTTTGAATTATGATAATAGAGAAAGAAACACCAAAATTCAAACTCAAACCGCATTTGCAAAGCAATCAATTATTGAAATAAAATCAAAATTGAAAAGCGAAAACAAAATCATTTACTTAGAACACAAAAGTGAGGAGTCTGCTCTTAGTATTCAGAGTACTTATTACCGAGAATTACTGTATAATCTAGAACATTGCATTCATCATCAAGCTTTGATAAAAGTGGCTGTTTTACAATTTGAGAATATTTTGATTGATGAAAATTTTGGTGTAGCTCGTTCAACCATTGAATATAGAAAACAATGTGCACAGTAAGTTATGTAAATAATAATGGAGTTGTGATAATAACTTCAAATCGAGACGAGAAGGTGATTCGGCCAGAAGCAATTTCGCCTAGAAATTATTACCACAACGGTAAAAATATCACGTACCCAAAAGATCCTAAAGCTGGAGGAACTTGGTTTGCTGTAGATGAATGCGGAAATGTTTTAGTACTCTTAAACGGAGGTCTTAAAAAACATACTTCCTCGTTTGCTTATCGAAAAAGCAGGGGATTAATTGCTTTGGAGATTATTTCTAACGCATCACCAAAGGATTTTTGGAAACAGATTGATCTTGAAAATATAGAACCTTTTACCTTGATTCTGTGTCAGCAGCACAAATTGTATGAGTTAATCTGGGATGGTTTGAAGAAAAGAACAACGCAATTAAATGAATTGCAAAATTATATCTGGTCATCTGCAACTTTATATTCAGATCAAACTAGAAAAGAAAGAGCTTCTTGGTTTTTTGATTTTTTGAGTAAGACAAATCAAGTTTCAGCTTCAGAAATTTTTGGTTTTCATCGTTATACAAAACGGGATGATTCTAGAAATGGTTTGATTATCAATAGAGAAAATACAATAAAAACACTGAGTGTAACACAAGTGATTATCATAAAAAATAAAGGAACAATCAGGTATTGTGATTTAGTAAACGCACAAGATTTTTCGACCTCATTTATAAGTATTTAAAAATATAAAGATGAAACTCTTTTTTCATAAAATTACCAATTGGGAGTATTGGCCGTTTCAGGTGCTCTATTTTCCTATATATTTTCTTTGGGCATATTATGCTTTAAAAGCAAGATCTATTTTCTTCTTTAATGCCTCAAATCCTAGAATTAAAAACGGTGGTTTTTTGATGGAAAGCAAAAAGAGAATTTATGATTTACTTCCTAAAAAGCATTATCCCAAAACAATTTTAATTAAAGAAAATACAGATTTAAAAAAGATTGTAAGTACTATAATCGAACATGAAATTTGTTTTCCCTTAATTGCCAAACCAGATATTGGTCTTCGTGGTTCTGGAGTAAAATTGATTAAAACGGTTTCTGAATTGAAAAGATATGCAGATAAAGCAAACTTTGATTTTTTAATTCAAGATTTAATTCCATTTAAAAATGAAGTTGGGATTTTTTATGTGCGTTATCCATCACAAAAGAAAGGAAAAATAACCGGAATTGTTTCTAAAGAATTTTTGAATGTTACCGGCGATGGAGTTTCGACGATTGAAGAGTTAATATGTAAAACGCCAAGATTTCAGATTCAATTTGAATTTTTAAAAGAAGAATATGGCGAGCAGCTGCAGCGCATTTTACAAAATGGAGAAGTCGCAAATTTAGTTCCGTTTGGCAACCACGCTCGAGGGGCTAAATTTCTTGACGGAAGTGATTTAATCACGCCAAAATTAACCGAAATGATTAATGAAATTGCAGACCAGATTCCAGAGTTTTATTATGGGCGTTTTGATATTATGTACAACACATTTGAAGAGTTAGAAAGAGGCGAAAAATTTCGGATAGTAGAACTTAATGGAGCCGCAAGTGAGCCGACTCATATTTACGATCCTAAACATTCAGTTTGGTTTGCCTGGAGAGAACTTGCCAAACATATTACCTATATGTACGAAATAAGTGCTCAGAATCATAAAATGGGAGTTCCATATTTAGATTATAAAGTTGGAATGCGAGAATACAAACTTCATGTGCTTCAGAATAATAAGATCGTAAATTTTTGAAATCGATCTGAATTTATATTTGCTTAACAGAAAGTAGATTGCAATTGAAAAAAAGTTAAAATAGTATTATATTGCAGGAACTTTGAAAGCTGCTTTTTGAAACGCTTGTTTGATTGTAATTTTACAAATTTAATTTCAAAATGCAGGTCAATTTTCAAAGTATGCAATATCGTTTTTTGTCTTAAAAAAAGCACTAGATATTAAAAAACTATTTTAACCAGTCTTCTATAGAAATCTAAATCATTATTATGAAAAAACTCTACTTTCTTTTACCGTTTATTTTTTTTGCCTGTAAAACAAACCCTACTGCAGTAAGCGAAAAAAAATCAAATTCTAAACCTATTGAAGTTACTTATAAAGTCAATCAAAATGAAGTTTCGAATTTTTTAGAATATCTTTCTTCAGATGAACTAGAAGGACGTGAAACTGGTACAAAAGGAATCGAAAAAGCGGCTGTTTTTTTAGAGGATTTTTTAAAGAAGAACAATGTCAAGCCTTATTTTAAAACATATCGAGATACATTAACCAATTTTAAATCTCCAGCTTTTAATATTGTCGGCGTTCTTGAAGGAACAGATCCAACTTTAAAAAATGAATATGTTGTTCTAAGTGCGCATTACGATCATATTGGCATCGAGAAAAAACAGCAAGCAGACGTTATAAATAATGGCGCAAATGATGATGCTTCTGGTGTAACTGCTGTTGCTCAAATGGCTAAATACTTTGCCGAAACAAAATCGAATAAAAGAAGCATTTTAATTGTGTTTTTTGCTGGAGAAGAAAAAGGACTGTTGGGTTCAAAAAGTTTAGTTCAAAAACTGAAAAAGCAAAATTTCAATCTCTACACGCAATTAAATATAGAAATGATTGGAGTTCCTATGAAACGCGATTATTTGGCTTATGTTACCGGTTTTGATAAATCAAATATGGCAGAGAAAATCAATCAATATACGGGTAAAAAAACAATTGGATTCCTTCCAAAAGAAGCTGAATACGAATTATTCTATAGATCAGATAACTACTCATTTTATGAAGTTTTCAAGAAGCCATGCCAATCTATAAGTACTTTTGATTTTGAAAATTTTGAGTTTTATCACCACGTTTCTGATGAGTTCAAAGTAATGGATATTCCTCATATTACTTCATTTATTCAAGAGTTTTTGCCTGCTGTAACAAAAATTGCAGTAACTCCAAGTCAAGAAATTACAATGAATAAATAGTCTTTCTTTCTATTGTATTTGTTTATTTTTGCTTTATGAAAAATATTATTGTTACAGGAACGAGTAGAGGAATTGGTTATGAACTTGCTTTGCAGTTTGCAAATGCTGGAAATCAGGTTTTAGCTATTTCTAGAAAAACACCAAAAACGCTTTTAGAACATAAAAATGTAACCTGCTTATCAATCGACTTAGCAGATGAAAGTGCTTTGCACGAAGTTGAGCATTTTATTGCTTCGACATGGAAAAAAGTCGATGCCTTAGTTCATAATGCAGGAGCTTTATTATTGAAGCCTTTTGCAGAAACTACTCAAGCTGATTTTGAAAGTATTTATAAAGTAAATGTTTTTGCAGTTGCAAACCTTACAAGAGTTTGTCTGCCTTATTTGCAAAAAGGAAGTCACGTTGTAACCATCAGTTCAATTGGCGGCGTTAGAGGAAGTCTTAAGTTTGCTGGTTTGGCCGCTTATAGTTCCAGTAAAGGTGCCGTAATTACTTTAACAGAATTATTAGCTGAAGAATATAAAGAACGCGGTATTTCATTCAATGTACTGGCTTTAGGTTCTGTTCAAACAGAAATGTTGAACGACGCTTTCCCAGGTTATCAAGCGCCAATTTCTGCCGAAGGAATGGCAACTTATATTTATGATTTTACACTCAGCGGAAATAAGTATTTTAACGGAAAGGTATTGGAGGTTTCTTCAACTAATCCATAAGAAAATTTCAATAGTTAAATTCCAGATTCAAATAGAAATGAACTTTTGACGTTTAACAAATAACATTTAACCTAAATTGAGCGAAACTTTAGCAAAATATATTCCAGAGCATGCTGTAAAGCCTGTTTTTGATTTGATTGTATCCAATCAGGTTCATTTGAAAATTGTAAATGAACGTCAAACGCGGCATGGAGATTACAGACGCGGGCCTAGTGGTAAACATGAAATCACAGTTAACGCAAGTTTAAACAAATACAGGTTTTTGATTACCTTAATTCATGAGATTTCGCATTTGGTTGCATTCGAAAAATTTGGGCGAAATATAAAACCACACGGCAACGAATGGAAATACACCTTTCAAAGAACGATGGTTCCATTTATCAGACCAGAGATATTTCCAAGTCAATTACTGCCGTTATTAGCCAGACATTTTAAAAATCCATCAGCAAGCAGCGATACAGACACTACTTTGTCTTTGGCTTTAAAACAATATGATTCTGCGACGGATAAAAATTATGTTTTTGAAATACCGTACGGAAGCGTTTTTCGAATAAAAAATGGTAAAATCTTTAAGAAACTTGCCGTTAGAACCAAACGTTTTGAATGCATAGAAATAAGCTCCGGAAAGACTTATCTTTTTAATCCAAATGCCGAAGTAGAGCTGATAGATTAAGAATTTGGATGAAAAAAGGAAATCCCAAATTCCAATTTTAAATAGTTAGGAATTTGGGATTTTATATTTTTATAATGTGAAGCTTTTAGCCTTTCAAATAAGCTTCTCTTACTTTTTTAAATAGATTAGAAGAGTACACAAACTTGACAATATCTTTATTGTCCGTTCTAAAAATTTCTTCTTTAGTTCCCTGCCACGCTTTTAATCCTTTTTTTAAGAAAACAATATTCTCGCCAATTTCCATCACCGAGTTCATATCGTGTGTATTAATTACAGTTGTAATATTATACTCCTCCGTAATTTCCTTAATCAAATTATCAATCAAAGTTGAGGTATTTGGATCTAAACCTGAATTAGGTTCATCACAAAATAAATATTTCGGATTGTTTACAATAGCGCGTGCAATAGCTACACGTTTCTGCATTCCTCCAGAAATTTCAGAAGGTAATTTTTTATGAGCATCGACTAAGTTTACTCTTTCTAAAACAAAATCAACACGTTCTTGGATTTGCGCTTTGTTATTGTTGGTGAACATTTTTAGCGGGAAAGCAACATTTTCCTCAACAGTCATCGAGTCAAATAATGCGCTTCCTTGAAATACCATTCCGATTTCAGTTCTTAATTCACGTTTTTCATCTTTGTCTAAATCAGAATAAACTCTTCCGTCAAATTCAATTGTTCCAGAGTCTGGTGTATGAATTCCTAACAAGGTTTTTAATAAAACGGTCTTTCCAGATCCACTTTGTCCAATAATCAAGTTGGTTTTTCCAGTTTCAAATACCGTCGAAACGCCTTTTAAAACTTTGCTGTCACCAAATGATTTTTCTATATTTTTTACTTCTATCATTATCCTAGTAATAATTGAGTTAATATATAATTTAGAAGAATTATGGTAACAGATGTCCATACGAACGATGTTGTACTTGCTTTACCAACTTCTAATGCCCCGCCTTTCATATAATATCCATGAAAAGACGGAATTGTTGCCAATAGCATGGCAAAGATTAAAGTTTTGATAAATGCATAAGTAATATGAAAGGGTATGAAATCTTTTTGAGCTCCCATGATAAAATCATCACCAGTTGAAAATCCTCCGTATGCGCACGCAAGCCATCCACCAAAAATTCCTAAAAACATACTAATACCAATTACAAAAGGGTACATTAATAAAGCTATGATTTTTGGAAAAATAAGATAATTTACGGAGTTAACTCCCATAACTTCTAAAGCATCAATCTGTTCTGTAACACGCATCGTTCCTATACTAGAAGTGATGTAAGATCCCATTTTTCCAGCCATAATTACCGAAATAAAAGTAGGAGCAAACTCCAAAACTACAGATTGACGTGTAGCAAAACCAATTAAATATTTTGGAATTAAGGGATTGGTTAAATTTAGTGCTGTTTGAATGGCTACAACTCCACCAATGAAGAAAGATATAAAGCAGACAATTCCAAGAGAGTCAATAATCAAATCATCAATTTCTTTGTAAATTAAATTTTTCATAACAGGCCATTTGGTCTGTTTATTGAAAATTTCTTTCAGCATTAAAAAATATTTCCCTATTTGAGATAAATAACGAATTAGCATCATAAGTTTTAAATATTGGCTAAATTAAGGATTAGTTTACAGTTTATCGTTTCAGTTTGCAGTTTTTAATTTTTTTTAAGATTAAAAAAGCTTCTGTTTCATTTTTTGAAAACGATAACTTCTAATAAATTTAGCTTGTTCAGGGGTAACTAATAAAGGAGTTTTGGCGTTTTTGGCTTTCCAGAATCCTTTGATATAATCTAAAAAGAGAAACGGCTTTTTCTTCATCATAGCCAATTTTGCCGAAGCAATTGCTGTGATCCAAAAACCATAACCTAAAGTATAAAAAGCTTCTCCTTGTTTGTATCTAGCTGTTTTGTTGTAGTTTGCGCCAGTTGGCTTTAAGTGTTTTACGTGTAAAGATTCGTCAGTAACAATTTTCCAATCGTAATATTTACATAATAATTCATCAACTGTGTCCCAGCCCATAGCAGGTTTTAAACCTCCAATTTGCTGATAAGTTTCCTTGCGATATGCTTTTAGGGCCCCGCGAATATGATCTTTGTCGGTTAGGTTTTCTAAAACCCATTCACCATTTTTATAGATGTAGCAAAATCCGCCAGCCATTCCTATTTTAGGATCAGATTCGAAATGTTTGATTACAGTTTCAAAATAGTTAGGAGGAAAAATTAAATCGCCGTCTATTTTTACAATAATGTCATAATTAGAATCCAAAGTTTCAAAACCTTTTTGAAACGCCTGAATTACTTTGCTTCCCGGTAAATGAATAGCGTCTGAAGTTTTATTTACAATAGAAATATACGGGTTTTCCTTTGCAAAACTCAATACAACTTCTTCTGTTTTATCTGTAGAATTGTCGTTTACAACCACAACTTTTGAAGGTAAAACAGTTTGAGAAATTAAAGATTGTAAAGTCAAGCCAATTAAATCCTGTTCATTATGTGCGGGAATGACGATGTAGTATTTCATGTGAAAAATTTTAGTCCCGAAGCCTCGGGATTAGATTTTAGATTTTAGATTATTTGGAAGTCATCTAAAAATCAAAAAACGTTAATCTGCAATCTTAATTCTTAACTCTTTCCGCTGCAACAATATAGTATCTTGGAGTGAAATATCTTAATAAGGGTCTAAAACCAAACTTTTTTACCGGATGTGTAAACTGCAGACGATCCGTTATTTTCCATCCTGTTTTTTCTAAAAGCCAGTCTAACTGCCAATCTTCGAATTCGTGATAATGTCTGTCCCACATATCCGTTTTAGAACGATATGCTGGAGAAAACCATAAACGTAACGGAATTGAAATTAACAATTTGTCGCATTTTACATTTTGTAAAATTGTGTATGGATTTAGTAAATGTTCGAAAATTTCAAATGCAGTAAAAACAGTGTATTCTTCAGTTTGCAAAGCAGTTTGATCGTTGTCTAAATCTTCGCCTTTTGTGTTTTTTACAGTATAGCCATTTTCTTCCATTATTTTAGAAAACGGATTTGGTACACCAAAATCAAAAATGGTTTCTGATGTGTTAACGTGCTTTTGTAAAAACTCTAAGGTAAGTTTGAATCTTTTATTCGGAAATGTTTTTTCGTACATTATATATGTTTTAAACAACAAAGGCGCAAATATACTAAAAAAGTCCGCATCTTATAGTGCGGACTTTTTTAGTTTTGCAGTGTTCAGTTACAGTTTTGAGTCTGGAAACTAATTACTGCGAGTGTAAACGGAATACTAATATCTGTATACAAAAGCATTAACGTTCATTCCTGCTCCAACAGAAGCAAAAATTACAACATCGCCTTTATTAATAGTGTGATTTTCGATTTTTCCTTGAAGAATTAAATCGTATAAAGTAGGAACCGTTGCAACACTGCTGTTTCCTAAATCGTGAATACTCATTGGCATAATGTCTTTAGGAGCAGTTTTGTCGTATAGTTTATAAAAACGTTCGATAATTGCTTCGTCCATTTTTTCATTTGCCTGATGAATCAGGATTTTCTTTACTTCATCAATTGAAATGCCGCTTTTGTCTAAACAGCTTTTCATAGCACAAGGAACATTGCTTAAAGCAAATTCGTAAATTTTACGTCCGTACATTTTAATGTACTTAATATCTGGATCTAAATCAGGATTATATGATTTTCCGAAGAAAAGGAAATTAGCTTCATCATTAGCAAAAGTGGCACTTTCGTAAGATAAAAGTCCAGCTTCGTCTGTTGAAGCTTCTAAGATTGAAGCACCGGCTCCATCAGAATAAATCATCGAATCACGATCGTGATCATCGACAACTCTTGAAAGAGTTTCTGCTCCAATTACTAAAACTCTTTTTGCCATTCCAGATTTGATAAAAGCATTTGCTTGAAGCACTCCTTCAATCCAGCCTGGGCATCCAAAAAGAATATCGTAAGCAACACATTTAGGGTTTTTAATGCCTAATTTATGTTTAACACGTGTTGCTAAACTTGGTAAAATATCAGATTGTGAAGTACCTGATTTTACATCACCAAAATTATGGGCGAAAATGATATAGTCTAAAGTTTCAGCATCGATTCCTGCATTTGCAATTGCTTTTTCAGCTGCGAAAAAGGCTAAGTCTGAAGCGGTATGATTTTTTTCGGCATAACGGCGATTTTCGATTCCGGTAATACCTTTAAATTTTTTAATAACGACTTCATTCGGGTAACCAAAAGGAGTTCCATCTTCATTCAAAAAAATATGCTTGTCAAAGTCCGTGTTTTTTACTTCTAAATTAGGAATATAACTCCCAATGCCAATTATTTTTATTTTCATTTTTCCTTTAATTATCCGATAAATTTATTGCTAAAGTATAAATAAAATCATGATAACTATCATAAAAAATACTATGCATGCATATAATTGTGGAATAATTGTTTTTTGAGTGATATATTGATTATTTTTTAATGATTTTTTAATTTTATAGAGATTTCAAACGTTTGAGATCACTTTTGGAATCTATTTTTATTTTGTCTCAATATTTTAAAGTGTTATAAAAAGCAACAAACTTTTTAAGAATGTTATAAAAAAATAAAACCCGATAACTGTAATGTTATCGGGTTTGTTTTATGAAATAATCTATGATTAATTTTCCATGTAAGCTTCAATAGGAGCACAGCTGCAAACTAAGTTTCTGTCACCGTAAGCATCGTCTACACGACGAACTGATGGCCAGAATTTATTGTCAGCAATGTATTCTAATGGATAAGCCGCTTTTTCTCTAGTGTATGGGAAATCCCAAGAATCTGTAGTTAACATTGCCAATGTATGAGGTGCATTTTTCAATACGTTGTTTTTGTCATCGGCAGTTGCAGCTTCAATCTCTTTTCTGATTGAGATAAGAGCGTCACAAAAACGGTCTAACTCAGCTAGATCTTCAGACTCTGTAGGTTCGATCATTAAAGTTCCAGCTACTGGGAAAGAAACCGTAGGAGCGTGGAAACCGTAATCCATTAAACGTTTTGCTATATCACCAACTTCAATTCCGTTTTCTTTGAATGAACGACAATCTAAAATCATTTCGTGCGCTGCTCTTCCACATTCTCCTGTATAAAGAATTGGGTAGTGACCTTCGAAACGAGATTTCATATAATTAGCATTCAAGATCGCATGTTCAGTAGCGCTTTTTAATCCATCAGCACCCATCATTGTGATATAACCGTAAGAAATTAAACATACTAAAGCAGATCCGTAAGGTGCAGATGAAATTGCTGTAATCGCTTGTTCTCCGCCTACTTTTAAGATTGGGTTTGTTGGTAAGAACGGAACTAATTTTTCGTTCACACAAATTGGTCCAACTCCAGGTCCACCACCACCGTGAGGAATAGCGAATGTTTTGTGTAAGTTTAAGTGACAAACGTCAGCGCCAATTGTAGCAGGATTTGTTAATCCAACTTGCGCATTCATGTTTGCACCATCCATATATACCAATCCGCCGTTGTCGTGGATTAATTTAGTGATTTCAATAATTGAAGATTCGTAAACTCCATGAGTAGAAGGATATGTTACCATTAAACAAGATAAATCATCTTTATGCTCAATTGCTTTTTCTCTTAAATCTTCTACGTCAATGTTTCCTTCTGGAGTCGTTTTTGTAACGATGATTTTCATTCCAGCCATCGCTGCAGAAGCAGGATTTGTTCCGTGAGCTGATGAAGGAATTAAACATACATTACGGTGACCTTCGTTTCTTGATAAATGGTAAGCACGAATCGCCATTAAACCTGCATATTCTCCTTGAGCTCCAGAGTTTGGCTGTAAAGTTGTTCCAGCAAAACCTGTAATTACATTTAATTGCTGCTCTAATTTTTTAAGCATCGTGATGTAACCTTCAGCTTGTTCAACTGGTGCAAATGGGTGAATGCTGTTCCAGTTTGGCATTGAAAGAGGCAACATTTCTGAAGCTGCATTTAATTTCATCGTACAAGAACCTAATGAAATCATAGAGTGATTCAATGATAAATCTTTACGCTCTAATTTTTTGATGTAACGCATTAACTGACTTTCTGAATGATGATTGTTGAATACATCATGCGTTAAGAAAGAAGATGTTCTTTCTAATGAAGCAGGTAATTGACTAGCTTCAGTTAATTCAGAAACAGAAACAGTTTCTTTTCCTAAAGCTTCAGCAAAAATCGCAATGATTTGGTTGATGTCAGCAATAGAAGTTGTTTCGTTGAACGAAATAGAAATCGTATCAGCATCAACATAGAAGAAGTTTACTTCGTTTTTCTCAGCAATAGCTTTTATTTTTTGAGCATCTGCTTTTACTAAAATAGTATCAAAGTAAGCTGTGTTAGTTTGGTAAACACCTAATTTATTTAAAGCTTCAGCAGTAGTAACCGCCGATGCGTGAACTTTGTTTGCAATATATTGTAAACCTTTTGGTCCGTGGTAAACGGCATACATTCCAGCCATAACTGCCAATAAAACCTGAGCAGTACAAATGTTTGAAGTTGCTTTTTCACGTTTGATGTGCTGCTCACGAGTTCCTAAAGCCATACGCAAAGCGCGGTTTCCATTTGTATCAACAGAAACTCCAATGATACGACCCGGCATAGATCGTTTGTACTCGTCTTTAGTTGCAAAAAATGCAGCGTGAGGACCACCGTAACCCATAGGTACACCAAAACGTTGTGTAGTTCCAACAACTACTGCAGCTCCCATTTCTCCTGGAGAAGTTAAAGCAGCAAGTGATAAAATATCAGCAGCAAAGGCAACTTTGATTTCGTTTTCTTTTGCTTTAGCAACAAAAGCGCTGTAATCATTTACCTGACCATATTTTCCAGGGTATTGTAAAATAGCTCCGAAGAATTCATTTGAAAAATCAAATGTTTCGTGGTTTCCAACAACTAATTCAATTCCAATTGGAGTTGAACGTGTTTGAAGTACAGATAAAGTTTGTGGTAAAATTTCTTCTGAAACGAAGAATTTATGTGTATTGTTTTTCTTTTGATCTCTTGTACGAACGTCAAATAATAACGCCATAGCTTCAGCAGCAGCAGTTCCTTCATCTAGTAAAGAAGCATTTGCGATTTCCATTCCTGTTAATTCGATAACCGTAGTTTGGAAATTTAAAATTGCTTCAAGACGACCTTGTGCAATTTCTGCTTGGTAAGGAGTGTACGCTGTGTACCATCCTGGATTTTCAAAGATATTTCTTTGAATTGGAGCCGGAACAATAGTTGGGTGATAACCCAAACCAATGTATGATTTGAATACTTTGTTTTTCTTTCCTAATTCCTGAATGTGGTTTGCGAATTCGTACTCTGTCATTGCAGGATCCAAATTCAAAGGCGCTTTTAAACGAATATCGTCCGGAAGGGTTTCATAAACTAGTTGTTCAATCGAGTCAACACCAATGGTTTGTAACATGTGTTGAAGATCTGTTTCTCTTGGACCAATGTGTCTTAAAGCAAAAGCATCTGTTTTCATTTGTAGCAGTCTATTTTTTAAAGATCAAAACGCAATTTGCCGAGTGTTTTTATTTGAGCTAATCTCATGTAACACAAGGTTTATTACATTTTATAGTAAATGTGTTGTTTTTTTGTGGGGCAAAATTAAGTATTATTAATAATTTAATAGGTATTTTTAACTTCAATTTTTATCAATTTTATAACTAAAGAGTTGATTTGTTACCAATTGATTAGATTTGGATATATGAAACTTCTAAAACAAATTTTCGATTTTTATTTAAACAGCAGTATTCACGTGGCTTTATCGTGTTATGCTTTGGTGCAAATTACGTTTCATGTGTTTCATATTCAGTATGATGAACCAATGGCGTTGTTTGTTTTTTTCGGAACAATTGTAGGGTATAATTTTGTGAAATATGATGCTTTGGTTCGAGTAAAGAAAAATCCGATCGGAAATCAGCTAAAGATTATTGCTTTTTTGAGTCTCGTTTCGGTGGTTCTGGTGGGGTATTATTTTTTCCATTTACAACGAATTACACAAATTGTTTCGGTAGGAATTTTTGCGATAACCGCGCTTTATACTTTGCCTTTTTTCCCAAACAGAAAAAACGCTCGAAATTGGGCTGGAGTAAAAATTTATATTGTGGCGCTTTGCTGGGTTGGCGCGACTTTGGTTTTACCGCTAATTAATGCCGGAATTCCGTTTACAACAGATTTCTTTATAAAATGTATTCAGCGTTTTATTCTAGTTTTTGTTTTGATTTTGGTTTTCGAAATAATTGATCTGGCAAATGATGATCCGCATCTTCAAACTGTACCGCAGACTATTGGCGTGAAATGGACAAAATATTTAGGATTACTTCTTTTAGTGCCATTTTGTTCTTTGGAACTTCTCATTTCAACATTTAATGTTCATGATCTTTTTATTAGCTTGGTGATGTTAATTACTTTGATGTTGTTTATAGTTTTTGCCAATCCCAATAGGTCCAAATATTATACCTCTTTTTGGGTCGAAAGCGTACCCATTTTTTGGTGGCTGATGGTGATTTTTTTATAAAAAAAACCGAAGCATTAGCATCGGTTTGGATTGAATTTATTTTGTTTTCTGTTCAGCTAAAGCTTTATTCAAATCAGCCTTAGCTTCATCTAATTTTTTTCTTTTTTTATCGATCTTTTCTTTGCTTTCTTTTTCTTTGACGGCTTCATTCAAATCGGCGGTTCTTTCGTTGACTTTTTGCTGTTTCTCTTTTACTTTTTTGTCAAGATCATTATTAACTGTTTTTGTGGTGCAATTTTTCTTGGTTTGTGAGATTGCATCTTGAACGCCTTTGATTTGATTTTGATTTCCAGCTTTTTTAGCTGCAGCTAATTTTACGTTCAATTCACATAATTTTCTTTCACATCCTTTCAAATCTTTGCAGTTGCTTTGTGCAAATCCCATAAAAGAAAAAGTGAATAGGAGGGTTGATATTATAACTTTCAATTTCATATTTTAATTTTTTAGTTCTCTTTAAGGTTTATTTTATTTAAAAGTAGGAAATTTATTTTAAATGTTTTTTTTCTGAAACTTCTTTTAAAACTTTATTTCGTTCTAAAAGAAAGTTAGTAAGGTGCTTTTTGAGAAGTAAAACATCGAATAGTTTTCCTAGAATTCCAAACGGCGTTTCATACTGTAATTTATCTTTCATGATTGTAATTCCATTTTCTTCCTCAAAAAAGTGTTCATGTTTAAAAAAATTGAAATTACCTTCCTCCATTTCATCTACAAAATAATCGTAGAGATTCATTGCCGGAATTCTGCTTTTGTGCGTGAGATAAAAGCCAAAATGTCTGCCACGCCAAGTTACCGTTTCATTTAGGTTTATTAATCCTGATGTTACACCAGCAATTGCTTTTTCTTTTGACGGACTTGCTGATTGCTGATGAATATCAATGTTTCGTGAAGCGTCAAAAACGATTTGTTTTGGTGCGTTTATTTTGGTTGTGAGATTTATTGTTGTCATTGTTTTGCATTTTATTTTTGCACAATCTTGTCATCTCGACGGAGGAGAAATGACACAAAATGCTTAAATTAAATCTTTCAGTGCTTTTTCTAAATTGCCAAACTTAAATTGAAAACCATTTTCTAAAAGACGTTTCGGAATTACGTTTCTACTTTTCAAAATTAACTCAGGTTCTGTTCGAATAAAAAATGCTCCAATTTCAAGAAAGAGTTTATTCAATGGAATTCCAAACGGAAAACCAGCGGCCTTTCTCAATTTTCGCATAAAAAGAGCATTTTGAATTGGCTTTGGTGAAACGATATTGATAACGCCAGTCATTTCTTTTTCAATAATAAAATCAATAGCTTTTGCAAAATCGTCTTCATGAATCCAACTTACAAACTGATTGCCGCTTCCTTGTTTTCCTCCAAAACCAGTTTTTGCCAAATTTTTTAGCGGAATAAATGCACCTCCTTTTTTTCCTAAAACAATTGAAGTTCTTAAAGCGGTTTTCATTGTCTTTGGCGTTTCAGTTTTAAAGAATGCTTTTTCCCAAGAAAGCGCTACGTTTATAGAAAAATCATTTCCGATTTCGCCGTCAACTTCATCCATTTGTTTGTCAAGAGAAAATCTGTAAATAGTAGCCGTTGAAGAATTCAGCCAATGTTTCGGCGGGTTTTGGCAATTCAAAACCGCTTTGTTTAGTATTTTTGTGCTTTCAATTCTTGATAAAAGAATTTCTTTTTTGTTTTCTTTGGTATAACGACAATCAACCGATTTTCCTGCAAGATTAATTAAAACGGCTGCATTTTCTAATTCACTTTCCCAACCCGAAAGAGTTTTTGCATTCCAGTTTACATATTTAATTCCGTTAACTATCTGCGATTTTCCACGTGTTAGAATGACAATTTCTTCAAATTTATTTTTGAAATGATTGACTAAAACTTGTCCAAGAAAACCTGTTCCTGCTGCGATTATGAGTTTTTTCATTTGAGTTTTTTATAGCCATGAATTGCACGAATTTTCACGAATTTAAAAATGAATAAAGGCAATTTGAAAATTAATTCGTGAAAATTTGTGCGATTGCTTCGCCTGTTCGCTATCGCTCGAGTCGTGGCAAACTATTTTAAGCTTTAAAAACTAATCTTTCTTCTCTTTGTGCTTCTTTTGCTTTTCTTTTTCCTCTAAAAAAGAAATACAAATTAAAGAATAACATGACGCCAAGATAAATAGAAAATCCTCCAATTTTATAACTTAAATTTTCAATTAATTCTTGATAGCTGTTGCTGTATAATTGCAATTTTAAAATCATTAATGCAAAACCAATGTTTAAAAGATAAAAACCAGTTTCAAAAAGCTTGTTGGTTGCCTGCGCAATATCTTCACGGCCTTTAAATATATCAAGCATAAAGATTTTTCCGTTTTTGAAAAGAGTTTTAGAAACATAATAGGTAAGAAATAAAGCAACTGGTAAATAAATTCCGTAACCGATTAAGATTTTTGTAGTTTCCATGATATTTGAATTTAGTTGTTATTTGATTAATTTATGAATGTACTTTGTTAAAATTATAATGTTGAGATAATGTAAAGTCGATATGATAAATATGATAACGGCCGTTTTTGTGCCAATAATTTCTATTAATTGAGTTGATGAGGTAATTTTAATCCAGGAAATTAGTGTCATGGCACAATAACCAATATTTAAAAGGTAATATCCTAAAAGTAAAATTTGATTGATTTTTTGACAAATGTCTGCATGATTTGGGATTAGTTCTAAAACAAAAACATTTCCGTTTTTATAACAGATTTTCCCCACTTTTAGAATAATGAAAATCGTAATGCTGAGATAAATAAAATATCCTGTAATATTAAAGTTCATAATTGCCGATTTATAAATTATTAGTTGAAAAACTATTATGTCATTTTTTCTAAAACGCTTACTGATTCTAATTTTCTTTTATTCATAACAGTGATTTTTGATCCTTTGGCTAAGAAAACTGATGATGGTTTTATGTTTTGAAGAAATCCAAAATCACTTCCATAAGTTTTTTCAAAATCAATTTCAATGTTATGATCTAAAACCTCAAATTGTTCCCATCTTGGATGTGTCACTTCGTATTCAAAAGTGGTATGTTCATCAATTTTTGTGTAACCAAAATAATGTTCTGTAATAAATTCTGCTTCAGAATCAATCTCAATTTCTATTGGATTCTTTTTAGTTTCTATTTGAATTGTATTCCACTTTTTGTCGTTTTTCCATTGATAAATAAAAGTATTGGTGTTTTCATCTTCAATAATTTCATGTTTCATTTTTTGAGTTTCGTAATGTTCCTGATACAAAGTATTCGCAATAAAAGTGATCGCTTTTTTAGGAACAATTTCTTTAATAAAAACTACACCGCGTTTCCATTCGCCATTTTCAAATCGTTTTACATAGAATCTCAAATTCACTTCTTCGAAATTGATATGAAATGGGATTTTAAATCCTAGAACTTTCGTGTTTTTAAACATAAATCCAACTAGACTGATGTAACATTTGTTATTCCAAATATCAATCTCAGTTCCTGATGGGAGATATTTTTCTAATATTTGAGCATCAACTTCATAATTGAAAAGAGCTAAATTTTTCCATTCGGCTTTTAAGAAGTTCATTTGTTTGCTTTTTTATAGATTAATAATGAAATATAAAATGCCAGTATTGTTGGTATTCCCATTCCGAAATAAGTTTTGAAATCATTAGATGAAAAAGGATCGATGTAAATCGTAACAAAATAGAAAACAACTCCTATGATGTACAATTGAAGATATTTGTTTTGAGGTTCGTTAAATAACATATACCCACTAATAATAATTTGAAATAATCCCAAAAGTATAATGGACAATAAGCCGAACACTGTTAAATCTATAATTTTTAAGGAAGCTAATAGAAAAAGGATTATAGGTATTCCAAGAAGAAAAGTATTGATGTAGTTTATTGTTTTCATACTTATTGATTTTTTTAAACTTTCAGAAAAAAATGAAAGTTTTGATTAAATTTTTTTACTTCATCATTTTCATAACCAATTTACCCAACCAGTTATCATTAAACTCAGTCATTTTGTCTAACATATTGTCTGCTTTTAAAACGAAATCGTACAATTTGGTAGTCTGATCTACAAAGTGTTTTTCTTCGGCCGAATCTTTAGCCTTGATTGTCGAAACTTCTTTTAAGATTTTCAGCGTTGGCTTAATTTCTCTTTTGCTTCTCTCTCTGGAGATTTTTACTGCTAATTCGTCTAAATCTTTTTCTGCAGTGAAAAATTCTTTTCTTTCTCCCGCTTTATATTCTTTATAGACAATTCCCCAATCCATTAAACCTCTAAGGTTCATGCTGGCATTACCGCGAGAAATTTGTAATTCTTCCATAATGTCTTCCATAGAAACAGGTTCGTTCGAAACCATTAATAAAGCGTGGATTTGTGCCATCGTTTTATTAATTCCCCATTGAGAACCTAATGCCCCCCAGGTTTGTACAAACTTATTTTTTGCTTCTTTGAATTCCATAGATCAAATGTAAGTAAAAGTTTTTAAACTTTCAAAAATAATTGAAAGATATTTAACAAATTATAAAGTTATGTTAATTCAAGCCTCGAAATTTTCGATTAAATAATGATACAGCTATTTTTGTAAAAATCATATTTATGGAATTATACTACACTTTTTCGGTACTTATTGTACTAGCTTCTTTCTTCGCCTATTTAAATTTAAGATTTTTAAAACTTCCGGGAACGATCGGAATCATGATTATTGCCATGTTGGTTTCAGTAGGAATTCGTCTTCTAGGAGATTCTTATTTTCCTGCTACGACAAAGCATTTTTTTGAGTTAATAAAGGAATTTGATTTCAACGAAATCCTAATGGGAGCGATGTTGAATTTTCTTTTGTTTGCTGGAGCACTTCACGTAAATATGTCTGATCTGAAAGAACAAAAAGTTCCTATTATGATTTATTCTACAGTGAGTGTAGTATTGTCTGCATTAATTGTTTCTACACTGCTTTATTATATAGCGCCGTTTTTAGGAATAAATATTCCGTATATATTTTGTTTGGTTTTTGGAACATTAATCTCTCCTACAGATCCAATCGTGGTTTTAGGAGTTCTAAAAGAGGCTAAAGTTCCTAAAAGGATAGAGACTAAAATTGTTGGAGAATCATTGTTTAACGATGGTGTTGCGGTAGTAATGTTTGCTGTTGTTTTAAAAATGGCAACTGATCCAACATTTGATGCCACTTTTGGCTCTATTTCTTGGTTGTTTATTAAAGAAGGAGTTGGCGGGCTTTTATTAGGAGCTGTTTTCGGATTTACTGCATCTAAGGTTATGAAGAGAATTGACGATTATAAAGTTTCGGTTTTGATTACGCTTTCTATCGTAATGGGAGGTTTTTTGATTGCGCAAAGTTTACACGTTTCAAGTCCTTTGGCAATGGTAGTTGCGGGATTAATTATTGGTAATTATGGTAAAAAAGTCGCAATGAGCGAGGAAACCAAGGATTATTTAGAAAAGTTTTGGGAACTTATTGATGAAATTCTGAATGCTATTTTGTTTTTATTTATTGGTTTTGAATTGTTATTGCTGCCAGATTTAAACAAACAATTGCTGACTGGTTTTGTGGCTATTTTTATAGTTCTTTTTTCAAGATTAACAGCTATAGTTCTGCCTTGGAAATTCTTTGATATATTTAAGTTCTTTGGAATTAAATCGGCTTACAACAAAGGCTCTTTAATGGTTTTAGTTTGGGGAGGAATTCGTGGAGGAGTTTCGATTGCGCTGGTACTTTCTATGCCTGAAGGCGAATATAAAAACCTGCTTTTGGAAGTAACTTATATTGTGGTATTATTTTCAATTGTAGTTCAAGGACTGACTGTTGGAAAATTAGCAAAGAGAGTTTTAGAGAAAGAGTAAAAAGAATGTAGAAAATAGAGTCAAGAATAAAGATTTTATTTTAAAATCATGTGTGAAAGACCTGCAAGAATATTTGCAGGTCTTTTTTTTAATTTGCCTTTTTTTGATATTTTGAACTTAAGTTGCTTTTTTTGAAAGATTATTCTTATTTTTATATATTGATTTAGTATGTAACTATTATTTAGTTGCAAATTGAAAATTTAATGATAAATTTGTATGAGTAAGATTGATAAACTTATTGAAAAGTTAAAATCAAAACCAAAAGATTTTTCTTGGGATGAAATGGTGAAAGTTCTGAATCATTTTGGTTATAATCAGATTTCACAAGGAAAAACAGGTGGTTCAAGAAGAAAATTTGTGAATGTAAATAAGCAGATTATAAGTTTACATGAACCACATCCGCAAAGAGTTTTGAAGGGGTATCAACTTGATATTATTATTGAACATTTGGAATTATAAAATGAAAAACTATTTAGAATATAACGGCTATATTGGTACATTAGAATTTTCTGCAGATGATAAAATATTCTTTGGAAAAATTCACGGTATAAATGATTTAGTAACTTTTGAAGGTTCTTCAGTTACAGAATTGGAAGAATCTTTTAAAGAATCTGTAAATGATTACTTAGAGACATGTAAACTATTGAATAAAGTACCTGATAAAACGTATAAAGGTTCTTTTAATGTTAGAGTATCTCAGGAGTTGCATCAAAAAATAGCACTCTTAGCTACTAAAAAAGGATTAAACTTGAATGAAGTTGTAAAAGAAGCTTTGTCTTATGTTGTCAAACATGAAGAAATTTTAAATTAAAAAATCCGAAACATTTCTGTTTCGGATTTTTTTATCGTTTATCTTCTTTAGAATAATTAGATTCTCCATTAATATTAATTTCTCCGCCTAGAAAACGAGTTTCTCTATTTCTGAAAACATCAAAAAAGGATTTGAAAATCGAACCATATTCTCTAAAAGTCACATATTTATAACCCAAATATTCTCCTTTATTTGCAGAATATCCAACTGATTTAATTCCCAGTTTTTGACCGATATAAATCGCACGATTCAAATGATATTCCTGAGAAATTAAAGTGGCTTTTTTGATTTTGAAAATGTGTTTAGCGCGATACATTGTAGAATACGTATCGAAACCTGCATAATCAATAAATATTTTGGTGGTATCAACTCCGTGATTGAAACAATAGTTTTTCATAACCGTTAATTCATCATATTCATCACGACCATTATCTCCCGAAAGCAAAATTTTATTAATGCGTTTTGCTTTCCAAAGCATAATTCCTGCGTCTAAGCGATCTTTTAAATATTTGCTCGGCTGATCTCCATTTATTCCTGCGCCAAAAATAATTCCAACATCATTTTTAGGAAACCTTTTAATCGAATAATAGATGTTCTTTTTAGTTGAAGATTTCACATAATAATTTACCGATACAATGGCAATCAGTCCAATAATTAAAAGGTAAAATGCTATTTTAAAATATTTTTTCACGGCTTGTATTTGTAAGATTAAGATTTAAAAATACGAAGATAGTTAAAGTAAAACCAAATAAAAAACCGAAGCAGGAAAGCTTCGGTTTCAAAAATATCTAACAGTCTAAGAAGTCTAAAAATCTAAGAAAGTCTAAAGTAATCCTGCTCTCTTCAATAAAGCTTCAGGTTTTGGTTCTTGACCTCTAAAACGTTTGTATAAAGTCATAGGATGTTCTGTTCCTCCTTTAGAAAGTACGTTATCTTTAAATTTCTTTGCTACTTCTGTATTGAAGATTCCTTTTTCTTGGAAGTATTCAAAAGCATCAGCATCTAAAACTTCTGCCCATTTGTAGCTGTAATATCCTGAAGAATATCCGCCCTGAAAAATATGAGAGAAAGCTGTACTCATCGCATTTTCTTTTACATCAGGATACAATTGTGTGTTGGCAAATTGTTCTGTTTCAAAAGCTTTTAAATCTGTGATAGAAGTTGGATCTTGTCCGTGCCAAGCCATATCTAATAATCCGAAACTTAACTGACGCAATGTTGCTAGACCTTCCTGAAAACTCGCACTTTCTTTAATTTTCTGTACATACTCAATCGGAATGATTTCTCCCGTTTCATAATGATTCGCAAACAAAGCCAAAGCTTCTGGTTCGTAACACCAGTTTTCCATAATCTGACTTGGTAATTCTACGAAATCCCAAAAAACAGAAGTTCCAGATAAACTTGGATAAACCGTATCAGCCAGCATTCCGTGTAAACCGTGACCAAATTCGTGGAACAAAGTGGTAACTTCATTAAAAGTCAATAATGACGGTTTTGTTTCTGTTGGTTTTGTAAAATTACAAACGTTCGAAATGTGCGGTCTTTCGTTTACGCCGTTTTTTACATATTGTGATTTAAATGAAGTCATCCACGCGCCGTTTCTTTTTCCTTTTCTTGGAAAGAAATCCGCATAAAAAATCGAAACTAAATTGTTTTCAGCATCGTGAACTTCGTAAGTAGTAACTTCTTCGTGGTATTTGTCTATGTCAAATACTTCGGTAAAAGTTAAACCGTATAATTTTTTGGCAACTGTAAATGCACCGTCTAAAACTTTTTCTAATTGAAAATAAGGTTTCAGTTTTTCATCGTCTAAATTAAAAAGTTGCTGCTTTAATTTTTCAGAATAATAGGCGCCGTCCCATTTTTCAAGTTGTTCGATTCCGTCTAATTCTTTAGCGAAAGCAGTTAACTCAGCAAATTCTTTTTGAGCTGCCGGTTTTGCTTTTGCTAATAAATCATTCAAGAAAGAAAAAACTTTTTCTGGACTTTCGGCCATTCTTTCTTCTAAAACAAAATGTGCGTGTGTTTTGTAACCTAATAAATTAGCTCTTTCAAAACGCAGTTTGGCAATTTTTAAAACATTTTCCTGATTATCGAATTCGTTATTTTGAAATGCTTTTGCGCCAAAAGCAATTGCCATTTTTTTACGTAATTCGCGATTATCAGCATAAGTTAAAAACGGAACGTAACTTGGATGATCTAAAGTGAAAATCCAACCTTCTTTTTCTTGATTTTTGGCTAATAATCTTGCTGCTTCGATTGTTCCTTCCGGTAAACCAGATAAATCTTTTTCGTCTGTTAAATGCAATTCGAAAGCATTCGTTTCTGCCAAAACATTTTCGCCAAACTGTAAACTCAATTTTGATAATTCTTTGTCGATTTCTCTCAATTGATCTTTCTTGTCTTCAGGTAAATTGGCTCCGTTTCTAGAGAAGCTTTTGTACTTTTTGTCTAAAAGAGTTGTTTGCTCCGGGTTTAGATTCAAACTTTCTTTTTGATCGTAAACGGCTTTTATTTTGGCAAATAAAGCTGCGTTCAGCGTAATGTCATTTCCAAATTCAGATAATAAAGGCGAAACTTCCTGAGCAATTTTCTGCATTTCGTCATTCGTTTCAGCTGAATTTAAGTTGAAGAAAATACTCGAAAGGCGGTCTAAAATATCGCCCGAAAAGTCCATAGCAACAACAGTATTTTCAAAAGTCGGCGCATCTGGATTATTTACGATAGCATCAATTTCGGCTTTAGCCAAAGCAATTCCTTCGTTAAAAGCAGGAACATAATCTTCGATTTTAATTTGCGAAAAAGGTGCAGTATTATGTTTGGTATTGAAATATTGGGTTAAGACGCTCATAAGTAGAGTTTTTTTAAAGTAGTCAGTGGTCCGTTTTTTAGTATTCAGTAGTTGTCTTTATGAGAACTGAATACTAAAAAACGGACCACTGATCACTAAATTTATTTATTAAGACCTTCCGCAGCTTTATTAACCGCAGCTTTTAATTCTTCTTTATAAGAAATAATAGTGTCAAGGACTTTTTTATCATGGCTTCCGATGATTTGTGCGGCTAAGATTCCCGCATTTTTTGCTCCGTTTAGCGCCACAGTTGCAACTGGAACACCGCCTGGCATTTGAAGAATCGATAAAACTGAGTCCCATCCATCAATCGAATTGCTTGATTTTACAGGAACTCCAATTACTGGAAGCGGAGACATTGAAGCTACCATTCCAGGTAAATGTGCTGCACCGCCTGCGCCTGCAATAATTACCGAAATTCCGCGAGTATGTGCATTTTTACTGAAATCGAATAATTTTTCCGGCGTTCTGTGTGCCGAAACGATATCTACTTCAACTTCTACATTAAATTGTTTTAATATGTCGATTGCATCCTGCATAACTGGCATGTCTGAGATGCTTCCCATTATAATAGCTACTTTGCTCATTGCTTTATTGTTTGTTTTATTTCAAGTTTCAAGTTTTGCTGGACTAAAACTCTGCGACTGGAAATTGTTTGTTTAGTTTAAAATTGCGACTAATCACTAATTACTATTCACTAATCACCTTAATAGTGTTCTTAACTTCTTGCGCAATTCGTCTTGCTTCCGCCATATCTTCATTTACAATAGTAACGTGACCCATTTTTCTGAACGGGCGAGTTTGTTTTTTTCCGTAAATATGTGGAGTAACACCATTCCATCCTAAAATGGTTTCGATGTTTTGATATACTACATTTCCAGAAAAACCTTCGGCACCCACTAAATTTACCATAATTCCGGCAACTTTGCTGTCTGTGTTTCCTAACGGAAGATCTAAAATAGCGCGTAAATGATTTTCGAATTGTGAAGTGTAACTTGCTTCGATAGAGTAATGTCCTGAATTGTGCGGGCGAGGAGCGACTTCGTTCACTAAAATTTCATCATCTTGAGTTTGGAACATCTCAACGGCCAAAAGTCCAACGTGATTGAATTTTTGAGAAACATTCAAAGCAATTGCTCTTGCTTTTTCGGCCACTTTATCATCAATTCTTGCTGGGCAGATTACGTATTCAACTTGGTTTGCTTCCGGATGAAATTCCATTTCTACAACCGGATATGTTTTTATTTCTCCTGACGGATTTCTTACCACGATTACCGCTAATTCATTTTTAAACGGAACCATAGTTTCTGCAATACATTCGACATTTGGAAGAGTATCTAAATCAGAAACCTGACGAATAACTTTTACGCCATTTCCGTCATAACCAAATTCAGTACATTTCCATACAAACGGCATCTCGACTTCGCTCGATGTGACAGCAGATTTCAGTTCGTCTAAATTTTCAAATCTTTCAAAAGGAGCAGTTGGGATATTATTTTTAGCGTAAAATTCTTTTTGAACGCCT
This sequence comes from Flavobacterium sp. FlaQc-30, assembly GCF_044005885.1. NCBI lineage: Bacteria > Pseudomonadati > Bacteroidota > Flavobacteriia > Flavobacteriales > Flavobacteriaceae > Flavobacterium > Flavobacterium sp. FlaQc-30. The sequence goes on along the minus strand of NZ_JBIPCO010000010.1, from coordinate 140,577 downwards.
TTATTCTGAATTCCTTTTAGAGTTTTTGGCGAAGGATATATTTTTAAACCTTCATTTTCTAATTGTGTCAATGCTTCAAGATTGACTAATTCGATTTCAAAAGTAAGAACATCAACTTGTTTACCAAAGTTATAAACCGTTTCATAATCCATTAAATCACCTTGAAAAAATTTGTTGCAGGCAATTTTACTCGGCGCTTCGTCGCTTGGATCAAGAACATAAGTTTGTATGTCAAATTTTCTGGTGTCAAACAAAAGCATTTTGCCTAATTGTCCTCCACCTAAGATTCCTAATTTAAAATCAGAAGAAAAATAATTCATTTTGTGTTGTGTTTTTGCAAAGATACCTTTTAATCTTTTTTTAGCCAAAATTTAGTTTTTTGCCACAAATTAAAAAGATTAGAATGATTTTTTTGTTTGCCACGAATTACACCAATTTTCACGAATTTGTTTATAACTCAGTTTTAGAATTAATTAGTGAAAATTGGTGTAATTGCTTCGCCTGTCACTATCACACGGGTCATGGCAAAAAGATAGAAACGGAAAATCTATTTACTCTTTTTAATCTGTGGCTAAGAAAACTATTCAATTTTTTTCAAAACTTCTCGAGCGACGGCTTTGTAAGCTGCGGAATGATCTCCGTAATCTTTGTTTAAAATTATTTGAAGTTCGGGATGAATCCAATCGTAATGATTTCCCAAAACATATAAAGTTCGTATTGAATATGCTTTTGCAGCCACTTTTACATCATTTATAAGCCAATCGAAACTTGCTTCGATGCAATCTTGCAGATTTTCTTCGGACATAGAAATGCTGTTTTCGTCTTTTTTATAATGTGATTTTACTAGAAGTTGTGTCACTTTTGCAATTGGCCGAATGGAACTTTCATCTTTAAGTACTTTTAAATTTGAACAGAAAAAATCAAGATGAGGTTGAAGCCAAAGCAGCTCTTCGTAAGACACAAATTCGAGAATCCAACAGGCTTTGTGATTGTTTTTGTCTTCGGGAGTAAAACAAATAGAAACTAATTCGTTAAAAAATTGAGGGCTTTCAAGAATGAACTGAGCGCACTTTAAGCGATTTTCTCTATGAGCCGTAACATAATCCAGTTTTTCTTGCAGTTCGGAAAGCATTTTTTTGAATTTGATTTAAAAATACAAATTTAGGCTCAATTTTCGGTTCTCAAATTCGAAATCTGTATCTTTGTCCATTATTTTAAATTTAAAAATAATGATACAACTTCACGATAAACAATTTGTTCCGTTTATTTCGGCTAAAGAAATTGATTTTGCTTTGACTAAATTAGCTGCGCAGGTAGAAGATGATTTTGGAGATGATACTCCAATTTTTATTGGAGTTTTGAATGGCGCTTTTATGGTCGTAGCCGATTTTTTGAAAAAATATAAAAAACCTTGCGAGGTTTCGTTCATTAAAATGGCCTCTTATGAAGGTACTGAAACAACAAATTCGGTTAAAGAATTAATCGGAATCAATCAGGATTTGACTGGCAGAAGTGTTGTTGTTATTGAGGATATTATTGATACCGGAAATACTCTGGAAGAATTAAAACATTTGTTTAAAGCACAAAATGTAAAACATTTTAAAGTGGCAACTTTGTTTTTTAAGCCTGAAGCTTATAAAAAAGATATAAAAATAGATTACATCGGAATCAGAATCCCGAATAAATTTATTGTAGGTTACGGATTAGACTATGATGGTTTAGGACGAAATCTTGGCGAAGTATACAAATTAGCAGAATAATTTTAAAGACACACAACTATATATTCATTTTAAACTTCTTCGAAAATTAAGAAGTCACACAACTCACACGTATTATGATTAACATTGTTTTATTTGGAAAGCCGGGAGCAGGAAAAGGAACTCAGGCAGAATTTTTAAAAGAAAAATACAATTTAACACATCTTTCGACTGGAGATATTTTTCGTTTTAATTTAAAAAATGATACAGACTTAGGTAAAAAAGCAAGAGTATTTATGGACAATGGAGAATTGGTTCCTTGCGAAGTTACTACTGCAATGTTAATAGATGAAGTAAATAAACATCCTAATACAGCAGGATTTTTGTTCGACGGTTACCCAAGAACAATTGATCAAGCTGAGGCTTTAGATAAATTTTTGCCAACAATTGGTTCAAGCGTAACAGCAACAATTGCTTTAGAGGCTGATGACGAGATTTTGGTAGCACGTTTACTAGAAAGAGGAAAAACAAGCGGAAGAGCAGATGATCAGGACGAAGAGAAAATTCGTGTAAGATATCAGGAGTACAATGAAAAAACGGCTCCATTGATTGGTTATTATAAAGAACAAAATAAATTCCATGCCGTAAATGGTATTGGAACTATTGAAGAAATTACAGAGCGATTAACATCAGTTATAGATAATTTGTAGAAACTGATTGAGCTGAGAATTTATCCCGATAGTTATCGGGACACTAAAAAAACTATTTTTCTTTTCCATAAAACGAGCTTCTCCTGATGCTTTGGGAGTTAACTGTTTTCTGGCGGGAAAAATTAGTTTTTTTAGCTTCGGGCTAAAAGAATACCAAGATTACAATAAAAATTAAATAACCAGACAAGTAACGAATCTACAAAACATTGGAAATACTAATAATATTTTTTCTAATACTATTAAACGGAGTTTTCTCGATGTCAGAAATTGCATTGATTTCGGCTAGAAAAAACAGACTGGAAACGGCAGCGAAAAAAGGGAACAATAGTGCCAAAATTGCGTTGGATCTGGCTAATTCTCCAAATAAGTTTTTATCAACTGTACAAATCGGAATTACCTTAATTGGAATTTTGACGGGTATTTACAGTGGTGATAAAATCACAATGGATGTAGAAGTTTTTGTAAGCGGATTTGAAGTTTTAAAACCTTATGCACATTCTATAGCAGTTGGAATTGTAGTTGTTGTTTTGACTTTTTTCTCTCTTGTTTTGGGTGAGCTATTGCCAAAACGTATTGGATTGAATTATCCAGAGGCGATTGCAAAAATGGTTGCGATGCCAATGAAAATAGTTTCTATTATCACGGCACCTTTTATTTGGCTCTTAACAACGTCTACTGATTTTTTACTGAATGTTTTACAGATAAAACCAACAGCTGACGGAAAAGTTACGGAGGAAGAAATTAAGGCAATTATAAAAGAAGGAACTGAGGTTGGAGAAGTTCAGGAGATTGAACAAGATATTGTGGAGCGTGTTTTTCATATTGGAGACAGAAAAGTAAGTTCTTTGATGACACACCGAAAATCTGTTGATATGCTGCCTTTGAATGCAGATAAAATCAAAGTTAAAGAGTTGGTCGTTCAGGATTTACATGCCGTTTATCCAGTATATAATGAGAATTATGATGATATTGCTGGAGTTGTTACTTTAAAAAATATTTTTGCCAATATTGAAAAGGATAATTTCGATTTACGAGCTATAATGATAGATGCACCATATTTAATGGAGCAAACTACTGCTTACAAAGCATTAGAGAATTTCAAAAAAACAGGAGTTCACTATGCTTTGGTTTCAGATGAATACGGAGTTTTTCAAGGATTGATTACTTTAAATGATATTTTAGAAGCTTTAGTTGGTGATGCATCAGAGTTTTATAAAGATGAGTTTCAGCTTATAGAGAGAGAAGATGGTTCATGGCTGGTTGACGGACATTATTCATTGCATGATTTTTTAACTTATTTTGAATTGGATGAGTTAACAAATGATTACGAAGTAAATACGGTAAGCGGAATGATTATGACGGAACTCTCTCATATTCCAAAAGAAGGAGAAAAACTAATTTGGCAGAAATTTGTCTTAGAAGTTATCGACATGGATGGAGTAAAGATTGATAAAGTGCTTGTAAAAACGCTTAAAGAGTAAGGGAAATTGTTTCAAGTTTCAAGTTTGAAGTTGTGTTGTGTAACGCATAACTTGAAACCTGAAAGTCTGAAACACAAAAAAATAGCTTTCAGTGGCAATGTACGGCTGTAATTTGTACTGAAAAGCGAGACTAAGTATTTAAAATAATAGAGTTTAGAAATAGAGTTTAGTACAATCTAAAATCTAAAATCTAAAATCTGAAATTCAAAAAAATGACAGAAGGGAATTTTGTAGATTACGTTAAGATATATGTTTCTTCCGGAAAGGGAGGAAAGGGATCTACGCATTTACATAGAGAGAAATTTATTGAAAAAGGAGGTCCTGACGGTGGTGATGGAGGCCGTGGCGGACACGTATATTTAGTTGGGAATAAAGGTCTTTGGACACTTTTTCATTTAAAATTTGCGCGTCATATTAAAGCTGGACACGGTGGAGACGGTGGAGGAGATCGCAGTACAGGAGCAGATGGTGAAGATAAATTTATCGAGGTGCCGTTAGGGACTGTTGTAAAAGACAAAGAAACTGGAGAAACTCTTTTTGAAGTTACTGAACACGGAGAAAAAAGAATTCTTTCTAAAGGAGGAAAAGGAGGTTTAGGAAACTGGCATTTTAGAAGTTCTACTAATCAAACGCCAAGATATGCTCAACCGGGTTTACCAGGTGTTGAGATGGATGTTATTCTAGAACTTAAAGTTTTGGCTGATGTTGGTTTAGTTGGTTTTCCTAATGCTGGAAAATCAACATTGTTGTCTGTTTTGACTTCGGCTAAACCAAAAATTGCCGATTACCCTTTTACAACTTTAAAACCGAATTTAGGAATTGTGGCTTACAGAGATTTTCAATCTTTTGTAATTGCTGATATTCCTGGAATTATTGAAGGTGCGGCAGAAGGTAAAGGTCTTGGACATTATTTCTTGCGTCACATTGAGCGTAATTCGACATTGCTGTTTTTAGTTCCAGTTGATACGCCAGACATTAAAGCGGAATATGATATTTTGGTAAATGAATTAACAAAATACAATCCTGAAATGTTAGATAAAGAACGTCTTTTAGTAATCTCAAAATGTGATATGCTGGATGATGAGCTTAAAGCAGAATTAAAAGCAGAATTGGACGTGTCTTTTAAAGATGTTCCATATATGTTTATTTCATCTGTTGCACAACAAGGTTTAACTGATTTGAAGGATAAACTTTGGAAAATGCTTAATGAGTAATTTATATTTTTAAATAAGTAAGAAAGGCGTTCTAGAAATAGAGCGCCTTTTTGTTTTTATAATGTTAAATTCGTAATAAATGAGTGCAAAATTGATATCATGTTCAATTTTGGTATTCTTTAAGATGAAATAATTGTCGAAATGAATTATATTCGCAGAACTTAAACAAAATAACATGAAAAAAGTAGTTTTATTCTTGACCATGTGCCTAATGGCTTTTCCTGTAAGAGCTGATGAGGGAATGTGGTTTTTGATGTTTATCGAAAGATTGAACCATAGAGATATGGAAAAAATGGGCTTGCAATTAACAGCCGAAGAAATTTACAGCATTAATCACCATAGTTTAAAAGATGCTATTGTACAATTTAATGGAGGTTGTACAGCTGAAATCGTTTCAAACAGCGGTTTGGTACTTACTAATCACCACTGTGGATATAGTGCGATTGCTGAACTTTCGACTGCAGAACAAAATCATTTGAAAAATGGATTTTGGGCAAAGCAAAGAAGTGCTGAGTTGAAACCAAAATCATTGTATGTTCGTTTCTTTGTTCGTATGGATGATGTTTCAAAAAGGATTTTGTCAAAAGTAAATGATCAAATGACTGAAGCTGAAAGAAACAAAATCATTCAGCAAGAAATTGCTTTGATCGAAAAGGAAAATAATGAAGGCGGAAAATACACTGTTTCTGTTCGTCCTTTCTTTCAAGGAAATGAATATTACTATTTCGTTTACCAAGATTATACAGATGTTCGTTTAGTTGGAACGCCGCCAGAAAGTGTTGGTAAATTTGGTGGAGATACAGACAACTGGGAATGGCCTCGTCAAACAGGAGATTTCTCTATGTTTAGAGTATACGCTGATAAAAACGGAAATCCTGCTGCATATTCTAAAGACAATGTGCCATTACAGCCAAAACATTACTTACCTGTAAGTCTTAAAGGTGTAAAAGAGAATGATTTTGCTATGATTTTAGGTTATCCTGGGCGTACAAACCGTTGGATGCCGGCTGGCGGAATCGAGCAAAACATTAAGTTTGCTTATCCTGCATGGGTTGAAGGTGCTAAAACTGGAATGGATGTAATGAAAAAATATATGGACAAAGATGCAACAGTTCGTTTGCAATATGCGTCTAAATATGCTTCTACTGCCAACTATTGGAAAAACCGTCAAGGTATGATTGATGCTTTAACAAAAGCGGGAACAGTAGCAACAAAAACAGAACAAGAAGATAAGTTCTACGAGTGGGCAACTAAACCTGCTAATAAAGAAAAGTATGAGAATGTAATTCCGACTATCAATGATTATTACAGAGAAACAAATTTAAAAGCGACTCATGATAATTATCTTACACAACTTTTGCGTACTTCAAGTTATGCAACTGGACCAGCTAATTTAGGAAATGCTTTAATTGCATATTATAATGAAAATGATGCAAAAAAAGCGGAAATGCTTCCTAAGATAAACGCAATGATTGATAATATCTATGGCGAATTTTATGCTCCATTAGAGAAAGATGTATTGACTGCACAATTGAATCTATATTCTTCTAAAGCGGCTGAATATGGTTTAGCTCCACAAATAGCTAAAATGAAATCTGAAAATAACGGAGACTTTACTAATGATGTTGCTAAAGCGACTGAAATCAGTTATTTTACAACTAAAGAAAAAGTATTAGCATTTATGGCTAATCCAAAACCATTAGCGATCGTACATGATCCTTTGTATATCATCTCTAATGATTTATTGACAAAATACCGTGCTAAAACTGACGATCAAGCTAAGGCTGATGATGGTTTTGCAATTGCTTTCCGCAAATTAGTTGAAGGTTTAAGAGAATCAAAATTAAATGCGATTCAATATCCTGATGCAAACTCTACTTTGAGATTGACTTACGGAAAAGTTCGTGCTTTACCTGCAGATCCTCGTAACGATGCTAAAATAAACAACTATACTACAATGGAAAGTATGGTTAAGAAATATAAAGCAGGAGATCAAGAGTTTGATTTACCAGCTCGTTTGTTAGAGTTAAACAAGAAGAAAGATTTTGGACAATATGCTGATAAAGCAGGATACATGCCGGTAAACTTTTTGACTGACAATGATATTACAGGAGGTAACTCGGGTTCTCCAGTTATTAACGGAAAAGGAGAATTAATTGGAATTGCTTTTGATGGTAACATCGAAGCTATGGCTGGAGATGTTATTTTTGATCCTAAATTGCAAAGAACTATCAATGTTGATATTCGTTATGTACTTTGGATTATAGATAAATACGCTGGAGCTAAAAACATTATTGACGAATTGACGATTGTGAAATAATCTCAATTTATTTATAAAAGTAAACCCGATAGATTTTAATCTGTCGGGTTTTTTTCTGCCTATTTTTTTAGAACTTCTACTGAACTTTCACTCGAATTCCTTTAGTATGACTTGCAAATTCTGGAGCATACATACTTTGAATTGTTGTAATTCCGTTAGAGAATTCGCCGCTATTATTTACCCGAATATCATATTCTATAACATAAGTTCCTTTATCAATTCTATCAAAGAAAAAATGTGTTGCAGCATCTTTTGTGCTTGTGTAATATCCTAAACGATCTTTGTATTGATATTTAGAAAGTACATTTATAGGTTCAAAGCAAGAAGCGCGCATGTCTTTTAAATGAATATATTCTGTGTCTTCTTTCGAAATAATGATTAATCGAACGGTAACTAAGTCGCCAACTTTTAAAGCATTTTTTGAAGTGATTTTTTCTAATTGATCTCCTTTTAATGTGTTTTTCTTTAAATACAATTCTTTCGAAACTGATAGAACAGATCCTGAATTATTTTTAATTTTATCCAAATCTTCAAAGTATTGCCAATAAACGCCTCCAAATCCAGGAGCTTTAGATTTGTTTTGAATGTTTATTGATGCCATTTCTTTTTTAACTTCTTTGGCTTTCCAGTTTAATTTGATATAACCCGTTTCGGCTTCTTTTTCATTTTCTGCCAGTTTTTTAGTTACGATTTTTTCGTCTCCTAATTTTATAACCGTATTGTCTTTTATAGAAAGCCAGTCCGTACCTTGTGTTAATAAAGCATAAACAGCTTCAGTTGTCGATTTAGTTGTTGGCCAGTTTTTGGTTTGTTTATTTTTTAACAGCCATACTTTCATTGCGTCGATAGATTTTTTGTCGTTATTCACTTCGGCGAAAGCCTCAATTAATAACGCCTGCGTTTCTATTGGAGATTGGTACCAATACCAGCCTGATTTGTTAGCAATCCAATACATTCCCGAATCTTCATTGCTAGATGCCGTTTCTTTTAGACTTTCTATGATTTTCTTAGCAGTTTCTTTTTCGTCAAAGCGATTCAAAGTTAATGCAGCTAATCCTTTCTCGTAAATAGAATAATTTAGCCAATCATTTTTAGCAGTTTCCAGATAAAGTTTGACTGCCTTTTTTAAAGTATCTGAAAGAGGATATTTTTCTAAATAAAAACTTCTTGTATACAAATAATGAAGATTAGAATAGGGACTGCCCCAAATTATTTTCTCCGAAAGTTTTAAATCTTTGGTTCTGTTTTTATAATCTTCTATAAATTTAGTATCTAGAAAAGGAATTCCTGTTTTTGCAATTTGGTCCGTTTTATTATTGCTATCAGTGGTTTTAGTCAATTTTGATAAATGCCCCAAACCAGCCAGGATATGTCTGGTAATATATTCGCTTTCTTCACTTCCGTCAAACCATGAGAATCCTCCCGAAGCTTTTTGTTTTTGTTTTAATTTTTCGAAGGCAGCTTCTTGCGAAGTTTTCATTTTTTCTAAATCAAATAAAAGAGCCAGATTTTTTTTCTTTTGATCTTCGCTTTGAGCATCATTCAGCCAAGGCGTTTCTGCAAGAAGTATTGATTTTAGTTCTTCGTTTTCTTCTAGTTTAGAGATTGGTGTTCCGTTTTTTCTCCAATTTTCAAAAACAGTTGCAACCTTCGGATTATTTGAAATAATTTCTGAAGCTAAAGCATTGGCATAAAAACGCGCAAAAGTCTGTTCAGAACATTCGTGTTCATACTCCATTAAATACGGTAATGATTGAATGGCAATCCAAGTTGGGTTAGAAGTATATTCTAATGTAAGTTGATGATTTTTTAGAGTTGAAGAAGTATTGTTTTTTAAGTTCTCGAACGTGTATTGTTTTGTGGAATTTTCACGTACCCAAATAGGAATGCTTTCTGTAACGAGCATATTGTTTGTTAGAACTGGAATAATGTTTTCTTCTCCATCAGAAAAATGACCTGATTTTGCTACTATTTTATATTGAATACCTTGCAGATTTTCAGGAATAGAAATTTTCCAAGTTACTGTTGTGTTTCCAAAAGCGCCGGCAGTGAAGTTTTTGATGTTTTTTGCATTGCTCATTTTAACATCAATTGGTGTCATGGTAACGGCATCAAAAAATTGTAAACTGGCAATTCCTGTTTTTGCTTCGGCAGTAACATTCGAAATTTTGGCGCTGATTACAATAGTATCATTTTCTCTAAAAAAGCGAGGGAAATTTGGCAGAATCATCAGCTCTTTTTGCGTAATTACATTTTTTTCCAAGTAACCAGAAACTGCTTCTTTATTATGAGCCAATAAACGAAGTTTCCAAGCTGTTAAAGCTTCGGGTGAAGTAAAATTGAAGCTTACTTTTCCTTTAGAATCTGTTTTTAGATTTGGCAGAAAGAATGCGGTTTCAGATAGGTTTTTTCTAGCTTTTACTTGATTTAAAGCTTGAATAGCTTTCTTGGTAGTTATAAGTATTACCCCGTTTGCACCTTTGGCACCGTATTGTGCTCTGAAATCTTTATCTTTTACAATTTCAATTTCAACAATATCATTTGAATCTAGATTTTGAACTTCATTTTGTGTTACCGTTTCTCCATCAAGAATGTATAGAGGCGCTGGTGCATTTCTAAACTCATAGTTTTTAATTTTGTTATCTTTTGTTTTTCCAAGTTCTAAAGCGATATCAATTCCTGCAGTATTGTAAACGCTGTTATCTTCTTCTACAAGAGTCTCATTAGGTAATGGTTTTTTTGATCGTAATGCACTATATCCAACTTCTACAATTTCATTTAAATGATTTGTATCTTGTATAAGTTTGATATTTATGTTTTTTTTATCTTCAAGAAAGATCAATTGCTGTTTGAAACCAAGGCTGCTAAAGATTAGTTCTTCATTTGATCCAGCTTCTATTTCATAATAACCATCATTATCTGAGATTTGAATTCGCTGTGTTCCTTTAACTTGAACTGATGCTTTTGGGATTGGTGAATTTTCAGCGTCAGTAATTATTCCAAAAACCAGTTTAGTATTAGATGGTTTCTTTATTTTTTTATTCAATTCTTTTTGATATTCCCTTTGCTGGTAAGCTGTAAACGAGTCATTAAAGTTAAAACCAAACCACATTAGTTTGGGGTTGCTTTCGTTGTTCAATTCAATTTTAGTCTCAATTGGATTTAAATTTTGTAAAATATTTGATGTGATACCAGAAGCGATGTCACTTTTAAAAGTACCGCTGCTGTAGTTTAAGTGGTAAAATTGTAAAAGCGTCCATTTCTGTTCGCTAAATTGATCTAAGGAACTGTCGTACATCGAAGCTAAAACTTCAGCTTCATTTGAGGTGTTAAGAGCGCTTAATTTAAATGACCAATTTTCATTTTTTCCTGGATCTATTTTACTTCTAAAAGTTTCGATATCTAGCTCTAATTTTTTTTCCTCAGCTTTTAGAGGAATATCTATTTGACCGCTGTGTAATTGATTCTCATAAACACTTTCGAAACTTATGTTCATTGCATTTTCAAAATGATTTTTTATGGGAACTTTAATAGTGTATTGATTGTTCTGTAAATTGATATTATCTTCATAATAAGAGATATTATGATAACTGCCGTAGATATTAATAAAGAGATTTGGTATTGCTGAGGTTAGTTTTACAATTGCGAAACCATCCTTTTTGGCATCTGTATTGATTTGCTGCGCAGTAATCAGCATCGAAGAATTAAGTTTATCTTTACTTTGAAAAAGTGAGAATTTGGACTTACAATCGATTTTGTTTTTTAGAGTATCGAAGGCTTCTAGTACAACAACATAATCTCCGGATTTGTATTCGGACATAAAGTCTAAAGGGATTTCCTTGTCCTTTTCTGTATTGAATTCCCTGCTGTAAACTAAAGTTCCAAGTTCGTCTGTTTTTATATTTTCTTTTTTTTCAAACGGAAATAATTTTTCAAATTCCTCTTTTGAGATTGTTTCTATTTCTGGTTGCTGAAATATTCTTTCTTTGAATTTATTTGAAAATGGGTTGGTTAAATATATTTTAAGATGTCCTTTGGCAGGAATAAACTCGCCATTTAAATTGGTACTTGTTATCTTAATTTTGTTCTCATTTTTAGTTACTATATAGTAAGGTACAGAAGCGTTTAAGACAAGTTCATGATAACCTACTTTTATCGTTGTTTTAGCCGTTTGAGTTTCGCCATTAATATCGGTTACAGTAGTTTTAATGATGTACTCTAAAATTGGTAAATCTTCTTTAGAAAGAGCTTCAATAGTTTTGGCAATAAAATTAATTTCAAATTTTCCTGACGAATCTGTTTGTGTTTTTCCTTCAGAAATGGGTTCAATTCTTCCATTTCTATGATAATATCTACCATGGTTAAGAACGTAAGACTTTGCGCTGATTTGGTATTCAACTTTTGCATTAGAAATAGAACTACCTGCAAATGCTTTTGCTAAGCCTGTTAGTTTGACTTCTTTTTCAATTTGAAAAGTTTCTTTTATAGGATTAAATTTAATTTCGAATTTAGGTCGTTTATATTCTTCAACCTTAAAATCAGTTTGCGAATATTCAAAATCGGCATTGTTCCAAAATGCATATTCTTGCTTTTTTGCATCATATTCAAAACCGTATTGATAGTCTTTAGGAGAAGCAATTTTTAGGGTGAAATTACCAGTTCTTCCATTTTTTGGTAAAAGAAATTCACCCGAAAAAGAACCAAATTCATTGCTGGTAACTTCAAATTCTTTAAGTTTTTTATAGTTAGGATCAATTATTACAATTTTAAAAAACGTGTTTTTTACAACAGAAGTTATGTTTTTGTCTTTTTGAAAAGCAATCCCTTTAAAATAAATCGTTTGTCCGGGTCTATAGATAGCTCTGTCTAAATATAGTTTTACATTTCCTTTGGGTTTTTCCTCTAGATTATTATTTGAACCATAGAGATCGTTTAACGATCTTTTTTCAATTGAAAGCGTATCGTTTGAGGTTGAAAATTGTATATAATCATCGTTATAATAATTTTGTGCCGTTTTGTCTGCAAATGCTAAACCATTTTTGTCGGTTTTAATAGTTTGGGTTGGCAGTTTTATCGTTACATTTTCTAGAGGCATTCCTGTTTTTCTATCGAGAGTTTGTAACAAGTCCTTAGAAGCTCCTTTCTTGGCTGCAACTGTAATATTGGTGATGTTTATAAAATCAGCAGAGAAAGCTTTTTGTGCTTTTGTGTCAGAATCACTTTCGATAAATGCGACATAAGAGCCTTTTTCTAATGGTGGTAAAAGTACTTCTGTTGAATACTGAAAATAATCTTTTTTCTCAGGAAGAATATAATCTTGCGTAACAACTGGTTTTTTATTTTCGAGTATTTTATGCGAACGAATATCTACGTTATAAGGGAAACTTTTTAATTCTGATAATTGATTTTGATTGATTTTATAAAAGGATATTTTTAATTTATTGATATTGTTGTAATAAATAAGCGTTCTTGTGTTTTCGCCTATGTAGCTGTTTTTTTGAAGTTGAACTAATAAATACTTAGCTTGTATTTCTGCTTTTTGTTGCAAGGCAAGTTTGTATGTATTCGAATGAATATTTGATGATAAAATACTGTCAAGTAAAGCGACAGCTTTAATTTTATAATCTGGATGGCTTTTTTTAGAAGCAAACTGTGCATAAAACAAGGCTTTTTCTAATTGGATTTTTTTAATTAAGTTTTGATTGTCAGTGTTTTTTTGAAAATTATTTAAAAAAGAGAGATAATTATTGTCGTAAGCAATCATGTATTTTTTACAAAACTGTATTCTATTCCACTGATTTTCTAGTGTTGAACTTGCTTTTTCTAGTTTTTGATATAGTGATAATACATTTTTCAGTTTTACATTTTTTATAAAATCTAAATTTAGATTTACAAAATCGCTTGTACTGCCTAATAATTCTTTTTTATAGGTATAATATTCGCTCTTTGAAATTTCCCATTCATAAATTTTAGCTGAAAAATAATTTATATTTTCAGTTAAAGCATAGTCATATAAAGTTTGATTTTTAAAATCATGTATAGTCGAATAATCAAAAATAGTTTCATAATCTGTAAGTGGAGTATTTTTTAAAATGGTTTCATTTTCTAATGAATTCATATAACAATTTATGATTTGGCTGATAAGAAAAGCGTCGGTCCAAGTTTTAAAATTGTCTTCTTGAAAAGTAGTATCGGTTCTATTGTATGAAAAGTAGGGTTCTTTTTTGTGAAAATCACTAAGACATTTTGCATATACCAAATTCAGAATTGCTTTTGATGGTATTGAAACTCGATTAATATCCGTTTTTAGATTGTTTAAAATTTTAGTTTGCGCATTTTCGTCAACAACCTGTAAAAATTTAGATTGATAGAAAAAGCATTTTATCATTTGAACTTCGTCTTTTTCGGCAACTGATTTTTTGTAAATTTTGTTAACGATCGAATAAGCAGATTTTACTTTGCCTTCTTTTTCAAAAGCAATAACCTTATCCCATTTTTTGTCATTTTGCTGTCCAAAAAGTATAGAGGAAATCAATAAGAATACAAATAGTATGTTTTTCATGGAAGAGTTTTAATCTATAAATGTTCAAATTTTAGGTAAGCTTGTTAATGGTTCAAATTATTTAAAGATAATTTTCGCACAAATTAGCAATTTATCTTCAAAACCAAATTATACAATCTATATTTCCTTATTTTTGAAGAATAATAATTGAGTTTTATTAGTTACTTGCTATTTCGATTAACCAATGAAACAGTTTAACGATTAAACATTTTAAATGAAAACACATTTCATCGCTATTGGCGGGAGCGCTATGCATAATCTTGCATTGGCATTACATAATAAAGGATATCAGGTTACAGGAAGTGACGATGCTATTTTTGAACCTTCAAAATCAAGATTAGAAAAGAAAGGAATTCTTCCTGCAGAAATGGGCTGGTTTCCTGAGAAAATAACTTCTGATATTGATGCCATCATTTTAGGAATGCATGCAAAAGCGGATAACCCTGAATTGTTGAAAGCGCAGGAATTAGGGTTGAAAATTTATTCGTATCCTGAGTTTTTATACGAGCAGTCTAAAAACAAAACGCGTGTCGTTATTGGTGGTTCACACGGAAAAACTACAATTACTTCGATGATTTTACATGTAATGCATTATCATAATATCGAGGTAGATTATATGGTAGGAGCACAGTTAGAAGGTTTTGATACTATGGTTCATTTAACTGAAGAAAATGATTTTATGGTTTTAGAGGGTGATGAGTATTTGTCTTCTCCAATAGATCGTCGTCCGAAGTTTCATTTATATCAACCAAATATTGCTTTAATTTCTGGAATTGCCTGGGATCATATTAATGTTTTTCCAACATATGAAAACTATGTAGAACAGTTTGAGATTTTTATTTCGAAGATTACCAATGGCGGAATTTTAGTATATAATGAAAATGATCCTGAAGTAAAAAGAGTTTCAGAAGCAGCAACAAACCCAATTCGTAAAATGGCTTATCATACTCCAGAATATTCTGTTGCTGATGGTGTAACGCTTTTAAAAACACCTGAAGGCGATATGCCAATTGAAGTTTTTGGTGCGCACAATTTAAATAATTTGGCTGGAGCAAAATGGATTTGCCAAAACATGGGTGTTGACGAAGCTGATTTTTACGAAGCAATTGCAAGTTTTAAAGGCGCTTCTAAACGTTTAGAGAAAATTGCTGAAGGAAAAGGAAAAGTGGCTTATAAAGATTTTGCGCATTCGCCAAGTAAAGTGGCTGCGACGACAAAAGCAGTAAAAGAACAATATCCAAATAGAACTTTGGTTGCTTGTTTAGAATTGCATACTTACAGCAGTCTTAATGCAGAGTTTTTAAAAGAATATGAAGGAGCACTTGAGTATGCTGATGTTGCTGTTGTTTTTTATTCTCCAGATGCTGTGAAAATTAAGCAATTAGAAGAAGTGACTTACGAGCAGATTGCAACTTCGTTTAATAGAAAAGATCTAATTATTTATACTAATCCAGCTGAATTTAAAGAGTATTTGTTTAGCTTAAACCTTGATAATTCAGCACTTTTATTAATGAGCTCTGGAAATTACGGAGGCTTAAATTTTGATGAAGTAAAAGGGTTGATTAATTAGATAATATGTCAATTAGTCAATTTGATAATGAGATATTTTGCCGATTGTTTTACAATCGGCTTTTTTTTTGAGCTTAATTTTTAATTATCAAATTGACATTTTATCTAATTTTCCAATTGAAATTTATAATGTCCTACAATTTTATATTCAAACAAACAATCTTCTAGAACTTGTCCGCCGCCAACGTTGTGAACGATTAAATTTCGTTCCCCGTCTTTTGATTTTTTATTGGTTATGATTCCAATATGCGGCAGCTTGTTATTGATCATCCATGTTACAATTTCTCCCGTTTTATAATCAGAGGGATTTTGAGTTACTGGCAATTTTATTCCTTTTCTTTCAAAAAACACTTCAAGGTTGGGTACTCTTCTATGATCAATATTAGTATCTGTTTTAGTCATTCCCCATCTTTTTAAATTGGGATATAGTTTAAAATTTTCAATCATATCTTCGTGCACTTCTTTCTGAAGGTCTATTCCTAATTTTCTATACGAACGTATTACCACATCAGTACAAACTCCTTTGTTTGCCGGGACATCTCCATTTGGATATTGAATAGCAAAATAGGCAGGATCGTAATCTATTGACGAATCAACGATAGATAGTGCAGCACTTGATAATCTTTGTTCGAAAGTTTTCGCTGTTTCTTGTGAATTTTCAGATGTTAATAGGCCTGTTTGCTTTTGGTTGCATGATAAAAAAACAAATAAGATTATGATGGTATAAAATGATTTCATTTTGAAAAAGTTGGTTTAAGTTAAAGCGATCTAAAAATAAGCAATAAATAAATAGAATAATTTTTTATGAATGATTTTTCTTATTTTTTAATATATTCGTCCTCCTGAAAAATTAGCTGATTTAGTTTTTCAGTTAATGATAAATAATGCTTTTTTATGAAATCAAATCATTTTCCTATTAAAGATTGGTCAGATGATGATAAGCCACGCGAAAAATTAATGCTGAAAGGGAAAGATGCTTTGAGTGATGCTGAGTTGTTGGCCATTTTAATTGGTTCTGGAAGTCGTAATGAATCGGCGGTTGCTTTGAGTAAACGTATTTTAGCGAGTGTTGACAATCTTAATTCATTAGGAAAGTTGGATATTTCTCAATTAATTAACTTTCGAGGTATTGGAGAGGCAAAAGCGATTACCATTATTGCAGCTTTAGAGTTAGGACGCAGGCGCAGGGCAGAGGATACTGTTGAGTTAAAAAAGATTACTTCAAGTAAAATTGCTTTCGAAATTATGCGGCCTATTATTGGAGAATTACCTCACGAGGAGTTTTGGGTACTTTTTCTGAATAATTCAAATAAAGTAATTTCTAAAACACAATTAAGTAAAGGCGGGATTTCCGGAACAATTGTCGATACTCGATTAGTTTTTAGACTGGCATTAGAAAATAGAGCTACCGGCTTGATTTTGTGTCATAATCATCCTTCGGGCAATCTGATCCCAAGTGATGCTGATAAAGATATAACGCGACGAATAAAAACTGCTGGAGCGATTTTAGATGTTAAAATTTTAGACCATTTGATTATTACTGAAACAAAATATTATAGTTTTGTAGATGAAGGAATATTTTAATTTATGAATACCACTATTACAGACATTTTTTTTGACTTAGACCATACGCTTTGGGATTTTGATAAAAACTCAGAAATGGCTTTTGACCGAATTTTTAGCGAGAAGTATTCTGAAGTTAGAGTCGAAGATTTTATTGAAAAATATGCTCCTATTAATCAGGCTTGTTGGAAATTATATCAAGAGGATAAAATTACACATCAAGAATTGCGTTATAATAGATTGAAGCTTTCTTTTGAAGCGCTAGATTATACAATTTCTGACGATAACATCAATCAGATTGCTAATGATTATATAGCATTTTTGCCAGATAATAATCATCTTTTTGATGGAACTATTGAGGTTCTAGAATATCTAAAACCAAAGTATAAGCTTCATATCATAACAAATGGTTTTGCAAACGTACAAGATAGAAAGATTAATAATGCGGCCTTAGGCGGTTATTTTGCTACCATTACAAATTCAGAATCAGCAGGTGTTAAAAAACCAAATAGTATTATCTTTGATTATGCAGTCAATTTGGCACAAACATCAAAGGAGAAAAGTATAATGATTGGTGATGATTTTGATGCTGATGTAAACGGTGCATTGAATGCTGGTCTAGATGCTATTTTTTTTAATGTTAAAAACATTGAAATACCTGAAAAATATAAACAAATTAATCATTTATTAGAACTTAAAAAATATTTATAATTATGAAATTAAAAGTTTTGTTGACTTTGCTTCTTTGTTCAGTCCTTGGATTTTCGCAATCGATTAACGATTATAAGGCTGTTATTATACCGCTTAAATATGATTTTATTAAAACAGATAATCAGTACAGATTAGCCACAATGACTAAAACGAATTTAGTTAAAGCGGGCTTTCAGGCTTTTTATGTAAACGAAGAAATTCCTGCAGGTTTTAGTGATAGATGCGATCTTTTGTATATTGATGTAAAAAGAGATAATGCATTTTTAGTAACTAAACTTTTTATTGAGTTTAAGGATTGTTACGGAAAAGTAATTTACACATCTGAAACAGGAAGAAGCAAAGAAAAAGACTATGAATTGGCATATAAGGAAAGTTTAGAAGATGCTTTTAAATCTGTTAATGCTTTGCACTATAAATATAGTGGTAAATCGGCAGCGCCTGTTTCTAATAAAGCACAAACAGTTATAGCGGCAACATCTTTAGTTCCTGCTGTGCAAATTGCTGCAACACCAACTGCAGATGTTTCTGATCCTAATTTATTGTACGCACAGCCAATGGAAAACGGATATCAGTTAATAGACAAAACTCCAAAAGTTGTTATGAAACTTTTAAAAACGTCACGCCCAGATTCGTTTATTGCAATTAAAAATGGTGTTCAAGGAAGTTTGAACGCAAAAGACAATCAATGGTATTTTGAATATTATCAAAACGACAAATTAGTTTCTGAAAAAGTTTCAGTAAAATTTTAAATAAATTGATGGTTTAATAACCATATTTATCTTTCCAACGGTTCTTTAAGAATTCACGGTTGCTATTCTCTCTTGAATTGTTTCCTGGATTATAAAGAACCGTTTGTTTTATGGCATCAGGCAAAAATTCTTGTTCAGCAAAGTTATTTGCATAATCGTGCGAATATTTATAATCGTCACCATAACCTAACTCTTTCATAAGTTTGGTTGGAGCATTTCGCAGATGAATAGGAACGGGTAAATCTCCTGTTTGTTTTACCAATTGCTGTGCGTTTCCTATTGCCATATAAGAGGCATTACTTTTTGGAGAAGTAGCGAGATAAATAGCACATTGACTAAGGATTATTCGACTTTCAGGATATCCAATAGTAGTTACAGCCTGAAAGGTGTTGTTTGCCATAATAAACGCCGTTGGATTTGCATTTCCAATGTCTTCACTTGATAGAATCAACATTCTGCGCGCAATAAATTTTACATCTTCACCACCTTCAATCATTCTTGCCAGCCAGTAAACAGCTCCATTAGGATCGCTTCCTCGAATTGATTTTATAAAGGCAGAAACAATATCATAATGTTGTTCTCCGCTTTTGTCATACAGAACTGTATTTTGTTGGACTAACTCAAACACGCGGTCATTTGTAATAACAACTTCTTCGGTGGCTGCGGCATTGATTACAAGTTCGAAAATGTTTAACAATTTTCGACCGTCACCACCAGAAAGACGTAGTAATGCTTCTGTTTCTTTTAGTACAATATTTTTTGACGCTAAGTATTTGTCACTTTTTAGTGCGCGGTGTAATAATGCTTCTAAATCTGATTTTGTAAAAGCATTAAGAATGTAAACTTGACAACGTGACAGTAATGCAGGTATAACTTCAAAACTTGGATTTTCGGTGGTCGCGCCAACCAAAGTAATCCAGCCTCTTTCAACAGCAGCTAAAAGGGAGTCTTGCTGAGATTTACTAAATCTATGAATCTCATCGATAAACAAAATGGGGTTTTTGGCTGTAAATAAGCCGCCGCTTTGCTTAGCTTTCTCAATTACATCACGAATGTCCTTTACTCCAGAATTAATAGCACTTAAGATGTAAAACGGGCGTTTTGATTCTTGAGCTATAATTTGTGCTAAGGTAGTTTTACCAGTTCCCGGCGGTCCCCATAAAATTAGAGAGGGAATTATTCCTTTAGAAATTTGTTGCGTTAATGAACCATTAGGTCCTACTAAGTGGCTCTGGCTAATGTAATCTTCTAGTTTCTGTGGGCGAATACGCTCGGCTAACGGTGCTTCCATTTTGTAAAATTACTATTTTCAAATGTATTTCTTATTATTTAGAGGTTCGGAACTTGGTAAGAAGTAAGTTTTAAGAAGTTTTTGCTGACTGACAAATTATCAGTAAATTGTAACTGGATAGTTTTTTGATGTAAATTATTAGACTATAATTTGACATAGATGAATGATAACCATTTTAAGTTTTCTAATGCTGTTATTGGCCTTCCAGTAATTTTTGTCCTCTTGTTGTGGATTGTTTATTGGGTTCAGATTAGATTTGATTTCGATTTTTATAAGAATGGAATTTATCCACGAGATTTTTATGGATTACAAGGCGTTTTCTTTAGTCCATTTATTCATGAAAATTTAGAGCATTTATACAATAATTCCATTCCTCTTTTGGTTTTGTTGGCCGCATTACAATATTTTTATCCTAAACAAACCATTCCTGTTATTGGTTATGGTATTTTGTTTTCGGGATTAATTACATGGATTATAGGTCGCGAAAATTTTCATATAGGTGCAAGCGGTTTAATTTATGTTTTGGTAAGTTTTATTTTCTTTAAAGGAATTCAAACAAAATATTATCGATTGGTTGCACTTTCATTGTCGGTGATTTTACTTTATGGAGGAATGATTTGGTATGTTTTTCCTGATGTTGATGCCAAGGTTTCTTGGGAAGGTCATTTGGCAGGTCTTTTAACGGGATTTGCACTCAGTTTATTTTATAAAACACCTGAATATTCGAAACCTATTGTTTATGAATGGCAGAAGCCCGATTTTAATCCTCTTGAAGATCCATTTATGAAACATTTTGATGAGAATGGAAATTTTGTAAATATTGAAAAGGATGAAGATGAGATGAATGAGGTTCAATCTTATTTTCATTCTGATATTAATGTGTATTATGTTATAACTAAATCGGAATCAGTAGATAATCAGGAAAAGGATAATTGATTTTCGTGGAAATTAGTTATTTTTGTTTTAGTGCATTTATTAATTTGAGGTTATGAGAAAAGTATTATTTGCTGTCTTGGTTTTGCTGTTTTGCAGTTCTAATTTTTATGCGCAGTGCGATGTTAAAAATAAGGTGCTGGCCGATGGATCTATGGTATATTATTTTGATCCGGCAGTTTTTTATACAACGAAGTCTAAATCTCTAAAAATTAATATTGTTACAGATAAAGAGAGTTATTTTGTGGCGCTTCAGCCAACTCCTTTTCCGTTAAAAAAAGAAGGAAAAAAAATTAAGGATGATCTAGTTATTCAGCTGGCGGATCATAAAGAGTATAAGTTGACTCATTTTGATACACAGTATTTAGAGAATGATTCTATTATGCAGGTTTTATATCTAATAGACAATAAAGATTTGGAGGCGTTTTCTAAATTTGAAGCCGTTGTAGCAACAATCAATATGAAGGGAACTGAATTTGTTCGAGATTATAATTTTAAACTTCATAAAGATGCAATCATGAAGCAGCTTGCTTGCTTTTTGAAAAAAGAGGAGAAGTGAGGTTAGTCTTCGTGTGGAGCCTCAGGCTTGTGTAAAATCTTTTTATTTATATTCTTTAGCAGGTTGTTGAACGTTAGGGTTAATGATACTGCATTTACAATTTGATTATTGTCATTTCTTGGCAGGTATTCATTAGCATAAGTTAGTTCAATTTGTGTATCTTCTGTAAATAGGTATCCTGCACCTATATTTAATCTGTTTCTGTCAAAGAAACTTTGCCCGGTTACTTTTGTGCCCGATTTGAAAAAAACTTCATCGGATGCAATTGCGTATATGACACCTTCGCGTAAAACTTTGCTGTTAATTGGTTTGATATATTTAATTTGCTGTCTGTATCGTAATACATTTTCAAAAGTATCATCTTGATTTTTCATATGACGAAGCTCAGTTCTTAAGCGTGTACTGAGAGTATAGCCTGTTTTATGAAAATAATAAATACCCTGTAGAGCAAATCTCCATTCAGGTGATTGAAATTGACCTATTTCTGGTACATCTTTGTTGTTATAATATGCAACGAATGAAGATAGTTTCCAGCGTGGCGAAAGGTAATAATGCGCCCATCCTCGAAGAGATCTTTGTGTGTTTTGGTCAAATATATTGGGAGAAGATTCTGTACTGCTATAACTCGTTCCGATGTTTAGTTCTGTAGACCATTTTTCACTGAGCGTTCTGTTAAATTGAACTTCGCCCCAAAATTGATTGTATTTTGTGGTTTGTCCATAGTTAATTGTTGCAGTTAGGAATACTGCAACAATTAAGCAGAGTTTGTTAAATATTATTTTATAAACAGGTTTTAAAGACATTCAATGTTGTATTAAGTTGCCACCCTATTTCAAAATTTTTTTTAGCTTCTTTGGCGAACGGCTTCATATAAAAAAGCACCGCAGGCAACAGATACATTTAGTGATCCTATTGATCCAAACATTGGTAATTTTGCTTTTTCATCAACAATCTTAAGCACAGATGGATTGATTCCTCTGTCTTCAGATCCCATGATAATCGCTACAGGCTCATTTAATGATATATCATAAATGTTTTGATCTGTTTTTTCGGTTGCCGCCACAGTTTTAATTCCTGACCCTTGAAGATAGAATATTGCATCTTTAATATGTTCTACTTTGCAGATAGGAACATTAAAAACAGCACCAGCTGATGTTTTAACAGTATCGCCATTTACGGGAGCAGAACCAGCTTTTTGTACTATAATTCCGTTTACACCAGTACATTCGGCTGTTCTAATAATAGCGCCAAAATTTCTGGCATCCGAGATTTGATCCAGTATTAAAAATAATGGTTTAGAACCCGAAGCAATTGTTGATTCTACAAGGTGTTCTATATCTATGAACCCAATAGGTGAAATAGTTGCTACAGCACCTTGGTGATTGTTTGGAGTTAGTCGGTTTAGTTTTTCAACAGGTACATAAGAAAAATTAATGTTAGCACGTTTCATTACCTTCATTAAGTCTTTCATTAATTCACCAGAAATATCTTTTTGTATAAATACTTTATCTACTTCCTGACCTGCTTGTATTGCTTCTATAATGGCTCTAATGCCAAATATTTGATGTTCTTTTTCCATAGGACAAATATAGGTATATTGTTTATATAAAAAAACCACTCTGAATGAACAGAGTGGTTTAGTGTATTTACTTGTTGAAATAAATTAGTCTTTATCCCACCATACCTTAGTTGTTACATTACTAACAACTGTTGCGTTTGGATTGTAATTTCTTTCGTCCGAAGGAGTTGGGAATCTTACAGGAATAGTTTTAGTATTTGATGATTGGTTTGGGACCAATGCAGGCAATCCTGTTCTTCTGTAATCATTATATGGCTCCATTGTTAAGAAAAGAGACAAGTACTTTTGCTGAATAATGTTTGCCAAAGTAACAGTTGTAGCTGCTGTAGCTAAGAATGCCGGTGTTGCTGGAGTTCCTGTAACTTTTAAAACAGATGCAGCAACAGCAGCTTCTAAAGCTGGTTGAGCATTTTGACCTAATCTAAATTTAGCTTCTGCTTCAATAAATTTAGCTTCTGCATAAGTTACCATTCCAACAGGTGAAGTGGCACTTGCGTAGGCAGATCCGATATATGAAGAATAAGTCGTTTCTAAATCTTCAGGTGCGTTACCTATATATGTTGGTACTGGCACCTCTGCTGAAGGAGTACTCAGGGCAATAGAAAATTTTAATCTTGGGTCAGTGGTATTTTTTAAAGAGTTAACAAAATAAGCTCCCGTTTTAAGATAGTTTTTACGGCTGTTATCAAAAGCATACCATTGATTTAGTGTGTTTGCAGTTGAAAAGAAAATTGCATTAGCGTCATCAGTATTTGCAGTCATTCCAGCAGCAGTAATGTAATCTAATGCTTTTTGGGCTGCACCTGTATCAACTTGCGTTAATCTTAATGCATATCTTGCTTTTAATACGTAAGCAACTTTAATCCATTTTGCGGTGTTTCCAGCAAAAATAAAATCGTCAGCTCCTGGTCTAGTTTCATTGCTAGCTGCAGGTTTTTTTAAGTTTACAATAGCTTCATCAAGTATTGTTTGTAATCTTTGATAGATTTCCTGCTGTGTATTGTATTTTGGAGCTCTGTTTCCTTCTTCGGCTCTAAAAGCTTCATCGTAAGGAACATCTCCCCAAACGTCTGTTGCGTATCCTAAGTTTAAGGCTGTTAATACTTGTCCAATACCATTATAGTAAGGGAATTTATCAGCAAAATCACGATTTAAAATGTGACCACTAATTAAAGTAGTTCCATAAACTGTGTTCCATTCGTTATTTACGTCTTGTTCTGTTAGAATATAACGTTGAATATCTCCTAATTGTCCAACGCTAGTACCAGCCAAGTGTTGGTCAAAAATATTCGAAGTTCTGATTAGACCACTTGTGTGTGTTGAAAATGTCGAAACTTCCATAGCAGACAACAATAAAGTTGGTGTGGTTGTTATAGGAGAGTTTGGGTTTTCATTAAAGGTGTCTAATTCTGTCTGGCAGCTGGTAAGTAAACTAGCACCAACAGCTGTAAGAATTATACTTTTTATATATTTTTTCATTTTTATTTGTTTTAAATTTAAAAGCCGACTTTAAGAGTCATGATAAATGACTTACTTCCTGGATTATTAAAGTAATCTAATCCGTTAATTCTTGAACCAGCACCAGTTAAACTTGTTTCAGGATCTACACCTTCATAATTTGTGTTTAACCATAAGTTTCTTCCGGTAAATGATATTTGAGCTGAGTTGATTGCTGTAAATCTTTTTACATCAAAGTCATAGCTTAAAGTCACATCACGTAATCTGATCCAGTTAACGTCTGTTACAGCTTCTTCAGCAGCTCCACCACCATCACCTAGGTATTTTTGGTAGTAGTTTTTAGCTGTAATTGCAATGTCATTTTTAGAGCCGTCAGCTTTAACACCATCAATTATGTATGTGCGCTCTCTGTCAGCAGATGCCTCAGAAACACCAAAGTTATGAAGTCTTGCCAAGGTACCGTTGTAAACAACTCCACCATGTCTAAAATCTAATAAACCTGATAATGTTACTCTTTTGTATGTGAAAGTGTTTCTTAGACCTCCCGTCCATTTCGGTGCAGAGTTTCCTAAGTTACCAGTTTCTCCATCGATAATTGCTAAACCATCACTTCCGATAAGTTTATTTCCGTTTGCATCACGTGCCCATCTAGTTCCGTAGAAGCTTCCTAATGGTTGACCTTTAACAGCATAATATCCAATTGATCCAAAAGCTGCTTCAATTTGAATATCATTTAAGCTTCCTGAAATATCAGTTACTTCATTTTCGTTTTTGGCCCAGTTTGCATTGATATTCCATTGGAAAGGATTGCTTTTGCTGAAAATATCATATCCTAATTCAACTTCTAATCCTTTGTTAACTAACTCGGCAGCATTTTGGTAAACTGATTGGAAACCGCTTGATGCTGGTAATGGTAAAGTGATTAATAAATCTTTAGATGTTTTGTAGTATGCGTTTACGTCAAATGATAAACGGTTGTTTAAGAATTTAGCACTTAAACCTAATTCATGACCTAATACTCTTTCAGGTTTTAAATCTTGGTTTCCTAAACTTCCAGCAACTGTCATTCCATTAATTCCATTGTAAGGGAAACTTAGACCATCTGTAAAACCGTCAGTCATAAATGGTTGGGTGTAAGTAGTAATTGTTCTGTATGGAGCAGGAGCGATACCTACTTCACCGTAGCCATAGGTTAGTTTTGCAAAACTAATTGCTTCTGGTAAATCAAAAGAACTTGTTAGGACCCATGATGCAGATGCTGCAGGAAAAATAGCGCTGTTAGCGTTCGTTCCATAAGTAGATGACCATTCTTGTCTAATAGATCCTGTTATGAAAAGTTGGTTTTTAATATCAAATTCTAATTGTCCAAAAACGGCTCTTGACATTATATTTTCGTCAGCGTTTGAAGCATATAATTGAGTAGCGTTTGATAAGTTGTAAAGACCTCTTACAGCAAGTTCTTTACCTCTTGAGAATACATCGGTATTTTGACTTGAACGTAAGTTAAGACCTGCTGTATAGTTGATTTTTAACCATTCAGTTTGTAATGGAAGTAAACCACTCGCGATGAAGTCAGCATAGTACTGTTTGTTGTTGATATTGTTAAATGCGACTTCTCCAATTCCTGCAAGGTTATCACCATTAGAGGAGATTGCGTAAATTTGTTTACGGTAATCAGAGTAAGCGTCAATACCACCTTTTGCAGTTAAAGATAACCATTCAGCTGGGGTGTAAGTTAAAAACATGTTTCCGAAAACACGGTTAACATCACTTGTTGCTGGGTTTTCGTTTACTGTGAAATATGGGTTATCATAAGATGCGAAATAGTTTTTGTTATTTCCTTCAGCATCCATGTAGTTTCTTAAGTCATAGTTTCCTACTGAACGCAATAAACTTAACATAACTCCAGAAACGTTACTACCGTTTTGAGCTAGGGTATTTGTAGTGTGGGTGTATTGTAAACTACCTCCAGTTTTCCATTTATCGCTAAGTTTTAAATCTCCTACAACTCTTAAGGTATTTCTTTTCAATCCTGTTTCAGGAATCATACCAGTTTGTGTAGTATTCCCGTAAGAAGCTCTGTATGTAGCTTTGTTGTCACCTCCGTAAAAAGAGATGTTGTTTGTGTAAGTTAATCCTTCTTGGAAGAAGTTTCCAACATTGTCATACATTGGTACACCTAAAGTTGATGCAGCAGGTCCCCAGCTTTGAGGTGTATTAGTTGGGATTGAAGTAGCAGTAGCGCTAGTTCCTTGTACATACTTTCCTTGTCTAGCTGGTAATTGACTTACTTTGTCAATTCCTAACGAAGTAGAAAAATCAATTCCTAAACCTCTTCCTGCTCTACCTTTTTTAGTTGTATAAAGGATTACACCATTACCAGCTCTTTCTCCGTATAACGCAGCAGCAGCAGGTCCTTTAAGTACAGATACGCTTTCTACGTCGTCAGGATTAATGTCTAATGCTCTATTAGAGTTGTTGATACCAGATAAATTGGCATTAAAAGGATTGTCTCCAGCTGCTGTTTGACTTGTAGTATTGTCAATTGGCACACCATCAACAACGATTAGAGGGTCAGAACTACGATTAATAGTGTTCACACCTCTAATAATAATTTTACTTGATGCTCCAGGAGTACCTCCCGTTCCAATAACTTGAACCCCAGCTGCTTTTCCAGCTAAAGCTTGAAGAACGTTTTGTTCACCTGACTTTGAGATTTCATCTGCACTTACTTTTGATACTGCGTATCCAAGTGTTTTTTCAGATCTTTTAATCCCTAATGCAGTTACAACTACACCTTCAAGTTCTACTGAATCATCTTTTAATTTTACATTAATAGAAGTTGAGGTTGCTGCTACTTCCTGAGATTTCATCCCGATGTAGCTAAATACCAAAACTTGGCTTGATGATACTTTGATAGAGAATTTACCATCAAAGTCTGTTTGTGTTCCTGTTTTGGTTCCTTTAACTAATACACTCACACCTGGTAAAGGCATTCCTGCATTGTCAGAAACTGTTCCAGAAACAGCTCTTTCTTGCGCAAAAGAAAGTTGCGCAACTAGTACTAATAAAAGCACTAAGAATCCATTGAACTTTAGTTTCATTTTTAAATATTTTGAATTAGTTCGACAAAAATCTTAATAATTTGTTAATCTACCTAATATAAGAAGCTTTTTTTTTAGTTAAATTATAATTTTGAGTAGGTATATTGTTGTTTTATTCGTAAAAACTGGTCTAAAATTATAAATCCGTATTTTTTTGTGTTAAAATTGAGAATAATTAAAAATATTGACAATGCGCGAAATGTTAAATTTATTCAAGAGGGCTTTTTAATTGTTTTTTTTATAACTTTTGTCTTAAAAAAGAGTTTGTTAGCCGTGTTGCTTTTTGTTAAAATTGTGATAATCGCTAGAAGGTTATGTGTTAAGTTATTTGTAATGCAATAAAAAAGAAGTGGTGTTCGGTGTTTAATATTGGTTGTTTCTTTTTTTTAATGTAAAATAATGGTTAAGTTTTTTGTTGGTTTTTGATGTAGTGGTGACTCTTAAAATTTGACGTTGTAGTTTATGTTTAGGATGCTGTTGTATGGTTTGATTTCGGTTTTGTTTGTGCTTCCGTTTGCTATTGTGATTTTTAGAAGTCCGTTTTTTGTTAGAAGTCCTAGTCCGAGACCGGCAGAAAATAATGTGTTGATTTTTTTTGGACTTGCTGGGTTGGTTTGGTCTTGGTATAGGCCGTAGTCGAGTATACTGTGTATGTATAAGTTTTGGCTTGTGAGAAATCGGTATTCTGTCAGTAGTAAATTGATGTTGTTGCCTTGAAGGCTGTTTTCTGCAAATCCTCGAATTGATTTAAGTCCGCCAAATCGGAATAGCTCGTTTGTTATGTAGTTTTTGCTTTTTAGATACTGACTTTGAAGGTTAGTGAAAAAAAAGTTTTTTTTGTTAATTTCAAAGTTGTAAGATAGGTTTAAGTTAAGGAGTAGTTGTGGGGTTGTTTTTGTTGATAATGTTGAGTTGGAAGTGTTTCTTTTTCCAAAGCCAATTGTGGAGTAGATGTTTGCTTTTTTGTAAAAAAGATCGTTGCTGTCGTTGTTTTCTGTGTAGTCGAAGGTTAGTGTTGTGAAGGAATTTTTATAGTCACTAATAGTTGAGTCGTTTGTGTTTTGGATGTTACTTGATTCTGTTGCTTGATAGCCTAGATAGATTTTGGAATTGTATTTTAAATAATAACCAAGATCAATCGATGTTTTGGTGTTTTGAAAAGTGCTGTCTTGTTTAAATATGTTTAATTGTGCTTTTATTCCAAGAGGACTTTGAAAGATGTATGGAATTTCGATTTTTGTATTAAAAGATTGTTGTTGGTTGCCATCGCTTTTCCAGTACAGTGAAAATTGTTCGCCTGAGTGTAATGTGTTTAATAAGGTGATGTCAAGATATCCGTTGAGTCTTATTTTTTTGTTTTCTTCATTAGAGAAGCCTATATAGCCGTCAAAAGTGTTTGCTTTTCTTTTTTCTATGTACGAGTAGATCTTTGTAGAATCATTTGTGAAAAGAATTTCGGGATATTTGGTTTGATTAAGAAATTCGTAATTGTTAATATCTGTGTAGAGTTCTTTTAATGTTTCTTGGTTAAAGGTTTTGTGTGTGTATTTTTTGTTTAGCTGTTTTAGGTGTCCTTTCGGGAAATAATCTGTTTTAGTTGTGTTTTGATATTTTATAATGATGGAGTTTATGACGCGTTTTTTTTCTGATTCGAATTTTAAGTCAGAATATATTATTTGATTTTTTCTGCGAATATTTTCAAGTTTAAGTTTGCTTAGTGCGTAACCCTGTTTTTCTGCATCAACTGTTATTTTGCTTAAATAGTTTTCTATTTCATTATATGGAATGATTATGTTGTCATTTTTTTTTGTTTCTAAATTGAAAATGGAATTAATCGATTTTATGTTTAAGTGTATGCTGGTAATTTGTTTTTTTAAGATTATTAAAGTGTTATAAGTGCTGTCGTTTGTTTTGGTGGTAGTTGTTGCTTGGTTGTCTATGTATCCCTTTCTTGATAGCTTTTGTGATGTGATTTTTATTTCGTCAAGAAGGAATTTTGTGTTTTTATGGGTTTTTGAATAATTTGTTGAGTCTATAACTTGGGTTTCGGCAGGATTTAATCCATTAATGGTTAAGTGAAAGTTTTGTGCATAACAAGAAAAACTTAGGCTGAAGAAAAATATAAGTATAAATTGTTTCAAGTGTAGTTTTGTGTTGATTAAATGCGATGCAAATATCTATTGTTTGCTCGTAAAAACATAGTGATAAATAATGTTGTTGAAAATTAATGAATTAACGTTTGTATAGTGAAAAATATTTTATACATTTGCAACCCCGTAAAAAGCGGGAATTTAATATACATAAATAATTTTTAGTATTAATTATGCCAACAATTCAACAATTAGTAAGAACAGGAAGAACTCAGATAACTAAGAAGAGTAAATCGGTTGCTTTAGATTCTTGTCCTCAAAGAAGAGGGGTTTGTACGCGTGTTTACACTACTACACCAAAAAAACCAAACTCTGCAATGCGTAAAGTTGCGCGTGTACGTTTGACAAATGGTAATGAGGTGAATGCTTACATTCCTGGAGAAGGACACAATCTGCAAGAGCACTCGATAGTATTAGTTAGAGGCGGAAGGGTAAAAGATTTACCAGGTGTTAGATATCATATCGTTCGTGGAGCGCTTGACACGTCAGGAGTTGCAGGAAGAACGCAAAGAAGATCTAAGTACGGTGCTAAACGCCCAAAAGAAGCAAAAAAGTAATTTAAAAACTTTTAAGAAAAAGACATGAGAAAAAGAGCGGCAAAGAAAAGACCACTTTTACCAGATCCGAGGTTTAACGACCAATTAGTAACGCGTTTTGTGAACAACTTAATGTGGGATGGTAAGAAATCTACAGCTTTTAAAGTATTTTATGATGCAATTGATATCATTGAATCTAAAAAGCAAAATGATGAGAAAACTTCATTAGAGATCTGGAAAGATGCTTTAACAAATGTTATGCCTCACGTAGAAGTACGTAGTCGTAGAGTTGGTGGGGCTACATTCCAAATTCCAATGCAGATTCGTCCAGATAGAAAAATTTCTATGGCAATGAAGTGGTTAATACTTTATTCTAGAAGAAGAAATGAAAAATCTATGGCACAACGTTTAGCGTCAGAATGTTTAGCTGCTGCTAAAGAAGAAGGTGCTGCGGTTAAGAAAAGAATGGATACTCACAAAATGGCAGAGGCTAACAAAGCATTCTCTCACTTTAGATTTTAATTCGTAAGAAATGGCTAGAGATTTAAAATATACAAGAAATATTGGGATTGCTGCTCATATTGATGCTGGTAAAACAACAACAACAGAGCGTATTCTTTTTTATACTGGAAAGTCACACAAACTTGGTGAGGTGCACGATGGTGCAGCGACAATGGACTGGATGGCACAAGAGCAAGAAAGAGGTATTACAATTACTTCTGCAGCTACAACTTGTACTTGGAATTTTCCAACTGAGCAAGGTAAAGTTCTTCCAGAATCATTACCATACCACTTTAATATTATTGATACTCCTGGACACGTTGACTTTACTGTAGAAGTAAACCGTTCTTTACGTGTATTAGATGGTTTAGTTTTCTTGTTTAGTGCTGTTGATGGTGTTGAGCCTCAATCAGAAACAAACTGGAGACTTGCTGATCAATATAGAGTTCCTCGTATGGGATTCGTAAATAAAATGGACCGTCAAGGTGCTAACTTTTTGGCAGTTTGCGGACAGGTAAAAGATATGTTGAAATCGAATGCGGTTGCAATTACTTTGCCTATTGGTGATGAGGCTGATTTTAAAGGTATCGTTGACTTAGTTAAAAATCAAGCTATTGTATGGCATGATGAAACTCAAGGAGCTACTTTTGATATCGTTGACATTCCTGCAGATATGATTGATGATGTGAAGCATTATCGTTCAATTCTTATCGAAGAGATTGCTACTTATGATGAGAATCTTTTGGATAAATATATGGAAGATGAAAACTCTATTACAGAGGAAGAAATCAACAATGCATTAAGAGCTGCTACTATTGATATGGCAATTATTCCAATGCTTGCTGGTTCATCTTTCAAAAACAAAGGTGTTCAGTTTATGTTGGATGCAGTTTGTAAGTATTTACCATCTCCATTAGATAAAGAAGGTATTGAAGGGATTCACCCTGATGATGCTGATTTATTAGAAGAAGATCAGACTAAAATCTTGCGTAAGCCAGATGTTAAGGAGCCGTTCGCTGCTTTAGCATTTAAAATTGCTACTGACCCATTCGTTGGTCGTTTAGCTTTTTTCCGTGCTTACTCTGGACGTTTAGATGCTGGTTCTTACGTTTTAAATACTCGTTCTGGTAATAAAGAAAGAATTTCTCGTATTTACCAAATGCACGCTAATAAACAAAATCCAATCGAATTTATTGAGGCTGGAGATATTGGTGCTGCTGTTGGATTTAAAGATATTAAAACAGGAGATACTCTTTGTGATGAAAAGAATCCAATTATCTTGGAATCTATGAAATTCCCTGATCCTGTAATTGGTATTGCTATCGAGCCAAAAACAAAAGCTGACGTTGATAAAATGGGTATGGCTTTAGCTAAATTAGCTGAAGAAGATCCTACATTTACAGTTAGAACTGATGAGGCTTCTGGTCAAACTATTATCTCGGGTATGGGTGAGCTTCACTTAGATATCTTAGTAGATCGTATGAAACGTGAATTTAAAGTTGAAGTGAACCAAGGTGAGCCTCAAGTTGAGTATAAAGAAGCATTTACAAGATCTGCAACACATAGAGAGACTTACAAGAAACAATCTGGAGGTCGTGGTAAATTCGGTGATATCGTATTTACAATCGAGCCTGCTGATGAAGTTGATGGTAAAGTTCCAGTTGGATTACAATTTATCAATGCTGTAAAAGGTGGTAACGTTCCTAAAGAATATATCCCTGCTGTTGAAAAAGGATTTAGAGAAGCTATGAAAACTGGTCCGTTGGCAGGTTATGCTGTGGATAGTTTAAAAGTTACTTTAACTGATGGATCTTTCCACCCTGTGGATTCTGATGCATTATCTTTTGAATTAGCTGCAAGAATGGGTTATAAAGAGTCAGGACGTGCTGCTGGAGCTGTTATTCTTGAGCCAATCATGAAAATCGAGGTTATTACTCCAGAAGAAAACATGGGTGATATCGTAGGTGACTTGAACCGTCGTAGGGGTCAGGTTAATGATATGGGTGATAGAAATGGTGCTAAAACTATTAAGGCTGATGTGCCTTTGTCAGAAATGTTTGGATACGTAACTACGTTAAGAACTTTATCTTCTGGTAGAGCTACTTCAACAATGGAGTTTTCTCACTATGCAGAAACACCTTCTAATATTTCAGAAGAGGTAATCAAAAAAGCAAAAGGTAACGCTTAATTTTAAGAAAATGAGTCAAAAAATCAGAATAAAACTAAAATCTTACGATCACATGTTGGTAGATAAATCTGCTGAAAAGATCGTAAAAACAGTAAAAACTACTGGAGCAGTTGTAACAGGTCCAATTCCGTTGCCAACTCACAAAAAACTTTTCACTGTGTTGCGTTCTCCGCACGTTAACAAAAAAGCGAGAGAACAATTTGAAGTAATGTCATACAAGAGATTGATTGATATTTATTCATCTTCATCTAAAACTATTGATGCTTTAATGAAACTTGAATTGCCAAGTGGTGTTGAAGTGGAAATAAAAGTATAATTTTTATTATATTTTATATATAAAAAGCGAGACAGAAATGTCTCGCTTTTTTTGTTGTCCTTCTTTTGGTTTTGGTGTTAAATTTTTGTTGCTTTCGGTTTATGTAAATGTTGTGTTTTTTGCTGAAAGGTCTTTCGTTTAGGTACTTGCCGAAGTTTTTCTTTTAATTTTAAGCGCTGTTTTTGTTGATAACTTTATTTTGTTTTTGTGTTTTGTGATTTATTCTTTGGTGGAATTTAAGATCTATTATTTGTGAGTTAAGCTCTTGGATTTTGATAATGAGCGATTTAATTTTTCTAACTGTTTGGTATATTCAATTTTAATGTCTACTTTTGCACTCCCTGTTTGGAAATTTCTGTTATTTTCAAATTGAAGGGAATTTTAGTAATTAATAATTAATATTTATGTCTGGGTTAATTGGTAAGAAAATCGGCATGACTAGTATTTTCGACGAAAACGGGAAAAACATTCCTTGTACAGTAATCGAAGCTGGTCCATGTGTTGTTACCCAAGTCAGAACCAAAGGTGTTGACGGGTACGAAGCGTTGCAACTAGGTTTCGATGACAAAAACGAGAAACATTCTACTAAAGCTGCTTTAGGGCACTTTAAAAAAGCTGGAACTGTTGCTAAGAAAAAAGTCGTTGAATTCCAAGATTTTGCAACTGAACAAAAATTAGGAGATCTTATTGATGTTTCTATTTTTGAAGAAGGAGAATTTGTAGATGTACAAGGTGTGTCTAAAGGTAAAGGTTTCCAAGGTGTTGTTAAACGTCACGGTTTTGGTGGTGTTGGGCAAGCTACTCATGGTCAGCACAACCGTTTAAGAGCGCCAGGTTCTGTGGGAGCTTCTTCTTATCCATCTAGAGTATTCAAAGGAATGCGTATGGCTGGAAGAATGGGAGGAGATAATGTAAAAGTTCAAAACCTTAGAGTTTTAAAAGTAGTTGCTGAAAAGAATCTACTTGTTGTTAAAGGGTGTATTCCTGGTCACAAAAACTCTTATGTAATCATTCAGAAGTAATGGAAGTAAAAGTATTAGATTTCAACGGAAAAGATACTGGTAGAAAAGTTCAACTTTCTGATTCAGTATTCGCAATTGAACCAAACAATCACGCTGTATATCTTGATGTTAAGCAATATCTTGCTAATCAAAGACAAGGTACTCACAAGGCTAAAGAAAGAGCTGAAGTAACTGGTAGTACACGTAAGATTAAAAAACAAAAAGGAACTGGTACTGCTCGTGCAGGAAGTATCAAAAATCCATTGTTTAAAGGTGGTGGAACAATTTTCGGACCAAGACCAAGAAGTTATTCATTTAAATTGAATAAAGGCTTAAAAAGATTGGCAAGAAAATCGGCTTTCTCAATCAAAGCAAAAGAGTCGAATATTATCGTTCTTGAAGACTTTAATTTTGAAGCGCCAAACACTAAAAATTTCATTAACGTTTTGAAAGCTTTAGGGTTAGAAAATAAAAAATCTCTATTTGTGTTGGGAGAGTCAAATAAAAATGTATATTTGTCGTCACGCAATTTAAAGGCTTCTAATGTCGTAACTAGCTCAGAATTAAGCACTTACGCAATATTAAACACTAATAATTTGGTGCTTTTAGAAGGTTCTTTGGAGTTAATTGAAGAAAATTTAAGTAAATAATAGGAGTATGAGTATCATAATTAGACCTATAGTAACTGAAAAAGTAACCAAAGAAAGTGAAGTTCTAAACCGCTTCGGATTCGTTGTTGACAAAAAAGCAAACAAAGTTCAGATTAAGAAAGCTGTTGAAGCTGCTTATGGAGTAACTATCGTTTCTGTTAACACAATGAATGTGAGGCCAGATAGATCTACTAAATACACTAAAAGTGGTTTAATCAGTGGAAAGACAAATGCAATTAAAAAAGCAATTGTTCAAGTACAAGAAGGAGAAACAATTGATTTTTACAACAATATCTAAGATAGAAAAATGTCAGTAAGAAAATTAAAACCTATTACCCCAGGTCAGCGATTTAGAGTTGTGAATGGTTATGACGCCATTACAACTGATAAGCCGGAACGCTCTTTGATAGCGCCGATAAAAAACTCTGGAGGTAGAAATAGTCAAGGAAAGATGACCATGCGTTATACGGGTGGTGGTCACAAGCAGAGATATCGTATTATTGATTTCAAAAGAACTAAAGACGGAATTCCGGCTACAGTGAAATCAATTGAATACGATCCAAATCGTACTGCATTTATCGCTTTATTAGCTTATGCTGATGGTGAGAAAACTTATGTTATTGCTCAAAACGGATTGAAAGTTGGTCAGAAATTAGTTTCTGGTCCAGAATCTCAACCTGAAATTGGTAATACATTACCTTTAAGCAGAATTCCTCTTGGAACTGTTATATCTTGTATTGAGTTACGTCCAGGACAAGGAGCGGTTATTGCTCGTTCAGCTGGAACTTTTGCTCAGTTAATGGCAAGAGACGGGAAATACGCGACAATTAAAATGCCATCTGGTGAGACAAGATTGATCTTGTTAACTTGTTCGGCTACAATTGGAGCTGTTTCTAATTCTGATCACCAATTAGTTGTGTCTGGAAAAGCAGGTAGAACAAGATGGTTAGGAAGAAGACCTAGAACTAGACCAGTAGCGATGAACCCAGTTGATCACCCTATGGGAGGTGGTGAAGGACGTTCTTCTGGAGGGCACCCACGTTCAAGAAACGGATTGCCAGCTAAAGGTTACAGAACTCGTTCTAAGAAAAACCCGAGTAACAAGTATATCGTAGAACGTAGAAAGAAATAATAAGATATGGCACGTTCATTAAAAAAAGGACCTTTCGTTCATTATAAATTAGACAAGAAAGTTCAAGAAAACGTAGAAAGTGGTAAAAATGCAGTTGTTAAGACTTGGTCTAGAGCTTCAATGATTACTCCAGATTTCGTTGGACAAACTATCGCAGTTCATAACGGTCGTCAATTTGTACCAGTTTACGTAACAGAAAACATGGTAGGTCACAAATTAGGAGAGTTTTCACCAACTAGATCTTTTAGAGGTCATGCTGGAGCAAAAAATAAAGGTAAAAAATAAGAAGCAATGGGAGTTCGTAAAAGAGAAACAGCAGATGCGAGAAAAGAGGCTAATAAGTCTATTGCTTTCGCAAAATTGAATAACTGCCCTACTTCACCTAGAAAAATGCGCTTAGTAGCGGACTTGGTAAGAGGTCAGAAGGTAGAAAGAGCACTTAACATTTTAAGATTCAGTTCTAAAGAAGCTTCAAGAAAATTAGAAAAACTATTATTATCTGCAATCAACAACTGGGAGCAAAAAAATAGTGAAGGTAATTTAGAAGAAGCTGGTTTATTTGTTAAAGAGATCAGAGTAGATGGTGGAATGATGTTAAAAAGACTTCGTCCAGCTCCACAAGGTCGTGCACACAGAATCAGAAAACGTTCTAATCACGTAACAATCGTGCTTGGAGCTATCAATAACACACAAAGCAATTCTTAAGCAGCATGGGACAAAAGACAAATCCAATTGGAAATAGACTTGGTATCATCAGAGGGTGGGACTCAAACTGGTATGGTGGAAATGATTACGGTGATAAATTAGCCGAAGATCACAAAATCAGAAAGTATATCCACGCTCGTTTATCAAAAGCTAGTGTATCAAAAGTAATCATCGAGAGAACTTTGAAACTTGTAACCGTTACTATCACTACTGCTAGACCTGGTATCATTATCGGAAAAGGTGGACAAGAGGTAGACAAGTTAAAAGAAGAACTTAAGAAAGTTACTGACAAAGAGGTTCAAATCAACATCTTTGAAATTAAAAGACCTGAGTTAGATGCTTATCTTGTGGCGACTAGCATCGCTCGTCAAATCGAAAGCCGTATCTCTTACAGACGTGCAATTAAGATGGCTATTGCAGCTTCTATGCGTATGAATGCTGAGGGTATCAAAGTTTTGATTTCTGGTCGTTTGAATGGAGCTGAAATGGCGCGTTCAGAAGGTTTCAAAGAAGGTAGAATTCCTCTATCAACTTTCAGAGCTGATATTGATTATGCTTTGGCTGAAGCTCACACTACTTATGGTAGAATGGGTATCAAAGTATGGATCATGAAAGGTGAAGTTTATGGAAAGAGAGATCTTTCTCCACTTGCTGGAATGGATAAAAAACAATCTGGTACTGGCGGTGGTAAAGGTGGAGATGCCCCTAGAGGTAAATCTAACTTTAATAAAGGTGGAAAACCAGACGCTCGTAAAAGAAAGTAAATTTTTAAACTAAAGAAAAATGTTACAGCCTAAAAGAACAAAATACCGTAAGGTACAAAAAGGTAAAATGAAAGGTAACTCTCAAAGAGGGCATGAACTTTCTAATGGAATGTTTGGTATTAAATCTGTACATGAAGATGGAATGTTCTTAACTTCTCGTCAAATCGAAGCTGCGCGTATTGCCGCAACTCGTTACATGAAGAGAGAAGGACAATTATGGATTAAAATATTTCCAGACAAACCTATCACTAAGAAACCTCTTGAAGTACGTATGGGTAAAGGTAAAGGAGCAGTTGAGTATTGGGCTGCTGTTGTTAAACCAGGAAGAATTATGTTTGAAGTTGGAGGAGTTCCATTGTCAGTTGCAAAAGAGGCTTTACGTCTTGCAGCTCAAAAACTTCCAGTAAAAACTAAGTTCGTCGTTGCTAGAGATTTCGAAGCATAATTAATATTTATTATGAAACAATCAGAAATAAAAGATCTTTCTGCAGCGGAGTTGCAAGAAAAACTTAGTCAAACTAAGAAAGTATATGCTGACCTAAAAATGGCTCACGCTATTTCTCCAATTGCTAACCCACTTCAAATTAGAAGCGTTAGAAGAACAGTTGCAAGATTGGCTACAGAGTTAACTAAAAGAGAGTTACAATAATTGTATTCTGCTGAAAGATGGAAGAAAAAAGAAATTTAAGAAAAGAAAGAATAGGTGTTGTTACTTCAAATAAAATGGATAAATCTATTGTTATTGCTGAAGTAAGAAAAGTAAAACACCCATTATACGGTAAGTTCGTGTTGAAAACTAAGAAATATGTTGCACACGACGAAACAAACGACTGTAACATTGGAGATACTGTAAGAATTAGCGAAACGCGTCCTTTAAGTAAAACAAAATGTTGGAGATTAGTTGAAATCTTAGAAAGAGCTAAATAATTATGGTACAACAGGAATCAAGACTAAAAGTAGCAGATAACACGGGAGCAAAAGAAGTTTTAACTATCCGTGTTTTAGGAGGTACCAAAAGAAGGTATGCCTCTGTTGGTGACAAGATTGTAGTATCTATTAAAGATGCAACTCCAAACGGTAACGTGAAAAAAGGAGCTGTTTCAACTGCAGTTGTTGTGCGTACCAAAAAAGAAGTGAGAAGAGCTGATGGTTCTTATATCCGTTTCGATGACAATGCATGTGTTCTTTTGAACGCTGCAGGGGAAATGAGAGGAACTCGTGTTTTTGGTCCGGTAGCAAGAGAACTTCGTGAAAAACAATTCATGAAAATTGTATCATTAGCACCAGAAGTGCTTTAATTCGTTTTAAGATGATAAAGCTAAAAATAAAATCAGGAGATATCGTAAGAGTTATTGCTGGAGACCATAAAGGTGCTGAAGGTAAAGTTTTACGTGTTTACCGTGAGAAAAATAAAGCGATAGTTGAAGGTGTAAACATGGTTTCGAAACATACAAAACCAAGTGCTAAAAACCCTCAAGGTGGTATCGTTAAGAAAGAAGCTTCTATTCAAATTTCTAACATTTCTCTAATTGATCCTAAAACTAAGGAAACAACTAGAGTAGGTATTAGAGTAGAAGGAGATAAGAAAGTAAGATTTTCAAAAAAATCTAATCAAGTACTATAGTAATGGCATATACACCTAGACTAAAAGAAGAATATAAGAGTAGAGTAATCTCTGCTCTTAAAGAAGAGTTCGGATATACAAACGTAATGCAAGTTCCTAAACTTGAAAAAATCGTTTTGAGCCGTGGAGTTGGTGCAGCTGTATCTGATAAAAAACTTATTGACTATGCGGTTGATGAGTTAACAAAGATCACTGGACAAAAAGCAGTATCTACAATTTCAAAGAAAGACGTTGCGTCATTCAAATTGAGAAAAGGGATGCCTATTGGAGCAAAAGTTACTTTGCGTGGTGAAAGAATGTATGAGTTTTTAGATAGACTTATTACTTCTGCTTTACCGCGTGTTAGAGATTTTAGTGGTATCAAAGCTACAGGTTTCGACGGAAGAGGTAACTACAATCTTGGAGTTTTAGAGCAAATCATTTTTCCAGAAATTGATATTGACAAAGTAAACAAAATTTCAGGAATGGATATTACATTTGTTACTACTGCAAAAACAGACAAGGAAGCAAAGTCATTATTGGCTGAATTAGGATTACCTTTTAAAAAGAATTAAGACATGGCTAAAGAATCAATGAAAGCCCGTGAGGTTAAAAGAGAGAAAACGGTAGCTAAGTACGCTGAAAAAAGAAAAGCTTTATTAGAAGCTGGAGATTATGAAGGCTTACAAAAATTACCTAAAAATGCTTCACCAGTTCGTTTGCACAATCGTTGTAAATTAACAGGTAGACCAAGAGGTTATATCCGTCAATTTGGTATTTCACGTGTAACTTTCCGTGAGATGGCTAATAATGGGTTGATTCCTGGAGTAAAAAAAGCATCTTGGTAATCTCGCAATAAGTTATTACTTTTGCAAACCAAAAAATAATTTTAATTGATTAAAGGTTCGGGAGACGGGTGTCTCCCGAAAACCATAATCGCAATCAAATACATATGTATACAGATCCTATTGCAGATTATTTGACTAGAGTTCGTAACGCTGTGGCTGCAAACCACAAAGTTGTTGAAATTCCAGCTTCTAATCTTAAAAAAGAAATAACTAAGATCTTATTTGATCAAGGTTATATCTTGAGTTACAAATTTGAAACGAACACTGTTCAAGGTTCTATCAAAATTGCTTTAAAGTACGATAAAGATACTAAAGAGCCTGTGATTAAAGATATCCAAAGAATTAGTAAACCAGGTTTACGTAAGTATGCTGGTGCTGCCAAATTACCTAGAATCCTTAACGGATTAGGAATTGCTATTGTTTCTACATCAAAAGGTTTAATGACTGGAAAACAAGCTAAGCAGTTAAATGTAGGTGGTGAAGTAATTTGTTACGTATACTAATTTTAAACACTAGATAAGATGTCAAGAATAGGTAAAAGCCCAATTGTAATCCCTGCTGGTGTAACTGTTGAAGTTAAAGACGGTATTATTACAGTAAAAGGAAAAAAAGGTCAACTGACTCAGGAGTTTTCGGACGTAACTGTTAAAGTTGAAGGTGATCAAGTTTCAGTTGAAAGATCATCTGATCATAAAGACCAAAGAGCAAAACACGGATTATACAGATCATTGATCAATAATATGATTGTTGGTGTATCTGAAGGTTTTACTAAAGAACTAGAATTAGTTGGAGTTGGTTATAGAGCTTCAAACCAAGGTCAAAAATTAGATTTAGCTCTTGGATATTCTCACAATATTGTTTTAGAAATTGCTCCAGAAGTAGCTTTAGAGACAATATCTGAAAAAGGTAAGAACCCAATCGTAAAATTAACATCATTTGACAAACAACTTTTAGGTCAAGTAGCTGCGAAAATTAGAGGTTTCCGTAAGCCAGAGCCATACAAAGGAAAAGGTGTTAAATTTGTGGGTGAAGTATTAAGAAGAAAAGCAGGTAAATCAGCTTAAAAAATAAGATTATGTCATTAACAAAATCTGATAGAAGACAGAGAATTAGATTCAGAATTAGAAAATCGATTAGTGGTACTGCTGCTAACCCAAGACTATCTGTGTTTAGAAGTAATAAAGAAATTTACGTTCAACTTATTGATGATGTAAATGGAGTTACTATATTAGCTGCATCTTCAAGAGAAAAAGAAATAGGAAAAGGTACTAACGTTGAAATCGCTGCTGCTGTTGGAAAATTAGTTGCAGAGAAAGCGTTAAAAGCTGGGATTGAAACCATCACTTTTGATAGAGGTGGATATTTATATCACGGTCGTATTAAATCATTAGCAGAAGGCGCAAGAGCGGCTGGACTTAAATTCTAATATATTATGTCTAAATACAAAAATGTAGAATTGGTAAAACCAAGTGGTCTTGAACTTAAAGATCGTCTGGTAAGTGTTAATCGTGTTACTAAGGTTACAAAAGGGGGTAGAGCTTTCGGTTTTTCTGCTATTGTAGTTGTAGGTGATGAAAATGGAGTAGTTGGTCATGGATTAGGAAAATCTAAAGACGTTTCTGAAGCAATTGCGAAAGCAGTAGAAGATGCTAAGAAAAATTTAGTGAAAATTCCTTTGAATGGACAATCTGTTCCTCACGAACAAAAAGGAAAATTTGGTGGTGCACGTGTATTCTTAATTCCTGCTTCTCATGGTACAGGAGTTATTGCTGGTGGAGCTGTTCGTTCAGTTCTTGAATCAGTAGGTATTCACGACGTATTATCAAAATCTCAAGGATCATCAAATCCACATAACGTAGTTAAAGCAACTTTTGATGCTTTATTACAAATGAGAAGCGCTCACACTGTTGCAAAACAAAGAGGAGTTTCTTTAGAAAAAGTTTTTAAAGGTTAATCAAGGAAATTATGGCTAAATTATTAGTAAAACAAGTAAGAAGCAAGATCAACTGTCCTCTTTCTCAAAAGAGAGGTTTAGAAGCTTTAGGTCTACGTAAAATGGGACAAGTTGTGGAGCATGAGTCAAATCCTGCTATCCTTGGGATGATAAACAAAGTTAAACACTTAGTTTCTGTAGAAGAAGCTAAATAACAAATACTGTTATGAATTTAAGTAACTTACAACCTGCTGAAGGATCTACACACAATCAAAATAAAAGATTAGGTAGAGGAGAAGGTTCTGGAAAAGGTGGCACTGCTGCAAGAGGTCACAAAGGAGCAAAATCTCGTTCTGGTTATTCTAAAAAGATTGGTTTTGAAGGAGGGCAAATGCCACTTCAAAGACGTGTGCCTAAGTTTGGTTTCACAAACATCAATCGTAAAGAATACGAAGGTGTTAATTTAGATACGCTTCAATTGTTAGTAGACAATGGTGTGATTACTGATTCTGTTTCTATGACAGATTTCGTAGCAAATCGTCTAGCTACCAAAAATGAAATCGTTAAGATTTTAGGTAGAGGAGAATTGAAAGCAAAATTAAAAGTAACTGCCCACAAATTTACTGCTACTGCAAAAGCTGCTATTGAAGCTGCTGGTGGAGAAGCTGTAACTATATAACTTATCTATTAAGATGAAGAAATTTATTGAATCAATAAGTAATGTTTGGAAAATCGAAGAACTGAAAAACAGAATCTTAATTACATTAGGGTTGCTTTTAGTATATCGTTTTGGTGCACACGTTACGCTTCCTGGAATTGACGCAACTCAATTAACAGGTTTAGCGGGACAAACTAAAAATGGTTTAGGATCTATCCTAGACATGTTTACAGGAGGTGCTTTCTCTAAAGCTTCAGTTTTTGCTTTAGGTATTATGCCTTATATTTCTGCATCTATTGTTGTTCAGTTAATGGGAATTGCGATTCCATATTTGCAAAAACTTCAGAACGATGGAGAAAGTGGTAGAAAAAAGATTAATCAAATCACTCGTTGGTTGACTATAGCTATTACACTGGTTCAAGGTCCAACTTATATCTATAATTTATACAGAACATTGCCTAGTAGTGCATTTCTACTAGGCTTTAATTCTCCTGAATTTTTGTTCTCGTCTGTTATCATCTTAGTAACTGGTACTATTTTTGCTATGTGGCTTGGTGAGAAAATTACAGATAAAGGTATTGGAAATGGAATTTCATTATTAATTATGGTTGGTATTCTAGCTCGTTTACCACAAGCTTTTATACAAGAGTTTACAACGAGAGTTACCAATAACAATGGAGGTCCAATGTTGTTAGTTATTGAAATTATTGTGTGGTTATTGGTAATCATTTCTTGTGTATTGCTTACAATGGCAGTACGTAGAATCCCGGTTCAATACGCTCGTCGTACTACAACTGGAGATTATGAGCAAGATTTGGCAGGCGGTAATAGACAATGGATTCCTCTAAAGCTTAATGCTTCTGGAGTTATGCCAATCATTTTTGCTCAGGCAATTATGTTTATCCCTGCAGCTGTAGCTGGATTGTCTAAATCAGATACATCACAATCAATTGTTGGTGCATTTAGTAATATGTTTGGTTTTTGGTATAATTTTGTTTTTGCAACTTTAATTATTGTATTTACATTCTTTTATACTGCGATTACCGTACCTACTAACAAGATGGCTGATGATTTAAAGAGAAGCGGTGGTTTTATTCCGGGCGTTCGTCCAGGAGCTGAAACTTCTGAGTTTCTTGATAAAGTGATGTCTTTAATAACTTTCCCAGGATCTTTATTCCTTGCTTTGATTGCTGTGTTCCCAGCTATTGTTGTAAGTATTATGGATGTACAACAATCTTGGGCAATGTT
This sequence comes from Flavobacterium sp. FlaQc-30, assembly GCF_044005885.1. NCBI lineage: Bacteria > Pseudomonadati > Bacteroidota > Flavobacteriia > Flavobacteriales > Flavobacteriaceae > Flavobacterium > Flavobacterium sp. FlaQc-30. Next base: position 96,844 of record NZ_JBIPCO010000010.1, on the reverse strand, counting down.
TTTTGGAGGTACCTCATTAATAATTATGGTTGGAGTTGCAATAGATACTATTCAACAAATCAATTCATACTTGTTAAACAAGCATTATGATGGTTTAATGAAGACTGGTAAAAATAGAAAAGCAGTAGCTTAATATATTTATGGCAAAACAATCAGCAATAGAACAAGACGGATCAATTATTGAAGCATTATCAAATGCGATGTTCCGTGTGGAGTTAGAAAATGGACATATTGTAATTGCTCATATTTCTGGAAAGATGCGTATGCATTATATCAAGTTATTACCTGGTGATAAAGTGAAACTAGAAATGAGTCCTTATGATTTGTCAAAAGCAAGAATTACTTATCGATATTAAAGGATATTCACTATGAAAGTTAGAGCATCAGTAAAAAAGAGAAGTGCCGAGTGCATTATCGTGCGTAGAAAAGGGAGATTGTACGTAATAAACAAAAAGAATCCTAGATTTAAACAAAGACAAGGATAATTATGGCAAGAATAGCAGGGGTAGATATCCCAAAAAACAAAAGAGGTGTTATTGCACTTACCTATATTTTCGGATTAGGAAAAAGTAGAGCTATTGAGATTTTAGAAAAAGCTCAAGTTAGCCAAGATAAAAAAGTTCAAGATTGGAATGATGACGAGATCGGAGCAATTCGTGAAGCTGTTGGAGCATTCAAAATTGAAGGAGAATTACGTTCTGAAGTTTCTTTGAACATCAAACGTTTAATGGATATTGGTTGTTATAGAGGAATTCGTCATAGATCTGGTCTTCCATTAAGAGGTCAAAGAACTAAAAACAACTCTAGAACTAGAAAAGGAAAAAGAAAAACTGTTGCTAACAAGAAAAAAGCAACTAAATAATAAGTAATATGGCTAAAGCAACTGCAAAAAAACGTAAAGTTATCGTTGAATCAACGGGTGAAGCTCATGTTTCTTCTACTTTTAACAATATTATTATTTCTTTGACAAATAAGAAAGGTGAAGTTATTGCTTGGTCTTCAGCTGGAAAAATGGGTTTCAGAGGTTCTAAAAAGAATACTCCGTACGCAGCTCAAATGGCAGCAGAAGATTGTAGTAAAGTAGCTCTTGAAGCTGGACTTAAAAAAGTAAAAGTTTATGTAAAAGGACCAGGAAACGGACGTGAGTCTGCTATCCGTTCTATTCATAACGGTGGAATTGAAGTTACTGAGATTATCGATGTTACTCCAATGCCTCACAACGGATGTCGTCCTCCTAAAAGACGTAGAGTTTAATACTCAAAAATTATAGTATAACCTAGATTGAATATAGATTATCGAAGGATAAGACCTGAATTCATAATCTCAATCTTAAACAATTTAAAATGGCAAGATATACTGGTCCTAGTACAAGAATCGCTCGTAAGTTTGGCGAAGCAATCTTCGGAGATGATAAATCTTTCGAAAAAAGAAATTACCCACCTGGACAACACGGGATGGCTAAAAAAAGAGGAAAAAAATCTGAGTACGCTGTTCAGTTAATGGAAAAGCAAAAAGCTAAATATTCTTACGGAATTTTAGAAAAACAATTCAGAAATTTATTCGAAAAAGCATCAGCAACTAAAGGAGTAACTGGTGAGGTTTTATTACAATTATGTGAAGCAAGATTAGATAATGTTGTTTTTAGAATGGGAATTGCTCCATCTAGAAGAGGTGCTCGTCAAATAGTATCTCACAGACACATTACTGTTAATGGTGAGGTTGTAAATATTCCTTCTTACCACCTTAAGCCTGGTGATAAAGTTGCAGTTCGTGAAAAATCTAAATCTTTAGAAGCTATCGAACGTTCTTTATCAAATTCAAGTCATGTTTATGAATGGATTACTTGGAACAATGATCTTAAAGAAGGAACTTTTGTTTCTGTACCTGCAAGACTTCAAATTCCAGAAAACATTAAAGAACAATTAATCGTAGAGTTGTACAACAAATAATAATTGACTTAGTCGAAATTTATGGCAATATTTAATTTTCAAAAGCCCGATAAAGTTATCATGATCGATTCAACCGATTTTGAAGGTAAATTCGAATTTAGACCTTTAGAACCTGGTTATGGATTGACAGTTGGTAATGCACTTAGAAGAGTTTTGCTTTCAGCATTAGAAGGTTATGCAATTACATCTGTTCGTATCGAAGGTGTAGATCATGAGTTTTCTACTATTTCAGGTGTTGTTGAAGATGTTACCGAAATTATCCTTAATCTAAAACAAGTACGTTTCAAACGTCAGATCGAAGATATCGATAATGAATCAGTTACTATTTCTGTTTCTGGTAAAGATCAATTGACAGCAGGTGATTTTCAAAAATTTATTTCAGGTTTCCAAGTTTTGAATCCAGACCTTGTTATCTGTAATTTAGATTCTAAAATCAAATTGAACTTCGATTTAACAATCGAAAAAGGTAGAGGATACGTTCCTGCTGAGGAGAACAAAAAACAGAATGCTGCAATTGGAACAATTTTTACTGACTCTATTTTTACTCCGGTAAAAAATGTAAAGTATGCAATTGAAAACTTCCGTGTAGAGCAAAAAACAGATTACGAAAAATTGGTTTTTGAAATTAAAACTGATGGATCTATTAATCCAAAAGATGCTCTTACTGAAGCTGCAAAAGTTTTAATTCACCATTTCATGTTGTTTTCTGACGAAAGAATTACACTTGAGGCTGACGAAATTGCACAAACAGAATCGTATGATGAAGAGTCATTGCATATGAGACAATTGCTTAAAACTAAGCTTGTTGATATGGATTTATCTGTGAGAGCATTAAATTGCTTGAAAGCGGCTGAAGTTGATACACTTGGTGATTTAGTATCGTTCAATAAAAATGACCTAATGAAATTCCGTAATTTTGGTAAAAAATCTTTAACTGAACTTGACGAACTTGTTGCAGTTAAAAATTTAACTTTCGGAATGGATTTAGCTAAATACAAATTAGATAAAGAATAATTTACTTCATATTTTGCTCTCCATAGCGGATTGTAGCAAGATGAAGATAAAAAAAACACGTCATGAGACACGGAAAAAAATTCAACCACTTAAGCAGGCAGACTGGACATAGAAAAGCTATGTTAGCTAATATGGCTTGTTCTCTTATTGAGCACAAACGTATTAACACTACTGTTGCTAAGGCTAAAGCGCTTAAACAATTTGTTGAGCCTTTAATCACAAAATCAAAAGAAGATACGACTCACAATCGTCGTATTGTTTTTGCTTACTTACGTAGCAAATATGCTGTAACTGATTTGTTCAGAGACGTAGCTGCTAAAGTTGGAGACCGTCCAGGTGGATACACTCGTATCATTAAAGTTGGAAATCGTTTGGGAGATAATGCTGATATGGCAATGATCGAACTTGTAGATTTCAATGAACTTTACAATGGTGGTAAAAAAGAAGTTAAAAAAGCAAAAAGCCGTCGTGGTGGTAAAGCTAAAAAAGCTGAGGAGACTACTCCAGAAGCTCCTGCTGCTGAATCAGAAACGACTACTGAAGCTTCTGAATAATTATGAAAGTAATGATTCTATAGAAATCAAGGATAAACTAATTTTTAGTTTATCCTTTTTTTTTGAATTTTTTAGAGGAAATTAAAATTTAACTTTTTTAAATGTCTTGGTTTTATTTTTATTAATGAAATTTTTAAAAAATCTTGGCAGCACTCTTTTAAAGAAGTAAATTTGCAAAATATCTAATTACAAGTGAAACTTTAAAGGTTTCATAATACGATTAAAAACAATACAAATTAAAGAATGAAATACACAACACGACAAAGCGCCATTTTATTACTTAGTGACGGAACTATTTTTCATGGAAAATCTATCGGTATAAGCGGTAAAACTTTCGGTGAAGTATGTTTTAATACTGGAATGACTGGGTATCAAGAGATTTTTACAGATCCTTCTTATTTTGGTCAAATAATGGTGGCTACTAATGCACATATTGGTAATTATGGTGTAAATGATTTAGAGATAGAGTCTGAAAGCATTAAAATAGCTGGTTTAGTTTGTAAAAACTTTAGCTTTAACTTTTCAAGAGAAAGAGCTTCTGAGAGCTTAGAAGATTATTTTGCGAAACAAAATCTAATATGTATTTCTGATGTAGATACTAGAGCCCTTGTTAGTTATATTCGTGATAATGGTGCTATGAATGCTGTTATTTGTACTGATGGAACTTCTATAGAAGACTTGAAGAAAGAATTAGCTGATGTTCCAAATATGGAAGGATTAGAGTTGGCTTCTAAAGTGTCAACAACTGAGCCGTATTATTTTGGAGAAGAGAATGCTAAGTATAAAGTTTCGGCTTTAGATCTTGGAATTAAAAAGAATATTTTGAGAAATCTTGCTAAGAGAGACTGTTACATAAAAGTTTTTCCATACAATTCTACTTATGAGGATTTAGCATCATTTAATCCAGATGGATATTTCTTGTCAAACGGACCTGGTGATCCAGATCCACTTTTTGGAGCAATTGAAGTTGCAAAACAAATTCTTGCAAACGATAAACCTTTATTTGGAATTTGTTTAGGGCATCAAGTAATTGGTCTTGCTAATGGCATTGAAACTTATAAGATGTTTAACGGACATCGAGGAATTAATCACCCTGTTAAAAATATTTTAACTGGTAAAGGAGAGGTTACTTCTCAGAATCATGGATTTGCAGTTAAGAAAGAGCAATTAGAAAATCATCCAGAATTGGAGATTACACATGTACATTTAAATGACGGAACTGTTGCGGGTATGAGAATGAAAACTAAAAATTGTTTTTCAGTACAATATCATCCAGAAGCTAGTCCTGGACCACATGATTCTTCTTATTTGTTCGATCAGTTTGTTGAGAATATAGAATCAGCTTCGTCTAAAACGATGTAGTTAATAAATAAAGGTGTTTATTATTTTAAATACGTTTTAAGTATTAAATATTTTTATAATTTCGAAAAAAAAATATAATTTATTAATAAAAAAATAAAAATAATGAGTATTATAATTAAAGTTCACGCAAGACAAATTCTTGATTCTAGAGGAAATCCTACTATTGAAGTTGATGTAGTAACTGAAAACGGAGTTTTAGGTAGAGCTGCTGTTCCATCTGGAGCATCAACTGGAGAGCACGAAGCTGTTGAATTACGTGATGGAGGTAAAGCTTATCTTGGAAAAGGAGTTTTGAATGCAGTGAATAATGTAAATACTGTTATTGCTGAAGAATTAGTTGGAACTTCTGTTTTTGAACAAAACACAATTGACCAATTGATGATTGATTTAGATGGAACTCCAAATAAATCAAAATTAGGAGCTAATGCAATTTTAGGAGTTTCTCTTGCTGCTGCAAAAGCTGCTGCTAATGAACTTGGGTTGCCATTATACAGATATGTAGGTGGAGTTTCTGCTAATACATTACCTGTTCCGATGATGAATATCATCAACGGCGGTTCTCACTCTGATGCACCTATCGCATTCCAAGAATTCATGATTTTCCCTGTAAAAGCAACTTCTTTTACGCATTCTATGCAAATGGGAACTGAAATTTTCCATAGCTTGAAAAAAGTATTGCACGACAGAGGTTTAAGTACAGCTGTTGGTGATGAAGGAGGTTTTGCTCCAAACTTAGCTGGTGGTACTGAAGATGCTTTAGATACTATTAAATTGGCAGTTGAAAAAGCGGGTTATACTTTTGGAGACGAAATTATGATCGCTCTTGATTGTGCGGCTTCTGAATTTTATGTAAACGGAAAATACGATTATACTAAATTTGAAGGTGAAACTGGAAAAATCAGAACTTCTGAAGAGCAAGCTGATTATTTAGCTGAACTTGCTGCTAAATATCCAATTATCTCTATCGAAGATGGTATGTATGAAGATGATTGGAATGGATGGAAATACTTAACTGAAAAAATTGGAGACAAAGTACAATTAGTTGGTGATGATTTATTTGTTACAAACGTTGCTCGTTTGTCTACAGGTATTGAAAAAGGAATTGCAAATTCAATTTTAGTTAAAGTAAACCAAATTGGTACTTTGACAGAAACTATTGCTGCTGTAAATATGGCTAAAAATGCTGGATATACTTCAGTAATGTCTCATCGTTCTGGAGAAACAGAAGATAATACAATTGCTGATTTAGCTGTTGCATTAAACTGTGGTCAAATTAAGACTGGTTCAGCTTCGCGTTCAGATCGTATGGCAAAATACAACCAATTATTAAGAATTGAGGAGGAATTAGGAAGTACTGCTTATTTCCCTGGCTTAAACGCTTTCAAGATAAAATAATTGTAAGAGTTATATGTTAAGATTAAACCATTCGTTTGTTCGAATGGTTTTTTTTTGGAGTTTTAACAAATTCATAGCAGGATTCTTTTTTTAATTAGTCTTAAATTCCTTAGATTTGATAAATTATTATTTTAAAGAATTATTTCCGATTATATTATGTCAAAAATAGCTACATTAGAAGTAGATGGTAAGAAAATTGAACTTCCTGTAATTACTGGAAGCGAAAATGAATCTGCTATCGATATTAACAAATTACGTGATTTAACTGGTGTTATTACAATTGACCCAGGTTATAAAAACTCTGGATCTTGTACAAGTGAAATCACTTTCTTGGATGGAGAATTAGGGATTTTGCGTTACAGAGGATATTCAATCGAAGACTTAGCTGAAAAAGCTAATTTTTTAGAGGTTTCTTATCTTTTGATTTTTGGCGAATTACCAACTGCTCAACAATTGGAGCAGTTTGAAAATGGTATCAAAAAACATACTTTGGTAAACGAAGAAATGAAAAATATCATTGATGGTTTTCCAAAAACAGCTCATCCAATGGGAGTTTTATCTGCTTTGACAAGTGCTTTAACAGCATTTAATCCAAAAGCAGTAAACGTTGAGAATGAGAAAGAAATGTACGAGGCGATTTGCAAAACAATGGGTAAATTCCTTGTAATTGCTACTTGGACTTATAGAAAATCGATGGGTTACCCATTGAATTATTATGATAATACACAGGGTTATGTAGAAAACTTTATGCAATTAATGTTTAAATTGCCTACAGGACCTTATTCAGCAAATCCTGTTGTAGTTGATGCATTAGATAAGTTGTTTATTCTTCACGCAGATCACGAGCAAAACTGTTCTACTTCAACTGTAAGAATGGTAGGTTCGTCTCATGCTGGATTATTTGCTTCTATATCTGCAGGTGTTTCAGCATTATGGGGGCCGCTTCATGGTGGCGCAAACCAGGCAGTGCTTGAAATGTTAGAAGAAATTAATAAAGATGGTGGTGACACAGATAAATTCTTAGCTAAAGCAAAAGACAAAAATGATCCTTTCCGTTTAATGGGATTTGGTCATAGAGTTTATAAAAACTTTGATCCAAGAGCAAGAATCATTAAAAAAGCAGCTAAAGAAGTTTTAGAAACTTTAGGTGTTGAAGATCCAATTCTTGAAATTGCTAAAAAATTAGAGGCAGCTGCTCTTGAAGATGAATACTTCAAATCAAGAAACTTATATCCAAACGTAGATTTCTATTCTGGAATTATTTACAGAGCATTAGGAATTCCTACAGATATGTTTACAGTAATGTTTGCAATTGGAAGATTACCAGGATGGATCGCACAATGGAAAGAAATGCGTGAAAACAAAGAACCAATTGGAAGGCCTAGACAAATTTATACTGGACACCCTTTAAGAGACTTCAAGTCTAATAAATAAAAAAACTAAAGCTTTACTTAACTGTAAAGCTTTTTTTATCTTTGTTTAAAATATAATAGAATTATGTTGCAATTAAATATAAAGAACGAAACTTCAAGACTGCGGGCCGTAGTTTTGGGTTCTGCGGTTCATAATGGGCCAACTCCAACTTTAGATGAAGCCTATGATCCTAAATCATTGGAACATATTAAAGCAGGGACATATCCGGTTGAAAAAGATATGGTTGCTGAAATGGAAGCTTTTAATGCTGTTTTTCAAAAGTATGATGTAAAAGTTTATCGCCCAGAAATGATTGAAAATTACAATCAGATCTTTGCGAGAGATATTGGTTTTGTAATTGATGATACTTTTGTTAAATCAAATATTTTACCTGATAGAGAGCGTGAATTAGATGCGATTCAATACATAATTGATCAAATAGATCCTCTAAAAGTGGTTCGTCCGCCTGAAGAAGTACATATTGAAGGAGGGGATGTTATGCTTTGGAATGATCATATTTTTATAGGGACTTATAAAGGAAGTGATTACAAAGATTACATTACTGCAAGAACCAATATGCAAGGTGTAAATTTTATTAAAGAGTTGTTTCCTAATAAAATTGTCAAGGAATTTGATTTAGTTAAATCAAAACTTGAGGCTCGTGATAACGCCTTACATTTAGATTGCTGTTTTCAGCCTGTAGGGAAAGATAAAGGAATTATCTACAAAAGAGGTTTCCGCGAGGAAGCGGATTACACTTATCTAGTCAATCTTTTTGGAAAAGAAAATTTATTTCATATCGAAAGAAATGAAATGTATAATATGTTTTCTAATGTGTTTTCAATTGATGAAAATGTTGTGGTTTCCGAGAAAAACTTCACACGACTAAACAATTGGCTTCGGGCAAACGGATTTATTGTTGAAGAAATACCTTATGCTGAAATTGCAAAACAAGAAGGATTGTTAAGATGTTCAACTTTGCCATTAATTAGAGATTAAATATCGTTTTAAATTTCAGGTTTCAAGTTTTTCTTAACCTGACATAAAACCTGAAACAAAATATAAAAATGAAACAAACAACAAATGCAATTGTGATGATTCGGCCGGTTGCGTTCAGAATGAATGAGCAAACTGCTGTAAATAATTATTATCAAAAAGTGTTAGATGGACTTTTACCAAGTACAGTAAACGCAAAAGCACAACAAGAGTTTGATGCTTTTGTAGAAAAACTTAGAGCAGTAGGAGTCGATGTTACAGTTATAGAGGATACTTTAGAAACTGATACTCCAGATAGTATTTTTCCAAACAACTGGGTTTCGTTTCATGAAAATGGCGATGTCGCACTTTATCCTATGTTTGCTGAAAATCGCCGTCAGGAACGTCGCGAAGATATTTTAGATATCCTTGAAGAAAAGGGATTTGAAATTTCTAATATAATGGATTACACTTCTGCAGAAGATGATGGTTATTTTTTAGAGGGAACTGGAAGTCTACTTTTAGATCGTGCCAATGCAAAAGCATATTGTGCTTTATCTCCTCGCGCTGATGAAGAATTGTTTATAGAATTCTGTGAAGATTTTGATTATGCTCCCGTAATTTTTGAAGCATTCCAAACTGTTGACGGTGAACGCAAGTTAATTTATCATACTAATGTTATGATGTGTTTGGGAGAAACCTTTGCTGTAATTTGCGCGGATTCTATAGATGATAAAAAAGAGCGTAAAATGGTTCTTGAGAATTTGAAAGCTGATAAAAAAGAAATCATTTTAATTACAGAAGCTCAAGTGAATAATTTTGCAGGCAATATGTTAGAAGTTAGAGGAACAAACGATAAGAAATATATCGTAATGAGTGCTTCGGCACATCAGAGTTTAACTCCTAAGCAAATTGAGCAATTAGAGAAGCATGCAGAGATTTTAAGTTCTAGTTTAGATACCATTGAAGCTTGCGGTGGTGGAAGTGCACGATGTATGATGGCTGAAGTGTTTTTGCCAAGAGAATAAAAATTACCTTAAAGTTAAAAAAAAGGGATAAAAACAGTTTTTGTTTTTATCCCTTTTTTGATGTATTTCAAGCCGAAAGTTACATTAGATTTCCTTTTACAATGTTTATTATTGAGCTTACAATATATTGAATTCCGATCGAGATAACTATAAAACCTACAATTCTTGAGATTGCTACAATTCCTGATGCGCCAAGTATTCGTGCTAGATAATGTGCGCTTTTTAAAATTAAAAAAATGGCAACGGCAATTGCTAGAATAGCTAGACATGAAATGATAATTTCTGTCATTTCCTGATGTTCTTGATAAAATGCAATTAATAATGAAATGGAACCTGGGCCAGCAAGCATCGGAATTGCTAATGGAGTAAGTGCAACATCGTTTCTTTGTTGGGCATCGGTTTCAACTTTTTTGTTGATTCCTCGTTTTTTATTAATTTTTCCAGAAAGTAATGAAAATCCCGAGTTTACAATCACAATACCTCCAGCAATCCGAAGCGCATCAATGCTGATTCCAAAAAAGCTTAAGACATATTGACCAATAAAAAAGGAAACGATTAAAATGATAAAAACATTTATTGCAGTCCATAGCGAAATCCGAGAACGCTCCTCTTGAGTATCATGCTGCGTTAAGCCAACAAAAATTGGAACAGTACCAATTGGGTTTAATACAGAAAAAAGAGCGGCAAATAAATAAATGAATAAATCCATATAGTGTGGGTTAGTGGAGTAAAAATAATCAAAATTTGGTATTCTGAAACATAATAACATTATGATATTGTTTTTAATAGTAGTAATTCTAAATCAATATCATAAAGCTAAGCTCATTCTTTTTAATTACTTTTGTGTCCTATTTTAAATTCAATGAAAAACAAAAAAACATTAGTTCTGGGAGCAACTACAAAACCAGAACGTTACGCTTTTAAAGCGATAAATATGCTCGTTCAAAAAGGACATACCGTTTTAGCAATTGGTCAAAATACTGGTGAAGTTGCGGGTGTGAAAATTTATACTAAAGCTATACCTGTTAAGAATATAGATACAGTTACACTTTATTTAAATCCTGCTCGTCAGCGCGATTATTATAATTATATTATCGAAGCGCAGCCGAAAAGAGTAGTTTTTAATCCTGGAACCGAAAATCCTGAATTGTATCAATTGTTAGAATTAAATAATATAAAAGCAGAAGTTGCTTGTACATTAGTTTTATTGGCTACAAATCAATACTAGTTTTTTTTAGTGCTTAATAGAGTTGTTTAACGTTTTAACTCTGACCATCTTTGGTATGTTGTTTATCTGAGACGTAAAGAATATTAGAAAAGTTAATAGATATTCATAAATATCGGATTTAGTTTTTCCAAAAATTACTAAACCATTACTTTTGTTATCATGGAATTTTCATCAAAATTAATAGAAAAAGCAGTCAATGAAATGTCGCAATTGCCGGGAATAGGTAAGCGCACGGCATTGCGATTGGTACTTCATTTATTAAAGCAGCCTAAAGAGCAGACAGGCTTTTTGTCTCAAGCTTTGATAAATATGCGTGAGGATATTAAATTTTGTGAAAGTTGTCATAATATTTCTGATACAAAGGTTTGTGAAATTTGTGCAAATCAGCTGAGAAACCATCAGACAATTTGTGTAGTCGAAGATATTCGCGACGTTATGGCAATTGAAAATACGGGACAATATAAAGGGATCTATCATGTATTAGGCGGTAAAATTTCTCCAATCGAAGGAGTTGGACCTAGTCAGTTGAATATTTCTAGTTTAGTTGAAAAAGTAAAAGCAGGAAAAGTAGCTGAAATTATTTTTGCCTTGAGTTCTACGATGGAAGGAGACACAACGAATTTTTATATTTATAAACAAATTGCCGATTCAGAAATCGTTTTGTCAACAATTGCAAGAGGAATATCTGTTGGAGATGAATTGGAATACGCCGATGAGATTACACTAGGCAGAAGTATTTTGCATCGAGTTCCGTTCGAAAAAACATTTAAAAATAATTAAGTTAATTCTTGTTAATTTTATTGATAAAATTGTAGGAAGAGCTATATTTGTTGATAAAAAAAATAATGACAAGAAAGTTCTTTTATATATTGTTAATGTTGAATGTGTTATTTACGTCTTGTATTCCTGTAAAAGACCTTACTTATCTGCAAGATAAAAACACATCTATTGAACAAAGTAAAGTTGCAGTTGTAGAATCAAAACCTTATAGGTTGCAAGTAAATGATATTTTAAAAATTAACATAAAAGCAATTGATCCTAAACTGGTGTCGATTTTTAATACAACCGAAAATAATGTGGATGCTGTAAAATCTGAGTCATCGTTGTATTTTGATGGTTTTACTGTTGATGATCATGGGAATATCCGAATGCCTATATTGGGAGAAATTAATGTAATAGGTTATACTCTGGAAGAAGTTCGAATTAAAATCGAAAAACAACTGCTTGAAGAGTATTTTAAAATTGCTGCCAATATTTTTGTAACCGTAAAATTAGCAGGTTTTAGATACACTATAAATGGTGAAGTGGGAAGTACAGGAACAAAGACATTATTTCAAGATCATGTAAATATCATGGAGGCTATTGCTAATTCAGGAGATATTACAACTGTTGGAAACAGAAAATCAGTAACCGTTATTCGTCAGACTCCAACAGGTGTTCAGATGAATGATATTGATTTGACGGATAAAAACGTAATGAAGTCGCCTTATTATTATTTACAGCCTAATGATTACATATATGTCAAGCCGTTAAAACAAAAAACTTGGGGAACTGGTCAAACAGGAATACAATCTATTGGAACAATTATTACCTTATTGTCATTGGCAACTACGGTTTATTTAATTATAAAAAATTAAAACTTAATTCAGTAGATGCTAGATGTAAAAGATTTTTCCATTTTTGAGAATCATACAAGTTTTGATTTTAAAGATTTTTTGTTAAAAATTGCAAGTTATTGGAAGTGGTTTTTGGCTAGTTTAATAATTGCTTTCACAATTGCATATCAGGTTAATATTCGAAAAGAAAAAATATACGAATTAGAGACAATGATCTCTATTAAGGAAGAAAGAAATCCCTTTTTTACTTCAAATACAAGTTTGGTATTTAATTGGGGAGGTATTTCGGATCAGGTCAATGGAGTTTCCACAGTCCTGCTGTCAAGATCGCATAATGAGCTGGTTGTTGATAAACTGCAGTTTTATATTGACTATTTAGAACAAGGAAAATACAATTTAATAGATTCTTATGGTACTGTTTCTTTTTATGTAAGTATTGATAAAACGAAAGGACAGCTTGCTAATACTTTAATAGGAATTAAATTTTTAAGCGAGACGGAATATCAAATTGAAATTCCTTTTGAAAATAATTCAGTTTCATTAATTACATACTCTAATAATTCTTACGGAACTACCTCTGTGGAGCCAGTTACATTTGTAAAAAAATATAAAGTTGGAGAACAGGTAGCTTTGCCTTTTTTAAATTGGAAATTACAAATTAATGACAACCCAGGTTTTTATAAAGAAAAAAAATATTTTGTAAAGTTTAGTGACTTTGACGGTACGGTATCAAATTATAAAAGAATAAGCATTGATAGTGATAAAGGCGGCGGTTCTATATTGACCTTAGGGATGCAGGGTACAAATAAAGCAAGAATGGTTGAATATTTAAATTCGACAGTGAAAATGTTGATTAAAATGCAGCTCGATGCTAAAAATCAATTTGCTAACAATACAATAGCTTTTATTGATAGTACGCTTGTTGCAATGGAACTTCAATTGAAAGAAACGGGTAATGAATTAAAATCTTTTAGAAAAGATAAAAATATATATAATATTGAAGACGGCGGGGTAAAAGTCTCAAATAAAATAATGGATTTTGATGTTGAAAAAGATCAAGTCACCAGAAAAATCTCTTATTATAATTCTTTAAAAACGTATTTGAACAATAGTACTGATTATTCAAAGCTTCCAGCTCCTTCAGTTGCTGGAATCGAAGACCCGAATATTGTTGCTAATATTTCAAAGCTTATTATGCTCTCGACACAGCGTTCAGAAATGGCGTATGCAGTAAAAAGTGATAAGATTTTTAAAGATTTTGATAATCAAATGCAGGCCGTAAAAAGTGTTTTGCTTGAAAATGTATCATCTGCAAAAGCTTTATTGTTAAATGATTTGGCGTTAGTAAATACTAAAATAAGTCAAGCTGAAAGTGCTGTAAAAAGACTTCCTGAAGAGCAACAGGAATTGTTGAAAATTAAAAGGAAATACGATTTAAATGATAATATTTATACTGAATTTCTGCAAAAAAGAAATGAAGCAGAAATTGTAAAAGCATCAAATTTATCAGATATTCATTTTATTGACCCGGCAAAAGATATTGGCGAAGGATTAATTGGTCCAAAAACTTCAGCAAATTATATATTAGCATTGTTTTTAGGTATATTGATTCCTTTATTATTTTTGTTGGGGATTTTTTTTGTGAACAATTCTATTCAAAACATTGAGGATATTAGTAAATTGACAATTATTCCGATAATTGGGATTATAGGAGTTAATAAAGACGCTGTAAATCTAGCGGTTTTTGATAAACCAAAATCTGCTCTATCAGAAGCTTTCAGAGGAATTCGCTCTTCATTACAGTTTTTGTATAAAAAGCAACAAGTAAGTGGTTCGAAAACACTGATGGTTACTTCGTCTATAAGTGGTGAAGGAAAAACATTTTGCTCGATAAATATTGCGACAGTATTTGCATTAAGCGAAAAGAAAACAGTTATTGTTGGTTTGGATTTAAGAAAACCGAAATTGGCTGATGAGTTTAATTTAGAGAATATTCAGTTGGGTGTAGTAAGTTATTTAATAAAACAAAATACACTTGATGAAATTGTAAATAAAACGCAAATCGCAAATTTAGATGTAATTCTTTCAGGGCCTATTCCGCCAAATCCTTCTGAGTTGATTTTAAGTGATTCAATGAAGGAATTGATTGAGGAGTTAAAGAAAAAGTACGATTACATTATTCTAGACACGCCTCCTGTTGGTTTGGTATCAGATGCTCTAGAATTAGTTCAATATGCTGATGTTACTTTGTATATTGTCAGACAAAACTATACTAAAAAAGATATGATTACGTTGCTGAATAATAGAATCGAAAGAGGTGAGATAAGTAACGCTAGTATTATTTTAAACAGCTACGAAAATAAGGCTAAATATGGTTCAACATATGGATATGGTTACGGCTATGGTGCTTATGCCAATGGATATCATGATGAAGATAAGAAGAATGGAATTTGGAGTGCAATTTCTAATAAATTTAAGAAAAAATAATTATAGCATATGAAAACTACAGGTCAAAATACAATTTTAATAACAGGTGGAGCGGGTTTTATTGGCTCAAATTTGTCTGAGTATTTCTTAGGGCTGGGACATAAGGTAGTTTGTTTAGATAATTTTTCGACAGGCCACCGAAATAATCTTAAAGATTTTTTAGAGAACCCAAACTTCAGATTAATCGAAGGAGATATTAGGAATATTGCAGATTGTAATTTGGCAGTTGCGGGAGTTGATTATGTTTTGCATCAAGCAGCACTAGGTTCTGTTCCAAGGTCAATAAACGATCCAAGTTGCCATAAATGATGTAAATGTTTTTGGTTTTTTAAATATGTTAGTTGCTTCTCGAGATGCAAAAGTAAAACGTTTTATTTATGTGGCAAGCTCTTCTACATATGGAGACTCTGAAGGTCTTCCAAAAGTTGAAGATGTCATTGGGAAGCCATTATCTCCGTATGCAATCACTAAATATGTAAACGAGTTATATGCAGAAATTTTTAGTAAAACATATGGTTTAGAAACTATCGGATTGCGTTATTTTAATGTTTTTGGAAGAAAACAAGATCTAGATGGTGCTTATGCGGCTGTTATACCTAAATTTGTGACCCAGTTAATGAATTATGATAGCCCAGTAATTAATGGTGATGGTAATTATTCACGAGATTTTACCTATATTGATAATGTAATTCAGATGAATGAATTGGCCATGACGACGCAGGATGAAAAGGCTTTAAATACAGTTTATAATACAGCTTTTGGAGATCGCAATACATTGAATGATTTGGTTAAGTATTTAAAAGAATATTTGTCTGAGTTTGATGCCAAGATTGCTGATGTTGAAATTGTATATGGAGTAAATAGAGCGGGTGATATACCTCATTTATTAGCCAGTATAGAAAAAGCAAAGAACATATTAGGATATAATCCAAAATTCTCTTTGCAACAAGGATTAAAAGAAGCAGTAAGCTGGTATTGGAATAATTTAAAATAAAATATAGAAAATAGAATAGTAAATGGAAGTTACGAAAATTTGCTGCATTGGCGCTGGATATGTAGGAGGGCCTACAATGGCTGTAATTGCACAAAAATGTCCACATATTCAAGTTACAGTTGTTGATTTGAACGAACAAAGAATTAAAGATTGGAATGATCCAAATACAGATAATATTCCAATTTATGAACCAGGGCTTTCGGCAATTGTTGCTGAAGCCAGAGGAAGAAATCTTTTCTTTTCCACAGAAGTTGAAAGAGCAATTGATGAAGCTCAGGTTATTTTTATCTCTGTAAATACACCTACAAAAACCTATGGTAAGGGTAAAGGAATGGCGGCCGATTTAAAGTATATTGAATTATGCGCCAGACAAATTGCAAAGGTGGCTAAGCAAAATAAAATAGTGGTAGAAAAGTCTACTTTGCCAGTTCGAACAGCCGAAGCAATAAAAAGTATTTTAGATAATACAGGAAATGGAGTTCAGTTTCAAATATTGTCAAATCCTGAGTTTTTAGCTGAGGGAACAGCTGTTACAGATTTATTAAATCCAGATCGAATTTTAATTGGAGGAGATACGACTGCAGAAGGTCAAGCTGCAATTAATGCTCTTGTAGATGTTTATGCAAATTGGGTAAGTAAAGACAAGATTTTAACGACAAATGTTTGGTCGTCAGAATTGTCTAAGTTAACAGCAAATGCATTTTTAGCACAACGTATTTCGTCAATAAATGCAATGTCAGAGCTATGTGAAAAAACAGGTGCGGATGTTAATGAAGTTGCAAGAGCAATTGGTAAGGACAGCCGAATTGGATCAAAATTTCTTAAAGCATCAGTTGGTTTTGGAGGTTCTTGTTTTCAAAAAGATATTTTGAACTTGGTTTATATCGCAAAGTCGTACGGCTTAAATGAAGTAGCAGATTATTGGGAGCAGGTTATTATTATGAATGATCATCAAAAAAGAAGATTTTCAAATAAAATTGTTCAAACACTATACAATACAGTTGCAGACAAGAAAATTGCATTTTTAGGCTGGGCATTCAAGAAAGATACCAATGATACTCGAGAATCTGCGGCTATTTATGTGGCAGATGACTTAATTAATGAACAAGCCAAAATTTCAGTTTTTGATCCTAAAGTTTCAGAAAGCAAAATGTTGAGCGATTTAAATTATCTAGAAACAAGAACTGAAGAAGAAAACAAAAGTGCTTTAACTGTTTTTGGTGATGCTTACGAAGCTTGCAAAGGAGCGCATGCTATTGCGGTTTTAACTGAATGGGATGAATTTACAGCTTACAATTGGCAGAGAATTTATGATTCTATGCATAAGCCTGCTTTTGTTTTTGATGGTAGGAATATATTAAATGCAAAAGAATTAGAAGCAATCGGATTTATTTATAAAGGAATTGGTTCTTAATTGAATATTGAAATTAAAGTAAGAATAAAAGAAAATGAATATAAATGTTGGTTTTGAATATTTTGTTTCAGTTTAAAGAAAAAATATGAATTGGTACGTAGTATATACAAAACCTAAATGGGAAAAAAAGGTAGCAGAAAAGCTCACTCAAATTGGAATTGAGTGTTATTGTCCTATAATTACTCAAGTAAAACAATGGTCAGATAGAAAGAAGAAAGTTGAAGTGCCACTTTTTAATTCGTATGTTTTTGTACAATTAAAAGAAGGTGATCGCAATTCTGTTTTTCAAATTGCAGGAGTAGTCAGGTATTTGTTTTGGCTGGGTAAACCGGCTATTGTTAGGGATGAGGAAATTAAAAGTATTAAGGATAGTCTTAAGGCTACTAATATTGCTGAAGTTTCTGTGAGTTCAATTCAAGTTGGAGACCGTATAAAGTTGGAATCTGGGGCTTTTAGCAATCAAAGTGCTATAGTTCAAGAAGTATCTAATACCCATTATATTTTGGTTCTTGAAGCTTTAGGTTGTGTATTGAAGATTAAGTACAAATAGAACAGGTTATAAATTAAGCAATCAAATACTGAAAAGCGGGAGTTGAAACTTCAAAAATGAAGTTTTATCTTCTGCTTTTTTTGAAATAGAATTTCTTACAGGTTGATTTGTAGGTATTTGAAAAGTGGTGTGGTTTTTTATTTGTCAGATTTATTAGTATTACGGGAAACCGTATTGAATAAATTGACTTATTATCTTATATTTGCCGAAAATGAAATTAGAATATCTGTGCCAAAACTATGTGGTTCAGAGTGGCGAAGCCGTGATTTGTGATGAATGAAACTTATAAAAAAGGAGTAGAATTGGAAGAAAACATAAAAATAGCTGTTATCGGTTTAGGTTATGTTGGCTTGCCACTGGCTAGACTATTTGCTACAAAATACTCAGTTGTTGGGTTTGATATAAACAAATCAAGGGTTGAAAGTTTAAACTCAGGAATTGATTCAACTTTGGAAGTCGATGTTGATGCTTTAAAAAAAGTACTGTTAGATAAACCTTCTAATGAAATTGGTCTATTCTGCACAGACTCACTCGAGGATATTTCAAATTGTAATTATTTCATTGTAACTGTTCCTACTCCAGTCGATAAAAATAATCGTCCAGATTTAACACCATTATATAAGTCAAGCGAGTCGGTTGGTAAAGTGTTAAAAAAAGGAGATGTTGTAATCTACGAATCGACAGTTTATCCGGGTGTTACCGAAGAACAATGTGTTCCGGTTTTAGAAAAAATCTCTGGATTAAAATTTAATAAAGATTTCTTCGCAGGATATTCACCAGAAAGAATTAATCCTGGAGACAAAGAGCATACTGTTGAAAAAATTTTAAAAGTAACTTCAGGTTCAACACCTGAAATTGGCTTGAAAGTTGATGCCCTTTACAAATCTGTAATTACGGCAGGTACACACTTAGCTCCATCTATTAAAGTTGCAGAATCAGCTAAGGTTATCGAAAATTCCCCAAGAGATGTAAATATTGCATTTGTTAATGAATCAGCCAAAATATTCAATTTAATGAATATTGATGCACAAGAAGTATTGGTCGCAGCAGTAACAAAATAGAATTTTTGCAATTTAAACTAGGACTTGTAGGTGGTCACTATATTGGTGTAGATTCTTACTATTTAGCGCAAAGAGCGCAAGAATTTGGATGTCATGCTGAAATAATTTTGGCATGACGACGTTTAAATAGCAGTATTGAAGAATATATTGCTTCACAAATTGTGAAGTTAATGATAAAAAAAGGTATTTCTGTTAACGGAGCAAGCCTTTTAATGCTTGGAATTACGTTTAAAGAAAATTGTCCTGATGTTCGGAACACAAAGATTGTTGATGTTGTAAAGGCATTAAAAGAATACGGAATAGTAATTACAATTTTCGACCCTTTAGCTAATATTGAAGAGGTCGAGAAAGAATATAAATTAGAAACTATAGATTCTTTGCCGACAGAGAAATTTGATGCTATTATTTTAGGTGTCGCACATGCTGCATTTTTAGAATTAAATTTCTCAGAATTGCAAAAGGATAATAGTTTAATATATGATGTAAAAGGAATCTTAGGTACTTTAGCTGACAATAGGTTATAGTTAAGATTCTTTTTTATTAAGAGAAAAATGGAAGCAAGTAATTCGATTATACATGTGATTTTGACTGGCGGAGTGGGAAGTAGATTATGGCCTCTTTCTCGTAAAAGCCAGCCAAAACAATATTTGGAAATATTTGAAGGGAAATCTTTATTCGAAATGACAGTAGAAAGAAATAGTCATTTAGCAGATAAAGTAATGGTAGTAGGAAATGTTGATAATCATCATTTGAGTGGTAAGGTTATGGATAAAACTAAAACATCTTACTTGAATATTGTGGAAGCGACTCCAAGAAATACTGGCGCAGCTATTGCTTTTGCTGCATTCGCATCAAAACCAGAAGATGTATTAATTGTAACTCCTTCGGATCATATTATCGATCAGAATGATAGTTATAATAAAGCGATTAATGAAGCAATTTTAAAAGCCCAAGAAGGTTTTATTGTTACGTTTGGGATTATTCCAACTAAACCAGAAACAGGATACGGTTATATAGAATCAAAAGGAGACGAAGTAATTTCTTTTCGTGAAAAACCAAATGAAAGAACTGCGAAAGAATTTATTGCACGAGGTAATTTCTTATGGAATAGTGGTATGTTCTGTTTTAAAGCAGGAGTTCTTTTGGAAGAACTGGAGCAATTTCAACCTGAGGTGTATGAAAAATCTAAAGTTGCTTGGGATTCTAACAAAGACGGTTTTTTAGATTTAGATCTATCAATGCAAATTCCATCGATAAGTATTGATTATGCAGTAATGGAACGAAGTAAAAAAATTAAAGTAGTTCCAGCTTCTTTTTCATGGTCAGATTTGGGGTCATTTGAATCTGTTTATGAATATCTCGTGTTAAAAGGACATCCAATCGATGCTAATGGAAATATGACTATTGGATGTAATACTTATACAACTTTTTTGGGATTGAGGAATACCATATTTGTACACACTGATACAGCGAATCTAATTTTGCAGAAGGAAAATTCGCAAGATGTTAAAGATGTCTATAATGAATTAGAAAGACAAAATTCAGATTTATTAAATTAAATAAAATGAAAAAAATTCTTATAACTGGCGGTGCTGGTTTTATAGGCTCTCATGTAGTAAGGCGTTTTGTAACTAAATATCCAGAATATCAAGTTTATAATTTGGATGCTTTGACTTATGCTGGGAATCTTGAGAATGTAAAAGATATTGAGGATAAATCTAATTATACTTTTGTAAAAGGTGATATTGTGGATGAAAGTTTCATTAGCGAACTTTTTAGACTTCATAATTTTGATGGAGTTCTACATCTAGCTGCAGAATCACACGTTGATCGCTCAATTGAAGATCCTTTAGCATTTGTAAAAACAAATGTTATTGGTACAATGAATTTGTTAAACGCGGCAAAAAAACAATGGAAAGGAAGTTTTGAAGGAAAAAGATTTTATCATATTAGTACAGATGAGGTCTATGGTTCATTAGGATTGGAGGGACTTTTTACTGAAAAGACTTCTTATGATCCAAATTCTCCTTATTCTGCTTCAAAGGCAAGTTCTGATCATTTTGTTAGAGCGTACGGTGAAACATATGACCTACCTTATGTTCTAACAAACTGTTCGAATAACTATGGTTCTTATCAATTTCCTGAAAAATTGATTCCACTTTTTATTAATAATATCATAAATAATCAGCCACTTCCAGTTTATGGTGACGGTAATTATACTCGTGATTGGCTATTCGTAGAAGATCATGCTATTGCAATAGATCTTGTTTTTCATGAAGGAAAAAATCATGAAACTTATAATATTGGGGGATTTAATGAATGGAAAAATATTGACTTAGTTAGACTGTTATGTGAAATAATGGATCAAAAATTAGGAAGAGAAAAAGGAACTTCCCAAAATTTAATTACGTATGTAAAAGATAGACCAGGCCATGATCTACGTTACGCAATTGATGCTTCAAAAATTAATAAGGAATTAGGATGGGAACCTTCTGTAACTTTTGAGGAGGGACTAGAGAAAACAATTAACTGGTATTTAGCTAATGAAGAGTGGCTTCAAAATGTCACTTCAGGTACTTACAAAGATTACTACAAAAAGCAATATTCATAATAAAGGCAATTTATTTAGACCAAATTTTTTAAGGTTAAATTATAATTAAAAATGAAAAAAATTACACACGTTCTTATTCTATTCTTTGTCCTATTAGTATCATTTAATGTTAAGGCACAAGATATACTTAAGTCAAAGGATTTAAGTACTATTAAAGTTGATTATTTGTCGGATGATGATTTAGCTAAAATTAGTGCTCAGCTAAAGAGCAATAATGCAAGTATTGATCAAGTAGAACCCATGGCATTATCAAAAGGTATGAGCCAAATTGAATTTAATAAGCTTAAAGTTAAACTTACTGAATTTGAGAAGAAAAACTCTAAAGGGGAAGCAAAGGATAAAGAGAATAAATCAAAAAGTGGGAGCAAAGATATTGAGTTTGGAAGAAAACAGGAAAAAATTAAAAATGAAAAAGTAAAAGATTCTGTAAATGCATTAATTTTTGGTTCCGAACTATTTGATAATCCAACTTTAAATTTTGAACCAGATTTAAAATTAGCAACTCCCATGAATTATATTCTAGGGCCTGGAGATGAATTACAAGTTAGTGTATATGGAGTTCAAGAATATAACGCTAGTATACCAGTAAGTGTAGAAGGGAAAGTAACTATTGATTATGTTGGGCAAATTGCAGTTTCAGGAATGTCAATAGAAGCAGCCACTCAAAAAATAAAGACGGCTATAGCAAAAGTTTATAGTACGGTTCGATCTGGGCAATCACAAGTTAGCATTAGTCTGAGCCAAATTAGAACAATAAAAGTAACTATTGTTGGAGGCAAGCAGCCAGGTAATTATTCTATTTCTTCTTTAGCAACAGTTTATAATGCTCTACATTTAGCAGGAGGTCCAGGAAAAAATGGAAGCTATAGAAATATTGAATTAATACGAAATAATAAGGTTTATAAAAATATTGACATCTATAAATTTCTAGTCAAAGGAGATCAATCAGATAACGTTAGCTTAAAAGAGAATGATGTAATTAGAATTCCAGCTTATAGTCAAAGAGTAACGGTTGAGGGTGAAGTAAAACGTCCAGGGGTTTTTGAAATGAAAAAAGGAGAAAAATTTTCTGATTTATTGAATTTTGCTTCTGGATTTAATGAATTTGCTTATACTGCATCGGTCAATGTCTTACAAAAGACAGGAAAGGAATTTAAAGTGCACGATATAAACGAAAGTGAATATAATACTTATCAACCACAATCTGGTGACGTTTTTAGAATTACTAAAATCTTAAATCGATTTGAAAATCGTATTAAAATTGAAGGAGCAGTTTTTAGGCCTGATTATTATTCTTATAGTGAAGGAATGCGAATTTCGGATCTTATTACAAGGGCAGAAGGTTTAAAAGAAGATGCATATACAAAAAGAGCTAGAATTATTCGTCTAAAAACAGATTTAACAACAGAGATTGTCAATGTAAATTTAAGCGCGGCTCTATCTGGTGATTTGAATGCGGATATTGAATTAAAGCGAGAAGACATTGTAACCGTTTATTCTATTCTAGATTTTAGGGAAGAATATAAAGTTACTATTGATGGGGAAGTTAAAAACCCTGGTGAATATGAATATTTCGAAAATTTAACTTTAAATGATTTAGTAGTTCAAGTAGGTGGTTTAACAGGTTCTGCATCTAAAAGGGTTGAGATTGCAAGGATGGTAAAATCAGATGAAATTGATGATGCTAATCCAAAACGAATTGAACTAGTTGAGCTTGAAATTACAGCTGACAATAATGAACAAGTTAAAAACTTTGTATTAAAACCTTTTGATGTCATAAATATTCGTAAAATGGCGGTATATGAAAAACCAGAAATGGTTACGGTAAGGGGGGCAGTAGGATATCCAGGAAAGTATGTTCTCGCAAATAAAAAAGAAAGCGTTTATAATATCGTTATGAGAGCTGGAGGTTTGACTTCTATCGCTAATTTAGATGGAATGAAAATTAAAAGACCAATTAAACAAGATCAGATTGATAAAATTGAAAGCATTGATCTTAATTTGTCTAAAAATGATACTCTAAAAGAAAAATTAACGAAAAAACTGAAAGAAGATTTAAAATTTGCAACTATACCTGTTGATTGGGAAAAAATTGTAAAGGATAAAAATCATTATTCAAACGTAACATTATTTCCTGGTGATGAAATTGAAGTTGCTGTCTACAATGAAGGAGTCAAGGTTACTGGAAATGTTTTGTTGACATCTGAAATTCCATACAGAGATGGAAAGGGATTCAAGTATTATTTGAATTCAGTTGGAGGTGTTGATAATAAAGGATGGAAGAAAAAAGCATATATAATTTACCCCAATGGTAAAGCAGCAGTTACAACTTCATTTTTGTTTTTTAGATCATATCCAACTGTTGCGCCTGACTCTCAAATTGTAGTTCCAGAAAAACCAGATACAAAGAAGATGTCTGCAGGAGAATGGGTTGGAATTGGTAGTGTAATTTCTAGTTTAGCATTATTAATTGTTACTGCTTTTAAATAATTTAGTTTTTAATATGGATAACAGAATGCAAATTGATAAGGAGGAAGTTTCTTTGAAAGAACTATTTTTAAAAGTAAAAGAATGGAGAGATTATTTACTCTCTAAATGGAAAATAATTATCGTTGCAAGTTTTTTTGGGGGAATTTTAGGGCTTTCTTATTCGTTTATTAAAAAACCTATTTACACGGCAACTTTGTCATTTGCATTAGAAGATGAGAAGGGAGGAGGTTCAGGTTTAGGTGGAGCTTTGGGAATAGCTAGTTCTTTAGGTTTAGATTTAGGCTCTGGTGGTGGTAGTATTTTTGCAGGATCTAATTTGACAGAATTATTCAAATCTAGATCTATGGTTGAAAAAACATTATTAAGACCTGTTTTGATTAATAATAAAAGAATTTCGCTAGCAGAAATGTATATAAGAGACAATGGATGGCGAGAAGAATGGATTAGTAATCCAAAATTAGCTTCAATTCAATTTTTGCCTAATGTTGGGCGTAAAGGATTTACAAGGGTCCATGATAGTGTATTAGGAGTAATTTATGAGAAAATTGCTAAAAACTCATTATCGGTTGCCCAAAGAGATAAAAAAATTGCCATTATAAACATGGATGTGTATTCGACAAATGAAATGTTTGCTTATTATTTTTGTGATGCTTTAGCAAAGGAAGTTGGAAGCTTCTATGTTGATACAAAAAGTAAAAAAGCACGTATGAATATGGAGATTCTACAAAGACAAACAGACTCTATTCGTGGAGAACTTAATGGTGCAATCAAGGGAGTAGCCGTCGCAAATGATAATACTTTCAATTTAAATCCAGCTTTAAATATACGTCGAACTCCATCTGTTCGAAGACAAGTTGATGTGCAAGCGAATACTGCAATATTAACGGAATTAGTTAAACAATCAGAATTAGCAAAAGTCACTTTACGCAGGGAGACACCATTGATTCAAGTTATTGATAGCCCTATTTTACCATTGAAAAAAGAAAAGTTTGGAAAAATAAGAGGATTGGTAACGGGGGGAGGGCTGGCTGGTTTTCTTGTTATTTTATACCTTACATTTGTAAGATTATTCAAGAATATTCAATTAGATTAAACTTTTAAATTTATAAGAAAAATATAAAAATATTATGTCAAAATTGTTAGAATCATTTATAGAAAAGAAAAAAATTATATCAGTTACTGGGCTAGGCTATGTTGGTTTGCCTCTTGCACTAGAATTTGCAAAACATTTTAAAGTTATAGGATTTGATATTAATGTTGCCAGAGTTGATCTGATGAAAAAAGGAATTGATCCATCAAAAGAGTTAAGTAAAAATGCTTTTGACGGATGTGATATTACATTTACTTCAGATGTTAATGATTTGAAAAAAGCTCACTTTCATATAGTTGGTGTGCCTACAGATATTGACGAAAATAAAGTTCCTAATTTAAACCCATTGTTAGGTGCTACTAAAAGCGTAGCTTCTGCTCTTAAAAAAGGAGATTATGTTGTTTATGAATCTACTGTTTATCCAGGTTGTACAGAAGAAGATTGTGTACCTATACTGGAATCTATTTCTGGACTTAAAGCAGGGGAAGATTTTAAATTTGGGTATAGTCCAGAAAGAATTGTTCCTGGTGACAAAGTAAAAACTTTGACTAATATTTTAAAGATAGTTTCTGGTAATGATGAAGAAGCTTTAGCTCTTATTTCAGAAATATATGGTTCTATTATAAAAGCAGGGTTGCATAAGGCAGAATCTATAAAAGTAGCAGAGGCAGCTAAAGTTATTGAGAATACTCAGCGTGATATTAATATTTCATTGATGAACGAGCTTGCAATAATTTTTGATAAAATGGGTATTGATACAAAATCCGTAATTGAAGCAGCTGGAACTAAATGGAATTTTCATAAATATCAGCCAGGATTAGTGGGGGGGCATTGTATTAGTGTGGATCCTTTTTATCTAATGCATAAAGCAAAACAAATAGGGATTGACCCTCAAGTGATTGCAGCAGGAAGAAGAGTCAACGATTTTATACCAAGCTTTATAGCTAAAAGAATTGTACAAGCTTTAATTGAGCAGGATAAAAATCCTGGAAAATCTAAAGCTTTAGTTATGGGGATAACTTTTAAAGAGGATGTTGCTGATATTAGAAATTCTAAAGTAGTTGATTTAGTTAAGGAATTAATGGATTACTCGATTCATGTACATGTTGTAGATCCTCATGGTTGTCCAAATGAATTATCTCATGAGTATGGTATTACATTGATTGAAGAGCCAGTTGGATTGTATGACATTATAGTCTTAGCAGTTGGACATAATGAATATATTCAAATGACTACTGAAGATTTTCAAAAACTTTCTAAGGATGAAATTTATATGTTCGATATAAAAGGTATGAAAGATCCAAAAGAATTTAAAAACTATTGGAGATTATAACTAAAAGATACTGATTTGAAAACAGATTTTATCATTATTGGTGGAGGGATCGTAGGACTTTCGACTGCATATAATCTAAAGAAGCAAAATAACAAGTTAAAAGTTATTGTTTTAGAGAAAGAATCTAAAATTGCTTTACACCAGACTGGCCACAATAGTGGAGTAATCCATTCTGGAATCTATTATAAACCGGGAAGTTTAAAAGCAATAAATTGTAAAAGAGGTTATGAGCAATTAATTCAATTTTGTAACGAAAATGGAATTAAGTATGATCTTTGTGGTAAAATAATTGTAGCTACTGAGAAAGAAGAAGTACCTATAATGGCAGGGATTTATGATCGAGGTGTAGCAAACGGACTTTTAGGAATTAAGAAAATTAATGCACAAGAGATTAGAGAAATAGAACCTCACTGTACAGGGATAGAAGGGATTTGGGTTCCTCAAACAGGTATTATTGATTATACAGATGTATCTCAAAAATATGCTGAATTATTTGTTGAACTTGGTGGTGAAATTTTATTTGATCAAAAAGTAGTAGATATCAAATCTATATTGAATAGTTCTGAAGTACAGACTCAAAACAATTGCTTTGAAACGAAATGGATAATTAACTGTGGTGGACTATACTCAGATAAAATAGCAAAAATGACTAATTCAGAACTCGATGTTCAAATTTTGCCATTTAGAGGAGAATATTTTAATATTAAGAGTGAAAAAGAATATTTAGTTAAAAATTTAATTTATCCAGTACCAAATCCTAATTTTCCTTTTTTAGGTGTTCATTTTACACGGATGATTCATGGAGGCGTGGAGGCGGGACCCAACGCGGTTCTAGCATTTGCTCGTGAAGGATATGATAATAAAACAATAAACTGGAAAGAACTTTTTGAAACATTAGGTCATTCTGGTTTTCAAAAAGTAGCTCTAAAATATTGGAAAGATGGCTTGTATGAAATGTACCGTTCGTATTCTAAGACGGCCTTTACAAAAGCTTTACAAAGATTGATTCCAGAAATTCAAAAAGAAGATTTAGAAATTGGCAGTGCAGGTGTTCGAGCTCAAGCATGTGATAGCAAAGGAAATCTTTCAGATGATTTTTTAATTTTTGAAGATAACAATATAATTAATGTATGTAATGCTCCTTCACCAGCGGCAACATCATCATTAGCAATAGGAGAAAGTATAGTTTCTCTGGCATTAAAAAAATATAATTAAATTATGAAAGAACCTATTCAAATGGTGGATTTAAAAAGCCAATACTATCATATAAAACAAGAAATTGATAAAGCTGTAATAGATTGTATAGCTAGTGGCGCTTTTATTAACGGACCAGCAGTTAAAGAGTTTCAGGAAGGCCTAGAAAAATACTTAAATGTTAAACATGTGATACCTTGTGCTAATGGAACTGATTCTTTGCAAATTGCGATGATGGCTTTAGGACTTGAAAGAGGAGATGAAGTAATTTGTCCTTCTTTCACTTACGTAGCGACGGCAGAAGTTATAGGGTTATTGGGATTAATTCCTGTAATGGTTGAAGTTGATCCAAGTACTTTTAAT
Organism: Flavobacterium sp. FlaQc-30; assembly: GCF_044005885.1. Taxonomy (NCBI): domain Bacteria; kingdom Pseudomonadati; phylum Bacteroidota; class Flavobacteriia; order Flavobacteriales; family Flavobacteriaceae; genus Flavobacterium; species Flavobacterium sp. FlaQc-30. The sequence goes on along the minus strand of NZ_JBIPCO010000010.1, from coordinate 68,723 downwards.
ATTACGGCAGAAATTATAGAAAAAGCAATTACCGCTAAGACAAAAGCGATTGTACCAGTGCATTTATATGGGCAATCTTGTGACATGGAACCAATTATTAAGTTAGCAGAAAAGCATAATTTGTTTGTTATTGAAGACAATGCCCAAGCGATTGGAGCTACTTATACTTTTTCAGATGGACGTACTGCTAAAACAGGAACGATAGGACATATTGGAAGTACCTCTTTTTTTCCTTCTAAAAACTTGGGTTGCTACGGAGATGGAGGAGCATTGATGACCAATGATGATGATTTAGCTCAAAAAATGAGAATGATAGCTAACCATGGGCAGGAAAAAAAATATTATCACAAATTATTAGGATGTAACTCTAGATTAGATACACTGCAGGCTACTATTTTAAACATCAAATTAAAACATCTGGATGCTTATAGTCAGGCAAGAAATAAGATGGCATCTTATTACGATGATGCTTTTGCAAATATTGAAGAGTTAGATGTACCCGTTCGACAATTAAATAGTACTCATGTTTTTCATCAATATACCTTGAAAGTTAAAAATGGTAAACGAAATGAATTACAAAAGTTTCTTTCTGGAAAAGGAGTTCCTAGTATGATATATTACCCACTGCCTTTATATAAACAAGAAGCATTTAAACAATTTGTAAATCCTGATTTTATATTGCCTATTACCGAATCTTTATGTAATGATGTTATATCATTACCAATTCATACTGAAATGGAATTGGACTCAATGGCGTATGTATGTAGTCAGGTCCAATTATTTTTTAATAGCTAAAATATGGAAAATTATTTTGTGCATGAAAGTGCAATCGTCGATGAAAATTGTTTGATAGGTACAGGTACCAAAGTATGGCATTTTTCACACATAATGTCTAACTGTAAAATAGGACAAAGATGTAATATTGGCCAAAATGTTGTTGTTTCACCAGATGTAATATTGGGAAACAACGTAAAAGTCCAAAATAATGTTTCCATTTACACTGGAGTTACTTGTGACGATGATGTTTTCTTGGGACCATCTATGGTTTTTACTAATGTAATTAATCCTAGAAGTGCGATTATTAGAAAGGAGCAATATGCCAAAACTCACGTGGGAAAGGGAGCAAGTATTGGTGCTAATGCAACAATAGTATGTGGACATGACATTGGTGAATATGCTTTCATAGGAGCTGGAGCTGTTGTGACAAAAAATGTACCTCCTTTTGCACTTGTAGTAGGGAATCCTGCTAAACAAATTGGTTGGGTTGGAGAATACGGACATCGTTTGAATTTTAATAATGAAGGTATTGCCGTATGTGATGAAAGTAAACAAGAATATAAAATAGAAAATAATTCAGTAATCAAAATAAGTTAATTGAAGATGAGTAAAATTAAATTTGCTGTAATTGGCTGTGGTCATATTGGTAAAAGACACGCTAGTATGATTCAGGGTAATTCGGATTTTGAATTGGTAGCATTATGCGATATTAAAGATAAAGAAGAGTTAGGGTTAGAAAATTATCCAGAAGCAAAGTTTTTCAATTCTTTAGAATCTTTAATTCAATCAGGAATTGATATAGATGCAGTAGCTATTGCGAGTCCTAATGGACATCATGAAAAGCAGGCTTTGTTAGTTTTAGAAAATAATTGGCATGTGGTTGTTGAAAAGCCTATGGCATTGACTAAAGCGGGTTGTGAGCAAATTATTTTTAAAGCACTTCAAAAACACAAACAAGTATTTTGTGTAATGCAAAATCGTTATTCACCACCTTCAGTTTGGTTGAAAGAGGTATTAGAAGCAGGTATTTTAGGTGAAATTTTTATGGTTCAAATTAATTGTTATTGGAATCGTGATGATCGTTATTATAAACCAGATAATAAAACAGGAAAGCCTACAAGTTGGCACGGAACAAAAGAATTAGATGGAGGTACTTTGTTTACTCAATTTTCACATTTCATAGATTTAATGTATTGGTATTTTGGTGATGTAATAAATATTAATGCAAGATTAAATGACTTCATACATGAAAATAGTACAGATTTTGAAGATTCTGGATTTGTAACTTTTGATTTTGTTGAAGGAGGAATGGGGAGTTTGAATTATTCGACTGCTGTTTGGGATAAAAATCTAGAAAGCTCTATAACAATAGTTGCCGAAAACGGTTCTGTAAAAGTAGGAGGACAATATATGAATGAAGTAGAATACTGCCATATAAAAGATTATGTAATGCCGGTTCTTGCTGAAAGTAATCCTCCTAATGACTATGGTCAATATAAAGGATCAGCCGCTAATCATCATTATGTATATGAGAATATTTCAAATGTTATAGCAGGTACTGATAGTATTTCTACTAATGCTTTGGAAGGAATGAAAGTGGTAGATATTATTGAGAGAATTTATAATTTGAAATAAATGATTCAGCCTAAAATAATTGCCATTATTGGCGCACGCCCTCAATTTATAAAACATTTTCCACTCGAGAAAGCAACTAAGGACAAGATTAATCTTATCACTATTCATACAGGTCAACACTATGATTCTAATATGAGTGATGTTTTTTTTAATCAGTTAGGAATGAATCAGCCTGATTATATGTTACAATTAGGAGGCGGAAATCATGGAGAGCAAACGGGTAAGATGATGATTGAAATTGAAAAAATTATTGTCAATGAAATGCCGCAAGCTATTGTAGTTTATGGAGACACAAATTCTACTATCGCTGGAGCATTAGTGGCTTCAAAATTGCATATTCCGCTTTTTCATATTGAAGCTGGTTTAAGAAGCTACAATAAAAAAATGCCTGAAGAGGTTAATAGAATTTTGACAGATCATATTTCTGATTTACTTTTTGTTACTTCTGATATAGCTATCGAAAATTTAAAAAAAGAAGGAATTGAAGAAGGAATTTTTTTAGTTGGAGATTTAATGAAAGATTTAGTATTATCTGTAAAAAAAGATAATTTGATAGGCGAAAAAAAGATAATTGATGCTTATTATTACGCTACGATACATCGTCCATATAATACTGATTTCCCTGAGAGATTGCTGAAAATTTTAAATCAGTTTAATATTTTAGATAAAAAAGTATTATTAGCGTTGCATCCTAGAACCAATAAATTATTGGTAGATTATAATATAAAAAAGACTGATTACAGTAATATAATTTTTATCGACCCACAAAGTTATCTCAGTAACCTAAATTATATGATTCATTCTGAAGGTATTATTACAGATAGCGGTGGTATTCAGAAGGAGGCGTATTGGATACAAAAAAAATGCGTGACGTTACGAAGCGAAACCGAGTGGGTAGAAACAGTTGCCTTAGGAGGAAATTCGCTACTTTTTGATGATATTTCAAGTTTAGAAGCCGAAATGAATTCGAAACCTAGTAATTGGGACGATAGTTTATATGGAAATGGAAATTGTGCAGAACAAATAGTTGAAACTATTTTGAAATTAAATACTTTTGAAAAAACTAATTAGTAAAATTACAAACCGTTCTGACTTTTTTAATAGTGTATTAGTCGTGATGTCGGGTACGGCGATTTCACAATTAATTGCAATGGCAGCAATGCCTTTCCTTTCAAGAAATTATACTCCCTCTGACTTTGGATTGTTAACTACTTTTATTAGTGTCTTTACTATTATTGGTACTTTTATAAATGGAAAGTATGAAAGAGTAATTCTTCTAGCAAGGAACAATCAGGAGTTAAATAATTCTTCAATACTCTGTTTTTTAATAAGTATTTTGGTTTCTTTTTTGACATTTATCGTTGTTTTATTAGGGCAAAATATTTTTCTAGATTATTATTCTATAAGCCAAGAATTTTATAATTGGTTTTATTTGCTACCAGTTGTTTTATTAGTTTACGGCTTTAATGTCACTATTCTTAGTTATCTAAATTATAAAGAGGATTATAAAACAATATCAACTTCAAGAGTTGTTAAAACACTTACAAGCACAATTTTTAGTGTTTTAGGAATTTACTTTATGAAAAATTTTGGGGGACTAATTCTAGGGGAGTTAATAGGATATTTTATTTCAACATTAATAATTGGAAACAAAATAAAGGGGATATATAACTTTAACTTGTATTCATTTTCAGAAGTTAAAAAGCTTGCTATAAAATACAAGACTTTTCCGGTGTATAATATTCCTTCGGATTTGTTTAATGCAATATCTAGCCAAATGCCATCATTTTTTCTAATTGCTTTTTTTGGAGCTAATGTTACTGGGCAGTATGCATTAATGAAGAAAATTATTGATGCACCAATTTCTTTATTTTCCTCATCTATTCTAGAAGTGTTTAGACAGAAAGCTGCAGAACAGTATATTAAGTTTGGTACTTGCAAAGAGTTATTCATTAAGACTGCAAAAAATTTGACAATTATATCTGGACCGCCTTTTTTAGTACTATTTATCTTTGGGCCACAACTATTTGTATTCTTTTTTGGTGAAGAATGGTTTATGGCTGGTGTATATGCCAGAATATTTTCAATTTTTTATTTTTTTAAATTTATATCAAGTCCATTAAGTTACATGTTTTATATTGCAGGCAAATCTAAACTCGATTTTGTTTTGCATTTATATATATTTATTTCATCACTATTTATTTTTTATATACCTAAATGGATTTCAGTTTCCGTTGATACAGTTTTATGGATTTACAGCCTTAACTTTATAGTGATATATTTATTTTACTTTGTTTATTCTTACAAATTCACTATCAATGATAATTTCGATTACGAAAAAATGCATTTGGAAAATAATTAATATTTTACCATTTACAAGATTTTTCTTTGAAACAAGAGAAGCACAAACTCCAATAACTTTTAGTATATGGTTTTTTCAGAAAGTATTAGGTTTTAATAAAACCGCATATTGGCCTGTACATTTTACAAGTATTGTTGGTAATCCTAAAAATATTTATGCAGGAATCGACACATCTCCAGGATATTCACCAGGTTGTTATATACAAGGAGGAGGTAAAGTATATATTGGTGACTATACACAAATAGCACCAAATGTTGGAATTATAAGCTCAAATCATGATCTTCACGATTCTAGAAAAAAAGTAGTTTCGGAAGTAAGAATAGGAAAATACTGTTGGATTGGAATGAATAGTGTTATTCTACCAGGAGTAGTACTAGGCGATTTTACTATTGTAGCAGCTGGATCAATTGTCACAAAATCATTTCCAGAAGGGTTTTGTGTAATTGGTGGCAATACCGCCAAAATCATTAAATTATTAGAAAAAGATAAATGTAAGCCGTTTATTAATACCTATGAATATAATGGCTACATTAAAGCAGAAAAGTTTGAAGATTTTAGAAAGAAAAATCTTAAATTATAATTCGTTCACTATGATTTACTTATTAACATTCTTAAAGAGTATTTTATTCTTTTTTATCTGTTAATATTTTTTGATCACATTTATTTTTAAGTGTTTAATAATATTTATTTTTTTTTTTAATGGTTACAATAATAGATTATGGTATTGGAAATCTTACTTCAATAAAAAACATGCTTAAGAAGGTTGGTTCTAATTCGATTATATCATCAGATATCGATGAGATATCGAAGGCAGATAAATTAATACTGCCAGGAGTTGGATCATTTGAATATAGTATTAAAAAGCTTAGAAGTATGGATTATTTTTCTGTACTTGAAGAAAAAGTATTAATAGACCATACACCAGTTTTAGGAGTATGTCTTGGAGCTCAGTTATTAATGGATGTAAGTGAAGAAGGTGCAGAAACTCCTGGTTTAGGTTGGATTAAGGGTAAAGTTCTTAAATTTGATAAATCAAAATTAGGGGCTATAGATAAAATTCCACATATGGGTTGGAATGAAGTTACCTCTGTAAAGGATAGTAAGCTTACTTTAGGATTTGATGTGGATCCAAGATTCTATTTTGTACACAGTTATCATATGGTTTGTGATAATGCCAATGATGCCCTTTTTCAAACAACTTATGGATATCCTTTTGTTTCGGGGGTAGAAAGAGATAACATATTAGGAGTCCAGTTTCACCCTGAAAAAAGCCATAAATTTGGCATGAAATTATATAGTAATTTTGTAAATAATTATTAATGAAGCGTGTAATTCCTGTATTACTGATTAAAGATGGCGGATTAGTTAAATCCATTAAATTTAAAAATCATAAGTATGTTGGTGACCCAATTAATGCAGTTAAGATTTTTAATGAAAAAGAAGTTGATGAAATTGTAATTTTAGATATTTCTGCTTCAAAAGAAAAGAAAGCACCAAATATTAAAATGATTACCGAAATTGCTGGAGAAGCTTTTATGCCTCTTTCATATGGTGGAGGTATTAGCTCAATCGAAGAAGTTAAAAACATACTATATCAAGGAGTAGAAAAAGTAATTTTTAATAGTAGTGCGATTAATAAACCAAATTTAATTACAGAGACTGCGACTCGTTTTGGAAGTTCAAGTACGGTCGTTTCTATAGATGTAAAGAAGAATATTTGGGGACAATACAAAGTCTTTGGATTGAATGGGCAAAAAAATACTGGGATAGATGTTGTTGAATTTGCAAAAAATATGGAAAATATGGGAGCGGGTGAGATTTTTTTAAATTCAATAGATAGAGATGGTACTTTTTCAGGTTATGATATACCACTAATTAAGACAATTTCGGATAAAGTTACGATTCCTGTTATAGCATGTGGAGGAGCGAAAAGTGAAGTTGATTTGGCTCAAGCTATTAACGAGGGAAATGCTTCTGGAGTCGCTGCCGGTAGTATGTTTGTTTTTCAAGGAATACATAGAGCAGTTTTGATAAGTTATCCAAATTGGAAAGAAATACAAAGTCAGTTTAATAAATAATTTATATGAATATTAATAAAATAGATAATATTGTGGTTTGTAATCGTTGTGTAATGGATTCTACAGATCCAAATATAGTATTCGATGAAAGTGGAAATTGTAATTATTGTAATGATTATTTAGAAAAAGATTTTAAATATACTGAAGATAAGGAATTGCAGTTAAAAAAAGTAATAGATGAGATTAAAGCTGCTGGTGCTAATAAAAAGTATGATTGCATAATAGGTGTAAGTGGTGGAGTAGACAGTACTTACGTGGCTTATGAAGTGAAAAAAAGAGGTCTAAGACCATTGGCAGTTCATTTAGACAATGGATGGAATTCAGAGCTTGCAGTTTCAAATATTCAAAAAACTTTACAAAAATTAGATATAGATTTATTTACTTACGTAATAGATTGGCAAGAGTTTAAAGATTTACAATTTTCATTTTTAAAAGCATCTATTCCTGGTATGGAAGTGCCAACCGATCATGGTATAATTTCTATATTAAATAAAATTGCTGCAAAGAATAATGTGAAATATATTATTAATGGCTCAAACAGTTCTTCGGAACATATCATGTCTCCTAGATGGTCTGAAGGAGTTGCTCAAAGAGATTGGCTATTGATTAAAAATGTTCATAGACAATTTGGAAAAGCAAAACTAAAATCATTTCCCCATACGTCTATATATGATTTTTTTTATTATAAATTAATAAAAAAAATATCAGTAATTAATATTCTTAATTATGTAGATTTTTCAAAAGAAAAAGGAATGAAGTTAATTCAAGATGATTTAGGATGGATTTATTATGGTGGAAAACATTATGAATCAATCTATACTAGATTTACTCAAGCATATATTCAACCTAAAAAGTTTAATATTGATAAAAGAAAGGCACATCATTCTAATTTGATTTGCGCTGGCGAAATGTCTAGAGAAGAAGCTATTGAAGATTTGCGAAAAGATGCATATAAGGATTTGCAAATGAGAGATGATGACAAGGAATATTTTATGAAAAAAATCGGAATGACTGAGGATGAGTTTGATAATATGATGAATGCACCTCTTAAGAGTTATCTAGACTACAAAGGATATTTTAATAATAAATTTTATATTTGGCTAAATGATTTCGCTTTTAATGTACATAATAAACTAAAAAATTTAAATTATTATGGAACAAGAGCCGATTAAAAAACAAAATATTTTAGGAATTACTGGAGTATGGACAGGAGCATATGCTTTTTTTTATGAAGGCGTTGAAATTTCTAAAGGGATGCCTGCCTTTAATAATGTATTCTTAAGACTTCTTAATGATAAAAGAGTAGATAAACTGCATTTAATTTTATTTGTAGATAAGAGTGATGTATCTCTTAATATACCAGAAAAATATACTGATAAAATAGTAATATATCCTTTTAACTTTAATTCAAGAAAAAAAATATTTTCTTTATTCTTATTTTTAAAAGTTATTATAAAAGGAATTTCAATAGTAAATAAGGAAAAAATAAATCAAATTGTCGGATTTGGATCTCTCGCTGGTCTTACTGCAATTATTGGTAAATTAACCTCAATTCCTGATTATCGAAGATTGTATGGTAGTTTTTTAATTAACGAAATCAAAAGCTCTAAATTAAAATTGTTTTTGAAACATCCATTAGAATATATTTGTTTTGCTTTTGCTGGCAAAGGTTTGTTGATTACAAATGATGGAACAAAAGGGAATGTTGTTTTTGATAAGTTAGGAAGTAAAAAGTTGCCATTTTTTTTTCCTCTGAATGGAGTTGATCAAAACATTAAAAAAAACGCAACAAAGCCAAAAATTGAATTACCTAATTCTTTTCTGTCTTATGTTGCTCGAATTAATGATTGGAAAAGACAACATTTATTAGTTCAAGCTTTGGCAATTTTAAAAAAACAAGATTTAATATTACCAAAAACATTTATAATAGGATCATTCCATGATCAGAATTATATTAAATATCTAAAAAACTTAATAAAAGAATCAGATTTATTAGAAGATGTTTTCTTGATAGATGGTCTGCCAATTTCAGAAGTGCATTATGTTTTAGAAAGATCATTAATTACTTACTCACTTTATCATACTTCAAATCTAGGGAATGTGTTTTTAGAATCAATGAAACTAGGGACACCTGTAATTGCTTTAAATGACACAGATTCTTTATCTTTAATTGATAAAAATGCTTTTTTTGAGTTGAAAGATGATGACCCTTCAGTTATTGCTGATGCAACACTAAAGTTATTGAAAAATGATTACTTAAGAGAGGAGCTTTCTAAAAATGCAGAAATATATGCTGAGAAGAATTTACTTTCATGGGATGAAAGAGCTTTGTATGAAATTAACATAATTTTAGATTGATTTCCGTAAAAAAAATAACATCTAAAAATTTTTTAGGTACTATAACTGCGTTAATGTTTGTGCTTTTATGTTTTGCCTATCCAATATCTGCTATTACTTCCAATGTTTTAGGACTACCTTCAACTTTGGTTAATGTGACATACAGAGCATTTAATTTATTGATAGCCCTGTATGTTATATTAGTATTATGTCTTACAAATTTTGATAAAATTACAATAAATAGATTTTCTATTCCTCTATTGTGTTTTTTTGGATTTTATTTTTTAAGGATTTTTTGGGACACAATAATTGTTTCTGTAAGTACAGAGCAAAGCTTAATTGAAATTTATTCCTTTTATATAGGCAGTATTATTTTTCCAGTAATAGCAATTCTATTAGCTTTTAAATTTGCTGATTTAAAAAAAACTTTTATGTTAATGTTTTATGTTCTTGCATTAACAAATATTTTAATGATGTTTTTTTATTTCTCTCAAAGTGGATGGGTAATTAGCCCTGAAATGTTAATGAATCGTGCTGAGATTAAAGGAGAAAATGAAGAATTATTAATTATCAATCCAATTTCGTTTGGATTATATGGCGGATACTTAGTATTGTTGTGCCTCTCATTTTTAATGATTTTAAAGGATTCTATTTCTAAAAAATTTGTTTTTCTAATTTGCTTATTTGTGTTTATTGGTTTTGCAAATCTTATACTCGGTACATCAAGAGGGCCCTTTTTGTTTACCTTTTTAGGAATTGTTTTAATTTCTTTTTTTCATTTTTCATATGCAAAATTTTCACTTAAGTATTCTTTAAATTTTTTGATGACATCTATTTTTATTACTCTAGCTTGTATATTGCTTTATATTAAGGTTTCAAGTGAAGGAATAGAAATAGGGATAATTGAAAGAATGATTAATACTAAAGAAAATATACAATCAGGTGATAAAGAATCTAGAAATGAATTATTTATGGAAGCAATTTCTATGTTTGAAAAATCTCCAATATGGGGAGAAAAAATTGTTCTAGATTCAACTTCTTCTTATCCTCATAATGCAATAGTAGAAGTTTTAATGGCTACAGGATTGATTGGATTTATACTATACTTGTTTATAATCTTTAATTTGTTTGTAAAATTTATAATTTTTAAAAGATATACTAAGTATTTTGTTGTGATTTTTAGTTTATTTGTTTTGTCGTATGGGATTTCTTTAACGACAGGTAATTTATATCAAAGTGTAGATAACTGGAATTTAATAGCCGTCTTACTTTGTTTTTCAAATAAGCTAACGACCGAATCATTCAAAAAAATGTAATTGTTAAATTTAAGTTTTTGAAAAGTTTATTGTAAAATCCGAATATAGACATTATAAAAATTAATTAAATGAAAATTGTACATCTTTGTCTTTCAAGCTTTTATATTGATAATTATTCTTATCAAGAAAATATGTTGCCAAAGTATCATGTTTTGCAAGGTCATGAAGTAACGGTTATTGCTTCTTTAGTATCTTTCAACTCGAGTGGGGAACCATGCTTATTAGAAAAAGAATCGACTAAAATAACTGAAGATGGTTACAAAGTAATAAGAGTAGATTACAAAAAAGCATTTTATAAATTTAATAAATTTGTTAGAATTTATAATGGAATTTCAGAATTGTTAGAATTAGAAAAACCTGATCTAATTTTTATGCATGATTTTTCTTTTTTAGATGTAAGAAAGGTAATCAGTTATGTTAAAAAAAACAGAAATGTTATAATGTTTGTAGATTGTCATACAGATTATATTAACAGTGCTCAAACTTGGATTTCATTGAATATATTTCACAAATTGATTTGGAGATATTATGCAAAAAAAATCAGTCCTTATGTACAGAAATTCTATGGTACAACCCCTTTGAGATCTGATTTTTTGAGAGATGTCTATAATATTAACTCAAAAAAAATAGAACTTTTAGTGATGGGGATTGATGATGATTTGATTAAAAATAAGGATAGAGTTTTATTGAAAAAAAACTATGCTGAAAAGCTTAATTTTAAAGAATCTGATTTTGTGATAGTAACGGGAGGTAAGATAGACTTAAAAAAAAATGTTCACTTATTGATGAAAGCAGTTAGTAATTTAAATAAAGTAAATGTAAAACTTGTAATTTTTGGGATAGTAACGACAGAAATGAAAAATGACTTTGATAGTTTATTTAACTCAGATTGCATGATTTATTCTGGATGGCAAAATTCAAATGGAATTGTTGATCATTTAATGTTTGCAGACTTGGTAGTTTTCCCAGGGACACATTCTGTTTTGTGGGAACAAGCCGTTGGGGTTGGAACACCATCAGTGTTTAAATATTGGCAAGGAATGACACATGTTGATGTTGGTGGCAATTGTGAGTTTTTGTATAAAGATGATGTAAATGAAATTGAAAATGTTTTAGATAATATTTTAGAAAGCTACGATAAATATAATGTAATGGCAAAACAGGCATTAGAAAAAGGATTGAGATATTTTTCTTACAGTGATATTTCCAAAAGAGCAATTAAAAGTTATTAGAAATGTTTAGAAAACTAGAATATATATTGTCAAAAGTTATTAAAAAACTTCATCTTAGAGCAATAACTAATAGTAATTTACATAAAACGTCAATAGTTTATGCTGGAAGTCAATTAGTAAATGTTGACATTGGTAAATATTGTGATATTGGATATGATAATACACTCATAAATGTTAAAATAGGATCATTTTGTGCTTTTGGAAAGAATATAGTGATAGGAGGAGCAAGTCATAGTATGGATTGGGTTTCAATTTCTACTGTTTTTAATTCAAATAAAGATGATCTAAAAAAAAAATTTTCAAGACATAGTTTTCCTCTTGACTCAATGACCAAGGTAGGAAATGATGTTTGGATTGGAGATAATGTAATGATAAAAGCAGGTGTTACAATTAATAATGGGGTGGTTATCGGAATGGGTAGTATAGTAACAAAAGATATTCCACCTTATGAAATTTGGGCAGGAAACCCTGCTAAATTTATCAAAAAAAGATTTAATGAAAATGAAATTAATGAATTAGAAAAAATGCAATGGTGGGATTGGGATGATAAAAAAATAGAAGAACATGCGTCATTTTTTAATAACCTTTCGGCACTAATAAACAAAGTCAAATTAGATACTATTTAAATTAAATGAAAAACAATAGAACTTATCAAATCTGTACCAAAACTATAATGGATACAACAGATCCAAATATTATATTTAATGAAAAAGGAGAAAGTGACTACTATGTAAATTTTATTAACAAAATTCTTCCCAGCTGGAAGACTGGAGATGAAGGCATGGCAGAATTACTAAAAACTGCTGAAAAAATTAAAAAAGATGGAAAAAATCGTGATTTTGATTGTATAATAGGACTAAGTGGAGGGTTAGATAGCTCTTATGTAGCCTATGTAGCTAAAGAAATTATGGGTTTGCGACCTCTGTTGTTTCATGTCGATGCAGGCTGGAATACTGATAAAGCAGTTGGTAACATCGAAAAACTATGTAATGGTCTTGGTTTAGATTTATATACTGATGTTATCAACTGGGAAGAAATGAAAGATCTTCAGGTTGCGTTTCTTAAATCACAAATTGCAGATCAGGATTTACCTCAGGATTATGCCTTTTTTTCTGGGCTTTATAAATTTGCTAAGAAAAATAAAATTAAATATGTTTTGACAGGTGGAAATTTTTCGACAGAATGTTGTAGAGAACCTGAAGAATGGGGGGGATTTCCAGGGATTGACACTATGTTAGTGAAAGATATTCATTCAAAATTTGGTAAGCGTCCACTTAAAACTTTTCCGCTTGTAGATATTTTAAGTTATAAACTCTATTACCGTTATGTTTTAGGAATGCAAGTTTTTAAACCCTTAAATTTAGTTCCATATATTAAGAGTGATGTTGAAAAACTATTGATTGAAAAATTTGGATGGGAACCATTTCAACATAAACATCACGAATCAAGATTTACTCGTTTTTATGAAGATTATTGGTTGCCAAGAAAATTTGGTTTTCAAAAAAGAAGAGCTCATTTCTCAAGTTTAATTCTTACAGGACAAATGACAAGAGAAGAAGCTTTAGATCGAGTTTCAAGACCCGAGTTAAGTGAAGACTTTTTACAAAAAGAGTTTGAATATGTTGCAGATAAATTAGATTTGACTACTCAACAGTTAAAAGAAATTTTTGAAGGAGAGAATAAAACTTTTCATGATTATAAAAATAAAATAAAATTAATTGGTTTTGGAGCAAAAATGATGCAGAAACTTGGATTAGAAAAGAGATTATTCAGATGATAACAATTGTTGATTATGGTGTGGGAAATATTAATGCTTTTGTAAATGTTTATAAAAGAGTTAATGTACCAACTAAGATTGCCAAAGTAGCTGCAGATTTAGAAAATGTTCAAAAAATAATTCTACCAGGAGTTGGTCATTTTGATCATGCTATGTCAGAATTGATAAAATCTGGTATGCGTGAAAAATTAGATGAATTGGTAATGGGAAAAAAAATACCGGTTATTGGTATTTGTGTGGGAATGCAAATGATGGGTAATTCAAGTGATGAAGGTAAATTGGCAGGGCTAGGATGGATTGATGCCTCGATTAGAAAATTTGATGAGACAAAAATTAAGCAAGTTACAAGATTACCACATATGGGATGGAATGATGTGAGTCCAATAATTTCGAATCCATTATTTGACGGATTAGAAAAAGATGCTTTGTTTTATTTTTTACATTCTTATTATTTTGAGTGTAATAATAAGAATGATGTCTTGGCAACCTCAGATTATGGTGGAGAATTTGCTTGTGCAGCGCATCATGAAAATGTTTATGGAATTCAATTTCACCCAGAAAAAAGCCATCATTATGGTGAAACCTTACTACATAATTTTGCAAAACTCTAAACATGCTTAGACCTAGAATAATTCCAAGCCTTTTGGTTCATGAAAATGGATTAGTGAAAACTATAAATTTTAAGAATCCTAAATATGTTGGAGATCCGATTAATGCAGTCAAAATTTTTAATGAAAAAGCAGTTGATGAGCTAGCTGTTTTTGATATTGATGCAACAGTATTGGGCAAAGAACCTAATTATAGTCTTATTGAGAGATTAGCTAGTCAATCTATGATGCCTTTATGTTATGGAGGCGGTGTAAAAACAGTAGAACAAGCGCAACGAATATTTAGCCTTGGCATCGAAAAAATAGCATTAAGTTCGGCAGTATTGCAAAATCCAAATTTAATTACTGAGATATCTGATCGTGTAGGGGCACAAAGCGTCATTGTAGTGTTAGATGTTAAAAAGAAGTTATTAGGTGGTTATGAAGTATACACGCATAACGGGAAAAAAAGTACAGGAATTAATCCTGTTAAATTTGCAGAAGAGGCTCAGAAATTGGGAGCAGGCGAAATCGTAATCAATTCTATTGATAGAGATGGACAAATGAAAGGATATGATCTAGATTTAATAGATAAAGTAAGAGAAAAAATAACACTGCCTATGACAGTTTTAGGTGGTGCAGGTTCTTTGAATGACATTGAAAAAATTATTGATAAACATGGTGTTATTGGAGTAGCTGCAGGAAGTTTATTCGTTTTTAAAGGACCTTATAAAGCTGTCTTGATTAATTATCCAACTCAAATCGAAAAAAATAAGATTTTCAAAATAAATCAATAATGAAAATACAAAATAAAATTCTTCTTATAACAGGAGGAACAGGCTCTTTTGGGCATGCAGTATTAAATCGTTTTTTACATACGGATCATTTTAAAGAAATCAGGATTTTTTCTCGTGATGAGAAAAAACAAGATGATATGCGTAATCAATTGAAAAATGATAAGTTAAAATTTTATATTGGCGATGTTCGTGACTATAGTAGTGTAGAACGTGCAATGAGAGGTGTAGATTATGTATTTCACGCTGCAGCATTAAAGCAGGTTCCGTCTTGTGAGTTTTTTCCGTTAGAAGCAACAAAAACAAATGTTTTTGGAACGCAAAATGTTATCGATGCAGCAGGGGTCAACAAAGTGAAAAAAGTAATTTGCTTAAGTACTGATAAAGCGGCATATCCAATAAATGCTATGGGGATTTCCAAAGCACTGATGGAGAAAGTAGCGGTAGCGGCTTCTAGAAATTTAACGGATACTACAGTTTGCTTAACAAGATATGGAAATGTAATGGCTTCAAGAGGGTCAGTAATTCCTTTGTTTTTAAAACAAATAAAAGAGAATAATCCAATTACTATTACAGACCCAAATATGACACGTTTTTTGATGTCATTAGATGAAGCTGTAGAATTAGTTTTGTTTGCTTTTGAAAATGGTAATCCAGGGGATTTATTCGTAAATAAAGCACCAGCAGGGACGATTGGAGATCTAGCTCAAGCATTAAAGGAGCTCTGTAATGCGGATAATGAGGTGAAAACTATAGGAACACGTCACGGCGAAAAATTGTATGAAACTTTATGTACTCGTGAAGAGATGGTAAAAGCGGAAGATATGGGAGATTTTTATCGTATTCCAGCGGATAATCGTGATCTAAATTATGCACAGTATTTTTCTGAAGGGGAAGAAGATATTTCTTTAATTGAGGATTACCATTCGCATAATACCGAACAACAGGGAGTTGAAGGAATGAAAAAACTGCTGTCAACTTTGCCATTAATCAGAAAAGAAGTTTTCGGAGAAGATGTTGCTCAAATGCCAGGGTAAATAAAAAATGGAACTAAAATTAATTAATGGAAATTGTCATTCTGACCCACGAGGAACATTATTATATAATAATGATTTTGATGCTTCTATGGTCAAAAGGATTTATATTATAGAAAATGAGAGCCCAGAATTTATTAGAGGTTGGCAAGGACATCAGATAGAACAAAGATGGTTTTCTGTTGTCAGTGGAAAATTTAAAATCCAACTAATTAAAATCAACAACTGGGAAAAGCCATCGCTAAATTTGGAGGTTTTTACATATTTAATTGATTCTGAAAAATTAAATGTACTTCATATTCCGCAAGGATATGTAAGCAGTATTCAATCTTTAGAATTAAATTCTAAATTACTCGTAATGGCGGATTATTTACTAGGAGAAATTAAAGACGAATATCGATACGATATTGATTATTTTAAAATTTAAAATCAAATAATGTTAAAAGTTGGTATTACTGGGCAGGCAGGATTTGTTGGAACACATTTATATAATACAATTGGTCTTTTCCCAGAAGAGTTTACACGAATTGAGTTTCAAAAGGAATATTTTGATGATAACAATAAATTGAACGCATTTGTTGCAGAATGTGATGCTATAATACATTTGGCAGCAATGAATCGTCATAGTGATCCTCAAGTGATTTATGACACTAATCTAGGATTAGTTCAGAAACTAGTTCAATCACTTAAAGCAACAAATAGTAAATCTCATGTACTTTTTTCTTCATCAACACAAGAGGAAAGGGATAATCTTTACGGTAAATCTAAAAAAGAAGGCAGAGAATTAATGATCGATTGGTCAAATAACTCAGAAGGACAATTTACAGGAATGATTATTCCAAATGTTTTTGGACCTTTTGGTCAGCCAAATTACAACTCTGTGGTTGCTACTTTTTGCTATAAACTTTCGCACAATGATAAACCAGTTATTGATATCGATGGCGATCTAAAATTGATCTATGTTGGAGAATTAGTAAATGCAATTATTTCAGAAATCCGAAGCAAGAAAGGGAAGGCGGAAATTTTAGTACAGCATACCTCAGAATGTAAGGTATCACAAATTTTAGCTCTGTTAGAAAAATACAAATCAGAATATCAAGATAAAGGGATTATTCCAAGTATAGAAACTTTATTTGAGTTGAATCTATTCAATACATTTCGTTGCTACATGGATATTAAAAACCATTTCCCTGTAAAATTTGTTGAGCATACAGATCCTAGAGGGTCATTCGTAGAAATTATTCGATTAGGAGTTGGCGGACAAGTTTCATTTTCAACTACGGTGCCCGGTATTACTCGAGGGAATCATTATCATACCAGAAAAATTGAAAGGTTCGCTGTTATTAAAGGAAAAGCACTAATTCAATTACGTAGAATTGGTACAGATGAAGTTTTAGATTTTTATCTCGACGGGAATGAACCATCATATGTAGATATGCCAATTTGGTATACTCATAATATTAAAAATATAGGAGAAGAAGTATTATATACCAATTTTTGGATTAATGAATTTTATGATCCAAATGATCCTGATACTTATTTTGAAAACGTATAATTAAAAGAAATAATATCCTAGATATATAGATAATGAAATCAAGATTAAAAGTGATGACTGTGGTCGGTACGAGACCAGAAATTATTAGGCTTTCAAGAGTTATGGCAGCTTTAGATAGTTCAGATGCAATTGAACATATAATTGTTCACACAGGTCAAAATTATGATTACGAACTAAATCAAATATTTTTTGATGATTTAGGAATACGTAAACCTGATTTTTTTCTTAATGCTGCAGGAGCAACAGCAACAGAGACTGTAGGCCAAATACTTATAAAAATTGATCCTTTATTAGAAACAGAAAACCCTGATGCTTTTTTAGTTTTAGGAGATACAAATAGCTGTCTTTGTGCAATTCCAGCAAAAAAAAGACATATTCCGATTTTTCACATGGAAGCTGGAAATCGTTGTTTTGATCAGCGAGTTCCCGAAGAAACAAATAGAAAAATTGTTGACCATGTTTCTGATGTTAACTTGACTTATAGTGATATCGCTAGAGAATATTTATTGAGAGAAGGTTTGCCTGCAGATCGCATTATCAAAACAGGTTCTCCAATGTTTGAAGTCTTAAACCACTATTTGCCATCAATAGAATCTTCTGATGTTCTAGAAAGATTAGGCCTGAAAAATGGAGAGTTTTTTGTTGTCTCGTCACATAGGGAAGAAAATATCAATAGTGAGAAAAATTTTCAAGGCTTAATGGATAGTCTGAATCTTATTGCTGAAAAATACAATTTTCCAATTATTGTAAGTACACATCCTCGTACTAGAAATATGATTGAGAAAAAAAATATTCAAATGCATAAAAACGTACAATTTTTAAAGCCATTAGGCTTTAATGATTATAACGCTTTGCAAATGAAATCTTTTGCTGTCTTATCAGATTCAGGAACTATTTCAGAAGAGTCTTCAGTGTTAAATTTTAGAGCTCTTAATATTAGGGATGCTCACGAAAGACCTGAAGCAATGGAAGAAACTTCTGTAATGATGGTTGGTCTAAGTCCGGAAAGAATCATGCAAGGATTAGTACAATTGCAATATCAGAAAACTGGAAAAGAAAGAAATTTCAGGCCAGTTGCTGATTATTCAATGCCGAATGTTTCTGAAAAAATGGTTCGTATAATTTTAAGTTATACTGACTATGTGAAGCGAGTTGTTTGGAGTGAAATATAGCAAACAATTCATATGAAAGTACTTTTTTTAACGATGGTAAAAATTAATTCCTTTTCAGATAGAGGAATTTATAACGACCTTCTTCGTAAATTTTATCAAGAAGGCCACGAGATTTTTGCTGTATGTCCTGTTGAACGAAGAGAAAGAAGAAAAACATTTGTAAAAAAAGAAGTTGAAGGAACGATTTTAAATGTGCAAACATTTAATCTTCAAAAAACAAATATTGTAGAAAAAGGGATGGGTGTTTTAGCAATTGAATACCAATTTCTTAAAGCAATAAAAAAATATTTTTTCGATATAAAGTTTGATTTAATCATTTATTCTACTCCTCCCATTACTTTTTCAAAAGTTATTAATTTTATAAAGCAACGTGATAAAGCTTATTCCTATTTATTGTTGAAGGATATTTTTCCTCAGAATGCAGTTGACATGAAAATGCTTAAAGAGAACGGAGTCTTACATAATATTTTTTTGAAAAAAGAAAAAAAACTATATAAGCTTTCAGACATGATAGGATGCATGTCCGAAGCTAATAGAGAATATATTTTGGATCATAATCCAAGTGTTGGATTTGAAAAAGTAGAAGTTAACCCGAACTCTATAGAACCTTTTGTCTTTTTTCAAAATGAAGCTGACAAAACAAAAATAAAGATTAAGTATAATTTACCTATTGGGAAAAAAATATTTGTTTATGGTGGTAATCTCGGAAAGCCACAAGGAATAGATTTTTTACTGAAGACAATTCAATCTAACACAAATCAAGATGCTTTTTTTTTAATTGTTGGTACAGGTACAGAATACAATAGAATTAAAGATTGGTTTTTGAGATTAAATCCAGATAATGCATTGTTATTAAATGGCTTACCTAAAGCGGATTATGATTTGTTATTGAATGCCTGTGATGTTGGAATGATTTTTTTACATAAAGATTTCACTATTCCTAATTTTCCTTCAAGGTTACTTTCGTATTTAGAGATGAAGATGCCTATTATTTCAGCTACTGATGAAAGTACAGATATTGGTACAGTTATAGAAAAAAACAACTGCGGTTTTTCAGTTATTTCTGGAGATATTTTAGCCATGAATCAGGCTATTGAAAAAATGCTAATAGATGAAAAGCATTTCAATAATATGAAGGAAAACGCATGGAATTTGCTGAAAAATGAATATACAGTTGATAAGTCATATCATTTAATAAAACAAAAAATAGATGTATAGTTTTTTTTTTAAACGTATTATTGATATTGTAATATCATTTTTTGTTTTACTTGCTATTTTTTCCTTGATCTTAATTATTACATTATTTCTGACCATTGCAAATAATGGAAAGCCTTTTTTTGTTCAAAAGCGACCAGGTAAAAATGGAAAAATATTTAAAATAATCAAATTTAAAACCATGAATGATAAAAAGGATGTTCATGGGGAGCTATTACCAGATGCTGAAAGATTAACTAAGGTAGGCAAATTTGTACGAACAACTTCATTAGATGAAATTCCTCAATTATTAAATGTTTTAAAAGGTGATATGAGTCTTATAGGACCACGTCCGTTATTACCGGAATATCTACCTTTATATAATGAATTTCAAAAGCAACGACATAATGTTAAGCCCGGAATTACTGGATGGGCACAGGTGAATGGGAGAAATGCAATTTCATGGCCTCAAAAATTTGAATATGATGTTTGGTACGTCAACAATATTTCATGTATTTTAGATTTTAAAATACTGATAAAAACATTTCAAAAAGTAATTAAAAGCGAAGGAATTAATGCAGCAAATGTTGCCACAACAGAAAAATTTAATGGAGAATGCTAAATATTTATATGGAGCGAGTGGTCATTGTAAGGTGATTATTGAAGCATTAAAAAGTAATAACATAACTGTTAATGCTGTTTTTGATGATCAGCCAAAAACGGAAATAATAAATAATATTCCGATTCTTAATTCATTGCAATTATTAAAATTGAAGGCAGGTAAAATAGTTGTTTCAATAGGTAATAATCAGATTCGTAAAGTTATAGTTTCAAAAATAGAAAACTCTTTTTTTACAGTATTACATTCTAAAGCCATAATCTCGGAAAATTCAAAAATTGGAGAGGGAACAGTTATTATGGCAGGTGTAATAGTCAATTCAGATGCACAAATAGGTAAACATTGCATAATTAACACAGCGGCTATAGTAGAACATGATTGTAAAGTTGATGATTTTGTTCATATTTCTCCTAATTCAACATTAGCAGGGAATGTTTTTGTTGGAGAAGGAACTCATATTGGTATTGGGGCATGTGTAATTCAAGGTGTTAAAATTGGTAAATGGGTAACTGTGGGTGCCGGAGCAGTAATACTTAAAGATATTCCTGATTATGCAGTAGTTGTCGGAAACCCGGGAAAAATTATTAAATACAATAAAGTAAATGAATAAATCAAAAATATGGTTGTCATCTCCACATATGGGAGGTACGGAACAAAAGTATGTGCAAGAAGCTTTTGATACAAATTGGGTAGCTCCATTAGGGCCTAATGTAAATGGTTTTGAGAAAGATTTAGAACAGTATTTAAATGAAGAAATATATGTTGGCGCTTTAAGCTCTGGCACAGCCGCTATTCATTTAGGATTAATTTTGTTAGGAGTTAAATCTGGCGATGAGGTACTTTGTCAAAGTATGACATTTTCGGCTTCAGCAAATCCGATAATGTATCAAGGCGCTACACCAGTTTTTATAGATAGCGAGCTAGATACATGGAATTTGTGTCCGATAGCTTTAGAAAAAGCTATTGTTGATAGAATTTCTAAAGGTAAAAAACCAAAAGTAATTATTGCTGTAGATCTATATGGAATGCCATATAAAATTGAGGAAGTGCAGGCTATTTCAGAAAAATATGAAATCCCTATTTTAGAAGATAGTGCAGAAGCATTAGGAAGTCATTATAAAAATAAAAAATGTGGAACTTTTGGTGAAATTGGTGTCCTTTCTTTTAATGGAAATAAAATTATCACAACTTCTGGAGGAGGTGCTATTGTAACAAGAAATAAAAACACTAAAGAAAAAGCAGTTTTCCTTTCTACTCAAGCAAGAGATAATGCTCCACACTATCAACATAGTGAAGTTGGTTACAATTATAGAATGAGTAATATTTGCGCAGGAATTGGCAGAGGGCAAATGGAAGTTTTAGATGATCATGTTAAGTTTAGAAGAAACATGCATGATTTTTATGTAGATTATTTTAGAAATGTTGATAGTATAACAGTTTTAACAGAACCAAATGATAACTATTTTTCAAATCATTGGTTATCCGCAATTATTATTGATTCTAAGAAAAACGGAGGTAAGACCAGAGAAAATTTAAGATTAGCTTTTGAAGTAGAAAATATAGAAAGCAGACCACTTTGGAAACCAATGCATTTGCAGCCAGTTTTTAATGAATATCCGTATTATGGTTCTAAAGTAGCTGAAGAGTTATTTGAAAATGGATTATGTTTGCCATCAGGATCAAATTTGACCAACGAAGATCAAGATAGAATTAAAAATGTATTAGATGTCTTTTTTAAGGCAAATAGTTAATAAGGAAAAGTGTGAAAATTGAAAAAACATCTATAAAAGATTTATTAATTATTGAGCCAATTGTTTTTGGAGATGATAGAGGTTATTTTTTTGAATCTTATAGCAAAACAAAATTTGCAGATTTGGGAATTGATATTGAATTTGTACAAGACAACCAATCATTTTCAAAAAAAGGAACTTTAAGAGGTTTACATTATCAGAATCCTCCTTTTGCACAGACAAAATTAATCCGCGTTTTAGAAGGTGAAATTATTGATGTTGTGGTTGATTTAAGAAAAGATTCTTCAACTTACGGAAAATCATTTAACGTTTTACTATCGGCAGAGAATAAAAAACAGCTCTTAGTTCCTCAAGGTTTTGCACATGGATTTTCAGTTATCAGCGAAACAGCATCAATAATGTATAAATGTGATCAGTTTTATAATAAAGATGCCGAAGGCGGAATTAAATATGATGATCCATCATTAAATATTGATTGGGGTATCAGTTTAGATGAAGCGATAGTTTCCGAAAAAGATCAAATTCTTCCTTTTATTGAAAATTGTAGTAGCTTATTTTAATGAAAAAAATTCTTGTAACTGGAGCAACAGGACAATTAGGGTCTGAACTTTTGGTTTTATCTCCATCGTATTCTCAATATGAATGGATGTTTGCTGATCGTATAAAAGCGACATTGGATGATTTAGATTTATTGGAATCACAATTAGCAGCAATTAAACCAGATATAATATTTAATTGCGGGGCTTATACTGCTGTTGATAAAGCTGAATCAGAAAAGGAATTAGCATTTAAGGTCAATCATTTAGCGGTAGAATTAATTGCTAAATATACTGCGAAAAATAATATTAAATTAATTTATATTTCGACAGATTACGTTTTTGATGGTTTGTCTTCAATTGCTTTAGATGAAGAGGCGGCAACAAATCCCATAAATGTTTATGGAGAAAGCAAACTGGCAGGTGAGAAGGCCTGCTTAAAAGAAAATCCCGAATCGATTATTATTAGAACTTCTTGGGTTTACAGTAAATTTGGAAACAATTTTGTAAAAACGATGCAACGATTAATGCAAGAAAAAGAGGAGATTAATGTTGTAAATGATCAGATTGGTTCTCCAACATATGCGGCAGATTTAGCAAAAGTAATGATTGATATAATTGAATCTACCGAGTGGATTCCTGGAATCTATAATTACTCTAATGAAGGCGAAATTAGCTGGTACGAATTCGCATTAAGTATTAAAGAGCTTGGGGGTTACAAATGCAAAATTGAGGGGATTCCTTCTTCATCTTACCTTACTCCAGCAAAACGCCCGAGTTTTTCATTATTAAATAAGACAAAAATAAAGGCAGTCTATAATTTAGAAGTCCCAAATTACAAAGATAGTCTAAAGAAAATGTTTGTTTAAAAAGGATATTATATTTTGTATTCGATTTTGAACCAAGATTTTGAAATCTAAAATCAAATTTTATGAAAGGAATTATATTGGCTGGAGGTTCTGGAACAAGATTGCACCCATTGACATTAGCAGTTAGTAAACAGCTAATGCCAGTTTACGATAAGCCAATGATATATTATCCATTGTCAACTTTGATGATGGCTGGAATAAATGAAATTTTAATTATATCAACACCCCATGATCTTCCTCATTTTAAAAAACTTTTAGGAGACGGAAGTTCAATTGGTTGCAAATTTAGTTATGCGGATCAGCCAGATCCAAATGGATTAGCTCAAGCTTTTGTAATTGGAGAAGAATTTATTGGTCATGATGATGTAGCGTTGATATTGGGAGATAATATTTTTTTCGGATCAAATATGCAAGAACTTTTAAAGTCAAATACAAAACCAAATGGAGGAGTTGTTTTTGCTTACCATGTTTCAGATCCTGAAAGATATGGAGTGATTGAATTTGATCAAAGCTTTAACGCAATTTCGATAGAAGAAAAACCTAAAGAACCAAAATCAAATTATGCCGTACCAGGATTGTATTTTTATGATAACTCAGTTGTAGAAATTGCTAAAAATATTAAGCCTAGCGCTCGTGGAGAATACGAAATTACCGACGTAAATAAAGTTTATCTTGAAAAAGGAAAGCTAAAAGTTGGTATCTTGAGCAGAGGTACAGCTTGGCTAGATACAGGAACATTTAATAGTTTAATGCAGGCTGGACAATTTGTTCAGGTTCTTGAAGAAAGACAAGGTTTAAAAGTGGGGTGCATTGAGGAAATTGCTTGGCGACAGGGGTTTATTGATGATGCTCAGCTTGAGGAATTAGCATTACCGTTATTAAAATCTGGGTATGGGGCCTATTTAATAGAATTTTTAAAACAAAAGAAAAAAGGAGTTAAAGTTTAATTTATTATAGAAATAAATTTTTAAACCCTTTAATTTGTATTTTTGTAAGATATACAAAGTTTACAGAACGAAATCAGACCAAATTGGAGACAGATCAACCAACCAAAATAGCCTCTATATTGTACAATTCTTTTTCACCAAGGAATTTAAGAGCAAATATTAATAGCCTTAGTTATTTGCCGCGCTGGATTATTATTGCCATTGATATAATGGTACTAATTTTTTCTTTCACCTTTACCTATATGCTTTTTGAGGGAACGGGATTAGGGTATATTATTACATCACATCAATCATATTTTGTTGCTAGTTTACTAGTCGTAAATATATTTTTCTTTTGGTTGTTCAGAACCTATTCGGGGATTATTAGGCATTCCTCTTTTATTGATGCGATAAAACTGTTGTTTTCTCAAATGTCAGTTTTAGTATTCTTTTTATTTTTCAATTTAGTTTTTGAATTGTATACAGGACATAAGGCCTTTTTGAATACTGCTCTTTTTATCAATTTGGTTTTATCATTTTGCAGTTTGTTTTTGTACCGAGTAATTGTAAAACAAACTTTTGAAATGTACTTTTCAGAAAAGACAAATTCTAAACTTATTCGAACAGTAATTTATGGTACAGATGCAAATGCCATCTCTGTTGCCAATGCTTTGAAGTTTGAAACTCCTTCTAGATTTAAAATAGTAGGTTTCGTTGATAAAAATAATCAGAATGCATCTAAACGAATGTTAGATCTTCCGATTTTAATATTACGTAAAAAATTACCTGCATTAATGCGTTCTGTAGCTGCAGAAGGTGTAATTATTGCAGATAAAAGTTTGTCTAAAGAAGAGCAGTTAATAATTGTTGATCAATGTTTGGAGTTTAATTATCGAGTATATACTGTACCCTTAATTTCGGATTGGGAAAATCAAAAAGAGATTTCTCAAAAAGTAAAAAATATTCAGATTGAAGATTTGCTGGAACGAAAACCAATTGTTCTCGATAGTAAATCAATTTCTAAGCAATTAAAAGACAAAACGATTCTTATTACAGGAGCTGCTGGTTCAATAGGTAGTGAGATTGTGAGACAAGTTCTAGGTTTTAATCCAAAGGCTGTAATTGTTTTGGATCATGCTGAAACGCCGCTTCATAACTTATGCTTGGAGACATTAGCAATGAATTCTGAGACAAAAATAATTGCCGTAATTGCCGATGTAAAAAGTAAAAAAGCATTAGAGAAGGTATTTAAAAATCATAATCCACATGTTGTTTTTCATGCGGCAGCATACAAACATGTGCCGTTAATGGAAGATAATCCTTCGCAAGCTATTTTAACTAACATAAAAGGGACTAAGAATCTTGCTGATTTATCATGTAAATATCATGTCAAAAAATTTGTCATGGTATCAACTGATAAGGCGGTTAATCCTAGTAACGTTATGGGAGCAAGTAAACGTATTGCAGAGAAATACGTACAGTCTTTATTCTTAAAAAATCAAAGTGAAAATATTCCAGGAGTAACAAAGTTTATTACTACGCGTTTTGGTAATGTTTTAGGTTCTAATGGATCTGTAGTGCCGCTGTTTACCAAACAAATTGCTGAAGGTGGTCCGGTTACAATTACACATCAAGATATTATTAGATATTTCATGACCATTCCAGAGGCTTGTCAGTTAGTATTAGAAGCTGGAGCGATGGGGAACGGCGGAGAAATTTATATTTTTGATATGGGAAAACCTGTCAAAATTATTGATTTAGCTAGAAAAATGATCAAGCTTGCAGGTTTTATCCCTGATAAAGAAATTAAAATTAAAATAGTTGGTTTAAGACCAGGCGAAAAATTATACGAAGAGTTATTGAATGATACTTCTAAAACGCTGCCAACTTATCATAATAAAATTATGATAGCTCAAGAAATACAAGATGAGTATGAAAACTTACATATTGATATCGATGAGTTAATTGGAATTGCTGATTTTTATGACAATGACGATATTGTCGCTAAGATGAAAAAGATTGTTCCTGAATTTAAGAGTATGAATTCAACTTTTGAAGTTTTGGATAAATAATATGGATAAACTATAGGATGTTATCTACAAATATAATTTGTAAGAAAAAAGGTGCTTTTTTAGCGCCTTTTTCCATTGTTAAATATTTCTGAAAATGGACAGCAAAAATGGGGAAGAGGATTGGTTGTTTGTTATAAAACCAAAGAGCAAATTTCTATCGTTAAATCTTAAAGAAATATACCAATATAGAGATCTATTATTTTTGTTTGTAAAAAGAGATCTAATAACAACTTATAAACAAACCGTTTTGGGGCCGCTGTGGTATTTGATACAACCATTATTTACTTCAATTATTTTTACTATTATTTTTAACAATGTCGTAGGAATCAACACGGGTTCTTTACCGCCTTTTTTATTTAATTTGGCAGGAATTACGGTTTGGAATTATTTTACAGCTTGCTTGAATGGAACTTCTGATACTTTTAAAGTGAATGCCAATGTTTTTGGAAAAGTTTATTTTCCAAGAATTATTACTCCATTATCAATTGTGATTTCGAACTTAATTAAATTCGGGATCCAATTTTTAATTTTTATTGTATTTTATATATTCTATTATTTAAAAGGCGCGAATCTAATTTTAAATGGTTTTGCCCTATTTTTTCCTTTTTTAATTATCACTATGGGGATTTTAGGGCTCGGATTAGGGATGCTTATTTCTTCAATGGTTACTAAGTATCGAGATCTTAGTTATTTGGTAAGTTTCGCAATCCAATTATTAATGTTCCTATCGGCTGTAATGTACCCAATGGCATTAGTAAAAAACAAACTGCCAGAATATGGATGGATTGTTGAATATAATCCGTTGGCTTATATAATCGAAACTTCAAGATACATTCTTTTAAATGTGGGTGAAGTTTCTGCTTTAGGATTAGTTTATACCGTTTCTGTTTCGATCATTATTTTTTTTATTGGTCTTTTAACTTTTAATAAAACCGAGAAAAGTTTTATAGATACAGTTTAAAAAGAATTTGATCATTTATATATCTAGTTTATTCTAAAGTTGAAAGACATTATTTTAAAGGTCGAGAATATTTCTAAACAATATCGTTTAGGGCAAGTTGGTACCGGAACCATAAGCCATGATTTAAATCGTTGGTGGCACAAGATAAGAGGCAAGGAGGATCCTTATTTAAAAATAGGAGAGACAAATGATCGTTCTATTAAAGGAACTTCAGATTATGTGTGGCCCTTACAAAATATAAATTTTGAAGTTAAGCGCGGTGAAGTTTTAGCAATTATTGGTAAAAATGGCGCAGGAAAATCTACACTTCTTAAAATATTATCAAAAGTTACAGCTCCAACTACCGGCAGTATAAAATCTCGAGGACGTATTGCTTCATTACTAGAAGTTGGTACCGGATTTAATGGAGAATTGACGGGAAGGGAAAACATTTTTTTAAATGGAGCAATTCTTGGAATGACCAAAAAAGAGATCATTTCAAAACTTGACGAGATTATTGAGTTCTCAGGCTGCGAACGTTATATTGATACTCCCGTAAAAAGATATAGTTCAGGAATGAATGTTCGTTTGGCATTTGCTGTTGCAGCCTTTTTAGAGCCTGAAATTTTGGTTATTGATGAGGTATTAGCAGTTGGTGATGCAGAATTTCAAAAGAAAGCAATCGGTAAGATGAAAGATATTGCAAAAGGTGAAGGAAGAACAGTCTTATTTGTTAGTCACAATATGGCTGCTGTAAAGAGTTTATGTACGAGAGGAATTGTTTTGGAACACGGAAAGGTTATTTTTGAAGGTGAAATTAGCGAAAGCATAGATTTTTATTCTAAAATAACAACAGAAGAACTCTTGTCAGAGCGTATTCATAAATCTCATTTGAATAGAATAGAATTTAATTATTTTAAAATCACAAATAATAGTATTCCTGTCTTGCAAGGTCAGATTATTGAATTGGGGGATAAATTAGAATTTGAAATTAACTTTAAGGTTTTAGATCGTGTTACAGATTTATCTATTGCGATGGATGTTTTAAATGCAAATCAAGAGTTAGTAGCTCATATTACAAATGAAGATGATGGTTTGCTGTTTCAGAAGTTAGAAAAAGGGCAGGAAATTACAATTTGCGTTAATACAGATCACTTGTTATTTATTCCTGGTTTTTATACTATTAATCTCTGGATTGGAACTGGCCAAGTTGATACTTTTTATACGATCAAAAACTTAGCGGGATTTTATTTAGAACAAAGCAATTTCACAAAAAGGACAAAACCGTTGCCTAAACATTCGAAAATGTATTTACCCACAAAGTGGAACTCAAAAGTTACAGGGAATGATTAGTGTGAGTTATTTGGTATCTTATGATTATGATCTATTGCTTATCTCTATTAAACAATTGTATGATGATGTCGATAAAATTGTTTTAGCAATAGACAGTGAAAGTAAAACATGGAGTGGAAATACATTTAAAATACCCGATTCTTTTTTTGATGAAGTTAAAATTTTGGATAAGAAGGATAAAATTCAATTCTATTTTGATCAATTTTACTTGCCAGATTTGACTCCGACGGAATGCGAATCAAGAGAACGAAATATGGTATTGAAGAAATTAGGGAAAGGTTGGAAAATTCAGTTGGATGTTGATGAGTACATTTATGATTTTAAAAAGATTACAAAATATTTAAAAAAGTATTGGTATCTGAATTTGTTTCCTAAACTTACACCAATTTGTTTTCAAGGAAAGCTAATTACTTTATTTCGAGAATTGCCAAATGGTTATTTGTATATTGATAATAAAGAGAAATTTCCGTTTATAACAAATCAGACCGTAAATACGCATACAAGAAGTAATAACAAAATCAAAAATCATTTTTCGAACATTAAAATAATTCATCAATCTTGGGCTAGAAGTGAAGAACAAATTTATTTTAAGATTAAAAATTGGGGACATAGAGATGATTTTGATACAGAAAAATATTTTCAGTTTTGGAAACATTTAGATAGTTCGAACTACAAAGAATTTCAAAATATTCACCCTATAGTACCAGAAGTATGGAATGTGTTAGAATTTATGCCGTCAAATTCGATTGATGATTTTATAGCAAAATTTGAAATTAATAATGTTCAAGTTCCACAATCATTATCAAATAAAATGATTTTTAAAGCTGGCGTAAAACGACTAATAAGGCTTAAGTAAATGCTGGCTATTATAATTCCTTTTTACAAATTAGCTTATTTTGAAGAAATAATTCAATCACTAGCTAATCAATCAGATCAACGATTTAAGGTTTATATTGGAGACGACGCAAGTCCTGAGTGTCCAAAAAAAATAATAGAAAAATATCAGGATAAGTTTGATGTTAACTATTATCGGTTTAATGAAAATTTGGGAAGTAAGTCATTAGCAAAACAGTGGCAGCGTTGTATTGATTTGTCGAAGAGCGAAAAATGGATTATGATTTTGGGCGATGACGATGTTCTGGGAAGTAATGTTGTTGCGGAGTTTTATAAAACAATACCAATAATTGATAAAGAGGAAATAAAGGTAGTTAGGTATTCTTCACAATTAATCAATGATAAAAACGAAAACATATCCACTGCCTATACTCATCCTAGAATAGAAAAATCGACAACTTTTTTAATAAAGAAAGTTAGAAGTCAAACTCGAAGTTCATTAAGCGAGTACATTTTCAATAAAGAAAAGGTATTACAAGTTGGTTTTAAAGATTACCCATTGGGCTGGTACAGTGATGATATGGCAGTCTTAGAATTTTCAGATTTTAATACTATTTACACCATCAACGAAGCTATAGTTTTTGTGAGATTTTCTCTTTTAAGTATTTCAGGTGATTTAACGGTGTCAAGAGAAAAAAATAAAGCAAAGTTTTTATTTTATTATTCTCTATTGTCAGGTAATTTTTTTTCAAAAGATCAAGTACAGATTTTATTTCCCAAACTATTTCAGACTTATTTAAGCGATAAAAAACAAGTTATGTATTTTCTAAGAATAACATGGTTGTGCATAAAATCAAGCGAAATTCTAGGTTACATTGGTTTTCTAAAATCAATTTTACACACTTTTAGTAAAAGAACTAAAGAGAGTTTTAATGTCAAATAAATTAGTCTCAATAATTATTCCCACTTATAATAGAGCCGATCTACTAGGAGAGACATTAAATAGTGTAGCAAAACAAATTTATACAAACTGGGAATGCCTTATTATTGATGATGGAAGTACTGATGAAACAGCTAGTTTGATTGCTGGCTACATAGATAAAGATAAGCGTTTTCAATATCATCAAAGACCAATAGATCGAATAAAAGGCGCAAATGCTTGTAGGAACTTTGGTTTCGAGTTATCTAAGGGGGTATACATAAAATGGTTTGACAGCGATGATATTATGAGTTCTGATTTTCTCGAAAAACAAGTTGCTGTTTTAGAAAAAAATAAGGAATTAGGATTTTGTGCAGCGTTTTCGAAAATATTTACAAAATCAATCCACGATGCAAGTGAGGATTTTATCCCTCAAATGATTTACGACACAAATGCCTTGTTTCATTTTATACTAGGAGAACTTTATTTTTTGACTCCATCTTCACTTTGGAGAAGAGAAGTACTAAATAATAAAGAACTCTATGATGAGACTTTGTCAAATGCTCAGGAAACTGATTTTAACTTTAGAAGATTGACCGAAAATGTGAGGTTTTGCTATATTGAAGACGTATTGTTTTTTGTGCGAAGAGGACATAAAAGTATCGACTCCGAAGCATCAACTAATCCAATCAGTTTACAATCACAATTTTATTATTTTCAAAAAGTTTATAAAGTTTTAAATTCCAATGAATGTAATATAGAAGAAGATAAAATCAAAAAGCTTAAGAAATATATAATATACAGGAAATTGCATTTTTTCTACGAGATAAGATTGCTGTTAAAATGTAATAAAAGTATAAGAAATTTTAAATCCATTTTAGAAAACTTAAAGGATGTAAATCTTAACTATTATGATGCAGTAAGACTTTATGTTGGAATTACGACAATTATTTTAACCAAAAAAGGTTTTCGTTTAATACATCTGAAAAGATTTGATATTAGAATTAAAGACTAAATAATTATATAATGTAGTGCAAAAATGTTGAAACGATTAATGAGAAAAGTTTAATGGCAAAAGTGATTTTACTTTCACAAGTTCCGCTGCCTTTTTCAAAGATTGGAAGTTGGACAACCCTATATAATAATTACTTGGAGAAAAACAATGAAATAGATTATATAGTTTGCCCTAAGCCAGAAGATTTGTTTAAGGGAGTAAAATATAGTTTTGTACAAGCAACATTTTGGAGCAGTATTCAAAACAAAGTTTTCAAGAAGAAAAAAAATGAATGCTTAAAAGCGCTAAACAAGATAATAGTTCCAAATGAAAATTACATAATTCAAATTGTTGATAATTACGGAATGGCTAAACCTCTTAAAGAGTATCTTGTTTCAAAAGGAGTTTCAAAGAATTGTTGCATTCAGTTCTTTTATCATGGTTTCTCCCCGTATGCTCAGCCAAATTCACAATCAAATTTTTATGAATTGATAAATGAATTGGTTGTATTAACACATGATAGTTATAAACTGCATAAAGAAACAATTACTACTCTTCCTAGTCATTTCTCGATACTTTATAACGGCATCGATACTAATAAATTTAAAAGAGTTTCAGTTTCAAGAAAACAAGAGTTAAAGAAAATACTTGAATTTGATGATAAAAAAGTCTTTGTATGGTGTTCTCAAGATAGACCAAAAAAAGGATTACATATTATTTTAGAAGCATGGAAAAAGATATATAATTTAGAAAAGAATATTGTATTAATAGTTATTGGATGCGAATCTGAAAACGACATGGATGGAGTGAAATTCTTGGGTAAAATTCCAAATCATGATCTTCCAGAATATTATCAAGCGTCAGATTGTTATCTTTTTCCAACGTTATGCCAAGAAGGTTTTGGGTTAAGTTTAATTGAGGCTTTGCACTGTGGCAATTATTGTATTGCCTCTGCAATGGGAGGTGTTCCAGAAGTTTTGCAATATGGAAAGCTGGGAAGACTTATCCAAAATCCTGATTTTGTTTTAGAATGGGTTGATGCCATAAATGATTTTTTAAATGGAAAATTTGAGTTTCCTGAATTTTCTTCAGAATTGTATTCTTCAGAAAAATGGAATGTTAGTATGAATGAACTTATAGCAAATGCTAGAAAAAGAATGCAATAAAATGAAAACAATTGCTATAATTCCAGCACGAGGAGGTTCTAAAAGGCTGTATCAAAAAAATATAAAATTAATTGACGGTATTCCTTTACTGGTGCATAGTATTTTGTACGCACAAGCCAACAGTGAAATAATTGATGAAATTTATGTTTCGACTAATGATGCTGAAACAAAAAAGATTGCATTACAATTTGGAGCAAAAGTTATAGACAGACCAGAATCATTATCGGGAGATTTAGAACCAACCATAACTGCATTGAAACATGTTTTGCAGACAATAAATATTGAGGTTGAAAATGTTATTCTACTGCAGCCTACTAATCCTTTAAGACCAGAAAATTTATTGAAAGATGCTTTTAGTATATATGAAAGAGAGAGACATGATAGTTTATTTACGGTTACAGAGAATGACAAAAAGTTTGGAAAAATAGTAGATAATAAATTTATTCCGTTTAATTACAAAATCGGACAAAGGAGCCAAGATTTGGAGCCTCTTTTTTTTGAAAATGGATTGCTGTATATCATAAAAGCAAAATTAATTTTTGAAGATATAATTATTTCAAAAGATGCATTGCCATTCGAAGTAAACCATACGTTTGCAATTGTTGATATTGATACACAAGAGGATTTTGATTATGCTGAATATTTATTTAAAAAGATATAATTAATTTAAGGCTCTGAGAATCCTTATATAGAAATAGTGCTGAATTATTTCTTAGTTGTCGGCAGAAATCGGATATTTGTCCGCTCAATCATCAAAAACAATTTAGAGATATTTAAATTATGTTTCTTAACTAATTTCCACTTTTAAGCAATTATGTTTTTCAACTCCATAGCTTTTGCTGTTTTTTTACCAATAGTATTTTTATTGTATTGGTTTGTTTTTAACAAAAACAAAAGCACTCAAAATTTTGTATTAATTGTATCTAGTTATTATTTCTATTCCTGTTGGGATTGGAGATTTTTATTCTTATTAGTTTTTTCAACCTTCTTAGATTATTATACAGGAATTCAAATTGAGAAAGGGAAATCTGAAAAAAGCAGAAAATTTTGGTTTTGGTTAAGTATTATTGTTAATCTTGGATTTCTCGGAATCTTTAAATACTATAACTTTTTTGCCTCTTCTTTTGCAGATTTGTTAAGCACAGCAGGATTTAAAGCAAGCCCTATTTTATTAAACGTGATACTTCCAGTCGGGATTTCGTTTTACACTTTTCATGGACTGTCTTATGTGATAGATATTTATTATAAACGAATTAAAGCCGAATACAATTTTGTAGATTATTCCTTGTTTGTCAGTTACTTTCCTTTGCTGGTTGCCGGTCCAATTGAGAGAGCTACACATTTGCTTCCGCAAGTAAAAGTAAAACGCGAATTTAATTTTCAAACTGCAAAAGATGGAGTTTGTCAAATTATTTGGGGATTAGTCAAAAAAGTAGTTATTGCCGATACTTGCGCAACTTATGCTAATGCCATTTTTGATAATTATTCAACGATGAACTCTTTTTCATTGATATTGGGAGCCGTCTATTTTGCATTTCAAATTTACGGAGATTTCTCAGGTTACTCAGATATAGCTTTAGGGGTTTCAAAATTGTTTGGAATCGATTTGTTGCGAAACTTCAATTACCCTTATTTTTCTAGAGATATTGCCGAGTTTTGGAGAAGATGGCACATATCGCTTTCATCATGGTTTCGAGATTATTTATATATCCCATTAGGAGGAAGTAAAGGTGGACTTTGGATGAAAATTAGAAATACGTTTATAATTTTTATTGTCAGCGGTTTTTGGCATGGAGCAAATTGGACTTATATAGCTTGGGGATTCATAAATGCTGTTTATTTTTTACCGCTGCTTCTGGCAAAAAGTAACAGAAACAACATAGATACAATAGTTTTAAAAAGAGATTTAGACTCCGTAAAAGTAATTCTAAGTATTTTATCTACATTTATAATTACATGTGTTGCTTGGGTATTTTTTAGAGCAAGAACAATATCAGATGCTTTGCTGTATCTGAAAAGATTAGTTTTAAATCAAGATTTTAGTTTTCAATATTTAGATAACGAAAGATACAATTACGAATTAATACTCTTAGTAGTATTGTTTGTTGCAGTAGAATGGAATAGCCGTGCTAAGATCGAACCGCTTTCAGGACGAAATAGTATGCTTAAAATTGCATTGGCTATTACAGCAATACTTGCTTTTGGGACTTTCTCTGACTATAAAGAATTTATATATTTTCAATTTTAATGAAACGTTTTTTAACCTATACCGCTAAAATTATTCTAATAACAACTCTAATTGCAGTTGTTTTGGATGGACTTTATACAGCAGTTTTTTTTCAATCAAAAAATCGCGGAAAAATTGAAACAGTTGTCAATTCTAAACCTCAAAACTATGATGTAGTTATTCTAGGTTCTTCAAGAGCAAACAATCATTTTGTTTCGAAAATGTTTGAAGACAAAGGACTGAAAACGTTTAACTATGGTATGAGTGGCGGACATTTATTTGAAGCTTCATTAATGCTGAAATTAATGATTGAAAGGAAATACAAAATTAAAAATATTATTCTCGAAGCCGATTTAAACTTGTCGAACGACAAAGAATCGGATGGTGTTTCGGCAAAGTTTTTACCTTACATTCATAATTCAGAAGTAATAAAAGAGCAATTTAAATCTCAAGAAAATTTTAATGAACTCTATTATATTCCATTTTATAGATTCATAAAGTTTGATAGCAAAATTGGTTTTAGAGAAGTTTGCAAAATCATGAAAAATGAAAAAACAAATGCATTAGACAACCTAGGATACTATCCATTAGAAAAACATAAAAACGGCAATATGAAAAATAATATTGTCAATTTAAATCCGCTTCCTCATAATAAATATTATGAAGAAATTAAAAATCTCTGCAAAGCAAACAATATCAATTTTATTGCTGTAATGACGCCAATGTGCGAAAACGTGGTGGGAATGAATTATTTTGAAAAAGTTAAAAAAGCTTATCCCGAAATTCATAATTACGAGAACATAGTGATCGAAAACAAGTATTTCTCGTCTTGCGGACATATGACAGATGGTGGGGCTAAAATTTTTACGGCTAAAATTTTAAAAGACTTTTTTAATAAGTAGGTTTTTTAATGAAAAGGAATAAAATTTTACTATTCTTTCCCGATGGAGTTGGAATTAGAAATTACCTTTATTCAGACACATTTACTAACACAAACGAAGAATTGATTCTGTTTCATAATTTTGATCCAGAGACCATAATAGCAATTAAGAAGAATGTTGTCATAGAAAGCGAAATTGTAATTCCAGATTATAAAGAGTCAGTAAAAGAAAAATTTCTGAGGGAATTAATTTGTTTGTCTAGATTGCATTACAATCAGAAACAGGTGAAGAATCCAACTTTGTTAAGCAACTGGAATTGGAATCAAAATAGAATTTTAAAAAAGATCTTCTACAAAACAATTGAGTGTATTGCTCCTTTTTTTAAGCGATATTCCAGCATTCTAAAATTAGAAAGAAAATATCAGAAAGCGCTACGTCAAAATCCTTTTTATGATGAGGTAAAAGCAATTCTAAAAAAAGAGCATCCAAGTACTGTTTTTTGTTCTCACCAAAGAGCCTTAAAAGTGGCAGCAATATTTGCAGCAGCATCAGATTTAGGAATTTCGACAACAACAGTAATTTATTCTTGGGATAATCTGCCGAAAGCCCGTTTATCTTTAAGAGCCGATAATTACTTAGTTTGGTCAGATTATATGAAAAATGAACTGCAAATATATTATCCTGAAATTTCTGCAGATAAAATTTTTATCACAGGAACACCTCAGTTTGAGTTTTATGGAAAAGCGGAGAATATAATCGAAAAAGAAATTTTTTATAAAAGATATAATTTAGACCCAAATAAGAAAATAATATGTTTTTCAGGAGATGATCTAAAAACATCTCCAGATGATCCGAGTTATTTAAAAGATCTTGCTCAAGAAATTATTAAAGCAAATTTACAACACCAGTATCAAATACTATTTAGAAGATGTCCAGTCGATTTTTCAGGGCGATTTGATGACGTTGTAAATGAATTTAAAGATGTAATAAAAGAAGCTTCACCGTTGTGGTATTTTAGTAAATCAAAAGAATGGAATGCCGTTTATCCATCTCTCGAAGATGTAAAGCTGCTTGTTAGTACAGCTTTTTATTCTGACATAGTTGTCAATGTAGGCTCAACAATGGCATTTGATTTTTGGATGTTTAATAAACCTTGCATTTTCATTAATTACGATCAACAAAATAAAAAAGAAGAAAATTGGTCCGTAAATACAATCTATCAGTTTCAACATTTTAAGAGTATGCCAAATAAAAAAGCGGTTATTTGGTTGAACAGCAAAGAAGAAATTTCAAAAAAAATAGTTTTAGAAACAAGTCAAAATATTGCCATGGAAGAATGGAAAGTGAAAATACTTGGAGATTATAAAAATGCATCAAACAACATAAGGCAAAAACTGATTATTGTTTAAGATGCATATTTGTTTCATTACAAACGAATTTCCGAAACAAGGTTTTCCACATGGAGGAATAGGCAGTTTTGTTAAAACATTGGCACCAGCACTAGTCAAACAAGGAATGAAAGTATCAGTTGTCGGGATAAACTATATAGAAATAGAAGAAACTGAAATTGTTGAAGGTGTAGAAATTTATAGAGTGAAGAAGAATACAGTAAAAGCCTTTACATGGTATTTAAACTCTAAATTGATTAATACTAAAATCAAAGAAATCCATCAAAGAACTCCAATACAAATTATTGAATCATCTGAGCTTGGTCTTGCTTTTATAAGTAAGCTGGCAGATGTAAAATATGTGATACGTTTGCACGGCGGGCATCATTTTTTTGCAGAAAGCGAAAAAAGAAAAATTGAGAAATGGAAGGGATTTCAGGAAAAAAGATCTTTCAAAAAGAGCGATGCATTTATTGCCGTTTCACATTACGTAAAAAATCATACGGAAAAGTATTTGAGTTACCGTAACAAACCAGTAGCATATATAAGTAATCCTGTCGATACAGATTTTTTTAAACCGACTGATGAAGATAAACCCGAAAATAAAATTGTTTTTGCAGGAACTATTTGCGAGAAAAAAGGAATCCGCCAGTTGATTCAAGCTTTTCCTTTAGTACATAAAGAGTATCCTAATGTTTCATTAGAAATTTATGGAAGAGATTGGTTCTTTCCTGATGGAAGTTCGTATATGCAGATGCTTAAAGAAAAGGAATTACCTCAATTAGGAGAAGCTGCAAATCATATCCATTTTCACGGAGCGATTTCTTATGCAGATGTTCCCAAAGCATACTCAAAAGCTGCGGTTTGTGTTTTTCCATCCCATATAGAATCCCAAGGTCTTGTCGCTCCTGAAGCAATGGCTATGGAAAAATCGGTAGTTTTTACAAAATATGGCTCAGGCCCTGAAACTATTGAAGATTATAAAACAGGCTTGTTGTGTGATCCCTATAATCCGGAAGATATTGCTGAAAAAATTATATGGTTTCTTTCGAATGTATCAACAGCAAATGAAATAGGAAAAAAGGCTAGAGCGTTTGTACTTTGCAAGTATAAAGTTGAAGATGTAGTAAATCGTACTATTAGTTTTTTTAAAGAGTTACAGAATTAACTACGAAAGGCTTTCTTCGAAAATAAGGATAAAAGCAGATCTAAAATGAAGTTCTTAATAATTACAAATGTTAGCCATGTTCAAAAAGGGAATAAATATTTGGGTTATGCACCTTATGTGAGAGAAATGAATATTTGGACGAAACATGTTGATGAGGTTATTATTTTGGCTCCATTAAAAAAAAACAGGATAACAAAAATTGACAGCGCTTATCAACATAGCAAGATTGATTTTAGGAGAGTTTCCAACTTTAGCTTTACTAGTTTTAAAAACAGTTTTTTATCGATCTTCAAAATTCCATTTATCCTTTGGCAGTTGTTTTACGCAATGAAAGATGTAGATCATATCCATTTACGATGTCCTGGAAATATGGGATTATTGGGTTGTTTTGTTCAAGTGTTTTTTCCAAATAAAACAAAATCGGCAAAATATGCAGGAAACTGGGATCCTCAAAGTAAACAGCCTTGGACATACCATTTACAGAAATATATTTTAGCTAATACTTTTTTGAGTAGGAATATGCAGGTTTTGGTTTACGGAGACTGGGAAAATCAATCTAAAAATTTAAAATCATTTTTTACCGCAACTTATTCAGAAACTGAAAAAGAATTGATCACAAAAAAGAATTTAAATCAAACAATTGAGTTTGCATTTGCAGGTAGTTTAGTAGAAGGTAAAAATCCTATATATGCTGTAAGGTTAATTGAGCAACTTGTGAAAAAGGGAAATAAAGCGGTTTTAAATATATATGGCGAAGGAATTGAAAGAGATTCTTTAGAAAATTACATTGCCGCAAATCAACTCCAAAACATTGTTTTTTTGCATGGCAACCAAGATAAAGAAACATTAAAGAAAGCTTATCAAAAAAGCCATTTTGTTATTTTACCTTCTAAGAGTGAAGGATGGCCAAAAGTTATTGCCGAGGGAATGTTTTGGGGCTGTATACCTATTGCGACAAAAGTTTCATGTGTTCCATTTATGCTAGATTATGGAAAAAGAGGAATAGTATTGAATATGAATTTAGAGAAAGATCGGGATCAAATAATTGATTTTTTAGATGAAAAACTTTTTCTAGAAACGAGTAAGAGAGTCGCAGATTGGTCACAATATTATACAATGGAAATATTCGAAGCAGAACTTAAAAAAGTACTTGAGAAATGAGAGTGGTGCAAATCGTAGATTCATTGCAAATGGGAGGTGCCGAAAGAATGGCGGTGAATTATGCCAATGCTTTATCAAAAGAAATGACTTTTTCGGGGTTAGTTGTAACTCGAAAAGAAGGACAATTGTCTGATCAGATAGATGAAAAAGTTTCGTATTTGTTTTTAAACAAAAAGAGCAAAGTCGATTTTAAAGCTGTTTTTAGATTAAGAAAGTATATTTTAAAAAACAGAATTGATATTGTTCATGCGCACAGTACCTCTTTTTTTACAGCAGTTTTAGTAAAATTGACATTACCACAAATTAAGATTTTCTGGCACGATCATTTTGGAAATAGAGCAGCTGAATCGAAAAGTAAGAATAAAATGTTGATTTTTTGTTCTCTTTTTTTTACTTCGATTTTTGTGGTAAGCCTGCAATTAGAAGCTTGGAGCAAGAAAAATATGTTTTGTAAAAACGTCTTTTTTATTCCAAATTTCATTTTAGATCGAAAAGAAAATTTAGAAACAACAAGATTAAAAGGAATTCTAGGCAGGCGAATAGTTTTTCTTGCAAATTTAAAAGAACCCAAAAATCATATGCTGATGCTTAAAGCTTTTCAAGATTTAAGATTACAGGAATCAGGATGGACTTTACATTTAATTGGGAAAGATTATTTCGACTCTTATTCAGCTTATTTAAAAGAGTTTATAAAGTTTAATTCATTAGAAAGCTATATACATTTGTACGGAGAAAAGAACGATATCAAATATATATTATCACAATCTTCAATTGGAGTTTTGACTTCGACAAACGAAGGATTCCCGATAACTTTATTAGAGTACGCATCAGAAAAATTGGCAGTTCTTTCTTCCAATGTTGGATATTGTTCAGAAATTATTGAAAATGGTTTTAACGGATTGTTATTTGACCCGTTAAACTATTTAGAATTAAAGGATCAGTTAAAATTACTAACTTATGATGAAGCATTGAGAACTACTTTAGCAGAAAATTTTTCAAAATCAACTGTAAAGGAATATTCAAAAGAGGCTGTAATCAAAAAAGTAATACAGCTTTATAAGAATTAAATTAATGAAAAGATTTTCATTTTCTTATCTTATTTTAGTCCATGTTATAATTGCATTGATGGTTTTTGTATTGCCTTTTTTGTCAATGCTTTATGCGCTTTTAATTCCAGTTGTTGGTCTCTTTGTTATTTTTCGAAGTAAGAATAAGAATAACGAAGTTCTTTATGTAAGTGCTTACTTAATAGGAGTTGAAGTTTTTTTGCGAATGACAGGTGGTAATTTCAGTAATGAGTATGTGAAAACACTAGTTATCTTTTTCATGCTTACAGGAATGTTTTATAGCACTGTTTCAACTAAATCGTTTGTTTATTTCTTTTACTTATTATTGTTAATACCTGGGATTTTCGTTTCTATAAATACGATTGATTTTACTATAGATATTAAAAAAGCTTTAGTATTTAATTTGTCAGGACCAGTGTGTTTAGCAGTTTCTTCAATATATATGTTTAAAAGAAAAATTCTGTTTACAGATCTTCAAAATATTATTCAAGTAATGGGATTTCCTATTATTTCAACAGTAGTTTATCTTTTCTTGTATAATCCGAGTGTAAAAGATGTTGTTACAGGGACACAGTCTAATTTTGAAACTTCAGGAGGCTTTGGCCCTAATCAAGTTTCTACTATTTTGGGGCTTGGAATGTTTGTCTTTTTTTCGCAATTTGTTTTGTTTTCAAAATCAAAAAAGAGGGTTATTTTAAATGGAATTCTTTTGATTTTGGTAAGCTACCGAGCAATTGTTACTTTTTCAAGAGGTGGTGTCGTTACTGGAATTGCCATGATTGTCTGTCTTATGGTTGTAATTTATTCCTTTTCGAATTCTCTTGGAAAAGCTAAGGTCGGTTTAGTTATAATTTTGTCGTGCCTTTTAGGAATTGGTATTTGGGGATATACTATTTCGCAAACCAGCGGACTAATCGAAAAAAGATATGCTAATCAAGATGCTAAAGGAAGACAGAAAACAGATCGATTGGGTGGGAGAGAAGCAGCAATGGAAGTAGATCTTAAAATGTTTTTTGATAACCCCATTACCGGAGTAGGAGCAGGAATGGGAAAAGAATTGCGAAAAGATTCATTAGGACAAGAAGTTGCTTCTCATAACGAAATAACAAGAATGTTAAGCGAACATGGTGTATTAGGCATATGTGGGCTTTTAATACTACTTATTACTCCGTTTGTATTATATATCAACAATCGACAGCATTTGTATTTTTTATCTTTTTTCATTTTTTGGTTTCTTACGATAAATCATGCGGCCATGCGAACGGCAGCTCCTGCATTTATATATGCTTTGACACTTTTATTTGTGCAAATAAAACTTCCTGAAAAAGCGAAAACTTTGTAAGATAAAATTTATATTTTTCAGTACATTTGCTTCTAAGCAAAGCTTTTAAATCTCTTAAAAAGTAAATGTTCTCAAATAAAAAAATGCACTTCGAAATCTCAGAACGAAAAGTATTACTTTTTGTTTTTGATGTCTTTTTTGTTTTGACAGTTTTGTATTTATTAAACAGCATTTTTGATTATAATTATTTTGCTTTTCAAAAAAAGTCCTTCTATCGTCCCTTAATTCTTATCGTTTATCTCTCTGTTTTTGGAGTAGTCTTTGAGATTTATAATTTACAGGTGGCGAGTAATCCGTTTCAAATATTTAAAAATGTTATTTGCGCTGTCTCAATTACTGTTTTAACTTATATTCTTACGCCGACATTATCCCCTGAACTTCCAAAACAGCGACTGGTTATCCTAATCTTTTATTTCACAATATTAATTACCATATTGCTGTGGCGGTTTTTTTATGCCTTCTTTTTAGCCTCTCATCGCTTTTCACAAAACGTCGTATT
The DNA here is from genome assembly GCF_044005885.1 of Flavobacterium sp. FlaQc-30. Lineage (NCBI taxonomy): Bacteria > Pseudomonadati > Bacteroidota > Flavobacteriia > Flavobacteriales > Flavobacteriaceae > Flavobacterium > Flavobacterium sp. FlaQc-30. The sequence continues at coordinate 26,161 of NZ_JBIPCO010000010.1, read as the reverse complement.
AATATGCGGTCAAAATCAAGTTGAAGAATTGGTTTTAGGACTCGAAAATGTCGATCCGCATTATAAAATTATAGGATTTGTTAATTCCGATTCTATCTCTGACGAGAATGCAGATTTTCAGTATGTAAAAGAAATCAAGAAAAATGAACTAGAAGATTTTGTAGCAAATCACGGTATTTCTGAAATTGTTATAGCCTCTCAAAACACAGATGGAATTACCTCCGATTTGTATCAACAGTTACTTTGTTTACTTGAATCAGGAAAAAGTATTAGAGAGTATACTCAGGTTTATGAAAGTAAAACCCAGAGAATTCCAGTGCATTATATTGCAAGAGACTTTTATCGTTTTTTCCCGTTTAGCCGCAGTAATAGCAATAAATTGTACTTGTCTTTAATTCGCCTGTTAGAATTTGTTTTTTCATTTGCAGGTTTAATAATCTGCATTGTTTTTATACCGCTTATTTTCTTAGCTAATTTTTTTGCAAATAAAGGAAGCCTGTTTTATACGCAAGAACGCGTAGGTAAAAATGGAATAGTTTTTAAAATTTATAAATTTAGAACTATGATTGAGATCTCGGAAACGAAAGGTGAAGTTTTTTCGGTTTTAAATCGTAAGCGAATAACTCCATTTGGTAAATTTATGCGTAAATCAAGGATTGATGAATTACCACAGTTGATCAATATTATAAAAGGCGATATGGCAGTAATTGGTCCAAGGCCAGAAAGACCTTTTTTTGTTAAGGAAATTGCTCAAATAATGCCTTTTTATGAAACGCGTCATGTTATAAAACCAGGTCTTACAGGTTGGGCACAAGTCAATTATTCTTATGGAGAGTCAATCGATGAGAGTTTGATAAAACTGCAGTATGATTTATACTATATTAAACACCGAAGTATTTTTCTCGATTTAAGCATCACTTTCAAAACCATAACTACCGTTTTGTTTTATCGCGGACAGTAATCAGATTATTATCGGAATACGTTTTTTGTTTCTTATTGCAACTCTTACCAGTACAAAACCACTTGTAATTATCATTGGTAAAACGATTAAAAAGTGTGCTTTATTGATTAGGAAAATAGCATAAAAAATCAAGAAGATCAGATGTAAAACCGCAAATCTATAAGTCCATCTTTTGTTTTTTGCAATTGAAAAAAGAATTAAAATCAGTAAAAGTGGGCTAAACAGCAATACATTATAATTCATTGCCAGTTCTTGGTGAAATGAATAAAATCCCATTATCACAAAAAATACTCCTATTAAAGACAAAATGAATAAGTAGATTTTATCGACAATTTTATTATGTACTAAAACAACAAAACCTAAAATAATCAGATAAGTATAAATGTTATTCCACCATGAGGATGGCGTTTCTTTTTCAAAACTCAAAAGAGTTTGGCTTGCTTGAGCCAAAGGATGATTTTGAAAAGTAGTTTTCGCTAAACTGTTTTTCAATTCAAAAGGCAGAAAAATTTTGGTTCCCAATTGATCAACTTTGGTTCCAAAAATAATACTAGTTCCCAATTGATCATAAAAATGTCCATTAAAATAAGGAAATAAGATAGAACGATATGTTTTGTCAGTGTCTTCTTTCTTAACAATAACATTTCCATTTAAAGTTGAATTGATGATGTCAACCACCATCGAAGTACAATTTTTGTCAATGAACTTGTAGGTGTAATAACGCTCTTCAGATAATAGAACAGAATTTAGTTTATCAAAAAGTTTTTGTTTTAAATCTAGCGAAATAAGAAGCTCTTGCTCAAAAACACTTCGTTTGTCCTCGTTATATTCATTTAGAAATTCTGAAAAAGAATGTGTAATTACAAAATACTGTAAATCACCTTTCGCAAATTTTGCTACAAAGTTTGGAGTTCTAAAATCAAAAGCACCAAAATTGTAAACAACATCAATATTGTTGGCAGGATCAGATATTCTAATCGCAGTATGTCCAAAATAAGAATAGGTTTCATTACCTAAACCACAAGTAATCACACTTGCTTTAGCATCTTTCGATAAAGGAATATTTTGGCTGTAACCAATAAAACTTAGTAATAATAGTAAACTAAAAAGTGTTTTTTTGAAAAGGACATTTTTCATGATTTAAAATTTTAAAAGTTGAACGGTTTGGAAAAATTATCTAAAGATACCTAAATCTACTTTTAGTGAAAAAATATTTGAGTATAAAGCTGCGCTTTGATTTCCTAAATCAGTCAAGGCATAATCTACTTGGATGCCTTTGTATTTGAAACCCAGCCCAATATTAGGCTGAAAATTTAATTTTTCAGTATTATCTAATTGCATTACGTTTTGAAAGTTTCCAGCTCCAGCTCTTAGAAAAACTAAATCAGTGTAGCCAAATTCAAAACCAACAGCAGGATCAATACTCACTATTTTTGATGAAATAATATCATTTGTCTGCTCAAAGCGCATATTTAAATTGGCCGCTGCCATAAGACTGTAATCATTATGGAATTCAAATTTTTTAGAAACTCCTAATTGCGCTTTTGGCAGAGTAATTTCTGTACTTTCTGGCAGTTCATTGTTTTTGCCAGGAATTGCATTTGCGATTTTGGCATATTCATCTTCGTTAATATTCCAGACATTATAAGTAGTAGTAATATCACGAAGCATTAAGCCAAATTTCCAATTATTGTGTTCGAATTGCAATCCCACATCAAAACCAAATCCCCAAGAATTGGCAAATTTCCCAATAATTCGTCTAATTATTTTTGCATTAACACCATATTGAAATCCGTCTACAGGCAGTTTTCTAGCATAAGAAAAAGTAAAACCATAATCAGCCGTAGAAAATAAACGAATTCGATTGTAATCAATATTTCCTTGATTGTCGATTAACTGTGTTGTGTCAAGAATATCATCAACACCAAAACGAATCATCGAAATTCCCCAAGCACTTTGATCATCAATTGGGCTTGCATATCCTATGAAATCATACTGTGCAATATTGGCAAAATAACTGGCATGCATCAATGAAATTTGATGATCTTCGAGATGCGTTAAACCAGCAGGATTCCAATAAACCGCATTAACATCATTTGTAGATGCAGTAACAGCACTCGACATTCCTAACGCCGCCGCATCGACACCAATATTCATAAACTCATTCGAGTATTTTCGAACAGTTTGTGCATACTGAGAAGTAAAACTCCAAAATAGTAAAAACGTTAAAAGTTTCTTCAACTGATATTTTTTTGCAGACGAGAGCCTGTTTTTATTTTTTTCAAAAATATAATAATTTATGCATCTAATTTCTTCGTTTCGAGAAATATTGATAAAGCTTTAATTTGTATTAAAAAACAATTGTAAAAACACGTTTTTCATGGACATATTATGCTAAATTTGTTGACCAAGATTATCAAAATTTATAAAACATGAATATTAAAAAGCACATTCCAAATCTAATTACATTAATTAATCTTTTTTGTGGTTGTATAGCTGTTGTCTTTATTTCTAAAGCTAATTATGAAATGGCTTTTTATATGGTTTGTTTAGGAATCTTTTTTGACTTTTTTGATGGTTTTTTTGCCAGATTATTTAAAGTTTCAAGCCCGCTTGGACTTCAATTAGATTCACTTGCAGATATGGTTACCAGCGGTGTTGCTCCAGGATATGTAATGTATTCTTTATTTGTAAAAAGTGCACATCCGCATGATATAATTGGATCCGAGTTTATTCCTTTTTTAGGATTTATAGTAACATTAGGTTCTTGCTACCGTTTGGCAAATTTTAATATTGATACACGACAAACCGATTCGTTTATTGGACTTCCAACACCGGCGAATGCTCTTTTTATTTTGAGTCTGCCTTTGGTTCTGAAATTTTCAGACTCATTAATACTATTGGAAATTCTGAGTAATCAATGGATTTTACTTGCAATTACTTTATGCAGTGCCTATATTTTGAATGCCGAAATTCCGTTATTTTCTTTAAAATTTAAGAAATTCAATCTTAAAGATAATGCATTGCAAGTTGGATTTTTAGTTATTTCTTTAGTATTGCTTTTATTGTTTCAATTTGGAGCAGTTCCTTTAATCATTATTTTTTATGTATTATTATCGATCATAAATAATATGTTTTTGAAAAAGTAGTTTTATTCGAATGGCAAGAAAAACGACACGACGAACTTCTTACACACGAAAAACGAAACCTGCCAGATCTGTTTTTAGTAAATTAATCCGTTTCATTATATTTAGTTTTTTAGGATTAATTTTCATTGGAACAATTTATCATTATCGTTCTGGATTGGCTTATTATTTGGGTTTCAAATCAGATAAAGTTTTAGAAGAAGATGAGGTAGACAAACATCTTTCAGACGTTAGAAATATTCAAGTTCTTGAAAATCATAAAGGAAAAGTAATTGGAATTGATGTTTCTGAATTTCAAGGAACTGTCGATTGGGATGAGGTTGAGGTTCTTGAAGAAAAATATCCTGTACAATTTGTTTTTATTCGTGCAACAGCAGGAAATGATAGAGTTGACAGACAGTTTAAATACAATTGGGAAGAGGCCAAAAAAAATAAAATCATACGAGGCGCCTATCACTATTATCGCCCGAATGAAAATTCTATCGAGCAAGCAGATCTTTTTATAAAAACAGTAAAGTTAAAAAAAGGCGATTTACCGCCGGTTCTTGATATAGAAAAGCTTCCAAAAAATCAATCTATAGATAGTTTAAAAAAAGGATTAAAGCGCTGGCTTAATAAAGTAGAAGCACATTATCAAGTACGTCCTATAATTTATTCAGGAGAACGTTATTATTCAGATTTTTTGAAAGAAGAATTTGGAGAATATTTGTTTTGGATAGCAAACTACAACTTCTATAGAGAAAAAATAGATGAAGACTGGCTGTTTTGGCAGTTTACAGAAAAAGCCTCTCTGCCGGGAATAAAACATCGCGTAGATGTGAATATTTATAATGGTGATTTACAACAATTGCAGTTTATTACAGTAGAGTAGTGATCAGTGTTCAGTTTTTTAGTATTCAGCCTTTTTCAAAAAAAACAGTTTTTTAGTCTCAGCCCGAAACTGAATACTAAAAAACTGATTATTTATTGCTTTTTATGAACTGATCACTAGAAGAAACTGACCACTGATCACTCTTTTTAAAATTCCAATTTCTTCTTACGAAGCTCGAAGTTCTGTCCAAGATAAACACGGCGAACCATTTCGTCTTCAACCAGCTCTTCTGGGATTCCTGCTTTAAGAATTCCTCCTTCAAACATTAGATATGTTTTATCGGTAATCGCTAAGGTTTCCTGAACGTTGTGATCGGTAATTAAGATTCCGATGTTTTTGTTCTTTAATTGTGCCACAATTCTCTGGATATCTTCAACCGCAACAGGGTCAACTCCAGCGAAAGGTTCATCAAGCAAAATAAATTTTGGATCAGTTGCTAATGCGCGAGCAATTTCGGTACGACGACGCTCACCACCAGAAAGTAAATCACCTCTATTCGTGCGAATATGTTCTAAACTGAACTCTTCAATTAAGCTTTCCATTTTGGCATATTGTTCTTCCTTAGTAAGTTTAGTAAGCTGTAAAACACTCAAGATGTTGTCTTCAATACTTAATTTTCTAAAAACAGATGCTTCTTGTGCCAAATAGCCAATTCCTTGTTGCGCACGTTTGTACATCGGGTAATCAGTAATGTTCAAATCGTCAAGATAAATATTTCCCGAGTTTGGTTTTACCAATCCTACGATCATATAAAAAGAAGTTGTTTTTCCAGCACCATTTGGTCCTAGAAGTCCAACGATTTCTCCTTGATTTACTTCGACAGAAATTCCTTTTACAACACTTCGGCCTTTATAGGTTTTGATTAAATTATCGGCTCTTAATTTCATTTTTTTAGTTTAATCGTTTAAACGTTCAAATCGTTTATTCGTCACAAATTAACGAATAAACGATTCAACAAATAAACCTATTAACAATTATTTAGTTTCAGCTTCTTCAAGAGCTTCCCAAAATTCGTAAGCTCTTCTTAAATGCGGTATTACAATTGTTCCACCAACAAGGGTTGCAATTCCCATCGCTTCCATCATTTCTTCTTTAGTAACGCCCTCTTTATGACTTGTTTCAAGATGATATTTTACGCAATCATCACAACGCAAAACGGCAGATGCTACTAAACCTAAAAGTTCTTTGGTTTTTACATCAAGAGCTCCTGGTGCATAAGCATTAGTGTCAAGATTAAAAATTCGCTTTACAATTTTATTGTTATCAGCAAGCAATTTTTCGTTCATTTTAGAACGGTAGTCGTTGAATTCTTGAATAATATCAGACATTTTCTTTTAATTTATTTTTATAAACAATTCTAGATATTAGAATACTTACTTCGTAGATGAGTAGCATTGGTATTGCTACAATGGTTTGGCTCACTACATCTGGCGGAGTAACAATTGCAGCTACGATTAAGATGATGACAACAGCATATTTCCAATATTTTCTTAAAAAATCAGGAGTTACTAAACCTAATTTAGTTAAGAAATAAATGATAATTGGAAGTTCAAAAAACAATCCGCTCGCCAGAATACTCGTTTTCACCATTCCCATATAAGATTCTATTGTAAATTGATTTACAACCATTTTACTTATAGAGAAAGTAGCGACGAAATTTACTGACATTGGTATTACAACATAATAACCAAATATTACTCCTAAGAAGAAAAGTAACGAAGAAGTAAATATAAAAACCTTCGCATTTTTTCTTTCTTTTTCATACAATGCAGGACTTATGAATTTCCAAACTTCCCATAAAATATAAGGAAAACTTAAAATAAAACCAGCCAAAAGACACATCCATACAAAAATATTAACCTGTCCTTCCATTTCTGTATTCTGAATAATGAAATTCAATTCAGTAATACAAATACTGTCAGCAAATCCTAATTGATGAGATAAGTCGCAGAACCATTGATAAGTGAAAAAAGTAGGCCTTGTTGGACCTAAAATAATTTCATCAAATAAATAATCACTAATAAAATAAGTAACAAATGCCATAATACATATAGCAAAAGTACTTCTAACCAATAACCATCTTAGTTCTTCAAGATGATCTAAAAATGACATTTCGCCAAGATTTTTCTTTGCCATTATACGATTCCTTCTTTTAAAATGTCATGTAAATGCAGTACTCCTTTGTATTCGCCGTTGTCTGCAACGATAAGCTGTGTTATAGAAAAATCTTCAAGAATATTTAAGGCGTCAACAGCCATAGTTTCTGAAGATACTAATTTTGGGTTTTTAGACATAATATCTTGAGCAGTCAAATCTGCAATAGAATCTCTGTCATTCAGCATTCTTCTTATGTCTCCATCAGTAATAATGCCTACAATTTTATCATTTTCGATAACTGCCGTAACACCAAGTCTTTTTTCAGAGATTTCAAAAATTACCTTTTTAACAGATGTTTCAGGAGTTACCATTGGTTTTAACGAATGCTCAATCATGTCTTTTACGCGAAGCAGTAATTTTTTGCCCAAAGCACCTCCCGGATGATAAACCGCAAAATCTTCTGGTTTAAAATCACGCATTTCCATAAGGCATACAGCAAGCGCGTCTCCCATTACAAGTTGTGCAGTCGTGCTGTTTGTTGGAGCCAGATTAATAGGGCAGGCCTCAGTATCTACGGTAGTATTTAAAACATAGTCAGAACCTTTGGCCAAAGCCGAAGTTATATTTCCAGTAATAGCAATTAAAGTATTTCCAAAGCGTTTTAATAACGGTACTAATACTTTAATTTCAGGGCTGTTGCCACTTTTTGAAATGCAAATAATGATGTCTTCATTTTGTATCATTCCTAAATCGCCATGAATTGCCTCTGAAGCATGCAGGAACATAGAAGGCGTTCCGGTAGAGTTGAAAGTAGCAACCATTTTTTGAGCAATAATGGCGCTTTTTCCTATGCCGGTAACGATCAAACGACCTTTAGTTTCATATATGCGCTGGGTTGCTTCGAAGAAATTTTCATCAAGAAAATCGATTAACTTTGTAATTGCTTCACTTTCAGAGAGTATGGTTTTTTTGGCAATCGCCAATATATTTTCTTTTGTGATCAAAACAGAATATTTAAAATTTGTATGTATAAAAGAAAGTTGTATCTTTATGTGTTGCAAATTTATACAAAAATATCCATTTAAATAAAGAATGAATTCAAACGAAATTGAAATACATAAGGAATTAAAGAAGTATTTCGGCTTTAGCCAATTTAAAGGCTTGCAAGAGCAAGTCATTACGAGTATTTTAGATAAAAAGAATACTTTTGTAATTATGCCTACTGGCGGAGGAAAGTCTCTTTGTTATCAATTACCCGCTTTAATTCAGGAAGGAACAGCCATTGTTGTATCTCCTTTAATTGCTCTAATGAAAAATCAGGTAGATGCAATTCGAAGCCTTTCTTCAGAAAACGGAATTGCACATGTACTGAATTCCTCACTTACTAAAACAGAAATTGCACAAGTTAAAAAAGACATATCATCTGGATTGACTAAACTCTTATATGTAGCTCCAGAATCTTTAACAAAAGAAGAATATGTTACTTTTCTGCAAAGTGTACCCATTTCATTTGTTGCTATCGACGAAGCGCATTGTATTTCAGAATGGGGTCATGATTTTAGACCAGAATACAGAAATCTTAGAAACATAATTAAACAATTAGGTAAAGTGCCAATTATTGGGCTTACTGCTACTGCTACGCCAAAGGTACAAGAAGATATCTTGAAGAACTTGGATATGGTAGATGCAAATACCTTTAAAGCTTCGTTTAACAGGCCTAATTTATATTACGAAGTACGTACAAAAACTAAAAATATTGAGTCGGATATTATTCGATTTATCAAACAACATAAAGGCAAATCAGGAATTATTTACTGTTTAAGCCGTAAAAAAGTAGAATCGATTGCTGAGGTTTTACAAGTAAACGGAATTAGCGCTGTTCCTTACCACGCTGGTTTAGATGCAAAAACAAGAGCAAAACATCAGGATATGTTTTTAATGGAGGACGTTGATGTAGTTGTTGCAACAATTGCTTTCGGAATGGGTATTGATAAACCCGATGTTCGTTTTGTAATTCACCACGATATTCCAAAATCATTAGAAAGTTATTACCAAGAAACAGGCCGCGCAGGTCGTGACGGCGGCGAAGGACATTGTTTGGCATATTACTCTTATAAAGATGTAGAGAAATTAGAAAAATTTATGTCTGGTAAGCCAGTTGCTGAACAAGAAATTGGTTTTGCCCTTTTACAGGAAGTAGTTGCTTATGCAGAAACCTCAATGTCACGCCGTAAATTTTTACTCCATTACTTTGGTGAAGAATTTGACAGCGAAACTGGTGAAGGTGCAGATATGGATGACAATGTTCGAAATCCTAAGAATAAAGTTGAAGCCAAAGATCAAGTCGTTAAGCTGCTTGAAATTGTTCGCGATACCAAACATATATATAAGTCAAAAGAAATTGTCTTTACCTTAATAGGTCGCGTCAATGCGGTTATAAAAGCGCATAAAACAGATACGCAGTCTTTCTTTGGTTCAGGTTCAGATCATGACGAGAAATATTGGATGGCTTTGCTTAGACAAGTTTTAGTAAGCGGCTATTTATCAAAAGATATCGAAACTTATGGCGTAATAAAAATTACCAAACAAGGTTTAGATTTTATCAAAAAACCAGTTTCATTCCTGATGTCAGAAGATCACGAATACAGTGAAGCTGATGATGAAGCTATTGTTGCATCATCAAAATCATCAGGTACAGCCGATGAAGTTTTGATGGGAATGCTGCGTGAACTGCGTAAAAAAGTAGCTAAAAAATTAGGTGTTCCACCATTTGTTGTTTTTCAAGATCCTTCGCTTGAAGATATGGCTTTAAAATATCCAATTTCATTAACTGAATTGTACAACATTCACGGAGTTGGAGAAGGAAAAGCTAAAAAATACGGAAGCGAATTCGTTACCTTAATCAGCAGATATGTTGAAGATAATGATATTATTCGTCCAGACGATTTAGTGGTAAAATCTACCGGCGTAAATTCTGCCAATAAATTGTATATCATTCAGAATATAGATCGAAAATTGCCTTTAAGCGATATCGCTTCTGCAAAAGGACTTTCGATGGATGCTTTAATTAAAGAAATGGAGCAAATTGTATATTCAGGAACGAAACTGAATATCAAATATTGGGTTGATGATATGCTTGATGATGATCAGCAAGAAGAAATTCACGATTATTTCATGGAATCAGAATCAGACAAAATCGAGGATGCATTAAAAGAATTCGACGGTGATTACGATATTGATGAATTACGTTTAATGCGTATTAAGTTTATCAGCGAAGTCGCTAATTAAAGAAAGTAAATTCCAAAAAAAAAACTTAAAATATAAATTCCAAATTCCAAAACTATTGATGTAATTGGAATTTGGAATTTTTAGTTAAATTAGTTGTTGCATTTCATAGAATTCAATTCCTTTTTGTTTTAAAGGATTTTTAGGCCATTCCGACCATTCGTTATTGTATGGATTATAGCCGCATTTTAAAGGTTTTGAATAGAGATTATTCGGTTCTTCAGTATAAGCACGACAATCTGTGCAAATATGTCGAAACTCGCAATCTTTACAAGTTGCTATTTGGTCTTTAGTAATATTCCAATATTTTTTAAAATCATCTTTCATTAAAGCTTCTGCTAACGAAGTGTCTTTAATATTGCCAAAACTTTCAGCCATTGAAGGGCAGTTTTTTATATTACCTTCCTTATCAATAGATAGTTTCTTATTTAAACAGGTGTTATGATGTTGTGACTCACTAAAAAGTTTAATATTTGAATAAAAATACTCTTCATTTATAATTCCACAATGTCTTTCATCAATTACATTTCGTTTTACCAACATAACATAACCCATCTTTTGATTTAAAGGTTTGTGACTTTTATCGTAAGGTGAATTGTAGATGATAATAGAATGAATTCTGCTATTTTCTTCTATTATTTCATTTAGTTCTTCTAAATTAAAATTCTCATAAAATGGTAGAATAAAATCAACAGAAACAATTCTGGATTTTTCCCTTTTCAATGTATTAAGAATGCTTTTAATATAATTAAGATCAATTGCCCTATAAAATCGTAACTGAATGTAAGAGCATTTTAATGTTTCAAATTGAGATGTTAAAGCGACAAAATCATGAATAGTTTTGTCATAATCTATAATAATGTTAGTTATCAAGGAAGGTGAGTTCCATTGTGTACTCATTTTAGGAAATAAATCTGGATTCGGGTTAAAAAAAATGAGTTTATTGTCAATTAAAAAGTCAAAATATTCATCAATTGTTTCGTCATAACGATGTTCAAAATCAACTTTTACATTATCAATAGTTTTGCCATTGTATTTTTCTAAAATATCATATAATCCATTAGGAATAAAGTAATAAGTGTTATTCTTGGTATCACAGATAATGCTTCTGCTGAACCCTTTGACAGGGATGCAATCAGCAAAAAGAATAAAGTTAGTCTGTTTCAAATCAAATTATTTTAGAAATCGGTTTAACAAAAGGTTTTGATATATTTTGCGAATTTTGGTAAACACGAATTGCAATAAGACCATTGATGGGTTTAGTTTGATTTTGAGGTTCTCCAGTGACCTTAGATTTTAAACCATTGAATACGTTGATAGGATTCTTACTCTTCATTTTTCAAAATTTTAGCTACTTTACTTTCTATATTATAATTACAGACGTTGTTAATAAAACTTATTTGACCTGTAGGATTTATTTCAAGAAAATAATAATCACCATTGCTATACATCAAATCAGCAGAGCCATAATTGAGATTAAATTTCTTGTAAACTTTTTCAAGTTTTTCTTCAATTACTGCCGGCAGCTTAAATGGCACCATTCTTATATTGCTCATGTCTCTAAACGCCGTTCTGTAATCAACTCTATCATCAAAAAGGTACATGGCAGTAGAATAAAAAGTGGTATTAATATAAATGACCCTTATTTCAAAATCGGCAATAATTCTTTCCTGAAAGAATGAAAGGGCAAATTCATCAGGTGTTTTGTCCAGGATTTCAGAAGTGATCTGAAAGGTTAAATTAAAATTATAACGGTATTCATTATCCTGATAATAAAGAGTGTCTAGTATTCTTTTGGATATGATACCATTTTTAGTAACAAAAGTATCATAGAATGTTTTTAGTTTTTCTTTGTTGCCAGTAATTAAAGTATGTGGGATCTTTAATCCCTGTTCTTTTGCCTCGAGCATCATATCGAGACGATTGGTTTCAAAATCTGCAATTCTTTTACCTATTTTTTTAATTGATTTTTGAATAAGAAAAGCATCATTGAGAACTTCGTAACATTTATTCTCATATGATGTGCCTGAAGAATTGATGCATCCGCCATTAAACCAGATACTCTGAGTTTTTTCTAAGTCTATATTTTTTTCATAACCAGTTTTTAATATATAAGAACTTCTTTCGTTACTAATATCCATTGCTTCGATGGTCACTTGATCACATTCTCCTATACGTACTACAAAATCCTCTTCCAGATAATCCATAACATTATTTGTAAAATCATCTACATCTTTGCTGTATATCAAAATCATAAGCTGCTTTTATTTTTCATAAAACTCCCAATCATCGGTAAGTTTCATAATTAAATTGTAGTTGTTTTTATAATCTTCATCCACCTTTTCTGGGTTTCTGGAATCGTGTGCCTCAATGACAAAATTTCCATAATCTATAATAAAGCCATTAGGATTGCTAAATTTGAAAGTTATTTTTCTAACCTCTAGACTGTTGTTTTGCGAACATGCCTTAGAATTGTATAGATTGCCTTTATAAATACGAAAACAAGAATTATATCCCAGTGAATTATTAAAATGTCTTTTTTGGTCATATTCTAAAGTGTTACCGCTTTTATCGAGAAATTCATTTAAAACAGTTAGATTTTTAGGTACTTGTTGTTTCGCATGAAGTATTAAAACATTATAATCAGGAAATGATATCAAAACGGTATCTTTAATTACAAGACTGCCTATCTTTTCTTCAGTAGGGTAACCTTCCCGTTTTAATAAATTTATCAGTTTGTCCGTTACTCTTTCTGTTGTTTCATACAATGCTTTCGAGTTTTTTCGGTTTGCTAATCCATAATCAGCCTGATCTTCAATGAGTAAATTATTTAACCCTTTTTTTAAATTGAGGTTCCATTTGTTTTGGCTTATTTTGCAAACAGAATCATATTTGATGCTAAAATTTTTCCAATCGGGATTTTTACGCATTCCGTTAAAAATCTTAGAATTAAAATACGAGAGTTCAATACCTTTTAACGCTAGTTTCTCACTCCATTCAAAAGCGGTTTTTAAATCTCTGGATAAAATGGCACAGCGAACAGCATTATGAATATCTCTCGCAAAAAGAATTGGATAATTTTGAGTCAGAAGATTGTATTGTTCTTTAGCTTTTCCATACTGTCGGGTTAAAATATAATTTTCGGCGTTTTGTGTATAGGTGTAATAGCTGATTTCTTTTTTTTGTGTTTCTTCTTTTCTAATATCAGTTACCAGCTTATTTGAAGTAATTATGGGGATGCAGTCATAATTTTCCCTACGTATTATTTTGTTCTGTTTATTTTTCTGCGGATCATAAATCATCGCTCCAATATCAAATATTTCAGAATAAGTTGTCCATGAACCAAATGCCAACAGCGTATTTTTTGTGACTTTTCCATTGATTTTAAAAGCGAATTTTGCTGTATTAGGATTTGTTTTAAAATGTGAGTATCTTTTAAAATAGAAGGCAGGAAATGTGTCCAAAACTGTAAATGGAGTAGTCTCTCGGTTATTTAGTTTAACGTCGACAGAATCTCTGTTAACTGTTCTTCCTAAATAACAGGCTCGTATGGTATCGCTTTTTTCTCCGAGAAATATATCGATTGTGTTTTTTTCGATTTTTCCTTTAGTTAGCTGATTATTACCCCAATCGCCATTGCGGTTAATAAAACCTTCAATCGCTACAATACTGTCTTTTGGATTAAAAGTGCATTTGCTGATCTCTACTCTTAAAAAGCACATGGATAAATGCTCGACAAAATTAAAATTTTTAAAGGTCTTACTGCGAAATGTTATTCCGTAATTAAGAAGACCTTTATAGTTTCTGTCATCTATAAAATAAGATATACTGTCATTATCTTTTGAGATTGAAAACCAATTAGTTCTATTTTTCCAAAAATTATAAATCCCATCAAATATTTTGTTTTTTTCAAAATTATTTTGATTGTAGGTGGTTATTTTTTTAACCTGGTTTTGTCCCAAGGATACATTTGTAAAAATAATGTTAATTAGGATAATTATAATAATTGTATGTTTTTTTCTCAAAATAATGAAGTGTTAAAATAGAAGCGAATCGTAAAGGACTTTAGTTTTGTAATAACAAGTCTGAATTGCTAAAGTACAATTCAGACTTGAAAAAGAACAATCTGCTTATTCTCATCATGATGGCTGTTCACAAATATCTTCCACATTCGATCGGTTATGATATGTCAACTCCCCATTTCTTAAAGAATCATAACCATAACTGAAATGCATTACTCTGCCTTCTTGTCCATGGGGACCACAAGTTTCTCCTGGATCTGATTTAACTCCGCCTCCACTCAATTTAAACATCTGCTCTCTTTTTAAAGTGCAACCTTTAAATTTCTCTAATTTTAAGCTTTCTAATTTCATAATTGAATTTTTAAATTAATAAATAGTTTGCCAAATTATCAACATTAATTTATCCTTTTGCAACATGAACTTGGCTTTGAATAAAAAAAGTAAGAATAATTTGCTTTTTCAATAATACGTATAATTATCTTACATTTCAAATTTTTCACAAGTTTTTTTTTTGTTAAATTACTGATGGTTTTGATATGAAATTAGTGATTTAGCTTTTTTTATGTGCTTGAGTGGCAAATATCTGAGTATTTTGGATTCGTAAAGTCAAAAATAAAAACTAGGAGTATTAAATTTTGGGTTTTATAATTGTAAAAAAAATCCAAATTACAAGAAGTAGTTTGGAATTTGGAATTTTTTTATTTAAAGTTTCTCAAAGAGGTTGGAATTTTAACCCTCGTATAATTCCCCACGATGCGGTTTCAAAGCATCCCTAACTTGAAGCATATTTTCATCAGTTACTACCATAAAAGCTATGGCGTACATATCGTCGATGATTTTAAATCCCGTAATATTTAAAGGAAGTTTTTCGATTGTGATATATTCTTTTAAATGAATTTCATGATGTTCGGCTGTTTTTGCAGAAGCTGGGCCACGAAAATCCCAGATTAGTTTTATTTTTCTTGACATTTTTTAAGGTACAAAGGTTCAGAGCGGCAAAGGTACAAAGTCTTTTTTTAAGGTTCTAAGATTCTGAGATGCTAAGGTTCTAAGTTTTTTTGTGTAGAGATGCACTGCAGCATCTAACCTGTTCTTAAAGAAATCTTTTTAATCAAAAAATCTGAGGCTAAAATAAAAATTTGTAAAAAATAGTTTAAGGATAAAATCTGCTTTGATCAGTATTAATCTGCGTGCAATTTTTTTGGGAAACATAAAATCTCATTTTAAAATGTTATTTTTGCATCTTCTTTTCATAGAAAGAAAAGCTAATAAATAAGATACAATGCCAAGAGAACTTTTACTTCAGGTAACTCCAGAAACTGCAGCAAACGAATTGTTGCTTAAAGATTATTTATCAAAACAAATAAAGGTTTCTCCCAACGAAATTCAGCATATTACAATTTTAAAACGTTCGATTGATGCTCGTCAAAAAGCGATAAAAATCAATTTGAAAGTTATAATATATTTAAAAGGCGAACCTTTTCAGGAAACCAAAATTGAACTACCTATATATAAGGACGTTTCTTCTGCACAAGAAGTGATTGTTGTTGGTGCAGGTCCAGCTGGGCTTTTTGCCGCTTTGCAATTAATTGAATTAGGTTTGAAACCAATTGTACTAGAACGAGGAAAAGATGTTCGCGGACGCCGACGCGATCTAAAAGCAATAAATGTAGAACATATCGTAAACGAGGATTCAAATTATTGTTTTGGTGAAGGCGGTGCAGGAACCTACTCTGATGGAAAATTGTATACACGTTCTAAAAAACGTGGTGATGTTACTAGAATTTTAGAACTTTTGGTTGCTTTTGGCGCTTCAGAAGATATTTTGATTGAAGCACATCCACATATCGGGACTAATAAACTGCCGAAAATTATTGAGGATATTCGAAATAAAATCATTGAGTTTGGCGGTCAAGTTTTGTTTGATACTCGAGTAACTGATATTTTAGTGAAAAACAATGAAGTTGAAGGAATTGTAACTCAAAATGGAGATAAAATTCTCGCTAATAAATTAATATTAGCAACTGGACATTCAGCACGAGATATTTTTGAATTATTAGATAAAAAGAAAATTTTAATAGAAGCAAAACCTTTTGCTTTAGGAGTTCGTGCAGAACATTCGCAGGAATTAATCGACAGTATTCAATACAGTTGTGATTATAGAGGTGAGCATTTGCCGCCGGCTCCGTATTCGATTGTAAAACAAGTAAACGGTCGTGGAATGTATTCGTTCTGTATGTGTCCGGGTGGAGTAATTGCACCTTGTGCTACAAGTCCAGGTGAAGTAGTTACAAACGGCTGGTCGCCATCGAAACGAGATCAAGCAACAGCAAATTCAGGAATTGTAATCGAGTTGAAGCTAGAAGATTTTAAACCTTTTGCAAAATTTGGTGCTCTTGCTGGAATGGAATTTCAAAAAAGCATTGAACAAAAAGCATGGCATTTAGCTGGACAAACTCAAAAAGTTCCAGCTCAGAGAATGGTTGATTTTACACAAAACAAAGTTTCTGCGGATATTCCGAAAACATCATATGTTCCTGGAACAACTTCTGTTGAAATGGGACAAGTTTTTCCTGGATTTTTATCGCAGATTTTACGCGAAGGTTTTAAAGAGTTTGGTAAATCAATGCGAGGTTACTTGACCAATGAAGCAATTTTACACGCACCAGAAAGCAGAACTTCATCGCCAGTCAGAATTCCGCGAGATGCTCAAACTTTAGAGCACTTACAGATAAAAGGATTGTATCCTTGTGGAGAAGGAGCCGGATATGCGGGAGGAATTATTTCTGCCGCAATTGACGGAGAGAAATGTGCTTTGATGATTGCAGAAACATTGAAATAAGAGCTTGTTTTTTGTTACAACGTTTTTATACTTATTTAAAAGCCGCATAGTATGATGTGTTGAGTATAAAAAACATATTGGTTTGTTCTTTTTGTAGTAAATAAACCATAGTTTTGAATACTTAACTTTACTATTATTTCGATTTTTTAAATACCAATTTCAATGAGCAGTTTTTTTTCTAATTTGTTTAATAGAAATAATGACCCAAAGTCGATTGTTTCTTTTGATGTTTTATACGAAGTTTATTCTCATTTATACCACGAATCAAGCAGATTGAATTTCAAAATGAAGGGAATTCATGATACTGTTTCTGTAACCTTATATTCAATTCCAGATTCATTTGATCATGATGAAGGAAAAGCAGAAATTAAAAAAGCAGGTTTTAATAATGCATACGAAATTTTAAATGAGGTATATAAAAAGGTAAATATAGGACCACTTTCAGATGAAGAGATAAAGGAAGGATTGAATTATTATTACATTCACATCGAATTTTTCTCGAAGCCTGCTCCAGAAATGAAAAAGCATTTGAAGCATGTTTTAAATAATTTCATTGTTTTCTTTTGTTGTACTGACAGTATGGAAACAAACGATTTTAAATTACTATATAATAATAGCTATTTTTATGATTATACACGCGGACTTTTAGAACTTAAAGCAGTCGATATAAAAGAACCAACTAATGAAATTCAGAAAATTGGTTTTAAGGATTTTGAAATTGTTTTGCAGGGTATTTGCGAATATTTAGGAGCCGAAATACCTGAAAAAGTTGTAAAACCTTCAGCAGAAAGTCTAATAGCTGAAAGTACTTCAGTTGAGCATTTTCAAGAGTTTTTGCGATTGATTTCAAGAGGAGAAATGAAAGATGAATTGTTAGAAAATCAGGCACAGATTCTTTTTGAAGCTTTTGAGGAAGGAATCGAGGACTATGATTACGATGATGAGTTTGATTTTTTTGAAGGTATAAACAGCTGGCACAGCGATTGGAAGTTTGATGCAGAAGAAGCAGAGGCTATTGTATCTGATTTGATTGATCAGGATTTTAAATTTGATTATCCTGAAGAAACCTACAGTCACGATTTGTTTCCGTACATACAAAAAGAACTAGCGAAACAAGAATTAGAATTGATGAGCTATGACACAAAAGGTGATAGTTACCTATTTTTTGTTGCTAATAAAAATGAAGTTGATAGAATTTTAGAATTGTCAGAATTGACTAAAATAGAAATTGATCAATTGTAAAGTATATTTTTCGCCACGAGTCACGTTTTATTTTAAATAATTCATGAATTTGTGGCGAAAAAAAATTAAGGGATCAAAATTATTTTCCCAGTGCTTTTTCTGCTTTCTAAAAAATCGTGTGCTGTTTTTCCTTCCGATAATTTGAATGAAGTTGGTTCTGAAAGTTTGATTTTTTTATCTAATATCCAATGAAATAGTTGATTGGCTCTTTTTATTCTTTCTTCCTTAGAATTTAAATAACTCCACAAATCACCTCCAGTTAAAGTTTTAGAACTGTCCATTAACATTCTAGGATTTACAAATTCAGGATCTCCGCCCGCCATTCCGAAGAAAACAACTTGACCACATTCTTTCGTAACTTCAAAGCTTTCCATTAAAGTACTTCCAATACTGTCGTAAACCACATCAACACCCTTTGGGATTATTTTAAAAAGATCTGATTTCCAATCCTCATTATATAGTAAAACATGATCAACACCATGTTCAATTGCTGTTTTTGCTTTTTCTGCAGATGAGGTTAAACCGATAACATTCGCCCCCAGCAATTTACTGATTTGTGTTAAAAGCTGACCAACGCCTCCGGCAGCAGCATGAATAAGAACAGTTTCGCCTTTTGTGGTTTTATGGCTGTTGGTTGCTAAATAATGCGCAGTCAAGCCTTGTAGTAAAACAGAAGCAGCAGTTTCAAAAGAAATATCGTCTGGCAAGGGAATAACATGATTTGTATTAACAGCGACTAATTCAGCATTAGCAAAAGGAACATCGGCAAAAGCCACACGATCTCCTATTTTATAATCTGAATTATTAGAATCAACAACAATTCCTGCACCTTCATAACCAGCAATAAAAGGTGGGTTTCCTTTTAAATGATAATTTCCCTTTCGTCTGTAAACATCCGCAAAATTTAATCCGATAGCTTTCATTTCAACTAGAATCTCATCATTTTTTAACTGCGGATTTGTGATTTCGATATATTCTAAAACATCTGATTCTCCAAAAGTAGAGAAGGTAAGTGCTTTCATTTTTAATTTATTTAAGGATGTAAAGTTCGGAAAAAATCAAAAGGAAAAGTCTCAGAATATTTGAGGCTTAGATTTATTTTCTCTCAGTCGTTCCCAATAGTTATCTGTATAAAAGGATTATTAAGATTTTTTGGAGAATGAATAATAGTTAAGACGAATAAGAATAAAAAAAATGTTTTGTTAGCTTTTGATTTTAGTTTTTTGATTATTGCAGATTACGAAAAAAACACAATCGGATATTTTATTTTAAATATTTGATTTGTAGTATTTTGAATAAAAATATGTAATTTAGATATCAGAAAAGTGTGATTTATATTGAAATGGAATTTGTTGCTGGAGTGCATTTTTCATGCTTAAATTAAATTTTTAAAGATTTAGAATTTTTAGCAATCTGTGTAAACAGGCATGAATATTGAGAAAGTACTGTTTATAGAAGAATTTTGATTTTCGAGAACAAAAAAATATTAATCTAAAAAAAAACATCTTTATGAAAAAACTTACACTTGCAGTCGTTTCAGTTTTAACCTTATTACTTACTTCATGTATGGCATCAAAAGAGAGTAAAAGCACAGCAAATATTTATGATACAACTTGGGAATTAGAATATATTTCGGGTCCTAGAATTGCTTTTGAAGGTTTGTATCCAAATAAAAAACCACAAATTACTTTTGATCAGAAAGAAACAAAAGTTTTTGGTAATAATGGATGTAATGGTTATAGTGCACCATATACTTTAAATGGGAAATCGTTGACTTTTGGAGAACCGGGACCAACTACAATGATGTTTTGTGAAGGCGGCGGTGAACAGCAATTTTTAAAACAAATGAGAAAAATTACAAGTTACTCTGTTGATAAAGATGGAAAATTAAATTTAATTCAAGGCGATGTGCCAATGATGAGATTTAAAAAAGTAGCTAAACAATAATTTTAAAAGAAATAAAAAAGGGGAAATGATTTTTCATTTTCCCTTTTTTTATTTCTTCTTTAGTTTGTCTTTAAAAACTTTTTCAAATTTTTCCAGTTTAGGCTGAATGACCATTTTACAATAAGGTTGATTCTTGTT
Source organism: Flavobacterium sp. FlaQc-30 (assembly GCF_044005885.1). Taxonomy (NCBI): domain Bacteria; kingdom Pseudomonadati; phylum Bacteroidota; class Flavobacteriia; order Flavobacteriales; family Flavobacteriaceae; genus Flavobacterium; species Flavobacterium sp. FlaQc-30. The sequence continues at coordinate 5,610 of NZ_JBIPCO010000010.1, read as the reverse complement.
GTTTGAATAATAATTTTGATGATAATCTTCAGCTTTATAAAACGCTTTGAAAGGTTTAACTTTAGTTACTATAGGATTACTGTAAACTTTTGCTTTGTTTAATTCGGCAATAATAGATTCAGCAGCTTTTTTCTGTTCAGCATTTTTATAAAAAATCACAGACCTATATTGTGTTCCAACATCAGCACCTTGTCTGTTTAGTGTAGTTGGATCGTGAACAGTAAAAAATACTTTGAAGATTTCGTTTATATCTGTTACATTTTTGTCGAATGTAATTTGAACTACTTCAGCATGACCAGTTGTGCCTGTGCAGACTTCTTCATAAGTAGGATTTGCATTTTTTCCGCCAGAGAATCCAGAAACAACAGATTTTACCCCATCCAGATTCTCGTAAACAGCTTCAACACACCAATAACATCCTCCGCCAAGTGTAATAGTATCTAGATTTGAAGCTTTTTTAGTTTGCGAAAATCCGTTTAAGGCTAGAGCAAAAAGAGAGATTAAAATTGTATTTTTCATTTTTCAGTTTATTTGTTGTCTGGAACAAAATCCAGAGCAATCGAATTCATGCAATAACGTTTTCCAGTAGGTGCGGGACCATCATCAAATAAATGACCTAGGTGTCCTCCGCAGCGGCCGCAAAGCGCTTCGATTCTTTCCATTCCAAGAGAATTATCATTTTTGTAAACTACACTTTTTTTATTGTCTTGCTCAAAAAAGCTTGGCCAGCCGCAGCTGCTTGCGAATTTTGCACCAGATCTGAAAAGTTTATTTCCGCACGAAGCGCAGTAATAAGTTCCTTTTTCATCAGTATTCCAGTATTTTCCAGTAAAAGGCCTTTCAGTGTCAGCTTCACGCATAACCGCATAAACATCTTCAGGAAGTACTTTTTTCCATGCTGCATTACTCACATTTAATTTAGTCGTGTCAGTATTTGAATAATATGGATTTCCGGGTTTGCTGATTTTGTTTTCCATAGCAGTAACAGTATTTGCAGTTTGTTTTTTAGTATTTTGCCCGCATGCCTGTAAAATAAAAAGTGGAATTAAAAAGCAAAGACTAAGAATTTGTTTTTTTGTTTTCATTTTTTTTAAAGCTTTAATTCTGTTTCTTTTTCAAAGATACGACTACATTTTTCCTTCAAATGTCGTGTATTTTACAATTCAGATATATTTAAGTATGTTTTAACTTTTTATTATCTACGTAAAACTCAGCAATATAGTTTTTAAATCTTATTTTTAAAGGATTTTAAAAGAAAAGGAAATGTACAGTGTATTGTAATTCAGTGTTTTGTGAGGATTGAAGACAAGTTAAACTTTTCACAATGTCTGCTGAGATTTTTAAGCCATTTCTTTTTTCGTATTTTTGTTTGATTAATGCGCCATATGACAGAAGAAAACGTAATATTAGTTAACCAAAATGATGAGCAGATTGGTTTGATGCCAAAATTAGAAGCTCATGAAAAAGCTGTTTTACATCGTGCTTTTTCAGTTTTTATTTTAAATAATAAAAATGAAATGATGCTGCAGCAGCGTGCACATCATAAATACCATTCTCCATTACTCTGGACTAATACATGCTGCAGTCACCAGCGTGAAGGTGAAACCAATATAGAAGCCGGAAGTCGACGACTGTTTGAAGAAATGGGTTTTAAAGCGGAGCTGAAAGAATTATTTCACTTTATATATAAAGCACCTTTTGATAACGGTTTGACAGAGCACGAACTTGATCATGTAATGATTGGGTATTATAATGAAGAGCCTTTAATAAATCCAGATGAAGTAGAAGACTGGAAATGGATGAAAATAGAAGATGTTAAAGCTGATATTGAAAAACAGCCTGAACTTTATACCGTGTGGTTTAAGATAATTTTTGATGAATTTGATCATTATCTCGAAGATCACAAATTATAACCAAAGCTAACCAAACCTAAATGAGAGTAACCATATCAAGAAAAGCACATTTTAATGCTGCACATCGATTGCATAGAAAAGATTGGACATTAGAAAAGAACACTGCTGTTTTTGGAAAATGTAATAATCCCAATTTTCATGGTCATAATTATGGTTTAACAGTAAGTGTTACAGGTAAAATTGATCCAGAAACTGGTTTTGTTTTAGATGTGAAAGTATTAGCGGACATTATACTTGAAGAAGTAGAAGTGCCGTTTGATCACAAAAATCTGAATCTGGATGTTCCGGAATTTCAAGATTTGAATCCAACCGCAGAAAATATTGCTGTTGTGATATGGAATAAAATTAGAAAAAGAATTCAGCCTGATTTTGATTTAGAAATCGTGCTTTATGAAACAGATCGCAATTTTGTAACTTATAAAGGAGAATAATAAATGTCATTAAAAATAGGAGATATAGTTCCGAATTTTACTGCAAAAGATAATCACGGGGATATTTTTGAAAGCCAGAGTATTTTAGGCCGCAAGCCGTTAGTGATTTATTTTTATCCAAAGGATAATACACCTGGTTGTACAACTGAAGCCTGTAGTTTTAGAGATCAATATGAAGATTTTGCAGCTTTAGGTGCAGAAGTAATTGGTATTAGCAGTGACAGTGTAAAATCGCACCATAAATTTGCAGATAAACACCAGCTGCCTTTTATCTTACTTTCAGATCAAGATAAAAAATTGCGTCACCTTTTTGGTGTTCGTAACAATTTGTTTGGTCTTCTGCCAGGACGCGTTACCTATATTATTGATAGAAATGGTGTTGTCATTTACATTTTTGATAGTGTAAATGCGGCAAAGCACATTCCAAAAGCATTAGAAATAATTAAAGAGTTAGTACTATAAATGAAATAAAGGCTTTTAGCTTATTATTTGAGCTATTAGTCTCAAAATAAAAATATGAAATCAAGTTTATACCCTTTGCAATTTGAACCAATTCTGAAAGAGAGAATCTGGGGAGGCGAAAAATTAAAAACAATATTAAATAAACCAATTACGTCTAAAATAACTGGTGAAAGTTGGGAATTGTCTACAGTAGAAGGTGATGTTAGTATTGTGTCTAACGGAGAATTAAAAGGGAAAACATTAATGGAACTTATTGCTGAAGCTCCAAATGAGCTTTTAGGAACCAAAGTTCATGAGCGTTTCGGTAAACAATTTCCATTGCTTTTTAAATATTTAGATGCAAGAGAAGATCTTTCAATTCAAGTTCATCCAAATGATGAATTAGCAAAAGAGCGTCATAATTCATTTGGTAAAACCGAAATGTGGTATGTAATGCAGGCCGATGCTGATTCTAGAATCATTGTTGGTTTTAAAGAGAACTCAAGTAAAGAGGAATATTTAAAACATTTAAAAGATAATACTTTAGTTTCTATTCTAGACAATGTAAAAACAAAAGCTGGAGATGTTTTCTTTTTAGAAACAGGAACTGTTCATGCAATTGGTGCAGGTTTGGTAGTTGCAGAGATTCAGCAGACATCTGATATTACGTATCGTTTATATGATTTTGATCGTGTAGATGCACAAGGAAATAAAAGAGAACTTCATGTAGATTTAGCGCTTGATGCAATTAACTACAATAAAGTTAATACGAAGAAAAAATACGATTCAAAAGCAAACACTTCAAATGTCGTAGTTGATTGTCCCTATTTTACCACGAATTTTATTCCATTAGAAAGTAATACTGAAATTTCTAAGTCTGGTGAAACATTTACCGTTTATATGTGTATTGATGGAAGTTTTGAAATTGAATATGATGACTTCAAGCATACTTATATAAAAGGAGATACAGTATTAATTCCTGCCGCTGTTAGATTGTTTGTTTTGAATGGAAAAGCTTCAATTTTAGAAATTTACATTTCATAGCGCGTAATATAAAGATTATGTGTATTTTTGCAGACGCAAATTAAAATTATAATAAAAATGGCAAACGTTAAAAATTTAAAGAAAGACATCAATTTTGTATTAGGAGATATTATTGAGGCAGTTTACTTGTTTGAAATGTCTACAACAGGAAATCCTACTCCAGAAACGAATGCTTTAGTTGATGAAGCAATCACAGCTTTTGATACTTTGATCACAAAAGTGAATGCAAAGAACGTTGAAAATAAAAAAGCGCACTTCAAACAAATAAATGTTGAATTGGAAGAAACTGCTAATCAATTGATTGCTAAAATCAACGAATTGTAATCAAAAAAAAGTATAAAAAAGGGCAAAATTATTTTGGTAAAACGAAAAACCGCTTTATATTTGCACCCGTAATGAGGCCGATGTAGCTCAGCTGGCTAGAGCAGCTGATTTGTAATCAGCAGGTCGTGGGTTCGAGTCCCTCTATCGGCTCAATAAAAACCATCACAGTAATGTGGTGGTTTTTTAATAATAAAGAGTGGTGTGAAATTTTTTTTGGAATATTAAAAAACAATTTTATCTTTGCACCCGGAAAATAGGCCGATGTAGCTCAGCTGGCTAGAGCAGCTGATTTGTAATCAGCAGGTCGTGGGTTCGAGTCCCTCTATCGGCTCCAAAAGAAAACCATCACATTTGTGATGGTTTTTTTATTTGTGCCTTCTGGTGATTGTGTTTGGAAGGATGAAGGGTGAGGTTTGTTTCTTGTTGGGGGAATTCTAATTTTTGGCTTTGAGGTTTTGAAGTAAAGGTATGGCTCGTTTAAATAGCAATCGCGAAAAGAAAAAGTATTTTAAGATTGTTGAGGACTATCTTAATAATGAATTTGAAGACAGGTTAAAGAAGTTATCCAGAAAGCAAGGTCAGATTCTTGTAAAATTGATTCATCGCCAAACGGGGATAACGACCTATGAGCTGATAAAGACATTAAAAAGTGGTTTCAAAGCATTTGTGTCAAATACAACTGCGAATTTATTTGATATAAGCTTGAAAACCGAGTATAAGCCTTATGAAGTAAATGAAGACTATCTAATAGAAACAATTCTGGTTCGTGCTTTTGAATCTGGACGTTTGCTGAATCAAACACCTGCTAATCCTGTAAATTATGATAATTTGATGGAGCATTGGGAAGCCAAAGCAAAAGCAGTCAATAAAAACTAATACTATAATATATAGTAATCACAGCCCGGCAGTTTTTTGAAACCTGCCGGGTTTGTTTTTTATACATATATACGTATAGAAATATACTATAATATATATACGAGTAAAAAAGGGATGAGATAGAATTGCTTTGAGATCTTGAAAAGGGGTTAATTGCGGCGAAGGCCAGAATCTTTTGTTTAGACAAACAGAGTGATTTTTGTTTCTATTTCAATTACGAAGTTCGTTTTGAGAAGAAAAGCCAAGCTAAAAGAGGAAACACGGTTTCTTTGTGTTGGGAGACGATTAAAAAATACCAAAAATCAGCTTTTGTGTCTAAGAGTTCATACTGTAAAACAAGAAAAACAGCGAAAATCGTTAAAAACTGGTCAAAACTGCACGCTGAAAAAGCGCGCAAAATAAAGAAAGTGCAGTGAAATGAAGAAAAGCCTCACAAGTATTGAAAAAAAAGTTAATCTGTAAATAATCTGTTATCAGTGAGTTAAGAAAAAGATTGAAAAAAGAGTAAAAAAAGGCGGCTAAAAAGCTTGTTTAACTGAATAAAGGTGGTACTTTTGCACCCGCAACAGCGATAAACGTTC
>NZ_JBIPCO010000009.1:0-238248 GCF_044005885.1 Flavobacterium sp. FlaQc-30 | reverse complement strand
GTACTAATAATCCGTAAGCTTATGTACACCCTTTTCCCCACACCTCGGTGTGGGGGAGAAACTTTCTAAAAATAGTAAATAAAAGTACTTTTCTTTATCTCAGTATGTTAAAATATTAGCTCGACGCAGAGCAGTCTTTAAGTCGAAAGATTAAAGTCGAATGTCGAAAGACTTTACAACTTTATGACCTTAGACTTTAGACTAACAACCTTAAGGTGGTTATTGCGGCGGGGCTCACCTCTTCCCATCCCGAACAGAGTAGTTAAGCCCGCCTGCGCAGATGGTACTGCAATTTTGTGGGAGAGTATGTCGTCGCCTTTCTTTTAAAAATCCTCATCATGTATTTGATGAGGATTTTTTGTTTTATAGCGGCTTTGGAAATCAATCCTGAAATATATAGTATCTCAGCAGTCGAAAGCGACGGCTGTGCTTTTAGTTTTCAGCTGTTTTAAAGTTATTTTTATTCTTTTTATATGTGGAATTATCTTTGAATGGAAAAAGTTCTTTATAGGCTTTTATTTTGTTGAGATATGCATAAGTCTTGGATTGGAAAGAAATTTTAATTCGTGCTGGTTATTTCTTTTGTGAGTATAAATGGAACATTTCCTTTTCTCCATAGGAAAAGATGTAAACGTAGTTAGTCTCTCTAAGAGGAGTATTTAAAAAAATAAAGTAATAATGTTAGTATGTGATTTTTTTATACTGATTCAATAGGGGATTTTAATTACTACTCTTGAAACTAATGATTCTTATTTTTTAAATTTGGTGTATAAGAAAAGGTCCTGAATATTTCAGGACCTTTATAATGTCAAAGATTATTTTTGTTCAGCCTTTTTGATTTCGGCTACATATTTGGTGAGTTTTTTTCCGTAAAGCGATTTTGCTACTTTTGGAGTCATTGTTTTTTGAATCGTATCAAGAAATTTAACATTTATATCATAAATTTCGGCTAAAGCAATATAAGGTGCTACTTCATAATCTTTATTGTTAATAGCGAAGTTTGTTGCATACAAATATTTTCTTTTAATATTTGCTTGTTGTTTGGCATCTATACTATCTATTGCTTTTTGATCTTGTCTTTTTATCGCTTTGAATTTCGACGCTACCATAGTAAGGTTTTCATCTATAAAACGAGAGTTTATTTTTTGATACTGTTCATATAATTCCTGATTTTTTGATCCAGTGATTTTTGCACTTGCAATAAAATTATCCAAATTAGTTTCGATATTGATATTTCCTGGTTCTGCAAAAAATAAAATATTATTGTCTAAAGAATTTGATGTACCACGATCTAGAAATAAATACAATACTTCTGGTGATTCTAATTTTAGATCTCTTTCAAATGCTGAATTTCCATCAATTTTAATGCTGTCAATTGCAACAAGGGATGTGTCGGCAAATCGTTGAATGTAAAGGGTTCCGCTTTTTAAACCTTTTATATTTCCAGTTATATGTAAGTTGTCAGCAGATTCTTTTTTGCTGCATGATGCAAGTAGTGCAAGAGTAACAAAGGCAATAATTGATTTTTTCATTAGTTTTTAGATTTTGGTGCAAAATAAAGAAAATAGTTTGAATGTAATGAATGGGAATTAAATTTTAATAAAAAAAAATCCCAATTTATTTCTAAACTGAGATTTGTATATATTTTTAAAAATGAATCGTTTACATTGATAAAATGTAGGCTGTTCCATTTTCATGTGTGTAGGTGTATTTCGTGTCACACTCTAGATTTCCATAATCAATAACACCATTTAAGGAACCGCCGGTAATTTTTAATTTTCCCTTAGAAATAAACTCGCAAGAGTATTTTTTAATTAGAGTTTCTTGAACAGTCAATGTTAGAGATCCTCCTTTATCAGTTGTTATAGTATGTGTTCCTTCTGGCATTTCATAAACGTTGTCTTCGAGAACAAATGGAGTGTCAACACCAGCTGTTTGTTTTACTGTAACGATACCTGAGTTTAGATAAACTCTTCCTGTTAAATCAGTTAGTTTGCCATTAATTACTTTTCGGCTAAATTGCGGTACAGTAGCTACCGTGGTAGTATTTGTGTATTCAATTGTTCCTTCTAGTTTGAGGTTATTTATGGAATAATCAATTCGTTCAATAGTCATTTTGCTTCCTGTAGTAGTTACTGGGCCTGAAAGTGTAATTTTTAATTTTCCTTTTCTGAATATTTTATTACTTGTACAGCCTGAAGTGCCATAATCAATATTAAAAATCTTTGGATAAGAATCTTTGTTAGAAACCTCGGTCACGACATTGGCGCAAATTACAGGTACACTTTCGGTGGTTTTGCCTGTTGAACTGTTATTTGAAGTTACTGCCAATCCGGTTTTTATGTCCATGTCGTTGGTAGCATCAATTAATACAGATGCGCTAACAGCACTCGTGTCTGTTTGGTTTGCGATGTCATCATTACTTGAGCATGAAATGTAGAAAAATGTAGAAACGCAGGCTGCTGCGAATAGAAAAAAAGTTTTTTTCATAGTAGTTTTGTTTAAGGTTAGATTATAAGGGTAATCAAATGTAGTAAAAAAAATGAATCGCAAAAAAAAAATCCCACAGCATTGTGCTGTAGGATTTTAGAGTAAGTTTTTTTAGAAAAGATTATTTAATCATTTCGAAACTTCTTTTTACAAAAGCGGTTAAAGCTTCACCTTTTAATAGATTTTGCGATAATTTAGCTAAATCTAATGCTTGTTTTACCAAGTGCTCCTGATGTGTTTTGTCTTCAGTATTTAAGATGCTTGTAGCTAAGTCAGAATTAGTGTTTACAACTAAGTTGTACATTTCTGGCATATTGTTCATTCCAAACATTCCGCCGCCGCCGCTTTGACTCATTTCTTTCATTCTACGCATAAATTCTGGCTGCGTAATGATGAATGGTGCTGCTTGGCTGTCCATAGCTTCAAGTTGTACGCTATATGCTTTTGGGATATAAGCTTCTAAAGATGTTTTTAGAGTTTCTTTTTCTTCGTCAGATAATTTTGAAATTGTGTTTTCATCTTTTTTGATTAAATTATCAATATGATCAGAGTCTACACGAACAAAAGTTAAATCTGTATTGTCGTTTTCAATTTTCTGAATTAAATGCGAAATAATAGGCGAATCTAAAAGTAATACTTCGTAGCCTTTTTCTTTTGCAGTTTCAATATAAGAATGCTGTTCTTCTTTGTTTCCTGCATAAAGAACTACAAGTTTACCATCTTTGTTAGTTTGGTTCTCTTTTAATTTTTCTTTTAATTCTTCTAAAGTAAAATAAGTATTATCTACTGTTGGATACAAAACAAATGCGCCCGCTTTTTCATAGAATTTATCTTCAGAAAGCATTCCGTACTCTAAAACAATTTTAATATCGTTCCATTTCGCTTCAAAATCAGCACGGTTTTCGTTAAATAAAGCTTTTAGTTTATCAGCTACTTTACGAGTGATATAGTTTGAAATTTTCTTAACAGCACCATCAGCTTGTAAACCTGAACGAGAAACGTTTAATGGAATATCTGGTGAATCAATTACACCTTTAAGCATTGTTAAGAACTCAGGGACAATTCCTTCTACATTATCAGTAACGTAAACTTGGTTTTGGTACAACTGAATTTTATCTTTTTGAATCTGCATGTCAGAACCTAATTTAGGGAAATATAAAATCCCAGTTAGGTTAAACGGATAATCAACATTTAAATGAATGTTGAATAACGGCTCTTCAAACTGCATTGGATACAATTCTCTGTAGAAGTTTTTATAATCTTCATCAGATAATTCAGATGGCTGTTTTGTCCAAGCAGGATTTGGGTTGTTAATGATGTTGTCAATTTCGACAGTTTCATTTACATAATCTTCTGGAGCATCTTCTGGTTTAGGAAGAGTTTCAGTTCTTGTCCCAAATTTAATTGGAATAGGCATAAACTTGTTATACTTATTCAATAAGCTGCTGATTTTAGAATCTTCTAAAAATTCTAAAGAATCTTCGGCAACGTGAAGAATGATTTCTGTACCACGTGAAGTTTTGTCAGCCGGTTCTAAAGTAAACTCCGGGCTTCCGTCACAAGTCCAGTGAGCTGCTGGTTCATCTTTGTATGATTTAGTGATGATTTCTACTTTTTCTGCAACCATAAATGCAGAATAAAAACCAAGACCAAAATGCCCAATAATTCCAGAATCTTTTGCAGAATCTTTGTATTTATCTAAGAATTCTTCGGCTCCTGAAAAAGCAACTTGATTAATGTATTTTTCTACTTCATCAGCAGTCATACCTAAACCTTGGTCGATAATGTGGATTTTTTTTCCTTCTTTATCAACTTTGATTTCAATAACTGGATTTCCGTATTCAACTTTGGCTTCGCCGATGCTGATAAGATGTTTTAATTTTAAAGTGGCATCGGTTCCATTTGAAACCAGCTCACGAAGAAAAATTTCGTGATCGCTGTATAAAAACTTTTTGATTAAGGGAAAGATGTTTTCTACCGAAACATTAATTTTACCTGTTGTCATATTTTTTAATTTTTTGAGTTTAACTTGATGATTTTCATTCTGTCAAATAAAATACCAATTGCTTTTAAGATGACAAATTGTCGCAAGTGTTAATTTTGAAAGAAAATAAATGGATTCTAAAACAAATTTTGTCGGCACGAATCGTATATTTGTGGTATAATAATTGTTAAACGAGTAAGTATTAACTTAAATAATGTAACAAAATGAAGAAAATTATTTTCATTTGCATGGTTGCCGCTACGTTTTTTGCGTGTAAATCAGCTTCGTCTACAACAGCTTCTTCTAATGAAGCACCAACGCTTTCGACTAAACTTGATCGACCGACTCAAGTTGCACTTAAAGGAAATTGGGTACTTACTAATGTGTCTTATCCAGGCTCTGATTATATCAAAGTAACTTCTTTTGATCTTGCAGATTCTAAGTGTTTTATAGGCAGTACTTGGAGTTTTATTTCAAATAATAATAAAGGTACGATGGCTTTAACATCTCCAAGCTGTACTGGTTTTACTTCTCCAATTGTTTGGAGTATTAACAATCAAGGACTTTTTGTACTTAAAATTGTTGATCCGGGAACAAAATCAAAAAATGTTAAATCAGGATATTTACTTAAAGTTGCAGGACTTACTGATAATTCATTTCAGTTAATTGACAACATTAATGTGGGCGGACAAGTAAAAGATGTTACTTACCAATTTCAGAGAGCTAATTAATTTATAATAAAAAGGGAAAAAAAAATGAAAAAGATAACAGTTTTAGGATTAAGTAGCTTACTAGTATTAGTTAGTTTGTTTACAAGCTGCGACTCAGTGCAAAATGCAAATAATACACAAAAAGGAGCAGGGATAGGAGTTGCTGCAGGAGCTCTTATTGGTGGTATTCTAGGAAATAATTTAGGACATGGCGGGAATGCTGCTTTAGGCGCTGCTATTGGTGCTGCTGTTGGTGGTGGAACTGGTGCTCTTATTGGAAACAAAATGGACAAACAGGCTCGTGAAATCGATCAGGCTTTGCCAGGTGCAGATGTTGAAAGAGTTGGTGAAGGAATTCATTTAACTTTAAACGAAAATGCGGTTCGTTTTGATACTAATAAATCGACGCTTACTCCTCAAGCTAAAGCAAACTTAGATAAATTAGTTCCTGTATTTAATGACTATGGTGATACTGATATTCAAATTTTTGGGTATACAGATAATACAGGTAAACCAGAATATAACTTGACACTTTCAGGACAAAGAGCTGCTTCTGTGCAAGCTTATTTAGTTTCTAAAGGATTAAAATCAAGCCGTTTCAAAACTTCAGGTTTGGGTATTGTTGATCCTATTGCAACAAACGATACTCCAGAAGGAAGAGCTCAAAACCGTCGTGTAGAATTTTCTATTACTGCAAATGACAAAATGGTTAATGATGCAAAAGCAGAAGCTGGAAAATAATTTCAGATAAAATAAAATATAAAAAAAGCTGTTTCTTAATTGATGCAGCTTTTTTTTTGACATTAGAAATTAAACATTGTAAATTTGGACTTTCAAATACAACCCATGCTTGACATTCAGAATATCTCTTTTACGTATACCGAGAAACCCGTTATTAAAGACGTTTCTTTTACTATAAACAAAGGCGAGAATATTGCTATTATTGGAGAAAGCGGCTGCGGAAAAAGCACGCTGCTTAAACTTATATATGGTTTATATAATCTAGACGAGGGAAAAATGTTTTATGGTGAAAAACCAATTTTAGGACCAAAGTACAATTTGATTCCAGGTATGCCATTTATGAAATATCTAGCGCAGGATTTTGACTTATCTCCATATGAAACGGTTGCTGAAAATGTGGGTAAGTTTCTGTCGAATGGTTTTGCTAATATGAAAAAACTTCGTGTTCAGGAGTTGTTAGAGATGGTAGAAATGGAATCGTTCTCTAATGTTAAAGCAAAATTTTTGAGTGGTGGTCAGCAGCAGCGAGTGGCTTTGGTAAGAGTTTTGGCTCTAGAACCCGAAGTTATCTTGTTAGACGAGCCTTTTAGTCAGATCGATGCTTTTCGTAAAAATGCTTTGCGTCGTAATTTATTTCGTTATTTAAAGCAGAAAGGAATTACCTGCATTATTGCCACACACGACAGTACAGATGCTTTGTCATTTGCAGACGAAGCAATTGTTATGCGTCACGGAGAAATAATTGTCAAGGATAATCCAACAAAAATATATGAGGATCCTGAAACAAAATATGTGGCTTCATTGTTTGGTGAAGTAAATGAAATTGCAACGCATTTATTACTTCCTTACGAGGATGAAACACATAAAACATTAGTTTATCCGCATCAATTTAAAATGGTTTCAGAATCAAAACTTCCCGTAAAGATTAGAAGAACTTATTTTAGAGGAAGTCATTTTTTGATTGAAACGGTTTATAAAAGGCAGCTGGTGTTTTTTGAAAGTGAAATAGATCTTCCGTTAGAGCAAGAAATATTTCTTGGTTTAAATTACTTGTAAAATACAAAACCCGATAGATTTTAAATCTATCGGGTTTATTTTTATAATCGATTATAGAGATTTATTTTTTTAAATACTTTTCTAAAAACTGATCTTGTTCCCAAAGTAAGTGTAGAATATTTTCTTTAGCAACATAACTGTGTGATTCTTTCGGTAAAATTACCATTCTAGCTGGAGCACCCAGACCTTTTAAAGCTTGAAAATAACGCTCAGTCTGTAAAGTAAAAGTTCCAGGGTTGTTATCTGCTTCACCGTGAACTAATAATAATGGAGTTTTCATTTTATCAGCGTTCATAAACGGTGACATCGTATTGTAAACTTCAGGAACTTCCCAATAGTTTCTTTGTTCAGTTTGAAATCCAAATGGAGTAAGCGTTCTGTTGTAAGCACCGCTTCTTGCAATTCCGCACGCAAATAAGTTAGAATGCGTTAGTAAATTTGCTGTCATAAATGCACCGTAAGAATGTCCTCCAACAGCCACTTTTTTACGATCAATATAACCTAATGCGTCAACGGCATCAATTGCAGCTGCAGCGTTGTCTACTAACTGAGAGATAAAATTGTCATTTGGTTCTGTTTTTCCTTCTCCAATAATTGGAAAAGCAGCATCATCAAGAACTACATATCCTTTTGTAACCCAATATACAAATGATCCATAATATGGAAATGTAAATTCGTTAGAGTTTTGAGTTGATTGACTTGCACTGTTTCTGTCTTTATATTCAGCAGGATAAGCCCAGATTAATAAAGGCATTTTCTCTTTTTTAGCTTTATCATAACCAACAGGAAGGTATAAAGTTCCAGAAAGCTCTAATCCATCTTTACGTTTGTATTTGATTACTTCTTTACTAACATCTTTAATACTTTCAAATGGATTTTTAAAAGCAGTAATAGGTGTTATACTATTTTGTTTTTTGATGTTTCTAAAATAGTAATTTGGATATTCACTCTTAGATTGTATTTGAACTAAAACTTTTCCAGTTTTGAAGTCTTCAATTTCGATTAAATCTTCTTTTTTGTCTTTGTAAGGAGAAGTATAAATACGTTTTGATTTTAAAGTTTTTAAATTGAATTCATCAATAAAAGGGAACTGTCCTTCTTTTGTATATCCGTCACCAATTCGGTAAGCATTGTCTTTTTCGATCGCTAAAACTTGTTTATTGTATTCATTCTTTTTAGTTTCAAAAACTCCTGGATCTGAATAAACATCTTGTTGGTTTCTATCCGTAACTACTTTTGACTGCTGTCCCGGATTTGAAGGATCGATTAGGTATGTTTTAGTGTTACGAGTGTCATACCATTCGTCAGTAATAAAAGCAATATTATCGTTCCCCCAAGTAATATAACTATAGCGTTGAGGAAGCTTTACTAATGTTGTTGCATTATTTGTAAATGGAGCTTCCCATAGAAAAACTTCATCTCTAAAATCTACTTTGTTTGCTGGATTACCTTCGTCTAAAGCTTCTACATAAGATAAAGTTGCAGGTTTGTCATTTCTCCATGCCATTTCTCTTTTTCCTTTGCGAACAGCCATAAAACCTTTTGGCATGATTTCGTTTAAAGGAACTTCGTTAACCGTTTTAATCTCTTTTCCTCTTAAGTCATAAACAACTGTTTTAGATGGAAATCTGTTTAATGGAACTACGTACGAAAAAGGTTTTTGAATAGTAGTCAGCATTATGTAATTACCATCTGGCGAAATTCTTTCACCGGCAAACATAGCTGCTTCTTTATATAAAGTGGTATCTCCATTTAGTTTTACTTTATACAATTCAGATGTTATTATGTTTTCAAAATTAGCCTCATCATTTTTGTTTTTCAACATATCAGGATAAGTTCTATTTTGAGATTTTTCACCAGAAGTGTTAGAGATAATTGGGCCGGTTGGTAAATCTTTTTTAGAGTCTAATAGAGGTTGTCTGTTTTTTGGAAGCATTTTTACCAAAATAGTTTCATTGTCTAAAAACCAGCTGAAAGGATTTCCAAGATTTGCATTTACGGTTGCTTCAGTAAGTTTTGTCGCTTGCGCTGTTGCAATATCTAGTACCCAAAGTTCAACACCCGAGTTTGTGGTGTGAGAGAATAAGACTTTTTTGTCATTTGGCGACCAAAGTATATTACTGATTTTAGGATTGCTTGGCAGTCCTGAAACCTGAACTTCATCTTTTCCATTTATTTTTCTAACTTTAAGATTAGTTACATAAGTAACCGTACTTGAAATATTAGTAATAGGATTGATTCTTAAACCAGCTAAACGAAGTTCTTCTTGATTTAAATCATCAAGCGTTTTGTATGTATTTCGGTATAGCAAGAGCATGTTTTCTTTTTTTGTATCCATAGATACGGTTGGAGCTCTTTGGTAATCAGCTAAATCTAGAATAGATTTAGAGGGTTTTTGATACGTTAAATTTTCTTGTGCAAAAGAAAATAAACCAAGGTGTAAAAGTAAGAATAGAGTAACCTTTAATTTCATGATTTGGATTTTTTGGATTTGAATTAAGAACACATAAAAATGTTTGTCTAAGATACAGTAGTCTTGTTACATTTTATAGGTTATTTTTCATTCTTTTCAGTTATTTGTTCAAAATGATGTTTAATTGAGAATTAAATGTTTTTAAATAGTCTTATAATTAAAAGATATTAAACTGATAATTACGAAAAAAAGACTAATTTGTATGCTAATTTTTTAAAGTATACTTAAATTTGCATTCTAAATTTTTAACAAATAATAAAAGAATATGTATCATTCAAAAATAGCGGGCTTAGGATATTATGTTCCTTCAAATGTCGTGACAAATGATGATTTGTCTAAGATTATAGATACCAATGATGAATGGATTCAGGAACGTACCGGAATTCAAGAAAGAAGACATATCATTCGTGGAGAAGATACTACAACTTCAATGGGAGTGAAAGCTGCTAAAATTGCAATCGAGCGTTCTGGTGTAGCCAAAGAAGATATAGATTTTGTGGTTTTTGCGACATTAAGTCCAGATTACTATTTTCCAGGACCTGGAGTTTTAGTACAACGTGATTTAGGATTAAGAACGGTAGGAGCTTTAGATGTTAGAAATCAATGTTCTGGATTTGTGTATGCTCTTTCTGTTGCAGATCAATATATTAAAACCGGAATGTATAAAAATATTTTGGTAATAGGTTCTGAAGTGCATTCGACAGGACTAGATATGACAACCCGCGGACGTGGAGTTTCGGTTATTTTTGGAGATGGAGCTGGAGCAGCTGTTTTAAGTCGTGAAGAAGATTTGACGAAAGGAATTTTATCAACACATTTGCACTCTGAAGGACAGCATGCCGAAGAATTGGCTTTGCAGGCGCCTGGAATGGGAGCGCGTTGGGTAACAGATATTATTGCAGATAACGATCCGAATGACGAAAGTTACTATCCGTATATGAACGGACAGTTTGTATTCAAGAATGCAGTAGTTCGTTTTGCAGAAGTAATAAATGAAGGTTTAGAAGCAAATGGTTTGCAGGTTTCAGATATTGATATGTTGATTCCGCATCAGGCAAATTTGAGAATTTCGCAGTTTATTCAAAATAAATTCAAATTATCAGACGATCAAGTTCATAATAACATTCAAAAGTACGGAAATACAACCGCAGCATCTATTCCAATTGCTTTGACAGAAGCTTGGGAACAAGGTAAGATTAAATCTGGAGATACTGTAGTTTTGGCTGCTTTTGGAAGTGGATTTACTTGGGCTAGTGCAATCATCAAATGGTAAATTAATTCATCTTGCATTATATTTTGAAAACCTGCTTCATTTTGGAGCAGGTTTTTTTATAAATTGCGTATTTAAACCTGTTAGGTTTCTTTTGACGAAAAATAGATTTAAAATAAAATGAAAAAAAATCAATTAGAAATAGCCTGTTTCAATTACGAATCGGCAATAATTGCACAAGAAAATGGTGCTGACCGAATCGAATTATGTGATAATATGCAGCTTGGCGGAACTACTCCAAATACAATATCGGCAGTAAGAGTTCGTGAAAAGCTGAATATAAAAATGCACGTAATTATACGACCACGCGGAGGAAATTTTGTTTATACCGATGATGAGTTTGTCGAAATGAAACAAGACATAAAACAGTTTAAAAAACTAGGAGTTGACGGTTTTGTTTTTGGAATTTTGAATGAAGATGGAAGTGTAAATAAAAAACAAAATCAAGAGCTGGTTAATTTAGCAGGTTCACTTTCGTGTACTTTTCACCGTGCTTTTGATGTAGTTAATGATTTTGAGCAATCGCTTGAAGATGTTATTGCCTGTGGTTTTAATACAATTCTAACTTCTGGACGAGGAAAAAATGTTGAAGAAGGTATTTTTGATTTGGTGTTGATACAAAAGCTGGCAAAAGATCGAATTGAAATTATGCCCGGCGGTGGATTGCGATCTTCGAATATTAAATTGCTTCAAGATAAATTAGCGCCGACTTTCTATCATTCATCAGCAATTACAGATAACACGGAAAGAGCAAATCCAGAAGAAGTAAAAGAGTTAAAAAACTTTTTGTAGCTAAATAAAAAGCCTGAAGTTGGCAAACTTCAGGCTTTTTTTCTACAAGAAATTATTTAAAAAATATTAAAATAGATCTAATAAAAGCGAGATTAGAACATTCCGCCGCCGCCTTTATTAGTATTATCCTCTCTTTGTTTACGTTGTAAGTTTTTAATTTTTGCACCTCCAAAGTTATACGTTAAGCCTAAATAAACGGTTTGGCTTTCCCATGTAAATTGTCCCAATTGCGGGTAAGGATACATTGTATCAAAAGCATATTTCATTGTATTGAAAACGTCATTAAAACGTAAACTTATATTCATTTTGTTGTTTAATAAAGTATAACGAGAACCTATGTCCATTTTATACATTTCGTGGCTGTTGTTTTGAAGTCCGTCTGTAGCACCTCTATAGAAACCAAATAGTAAAAAGCTTAAACGTTTGTTTACTTTAAAGTTTGAATTCATACGACCATTAAATGCTGCAACCGTAATTTTTCGTTCAAGCGGATTACTTTTTTTAGTTACAGGATCATATAAAAATACTATTCCCTCTTGGTTAATGCTCGAAAAGTCGATAGATGGTTGAATATCCCACCATTTTGTAATTTTATAATTAAACGAAGCTTCAAAACCGTAAGCAGTATTATTATCGTAGTTAGTAAAAGTCATAATTTGTTTCTCACCACTTGCATCTGCTGGGTCTGGATATAAAATTCTGCTAATTTGATCGTTAATGCTTCTTACGAAAACACCTGCAGTAAAACTTCCTTTTTCAAGTGTTTTTGTATAATTTACCTCTACAGAATTGGTAAATTGAGGTCTTAGTTCAGGATTTCCTAAAGAAGTAACTAATGGAGTTGCAAACTCACGAATAGGTTTTGTCTGCTCTAAACTCGGACGGTCAACACGACGGCTGTAACTAAATTGTAAAGTGTTTTTCTCATTTAAGTTATACGTTAAATAAGCAGATGGATATAATGTAATATAATCATCATCAAATTTATCTTTACCATAGTTCAAATTTGCCGCTACTTTATAGCTTTCAAAACGAGCCCCAACTTGATAGCTGAATTTTTTAAATTTTTGCCCAAAAGTCACATACGCAGAGTATATATCAGTATCGTAAGTGTAATTTGAAACACGATCAGCAATTGGCATTAAAGGATTTCCTGTTGTATAATCGTTATCTGTTCTAGTAAGTCTGGCTTCAGCACCAGCTTCAAGTGTTGTTTTTTCGTTTAATGGATTTACGTAATCAAGGTTCAAAGTCGTTAATTTTCGTGTACCTTTTATGTAATCATTGAAAATAATATCACTTGAAGTGTTATCAAGTTTAGTTGTTTTTGTGTCAAAAGAAGCATATTGATCTTCTTTGTTATCACTATAATTTCCTTCAAAATCTAAAGTGTGTCCTTCTTTTTTAAAGATGTGTTTGTAGGCTAAATTATAAGTTCCAACTTGATCAGGCCCTGAATATGATGATTTCTGAAAGATGTTGTAAATATCAGAATCTGCTACATTATTATAATCAATGTCAGTATTTACAAAACCTTTACCATTAGATTTATTTTGGTTGGTGTAAATAGATAAAGTATTATGATCATCAATTAAATAATCCATACCAATTTTATACAAATAAGAGTCGTTGTCATTTAGAACGTCGATATTTTGTACAATATCTTGATCTAATCTTCTCATAAAACCTTCATTTTGATATTTACCAAAATTTTGTCCAACATTTCCAAAGAAATTTACTTTTCCAGTTTTATAATTTAAGTCTAAAGATTGGTTGTATTTTGCAGTTTCTCCAAAAGTAATACCTCCACTGTAACTTCCATTAAAACCAGTATTCGCATTTTTGTGCAAAATGATATTGATGATTCCAGACATTCCTTCTGGATTGTATTTTGCACTTGGGTTTGTAATTAACTCAATTTTTTTGATTGAAGTTGATGGAATTTGTTTTAACAATTGCGCTGGGTCAATATTTGAAGGTCTTCCGTCAATTAACACACGAACATTATCATTTCCACGCAGCGAAAGTTTTCCATCCTGATCTACATTTACAGACGGGATATTGTTCATAATATCTGATGCAGAAGCGCCGGCAGTTGTTAAATCTTTACCAACATTAACTACTTTTCTGTCGATTTTTTGTTCGATTGTAGAACGCTCAGCAACAATGTTTACCCCTTTTAATTGAGTTGCTTCTTCTTCAAGAGAAACATTTACAGTTGCAGATTTCTTGTTTTCACTTAAAATGATTGAACCAATATATTTTCTAAAACCGATATATTGAATTTCAATAGTATAACTTTTTAAAGCTAAGTTTTTAAAAGTAAAGTCTCCGTTGTCATCTGTGTTTACGCCCGAAACAACTTTTCCGTTATCTTTAATAGATACCGTAGCATAAGAAATAGGTGCGTTATTTGATTTTTCAGTAATTTTTCCAGAGACCGTTCCTGAATTTTGAGCTTGTACTGTCGAGATTACACCTAGTAATACCAACAGAAAGAATTTTAGTTTCATAATTTGATAATGATTATTTTGATTGATTGATGATGTGCTTGTTTTTGTTTATTTTACTTTTTTTGTTTTTCATAATAAATTCGAAGTCCCTTATTAAGACTCTTTAGTCAGCGATATGTTACAGAAAAAAAGTTAAAAAAATATGTGATTTTATGAATGCTTCTGTTTTGTAAGGGATTAAGGTTTTTATTTTTTGATAATTTTAACACTTGAAAGCAAGAAGGTTTTAAGAAATTCTAATAGTTATATAGTATTTTATATGTTATTCATTTTCTGTTATTGATGAATAAGCAGTATCTTTGCTCACTTTAAAAATAAGTTTACATGTCATTATCACAAATTCTTACACCTTCTATACAAAAAGCAATACAAGCATTATTTGACGTTACAGTTGATAAAATCGAATTTCAAACTACTAGAAAAGAGTTTGAAGGCGATATTACAATGGTGATTTTTCCTTTGGTAAAAGTTATTAAAAGCAATCCTGCAGAATTAGGTAATAAAATTGGAAATTATCTTGTTGAAAATGTTTCAGAAGTTGCTCGTTTCAATGTGGTTTCAGGTTTCTTGAATATTGTAATAGCAGACAGTTATTATTTGAGTTTCTTTAATGATATAAAAGACAATTCTAAATTTGGATATGTAACTCAAAATGCTGAAGACAAAGCAATTATGGTCGAATATTCTTCGCCAAATACAAATAAGCCTTTGCACTTAGGTCACGTACGTAACAATTTGTTAGGATATTCTGTAGCTGAAATTATCAAAGCATCAGGAAAAAAAGTATATAAAACTCAAATCATCAACGATCGTGGAATTCATATCTGTAAATCGATGCTGGCTTGGGAGAAATTTGGAAACGGCGAAACTCCCGAAAGTTCAAATTTAAAAGGAGACAAACTAGTTGGTAAGTATTACGTTGAATTTGATAAAGCTTACAAAGCAGAAATTAATCATTTAATAGAAACAGGTAAAACCGAAGAAGAAGCAAAAAAACAAGCGCCAATTATTATTGAAGCGCAAGAAATGCTTAAAAAATGGGAAGCTGGTGATGAGAAAGTTATTGCACTTTGGAAAAAAATGAATCAATGGGTTTATGACGGTTTTGCTGTCACATATTCTAACCTTGGCGTTGACTTTGATAAATACTATTACGAAAGCAATACTTATTTATTAGGGAAAGATGTTGTGCAAGTTGGTCTTGATAAAGGCGTTTTTGAAAAAGATCCTGACGGTTCTGTTTGGATTGATTTGACAGATGAAGGTTTAGATCGTAAAATTGTATTGCGTTCTGACGGAACTGCTGTTTATATGACGCAAGATATTGGAACAGCGATTCAGCGTGTAAAAGATATGCCGGATGTAGGCGGAATGGTTTATACCGTTGGAAACGAGCAAGATTATCATTTTAAAGTTTTGTTTTTAATCCTTAAAAAATTAGGATTTGATTGGGCGTCAAGCTTGTATCATTTGTCATACGGAATGGTTGATTTGCCTTCTGGAAAAATGAAAAGCCGTGAAGGAACTGTTGTTGATGCAGATGATTTGATGCAGGATATGGCAGATACCGCAAAACAGATCTCGGAAGATCTCGGGAAGTTAAATAGTTACTCTGATGAGGAGAAAGCTAAATTGTATAAAACAATTGGTCTTGGGGCATTAAAGTATTATATTTTAAAAGTAGATCCTAAAAAACGTATTTTGTTTAATCCTGAAGAATCTGTTGATTTTGCTGGAAATACTGGTCCGTTTATTCAATATACTTATGCAAGAATCCAATCAATCATACGTAAAGCCGATTTTGATTTTTCGGATAAATCACAGATTGAAGAGCTGCATGAAAAAGAAAAAGAACTCGTAAAACTAATTGAGCTTTTTCCTGAGATAATTCAAAATGCGGCACAAAATCACAGCCCGGCATTAATTGCAAACTATACCTATGATTTAGTAAAAGAATACAATTCGTTCTATCAATCAGTTCATATTTTAGGTGAAGTAGATTTAATAAAAAAAATATTCAGAGTGCAGCTTTCACAAAAAGTTGCCGAAGTTATAAAATCTGCATTTGCACTATTAGGGATTGAAGTTCCTGAAAGAATGTAGTTGAATAAAACCTATTAAAAAGCTGATAATTGGAAACAATTATCAGCTTTTTTTTTGAATTAATTTGACAGCTGGTGTTTTGAAAAATGTAGAAAAGTTAAAGTTATTGTTAGTGAAATGTTATGAATTGTATGCCTGAATTTTCGTGTAAAAAAAATAAATTATGGCTTGTATATATCGTTTTTATAATTATGTTTACAGTAGGAAAATGATTGTCAATTATAATTAAAAATACAAATATTTTTTAAGAAGTTAATCTTCCTTTTGTGTTGTCAAAATAAAGCGAGGAAGCCGAAAATCGTAAGAGTAGGCACAATTCTAAAACCAAAACAATGATTAAAAAACCGTTACTTTTTATGATGCTTTTTGTTGCATTTACTGCAGTGAAAGCACAAAATTTAATTTCCCCATCTTATGGGTTTTCTCACAGTAAAACAGCGTATATAACTTTAGCTGACGGAACTGAAATTAATGGGACTATTAGAGATATTGACAGAGACAAAGGATTAATTGAATTCATCAAATTGCAAGATGGAGCTGGAAAAAAACACAAACTAAAACCAGAAGATATTAAGTTTATGTATTTGCCGCCAAGCGGACTTGATAATTTAGGAAAAAAACTAAATTTTCTTGAAGATTTTAAAAAGTGGAATGATGAGAAATTAAATCAAGATTTCTTAAACCAAGGTTACGCTTATTTTGAAACTGCTGACGTAAAAGTTAAAAAGAAAAACTCAAAATTATTAATGCAGCTTTTAAATCCTGGATTTAGTAAAGATGTTAAAGTATATTGCGATCCTTATGCAAAAGAAACTACATCTTTAGGAGTAGGAGGAGTTAAATTTGTTGGTGGAGATGCAAAATCATACTATGTTGCTAAAAAAGATTCTCCAGCATTTTTATTAAAGAAAAAAGATTACAAAAAAGAATTTCAACCATTATGGGGAAGCTGTCAAAAAGTAATTTCTGATAATCCTGAGCCAAAATGGACAGATTTGACTAAACATATCGTTACTTATTCTGAGTGTGTTGATCCAAGTTAATATTTAACAACAGCATTCTTTAAATTGTATAAAGCCAATAGTTGAAAAACTATTGGCTTTATTATTTCGTTACTACAGTAAAAAGAGTAAATAAGGATAAAATAAGTTTTATTTTATGTTTATATTTTTATATTGTAGGAAAACACTTTTATTTTAATTATGTTTGCTTCAGAAATCAAGAAACAAATCTTATTTGATAATGTAAGACTCCCTTCTTACAATTATGATGTTTTGTTCTTTACAGCGAAACAACTATCTCTACAAAAAAAATCCGCTTTTTTGTTATCTAGTGTAGGATGAGAATATCTTCCTTATATTCATTTTGGTCTATATTGAATTAGTACCCTATTAGTGCGAAATGGTAAGGAGTTAAGAGCCGTCTAAAATTTTTAGACGGTTTTTTCATGTTTGATACAGTGGTTTTCTATTTTGTTAATTGTATTATTAAAAATGTAGTTATTTTATTAATAGACGAGATTCTTTTCTTTTTTCTGTCCAGTTTAATATTATTTGTAAGTTATTATTTATTTTTTAACTAAATAAAAAATTTATTGTAGTATTAGTATTTCATTATGTAATGTTAAAAGACATATAAAACTTGTTAAAATTATTTTAATTTTATAAGTTCGACCCCAATAATTCTAAACAAAAAAATAATGAAACAAAAATTAAAAGGATTAGTGATCTTCTTTTTTGTTCTTAGCATGCAATTAACATTTGCGCAAGAAAGAACTGTTTCCGGAAAGGTTTCTGATAATGCAGGAATGGTTTTGCCAGGTGTGAGTGTGCTGGTTAAAGGAACTAAAAACGGAACACAAACGGACTTTGACGGTAAGTTTTCTATCAAAGCATCATCAAACCAAGTATTAGTATTTAGCTACTTGGGAATGAAGACTCAAGAAATTGCAGCAAGTTCTTCTACTATTAATGTAAAAATGGCAGATGGAGGTGCACAAGAATTGGAAAGTGTTGTAATTACAGCATTAGGGGTTAAGAAAAGTACACGTGCGCTCGGATATGCTACGCAAGAAGTAAAAGCGGCCGATATTACTAGAGGGAATAATAATAGTCTTGCTGGTGCCCTGCAAGGAAAATTAGCAGGTGTGTCTATTACGCCATCAAGTGGTGCTCCTGGAGCTTCTTCACAGATTATAATTCGTGGAGCTCGTTCTTTTACAGGAAATAATACTCCTTTGTATGTTATTGATGGTATGCCTGTAGCATCTCAAGCAGATTTCAGTACGAAAAATGGAGTTACAGGAGCGGATATTGCAAACAGAGCGGTGGATATTGACCCAAATGAAATTGAGTCGATAAATGTTTTAAAAGGACAAGCTGCGTCAGCTCTATACGGACTAAGAGCTTCTAATGGTGTAATTGTAATTACTACAAAAAGCGGAAGAAATTTAGCTCAAGGTGGTAAGCCGGTTATTACTTTTAATACCTCTACAAGTTTTGAAACAATTTCAAAAAAGCCTGAGACTCAAAATGAATATGCTCAAGGTTCAAATGGAATATTTAACCCAAATGCTTCGACGAACTGGGGGCCAAAAATTTCAGAATTACCTAATGATCCTGTATATGGCGGAAATATAGCTAATACGCTTAATGGCGGAGTGCTTAAACCTGGAAAATATTATGTGCCTCAAAGAGCGAAAGCGGGCTTAGATCCTTGGGTAGTTCCTAAAGCTTATAATAATATTAATGATTTTTTTAAAACAGGATTTACAATTAATAATTCATTGAACATTTCTCAGGCAACAGAGAAAACTAATTATTCATTTGGTGTAGGAACTTCAAAGCAAGATGGTATTATTCCTGAAACAGGGATGAATCGATATACTGCAAAAGCTGTTGTAGATACAAAATTAAATAATGAGTGGAAAACTGGTTTCTCATTTAACTATGTAGAAACTAAAATAAGTAAAAGTACATCAGCAAATGATGGCGCTATAGTTGGAGTATTTGCAGCTCCAAGAAGTTATGACTTAAAAGGAATTGGTTACGCTAATCCTGCTAACCCATACGATCAAATCTATTACAGACCAAGTGTTTTCAATAACCCTTACTGGGCTGCTAAAAACAATGAATTTAGCGAAAAAACGAATCGAGCTTATGGAAATGCTTACATTCAGTACTCGCCAATTATAAGTTCAGATGGAAGTCAAAAATTAACAGTTAAGTATCAAGCTGGTGTAGATTCTTGGACAACCAATTATAGAGATGTTTTTGAATTTGGAAATAAACTTGATTTATCAGGACAAAGCAGCAGTGCACATCTTTATGGGACAACGAATGATGTGATTAATTCTTTATTGACATTAAACTACAACATAAATATTACTAAAGATCTTAATTTAAATGTTTTGGTTGGAAATGAGTACAATCATCAAAACACAAAAGAATATGATGATCTTGGAACAGCTTTCAATTTTGGAGGCTGGGCAACAATTGCTAATGCAAGAACAATAACCGCCGAAGAATATCGTAGACAAAAACGTACTGTTGGTTTTTTTAGTAATGCTGAATTATCATTCAGAAATATGCTTTTCTTAAGCGCAACTATTCGTAAAGATATTGCATCTAATATGCCAAGAGGTAACAGAAGTTTTGTTTATCCGTCAGCATCTTTAGGTTTCGTAGTAACAGAGCTTGAAGGTTTAAAAGGAGGTTCGTTTCTTTCTTATGCAAAACTTAGAGGATCGATTGCTCAAGTAGGACAAGCAGGAGATTATGTTGGAAATTATTACACAAATCCGCTTTATAGTGGGGGATATTGGTCAGGGCAGCCTATACAATATCCACTAGGAGGAGTTAGTTCGTATATACCTAATAACATACAATATGATCCGAATTTAAAACCACAAAATACAAAATCGTATGAAGTTGGGGCGGATTTAAAGTTTTTCAATAACAGAATTGGAATTGATTATACTTTCTCTAAGCAGAATTCAACAAATCAAATTTTTAGTGTTCCATTGGCAGGTTCGACAGGAGCAAGTTCACTTGTGACAAATGGCGGAAAAATGCGTAACGATGTGCATGAATTATCATTAATGGTAAATCCAATACGTACTACAGATTTTAACTGGACATTTAATGTGAACTTTTCTAAAATTGATTCGTACGTAGAGGCATTGGCAAATGGTGTTGATAACATCTTTTTAGGAGGATTTGTAACACCGCAGCTTAGAGCTAGTGTAGGAGATCGTTTTCCAGTTATTTACGGTACAGGCTTTGCAAGAGATGCACAAAATAATATTATAGTAAATGCTCAGGGTCTTCCTGTTGCAGATGGAGAATTAAAAGTTCTGGGAGAAGTTGCTCCTAAATTTACTTTAGGAGGTTCTACTCAAATCACGTACAAAAGAGTTTCACTTGGAGCAGTAGTGGATTGGAAAAATGGAGGACAAATGTACAGCGGATCCAATAACTTAATGAATTTTTACGGTGTAGATGCAAGAACTGCAGACAGAACATCTCAATTTATATATCCAGGTGTTAAAGCAGACGGAACTCCAAATGACATTGTTAGAGGAGGTGCTTCAGATCCTAATGGTGCACAACAATTAGCGGCAGCTTTAAATGGTATTGCAGAATCTGCAGTTTTCGATGCAAGTTTTGTAAAATTAAGAGAAGTTACTCTTGGGTACCAATTTCCTAAATTATTAAACAATACTGTTGATCTTAGAGCTTCAATTTTTGCAAGGAACATTTTGTTATGGTCAAAAATGCCAAATCTTGATCCAGAAGCAACACAAGGAAATAACAACTTTTCAGGTGGATTTGAACAATGGACCATGCCGCAAACGAAGAGTATTGGTTTTGGGATGAACTTTAAATTTTAATAAAAAAACAAATGAAGAATATAAAAATAACATTAAGTGCTATAATGGCTCTATTCTTATTTCAAGCTTGTTCTGAGGACAAGATGGATGATATAAATAAGAATGTCAATAATCCAGCTGATATGGCTACGCGATTAGTGATTACAGATGTCATGGTGAACTCTGCTTTTTCAGTAACTGGTTCTGATGCCTCATTTTATGCTGGAATATACTCTGAATTAAATGCAGGTAACCATAACCAAATGTATAATGCACAAGTTAGACGAGCTGAGCCGCAATTATCATCTACTTATAATAATGGGTGGGGCAATAGTTATGAGCAAATAAAAACATTACGTATAATTATCGACAAATGTTCAACGGGTGAAGAAAAAGGAAACTATCAAACATTAGGTATAGCTCAGATATTACTAGCTTATAATTTAAGTGTTCTTACAGATCTTTTTGGAGATGTACCTTACACAGAAGCTGGACAAGCAGGAATAATATTTCAACCAAAAGTAGACAAACAAGAAGCTATTTATTTGGAGATCTTTACCAAATTAAATGATGGTATTGCTAATCTAAACAAAACTACAACTTATGCAAGTTTAGGAAATCAGGATGTTATTTATGGGGGAAATTCAGTAAAATGGATAAAAGCAGCTAATGGTTTATTAGCAAGATACACTATGCGATTATCACTTAGAAAAGCCGATTACCAAGAAGTTATTAATTACGTAAATGCTTCTTTTGCTAATGCAGACGATGAACTAAAACTTGTAAATGCAGGTGTTCCGAATCCTTATGCCAGAGTTCAACTAGATCGAGGTTTTATATGTGTCGCAAAAAGTTTTTATGATACAATGTTAGCTAATGGGCCTTCTGATGCGCGTACTGCTTCATTTTTTACAAAAAAGAACGGTTTGGTCGTTCCTTTTGATAATTCAAAAGAAGATGTTGAAGGACAAGGTGTGTATTCTATTTCGGCACTTATGAGTGAAAAAAATCCGATTTACTTACTAAGTTACCACGAATTACTATTTTTAAAAGCTGAAGCTGAAGCTAGATTAGGTCTGCCTACGGCTCAAACAACGATGAATAATGCTATAAAGGCTGCATACACCAAAAAGCAAGTTGTAACATTTACAACTGCTCAGGCAGATACTTATATAGCTTCGATAGGAACGTTAACAGGTGATGCCTTATTGAAAAAAATAATGCTGGAAAAACATATTTCTTTCTACGAAAATGAAGGTATTGAATCTTACAATGACATTAGACGTTTGCAAGCAATGGGTAATGGAAGTTTTATTCCTATGGTAAATCCAAAACCTGAATTATTTCCACAAAGATTTGCGTATGGTCAATCTGATGTTGCTTCAAATTCAAATATTAAAGACCTATACGGAGACGGCTCATACGTTTACACAGAAAAAGTTTGGTGGGCTGGAGGTACTAGATAATAGTATTTATAAAATCATAACAAAAAAAGAGCATTCATCTGATAATGAATGCTCTTTTTTTGTTATGATTATTTTTAATGAATGACATAGTTTATTTTTTCTGATTTATAGCATGTTGTGTCAGTTTTGGGTTTTGAATGTTTGATTTAGGCTAAACTAAAAGGAGTAGTTATAAATTATTGGCTTTTTATGCTGCTAATTTAACTTATAGTGGTGTTTTGTCAGTTAATTCTTTCCTAGATTGTGCTGGTAATTTGTAGAGTAGGTTTTGTTGGTTAAGAGAATGTTTTGAGTTTATATAGATTTATAAATAACTGACATCTTTAAAAATATCTTCCTTAATCTTTTGTTTTTAACTATTTTGAATTAGTAAGCTTTTAGTGAAAAATAAAAAAAGGATAGTTAACCGTCTAAACTTTATTTAGACGGTTTTTTTTATGTTTTATATAAAGGATTTCCTTTTTTGAAAAAATTCTTAAAAAAATGGTTTTAACGCAAATGTTTTGCGTTTTTGCTTCTTCTAGCTTCCTGATTGTTGTTTTTTGTAAGTTTTATTCTTTATTTTAACAGTTGCGCATTATAAAAAGAAGTATTTATACTACATTTTGTATTGTTAAAAAACATCTATTTCTTGTTAAAATTGTTTTAATTTTTTAAGTTCGACGTTAATTAATTAAAAAAATAAAGAATGATGAAACAAAAATTAAAAGTATTAGTGATGCTTTTTTTTGTTCTTGGGATGCATTTACTAGCAGCGCAAGAGAAAAAAATTACAGGAACAGTTTCTGACAATGCAGGCATACCTTTGCCGGGAGTCAGTGTATTAGTTAAAGGAACTAAGCAGGGAACTCAAACAGATTTTGATGGAAAGTATACAATTAAAGCCAACACAAATCAGATTCTAGTTTTTAGTTATGTAGGGATGAAAACACAGGAAGTACTTGCGAATTCCTCTTTGATTAATGTAAAGTTAACAGATAATGCTACAGAGCTTGAAGGAGTAGTGGTAACTACCGCAATGGGCGTTAAACGAGAAAAAAAATCTTTGGGTTATGCAACACAACAAATTTCTGGGAAAGATTTAGACGGCGGTGCAGGAAATGCAAATGTGGCTAATTTATTATCAGGAAAAGCTGCAGGTGTCGAGGTTTCTAGAAACACAAACTTTGGAGGTTCAACAAACGTAGTAATTCGTGGGAATAAATCTCTAACAGGAAATAACCAGGCTCTTTGGGTTATTGATGGTGTGCCAGTAGATAATTCAAATTCGAATACAACGACTCAGACTTCTGGACGTGGAGGATATGATTATGGTAATAATGTTTCTGATATCAATCAGGAAGACATTGAGAGTATAAATATTCTGAAGGGCGCAGCGGCAACAGCTTTGTATGGATCTAGAGCAGCTAATGGAGTTGTTATGGTTACAACAAAAAAAGGAAAGAAAGAAGACAAGAAAGTTGGATTTACTTTTTCAAGCAGCTTTACCGTAGGGACAGTTGACAAATCGACGTTTCCTAAATATCAAACTAAATATGGATCTGGATATGGAATTGGGAGTTCCTTTCTTGATGCCGAAAGCCCTATTCCTACCGTAGATACATCTAATGACGCTTCTTATGGAGATGCTTTTACTGGACAACCTGTTTATCAATGGGATGCCTTTACTCCATATTCAAAAAATTATGGACAAGCAACTCCTTGGAGTGCAGCTAAAAATGGGCCAATTACTTTTTTTAAAACGGCTCAGACAAATGTAAATAGCTTATCCCTTGAAAAAGCAACCGAAAGATCTAGTCTTTCATTGTCTTATGTAAATACACTTCAATCGGGGATTTTACCAAACAGTGAATTAAAAAAGAATCAGTTAAGCGCTAGATTTAGTCAAAAAGTTACAGATAAATTAACCGCAAATGCATATGCTGCCGTTACGCTGCAAAGTACTGTTGGTAGAAACTCTACTGGTTATAATGATAATATTTTGGGGAATTTTAGACAATGGTGGCAGACCAATACTGATCTAAAAGAGCTGCAAAATGTTTACAAAGCTTCTGGCGGACAAAATGTTACTTGGAATTGGGCGGATCCAACTTCGGCAGAAGGTTTAGTGCCAGCTTATTGGGACAATCCTTATTTTACTCGTTATCAAAATTATTCTTCAGATAATAGAACGCGTTTGTTTAGTTACGCATCTCTAGATTATAAAATTACAGATTGGTTAAGTGCTTTAGGTCGAGTATCTCTAGATACTTATAAAGAACTTCAAGAAGAAAGAAGAGCTGTTGGCTCTATTGCCTCAGGTTTTGGATTATCTCCTGTTGATGAAACTTCAGGTTATCAGAGATTTGATAACAATTTTCAGGAAATCAATTACGATTTCATGTTGAATTTTAATAAAAAATTTGCTGAACATTTTAGTTTGACAGGAATATTAGGTGCGAACGTAAGAAGAAATGACAAAGAAAGTGTGCTTTCATCTACAATTGGAGGTTTAGTGACACCTGGAATATATGCATTATCAAATTCAAGATATGCATTGCCTTTTCCTACTGAAGCAAAATATACGAAACAAGTAAACGGTATTTATGCTCAAGCCTCTTTAGGTTACAAAGACACCTATTTTTTGGATGCTTCTGTTAGACGTGATGAGTCTTCTACACTTCCTAATGGAAATAATTCCTATGTATATCCTGCAGTTTCGGGATCTATTTTATTCTCCAATTTAATGAAAGCAGAATGGTTGAATTTAGGGAAGTTTAGAATGAATTATGCAGAAGTAGGTAATGATGCAGATGCATTGCAACTAACAAATACTTATACAAGAAGTTCTAATTTTAATAATGAACCAATGTATACTTTACCTAATATTAATAAAAATCCTAATCTAAAGCCTGAAAGAACAAAATCTTTCGAAGTTGGTTTGGAAACAAGCATGGTTAATAGACGTTTAGGATTTGATGTTACCTATTATAAAACAAACTCTGTAGATCAAATTGTATCTGCAGCAGTGTCTTCGGCATCAGGATTTACAAATGCAGTTGTTAACGGTGGTAACATTGAGAATAAAGGGTTAGAAATTCAAATTATGGGAACTCCTATTAAAACAAAAGATTTTAGTTGGGATATTATTGTGAATTGGTCTAATAACAGAAGTAAAGTTGTTTCATTGCCAGGAGGTATTGAGAATTTGCAATTAGCATCTTTTCAAGGAGGTGTTACAACCAATGCAACCCTTAATGAAGCTTATGGAAGCATAAAGGGTACAGATTATGTTTATACAAACGGTCAGCCTACAATAGATCAAAAAACAGGGAAATATATGATCACGACTACATCTGATAATACAATTGGAAACATTACTCCCGATTGGATAGGTGGTGTAAGAAATAAGTTTACCTACAAAAACGTCTCTCTTGGCTTCTTAATCGATACTCAAAAGGGAGGTGATATCTTTTCTTTAGATATGTACTACGGATTAGCTACAGGTCTGTATAAAGAAACTGCAGTAGGTAACATTCGTGAAATAGGTATTTTAAACGCTGGAGTTGCTCCTGATGGAACTCCAAATAAAGTGATATCGCAAAATCCAGGAACTTACTCTAATAACTACGGTTATTTAGCAGAACCAGCGAAAGCATTTGTTTATGATGCGTCCTATATAAAATTGAGAGAGGTTTCTATTTCGTATAACTTTCCTAAAAGCATGTTTCAAGGAACATTTGTAAACTCTGCTACATTTAGTTTGTTAGGTTCTAATTTATGGATAATAAGTAAAAATCTGCCTTATGCAGATCCTGAGAGTGGTTTGTCTTCTGGAAATAACTCAAGAGGTTATTCTGTTGGTTCATTGCCTACAACAAGAGACATTGGATTTAACTTAACATTTAAATTTTAATAATATCATGAAAAAAATAATTTATTTTTTAAGTGTTTTAGCACTTACAAGTTCTTGTAGTGATTTGACGGACTTGAATACAGATAAAAAAAATCCTTCAGAGGTGCCCGCAGCTTCACTTTTTACTAGTGCCCAAAAAGGTATTGCAGAGCAAGTTGTTAATACTAGTGTAAATAAAAACATATTTAGACTAGTGAATCAACAATGGACAGAGACTACTTATATTGATGAATCAGTTTATCAATGGACAACCAGAAATATTTCAGGAAATCATTGGAATGCCTATTTATCTGGAACAACAACAAATGATGGATCTTTAAGCGATTTAGTCATGGCAAGATTAGCAGTAGAAAATGAATTTATCTTAGCTTCTGATCCTGATTTTGCAGCAAAGACTGCAACAAAAAAGAATCAACTTGCTTTAATTGATATTTTAACTGTTTATTCTTATCAGATTTTAGTAGATACTTTTGGAGACATTCCGTACACAGATGCGTTAAAAGGCTCAGGAAATTATCTTCCAAAATATGACAAAGCTGTTGATATTTATAAAGATTTGATTGTACGTCTTGATAACGATATTGCTAATATTGAGACAGGATATGCTGCATTTGGAAATGCAGATGTTATTTACAGAGATAATTTAGTCTCTTGGATAAAATTTGCAAATAGTATTAAACTGAAACTAGGGATAAATCTTAAAGCTTCGGGCTTGGAAGATGCTATTGCAAATGCTGCTATTATTTCTGCGTCAAAAAATGTATTTGTATCTAATGCTGATAATGCGAAAATAGTTTACGAGAAAAATGTACCAAATACTAATCCGCTTTTTGTAGATTTAGTTTTTGGAGGCAGACACGATTTTGTGCCCGCTAAACCATTTGTAGATGCATTAGTAGCTAAGAATGACCCTAGAACAAAAGCTTATTTTGCTCAAAATTTACAAGACGAAGATGGAAATCCGTTGCCATATAAAGGAGGAGTGATTGGAGTTAAAAATAGTTTTGGAAAATTTACACATATCAGTGATTTAATCCAAGCGCCTGATTTTAAAGGAACATATTTGGATTATGCAGAAGTTGAGTTTTTATTAGCAGAAGCAGTAGAAAGAGGTATTGCTGTTGATGGCAGTGCAGAATCTCATTACAATAATGCGATTAAAGCTTCAATGCAAGATTGGGGAATGTCAACAGCTGCAGCCGATGCTTACTTAGCACAGCCAACAGTAGCGTATAGTACTGCTGCAGGGACTTGGCAGCAAAAAATTGGAGAGCAAGCTTGGTATGCTATGTACAATAGAGGTTTTGAAGGATGGACATTTACAAGAAGGTTAAATTTCCCTGCCCTTACGCCGCCGCCAAATGCTGATGCAGCTGCAAATGGACAAATTCCCTCAAGAATGGCTTACCCAATTCGAGAACAGACTTTAAATGCTACAAATTATAATGCTGCTGCTGCCGCAATTGGGGGAGATAAATTGTCTACAAAACTATTTTGGGATATAGATTAAATTGTTTTAATCATTAATTAGTGGTGTTTCTAACCATTTTAGATTGACTGTTTTTTAATGAAAAAAAATACAGATAAAGGGTCTAAGTTAATAGTTTAGACAAATTTAACTTCAAAGTAAAAAGCCGATAGTCCTAAAACTATCGGCTTTTTTACAACTAACACAAACATTTTTTTATTTTACGAACTTGTTGATGATAGCATCACTCTCAGCTTTTGTTGCGTTTGGTTTTAAGTCAAACAAAAGAGAATAAAGTGCTTTTCTGTCAACTTTAGCTTCTAAGTTTAGATCTTGATGTCTGTCGAATAAAGTTTGCCACTTATCACGAACATTTTTCCAAAGTGCATTGTTTGCAACCCACCATTTTTGACCAGCGATACATTTAATATCTGGTACTTTTGTGTAAACATCAAATCCTTTTTCCTGAGCTAACAAAACATCTTTTCCGCTGTCATCTCTAACCAATTTGTCATTATCTTGCTCATGATTCCAGCCAGTTGCCGTGATTTCATGAATGTTTCTTCTTTTTAAAACATTGTAATCATTTCGGTGAGTTTGCTCTCTTCTTGGTAATGGTGCATCAGCAACGTTTGCCCAATAATCTTTTCCGTCAACATGTACCCAAGTTGATGATCCTTCGTATCTCGGGCTGTCATCTACTTGATATACTTTTTGAGTCCATTGCCCTTTTACGGCTTTTTTATCTAACTTTTTATACTTCCAAGAAGTTCCTTTATCAAATGAATATAAGTCTGTGTTTTCGTAAAGCCAATCTTGTCTCCAGTGTTTAATAATCATATCATCACTTACAATTAATAAGTGCTGCATCACAATTTTGTTAGGAGTGTCTTCTAGCAATTCTACCCATTCTAAAGCAGATTCATGCTTAGTTTGTGAAGGTTTGTATGTTGCTGAATCTTTAGCATATTGAAAAGTTTCTGCAAAATTAAATTTCACTTCATAACAACCGCACATCGATTTGATCGATTTAATGTCTTGCTGTTTTTTTGCGTCCTGACTGAAACCAAGGCTGCATGTCAAAGCCATAATGGCTGAAAAGTAGAGGCTTTTTGAAATCATAACTTATTGTTTTGTTTTTAAATTTTTGCAAATATATAAATTTTATTTAGAACAATTAAAAATAGTTATATATTTGCATCGATTATTAAGACTGAATAAAAATAATGAAACTAAAATTGATCCTTTTTGCAGCATTGCCCTTTTGTCAAATTTCTTTTGCACAGCAAAAAGATACTATTGCCTCACGAGAAAAACTTTCTGAAGTTGTTGTTACCGGGCAGTTTGAGCCACAATCAATTAAGAAATCGGTGTTTAATGTTCGTGTGATTTCAAATCAGGATATACAAAATTTAGCAGCAAATAATTTGGCTGATGTTTTAAATCAATATTTAAATATTACAGTAAGACCAAGTGGAACAAGCGGTCGATCTACAGTTTCTTTATTTGGATTAGACGCACAGTATTTTAAAATTTTGATAGATAATGTTCCGTTGGTTAATGAGGCAGGTTTAGGAAATAATGTTGATTTATCGCAAATCAATTTAAATGATGTTGATCATATTGAAATTGTTGAAGGTTCAATGGGAGTTACCTATGGAGCTAATGCTGTAAGTGGTGTTTTAAATATTATAACCAAAAAATCTTCGAAATATAAATGGGGAATTACAGCATCAGTTCAAGAAGAAACTGTTAGCGATGAATATTCTCTTTTTAAGGAAGGACGCCACGTACAGGCTTTAAAAGTATCTCATACCTTTAATAAAAATTGGTATTTTTCATTAGGTGCCAATCGAAATGATTTTCAAGGATATTTGAGTGATAAAAATGGAATTGATTATAGTGAAAATGATGGTACGAGAGGATATAGATGGCTTCCAAAAGATCAGTTAAACGGTTCGGCAGTAATCGCATACCATAAAGATAATTTTCGATTTTTCTACAAATTCGAGTATTTGGATGAAAATGTAGATTATTATAATAGTACAGTACAATCTGGGTATAATTCTACTTTAGGTTCGTATCGTTATGCAGATGACAAACGATATTTAACAAATCGTTATTTTCATAACTTAAATGCGACAGGTAAACTGTTTTCACAATTGAATTACAATGTTTCTCTTTCCCATCAAAAACAAGCACGTGATGTAGAAGATTTTAGATATTACTTATCTACTAAAACAGAAGCAAATAATGTTACGGTCAAAGATCAGTCGATGGAAGTGCTTTATTCTACAGGAACGTTGAATAACTTTTTTTCAGACAAAAAAGTTGATCTGCAAATTGGATATGAGTTTGTTAATAATCGCGGTTATTCCCTTGTTCAAGAAGCAAATAATATTATGTCGCCTGTTCGAAAAACACTTGAAAACTACGATTTTTTTGCTTCTTCAGAAATCATGGCAACGCAGCAATTTTCTATTAGACCAGGAATACGATTTTCTGCACAATCTCAATTTGATAATCAATATGCTTCATCTCTTGGTTTGAGATATTTGTTTGATAAAGGAGTTGAACTTCGAGGTTCTTATGGAAGCTCATTTAGAACACCGACTTTCGAAGAGTTATATTCAAAACAAATCTTTGACGGACATTTTTTTACTGGAAACGAAAATCTTATTCCAGAAACAAGTATGTCTTATGAAGCTAGTCTTAAAAAAACAACGGTTTTTTCATCAGGAATTCAACTTTCAAACACGTTTGCTGGAAGTTATTTAGATGTTGATGACAGAATTGATATGGCTTTGGTAAGATTCAATCCTGACACAGGTAATCCAGAATACGAATACGTTAATATCAGTAAATACAGAATGTGGAATTTCTCGACAATGAATCAATTTAAAAAAGGCAATCTATCTTTTAATTTTGGTGCAGCGATTGTTGGAATTTCTCAAGAGATAAAAAATCAAGAATTTACATCAGACGATAAGTTTCTTTATTCCTTTAATTTAAATGCAAGTGCATCGTATATAATTCCAAAATGGAAAACTATAATTTCTGGTTATTATAAATACAATGGCAGAACACAGCAGTTTGTAGAAGGTTCGTCATCTTATCTTTTATCTACAATCGACCCAAGCAATTGGCTTGATGCTTCAATTCGACAAAATTTCTTTAAAGATCAATTTGAAGTCACTTTAGGAGCAAGAAATATTCTTAATGTCACCAATGTAATACAATCAGGTACAAATCAAAATGCGGTTCATGCTTCACCAGGAGAAGTAATGCTGGCATACGGCCGTTCCTATTTTTTAAAATTAGCATATAACCTTAATCTTTAATATAAATACAGAATACAATGAAAAAACTTTTATTTTTATCAATAGCCCTATTGTCGCTGGCAGCATGTTCAAGTGATGATGATAGTACTCCAGTTGAAGTTCCAACGGTAGGAGAAACGTTGAAAGAATCAGTAGGTGGAGCAAATCAGCCCAATCAAGTTTATCTTGATTTAAGTACTGCAGAATCTAAATCTGTAAATAGAGGAGCTTGGGATTTTGGATTTTCTACAGGTACAGATTTTAGAGTAATCCTTAATGGATCAATTAGAATGGCTGTTAAAAAATTAGAGACATCTGATATTACAGTAGCACAAGAAATCGATATAAAAGTTTTAGCAGGAGGAGGAGAAACTCAAGCTTCAAACGGATATGTTGATAATCCTACAGGGGTTTTGGCAGGTGCTGGAGCAGGTATCGGAACAGCAATTGCAGAAATTTCTGCTACAGATGCAGATAATAAAGTTTATTTGGTAAATCTTGGATATGCAGTAGGAACTGCAAAAGCAAATCCTGGTAATGTTGCAGTTGATGGAGATCCTAGAGGATGGAAGAAAGTTAGAATCTTAAGAAGCGGTAATGGGTATAAAATTCAGTATGCTGATTTAGCTTCAAAAACGTTTACAGAAAAAACAGTTTCTAAAGATGCCGATTTTAATTTCACATTTTTTAGTTTAACTTCAGGAAATACGGTTTCAGTTGAACCTGCAAAAGCGAAATGGGACTTAAACTTTACTGTGTTTACAAATTATTTAAACATGGGACCTGGTGGTGAAGTTACTTACGCATATTCAGATTTTATTACTACAAATTCAAAAGGAGGAACGCAAGTTTACCAAGTTTTAGTTTCTGCAGGAGGATCTTACGCTGATTTTACAAAGGCAAAAGTTGTAGAAGATAGTTTTAAACCTTCTGTTACTGATCAAAGAATGATTGGAGCTAACTGGAGAAATGGCGGAGGACAAAATGGTTCATTACCAAGTATTAGAACAGATCGTTTTTATGTAGTTAAAGATGCAGCAGGAAACTATTATAAAGTTAAATTCCTTACCATGACAAATGATGCAGGAGAAAGAGGGAATGTTGTTTTAGAATACGCTATCTTGAAATAATACAGTACTAAAAACATTAAAAATTCAGTTAATCATTAGCTTTGTTTTTTTATTTTTTTTTTGATAAAGAGGTTAGATTTTTCTAGCCTCTTTTTTTTGTTTTCTTTATTGTTAAAATGAGCAAAAAATGAACGATTTAATTCTATCTTTGCGCATTATTTTTTTCAAACAGAATTAATAGGAATTTTGATAATTAATTCTTGAAATCCTACCTTTCAAATTATAATTAGTAAGTGAATACAAAATCATATTTCTTTCAGTCTTTTGCAATCGTAGCATTAGCGTTTGTAGCTTTCATTGGATTTAAGCAAATCTTGCCAGATAAGATTTTTTCTGACAGTAAAGTAGATTCAAAAAATGTACTAATCGACAGTCTGCTTTTAGAGTCTGTAGCAAAAGATTCCTCGTCTTTAGAAAGTGACAGCATTGCAGAAAGCGAACGTAAATTGGGTCAGGAAAAAATTGTATATGATGCATCTGAAGGAATTGAGTTTCCATCAGAAACATTTGATAACTATAAAGGATATCAATACCTGATTTCTTTTTATGAAAAATTATATCAGCTGGAACAGAATCCGCAAAGTAGAGTAAGAATTGCTTATTATGGTGATTCGATGACAGATGGTGATTTAATTGTACAAGACGTTCGAACAAATTATCAAGATCGATTTGGCGGAAACGGAGTAGGTTTTGTGCCTATAACATCAGAATCTGCAGCCTCACGCGGATCAGTAAAATCGACTTATTCTAAAAACTGGAAAACCCAATCTTATTTAAATGTAAAAAGACCAACTAGTCCTTTTGGTGTAAACGGACACGTGTTTTTTGCAAATGACAAATCAAACACAACTTGGGTTCAATACGAAGCCGGACTTCCAAAACATACAAAAACCTTAGATAATCCAACCTTATTTTACGGAAGATCTTCTAAAAAAGGAAATGTAAACTTTATAATCGGAAAAGATACACTTCGAAAAACGCTGGCTCCAGGTAATCTAGTAAACAGTTTAAAAGTGACTTCAGGAAGTATAAAAGCATTTAAAGCAAACTTTATTCATGCCGATTCAATTCCAATTTATGGATTTAATTTTGATAATGGCAGCGGTGTTCATGTTGATAATTTCTCTCAAAGAGGAAATTCAGGACTTCCAATTTCGATGTTCGATGCCAGTGTAATGAAGGCTTTTAATAACAGCTTAAAATACGATTTGATTATTCTTCATTATGGAACCAACGTATTGAATTATGGAACCAAAAATTATTTTTGGTATGAAAAAGGAATGACAAAAACCGTTAATAAAATAAAAGAATCGTTTCCTGGAGTTTCAATTTTAATTGTTTCAACCGCAGATAAATCGACTAAATATGATTTAGAAATGAAAACAGATTCGGCCGTTGTTCCTTTAATGAAAGCTCAAAAAAGATATGCATTAGAAACAGAATCCGGATTTGTTAATTTATATACCTTAATGGGAGGTGATGGTTCGATGGTAAAATGGGTTGACGAAGCCCCAGCAAAAGCCAATAAAGATTATACACACTTTAATCAAAGAGGTGCAAAAGCAATTGGTAATTTGTTGTACAATCAATTAAATAAAGGTTACGAACAATATAAAGTTTTACGTGAAAAACGCGAATCTGGCGTTACAACTAGAACAAGTAAAAAGCCAAAAACAGATTCCGTATCTGTAAAAATAGACAGCGTAAATGAATAGACTAATTATTTTCTTTTGTTGTCTTTTTTTCTCAACAAACGATAAAACTCCCAAGACAGATTCACTTTCAATAACAAAAAATATGATTCATAAGATTGATACAGCAGTAATTGAGCCTATTTCAGGTAATCAAATTTATAATGCGGTTGTATTAGAGTCGTTTTTTAAGAAAGTAAAGGATAATGAAAGCAATAATAATCATAAAATAAATATTGCCCACATTGGAGATTCTCATATTCAGAGTGATTTAATGACCAATGAAATCAGGAAAAATCTCCAGCAAAAGTTTGGAAATGCTGGGCGAGGTTTAGTTTTTCCTTATCAATTGGCAAAAACAAATGGTTCTTACAACGAACGTTTTTATTCAAACAGAGCATGGGAAAGCTATCGCAATATTCATCCTTTTAAAAATTGTCCCGTTGGTTTAAGCGGAATTGCACTTTGGAGAGATAATGACGGTTTTGCTGTTGAATTGAATATTAAAGATGCTGCTTATAAATTTAATTCCATTTATATTATAACACCTCAAAATCAGGATATGTTTAATTTGGCGACATCAACCCAAACAAAAACAATTCAGACAACAGAGCGAAAAGTCATAACACATAAAATAAAAAAAGGAGAAGCAATTTCGACGATTGCAGATAAATACAATGTGTCGATTGCCGAAATAAAAAGAGACAATCACTTAAAATCTAATAATATTCGTGCCGGAAGAGTATTAAAAATTTCAACCAATGAAACTAGACCAAAGAATATTGTAAGTTCAGAATTTGTCACTTTAGATTTAGAATCAGATTCGTTTTCTCATACCTACCATTCAGACAAACCGTTGGATAAGATTTATCTACTTCCCAACAAAAATGCAGAGAAATATGAGCTTAACGGAATTGTTCTAGAAAAAGATGCTCCAGGGATTATTTATAGCGGAATAGGTGTAAATGGCGCAAAGTTTTCAGATTATAATAAATACCCTTTGTTTTTTGAGCAGTTAAAATCATTGCATCCAGACTTGTTGGTTCTTTCGCTGGGAACAAACGAAAGTTATGATCATATGGAAAGTGCTGCCTATATAGAAGAATTACGTGATTTTATAAAAAAAGTAAAAGAACATAATAGTATTGTTTCTATAATAGTTACAACTCCGCCGCCTTCGCTGCTCAAAGCTAGAAGACCAAATATTTATATCAGAGATTACGCAAAAAGTATTCTTGAAATTGCAAAAACAGATGGTTTTGCAGTTTGGGATTTATATGGAGAACTTGGTGGAATGGACGGAATTCGAAATCTGAAAACTACCGGATTAATTGGACCAGATTGGGTTCATTATTCCAAAAAAGGATATGAAAAACAAGGCAGTTTGTTTACAGAGGCATTTTTAAAAGCATACGAAAATTTTAAATTAAAGAATTAAATTGATAACAATAGACAGCATTAATGATTGGTTCATAGGTCATTTTGGTGCAATTACAATAGAACAAGTAAAAAGCTGGTTTATCTATAATCCAGACGAAAAACTATTATTTAATA
Source organism: Flavobacterium sp. FlaQc-30 (assembly GCF_044005885.1). Classification (NCBI taxonomy): domain Bacteria; kingdom Pseudomonadati; phylum Bacteroidota; class Flavobacteriia; order Flavobacteriales; family Flavobacteriaceae; genus Flavobacterium; species Flavobacterium sp. FlaQc-30. Next base: position 202,722 of record NZ_JBIPCO010000009.1, on the reverse strand, counting down.
CGGGATTATTCTTAGGATTATTTCTTGTTTTTTATTTTGTGTATGGCTTTTTGCGCAAAACATTTTATTTAAGATTAACCTATGTTATTCTCTTCTCGCTTTTCTTTTATTATAAGTCAAGCGGAATTTACTTTTTACTGTTGCTGCTCTCTTCAGTTGTAGATTATGGGTTAAGCCAAATTATCTATAATGAAACAAAAGACAGTCGAAAAAAACTATATCTGGTTATAAGTGTAATTCTAAATTTAGGATTACTTGGATATTTCAAGTATACCAACTTTATGATTGCGACTTACAATGATATGTTCAATGGGAATTTTAAGTTCCATGATATATTTCTTCCAGTCGGAATTTCATTTTATACTTTTCAATCGATGAGTTATATTATTGAAATTTATCGAGAAGAAATTAAGCCTACAAAAAATTACATCGAATATTTGTTTTTCGTTTCCTTTTTCCCGCAATTAGTTGCTGGGCCAATTGTGCGTGCCAAAGATTTCCTGCCGCAGATTTATCAAAAATTAAATCTAACGAAAGAAGATGTCAACAACGCTTTGTTTTTGATTATTGGAGGATTAATTAAGAAAACAGTAATTTCAAATTACATTTCAGTAAATTTTGTCGACCGTGTTTTTGATACACCAATGAGTTATACTTCATTCGAAAACTTAATGGCATCCTACGGTTACGCTATTCAAATTTATTGTGATTTCTCTGGATATTCAGATATGGCAATAGGAATCGCTTTATTACTCGGATTCAAATTACCAGCCAACTTTAGAACACCCTATAAATCTACATCGATTACAGATTTCTGGAGAAGATGGCATATTTCGCTTTCAACTTGGCTAAAAGATTTCTTGTACATTTCTATAGGTGGAAATAGAGAAGGATCATTTGCAGGATATTTATTCCCGAGTTTATTCTTTTTCGGATTGCTGTTGTGGGGAATAACAAGTTACAGCACTAGTGTAATTCCGTTAGTAATTGCATTTGGTTCAATTGCACTTTTCTGCTTGTCTTTTTTACTTTCAAGCAAACGCCGACAAACTTTAGTAACCAATCTGAATTTGTTTACAACAATGCTTTTAGGGGGATTGTGGCATGGAGCAGGAGCACAATTTATTGTTTGGGGAGCATTACACGGTTTGGCATTAGCCGTTCATAAAATTTTTATGGAATTTTTTCCATCCAAAAAAGAAGGTTCAAATTTCTTGTGGAGATTCTTTTCAATCGTAATTACATTTCATTTTGTAGTTTTCTGCTGGATCTTTTTCCGTGCAAGAGATTTCGAAACAGCTTTGCAGGTAATTAATAATATCGGTCAGTTAACTTTCGAACCAGAACATTGGCAGGCAATAATTTTAGGGTATAAAAATGTATTTTTATTAATGCTGTTTGGATACGTTTGGCATTTCTTGCCGGAAGTAATAACAGATAAAATGAAATTCGTTTTTGACAAAACACCATTATTATTAAAAGCAGTAATTCTAGGTTTCGTTTACTGGATTGTTTATGCAACAGCGGTAGCCGGTTCACAGCCGTTTATTTACTTCCAGTTTTAATTTTAAAGGTTCATAGCTGTAAAGGTACAAAGGCGCAAAGGTTTTATCCTTTGCGCCTTTTTTGTTTCTCGCAGATTTAGCAGATATAGCTGATTTTTGTGTTTACTCTAAAAAGTAATCTGCCCAATCTGCGAGAGTGAAAAAATAATTTTCGCAATTAGGGAAATTTAGTGTAATTCGTGGCGAAAAAACTTTGCGCCTTCGTGTCTTTGCGGCAAAAAATGCGTATAAATAAAAATTGCCTGAAATAGCTATTTAGATTATCTTTGCACTTCAAATAAAGAAAATAGTATGTTTGATAATTTAAGTGATAAGTTAGATAAAGCGTTCCATATATTAAAAGGACACGGTAAAATTACAGAAGTAAACGTTGCCGATACCTTAAAAGAAGTTCGTCGTGCCTTACTTGATGCCGATGTTAACTTTAAAATTGCCAAAGATTTTACAACCAAAGTAAAAGAAAAAGCAATTGGTCAGGACGTTTTAACAACGCTTCAGCCAGGACAATTATTGGTGAAGCTGGTAAAAGATGAGCTGACAGAATTAATGGGAGGTGATGTTGCCGGAGTTAATTTATCTGGAAATCCAAGCGTTATTTTAATGTCTGGACTTCAAGGTTCTGGTAAAACTACTTTCTCAGGAAAATTAGCGAACTTCTTAAAAACAAAGAAAAATAAAAAACCACTTCTTGTAGCGTGTGATATCTACCGTCCTGCGGCGATTAATCAGTTGCATGTTGTTGGAGATCAAATAGGTGTTGAGGTTTACTCAGAACCAGAAAACAAAAATCCTGTAGAAATTGCTCAAAATGCAATTAAACATGCAAAAGCAAACGGTTTCAACGTAGTTATTGTCGATACAGCCGGGCGTTTAGCAGTTGATCAGGAAATGATGGATGAAATTGCACGTGTTCACAAAGCAATTCAACCACAAGAAACATTGTTCGTTGTAGACTCTATGACAGGACAAGATGCTGTAAATACAGCAAAAGCCTTCAACGATATCTTAAATTTTGATGGAGTTATCTTAACGAAATTAGATGGTGATACTCGTGGTGGAGCTGCAATCTCGATTAAATCGGTTGTAAACAAACCAATCAAATTTGTGGGTACAGGCGAGAAGATGGAAGCAATTGATGTTTTCTATCCAGATCGTATGGCTGAGCGTATTCTTGGTATGGGTGACGTTGTGTCGCTTGTAGAAAGAGCTCAAGAACAATTTGACGAAGAAGAAGCAAGAAAACTTCAAAAGAAAATCGCTAAAAACGAATTCGGTTTTGATGATTTCCTAACGCAGATTCAACAAGTAAAGAAAATGGGTAATATGAAAGACTTGGTTGGAATGATACCAGGAGCTTCAAAAGCCATGAAAGACGTAGAGATCGAAGATGATGCTTTCAAACATATCGAAGCAATCATTCACTCGATGACGCCAGGAGAAAGAAGCAAACCAGCCATAATCGACGTAAAAAGAAAAGCCAGAATCGCAAAAGGTTCGGGAACTAAAGTCGAGCAGGTAAATCAGCTGATGAAGCAGTTCGACCAAATGAGCAAGATGATGAAAATGATGCAAGGTCCGGGCGGAAAAAATCTGATGAAAATGATGGGAGGCATGAAAGGAATGCCAGGAGGAATGCCGAGATAATAAAATTAAAAGTTTCAAGTTTCAGGTTTCAAGTTAGAGACTGAAATTTGAAACTTTTTTAATTACATAAATATTTAAGTTTCGCAAATAATGTGAAACATGAAACTTTAAACTTGAAACAACAAAATGCAACTACTAGACGGTAAAAAAACATCTAACGACATTAAAAACGAAATTGCAGCCGAAGTTCAATCTATAAAAGCAGCAGGAGGAAAAGTACCTCATTTAGCAGCAGTTTTGGTTGGAAACAACGGAGCAAGTTTAACTTACGTAGGAAGTAAAGTAAAATCATGTCAAGAAATCGGATTTGATTCAACTTTAGTGAGTCTGGCGGAAACAATTACCGAAGAGGAATTGTTAGCTAAAATTAAAGAGTTAAACGAAGATGACAATTTAGACGGATACATCGTTCAGTTACCGTTGCCGAAACACATCGACGAGCAAAAAATCTTATTAGCGATCGATCCTGATAAAGATGTAGATGGATTTCACCCAACAAATTTTGGTAGAATGGCGCTTGAAATGGAAAGTTTTATTCCAGCAACACCATTCGGAATTATGGAATTGCTTGAGCGTTACAAAGTAGAAACTGCAGGAAAGCATACCGTTGTAATTGGAAGAAGTCACATCGTTGGACGCCCAATGAGTATCTTGATGAGCCGTAAAGGAAATCCAGGAGATTCAACCGTTACCTTAACTCACAGTCGTACTAAAGACTTAGCCGAATTCACTAAAAATGCCGATATTATTATTACAGCTTTGGGAGTTCCTGAATTTTTAAAAGCCGATATGGTAAAAGAAGGAGTAACGGTTATTGATGTTGGAATTACGCGTGTAGACGATGCATCAAACCCAAAAGGATATGTTATTAAAGGTGACGTAGATTTTGACGGAGTAAGCAAAAAAGCAGCATTCATTACCCCAGTTCCAGGTGGAGTAGGACCAATGACAATCGCAATGTTGTTAAAAAATACACTTTTAGCACGCAAAATGCGAAGTGCAAAAAACAAATAAAATTGCCTAAAAATATAAAAAAGCCTGTTCTATATAGAACAGGCTTTTTTATTGCATTAATTTTTTAAACACATGGAAACATAGAATTTAATTTTCAAAAAAGAAATGCAAAAGAGAAACAAATTTCTTTCACATAGTTTACTCGGACTCCAGCTATGTTTATTTAAATAAAGTGAAATGACTTTTTTACAGTTACAAAATTGATGTTTCTATGTGTTTAAAATCTACGCAAAGATCCATTTTAATATAGAATTAATAGTTTAAAGTTTTCGTTCTTAAAAATAAAGGATACTTTTGCACCACTTAAAAAACACATGCCCAAATGGACGATTATTATTCGTTAGTATTAAATTAAAAGCAGCTTTTTGAAAATTTCAAAATGCTGTGATAACACCCCGTATTTTGAAATGAAAGCCTTTTACACAAATGACAACGGATTACTAGAAGTCTCAGAATGGACTCCAAACTGCTGGATTAATATTGAAGATCCATCAGAAACAGAAAAAAAATACTTACTCGAAGAACTTCAAATTCCCGAAGCTTTTTACAATGATATAGAGGATATCGATGAAAGACCCCGTATAGAAATTGAAGACGGCTGGACGCTTATTATCATGCGTGTTCCTATAAAAAGTAACGATATCAAACTTCCTTTTCAAACCATTCCGCTTGGCGTAATTTTCAAAGACGATGTTTGCGTTACAATTACGTTTTACAAAACAGAAATAATATATGATTTTATGTTGTATTCACGACGTAAAATCATTCAAGTAAAAGACAATTTAGATTGGGTTCTAAGATTGTTATTGTCATCAAGTGTTTGGTATTTAAAATACCTAAAACAAATCAATCAGAAAATAAAACTAGCCGAAGATAATTTAGAGAAGTCAATAAAAAATGAAGAATTGCAGGCATTACTCCAAATCGAGAAATGTTTGGTTTTTTTCATTACCTCATTAAAAGCAAACGATGTTTTGTTTCATCGTATAAAAAATCTGCGAGCGTATAAAGCAAGCTACGATCCGGATTTGTTAGAAGATGTAGAAATCGAATTAAGCCAGGCACAAGATACAGCCAATATTTATAGTAACATCTTAACTGGAATGATGGATGCTTATGCATCTGTAATTTCTAATAATATGAATGATATTATGAAACAGATGACCTCAATTTCTATCATCCTTGTGATTCCGACCTTAATTGCTAGTGTATATGGAATGAACGTGCCAAATGGTTTAGAAGAAAGCAAATACGGTATCTGGATTATTCTTTTTGTTTCATTTTTATTTTCAGCTTTTGGCGTGTTTTTGTTCAAAAAGAAAAGATGGTTTTAGAATTTAAGAATTGAAAATAATATAAATGCCTGTTCGTAAGAATAGGCATTTTTCGTTTTGCGCATTGGGCGTGACCATATTTACAAAAAGGCGCTCCAATCTTTACGCTTATGAGCGCCTTTGTGCAAATACGGTCGGGCTATCCATGCTGCTTCGGCAGCTTATTTCTATCCCTCACGCACCTTACCAGACCTTGTGTTTTCTTGTATAGCTTTCAAAACTTTGCAGGAATTTACATTATTCTCGAAAATATTTTATACTTTTTACTTGCCAATTCAAAATAAGTAATAACTTTGTACTGCAAAGTACTTTTATTATGAATCAAAAACACCAAGAAGATTTAGCACACATTCGTTCCATGATGGAGCGTTCTTCAAGATTTATATCCTTAAGCGGACTTTCGGGAGTCTTTGCTGGACTTTCAGCCTTGATAGGAGGATTATATGTGTATCAGCTATTTAAGCTTAATGGGATTGAGTATTTTACAGATGAGCATATTTTGCTTTCAGGTAGTCTAGTTTCTCATTTGTTTTTGACAGGAATCGTAATATTAGTATGCGCTTTTGTATTTGGAGCCTTTTTTACAATCAGAAAAAGCCGAAAATACAATTTGCCAATTTGGACATCTGCAACAAAAAATATGCTGTTTAATCTTGCTGTTCCGCTTACTGTGGGAGGTATATTTTGTCTAGCTTTAATGTATCATGGAAATTATGGTTTAGTTGCACCATCGACTTTGATATTTTATGGACTTGCAGTTGTAAATGCAGAAAAATATACTTTCTCAGACATAAAGTATTTAGGTTTTTCTGAACTTGTTTTAGGATGTATTTCGCTTTTTTATATTGGATATGGATTGATATTTTGGATCATTGGATTTGGAATCCTGCATATTGTATACGGATTAGTGATGTTCAAAAAATACAAATAACCTAATGGGAATTATTGATAAATTAAATAAAGATTTTGAAAGCCGTGTCAGACTGGGTATTATGTCCGTTCTGATGGTCAACGACTGGGTAGATTTTACCGAGATGAAAGCGCTTTTAAATATCACCGATGGTAATTTAGCAAGTCATTCCTCTGCATTAGAAAAGTCACAATATATCGAAGTTAAGAAAGAATTTGTGGGCAAAAAGCCTAAAACATCTTATCAAGTAACACCGCTTGGCCGCGCGGCGTTTAAAGAACACCTTTCTTACCTCGAGAAATTAATGAAATCGTAATAACTATATTTTTTTGTCTAATTACTTTGAAATGCAAAGTACTTTTAAAAATTTAATCATGAAAAAACATCAAATTATTTTAGTTTGTACAGTAATCTTTACTTTACTTTTTTACAATCAAAATCCAGGAGTTAATATTGGTATTTTTGGTGTAATTTTAACATTGTTAACTAGTTACTTCTTTCAAGAGAAGTTTGTTGATAGATCGCATTTAATTTTGGTAATCACATCAATCTTGTCATGTTTCGCTTTTGCGTGGTATGGAGATGCAGCTTCTTTTTTTGCTTTAGCATTTTCAATTCTTTTTTTACAGTTTAAAACTCAGGACGGAGAACTTAAAATAGTACAGATCTTTCCGTTAATTTTTTTAAACGGATTTACTTCAATTGGGCGTATTTTTATCTTTAGTCAATGGCTTCCTGAGCGAAAAATTCACAACGATTTTGCTAAGAAATTAGTAGCCTTTGTTGTTATTCCAGTCGTCTTTTTGGGATTGTTTTTTATCGTTTATTCTTTCGGAAGTGCACATTTCTCTTCATTGTTTACAGATTATACTTTAGATATTAATATTTTTCAGTTAATCTTAATTACCATACTTGGGTTTTATATTTCATTTAGTTTTTGGAATTATTGGGTTCCAGATGCTTGTTATGAATTTAATCCAAAGTTAAACAATGAGTTTACTGATATTTCTGAAGTAAAGAGCCAAAGTACATTTTCATTTTTAGATCTTGATTTCGAAAGAAAGAGTGGTGTAATTACTTTGATACTGCTTAATATTTTGCTTTTAATTTTTATCGGAACATACAATTATGAGCAGTTTTTTGAAGTTGCGGATAAAGCAAATTTAAGCGCTGATACACACGAACGTGTAAATGCTGTGATTTTTTCAATTTTGATGGCCGTTGGTGTAATTCTGTTTTATTTCAAAGGCGGATTCAATTTTGATGAAGAAGCAACATCATTAAAAAAACTCGCTAAAGTCTGGATTATTCTAAATGCAGTTTTGATTGTTAGTACTATTATAAAAAACTCAGAGTATGTTTCTTCTTTTGGATTAACATATAAACGTTTAGGAGTTTACGCTTTTTTAATTTTGGCAATTATAGGTTTAGTTTATACTTTTTTAAAAATTACAAAACAAAAAACAAATGCTTACTTAGTCAATCAAATGGTTTGGTATTTCTACGGAACAATTTTAGTTTGCAGTTTTGTGAATTGGGGAAATCTTATAACCAATTACAATATTTCGGTAAATAAAGGAGTAGAGCCAGTTTTTTTAAGTGAATTGAATTTTAATGATGATGCTCGCCGTGACTATTTCAAGAAAAATAATTTAAGCGGAAAATATTCAGAAGGCCTTAGAGAAGAATCGATTTTGAATTATCAGAAGGAAGACTTTTTATCTAAAGCATTGTATTATGAATTTTTGGATAAAAAGTAAATAGAAACAAAAAAATCCCATATGTTATAAACGTATGGGATTTTGTATTTAGTTTTCTCCTCTTTTCTTAAATCTAGGATCGTGTTTAGAAATAAAGGTTGTTCTTCTGCTTGAAGGTTTACTAGGAGTTTCAACTTTTGGTAAACTTGCTTCTTCAGTTTTGCTCGAAGGTTCAATTAACTGATTTAATTCTTTGATTTCATCATCAGTCAAATCGCGGTATCGACCAACCGGAATGTCCAAAGAAATATTGATGATTCTGATACGTTTAAGAGCCGTAACTTCATAACCCAAATATTCCGCCATTCTTCTAATCTGACGGTTTAATCCCTGCGTTAGAATGATTTTGAAAGTGTATTTACTAATTTGTTCTACTTTACATTTTTTAGTAACAGTATCTAAAATAGGAACACCATTTCCCATTCGCTGAATAAAACGATCTGTGATAGGTTTGTTTACTGTAACCGTATATTCTTTTTCGTGATTGTTTCTAGCGCGTAAAATCTTGTTTACAATATCGCCGTCATTGGTCATAAAAATTAGGCCTTCACTGGCTTTATCCAACCTCCCGATTGGAAAAATACGTTTAGGATAATTGATGTAATCAACAATGTTATTTCGAACTTCAAGATTAGTGGTACATTCAATTCCAACAGGTTTGTTGAATGCTAAATAAACCAGTTTTTCGTGCTTTTCAACAATTAGTTTTCCGTCAATGCGTACTTCATCATCAGGTGAAACTTTAGTTCCCATTTCAGGTACAGCACCATTTATTGTAACACGTCCTTCCTCTATAAGTTTATCAGCTTCACGACGCGAACAATAGCCAGTTTCGCCAATAAATTTATTCAAACGTTTTAAATTCTCTTCCATACTGCAAAAATAGGCAAAATTTAGGACTTCTTAGATTGTTAGACTTCTTAGAATTTTAGATTTTCACAATCTTGTCAGGAATGACAAAAATGGGGTTGGATTATCAAAATAAAACCTTTGTTCCTCTGAACCTCTGTAACTTTGAGCCTTTACTAAGAATGAAATTGAGAACTGTCCTCTGGAGTTTCTTTTCGATCAAACATTCCGTAATCACGAACAACAGTTGCAATTCTTAAATGATAATCTTTAAAAACTTCATTGCGTCCTTTTGCCTGTGCGTGACGATGCATTTCAAGATTTCTCCATTGCTGAATGCTCTCTTCGTCTTTCCAAAAAGATAGTGATAGAACCTTGTCAGGATTATTAATGCTCTGAAAGCGTTCTATTGAGATAAAACCTTCGATGTGGTCTAATTCAGGACGCAGTTTTGCTGCAATATTTAAATATTCTTCTTTTTTTCCTTCGTTAGGAATAACTTCAAAAATCACTGCTATCATTTTAATTTTAAATTTTAGAAAAAAAAAAACTTTGTCCCTTTGAGCCTCAGTTACTTTGTCCCTTCAGAAAAAAGAAACTCAATTACTTTGTTGTACAGTGCATCATCGTGCATTCCGTGGCCTAAACCTTTGGTTTCTATAAATTGACTGTTTTTCCAGTTACTGTGAATTTTTTTTCCTTCTGCAAAAGCAACGACATCATCTGAAGTGTCATGTGCAATAAAACCTTCAACATTAAATTCTGAAGCAAATTTTTGTCCTGAAAAATCTTCAAGCTTAAAATTGAATCGATCTAAAAACTTACTTTCTAAAAGTGAAAACATTTTAGTGTTCAGACTTAACATTGAAATATAGTTATCAATTAAAGTTTTCAAGTCTGATGGAGCTCCCAGAATAACCATTTTATTTATACTCGTATTCGGAAATAAGTATTGGTGATACACGCAGGCTGCACCGCCAATCGAGTGGCCAATTATAATTGTCGGCTGGTATTTTTCTACTGCTTTGTTTATAAATTCGGCATAAAGCGGAACATTAAATTCTTTACCGCTGCTTTGACCGTGGGCAGGAGCGTCAATTGCTATAATGGTACTTCCTGATTTTTGAAGATGCGGAAGCGTTTTTTTCCATCTTGAAGCATTGCTTTCCCAGCCATGAACTAATAAGATTTTAGTTTCGTTTCCTTTCCAGATATAAGTTTGAAAATGATGTTCGTTAAGGTTAAAAGTTTCCGTTTCCGTATGTCGCAAAATTTTTGGAAGAGCTTCTTTTTGTAATCGTCCAATTCGAGGTTGGCTAAAAAGGGCATAAGAAAGCTCAACGGCTTTTTGAGGACGAACATAGCTTAAAAAGTTAATGTATTGCCCAACAGATTTTAAAGTAATAAAACGGATTCCTTTTTTAATTCCCAAAATAAATAATTTAGTGGTAAAATAATATTCGGGAATCGATCTAAAAAAGTTTCGCCACGAATTACACAAATTTAGCACGAATTTTTATTCCATTTAGAAACAAATTAAAAATTAGTGAAAATTAGTGTAATTGCTTCGCCTATTCGCTGTCACTCGGGTCGCGGCAAAAAAAAGATATAAAAAAAGTCCCGATTAAATCGGGACTTCTATTTAGAATTTTGAGAACAATTGTTCCATTTTTTCTTTTTCTTCTTCAGCTAATGCGCTGTCAACTAAAATTCTTCCAGAGTGCTCATCAGTAATGATTTTTTTTCTAGAAGCAATCTCAACTTGAGTTTGCGGTGGAATAGTAAAGAATGATCCTGCTGAAGCTCCTCTTTCGATAGAAACTACTGCTAAACCATTACGAACACTAGTTCTGATTCTTGTATAAGCTGCTAATAATCTGTCTTCGATTTGGCTTGAATACTCAGCAGATTTCTCAGATAAGAAAATTTCTTCTTTTTGAGTTTCTGCCATGATAGCGTCAAGTTCAGATTTTTTATGTTTTAAATGAGAACTTTTTGCGTCAAGCTTTTCTTTTAAGTTAGATATAACTTCTTTTTTATGCTCGATAGAAGCTTTCATTTCTTTGATTTGCTTTTCAGCCAATTGAATTTCTAATTCTTGAAATTCAACCTCTTTAGTCAAAGAATTAAATTCTCTGTTATTACGAACTGATTCTTGTTGTTTTGTGTATTTTTTGATAACCTCTTTATGCTCATCAATACCATTTTTCTTAGACTTGATTTGCTCCTCAATTACTTCAAGTTCACTTTTCAGTTTCTCTGAACGCGTGCTTAAACCTGCAACTTCATCTTCTAAATCTTCCACTTCTAAAGGAAGCTCACCTCGTACGTTTCTGATTTCGTCAATTCTAGAGTCAATAAGCTGTAAATCGTATATTGCTCTTAACTTGTCCTCAACACTTAATTCTTTCGTATTCGCCATATTCTATAAGTACTTAACTGGATTTGTATTTTCTTCTGATAAAATGATGGCAAAATTAAGGATTTTTTTTCGAAGATAATCAACAATATAGTTTTTTGTATAGCGTTCGCTCTCAAAATGACCAATATCTGCTAAAAGTAATCGATTTTCAGCTTCGTAAAACTGATGGTATTTTAAATCAGCAGTCAAAAAAGCATCCGCTCCAGCATTAATTGCATTTTTTATGGCAAAGCTTCCTGAACCACCTAGAACGGCTACTTTTTTTATTTTCTTTCCTAAAAAAGCAGAATGACGTATTCCGTCAGCGATCATTTTTTCTTTTACAAAAGGAAGAAAATCTTTTTCATTCATTTCAGTTTCAAACTCGCCAATCATTCCCAAACCAATATTTTGATGTGAATTTTGAAGATCGTAAATTTCATAAGCGACTTCTTCGTAGATATGATTCGCTAATAGCGCTTTAAGAATTTTAGACTGCAAATGTTTTTCAAAAACAACTTCAATTTTTATTTCCGTTCCAGTATGTAATTTTCCTTTTTCTCCAATTACAGGATTGCTGTCTTCGTTTCCTTTAAAAGTAAAAAAACCTTCAGTGTTAAAACTGCAATTATCATAATTACCAATAGTTCCTGCGCCGATGTCAAACATGGCATTTCGAACTTTTTCAGAATTATCTGGAGTAGTATAGGTTACTAATTTTTGAATGAAATTTTGTTTCGGTATCAAAACTTTCGTATTGGTTAATCCCAAAGCATCACAGAAAATTTTATTAACGCCTGCAGAATGATTGTCTAATGCAGTATGAACGGCATAAATTGCAATGTCATTTTTGATTGCTTTTAAAATCGCGCGTTCAACATAATTTTTCCCCGTTATTTTTTTGATTCCAGAAAATAAAATAGGGTGAAAACAAACTACCAGGTTGCAGTTTTTTGCAATAGCTTCGTCAATGACAGTTTCTAAAGCATCATGACAGACTAAAACACCAGTGCTTTCGGTTTCAGTATTTCCAACTAAAAGACCAACATTATCAAAATCTTCGGCGTAAGCCAAAGGCGCCATTTCTTCTAGAACTAATACTATTTCTTTGATTTTCATTATTGCTTTTTGTTTCAAGTTTCAGGTTTCAGTCTTTAAGTTTTATGCCGTTTGGGAAAACTTGAAGTGCAAAATCTGAAACAAATTCATAAAACAAATTAACGAAAAAAATTATACTTTCGTAAAATGAATATACTTCGAAAAATACTTTTCCCTTTTGCAATTTTGTATGGATTAATCGCATCAATTAGAAATTTTCTTTTTGATAAAGGAATTCTTAAATCGACTTCATTTGATGTTCCTGTTATTGCGGTTGGAAATTTAAGTGTAGGAGGAACCGGCAAAACACCTCAAATTGAGTATTTGATTCGATTATTATCAAGTAAATATAAAGTGGCGACTTTAAGTCGTGGTTATAAACGTCAGTCAGAAGGATTTGTCTTAGCAGATGAAAATTCTAATGCCTCAATACTTGGTGATGAACCGTTTCAGTTTTATCAAAAATTTCCAAATGTACAGGTTGCTGTTGATGCAAATCGTACAAACGGAATTACTCAATTGCTTTCGCAAAAAGAAAAGCCAGAAATAATTTTGCTTGATGACGCTTATCAGCACCGAAAAGTAAAAGCTGGGTTTTACATTTTGCTTACTTCATATGGCGATTTGTATGCGGATGATTTTATGCTGCCAACAGGAAATCTGCGTGAGGCTAGAAGCGGAGCAAATAGAGCCAATATTGTTATAATTACAAAATGCCCTTCTAATTTGGATGAATCTGAACAGGAAAATATTAGAAGAAAGTTAAAACTAGAAGCTTCACAAGAATTATATTTTACCTTTATAGATTATGATGATTGTGTTTATTCAAGAACAGAGAAATTAGCAGTAGAGGAAATTAAAGAGGAAAGAAAGTTGCTTTTGGCTGGAATTGCAAAACCAAAACCCTTTTTTGATTTTTTAAAATCTAAAGATGATGAATGTCTAACATTTCCAGATCATCATCATTTTACAGAAAAAGATATTACAACAATTGCAGAGAAAGCAAAAAAATATAAAATTATTACAACCGAGAAGGATTATGTTCGTTTAAAGGACACTAGTATTGTATCGCAATTATTTTATTTGCCTATAAAAAGTTCTTTCATCAGGGAGCAGAATAATTTTGATAAAACAATTTTAAATTATGTGGGAAAAAGTTCAAGAAACAGTTAGTTATATAAAATCAAAAACACAATTTACACCAGAATATGGAGTGATTTTGGGGTCGGGTTTAGGCGGTTTTACAAATGATATCGAAATAGCATTTACATTACCGTATGATGAAATTCCTAATTTTCCTGTGTCTACAGTTCAAGGACACAAAGGTGCGTTGGTTTTTGGAACTATTGGAGATAAAAAAGTGGTTGCGATGCAAGGTCGTTTTCATTTTTATGAAGGTTACACGATGGAAGAAGTTACTTTTCCGGTTCGTGTGATGAAGTTTTTAGGAGTTAATAAACTATTAGTTTCAAATGCATCGGGAGGAGTAAACGCAGCTTACAAAGTAGGTTCGATTGTTATTATTAAAGATCATATCAATTTTGCGCCGGAACATCCTTTGCGTGGTAAAAATGATGAACGTTTTGGACCACGATTTGTAAATATGAGTGAGCCTTATTCTCGAAAAATGATTGCCAAAACAAAAGAAATTGCATCAAGATTGAATATCGAAATTCATGATGGAGTTTATTTTGGTTTGCAGGGACCAACTTTTGAAACTTTGGCTGAATATAAAATGGTTAAAATTCTTGGAGCAGACTGCGTAGGAATGTCAACTGTGCCAGAAGTTATCGTAGCACGCCATATGGATGTAGAAACTTTTGGAATCTCAGTAATTACGGATATGGGTAATGAGGAAAGTATAGATACAATCTCTCATGACGAAGTTCTTGAAGCTGCAAAAATGGCAGAACCTCAAGTAAGAGCTTTGATAAAAAACTTGATTATAGAATATTAAGTTTTTGCTTTAAAAAAACTTGGCGATAGTGCTGTAAAATTCATCTGGAACAAATGGTTTTGTAATAACATCATTCATTCCGTAAGATAAAAGCATGTCTCTGTTTTCGTCAAGCGAAATCGCAGTCAACGCAATAATAGGAGTTGTTTTGTCAAACTCTCTAATTTGCTGCGTTGCTGTTGTTCCGTTAATGCCAGGTAAATGAACATCCATTAAGATCATATCAAAACGCTTTACTTTTAAAAGCTCGACAGCTTCTTCTCCGTTATCGATGATTTCGCAGGTTATAGCTTTATTCTCCAGCATTTTTCGAGTAATCATCTGATTGATTTTATTGTCTTCAATTAGTAAAATTGATTTGTGCTGTAATTGAGAATCGTCGTATGTTTTTTCTTCTTGTACGACCTCCAAAGGTTCTTTGTTAATTTTAAAATCTAATTTAAAAGTAAAAGTAGATCCTTTGCCAACTTCACTTTTTAGTTTTATTTCGCCGCCCAAAAGTTCAATTAGTTTTTTTACAATAGTAAGCCCAAGACCAGTTCCTCCATATTTTCGATTTACTTCTATTGAGCCTTGCGAAAAACTCTCAAAAACAGTTTGCAATTTGTCTTCAGGAATTCCAATTCCAGTATCAACAATTTCAAAATAAACCGTTGCCGTATCATCTTCCTCAGCGTATAATTTTGCAATTACATTTACATTTCCGTTTTGAGTGAATTTTAGTGCATTGTTGATTAAGTTCAATATAATTTGAGACAATTTAGTAGGATCACCAATTAAATTGTCCGGAATTGATTTGTCTATCTCAAGATTGAAATAATTTTTATTGGCAGTAGCCAATTCTTTTAAAGAACTTTGAATATTAAAAAGAAGCTCTTTTAAATTAAAACTGATACTTTCAACTTCGACTTTAGTAGAATCGATTTTATTAATTTCAAGAATTTCGTTGATAAAAGTGGTAAGGTAGTTTCCTGAGAATTTTAAGGATTCTAAGTATTTTAGTTGCGTTTCTTTTGGATCGTCTTCGAGTAATAAATGAGTGATTCCATTGATCGCATTCAGCGGTGTACGAAGTTCATGACTTACCGTTGATAAAAATTCTGATCTTGCTTTTGAAGCTTTTTCGGCTTTGTTTTTGGCTAGAATTAACTCTTTGTTTTTTTCTCGTAAAAGAAGGTTGTTTTGATTGCGAATAATGTTGTTTTTGTATAAAGCTAAACTCAAAAGCGATAAAATAGAAATTAAAGCAATTGCCAAAATGCTGACCAACTTAGAATAGCGATAGGTTTTTAATTGAATTTTTTCTTCGCTTTCACGTTTTATGCTGTTGTTTAAAGATTGATTTTTTTTGAATTTCTGATATTCATTAAAATCAATTTTAGCATTTTTTAATTTTAAAATGTAGTTTTCTAGTTGATAATGTTCATCTAAATAAGAATAAGCAAGATCAAAGTTTCTATTTTTTTTATAATACTGACTTATAGCTAAAACAATTTTAGATTTTTGCGGAAGATCATTTATCATCGCATTATAATCTAGTGCTTTATCAAAATAAATTATGGCAGAATCATTTCGTTTAAGTGCGCTTTCAATTAATCCCAGCTGATAGTAAGAACTGCTTTTTGTTTTTAAAATAGCAGGATTATCAGGTTTTTTGGTGATTTTTTGTAATGTCTTAGCCGCTAATCGTAAGTTTTGATTTGACTTAAAAGCCATTGCTTTTTGATAGCTGAGAACTTCGGCGCTGTCAACAACTCCTAGTTCTTTTAAAAGGTCTTGAGCTTTTGCGTAATATATATCGGCAGTTTTGTAGTTGCCCATTGCCGTGTTTGCGGCACCAATATAATGCAATGCCAAAATTTTTGTGCAATTGGGTTTTACACTGTCAAATGAAGAAACACTTTTGTGAAAATTTTTTAAAGCTTCGTCATATTTTTGCTGATTGTAAAATATTTTTCCAAGCTTAAAGGTTTGATTGGCTAGATTTTGAGTATGATGATGTGTTTCACAAAAGTCAATTGATTTTTTAGTGTAAAAAACAGCAGTATTGTATTTTTTATTGTTAAGATTTTTGTTGGCGAGTTTATTGTAATAGGAAACACTATCCGTATTCTTTTTAGTTTGAGAATACAAAAATGAATTAAAAAAACAAACCAGAATAAGAATGTGGTATTTCATGTATTGCAATGCTTTTACAATGAATTCTATTTTTTTCTTATCAGTAAAATCAAATCTATTAATCTTGATGAATATCCAATTTCATTATCATACCAACCCACAACTTTTACCATTTTATCAATAACAGATGTAAGTTGTGCATCAAAAAGGCACGAATGTGTGTTGCCAATTATGTCAACAGAAACGATTGGATCTTCAGTATAATCTAGTATTCCTTTTAAATTTGTTTTTGAGGCTTCTTCAAATGCTTTATTAATTTCGTCAATACTGACAGCGCGTTTTACATTAAACGTTATGTCGGTCAATGAACCGTCAGGAACTGGAACACGAATGCCGCAGCCTCCTATTTTTTCATGCAATTTAGGAAAAATTTTTGTTAATGCCTTAGCTGCACCTGTAGTTGTTGGAACAATTGACTGACTTGCACCTCTCGCACGGCGTAAATCCTTGTGTGGCTGGTCGTGAAGGCTTTGGTCAGTTGTGTAAGAATGTATTGTTGTAATGTAAGCTTGCTCAATTCCGCATAATTCCTCGATAATTTTTATCATCGGAGCTGCATTATTTGTTGTACAGCTAGCATTTGAAACAATGTCTTCCGTTCCGTCCAAAATAGTTTCATTTACTCCTAAAACAACAGTTTTTATTGTGTCTACTTCAGAAGGAGCAGAAAGGATTACTTTTTTTGCCCCAGCTTCTATGTGTGCATTTAATTCTTCGTGTGTTTTGTATTTTCCTGTTGATTCTATAACAAAGTCGATAGAATGACTTTTCCAATCTAAGTTAGAAATGCTTTTTTCGTGAAAAAATAAAAAGTGTCTATCGTCAACAATTATCCCATTTTCATCATGAGATACCTTAAATGGCAAAACACCATGTATGCTGTCGTATTTTATTAAATGTGACATGGTTTTGTTATCAGCAATATCGTTAATTGCAATAACTTCAATTTCAGGGTGGTTTAGAAGCAGACGGAATAAGTTTCTTCCAATTCTTCCAAAACCATTAATAGCAATTCTTGTTTTCAATATTTTGTTTATTATTTGTTTAATCGTTCAGCCGTTTAATCGTTTTATCAATGCGATTAAACGATTAAACAGTTAAACAAATAACCTTTTATAATATGTGTTTTTGTGCTTTGTATGAAGAACGAACTAGCGGACCGCTTTCTACATGTCTGAAACCTAATTCTTGACCAAATTTTTCATATCGAGCAAATTGTTCAGGTGTAATGAACTCTTTTACTGGTAAATGTTTTTTACTTGGTTGTAAGTACTGTCCAATAGTAACAACATCAACATTTGCATTTCGCAGGTCGGTCATAGTTTGAAAAACTTCTTCTTCTGTTTCTCCAAGACCTAACATGATTCCAGATTTAGTTCTGTTTATTCCTTTTTCTTTCAAGTAACGCAAAACTTCCAAACTGCGATCGTATTTTGCTTGAATACGAACTTCTCTTGTTAAACGTCGAACAGTTTCAACATTATGCGAAACTACTTCAGGATTTGCTTCCACAATTCTATCAAGATTTCTTTCCATTCCTTGAAAATCCGGAATTAAAGTCTCAAGTGTAGTATTCGGATTCATTCTGCGAATCGCTTTTACAGTTTCAATCCAAATTATTGAGCCGCCGTCTTTTAAATCATCTCTATCAACACTTGTAATAACAGCATGTTTGATATTCATGATTTTTATAGAACGAGCTACTTTTTCAGGTTCATCCCAGTCTACTGTTTCTGGTCTGCCGGTTTTAACACCGCAAAAACCACAAGATCTAGTACAGATGTTTCCTAATATCATAAAAGTAGCAGTACCTTCTCCCCAGCATTCTCCCATATTTGGGCAGCTTCCAGAGGTGCAAATCGTATTTAAACTGTATTTATCGACTAAACCACGAAGTTCAGTATATTTTTGTCCAATTGGTAATTTTACCTTCAACCATTTAGGTTTTCCAGGTGGTATGTTTTCAATGACTGTTTCCATATATCATAATTCAAAGTACAAAGATACGGAAGTTGATAATAAGATTATAGTATTGCGTTTTAACAAGACAAAATATTATTTATATTTTGTAAGAGGACTTATTGAATCTAGATAAGTTTTGGTGTCCTTGTACATTTGACGAATTGAAACTGGTCTGGTTTTCATTTCTGGTTCTTTGATTTCAATATTTTCGTTACTGATTATAATTTTATCAACTGTAACAACTGTATATTCTCCAAGTTCTACTTTTAGTATTAACCCTGGCAATCCCCAGTATAAACCAGGTCCGTCATTGACTGGTATTTCTTCAGCATACCAAGCGGTTATGGGAGCTAATGATTTTGTTGAGGTTGCTTTTTTACAAGTATATCCGTTAATTATAGTAGTCTCATCTGCAAATGTCCATTCATACTCTGTAAGTTTATCTTCTGCACTAAAATCTTTATCGCTAATCGTATACTCTTTTCGTATTGATTTGTTATTTAAATCTTTAAAGGTTATGTTAATTGTAGGAAGAACAATTTGATGATAGGTTTCAAGTTTACGCCCTCCAATTTCTACATGTGAAGTATCAATAGATGATTTTTGTGATGGGATTAGTTCAGTAATAGATTTTTTATCAGCATAATAATAAGTGAATGTTTTAGGTTTAATTTCATTAGAATTGTTTCTGCTGTCTTTTCCAATTGTTTTAAGTATTTTTTCTGTATAAGTTGCCTTTATGCTCTGTGAATTAGCCTGAAAGGCAATAAGAAGTAAAAAAAGAATGTATCTATTCATAATTTTAATATTATGGTTTTGGTTGTTTTTGTAAAAGAATAAAAGTAAGATAATTAATTCAAGTTTTAAGTTGTTTACTTTGTTTTTTATTCATAATTAATGTTTTAGCTTTATTTTTTTTTAAAACTAAATTCTGTCTTATTATGCTATAAATTTAGCGTTTTAAGACAATGTAAAATTTGCGCTGTAGTAATTTTATTGTTAATTTAAAGTTTTAAAAAACATGAAAAAGAGAGTTATTGTATTAGGAATTTTACTTACAGCTTTTAGTTTTACTGGGATGAATGCACAAATACTTTCAGACAAAGCTATGGGAGCATTAGGCAAAGGTGTTTCAGGATTTACTTTTAGCGATGCAGATGCGGCAGCTTTGGCTAAAGAATCAGTCGCCGCATTAGATGCAAACAATCCTGTTGCGGGGACTGAGGATGGTTATTCAATTCGGTTAAACCGTTTATTTGGAAAGCACACTTCTACTGAGGGCGTTAATTTAAATTATAAAGTTTATTTGGTTAGAGATATTAATGCTTTTGCTTGTGCAGATGGAAGCGTTCGTGTATTTGCTGGTTTAATGGATATTATGGATGATAATGAATTGCTTGCAGTTATCGGGCATGAAATTGGTCACGTAGTTAATCACGACACAAGAGATGCTATTAAAGCAGCTTATAAAAAAGAGGCTTTGTTAGATGCTGCTTCATCACAATCAGGAAAAATCGAGACTCTTACAGGATCTCAATTAGGGAAAATTGGAAGCGCAATGATCGACAGCAAACATAGTAGAAAACAAGAATCTCAAGCTGACTCATTTTCTTATGATTTTATGAAAAAGAATGGTTACGATGTAAATGCGGTAGAGTCAGCTTTTAGAATTCTTCAAAATTTAAGTGAAGGAGCT
Source organism: Flavobacterium sp. FlaQc-30 (assembly GCF_044005885.1). Classification (NCBI taxonomy): domain Bacteria; kingdom Pseudomonadati; phylum Bacteroidota; class Flavobacteriia; order Flavobacteriales; family Flavobacteriaceae; genus Flavobacterium; species Flavobacterium sp. FlaQc-30. Next base: position 182,354 of record NZ_JBIPCO010000009.1, on the reverse strand, counting down.
GAATCTTCTTTTATGACTAAAATGATGAGTTCGCATCCGGATTCTGGTAAAAGAGCAGATGATGCTAAAAAGAAAGCAACAAAAGATGGTTTGTATAAAGCTTATGTACAGCAGAAAATTGATAATACTGCACCTGTAAAAGCAAAAGCAGCAACAAAAGCACCGGCTAAAAAGACGACAACAAAGAAAAAGTAATATTTTTCATAAAAGCTAAAAACGGCAGATTCTCTAGAGAATCTGCCGTTTTTTTGTTATAGCGTTGGGTACTATGAATAATAGCTGTAGATCGTTATACAACTCATCAAAAATTTATATCTTTAATTTGTTAAAAAAAAACAAGCTTTTCGTGAAATGAAATAGTATTTTCTTGTACTACATTTGTTGTTAAATAATAATTATGTTTAGAGATATGAAAAAGAAATTTATTGTATTAGGAGTTTTGTTTGCAGCTTTTGGATTTACAAAAGCAAATGCGCAGATTAATTTAGGCGATAAAGCAATTGGAGCGGTTCAAAAAGGAGTGACGGCTTTTACATTGACTAATGCTGATGCTGCGGCGTTGTCTAAAGAAGCAGTCGCAAAATTAGATACTGAAAATGAAGTGGCTGGTCCAACAGATGGTTATACATTACGATTAAACAGAGTGTTTGGAAAACACACTGCTGGTGATGGATATACTTTGAATTATAAAGTATACAAAGTTAAAGATGTCAATGCTTTTGCTACTGCAGATGGAAGTGTGCGTGTATATTCAGGTTTAATGGATATAATGGATGATAATGAATTGCTGGCTGTAATTGGGCATGAAATTGGTCACGTTGCTAACAATGATTCTAGAGATGCAATGCGTGCGGCTTACCAAAAAGAAGCAGTAATTGATGGAGTTTCTTCTCAATCAGCAAAAATATCTTCAGTAACCGATAGTCAGTTAGGAAAAATCGGAAGCGCTATGATTGACAGCAAACACAGCCGTAAACAAGAAAGTGAAGCGGATTTATTTTCGTATAATTTCTTGAAGAAAAATGGTTATGATGTAAATGCGGAAGAATCAGCGTTTAGAATTTTGGCTAAAATGAGCGAAGGGGCTCAAGCTTCTTTTATTGATCAAATGATGAGCTCACATCCAGATTCTAAGAAAAGAGCAGATGATGCGAAAAAAAGAGCTGAAAAAGACGGTTTGTATAAACCATATGTGCAGCAAAAAATAGATAATACGGTTCCAAAAGCTGCAACCACTAAAAAGCCAGCTGCAACCAAAAAAACAACAACCAAAAAGAAATAATAATTTCTAGTTTAAAAAAGAGAACGGCAGATCATATATGATCTGCCGTTCTCTTTTTTTGTATACTATTGTTAGCCTAAAACATGATGCGCTAAAACTTTTTGTACGTCGTAAACATTTACAGATTTGTTAAACTGTTTAACGATACTTGGATTCAGTTCGCTTGAAACCCATATTTTTAATTCAGCATCAAGGTCAAAAGTCCCAGCAGTTTCTACGCTGAAACGAGTGATGCTTTTGTAAGCAATAGATTTATATTCGGTTTTACTTCCTGTTAATCCTTGTACGTCAACTAAGATTAATCTTTTGTTTGTAAAGATAAAAGTATCACGGATTAGTTTAAAACCCATTTCAATTTCTTCATTATCAGTTAATAACTGACCATACTTTTTAAGTAAATCGTCCTGAGTGACAGTACCTGCATTACCCATAAGGGCTGAAAATATTCCCATTTTTTTAGTTTTTACGGTGATTATTGTATTTATGATTAGGAGTCGTAAAAGTAGAAAAAATAGAATATGTTTAGTTCGGTAAACGTTTCAGTTTTGAAGAAAAAGCATAAAAAAAGCAGAACCTAAATTCTGCTTTTCTATTTTTATTCTGCTTCTGTTTTTATTGTTATCGGGAGGTTGTAAGCAGTTCTTACTGCTTTACCGTTTAGTATTCCCGGAGTCCATTTTGTTTTTAATGATTTTAAAACTCTAATTGCTTCTTTTCCCATTCCGTAACCTGGATCGTTTTTTACTAGGATGTCTGTAATTGAACCATCTTTTTCAATTACAAATGAAACATACACTCGTAAAGTTTTTTCAGCATCCAATTCTGGTCTGTTAAAGTTGTTTCCAACATAGGCATAAAATTTTGCCATTCCACCTGGAAATTCTGGCATTTTGTCTAAAACACTTGTGTTCACAATGCCGTTTCCGTTATCAACTGGTTCAGAAGTTCCTGTGTTTGCTGAGCCAGTTCCTGGTAAAACATTGACGCTAGTTCCAGTTCCTGTAGTGTTTTCTACAATTGGAACATTGTTAGCATTTGTAGCAATTTCTGGTGTCGCTTGAGCAGCTGAAGTAACAACCGGATTTGTCAATTGCAAAGCTTCAGTAACTGGTGTTGCAGCAGTTTGCTGAGGAGGTGCGATTGGTGCAGGAGGTTCAGGCTGTACCTTAATAGGTTCTGTATTGACTTGTACAACTACCAATGGCTCTGTAATTGGTGTTGCCTCGACAGGATCATGTGTCCTAAATTTATTAATCAGCATCGATACGCTTCCTAAGGCTGCTAGTAACAACAGTCCCATGAATAGTGCTGTAATAGTAGTTTTAGAATTCTCTTGGCGTAATTGATACGCGCCGTACTCTTTGTTTTTGTTTTCGAAAACAAGATCAATCCACTTGTTTTCATAGATGCTTAATTTAGACATGATTTTTGGGTTTTAAGGTTAAGTAACTTTAAATCATACGCGATAAGAATTAGGGTTTTGACAAACAACGCAGAAGTTGTTGTTTTAGTGTGTTAAAGTAATTTTTTTAAGAAAAAACCAGATAATGTGTTATTCTTTTCTTAAAGATAGTAAATTATCTATTACGATTAATGATTTCTGCTAACAATTTTTTAGCACGAAGTATTTTTACTTTAACATTACTTAAAGGTTCATCTATTTTACTGGCAATTTCCTGATACGTCATTTCTTGAAAATAACGCAGTTGAATTACTTCTTGATAATGAGGTTTTAATTCTTTAATGCACAGAAGCAGTCGAGACAGGTTTTGCTCGTTAATTAAAGCGTCTTCAGCAGAGAGAGTAGTGTCAGCAATATTATAAGCCTGCTGATCTTCGGCATCGGTAATTTCTATAAAAAGGTTGGTTTTCTTTTTACGCAATAAATCAATGTAGACGTTTTTTGCAATTGCAATCAGCCAAGTGTTAAATTGAAATTCAGAATTGTAAGAAGCAATTTTGTCAAACGCTTTAGAAAAGGTTTCTATCGTAATATCTTCGGCAGTAGTTTCGTTTTCTGTTCGTTTAAGCATGAAGCTGTAAACTTCATTCCAATAATAATCTAATAAAAAAGTAAAGGCGGCTTGATCGCCTTTTTTTGCTTTTTCTATTTTAGAATTTATTTCCAATATACAGGTTTTGAAAAGATATTAGATATAAAGATATTAATTTGCGTGAATATAAGCGCTATTTCAAGCACTGGAAACCAAATTTTAATATCATTTTCTTTTAATTTTCCTGCAGAGAACCCAATAACAGTCCAAACTATGGTGTAGCGGGTTGCAAGAATTGCCAAGACTGCAATCCATTGAAATTGGAAAGCAAGCAGAATAATGACAGATAAAAAGAAAAACAATTGCGAGCAGAAGAAAATCCCCAACTGAAACTTGTCGAAAAATTTATAATATTCAGCTGTAGAAACGTGTCTTCTTTTTTGGGTAAACCATTCTTTGTACGATTCCTTTGGTTTAGAATAAGTAAAACTTTCTGGAGTATAAGAAATGGTCGTGTTTGATTTGTTTGCAGCCTGATTAATAAATAAATCATCATCGCCGGAACGAACTTGTATATGATCAATAAAACCATTTACATTAAAAAACTCGTCTTTTTTATAAGCTAAATTTCTTCCAACTCCCATATATGGAAATCCTGCTTTAGTCCATGAAAAATATTGAACCGCAGTTAAAACAGTCTCAAAACGAATGATTTTATTTAATAATGAACGTTCTATTTTTTCGTAACCTCCGTATCCTAAAACAATAGTTTTGTTCATTGTAAATTGCGAAGTCATTGCTGTTATCCATTCTTTTGAAGTTGGGTAGCAATCAGCATCAGTAAACAATAAATAATCTTTTTTTGCGGCTTTAATTCCTAATGTCAAAGCATATTTTTTATTTCCCCAAAAAGCTTCGTTGTTTTTTACTTTAACCAAACGAATATTAGGATATAGATTTTCAAATTCTTCAAAAACTTCTAAAGTTTCATCACTTGAAGCGTCATCAATCAAAACAATTTCGAAATCAGGATAATTTTGTTCAGCTAATAATGGGATAAATTTCTTTACGTTTTCTTCTTCATTTTTTGCGCAGACAATAACTGAAACCGGAATTCTTTTTGGTGTAATATTTTGAGGTTTAGCGAATGCAAACTTTCCAAAAATTCCTAAGTAGTAGAAAACTTGAATAAAAACAATAGCAATAAAGAAGTAAAATAAAGTTATAAGCATATGGTTTTAATGTCTATTAATATCTGAAATTTTGCGAGTACAAAGGTAGTTATGAATTAGTAAATTTCAATGATTAAAAACCATTTACTTTCGGCATTTCAACATTTCCTTTGCAATAGCAATAGACTGAGGGTTTTCAGTCTTTTCTAATTCCGAAATTATGTTTTTATAATTATGATCGTCTCGATTTTGCGACAGTTTTTTAGTTGCCTGAATTTCGTCAATTTCTATTTCAAAACCAAAAATTCCTCGAGCTTCACGCATTGTTTTAGCAGATAAGTCTTCAACTCTAACAGGGTTTTCTGAATTTGCTTCGTATTTATCAACTAGTTTCTTTAACTGTTCTACCGAAGTTTCATAATCAACAATTTTAATTCTTCCATAAACATGTACGGCTATGTAATTCCAAGTAGGTACATTTTCGTGATCGTACCAGGATGAAGAGATATAACTGTGCGGTCCTGTAAACACCGCTAGAATCTGATCGTTTGCTGCAAAACCTTCTGCTTGAGGATTTAGTTTTGAAATATGTCCCTGTAAAATTTCTTTTCCATCAGAGTTGATTTCAAGTTCTATCGGAATATGAGTTGCACACAATTTTCCGTTAGTTTGATTAATCAGAATTCCAAAACTATTTTCTTTTAGAAAAGCTCTGATTTCTTCTGGATTTTCGTTTTTGTATAAATCAGGAGTGTACATATTGTGTTTGGTTTATCGCCACTAATTGCACTAATTTAATTTGTGTAAATTCGTGAAATTAGTGGCAAAAAGAAATTAAATCACATTTACTTCCGCTTCAATATGAATTCCAAAAGTCTCAAAAACTGTTTTCTGAACTTCTTTTGAAACGGCTAAAATTTCCTGCCCCGTTGCGTTGCCATAATTCACCAGAACTAAAGCTTGATTTTTATGCACTCCGGCTTCTCCAAAACGTTTTCCTTTTAAACCAGCTTGTTCAATAAGCCATCCAGCAGGAACTTTTACTTCGGTTTCAGAAACTTCATAAAATTTCATTTCAGGGAATTTTTGATGAATTTTCTCGAAATCAGATTTCAGTAGAATTGGATTTTTAAAGAAACTTCCACTGTTTCCTAATTCTTTCGGATCAGGTAATTTACTTTGTCTAATGGCAATTACAGCATTACTTACCTCTTTCAAAGTTGGTTCAGTAATGTTTTTTTTAGCCAATTCAGCTAAAATATCGCCATAAGAAGTATTGATTTTATGATTGCGTTTGGTCAATTTATAAATAACAGAAGTAATGATGAATTGATCTTTTACCTCATTTTTGAAAATGCTTTCGCGGTATCCAAAATTACACTCAGGATTAGTAAAAGTTTTTATTTCCTGAGTTGCAATATTCATTGCTTCGCAAGAAACAAAAGTATCTTTGATTTCGGTTCCGTAAGCGCCAATATTCTGTACCGGAGTTGTGCCGACATTTCCAGGAATTAAAGACATATTTTCTAGACCTCCAAAATTGTTGTCGATTGTCCAAAGTACAAAATCGTGCCAAGTCTCACCAGCCTGACTTTCGACCCAAACAAAATCATCATCTTCTTTTATGATTTTTTTTCCTTTTAAATCAATATGAATAACCAGTGCTTCAATATCTTTAGTCAAAAGCATATTGCTTCCTCCGCCTAAAATGAACTTTTCCTCATTTTTGTTTGCTGCCAAAATGGTTTTTAATTCAGCAATTGAATGAACGGCAACAAATTTTTTTGCTTTGGCTTCGATGCCAAAAGTATTGTAGTTTTTTAAAGAAAAATTGGATTGGATTTCCATAAATAAAAGGCTTTTTTGAGTTCCGAAGCTTCGGAAAAATTCTGAGTTCAAAAGTAACGATTATAATTTATTTGAACAGATTTTCTGTAAAAAGACTTTTTTGAGAATTTTTATTTTAGGGCTTCAATAAATTGCTGCATTTCTTTCATCGTTCCTATTGTAATTCTAGTCCATTTTCCGTTTTCTTCATAAATTTTTGTTCCCATAATATTACGGTTCTCCAATTGTTTAAAGTAATCCTTTTTGTAATTCTCTAAAGAAAAATAAATAAAATTAGAATAAGACGGAATGCAGGTTAAGCCCAATTGAGTAAGTTGTTCTACAGTATATTTCTTTACTTCTTCATTTAAAGAAGATACTTCTCGAATAAATTTTTCATCATTTAAAGATGCAATCGCCGCAGCCGTTGTTACCACGCTGATGGATAAGTTAGGAGATGATTTTAAAATACTGAGTTCTTCAATTGTCGAAGAGTTTGCAACAGCATAACCTATACGCGCACCGGCTAAACCGTACATTTTTGAGAAAGTTTTAGTGATTATTAAATTCTTGTTCTCAATTACAAGATTGCTTAATGATTGCTCTTTTGTAAAATCGATATAAGCCTCATCAACAAAAACAATTGCTTTTTTAGAAGCTTCTTTTACAAAAGAGACTAAATGTTCTCTATCGCAGATTGTTCCCGTTGGATTATTAGGATTACAGATGTAAATCATTTTAGTATCTGAATCGATTGTTTTTAACATTGCTGTTAAGTCATGCTTTTTATCAGCAGTTAACGGAACTGTGATTTTTTTAGATCCTAATTTTTCAGAAGGAAATGTCCAATAATCGAAAGTGGTTTCGGCAAGTATAAAATTACCCTTTTTTAAAGCAGTATATTGAAGTACTAAATCTAAAATTTCTGTTGAACCAGCGCCCAATAGAATATTATTGTCTGAAACATTGTTTTTCTTAGCAATTAAAGAAATTAGTTCTTCTGAAGCATTCCAGCCATATCGATTGCTGTTGTTGATGCTTTTTTGCATGGCAAGGCGAGCTAGTGGAGAAGGTCCGTACGGATTTTCATTCGACCGTAATAAAATAGGAGATTTGTCTGAACTTGGAGGGATGTAATTTTCTAATGGAGGATTGGCAAATGCCTCAAATTGACAAAAACCTAATCCTATTGTACCTAATCCGATTTGTTTTAACCAGTTTCTTCTATTGCTCATATTGCTTTCAGAATTAAATTAGAAATTCATTATAACAGTATGTCGCTGAGGTTGAAAAAAAGTTACGCTTGCAGTTAAATAGATTGAGAGTTGAGGAGTTCGTGATATTTATCTGCAATAATTTTCATATTGGAGTTATAATTTGCGTTTTCTTCTACAAACTTCCTGTTTTGTAAAATGGCATTATTTCGATAGTCAACATTTTCAAAAGACCAGATTAATTCCTCAGCAAGTTGTTCGTTGTCATCGATTGTTATTAATTGTCCGTTTTTGCGATGTTTGATCCAGCTTTGATTTCCAGGAACGTTTGAAACAATAGGGTAACATTGACATGCCATTGCTTCGAATAAAGAAGCTGAAACACCTTCGGTAATTGGCATACTGATATAAGTGTTTGATTGGTGTAATAATTTTGGAAGTTTTGTATTTGGTATTCTTCCAGTAAAAGTTACTTTAGTTTCAATTTGTAATTTTTTTGCCAAATCTTTTAAAAACTCTAATCTTGTTCCGTCACCAACGATGGTTAAAGAAAAGTCAATTCCTTTCTGATTAAGAATAAAAAATGCCATTAAAATAGAGTCGTGTCGATATTCAGGTTCTAAAGAACGAGTGATAATAGCTTCTATTTTGCTTGAATTGTTTGGTGAAGGCGTAAAAAGAGATAAATCGATTCCTTTTGGAAGAACAAAAACCTTGTTCATGTCAACATCAATCGCTTTCATAGAAATTGTCATTACTGGTCCCCAAGCATGAATTAAATGTGCTTTTTTGAATGCGTATTTCTGAATGATCTTTTTAAAAGTATATAATACAGAATCTTCCGGCCATAAATCTGTTTGGCCTTGCTGCGCAATGACAATTGTTTTCGAGCCAGATAATGCTGCAAGAAAACCATAACTCGTGGTTCTTTCAGCAATAACCATGTCTGGTTTTTCTTTTTTAATGATTTTTTGAATTGAAATTGGGGCGAAAAAATACTCTAGAATACGTTTGAATCTATTAAATTTTGAATTGTTTGGCGTTTGAAGTTCCCAAGTAATAATTTCAAAATTGCCAAATTCTTTTAAACCTCTCATCCAGGTTATAGCATCGGCACGGCAAGATTCTCCAAGAAAAAGTATTTTTCTTTTCATTAGCAAAATGTTTTTCGCTACAAATTTCACGAATTCACACTAATTGAATTCGTGCAAATTCGTGCAATTTGTGGCGATTATCCTTCTCTAAAACTCTTCGTCTGTTTCTAAAGCACGATTGATAAAATCATTTAAGGGCTTTAGCGCGATTAATTTTTTGCTCATTTTAGAAACAAAATCTTTTTCAGTCACTTCAGAAATATCATATTTTTGAGTTGCAGTAAAGCTTTTCAGTTTTAAAAACTCGATTGCAGGATGTTCTTTTTCGTAACCTCGGGGTGGGTTTTTCAGCGAATTGTTTTCGTTTACATCTAAACTTCCAAACTCTTTCTTGAAATTTTTATCCGCTAAAAGAGCCTCTAAATCATCGTGAAAAAAAGCAATTTCTTTACGAACTTTTTTTAAATCTTCAGATTCTGGAGAGTAAAATCCGCCAGCAATAAAACTAGCTCCTTTTTCAATATGCACATAATATCCCGCTCGGTTCAAACCTTTTGTCCCGCCAGAAATCCAAACACCTAAATGTGCTTTATAGGGAGATTTGTCTTTTGAGAATCGAATGTCGCGGTTGATTCTGAAGGTGCAGTTTTTGACTTCTAATAATTCTAACGAAGGATCAAGCGGTTTCATCGCGTCTAGAAAATCACTTACCAATTGATAGTAATCTTTTTTGAAGATTTCGTAGCGCTTTTTATTGTCTTGAAACCAATCTCGATTATTGTTTTTCTTTAAATCGTCTAAAAATTGCAATGATTCTTTCGTTAGCATATTTTATGTTTTATTGCAGTTGTTTTCTTAATTCTTCTTCGCTGATGTATCCGATATTTTTCTTTTTCATTGTTTTATTTTCATATAAAAAAGTTGTCGGAAGCTGTGTTATTTCCATTTGCTGTGCTAAATCTTTGTTTTTATCTACATCAATTCTGATAATAACTGCTTTATCAGCCAATTCTTTTTCTAGTTTTAAAATGTGAGGCTCCATTTGTTTACAAGGACCACACCATTCAGCATAAAAATCAACAAACACCTTTTTATCTGTATTTAATAAAGCATTGAACTCATTCATTGTCATTCCATTTTCAGAAGCTTCCGCATTTGGAGCGTTTTTATCATTCCAATTAATGAATCCTCCGTCAAGTTCATAAACAGATGTAAAGCCTAATTCATTTAGTTTTGCTGCTGCTTTTTTACTTCTTCCGCCGCTTAAACAATAAACAAATACAGGTTTCGATTTGTCGTAAGCAGCTGCTTTTGAATCGAAATCGTCGCCGTTCCAGTTTACATTTACTGCTTTGTCTATATGTGCTGATGCAAATTCATCAGGAGTTCGAACGTCTAAAATTTGTGGATTTTCAGTTGTTTTAATTTTTTCTGCAAACTCTTGTGGTGAGAGTGATTCAAATGGAGTCACTTTTTTTTCATTACAAGAAAAGAGAACAAGTGAAACTATTGCCAATAAGATTTTAGGGAATTTCATGCCGTTGTGATTTTAAAAATGATTTAGGCTAAAATAATGATTTTTCATTTTTAAAATCTTAATAGAATTATAAAATCGAATTGATGTTTTTTGCCGTGAATTTCACGAATTAACGCGAATTTTTTAATTTCGGTTTGACTTTGAGCAACTTTGTCAAAGTTTTGCATCCTGTTAATCTTGAATTCGTGCTGGTTCGCGGCAAACAATTACAAATTAAAAATTTTATAACTCTGATGCGTCAATTTTACAATGGCTTCTGTACGATCTGGATGAGTGTCTGAAATAAAAAGCTGCCCAAATGTTTCGCTGTTTACCATTTCGACAATTTTTGCCACTCTGGTTTCGTCTAACTTGTCAAAAATATCATCAAAAAGTAAAAGAGGTTTTACGCCGCTTTGCTTCTTTAAAAATTCAAATTGAGCCAGTTTTAGCGCAATTAAAAAAGATTTTTGCTGTCCTTGCGAACCGAATTTTTTAATAGGATGCGAATCAATTTCAAACAATAAATCATCTTTGTGAATTCCAGTGCTTGTATATTGCAGTGCTCTGTCTTTATTGATGTTCTCTTTTAGCAGTGTTAATAAATCCTTTTGATACAAATGACTTTCATAAACTACTTGAACAGTTTCTTCAGATCCTGTTATGGCTTGATGATGGATATTAAATATAGGTATGAATTGTTCAAGAAAATCTTTTCGTTTTTCAAAAATAGACTGTCCAAAACTATTTAACTGTTCATTATATATAGATAAGGTATCATTGTCGAAAGTATGATTGAGTGCAAAATACTTTAAAAGTGCATTTCGCTGTACAATTACCTTTTGATATTGTATAAGCTGATGCAGATAAGCACTGTCTAATTGCGAAATTACGCTGTCCATAAATTTACGGCGCGTTTCGCTGCCTTCTACAATTAAATCACGATCTGCAGGCGAGATGATTACTAACGGAATAAAACCAATATGATCTGAAAATTTATCATAAGCTTTTCCGTTTCTTTTTAAGATTTTCTTTTGCCCTTTTTTTAAACTGCAGACAATTTGTTCTGTTCTCTCGTCTTTTTCTAATTCAGCATCAATAACAAAAAACTCTTCTCCGTGTTTGATATTTTGAACAGCAAGCGGATTGAAATAACTTTTTCCGTAAGCTAAATGATAAATAGCATCAAGAACATTGGTTTTTCCAATTCCGTTTTTGCCGACAAAACAATTAATCTTGATGTCGAAATCAAAATTAGCTTCGGCGAAATTTTTATAATTGAATAATGAGATTTTGTTTAAATGCATTTTTTTAAGAGACTCTAAAAAGAAAAATTACTGTTTTTGCAACGAGTAAAATTGAGACTGTAAAATTATCTAATTTTATCGATATAAAAGGGTTTTGGCGTGTTTCAAGTTGATTTATTTTGATGCTGATGTGAAAGGAGTTAGCATTCTTAAAAATATTTGTTTTAAAATAGTGATAAAATTGATTTTTTTTACCTCAGTTTCAATAAAAATTTTATTTTTGCCGTTCACTAAATTAATTTTAAATGGCTACTTACAATAAAAGAGGATATAAAGCACCAAAGGAGAAGGAAGTTAAAGAAGTAACTGAAGAGCAACAAGTAATTATTGACGAGAAAGACAGCAAAACTGCTGAGGTTTTTTCTAAGTTAGATGAAACTGCTTCAAGAACTGAGGATTGGGTTGCTAAAAATCAAAAAATCATTATTGGTTTAGTTGCTGGTATTGCAGTTGCTACTATTGGATATTTGGCTTACCAAAAGTTTATTGAAGCTCCTAAACAAGACGAAGCTGCAAACGAAATGTTTGTTGCACAACAAAACTTTCAAAAAGCGGTTGATGGTGTAGCAAGTGATTCATTATATAAATTGGCTTTGAATGGTTCTGAAGGTAAATTCGGATTTGTGAAAATCGCTGACGAATATTCTGGAACTGATGCAGGAAATTTAGCAAATTACTATGCTGGTATGGCATATTTAAATACAGGTAAATTTGATGATGCTATTAAGTACTTAGGTAATTTTAAATCAGAAGATTTAATTTTAAGTGCTTTAGCAAAAGGCGCAATTGGAGATGCTTATTCTCAAAAGAACCAACAAAAAGAAGCTTTAGATTATTATGTAAAAGCTGCGGAATCTAATAAAAACGATTTTACAACACCTCGTTTCTTATTAAAAGCGGGTAAAACGGCTTTAGCTTTAGGTCAAAAAGAAGATGCATTAAAATACTTTACAGATATTAAAGATAATTTTGATGCAACTCCAGAAGCTGCTTCTGTTGATGCTTTGATTGGATTAGCACAATAAATTATTGAAGAGTTTAGATTTTAGGTTTTAGATTTGTATTTTTACAATCAGAAATCAAGAAATATAAAATCTTAAATATAAAAGATGGCTACCGAAAATAAAAATTTATCACAATACGATAAAAACACAATCCCAAATGCGAAAGACTTTCGATTTGGGATTGTTGTTTCTGAGTGGAACGAGACTATAACAGAAGGGCTTTATAATGGTGCTTTTGAAGCATTAATTGATTGTGAAGTTCCTGCACAGCAAATTATTCGCTGGAATGTTCCAGGAAGCTTTGAATTAATTTATGGTGCAAAGAAAATGCTGCAAACACAAAATGTAGATGCAGTAATTGTAATTGGCTGCGTAATTCAAGGAGAAACCAAACATTTTGATTTTGTTTGCGAAGGCGTTACACAAGGAATTAAAGATTTGAATGTTCAAACTGATATTCCGGTTATTTTTTGTGTTTTAACAGATAATAACATGCAGCAATCTATTGATAGAAGCGGTGGAGTTCATGGAAACAAAGGAACCGAAGCGGCAATTGCAGCAATCAAAATGGCCTATATTCGTCAGCAGGCTTCAATGGCACATGCTTTTAATCAGCCATTGCTTTCGTCAGGAGCTCTTCAGATAGAAGATGGTCCTAGAAAAATTGAGAAGGAATAAATAATAATTGCTTTGAAAATATTAAAAACCTATGCCGTCAAAAAGTATAGGTTTTTTTATGCTTTTTTTTGAAGGTAATTTGTCAGCGAAAATCCAATATTCAGATTAGTATATTTGTTTTTATTTTCGATAAATAAAATACTTGCGTTGGTAAAAGTTAATTGATTTTCTTTTAAAAATAAAATTCAATAACTTTAATCTTTCTGTTTCTTAGAGTATTGAGGTTTTTGTTTTTTTTATGATTGCAGATATTCTGAAAGCCAGTCAAAATTTACTAAATTTGTACCTCTTGGTTTAGATTTCAAATCAAAAATCTTAAATCGTTAATCTACAATCCTAAATATTAAATGTCGAGTATTATTCAATTGCTTCCAGATCACGTTGCTAACCAGATTGCTGCCGGAGAAGTGGTTCAAAGACCAGCTTCAGTCGTAAAAGAATTGTTAGAAAATGCTGTAGATGCAAAAGCAACTGATATTAAATTGATTATAAAAGATGCCGGCAAATCATTAGTTCAGGTTATTGATAATGGTGTTGGAATGACGGTTACGGATGCTCGTTTGTGTTTTGCACGTCATGCAACTTCAAAAATCCGTCAGGCTGAGGATTTATTTTCTCTTGGTACCAAAGGTTTTCGTGGAGAAGCTTTGGCTTCGATTGCGGCTATTGCCCACATGGAAATGAAAACCAAGCAGGATCAAGATGAATTGGGAACGCATATTGTAATCGAAGGAAGTAAGTTTGTTTCGCAGGAGGTAGCTGTTTTACCAAAAGGAACTTCATTTGCGGTTAAAAATTTATTTTTTAATATTCCAGCCCGTCGTAATTTCTTAAAATCAGATACAGTTGAGTTTCGTCATGTTATGGATGAATTTCAACGTGTGGCTTTGGCGCACCCAAATATTCATTTTAGTTTTTATCATAACGGAAGTGAGTTGTACAATTTACCTGCAGCAGGATATCGTCAGCGTATTGTTGGGATTATGTCTGGTAAAACCAACGAAAAGTTAGTTCCGGTTAATGAAGATACTGAGATTATAAATGTTCAAGGATTTGTCTGTAAACCTGAATTTGCTAAGAAAAATAGGGGAGAACAGTTCTTTTTTGTAAACGACCGATTTATAAAAAGCGGTTATTTGCATCATGCGGTTATGGCGGCTTATGACGGACTTTTGAAAGATGGTTCGCAGCCGAGTTATTTCCTGTATCTGCAAGTTCCGCCCAATACAATAGATATTAATATTCATCCCACTAAAACTGAAATTAAGTTTGATGACGAACAGGCTTTATATGCCATTTTAAGAGCTTCAATTAAACATAGTTTAGGACAGTTTAATGTTGCTCCAGTTTTAGATTTTGAAAGAGATTCAAATTTAGATACACCTTATCATTACAAAGATTTAGAAGCAGAAACGCCTACAATTCAGGTCGATGGAACTTTTAATCCATTTACAGATGATAAAACCAATCAGCATTATTCAAAAGCAGCTTCCGGATCAGGTTCTAGTTATAGTTCAGGATCTTCGTCTTCTTCTTTTTCATCAGGTTCCTCTTATTCGGGGTATTCAAAAAGAGTTGAGCCAACAGTAAGTTGGGAAAGTTTATACGTTGGTTTGGATACTGAAAATACAGAAAGTATTGAAAGTTCGCCTTTTAATTTTGAGAATGAAGAAGTAACTTCATCTTTGTTTAATGATGATGAGGTAGAACAAGCAAGTCAGAAAACGTATCAAATACATAAAAAATATATAGTTTCGCCAATAAAGTCTGGAATGATAATTGTCGATCAGCATCGTGCGCATCAACGTATTTTGTACGAGCAGTTTTTGTTGAATATGACAGTAAATCAAGCATCGAGTCAGCAATTGCTTTTTCCGTTGGATTTGTTTTACTCTTCATTAGAAATGAAATTGATTGAAGAATTAAAACCTTCACTAGAAACCACCGGATTTGTGTTTGAAGAGGCAAAAACCGATCATATTGTAATTTCGGGAATTCCGGTAAATATTACCGAAAGTGAAGTTTCTCTTGTAATTGAACAATTGTTGAGTGATTTGCAAGACGGAATTCCAGCGAGCAGTTACAGCCAGAATGATACTATAGCTAAATCGATGGCAAAAAGTTTAGCGGTTAAAACAGGATCTTATTTAACCGAAAAAGAACAAGATAATCTCGTAAACGGTTTGTTTGCTTGTAAAGATCCAAATATTTCACCTTTTCAAAAACCTACATTCATCACCATGCGTGTTGAAGATATAGACAAAAAGTTTGCCTTATGATGAATATGACTCCCGTTGTAAAACAACTGCTTATAATTAATATTATATTTTTTTTAGGTGCTCAATTAGTGCCTGTTTCTTATGAGTATTTAGCACTTTTTTTTCCAGAAAATCCTGGATTTAAATTTTGGCAGCCCATTACTCATATGTTTATGCATGGTGGTTTTGCTCATATTGCTTTCAATATGTTTGCATTATATTCGTTTGGTTCAACGCTTGAACATTTTTGGGGTGGAAAGAAATTTTTGTTCTTCTATATTTCTTGTGGATTAGGCGCTGCTTTAGTAAATTTTGCGGTAAATTATTATTTCTATCAAGACAGTTTGAATATTCTTTTGGCAAATGGTTTTCATAAGGCCGATATTTTAAGTTTGCTAAATGATGGTAAAATTGATACAAGATGGCAGCAAATTTTAACTGTTTCAGAATTTAAACATTTTACAAGTGCGTATCTAGGAACTGTGGTTGGAGCATCTGGGGCTATTTACGGATTGCTTGTTGCGTTTGCTTTTATGTTTCCAAACGCTGAACTTGGTATTATGTTTATTCCGATCCCGATAAAAGCTAAATATTTTGTACCTGTTTATATGCTTTTATATGATGGCTTTTTTGGAATTTTAGGAGGTTCACTGATGGGACTTGATTCGGGAGTTGCTCATTATGCCCATATTGGCGGTGCTTTTTTTGGATTTATGATTATGTGGTACTGGAAAAAAAATCAGTTTAATAACAATCGTTGGAATTAATTTTTAACTTTAAATAATTAATTTTAGAAACCAAAAGAAGACTTTATGAATATTCTTGACGATTTAAAACTCCAATATAAATTAGGTGGAATCGCAATGCGAGTAATTTATTGGAATATTGCCTGCTTTCTTATTTCTTTAATTTTTTTCTATCAGTTTTCAAGCGGTCAGTTTGTGTTTCCAAATTGGATTGCATTGTCTTCAGACCCGCAGGTTTTTCTGTTTAAACCTTGGACTTTTTTAACGTATGCATTTTTTCATTATGGATTTTTGCATTTGTTGTTTAATATGATGGTTTTAAACTTTGCCAGCAATCTGTTTTTAACTTTTTTTAGTCAAAAGCAATATTTAGGCCTGTATATTTTGGGAGCCATTTTTGCTGGAGTTGCATTTTCACTAAGTTTTTACTTTTTAAATATTTCAGCGCCTATAGTTGGTGCTTCGGCTGCAATTATGGCTGTTTTAGTTGCTGTTACAACGTATCAGCCTTTAATGAACATTCGTTTAATGTTGATTGGTAATGTAAAGTTGTGGCATATTACAGGTGTAATTTTAATTTTGGATTTAATGCAGTTTCGCTTAGATAATATGGGTGGACATATTTCTCATTTAGCAGGAGCTGTTTTTGGTTTTATCTTTATTAAATCGCTGCAGCAAGGAACTGATTTAAGTAAAATTGTTTCTAAAATATTGGACTTTTTTGCTAATTTGTTTAGAAAATCTCCAACAACGCCATTTACAAAAGTTCATAAAAACTATAAAAAACCGACAGAAAAAGTAACTTCACGAATTGTTACTAAAGATAAAACGCAGCAGCAAATTGATGAGATTTTGGATAAAATCAGTCAATCTGGTTATGATTGTTTGACTAAAGAAGAAAAAGAGTTTTTATTTAAAGCAGGGAAATAATCCTTTCAGCCAAAAAATATGAAAAACCTTTCGTGGTTTAATAAAGTAATGTTCTTTTTGAATATAGTGTTAACTGTACTTACATTCAGCATCTATATTTTACCTTTTCTAGCACCTAAAAGTTTTCCTCTTTTATCGGTGCTTACGCTGTTTATGCCGGCTTTTTTTGTGATGAACGGATTCTTCTTCATTTACTGGGCAATTCAGTTTAAAAAGCGCCTTATTTTGTCTGGTTTGGTTTTGTTAACCGGAATAACGTTTATTAGTAAATTCTACAAGTTTTCGTCGAAAGAGTATGTTAAAAACGAAAAAGATTTCTCAGTAATGAGTTATAATGTTCGTCTTTTTAATGTTTTTAAATGGTTAGATCGCGATGATATTCCTTCAAATATTAAAGCTTTTATCGACGAAAAAGATCCTGATATTTTGTGTATTCAGGAGTATTCTAATTCAGCTCATCTTGATTTAAAAGTGTATCCGCACCGCTATATTTTTATAGATGGGAAAAAGATTAAAACAGGTCAGGCTATTTTTTCAAAATTTCCTATAATCAACGAAGGGAATATTATTTTCCCTAAATCAGATAATAACGCAATTTACGCAGATATAAAACGCGGAAAAGACGTTATTCGAGTTTATAATATGCACCTGCAGTCCATTAAAATTTCGCCTGATGTAAACGAAATTTCAGATGATATAGATAATGTAAATCAGAAAAAATCACAGCGTATTTATGCTCGAATCAGTAAGGGATTTACACAGCAGCAGGAACAAGCAGAGATTTTTAAAGAAAATATTAAGCAATGTAAAAATCCAATTATTATTTGCGGTGATATGAATAACAGCCCGTTTTCATATGTGTACCGAAATATTAAAGGAAAACTTAAAGATGCTTTTGAAGAAGCAGG
This sequence comes from Flavobacterium sp. FlaQc-30, assembly GCF_044005885.1. Lineage (NCBI taxonomy): Bacteria > Pseudomonadati > Bacteroidota > Flavobacteriia > Flavobacteriales > Flavobacteriaceae > Flavobacterium > Flavobacterium sp. FlaQc-30. The sequence continues at coordinate 164,424 of NZ_JBIPCO010000009.1, read as the reverse complement.
CGAAGGTTTTGGAGCAACTTATAAATTTAGATATTACCCAGCAAGAATCGATTATATTTTTACAGATAGTAAAATGAAAGTAAAGCATTTTGAAAGCTTTCCTGATTTCGAGAATTCAGACCATTATCCTATTATGGCTAGACTTTCAATGGAATAAAATTGATATTTTTCAATTTTTAAATTGCTTTAGCTGTTCGCTGTTATTTAGCGAAAATTCAAAAGGATATTATAATAGTTTTTGTGTTTTTAAGTAATCCATCGCAAATTTTCCTTCGTTAAAAAGTAGATCTAAAACACTTAAATTGTTGATGAAACCATGTTTGTCATCAAAAACCTGAGTGTATTTTTCGAATGAATTTTGATCTTTTTTTCCATTTGCTAAATATCTGAAATCAGAAATATTTTCGATCTCATGAAAGTATTCAGTTGTTTTGGCGAATTCTAATTTCATTCTTAGACATTTTGTGGTAATGTCCAAAACTTCCAAGTTTAAATCCATCAAGAAAGTGTGTTTTTTCTCGAAAATAGGGGTAATGTCATCTTCAAAAAATTCGAAGAAAGGCGAGCTCCTATATGCTGCTTCCAGTGATTTGAAATGCTGTTTTTGCCAGTCAAATTCATTTTCGATCAAAACATCCTTTGTTTTCTGATGTGCAGATTTTGAATGTTTAACTGGAATGTTTAATAATTGAATTCCGTTTGGACTATAGATATATGTGCGGTTTCTATTAGTCTGCTTTTGAAAATTATCTTCCATTTCAAAAGTTACATTCTCAGATTGCGCCATAACAGCAAAGTGGCTGATTGATGGAAAATAAGTAGGAAGTAATAAAGAGTTCATTGTGGTTTTTGTTTAATCGGTAAATCGTTTAATCGTTCTTTTTGAGAAACAATTAAACGATTTACCAGTTCAACGAATTAACGTTTTTTTTATGCTTTGTTTTCTTTTCTTTTTCTCCAGAAGAATTCTCCAACGAAGTAAAGACCAAGAACAATTAAGAAATATTTGAAGTAAGATTGTGGTTGTCCTTCGCCATCAACAGTTGTGAACACGCGGTTCCAACGTATTTTGTTGATGCCTTTTCCGTTTGTATCCCAACTCATCCAAATAAAAACTGGTTTTCCAACAATATGATTTTCTGGAACGTAACCCCAAAAACGGCTGTCTTCAGAGTTGTGACGGTTGTCTCCCATCATCCAGTAATAATTTTGTTCGAAGGTATATGTTGTTGCAGGTTTTCCGTCAATTAAAAATTTAGAACCTTGAATTTCTAGTTTTTTTCCTTCGTAATTCGTGATAATGTCTTTGTAGAATGGTAAAGATTCATTTGTTAGTGCAACCGTTTTTCCAGCTTCTGGAATATAAATTGGACCATAATTGTCTTCATTCCATTTATTGATATGTGGGAACACAGCATTGTTGGTTCTTGTTTCAATTTTTCGTACAACAGCAGTAACACCAGGAGTATTTTTGATTCGTTCAGCGCTCGCTTCGGTTAATGAACCAAAATAAAGGGTGTCTCTTTTTTCGCTTCTAAAACCTGCTGGATCTGTAATGTCTAATTCTTTAAGTAACGATTCAAAATCAATACTTGTTTTTCCGTCTAAAGCTACAGCATAAGAGTATTGCGGTTTAGCTCTCTCTGGTAAAACTAATTTTTTTCCGTTAATGTAAACAAAGCCATCTTTTATTGATAAGCTGTCTCCAGGAATACCAACACATCTTTTTACGTAATTTGATCTTTTATCGATAGGTTTAATAACGCCTGGTCTTCCTTTTGGTTCGTAAAAATAATGTACGGTATCAACAGGCCAGTTAAAAACTACAATGTCTGTGCGTTTGATTTTTTCTAGCGCAGGCAGTCTGAAATAAGGTAATTGAGGCCAGCTTAAGTATGATTTTCTTTTTGTTAACGGAATAGAGTCGTGAACCATTGGCAATGCAACGGTAGTCATTGGTACTCTAGGGCCGTAATTTATTTTACTCACAAATAGGAAGTCACCAATTAAAAGAGATTTTTCAAGAGATGATGTCGGAATTGTATAAGGCTGAACAACGTAAGTGTGTACTAAAGTTGCAACAATAACCGCAAAAAGTAATGAACTGATCGTATCGGCTGTTTTGTTATCAGGTGTCAGTTTTCTGTCTGCATTATACTCTAATTTTTGAGTATAGTTTACATAATAAATATAAAAACCAAGAGTAAATAGACCTAGAATAGTATCTAATGTAGATTTTTTCCCAAAAGTTCTTAAAGTTTCAACCCAAACAACAGGAAACATAATTAAGTTGATAATTGGAATGAAAAGTAAAAATGTCCACCAAGTTGGGCGGCCAATTATTTTCATTAAAACAATCGAATTATAAACTGGAATTGCAGCTTCCCAGCTTTTTCTGCCAGCTGCCAGATACAGTTTCCAAGTTCCCACAAAGTGGATGATTTGTACTGCTAAGAAAAATACGAACCAAGAATATAGTGTCATAGTTTTTGTTTTTTTATGTTTTAAACTTTAAGTTGTCCTTATGTAGAAGTCTTAAGTTTGGTATGTTTTATTTTAGATTTAATACATCTTTCATGCTGTAGATTCCTGTTTTACCAGCAAGCCATTCAGCAGCGATTACTGCACCTAGAGCAAAGCCTTCGCGATTGTGAGCAGTATGTTTTAGTTCGATGCTGTCTACAATTGAGTCGTATGTTACAGTGTGAGTGCCGGGAACGTCTCCAATTCTTTTCGCTTCAATATGAATTTCACCTTGTTTAGCATCATCTAAAGTCCAATTTGCATAACTGCTGTTTTCAATAACGCCTTTTGCTAAAGAAATAGCTGTTCCGCTTGGAGCATCTAGTTTTTGAGTATGATGAATTTCTTCCATCGATACTTTGTATGAATCAAATTGCGACATTATTTTGGCTAAATATTCATTAAGCTCAAAGAAAATATTAACTCCTAAGCTGAAATTTGAACTTGAAATAAATCCGCCTTGTTTTTCGTTGCATAGGGCAACCATTTTGTCAAAGTGTTCCAGCCATCCAGTTGTTCCAGAAACAACAGGAACATTTGCGTGAAAGCAGTTTGAAATATTATCTACGGCTGCAGTAGGAACACTAAAGTCAATAGCGACATCAGCAGTTGAAAGTCCGTCGTAAGTATTGAATTCATCTTTCTTTAAAACAATTTCATGACCTCTTTCTAAAGCAATTCTTTCGATTACTTTACCCATTTTTCCGTATCCTAATAGTGCAATTTTCATTTTATATTTTTTTTGTTTTAAAAGCCTTTAAAGACTGTTAAAAGTGGTAATTAAAAGTTAGTCCAACATTTGGTTTAAAAGTTACATCGGCAGGATAAATTTCCGGGCGTAATGATAATCTTTCGTTTACGTTGAATTGAATCAAGGCAGCATCGACGTTGGCATCGATAATATTTAAAGCGTAAAAAGCAACAACAAAAAGGGCTGATAAATCTCGGTTTCGCTGGTAGAATTTTTGACCAGCAATAAGCCTGCTGTCATCTAGATAATCGTACTTTCCGCCAGTTCCAGGTCCGTAACCTTCAAGTCTGCGTTTGTATTCATCACGATAATCATGGTACTTTTTATTATTATCGATGTAAAAGTATAAGCTGGTTCCTATGGCACCGTAAACTAATGGTATTTTCCAGTATTTTTTATTATAGGCTTGACCTAAGCCGGGTAGAATTGCAGAATAAAATGCTGCTTTTGCTGGTGTCAAAGGGTCAATTTCTTGTAATTTACTCGTGTCTTTAACAACCAAAACCGTGTCTTTTTTTGTTTGAGCAAAAAGAGAAACGGTTCCTATGAGAAAGAACAATAAACTTATGGGGACAATCTTATTCACTATCCGTTAATTAATTTTATAATTCGATTAAAGTCGGCTTCAGAACTAAAAGGAATTGTAATTTTTCCTTTTCCATTGCCAGCGACTTTTATATCAACTTTTGAACCAAAATAATCATTGAAAGAGTTTTTTTGAGTTTCTCTAACCATAAATGAAGAATCAGATTTTGGTTTTTGTTCTGCTTTTGGTTTTAAACTTTCGTGATAATTTTTTACTAAAGTTTCTGTTTCGCGAACAGATAGATTCTGACTTACGATTTTTTGATAAATATCAGTTTGAACATCTAAGTCTTCAATATTGATAATAGCACGTCCGTGTCCCATGCTGATAAAACCATCTCTAATTCCAGTTTGAATAATTGGATCAAGTTTTAAAAGACGTAAATAGTTGGCAATTGTAGAACGTTTTTTTCCAACACGTTCACTCATTTGTTCCTGTGTTAATTGAATTTCGTCAATTAAACGCTGGTATGAAAGTGCAATCTCGATTGGGTCTAAGTCGTGACGTTGAATGTTTTCAACCAAAGCCATTACTAAAGACTCATTGTCATTTGCAATACGAATGTATGCCGGAACGTGAGTTAAACCTAATAAAGTTGAAGCACGTAAACGACGTTCTCCAGAAATTAATTGGTATTTATTGAAATCTAATTTTCGAACAGTAATAGGTTGAATTACACCAAGTTCTTTGATAGAAGTGGCTAACTCGCGTAATGATTCTTCGTTAAAATTGCTTCTAGGCTGAAACGGATTTATTTCGATAGCACTTAGTTCAAGCTCAATAATATTTCCAACAACCTTATCAGCATTTTTGTCTTCTACTGATACAATGTCGTTTTCCGGATCTTTTAATAATGCTGATAATCCTCTTCCTAAGGCTTGTTTTTTAATTGCTTTTGTCATAAAAACTATTTACTGTTTTTCTTTATAATTTCTTGAGCAAGGTTAATATAATTAACTGCTCCTTTGCTGGTTGCGTCATAATTAATGATGCTTTCGCCAAAACTTGGAGCTTCGCTCAATTTAACATTTCGCTGAATTACGGTATCAAAAACCATATCGTTAAAGTGTTTTTGAACTTCTTCTACAACCTGATTTGATAAACGCAATCTTGAATCATACATGGTAAGTAATAATCCTTCGATATCAAGATCTGGGTTGTGTATTTTTTGAATACTTTTTATAGTATTTAATAGCTTTCCTAATCCTTCAAGTGCGAAATACTCGCATTGAATTGGAATTACTACAGAATCAGCTGCTGTTAGAGCATTCAAGGTTAATAAACCTAACGAAGGAGCGCAGTCGATAATGATATAATCATATTCTTCTTTAACACTTTCTAATGCTTTTTTAAGCATGTATTCTCTATTTTCTTTGTCAACCAATTCAATTTCGATGGCAACAAGGTCAATGTGAGCAGGTATCACGTCAACATTTGGTGCTGTGCATTGGATGATAGTTTCTTTTGGCGTGTGGCTATGTTCAAGTATTTGGTAAGTTCCAATTTCTACAGTCTCAACATCAATCCCAAGGCCAGATGTAGCATTTGCCTGAGGATCAGCATCAATAAGTAATACTTTTTTTTCTAAAACACCTAATGAGGCAGCAAGATTTACTGATGTAGTTGTCTTTCCAACGCCTCCTTTTTGATTAGCAATCGCAATGATTTTGCCCATTTATTTTCTGAATTTTGAACCGTAAAAATACAATTATTTATGGTTTTTGAAAATCTATTTTGTAAACATTTAATAAACGTTGGTTAATCGTTGTGCGGTGCGTGTTTTACAGATTTAATTTTTGATGTATGTTCAAAAGAATAACGAAATTTTGCTCAGTTTCGTCTTTTGATTTGGTAAAAAGGCAGGAATTGTGACTTGATTTTTGAGATCAACTCAAAAAATAAATGTTTCCTTCTGAATTTTTTGCTGAAGCCCCGCAAGGCAGTCAGGCTGGAATTGCTTTAATTGATTTGTTTGCGGTTTAGTTTTTTAAAACTTCAATTTTGACTTTAAGCGAACCGCTTCCTTTATTTGAGGCAATTTTCATAAAAGCTTTTTTGGTAAGATCAATTTCTCTTCTTTTGCTGTAAGGGCCTCGATCGATAACTTCTACAATAACAGATTTATTATTTTTTTCGTTTGTGATTTTTAGTTTTGTTCCAAATGGAAGCTTTTTATGAGCAGCCGTAAATTTACTGTTGTTGAATCTTCTGCCGCTGGCTGTTCGCTTTCCGTTGAACTTGTCGTTGTAATAAGAAGCATGCGCATGGGTTTTGTATAAAGTGTATTTTTCGGTCTTTATGTTTGGTTCTTTTGTAGTTGCTTTTTTCTGTGCAACAGCTAATGTCGAAATAATTAAAATAATAAAGAGGGCTATTTTTTTCATTTAAATGTTTCTATATGGTTTGCAAAAAAAGCCTATTTAAAAAATTTAACCAAATGCATTAAGTTATATTTATATTATCGAAAGGCTGTTGAGGGATAAAGAAGGTCCTAATTAGCTTGATTATAGTGTAATAATATAAGCTTTAAAATTGTAATTTGAATGAATGGTTTGGAAACTACGTTATCTTCTGTCTAATTATTCTGTGATAATGAATTCTAAAGTTTTTTCAATATGTTTTGCTTTAATTATTTCTTTTGCATATTCAATATTGTGATCTGTATTGTATTTTGTTAAGTAAGCATTGTTTATTGCTGGAGTTAAGTCGTTTTTGTCAATGGGAACAATTGCTTTAATGTTAAAAATATTTTCGCCACATTTTATTTGCCCTTTAGGGTCTTGTAAAAAAGTATTATACCAACTTTTTTCGGCTAAGCCCCATGATCTGGCAAAAATTCTGTCATTAGCAACAATCATCCAAATGTCTAAAAAGGTTTCCCTGTGCAAGCCTGCTTTTATACCTATAAGGCTGTGTGTTTCAATACAATTTATTGCAATTTCTTTTTTCATAATAATGAGATTTTTATCGAAATTAGAACGAATAAAAATGCTTCAAAATTTTATTATTTACTTTGCTGGTTATATTATTTACTTTTACTTCTCTTTTATATAATTAACTTATAGCATTATCTTATTAATTGCATTTACAAAGCAATCTTTGTAACTTTTTGCTACTGTAATTTTTAAATCTTTTATTACAATTTGATTGTCTTCAAAATATTCAATGTTTGTCAAATTTACTATATATGAATTATGAACACGCATAAACTCATTGGGTAAACTTTGAATTAAGTCTTTTAACGTTTTGTAATAGAGATATTTTTTATTGAATGTGGTGTGAATTTCTACATAATTTCCTAGTCCTTTTATAATAGTAATGTCGTTAAAGAAAACTTTAATCAATTTTTTGTCTGCCTTTATAAAGGCAAAATTTTTGTGTTCCATTAGTAATTTCTTAATTTTTAGGCTTCTAAAATTATTAGAGAGGATTATTTTTTATTAATAGAAAAAAAAGGATTAGTTACTCTGTGGTACTGCAATTTCTTGTAAAACAGTCTATAATGGAATTAAAAACAAAAAAGCCGAACATTTCTGTTCGGCTTTTGTCGGGGTGGCAGGATTCGAACCTGCGGCCTCCTGCTCCCAAAGCAGGCGCGATAACCGGGCTACGCTACACCCCGAAGATGTATTTGTTGTACTGCCCGTAAGCGGATGCAAATATAGTAATAAATTTTGTTTACAAAAGGAAAAATGAAAAATAAATAAAACTTATTTTGGGATAGTTATTTCGGATTTATTTTGGGTGTTATTTTTTATAATAAAGTTTACATTTGCATCACAAAAAATACTATACGTTATGTCAGATACAATCGAAAAAATTAAATGCCTTATTATAGGTTCTGGTCCTGCAGGTTATACTGCAGCAATTTATGCGGCCAGAGCAAACATGAATCCAGTATTATATCAAGGAATGCAGCCTGGAGGTCAGTTGACTACGACTAATGAAGTTGAAAATTTCCCAGGTTATGTTGATGGTGTTACGGGGCCGGAAATGATGATTCAATTACAAGAACAATCAAAACGTTTTGGTGCTGATATCCGTGATGGATGGGCTACAAAAGTTGATTTTTCAGGCGATATTCATAAAGTTTGGATTAATGATACAATAGAATTACACTGTGAAACAGTAATTATTTCTACTGGTGCATCTGCTAAATATTTAGGATTGCCTTCAGAACAGCATTATTTACAAATGGGCGGCGGAGTTTCTGCTTGTGCTGTCTGCGACGGATTTTTCTACCGTAATCAAGAAGTTGTGATTGTTGGAGCAGGAGATTCTGCTTGCGAAGAAGCACATTATTTATCTAAGCTTTGTAAAAAAGTTACCATGTTAGTAAGAAGTGAAAAATTTAGAGCTTCAAAAATTATGGAAGAGCGTGTTCGTAAAACTGAAAATATCGAGATTTTAATGAACCACGATACGGTTGAAGTTTTAGGAGATGAAAATGTTGTTCATGCTATAAAAGCTAAAAATAAAACAACTGGTGAAGTTTTTGATATTCCTGCAACTGGATTTTTCGTAGCAATTGGTCATAAACCAAACACAGATATTTTTGCAGATTATATTACTCTTGACGAAACAGGTTATATTGTAAATACTCCGGGAACATCTAAAACAAATGTTGAAGGTGTTTTTGTTGCTGGAGATGCTGCAGACCATGTGTATCGTCAAGCAATTACTGCTGCTGGTACGGGTTGTATGGCTGCACTTGACGCTGAAAGATATTTGGCTTCAAAGGAATAAACTAAAAGGATTATTTTTCATGTTCTTTGAATGTGAAAAATGCAAATATGAAAAAAGTCCCATTCTTGATTGAATGGGACTTTTTTGCTTTATTGGTTTCTTCTAAATTTTAGTGGTTTAGAAAGCTATTTACAATGTTGTTGCTTTTGGTTTTGGCGCTCCTGGTTTTTTAATCAGTTTTGCTTCTTCACTAAAGCGTGTAAGTTCTATTTTTGGATCACCCAACAATGAAATTTCCGATTTGTCTCCAGCTGCTATTGCGATCGCCGTTTCTGCTAAAATAGAAGCAATGGCAGAGCCTTCAGTTGTAACATTTGCTTCTTTCAAGGTAAATTTTGTTCCTGTAAATACAGAATTGTTGTCTAAACGAATCGTTGCTTTTTCGGCAATTCCTTCAATTGCAGCATTGGCTTTTTGATACAAATCGCATTTAAATTTCATAGCAGAAACTAAAGTTTTTATTGAGGCATATTTGCTCAATTGTAAACTGGCTTCATCTGATTTTAAGTTTAGTTCTGTTTTTGATCTGTCATCCGCAATTAAATTGAATTTCTTTGAGTTTACATTCAGGAATAATTTTGAAAAATCTATGCTCTTAAAAGTAATATCATCTAATTGAACTTCTTGAATTGCATATACAATTGCGTCATTTTTAACGCTGACTTTTGTCAGGGAGTTTGTGTATATAACATGTACAGCAAGTTTTTTAAAAATAGTACTTTCTTTTGTAGTGAATAAACGCAGTGTTTTTTCCTTTAAATCTGTTCCAATAATATCATGAATATTATCATCAGCTTCAATTTTAATTTCGTTTTTTTCTCCTTTTTCAAGGTAAACTTCGATATTGTCCTCTACTTCGATGGCATCAAAACTTCCTACTTCTTTAATTGATGTAGTAACAATTTTAGAACCTTTTATTTTTTCTTTTTTTTGAGCAAAAGTTAATGTTGTAACTAAAAGCAATAGCAGCAGTGCAGTATTTTTTTTCATTAATTCTAGATTTGATTTTAGCAAATATAAAAAAATCATCCACTTTTGATGAATGATTTCTTTTATATTTAACAGTTAAGGGCAGCTTAGCGCTGGCTTACACTTCCGCCTGAGCTTACATTTTTTTCGATTGTTTTAGGAGCAATGTCATAATCAATATCACCTCCGCTCGATGCGTCTGCTTTTAAACTCACGATTGGGTGTGCAGTTATGCTTCCGCCGCTTGAGGCTTTTGCTTGAACCTCGTTTGCTAATAATTTCTTTGCGTCAATGCTTGAACCGCTCGAAGCTTTTGTTTGAACTCGCAATGCTTTTCCTTCTATCTTAACATCGCTTCCGCTGCTTGCGTTTACAATGATATTGTCAGATTCAATGTTAAGATTCATATTTGCAGCGCTTGAAGTTTCAAGTTCTATGTTTTCTCCCTGAATGATGTTTTTTCCTTGTATCGATGATGCGCTTGATGCCTCCAATTTATTAATAACAGGCATTTTTACAATGACCTTTTTCATAGTGATGTTTCGGAACGAATTGAATTTGCAGTGAATAACTAAAGTTCCGTTCTCAACCTTTGTGATGATTTCTTTCTGTAAATTATCATCGGCTTCTACTACAATTTCGGTAGCGTCAGATTGTTCGATTACTAAGTCAATAGCATTGCTGACTTTTACGTTCTGAAAATCTCCTTGAACAATTCTTTTCTCAGTGGTTACGTGTCCGCTTCCTTCAATTGTATTCATGTTAAAATTACAAGAGGCAAATAATAATGCGGTGATAGTCGCAACAATAAATTTTGTAATATGAATGATTATTTTGATCATGGCTTAGTTAATTTTAATTACAACTCCGTTTTTATCAGTGGTTAGCTTTCCGTTAGTTTTTTTTCCGTTAAGAACTTCTTTTCCATTTATTTTAATAGAAACCTCTTTTACGGTGTCATTATCAATTTCATCTATTTGCTCTACATCATCGTATTCATTTTCATCAGCTGGGCAGTTTAAACATTTAATTTTTGATCCCTCAACTTTGTAGTTGTAGTTTCCGCTAAAATGCAGATTGAAAAAATCATCATCAGAATCATCGTAATCTTGTACAGATGCGTCTGGTTTAAATAACTGCCCTTCTGGTAAGTATAAGTATACGTCAACTTCTTGACCTCTAAATTTGTTCTTTACATCTGTAAGAAAATAGTTGTCCAAAATTAAAGAATTTCCTTTAACCTGAAATTTATAATCAATTTTTTCTGCTCTTTGTTTTGCTGCAATAAATGAGTTACCTCTTGCGCTTTTTTCTATTTGAATATAAGGAGCAGCTTCATCAGTATGTAAAACATGTAAACGAACATCATTAGAATAGATTAATTGATTGTTTGCTGAATCTTGCACAAATTCAAATTCGCTGCGGTGATTCAGATCTTTTGCATAATAATCGTTGTATCTGAATTTTACAAACAAAGTATCTTTTGTACTAATGTTAAGTGCTTTTTTCTCTACAGTTTTATTGTCGTATGAAATTTCAGTAGCTTGTTTAATTCCAATGCTGATTGCGATTGCAACAGCAATAATCCAAATCGCCAGCAAAGTGTATTTTGTGATGTTTCCGATTGATTTTAAACTTGGAGACAATAGTTTGAAACCTAATAAAGTCAAAAAGAAAAACGGAATCCCAACTGCAAAGAACATTAATAAACCAAACGACCATATAGGATAATCTGTAAAGTTTCCTGCGTCAACGAAGTTTTGCCAAGGAAAGTCAACAAAAACATTAGTTCCTAAAGTAAAAACTCCAATCAATAACATGATCAAAACACTAATTCCAGACATGATTAAAATTACGCCTAAAAATTTAGCAAAGATTTTAAAGATGGTCATGATAAAGTCTCCAAATGAACTACTTATTCTCTCAGCTCCCGACTTTACTTGGTTTCCCATTTTGTCATAATCTGCATTTTTAAATTTATCAGATAATGAATCAATTTCTTCACGTACTTTTTTTTCGATGTTTGAAATGGTTACCGGCTCACCAGTCATCTCCAGTTTTTCTGAAGTTGTTACCGCTTCAGGAGTTACAATCCAAAGTACGAAGTACGCTAGAATTCCTGTTCCAAAACCTGCAAAAACAAATACTAAGAATACGATTTTGATCCATACAGCATCAATTCCAAAATAATGTCCTAATCCAGTTGCTACACCGCCAATCATACCTTTTTCTTTATCACGGTATAATTTTTTGTGTTTTCTTGCACCGTAATTATTAAAAGATTGAGATGATTTTTCTTCGTCTTCAATGATGTAGTCCTCAGGTTGTCCCATTACCGTAATCACTTCGTCAACATCTTTTAGTCCTACAACATGTTTTTCGCTTTTTTGTTTTTCTGTTAATAATTCAGAAACGCGCATTTCGATGTCTTTAATTATTTCATCTTGACCAGACGAGTTATTAAGAGATCTTTTTATAGCGTCAAAATAGCGTGTCAATTTTAAATATGCATCTTCATCGATGTGAAAAAACATACCGCCTAAGTTAATATTTACTGTTTTGTTCATGACTTATTGATTTTGATTGGTGATTAGATTTACAGCATCAGATAATTCTGTCCAGGTGCCGCTAAGTTCGTTTAAAAATGTTTGTCCTATCTCGGTTAATCCATAATATTTTCGAGGTGGCCCTGAGGTCGATTCTTCCCAGCGATAATTTAGTAAACCGTCATTTTTCAGCCTAGTTAAAAGTGGATATACAGTTCCTTCAACAACTAGTAATTTTGCGTTTTTTAAAGTGTCTAATATTTCAGATGTATATGCGTCTTTTTCTTTTAATACTGATAAGATGCAAAACTCAAGAACACCTTTGCGCATCTGTGCTTTTGTGTTTTCAATGTTCATAATTTCATTTTGTTTTTTTTAGATTGAACAATTCGTTTTTTGATTGATGATGATTGATGATGATTGATGATGATTGATGATTGAATTCGAAACGATTCTTGTTGATTGCTTGTAAAGTTTCGACTATAACTTTTAATTTGTTGATTACTTTATAAAAGGAATCGTTAGCGGATATTTATATAATTCTCCGTTTGAAGCTTTTATCGAAGCGTAAATCACTAAAAAGAATTCAACAAATTTTAAAACTCCAAAAAGTAAAACTGCTGTTAAACCCACACTTATTAATCCAATGTTTCCTTCAAAGTTGAAATTTCTGATGACAAAATTTTCGTCATTAAAAACTGCTTGCATCGGAATGTTCTGTAGAAAAACGGCAAAGAAAATTGGAATTGCAATTAAAGCTAAAACTAAAGTATAAAGCAATAAACTCAATTGAAAATTCAATGTCTGTTTTCCGTGGTGATTTACAAATTCTGATTTGTCTTTGTAACTCGTCCAGATTAATATTGGAAAAATGTAATTTCCAAACGGAATAATGTACTGAGTTAACGTACTTAAATGTGTGAACGTTGCAGTGTTCTTTTCTGATGTTGTTTCCATGATGAGTGGTGTTGTTGTTTCCATGATTAAAAGTATATAGTAATTTCTTATACAAATATATGGCTAAAAGACAGTATCTTGTTTTGCACAGTACCAAATATTAACAAAATTTTAACATGTTTTGAATTTTGAAATTGACTATAAAAGGCTGAAAACCATTCGGAAGTACTGAATTTACTGCTGATTTAGGAAAGTAAAAGCAATTTATTGTGCGCGCATAGTTTTTTTGTATTTTTACAAAAAAAATTAAATTCTATGGCTGTATCAGTTTCCAAACTCAACAAATTTGTATTATTCAAATTGCCATCTGCATTCATTTGCGGAGTACGTGTAAAGGCAATCGACAAGGACAGGTGTATAGTAAGTGTTAAACACCGTTGGATAAATCAGAATCCTTTCAATTCAATGTATTTTGCGGTTCAAGCAATGGCAGCCGAATTAACTACAGGAGCTTTGGTTATTTCGCAGATACAAGAAAGCGGTAAAAAAATATCAATGCTTGTTGCTAATAATAAAGGAAATTTCACCAAAAAAGCAACGGGCCGAATTACTTTTGTTTGTAATGACGGGCACTTAATTGCCGATGCAATTCAAAGAACTATTGCAACAGGCGACGGTCAAACGTTCTGGATGAAATCTATTGGAACAAACGAAGATGGAGTTCAGGTTTCGGAAATGGATTTTGAATGGAGTGTTCGACTTAAATAAAATAGCAATACAATATATTATATGACCTGTTCTAAACAGGTCTTTTTTTTGCTTTTTATTTTGTAAATAATTGATTTTTATTTGTTTAGTATGTATTTGTGAGCTTTTCTTTTGTAATTTTATTTGAGATTTCGGCTGTTTATAAAGTTAGATTATTAATTCGATCTTCATTTAGTAATACTAATTTTACAATTTAAAAAATTACATTTGTAAGATAAATACTTCTTTAATAAGAAGGAGTAGATTTTTATTAATGTTGTTGAAAGTTTTAAAAATTTCAGATTTTTTTAATAGCATTTACTTAAAAAGAAAAGTATATGGATGGTAAAAAACAAGTATTTCAGACTGTTACTCAAAAACGCTGGAAAACTTTTCAATGGTCAAGTCGGCTTATTTTGTTTATTCTTATTTTAATGGTTCCCATCTTTTTTATCACGTTAAAAAGAGGATTAAAACCGCCATTGCCGCTTTTAGCCAATAGCAGCCGCGCAGGTCATAGTTTGGAGAATCCTGTTACACCCAAAAGTCTAAGTGATAAAGAACTTAAAAAGTTTAAAGGTTTTGATTATTTCTTAAGAGCAAAAAGCAAAATTGATAAACTAAAAAAACAGCCTGCTGTTGCAAAAACAGCTTCAGAAGTCAGGGCGGCTTTTTATGTAGACTGGGATCCGCAAAGTTTATTTTCACTCCAAAAAAATATTGACAAACTCAATATGGTAATTCCTGAATGGTTTTTTATTGATCCTAAAACAGATTTACTGCGAACAGAAATCGATACAGCAGCACTAAAAGTAATGAAAAAGGGGAAAGTTAAAATTCTTCCTATAATTAATAATATAAATGAATCTTTAGGTGAAGGCGAATTTGACGGGGATCTTATTCATCGTATTCTTCATGATAGAAACAAAAAGGAAAGACTTATTAATGACATCGTAAAGACCTTGAAAAAATATGATTTGCAAGGAATAAATATCGATTTTGAGGAGTTTAAAGAGAATAGCGACGAACCCATAATTGCTTTTCAAAAATCATTATATGAAAAATTGCATCCGTTGGGATATTTAGTTACACAGGATATTATGGCAAACGATGAGGATTTTAATATAAAAGCATTGTCAAAATACAATGATTATATGTTTCTTATGGCTTATGATGAGCATTATGCCGGCAGTATTCCTGGAGAAATAAGCAGTCAAAAATGGATAGAAAGAATAGTAGATAAGACAGCCAAAGAAATTCCGTCTGACAAAATCATTCTCTGTTTTGCTGGATATGGTTACGATTGGCAGGAAAAACAGGAAGGCGAAACCATTACCTACGATCAAGCAATTGCTGTTGCGAAACAATATAATGCGACAATAAAGTTTGATAATAACAGCTACAATAACTCTTTTAAGTATACAGACAGCAATGGGAAAAAACATGAAGTAGATTTTGAAGATGCGGCAACCAATTTTAACACAGTCAGGTTTAGTGATGAATATGGCTTAGCAGGAACTGCTTTATGGCGTTTAGGAAGTGAAGATCAACGTTTGTGGACTTACTACCAGCGAAGTTTAACGAACGAAAGTCTCAAGAAAAAGCCTTTTGATTTTAAAATGATGAAACGTGTCAATACACGAATAGAAAGTCCTGCCTATATTGGAGATGGAGAAATACTAAATGTTATTGCTGATCCTGCACCTGGAAAAATTGAATTGGAAATCAATAGAGAGGAAACAATCATTACAGAACAGAGATATGTAGAATTACCAACAAAATACGTAATCAGCAAATTTGGAAATGTAAACAAACAAGTTATTTTAACTTTTGATGACGGACCTGATCCTATTTATACGCCAGAGATTCTAGATATTTTAAAGAGAGAAAAAGTACCAGCTGTTTTTTTTGTCATTGGTATTCAAGGCGAAAACAATATTCCGTTACTGCAAAGAATTTACAAAGAGGGTCACGAAATAGGGAATCATACTTTTACTCATCCCAATATTGCTTTGGTAAGTCCGGAAAGAGCTGCTAAAGAAATGGAAACAACACGATTATTAATCGAAGCAGTTACCGGAAGAAGTACGGTTCTTTTTAGAGCGCCTTATAATGCAGATGCTGAGCCAACCACAGAAGCTGAACTCAAACCAATTGCTTTAAGTAAAGCCCAAAATTATTATACAGTTGGCGAAAGTATAGATCCTAACGATTGGGAAAAAGGCGTAAGTGCCGATTCTATTTATAAGAGAACAATATCGCAATATGAGGCAAATCCTGATAAAGGAATTATTTTGCTTCATGATGCAGGCGGAAACAGAGAAGCTACTGTTGAAGCTTTACCAAGAATCATTAAATATTTTAAAGATAGAAATATTCAGTTTACAACCGTTTCTCATTTGCTGGGTAAAACTAAAGAGGAGATTATGCCGGAAGCAAAGGGGCCGTTTATCTCATTGGATAATTTTATTTTCGATTTTGGATATTGGTTTGGACATTTTATTACAGCGACATTTTGGGTTGCCATTTTTCTTGGGTTCTTAAGAATTGCGTTAATGGCTGTAATGGCTTTTATAAAAAAATGGAAGGACCACAAATATCCGCCAGTTTATAAAGACTTCGAAGGTGAGCTTCCAAAAGTAAGTATTATTGTTCCTGCCTATAATGAAGAAATAAATGCTGTAAAAACAATCGAAAATTTATTGGGTCAGGATTATCCTTTCTTTGATATTGTTTTTGTTGATGATGGTTCTAAAGACAAAACTTTTGCAATGATCAATGAAGCTTTTGCTAATAATCCGAAAGTAAAAGTACATACGAAACCTAATGGAGGAAAAGCATCGGCATTAAATTACGGAATTGCGTTGACCCAAAATGATTATGTAATTTGTATTGATGCTGATACACAACTAAAAACGGATGCTGTTTCGCAATTAATGAAAGGATTTAGAATTCAGTTAAAAAACAATGAAGAAATTGGCGCTATTGCAGGAAATGTAAAAGTGGGAAATGAAAATACAATGCTTACGAAATGGCAGAGTATTGAATATACAACGGCGCAAAATTTTGATAGAAGGGCTTTTGATTTAATCAACGGAATTACGGTTGTTCCCGGAGCAATTGGTGCGTTTAAAAAAGAAGCGATAGAAAAAGCAGGAGGATTTACAACTGATACTCTTGCAGAAGACTGCGATTTAACGATTCGTATTTTAAGAAACGACTACCATATTATAAATTGTATTGAAGCAGTAGCAGTAACAGAAGCTCCTGAAAGTTTGAAGGAGTTTATGAAACAGCGTTTCCGCTGGAGTTATGGTATTATGCAGGCTTTTTGGAAAAATAGAGATGCGTGTTTTAATCCAAGATATAAAGGTTTAGGAATGGTTGCTTTGCCCAACATTCTGCTTTTTCAAATTGTGCTGCCTATTTTTGCACCTTTGGCAGATTTAGTTCTTATTTTAAGTTTGTTTTGGAATTATAATGATCCGGACAGTCTTCATAAAATACTAATTTACTACATAGCATTTATGTTAGTTGATATGCTGGTTAGTGTAATAGCTTTTATTTTTGAGAAAGAAAAACTAACCAAATTAATATGGTTAATTCCACAGCGATTTGTGTACAGGCAATTGATGTATGTAATTTTATTTAAAGCATTACGAAGAGCGATAAAAGGCGAAAGTCAAAGTTGGGGAGTTCTCACACGAACAGGAAATGTGGCAACGGTGAAATAGTTTTTGAAGTTTTTTGCTACAGATTAAAAGGATTTCTTTATCAAAGTTGGTTGCGAGTTTTCTCGCCGCGAATTTCACGAATTAGCACGAATTAATTTGTGCCAATTTAAGCGTACTTTAAATTAGTGTCAATTCGTGAAATTCGCGGCGAAAAAAAATATAAAAAAAAGCCTCAAATATTTGAGGCCTTTTGCTTTTAATAAATGTTGCAATTATTTTTTAGAGCAGCATTTTTTGTCTTTTTTATCATCTGTTTTTTTAGAACAAGATTCTTTTTTAGCTTTTTCTTTTTTCGGAGCTGGTTTTGTGTCTTGTGCCTGTGCACCAATTGTAAATAAGGCGATTGCTAAAACGGTAAATAGTTTTTTCATTTTTTGAGTAATTTAATTGTTAGGTAATATTCTTTTTTTGATTGAAAAATGTTAAGTCAAATATAATACGATTTAGTCTTGGAAATTGTCAACAATAAGTTAATGAGAGAAAAAAAGCATTAAAATTAGTGTTAATAATTCAAACTTAATCCAAAGCCAACTCCCATATCGCTGTCATAATGCGTTGTGATTCCAAAGTTTCTGCCCGCTACATATTTTAAACCAGCCATATATTCCTTGTCTGTATTCCACATTAGATTCATTCGCAAGCGTCTTGAAAGCGGAATATCTTTTCGTTCAAATTGTATTCTCACATTACCATCAGTGTAAACCTCAACTTGTGCTTTTACCAGCATTGGTAAAGTATATTCGATACCAGCACTAAAAACCGAACGATTGTCTTTGGTGTTCTTTTGACCAAACATATTTTGTTCCTGCTCATCCATTCCCATTTTTCGGTATCGCCAGTCAAAACCTATAAAAGGCATAAACCATTGCATTTTTCCAATGTATCGGCCAATGTGTGTTTCGGTTTCATAACCATGTTTGTCATTATAACCCAATCTCCATTCCGTTCCAATACTCCAGCGAGTGTTGCCAAGCATTGCTTCTCCATCATTTCCATTTGAAGCAAAATCATTTTCGGCCATAAAATGAAACATACGATCATCCATTTTTAGCATTTTGTCTGCCATTTTTGGATCGTGAATTAACGGATTTGGCGCTGAATTTTCATAAGTAAAAATACGTCCCATTCCTGCCATCATATGATATAAAATATGACAATGAAAAAACCAATCGCCATCAGCGTTTGCCTGAAATTCGATTGTGTCTGTTTCCATTGGCATAATGTCGATAACATTTTTCAGCGGAGAATAATCGCCGTGTTCATTCAAAATCCTAAAATCATGTCCGTGTAAGTGCATTGGGTGTCGCATCATTGATCCGTTGTACAATACAATACGTACATTTTCGCCTTTTTTAATCAAGATTTTATCTGTTTCAGAGATTACTTTATTGTCTAAACTCCAAACATAGCGATTCATGTTCCCAGATAATTCAAAGCGTAATTCTTTTACAGGCGCGTCTTTTGGTAACGTTGTTATCGTTGGCGATTTTAGCATTCCATAATTTAGCGTTGTGATCTCAGCCGTTTCAGTCGTATCACTTGGCATTTTCATGTCACCCATATTATGTTTCGAATGATCTACTTTTTTCATTGATTCCTCTTCTCCAGAAATTTCAGGATACATCACAGCATTCATGTCCATTTTGTTGAGAGACATTTTCATACCCATATCATTCATTTCGCCGTTCATTTTCATCATGTCATTCATCATTTGCATACCCTCAAAATATTTCAATTTCGGAAGATGAGAAACAGGCTGTTTAGTTCCTTCACCTAAAAATAAAGAAGCTGATCCAGTTCTGTCTTCGGCTGTAGCCAAAAAAGCAAAAGATTTGTTGTTTTCGGGAATTGTTACAACTACGTCATAAGTTTCAGAAACAGCAATAATCAATCGATCGACTTCTACAGGTTCAACATCGTTACCATCGCTGGCTACAACGGTTATTTTTCCGCCGCCATACGTCAGCCAGAAATAACTTGAAGCGCCTCCGTTTGCAATTCGCAGTCTCACTTTATCGCCTGCTTTAAATTGCGAAAGCTGATCTTCATTTTTTCCGTTAATTAAAAACTTTTCATAATAAACATCACTCACATCCATGGCATTCATGCGTTTCCATTCGTTGGTGACTTTTGTCGAAAATTTTCCTTTTTGAATCGCCTCGGCATAACTTTGTGTGGTTCCTTTTTTTATCGCAAACCAATCATTGGCATTGTGCAGCATTCGTTGCACATTCTCAGGTTTCAAATCAGTCCATTCACTTAAAATTACTGGAATAGTAGGCAAATCATCAATACCTTTTCTAAAAGCAGGATCGTCTTTCTTTTTGTTGATAATAAAAAGCCCGTATAGACCTATTTGTTCCTGTAAACCTGAATGACTGTGATACCAGTAAGTTCCGTTCTGGATTATAGGAAAAGTATATTTGTGAGTTGTTCCCGGTTTTATGGGCATTTGTGTTAAATAAGGAACACCGTCTTCTTTATTTGGCAAAAACAAACCGTGCCAGTGCATTGCTGTATTTTCTTTTTTTAAATCGTTATGCACATAAATTTCGGCAATATCACCTTCTGTAAAAGTCAAAGTCGGCATTGGGATTTTTCCATTTACAGTAAGTGCACGTTTTTCCTTTCCCGAGAAATTTACGATCGTGTCGCGAACGTGTAAATCGTATCGAACTACTTTTTGTGCTTGGGCACTAAAGGCGATCAAAAAAGTAATTATAATAGTGTATAGTTTCATATTGATTTTTTAAAGATTAAGATTTCGCAATTGTAAATGTTTTACCATTGCAGAAACCGAACTTAAACTCATTGCTAAAGCAGTCTGAATTTCTTCAATAATGTTTTAGGTTTTCCGACTTTTTACAATAATCATTGCATGACATTCTTGAAGTTATAGATTGATGAGTCATTGTTTTATCTTTTTTAGTTATTACAATGCAAATGTCCGAAGTAAGGTTTATTTCGGATTGTATAATTTTGAGAATGATTTGTAATATTATAGGAAAGGGTTTTTTACCGCAAGAGAACGCAAAGTTTTACGCAAAGGGCGCTAAGATTTTTTAGCTTTGCCTTTTCGCTATCGCTCGGGTTGTCGCTGTTTAATTTTTACTAATTTATTTGCGAACCTTGCGTAAAACTTTGCGTTCTCTTGCGGTTAGAAAAAAAAATTACAAATTCTCAATATGAATGCGTTTTTTATCTTTCAATTGTTTAAAATTGGTAGGTGTGTAGCTTGTTACTTTCTTGAACTGATTACTTAAATGCGCCACATTACTGTAGTTTAGCATATCAGCAATTTCGCTCAGCGAAAGTTCATTGTAAATCAATAACTCCTTTACCTTTTCTATTTTTTGACAGATAAAATATTTTTCAATCGTGGTGTTTTCAATTTCTGAAAATAAATTGCTCAATGAATTATAATCCTGATTTAGATTCTCCGCTAAATAATCAGATAAATTAGTTTTGAGTTCTACATTTTTACGATGAACTAAATCAATAATAAGATTCTTAATCTTCTCTATCGTTTTACTTTTTTTATCATCGATTAAATCGAAACCTAAGGATTGAAGATTCTTAAGTAAAATTTCTTTTTGATTTTCAGTAATGACGTCTTGTAATTTGACTTCGCCTAATTCTACAGAAATAGTTTGAAGTCCAAGTTTTTCAAGCTCAGACTTCACAACCATATTACAACGAGCGCACACCATGTTTTTGATGTAGAGCGTCATATTTATTTGATAGTTTCTACTACGTTTCCGCAAGTTAGCATTGAAGAGCCATAATATGGATTTTTAACCGCTTTTTCTTTGCTTAACCAATCAGCATCAGCCATTGGGCAATGTTGTTTGTAAACAACTTCATTAGATTTTGAAACTTTGATTAAATCATAAGTACTTTTAGTAAGCGATTTAAAAGTTTCACGTTGTTTTTTAAGATCGCTGGTTGTAGAAATGCTTTTTGCATCAGCAGTCATTTTTTTTACCGCTTTCATCCAAACATTATGTTCGTCATTTTTCAGTTTGTCCATTTTAACTTCTGTAATGGCGACTAATAAATCTTTAGCTTTCGCCGAAGTTAATTTGGCATCACTTTTTATTAAAGCGTCTTTTACTGCAAAATAAGCGTCATAAACAGATTGTAATTGATTTGAATCAGCAATTTCTGTTGCAGTTGGTTCTGTTGCGATTGTATTGGCTTGCGCAAAATTTATAGAAAATAATAATGCGATTGCTAGTGCTATTGTAGATGTGAAATTTTTCATTTTTTCTAAATTTGATAAAAAGGATTTTAATTTTCCTTTTCAAGTTTACTATGTTTTTTTAAGTCTCGATATTAAGTTATTTGCGTCTTTTATATGAAAAACCATAGATTGGAGGTTGGTTTAGACCCAATTATGGCTGTCGCAAATACAATTAATTTATTTTGGGCAGGAGCCAAATAGAAGTAAAACCATCTGAAATAGCAGCGGTTTTGTGAAACGAGATTGATTTCTCGGTAGAGAAATTAAACAAATTAGTATCAAATTCAAATTCATTCAAAGCGATCAAACTAAACGATAAAGCAGTTGGTGTGCATCCAGAGTGATCACATTTTCCGTTACAGCCATGTTGATCTTTTTTAGGACTTTGATCTTTTTTACAGCACTCTTTCTTGCAAGTATCAAGGTTTTCCTTTTTTGAAGAAGTGCTTTTTTCATGTGAAGTTTTTTCAGAAGAGCGTCCACAAGCATAACTCTCAGCTGATATCAAAAAGATACCGAGAGTTACGAATAGATATAATATGTGGATTTTTTTCGTCAATTACAACTGTTTTAGAAGTACAAATTTAAAGAAATTTTTTAAGAGCACCTATATATTTAAGATTTTGAATGTTACGTTTTTTTAAAATCTGTGGGATTCATGTTTTTTCTCTTTTTGAAATAATTAGATAAATGACTTTCATCTGTAAAACCGAATTCGTACGCAATTTGTTTAATTGGTAATTGATTGTTGTGAATTCTTTTTTCTATTAAAGTAGTTCTCAGATTATGAATATAATCTCTGTAACTGATAGAAAAAGTTCTTTTAAAATAGGCGCTGAAATAGGTTTGCGCTATGTTAAAGTGATCTGCTATGACTTTAATTTGAACAAGTTTTGGCTGGTAAATATTTTGATGTATATAAGTTGCAATTTGTTCATTGTCGATATGAGCCGATTTCATTTGCAAGTTCATTCCCCTGATTGTTTCTTTAATCAAACCAAATATGGAAAGAATTTGATAAAAGACAATAGGCGAAGTAGTAACATCTATTTTGCAGTTGTAAGCCGTAATGTTTTCGACTGTATTTTTTAGAATCGTTTTACAAGGATCGTCTAGTTTTAAAACAGTTTCTTTTAAAAGTTTATCCCGCATAAAATCTTCTGGCGTATGTAGAAGTAAATCATCACAAAAAAGATTTTTATTAGAGTTAAAATAGTTATCAGTAAACTTGATATATACAAATCGAGTTGTTTTTTTTATGTCAAAGTAATGCTTGTCTTCTGGCGAAATTACAAATAAATCACCTGATTTATAGGGAAGTAAGTTGTTGTTCAAATGATGAACTCCGTTTCCTTTTTTAATGTAAATGATTTCGTAATAGGTATGTGTGTGCGGAGGCAGGTGAAATTTGTCATCTTCAAATTCATCAATAACCAAAGTTTTGAATTGATTTAATTTTGGCATAACTTAAATTTACAAGTTTATATCACAAATGTACAATTTTCATTCAGACGTATAGTGTTAAATTTGCAGTATAGAAAATCTATTCCTTTCTTATAAAAACAAATGAAAAAAAGTCTTATTGCGCTCTCATTTGGAGGCTTAACTATTGGTATTACAGAATTTGTAATGATGGGTCTGCTTCCAGATATTGCTTCAAATATGAAAGTGTCGATTCCAGTTGCTGGATATCTTATTTCGGCATATGCACTTGGTGTTGTTATTGGAGCACCTTTACTAGTAATCCTTGGAAGAAACTTTCCGCCCAAAAAAATGCTCTTAATTTTAGCATTAATGTTAACTGTTTTTAATGCCTTGTCAATTATTGCTCCAACCTATAACTTTTTGTTTGCTTCGCGATTTTTGTCTGGTTTACCGCACGGTGCCTTTTTTGGTGTAGGTGCTGTAGTAGCAAGTCGTTTGGCTGATAAAGGAAAAGAAGCTCAAGCAATTGCTATTATGTTTTCGGGTTTAACCTTGGCTAATTTAATTGGAGTTCCAATAGGAACTTATATAGGACATCACTTTTTATGGCGTTATACTTTTGTATTAATTGCAATTGTTGGACTACTCACTTTTCTATTGATTTATTTCTGGATGCCGAGTTTAGAAAAAGGAGAGACGGTTAATATGAAAAAACAATTGGAATTTTTCAAGAAAACTGAAGCTTGGCTGATTATTGGAATTACAGCAATTGGTTTTGGAGGATTGTTTGCTTGGATTAGTTACATCGCTCCCTTGTTGATTAATGTTTCTAAATTCTCTGAAGGTGATGTTTCGTCTATTTTAATTTTGGCTGGACTTGGAATGGTAGTTGGAAATTTTGCAGGCGGTAAACTGGCTGATAAATTTTCACCCGCGCCAACCACATTGGCTTTACTGTTTATTATGTCAATCGATTTGATTTTGGTTTACTTTTTCTCTTCAAATCAATATGTGTCGTTGTTTTTGACATTTTTAACTGGATGTATTTCTTTTTCGGTAATAGCGCCAATTCAAATGCTTATGATACGAACTGCCAAAGGTGCTGAGATGATTGCTTCTGCTGCGCTTCAGGGAAGTTTTAATATCGGGAATGCTTTAGGAGCGTTTTTAGGCGGACTGCCTTTAACAGCTGGTTATAGTTATGCTTCGCCAAATTTAATAGGAGTGGCAATGTCTGTTATAGGAATGCTTATAACGATTACTTTAATAAGAGCACATAGGAACAACTTGAGACTTCAAAGGATCTAATTATTTCCTGTTTTTTAATTCTATTTAAGCCCTTAGATATTTTCTAAGGGTTTTTTTATGGCTTTATGTTATTTGTGTTGAGGTCGAAAAGTGTTTAATGTTTTAAAAGTTTATCTCGAGTATTTTACTGCTGTCTTTTTGTAAAGAAAAACTTTGTAAAAAAAGAAGAGCGATATAAAGTTCGGTTTTGTGCTTTCTGTTTTTTAAATGTTAAAAACACACTTAAAAATATCTTAAATTGTAAACATGTAATCGATTGTTTTTTTTGGAAAATCGCAAGGAATTTTAAAATTATAATAATATATTTAATATTTATACATCAATTAAATTACACATATTGTAGAAAAAGTCGATTTTATTTTGCTTATATAATTTTTATTATGAAATTTTTATGAATTTTAATTTTTTGTATAAAAAAAATATCTATGTTTGTGCAATCGATTACAATTTTTTCAAGCTGTTAAAAAAACTTTAGATTTTAATAGTAATAAAACAGATAAAACCTTTTATTTTATTGAAAGAAAAAGAAAAACGTTTGCAAAAGCTGTAATTGTAAATTAAAAAGAAACCACAAAAAACCACTTTTAAAACAATTAATAACTTAAACAATCAACCATGAATTTTAATGATTTATTAAACAAAGGAACAAATCGTTGCTTTGCTGTTGTTTTCTTATTGTGCTTACTGATGGGCAATCGAGCGCATGCTCAGACTGTGACATTAGAAGGAACTGTTAAGGATGCGGCAGGACTTTCTCTGCCGGGAGTTAATGTTCTTGAAAAAGGGACAAAGAATGGAACTTCGACAGATTTTGATGGACACTACAAGATTAAATTAACAAATCCGAAAGCAGTTTTGACTTTTTCTTTCATAGGATTTGTAACTAAAGAAGTTTCGGCAGGAGGTAAGACTAAGGTAGATGTATCGTTAGTTGAAGATGCTAATAATTTAAATGAAGTTGTTGTGATAGGTTATGGTACTGCAAAAAAATCTGATTTAACAGGTGCAGTTGCTTCAATTTCAGGAAATGAATTGAAAAAAGTACCCGTTTCTAATATTGCAGAAGCTTTAACAGGACGAATTGCAGGGGTTCAGGTTGTTTCAACTGAAGGTTCTCCAGATGCAGATATTAAAATTAGAGTGCGTGGTGGCGGATCTTTAACACAAGATGCTTCGCCTTTAATAATTGTTGACGGTTTTCCTGTAAATAGTATGAGTGATATTGCGGCTTCAAATGTTGAGTCGATGACGGTATTGAAAGACGCTTCTTCTACAGCAATTTATGGATCAAGAGGAGCAAATGGTGTTATTATCGTAACTACTAAAACTGGTAAAGACGGAAAAATGGCAGTAAGCTATAATATGTTTTATGGTATGAAAACAATGGCTAACGACATTGATGTTCTGCCTACAGAAGATTTTGTGAAATGGCAGTATGAATATGCTTTACTTGAGCAAAAAGATAAAACTATTTTAAGTAATCCAACATCTTACACTAAGTATTTTGGAAACTGGGAGGATCGTGATTTATATAACGGTGTAAAAGGAACAGACTGGCAAAAGCAAATTTATGGTCGTCGCGGTGAAGTAAATAGTCGTGATTTAGGAATTCGCGGAGGTACTGAAAAATTGAGTTATAATTTTAACTATGCGTATTACGATGAGAAAGCCATTATGGTTGGTTCTGATTATAAAAGAAACAACTTATCACTTGCATTAAAGAACAAAGCAAGTGATAAAATCGATCTTGGTTTTACAGTACGTTATTCTGATACAAAAATAAATGGAGGAGGAGCTAATGAACAAAATGAAGTTTCATCTCTTGACAGCCGTTTGCGTCATAGTGTTGGGTATTCACCAATTCCAATGCCGGGATTAACAACAGATAATGATGATCAAAGTGTTAACAGTTATTTAGTGAATCCATTTTTAGCGATCTCAGATAATAACCGTCAACAATTTAGAAAAAACTATAATTTATTAGGAAGCTTTGGTTGGAAGCTTGCTCAAAACCTAAAATTTCAAAGTGATTTAGGATTAGACAATTTTAATAATACAGATTATCGTTTTTACGGCTCTTCGACTTATTTTTCAAGTACTGCTAAAGTTGGGGCAGGAAAACCAGGAATGGTGATGAGCGATCGTAAAGATGTTCGTTTTAGAAATGCGAATACACTAAACTATGATTTTAAAAATATCTTAGGAGCAAACCACCATTTGACAGCGCTTTTAGGAGAAGAAATGATTACTACTACTTCAAATACTGTAACTACAACAATTTTAAACTATCCTAAATTCTTTAATTTAGATCAAGCAAAAAAATTAACAACTCAAGGAACTCCTTTTTCAGTTGATAATTTTTATAGCCCTGATGATAAGTTACTTTCATTTTTTGGACGTTTAAATTATGATTATAAAGATCGTTATTTATTGACTGCTTCTTTCCGTGCAGATGGTTCTAGCCGATTTTTAAACAGCAACCGTTGGGGTTATTTCCCAGCAGCAGCAGCAGCTTGGAAAATTTCTGAAGAAGATTTCTTAAAAAATGCTTCTTGGTTAAGTCTTCTTAAATTAAGACTGAGTTATGGTGAAGCAGGAAATAACAATATTCCTGTAGGGCAAACAGTTCAAAGTTATCAATCTAACACAAACTCTTATATAAATGGTTTTGATAGCTATTGGGCGCCATCAAGTGTTTTGGCAAATCCAGATTTGAAATGGGAAACTACTGTTACACAAAATATTGGTCTTGATTTTGGATTTTTCAAGAATCGCCTAAACGGTACTTTCGATGTGTATAAAAATGTAACTAAAGATCTATTAATTGAGTTTCCAGTAGGAGGTACAGGCTATAAAACGCAGTACAGAAATATGGGTGAAACACAAAATACAGGTTTTGAAGCTACAGTGAACTTTATAGCAATTGAAAAGAAAAATTATGGCTTAAACTTTTCTGTAAACGTTGGGGTTAACAAAAATAGAATTAACTCTCTTGGAGTAATGGATAATTTTGGAGTAAATACTAACTGGGCATCAACAGATATAGGTAATGATTATGCTGTAAATGTAGGTTCGCCAATGGGATTAATGTATGGTTATCAAAGTGCTGGACGTTACGAAGTTTCAGATTTTGATTATGTTGGAGGAAAATACACTTTAAAATCAGGTGTTGCTGATGCAACTAGTGTTCTTGGCGCTTTACAACCAGGAATGATGAAGTTAAAAAATACTGATGGTTCTGCTGATAATAAAGTTACAGCATCAGATCAAACTATTATTGGTAATTCTAATCCAAAAAGTACAGGAGGTTTAGTTATTAATGCAAATGCTTATGGTTTTGATCTTACTGCTGCTTTCAACTGGACAATTGGAAATGATATTTATAACGCTAATAAAGCTGAGTTTTCTACATCAAACAGAAACGGGCAATATAAAAACTTAAGCACTGAAATGGCTGATGGTGTAAGATGGACAAACTTAGATCCTGCTTCAGGACAATTGGTTACAGATCCTGCACAATTAGAAGCGCTTAATGCTAATACAACAATGTGGTCTCCTTATATGCAGAAATTTATGTTTACGGATTGGGCGGTAGAAGATGGTTCTTTCTTTAGATTGAATACGCTGACTTTAGGATACAGCACTCCAGAATCGTTCACATCTAAACTTGGAGTGAGTAAATTAAGATTTTATTTTACAGCAACAAATGTTTTTATAATTACAAATTATTCTGGTCCAGATCCTGAGGTGTCAACAAAAAGAAAAACACCACTAACACCGGGAGTTGATTATTCAGCATACCCGAGAAGCAGACAATTGGTTTTTGGTTTAAACCTTAATTTCTAATTTTAAAATTTATCAAAATGAAACATAAAATAATAATAGCAGGTTTAATTATCTCAGGTTTATTGACGTCTTGTCAGGATTCTGCCGATGATTTTTTTGATACTCCTGCACAGTCAACATTAGATGAGCAGCTTATTTTTTCTACACCAGGATTGGCAAAAGGAGCAGTTGATGGAATAAAAGTATCGTTTGGAGAAGAGCAATCTTATAGAGGAAGACTTTTGGCTTATCAAGGATTAAATACAGATAGTGAGTGGCTTTTAGCATCTTCAAGTGATAATGCTAAATCTGATTTAGTAGTTTATGATGCTAAGGCAGATAATACCGAAATGAATTCGCCAAAAAATGCTTGGGCAATGATGTATGAAGGAATTGAGCGTGCCAATTTATGTATCAGAGGAATTCGTGCCTATGGTAATCCTTCTACAAATGCTGAAATGGGGCAGTTGTTGGGCGAAGCATTAACATTACGTGCTATTTACTATGCTGATTTAGTTAGAAACTGGGGAGATGTTCCTGTACGTTTCGAACCTGTTTCTACTAATACTATTTATATCCCAAAAACGGGGCGTGATGAAATTTATAAGCAATTGATCGCTGATTTAGGAGAAGCTTCAACTTTGGTAGCTTGGCCTAATGCGACTTCTGCAACTGCCAGTACAGAACGTGTAAATAAGGCTTTTGTAAAAGGATTTAGAGCTAGATTAGCTATGATGGCAAGCGGTTATCAGCAATATCCTGACGGAGTAAGAAGAAGTAATGATCCAGAGCTTTCAGTAGCTGCCATGTACAAGTTAGCACTAGAGGAATGTCGTTCAGTTATTACAAGTGGAACTGCACGTTTAGAACCAACTTTTGAGGGACTGTGGAGAAAATACAATCAAGAAAATACAACTGCTGGTGGAGAATCTCTTTGGGAAATTCCTTTTGCTGATTCTAGAGGAAGAATGCTGTTTACTTTTGCGGTGAGACACGACGCTGTTGATCAATTTCAAGCTATGGGAGCCAATAAAGGAGGAGTTAACGGACCATTGCCATTTGTTTTTTATGACTACGATCAAGCTGATACTAGAAGAGATGTAACTTGTGTTCCTTATAAATGGGGCGCTGCCGTAAATGGTAAATCAAAACAAGAACTTACAGATTTACAGACTTGGTATTTTGGTAAATATCGTTTTGAATGGATGAAACGTATTGCCAGCGCGCCAAATGACGATGGTGTAAACAAAATTTATATGCGTTATGCAGAAGTGCTTTTAATTGCGGCTGAAGCGGCTAACGAATTAGAAGGAGCAGGATCTGCTGCGGTTTACCTAAAAGAAATTCGCCGCAGAGCATTTGCTCCAGCAAATCAAGCTGTAAAAGTAGATGCTTATGTAGATCAATTGACAAGTAAAGATGCGATGATGAATGCTATTATTGAGGAAAATAAATTAGAATTTACAGGAGAATTAGAACGTAAATATGCATTGATCCGTTGGAATTTACTAAAAACAAAATTAGACGAAGCTAAAGTTAAAATGGCAGATCTAAAAGCACGTACTGGTAAATATCAAGATGTGCCTAAAACATTGTATTACAAATATCAAGATGACGGATTTACATTAGATATTTACGGTTTAAATCGAGGCGAAACTCAAGCCCCAGTAGGTTATACTTCAAAAAGCTGGGATAAGCTGGAAGACAATAAAATAACCACTTTATACAAAGCCGGAGTAAATCCAGATAAAAGACAATTTTGGCCAATCTGGCAGACATTTATTGATGGAAGTAATGGGAAATTAGTAAATGACTGGGTTTTTGGAAACTAATAATAATTAATTGATAGTAATATAATTATGAAAGCAAAATATATATTTAAGGGCTTGCTGACTGTGTTTTTATTAGCAGTACTAAGCGCCGGCTGCGAAAGTTACAATGAAGCAGTCTTACAAGACATCGGGGCAGATAGAGCATTTTCTCCGGTAGCACTTACAGCAACAATTAGAAATCAAACTACAGTCGAATTGAACTGGACTGTCAAAGAGGATGCAGATCATTATGTAGTTGAATTTAGTGCAGATGATACTGAATTTAAAACCATTTTTAAAACCGTAAATGTAGCACCAAAAGAACTGCCGGTTCAAGTTGCATTAGAAGGAGAAACAGTTTATTCTATTAGAGTGAAAGCTGTAAGTTCAGCAGGAGTGGCAGATTCTAAATGGACAGTTACAAGTGCGACAACATTAACCGAGCAAATTTTATTTCCAGTTGCTGACGCTGATATTGAAGCAAAAGAAGTGACTTTAAGATGGACGCCTAATAGTTCAGTTACACAAATTTCTGTTATGCCGGGCAATATTACACATGCTATTACGCCGGCAGAAAAAGCAGCTGGAGTTGCTAAAGTAACAGGTTTAACAGGTGAAACTAATTATACAGCAACTTTATTAAATGGAACAAAGAAAAGAGGCGTTAGAACCTTTACTACTGGAATTGATATTGGAACTGGAATCTTAGTGAAACCAGAAGACGATTTAAATGCAAAAATAACAGAAGCGGCTTCTGGGGCAATTCTAGTTTTAATGCCGGGAGATTACAACGTTTACAAAGGAGATATAATTGTAAATAAATCAATTACCATAAGAGGATTACGCCCTGCTGATAAACCAAAGCTGCACGTTAAATTCACATTAAACTCTGGAACAGCTGATTTTTCATTAATTGATTTAGAGTTAGATGGAGCAGGAGTAGGTGATTTCAGCTTTATCACTATCAATACAGCGTCTGCAATATATGAAGATATCTTAATCAGCGGTTGTTATGTTCATGATTATCTAAGAGCTTTAGTTTACGGAAGTGTTAACGCTGCAAAAGTAGCTTCGTTTACAGTAGAAAATAGTGTAATTAAAAACGTAAGTACTAACCAGCAAGCTGAAACAATAGATTTTAGAAATACATATGTGGCAAGTGTAGTAGTTAAAAACAGCACATTTGACTCTTGTTCAATCGGACGTGAATTTATTCGTATCGATAATGCAGGATTAACGGGTACAGGTTTAACATCAAATGTATTAATCGACAGCAGTACTTTGTATAATGTTTCAAGTAACGTAGCATCAAAAAGAATTTTATATCTTCGATTTGGAACTAATACCTCTACGGTGAAAAATACAATAATTGCAGGAACAACAGCAATTTATTCAAACCAAAACGGAACAGGAACGCCTACAACTCCGCCAACATTTGTATCAAATAACTACTTTAATGCTAGTTTGTTGTATACAGTAGGAGCGGCAGCAATAACGGTTGATAAATCTGCAACATACACAACGTTAGACCCACAATTTACAAGTGCGGCAACAGGGAATTTTACAGTTAAGAATCAAACATTAATTGATAATAAAATAGGAGATCCACGTTGGAGACCTTAGTTTGTATTTAAGTTTTAGTTAGAAAAGGGATGTAATTTTATTTTGCATCCCTTTTTTTATTTAGACAATGGTATTTTCATAAAGGACGAAAAATTATTCAATTTCCAAATCAAATTTTTCTAATAATCCGGCAAGCGCAGCGTGCGAAACTTTAGTTTTTTTGATCTTATTTTCAGATGGATCAAAAGCATAATTCTTAGACGTTCTAAAATCAGTTTTTTCTAAAATACAATCCTGAAAAGTAGCATTGGCTAGATCACAATTTTTAAAAAGAGACAAAGACAAATCGGTATTCGAGAAATCGACATCTTTTATAGAGCAGTCAACAAAATTAGTTTTCTTTAGTTTTTTGTAAATGAAAGTCGAATAATCTAAAAGACAATCTTGAAAATTCATTGAAAATAAAAAGCTGTTACTGGCGCTAAAATCTAATCCCATTAATTTACAGCCAATGAAATTGATGTTTTTTAATCCCGTATTTTTAAGAATCGCCAACGAAAGATTACAGTTTTTAAAAGTAGAATCTAGAAAATCATTATGACTTAAATCGCTTTTAGAAAAGTTGCAATTGATGAATTCGCAATTTACAAATTCAGTATTCGATAAACTTTGATCAGAGTAATCGATAGTGTCAAAAGTTCGGTTTTGGTATAATTTAGATTCCATAAAATATGTGAAGGCGTTATAAATATTTAAGTTTTATTCTAATTCAATGCAGTCAAAAACAGCATTATTAAGAATTAAATTAGGAATGTCAAGTTCGCTGTCAATTCTCAAAATATTATCACAGTCTTCGAGATCAAAATTCCATAAGGTATCAGGCAGTAATTCGTGAAGCAATGCAGAAGCCGACTCAAATTTTGAAGTGCTGTCTACAGAAGTTTTAAATACATAAATCATAATTTGCATTTTTTGAAGAGGCAAATTTCTGAAAAAAGCAATCGTGTTTAATAGGATTCAATAATCAATAATTAGGATTTATCAATCATTTTTCGGTATTGAATAGGAGTAATTCCTTCATGTTTTTTAAAGAAACGGCTAAAGTACGATTGGTCTTCGTGACCTACTTGTATAGCGATTTCACTTACAGAAAGTGTCGTTTGAAAAAGCAGATATTTAGCCTCAAGCAATATGGTTTCATCAATCCATTTGGCTGCAGATTTGCCCGTAACAGTTTTTACCGATTTGTTTAAATGGTTTGGAGTAACATTTAGCAGAGATGCATAATAATGAACCAAATGCTGTGTCTTAATGTTTTGGTGAATCAGTTCCTTGAACTTATTTGTAATAACCTCAGCAGCCGAAATGTTTTTGGAAACTTTAATCGAATTTTTGTTCATTTCATGAAACAAGGCAATTAAATACGATTGCACAATATTTAAATTTGCAGTTGTCGTTTCAGAATATTCTTTTTGAAGTCGGTTTAAAATGGTCACGACATCAGGCACATCCTCTGGAGTCAAAGTAACTTTAGGGTTGCCGGAAATTTTCAAAAAATCAAAATCATTCAGCATTTCCCGATTACCATATTTCCCAATTAAAATATCAGGATGAAATTGACAGATATAGCCATTATGTGCATTGTTGATGTTTTTTATTGAAAAAACTTGACCTGCAGGAACAACAATAATTTCATTGGAAACCGTTTGGTACTCTTCGTATCCCGACTTCATAATATGTGAACCTGAGCTTACAAAAATTAAAGTATGACAGCTGTGTTTGGAAGGAGGAACAGGATACCGCAAACGCATCATTTCTTCCATTTTTAAACAGAAAAAATGATCCGAGTTTGACCTGAAAAGAACATGCATCGGATTGTCCTCGCCTAAAAATTTCTCTCTAAATCCCTTTGCTTCGTATGTTTTTACATTTTCATCTGCCTTTGTTTTCATACTTAATAATACAATCTAAAATCTAGTAATTTGCAAAGTGCATAGTGTTTTTGGTATAAATCTTCGACCACTTCGGTAAGATCGTCGTTTTCTTGATATAAACTGAAAAAAGCCTTGTCAATAGTACTGCAGCTGGCAATTTTATTATAAGAAGAACCATAGCCCGA
This sequence comes from Flavobacterium sp. FlaQc-30, assembly GCF_044005885.1. Taxonomy (NCBI): domain Bacteria; kingdom Pseudomonadati; phylum Bacteroidota; class Flavobacteriia; order Flavobacteriales; family Flavobacteriaceae; genus Flavobacterium; species Flavobacterium sp. FlaQc-30. The sequence continues at coordinate 130,631 of NZ_JBIPCO010000009.1, read as the reverse complement.
AATGGCACGAGCACCAGTAATATCAAGAAAATACTGCGCTTCATCATCATTAAGATCCAATCTTTTTTTATTGGCAAAATGAATAATTTTTCCTTTCATTTTTCCTTCAAAAAGTTCTGCTATTTCTTCTAAACTGTAGTAATAATCATGAAGACAGATATTATTTTCCTGACCAGGCATTACCAGATAAATAATTTCGTAATCCTTAAAATTATGATCATCATACAGTAATGTATTTAGGCTTTCTTCTAGACTTTCTATAGTATCACAGGTTTTGTATATGCTGGCAATACCTTGGTCAAAAGCAATTTCTTCAAGATTTTTGACCACATCAGTAGCTGTAATGTTATCTACATCCTGAACGCCTTCTAGGCAGAAAATAAATTTTTCATTATCCATACTAATGTTTTTTTTGCTTCTAAAAAAGGGCAATAATGTTTTAGACAAATATATTTTTTTATGAAGAAAAATTCTTCTCCACAGTCTATTTTAACTCATTTTTTAGAGTATTGTAAGGTTTTTATTAAGAGCGTAAAGCAAGCTGTACGGTGCTGTGTTCAAGACAAAGTAAAATTTTTAAGCAGATAAAATTTTCTTAGATTAAAAATGCAGATTTGTTGACTGCTTTATGTAGTTCATCACAAACGAACTTTGCACTTTACTGATATTCGGAATTACCGAAAGTTTTCGAATAAAATCATTAAAAGCTTCAGGATCTTTTACAACCACTTTTAAAACATAATCAAAAATTCCTCCAGTAATATATCCTTCAACCACTTCTTCAAGAGCAGCCACCTGTTTAGTAAATTCTTCTACAAGTTCAAGACGCTGACTATTTAGTGAAACATTTATAATTACGGTAAAATTCAATCCTACTTTTTTCGGATCAATTATCGCAACATAATCCTTTATATAGCCTTCGGTTTCCAGTTTTTTTATTCGGTCATAAACAGAAGTTCTCGACATGTTTAATTTCTCAGTTAGATCCGTAATGTCAAATTTTGCATTTTTTTGAAGGATTCTCAATAACTCAATTTCTTGTTTGTTTAATTCTTGCATCGGATTTTTTCCAGTTAGATAATAAAAAATATTCTAATTTAGGATAAAAAACGATTAGTTGATATTTTTTAAGAATAAAATACATATTTATTTTGTTAATATAGATTATTGTTCGCTGTTGTATACTTTTGTTTGGACAAAAAATAGATTTTTAGTTGAAATAATGAATAAATATATACTCGTTGTAGCATTGGGAGCATTAAGTTTTGGAATGCTTTCATCATTTGCTAAAATTGCCTACGGACAAGGCTATACAGCTGGAGAAGTTACATTGACTCAGGCTTTAATGGGAACTTTGATTTTGTGGACAATAGTACTTTTTAAAAGTATAAAGAACAGAAAAAAAATTACCCCAAATTGGAAATTACTCTTGGCAGGAACCTCAATGGGAACCTCGACTTATACTTATTATCTTTCGGTAGCTTATATTCCAGCTTCATTGGCAATTGTTTTACTAATGCAGATCACTTGGCTTAGCATTGCTGTTGAGTGGATCTTTTTTAAGAAAAAAACAAATGCTGTTGAGGTTTGGTGTGCCGTTTTTGTAATCTTAGGAACTATTTTAGCTGGTAACCTTTTAGATTTGGGGAATTCTAATATTTCAATTATTGGTGTTTTACTAAGTTTATTGTCAGCATTACTTTATACGCTTTACATTGTTTTTACCAGCAAAATAGGAAAAGAGACGCCAATGTTCGAAAAAAGCGCTTTAATGACAAGCGGGTCGGCAATGATAATCTTTTTAATTAACTGCGAAGCGATTGTTACAAGTACGCATTTAGATTTTGGGTTGCTGCAATGGGGAACATTTTTAGCCATTTTTGGAACGGTGATTCCGCCAATTTGTTTTTCTGTGGGAATGCCAAAAATTGGAGCCGGTTTAAGTTCTGTCTTACTGACGTTAGAATTGCCTGCCGCCGTTTTTTGTGCGCATATTATTTTAGGAGAAAAAGTTAGTTTTTTGCAGATAATAGGTATAGCCGTGATGCTTGGATCTATAGTTTATCTTAATGTAGCAAAAGTTAAAAAAGCAAAAGCAATTCGAAAACAAACGGCAAACAGCTTAGTCTAACAATTAAGTTTTAAATAGAAAAAGCTGTAAGCAGTTCTTAAAAATGTTGGGAAACATTTTATTAATGTGATAATGATTTCAATCCAATAATTGACCCAATAAGAGTAGTGATAAAGAAAAGTCGCCAGAAGTTAGCAGGATCTTTAAAAACTAAAATCCCAACCAAAACAGTTCCCACCGCACCAATACCAGTCCATACTGCATAAGCCGTGCCTATTGGTAAGGTTTGCGTTGCTTTTATCAAAAGTGCCATACTGATTGTAAGAGAAATCAAGAAACCAGTATACCATAAATACATTTCATTTCCAGTTGATTCTTTAGCTTTTCCTAAACAAGTAGCAAAAGCAACTTCAAATAATCCCGCAATAATTAAAACAATCCAATTCATATCTTTTTTTGTGCAAAGATTAGAAAAGGAAGTCAGAGAGATTTTAACAAATGTTAAAAAATAAAAGTTATTTAATTTCAGCGCGAATTCTGCTCAAGCTGACTTGTGAAATGCCAAGATAAGAAGCAATGTAGCCTAATTGCACGCGTTGAATTAATTGCGGATTATTTTGCAAAAGCTCCAAATATCGTTCCGTTGCGCTGCGAAATTGGTGTGAAATAAGACGCTCTTCTGTTTTTACAAGTTCTTTTTCCGCAAATTTTCTGCCCCAGTTGGCAATATGAATGTCGATTTCAAAAAGCTTCTGCAGTTTATTTGATTTCAATTCATACAATTCGCAATCTTCTAACAGCTCAACATCTTCATATCCCTTTTGATAAACAACGTAGCTTTTCATAGATAAAATAGTGTCGCCCTCTTTACCAAACCAAAATGTTACTTCATTGTCATTCTGATTGGAATATGCTCTTGCAATTCCCTTTTTGATAAAATAAATAGTAGTCTCGATTTTGTCAGCTCTCAATAAAATATGTCCTTTAGAATAACTTTTTTCTTCAATACAATCTTGAAGAAGCCGTTTTGAAGTTTCTGGTATAGGAAGAATGTTATCCAGAATTTGGTCTAATTTCATTGAGCTTTATTTTAAAATTTAAAAGATGAAGTTTGTAGTTTTGTTGTAACGCAGGTCAAAATAAAGAAAAACTTTTTTAAGATTATTTTCTTCCAAATTATATTTTTAGATTTATTTCTAATTCTATGCGATTTCTGTTTCTGAAATTATTGTTTACTTTTCTTTAAAGCAGTCAATAATTCAACAAGATCAACAACTGCATAAGTAGAAGAATAGTCAGAAACAGCATAAGGTAATATAAGACTGTTGTTGTGAATAATGGCACCGCAGGAGTATACAACATTTGGCACATATCCCTCTCTTTCGTCTTCAAGCGGAGAAAGCAACGGTTCTGCAAGCCTTCCAATTTCTTTAGACGGATCATCAAGATCAAACAACGAAGCGCCAATGCAGTAACGTCTCATTGTGCCAACACCGTGAGTAATAATAAGCCATCCTTCCTCAGTCCAAAGAGGAGAACCGCAATTTCCTATTTGTGTAAATTCCCAAGTGTAACGCGGCTCCTGAAGAAGTATAGTTTTGTTCCATTGTGTTACTCTGTCAGAATACATAATGTAGTTATTTACGCCGTCTATTCTGGCAAGCATTGCAAATTTTCCTTTTATTTTTCGAGGAAATAAAGCAAGATTTTTGTTTTGAGCACCTTCGCCATTCAAAGGCATTACTCTAAAACTATAAAAATCTTCAGTAGAAATAAGTTTAGGTAAAATTGTATGACCATTATAAGCCGTATAAGTCGCCATAATGCGTACAGAATCGTCGTCGTCAATAAAACGAACAAAACGAGCATCTTCGATTCCGCGGCTTTCAGAGTCAGAAATCGGAAATATAACACGCTCTGTAATATCAGAATCGTGTTTGAATAGCAGGTCATAAAATGAATTGGCAAGCCAAAGTATTTCTTCAAGTGCTGTTCTTCTTTCCTCTCGAATAGATGGATCGCTTAAGGCAGTATTCAGCATATTTTTTAAAATAGCAAACTCAAACTCATCTGGTAAATCCTGCATAATCTGAACAATGTATTTGTCTTTAGTATGCATTTCATACAACTTAGTCAAGAAGCGTTCTTTGTTGAATAAAGTTTTGTGTTCAATTTCAGCTTTGTCAATGTTGTGACCAATTTTCATAATCTGCAAATTGTTGTGCTTATCCAGAATTCCTCTTCTAAAAACAATTGAAGATATATGACCTTCGCCCGTTGCGCGAAAAGATATGATAACACGTTTTTCGCCCGCCTCTAAACCAGATTGATCAAAATCTTCGACAATAGAAGGGTTGAAGATAGCTGCTGACTCGATCGCATATTCCATTGTACAATACGAGCCAATAAGCATTTTTCGATCCAGAGACATTCCTTCGTAGTCAATTTGCATTGCTTCGATTATTGGACTTATTTTTTCGCAATGTTTGATAAAAATAGAAGAGATGTTTCGATGACGTCTTGCAAATTCACGAAGAGTTTGTTCCAGAGTCTCTAGAACCTGTTTTTCGTTAAGTGTCATTATTCGAGCAACCATTTGCTGCGTTCGTTCTTCACCATTCATAAAATAGCGGGCAACAACTCTTTTTGAATCGGGGATGAATTTTATGTTTTTTCGGACTACAGATACTCGCATAGATTTATTCTTTTTTAATTAAAATAAAATAACTGCATGTGGCAGACCGCAAATCCTGTTAACAGATGCTTGAATTTAGGGGTGAAATGATGGAAATTGGCCTGCTTAAAATAAGATTAAAACTAGTGTAGTTTTAAATTTTACAACAAGTTAATGATTTTGTAAAAGAAAAGAGCTTAAATTTTTATTAAAAATGATGCTTTTTGTTTTTACAGCTAATAAAAGAGTTATGTGTAATTGTTTGAAAGTGAGTGTTGTGTGACTGTAAAAGAAGGGAAGTGTTTTGTTTTAAAATATAAAAGGGTTAAAGAAGAAGAACTTCTTTAACCCTCAAATTATTTAAATCTAAAAGGAGTTGATTATTTTTCCTGCTCTAAATTATCAACGGCAGAAATTTGGTCAAGTATATTCGTTTGATTAGGTGAAATGTAGTTTTTTACCTCGCTCACGGCTTCTTTCTTAAAAAGAAGATCTAATGCATTGTATAGTTTTAATAAAACATCTTTGTCTTCTTTTTCAATTTCTAAAGCAGTATTGAAATTAAAAACATAATTATTCGAATTGCGTACTTCTACCTTTATCGTTTTTGATGTGATTTTAAATTTTACTATATCCATGATTTTTAATGAATTACTTAGTTTTCAAAAAGCTGTTTTTAGCGATAATTATAAAATGTAAGTTACAAATTTTGCCATAAATAATCACTGTAAATAAAAAAAAGACATCACTTTTAAGTGATGCCTTTTTACCTGTAGCGAGGACGGGAGTTGAACCCGTGACCTCAGGGTTATGAATCCTGCGCTCTAACCAACTGAGCTACCTCGCCTGGACTGCTATCATGAATTCCTGATTGCGGGTGCAAAGATAGAAATAATATTAAAGCGTACAAGCATAAAATGAAGAAAAAAAAATATTTTTAAAAATGCATTGTTTTTGAACATATATTCTTATATTTCGAAAAAATTAAAAGTAGCACATGGATCCAAAAATACGTTACGAGATCGAGTTCCCGATCAATTCTTCGCCGCAATTATTGTATCAATATATATCAACGCCGTCAGGTTTATCAGAATGGTTTGCTGATAATGTTAATTCAAGAGGTGAGTTTTTCACTTTTATTTGGAATGATTCGCAGGAAAAAGCGCGATTAGCTTCAAAAAAAACCGGTGAAAAAGTAAAATTTAAATGGGTTGATGAAAGCAGTAAGGATACTGAGTACTTTTTTGAACTGCATATTTTAGTTGATGAATTGACTAAAGATGTATCATTAATGGTAGTTGATTTCGCTGAAAAAGAAGAAGTAGGAGAAGCTAAACAATTGTGGGAGAATCAAATCTCAGATTTGAAACATCTTATAGGATCTGTTTAGTAAAAGTCTATTTTATGCCTTATATTTGCCCTGAACAAAATTCAGGGTTTTTTTATGATCAATTTTAACGGAAACATAGCACTAGAAGAAAATATCTTAACGCAAAATCGTGCTTTTTTATATGGAGACGGCGTTTTTGAAACGGTAAAAATAATCAATAATAAAATCTTGTTTCTTGAAGATCACTATTTTAGATTAATGGCTTCAATGCGAGTGGTGAGAATGGAAATTCCAATGAACTTTACAATGGAATATTTCGAAGAGCAAATTTTAAATCTGCTTAAAGAAAAGAATATTTCTGGATCTGCAAGAGCTCGAATTACCGTTTTTAGAAAAGATGGCGGTCTGTATCTTCCAAAAAGTAATGAAGTTTCTTTTTTGATTCACGCAGTTGCACTCAAAAGCACTTTATATGCTTTAAATACTGCTGAATATGAAGTTGATTTGTATAAAGACTTCTATGTAACAAAGCAGTTATTATCGTCGATTAAAACGACTAATAAAATGATTAATGTTACGGGAAGTATTTTTGCACATGAAAATGGACTGGCAAATTGCATATTGCTAAATGATGCTAAAAATGTTGTTGAAGCTTTGCAAGGAAATTTGTTTATGCTTGTAGGTAAAAAACTTATTACGCCGCCAGTTTCTGAAGGTTGTTTAAATGGAATTATGCGTAAACAGATTTTAGCTTTAGCTAAAAAAGTTGAGGGCATAGAAATAACTGAGGAAATAATCTCGCCATTTGATCTTCAAAAAGCAGATGAATTATTTCTCACAAATGTAATCACGGGAATACAGCCGATAACTAAATATCGAAAAAAAGAGTTTACAAGTAATTTGGCTTACTTATTAGTGCAAAAACTAAATGAATCCATATCTGAAAATTAATTCAGATATGGGTTTTCAGGTGCATTTGACCAAATGAGATAGTCGCCGCCAAGCTCAATAATTTGTTCTTTCCAAAAGTGAGTGGTCGACTTTCCAATAATTTTATTTTTGTAATTATTATCAGCAATAATCCAGGAGTTTCCCTGCATTTCATTCTCAAGCTGATTTTCGTCCCAACCAGTATAGCCTAAGAAAAAACGGATATTGTTCTTGTTGATTGATCCGTTATTTATTAAGTCTTTGGTCGATTCAAAATCACCTCCCCAGTATATTCCATTAGAAATCTCGACACTATTCGGGATTAACTCAGGAATATTGTGAATGAAGTACAAATTGTCTTGCTCAACTGGGCCTCCATTATATATTTTGAAGGTCGCATCAATTTCTGGGATAAGATCATTAATTGTGTATTTTAACGGTTTATTAATGATAAATCCTATTGATCCTTCTTTGTTATGGTCTGCTAATAAAATTACCGATCTGTTAAAAGATAAATCTCCAATTATTGAAGGCTCGGCAATAAGCAGGTGTCCTTTTTTTAATTTTTCTGAAATCATACGGCTACAATTTTTATTAAATTTACTCATAAAAAAATTAAAATCACAAATAAAATCGTTAAACCGCATAAAAAAACCCTCCACGAGGAGGGTTTTAATTATATTATTTAGATTAGAGAACTTTCTTATTAGTTCACTGCTCCTTCTAATTCAGCACCAGCTTTAAATTTTACTACATTTTTTGCAGCAATTTTGATAGTTTTTCCTGTTTGAGGGTTTCTACCGTCTCTAGCAGCTCTCGCAGATACTGACCAAGATCCAAAACCTACTAATGAAATTCTTCCGCCTTTTTTCAAAGTAGATCCTACATTTCCTAAAAATGACTCTAAAGCTAATTTAGCCGCAGCTTTTGTAATTCCTGCATCAGCAGCGATAGCATCGATTAATTCTGATTTGTTCATAATAATTAGTTATTAATTGTTGGTTAAAAAAAATTGTTAATACACAAATTTAGTAGGAAATCCGTTGCGTGCAAGTGTTTTCTTTAATTTTAGCAATAATTGTTGATAACTTGCTTTTTTTGTTCATAAAGGGTGTTGTTTATCGATCAAAAACAGGTACAAACCCCTGTTTTACTGATGTTAATAGACCTTTGCACTATCAGAAAAAGTTATTCCGTTTAATAATTCTGCTACTTGCATTCGCTTTTTTCCGGGTAATTGTAAACTCAAAAGCTGAATGAATCCTTCTTTAATTGCAATTTTGATTTCTTTTTTGCTGCTGATTAAACTTCCAATTTCATAAGAATGTGCTTCTACAGCTAGTTTAGCTTCATATATTTTAATGCTTAATTCTTCATTTTTATCCTTCAAAAAACACCACGCAGCAGGATAAGGACTTAATCCTCGAATTAAATTATTGATCTCAGCTCCAGATTTCGTCCAGTCAATTTTACAATTCTCTTTATTTAGCTTATATGCCGTTTTGATTTCGTCATTGTCTTCCTGAATTGTTGTGGTAACATTTCCGTTTTCAATAACTTTTAAAGTGTCAATTACAGTTTGGCTTCCCAGTAACATTAATCGATCGTGCAATTGTCCTGCATTTTCTTCTGGCTCAATGGCGATTTCCGAATTTAAAATCATTGCTCCAGTATCAATCTTGTCATCGATAAAGAAAGTTGTAACTCCAGTTTTGGTTTCTCCATTAATAATTGCCCAGTTAATAGGTGCTGCACCTCTATAATTTGGAAGTAAAGAAGCATGAAGATTAAAAGTTCCTAAACTTGGCATTTCCCAAACCACTTTTGGCAGCATTCTAAAGGCAACTACTATTTGTAAATTAGCATTTAAAGCTTTTAATTCGGTTAAAAAACTTTCATCTTTTAAATTAGTTGGCTGTAATAAAGTAAGATTGTTTGCCAATGCATATTCTTTTACCGCCGAATATTTTATTTTTTGTCCGCGACCGGCCGGTTTATCTGCAGCTGTGATAACGCCCACAACGTCGTAATTGTTTTTTATAATAGTATCCAGAATGCCAACAGCAAATTCTGGCGTTCCCATAAATATAATTCGTAATTTTTCCATTATGATTTTAAAGTGTATTTATTGTTCGCTAATATAACGATATGATTGTTTTCTAATAATTCTTGAAGAACAAGTATTATATCTGATGCATCTAGTTTTATCTGATTTTGAATTTCTCTTGAACTCAAAGATGCCGTTTTTAATAAAGACAAGATTTTGTCAGCAATAGAATCGGCCTCCGTGATTTTTCCTTTTTGCGTAATGCAATAGGAGCAAACTCCACAATTCGAATTAGTTTCTTCTCCAAAATAATCCAAAACCAATCTGTTTTTGCAGGTTTTGCTCTCCTTTATATAATATAGAACAGATGAAAGCTGTTCTTGTTTAAGCTGATTCTGTTTTTCTAGATACTTTGAAACTCTATTTATAGTTAGATCATCTTCGCGAACTTCATTGAATAATATAGTAGCATCATTGTTTTTAGATTTGTACTCTATAATCTCTTTCTCTCTCAATTTTTCTAAAAGAGAAGTAACCTGTTCTTCGGTATGATTTGATTTTTTTGCAATCAAAGAAAGATTAATCGGTGTTTTCATTTCGTGAACTCCTGGGTAAGTTCTTAAAATGGCTAAAATAATTTCTTCGTCTTTCTGATTCAAACTTGTGTATCGAATAACTTCTTTAGATTCAATTAAAAACTGCATTGTAACCTTCTCTGAAAATTCCTGAGACATTGTAATGATTCCTTGTTGATTTAAAAACTGTAAAGCATTATATGTTTTTAAAGTAGGGAAGTCGTATTTGTTGCAAAAGTGATTCAGTTTAAAAGAGAAAGTATCGTCTAAGCCTTCGCCGTAAGCTATTTGAAAATAGTTGCACAGCTTGACATACATTGTTTTTAAGAATTTTTTGTCAGGCAGAATACTTAAAAACTGTTGTTCAGTTTGGTTCGCATCTGAATTATTGTATAATAAAACCGAAAAGGCTTTTTCGCCATTTCGTCCCGCTCTTCCAGATTCCTGATAATAGTTTTCTAGATTTTCAGGCAATTGTGTATGAATGACCGTTTTTACATTGTCTTTGTCAATTCCCATTCCAAACGCATTTGTGGCAACAATAACTTGTGCTTGTTCCGACATCCACAACTGCATATTTTTATCTTTTTCTTTTGTCGAAAGACCTCCGTGATAATAAGTAGCTCTAAAACCCAGCGATTGTAATTGTGTTGAGATATTTAAACAGGATTTTCTATTTCGTACATATATAATAGAAGGCTGTGGATTTTTCTTTAAAATTTGTTCAACGCGATACAGTTTATCTTCAACTTCAAAAACCATGTATGCGATATTCTTTCTTTCGAAAGACTGTTGAAATAGTTTAGTATCTTTTAATCCTAATTCAGTTTTAATATCTTCAACAACTCTTGGAGTTGCAGTTGCAGTCAGAGCCAAAAAAGGAATTTTAGGAAAGTGTTTTTTGAGCTCAGAAATTTTTAAATAAGCCGGTCTAAAATCATGCCCCCATTGCGAAACACAATGCGCTTCATCAATGGCAATAAAACTTATAGGAAGATTTTTGATACGTTCTAATATCCAGTCTGATTGTAAACGCTCCGGCGAAAGATAAAGAAATTTGTAATTTCCGAACTGGCAATTGTCCAGAAGGTCGATAATTTCTTCCGTATGAATTCCACCAGTAAGAGCAATTGCTTTAATTTCTCTTTTTTGAAGATTCGCTACTTGGTCTTTCGTCAAAGCAATCAATGGTGAAATAACCAAGCAGATTCCTTCGCGCATCATAGTTGGAACCTGAAAACAAATTGATTTTCCGCCTCCAGTTGGCAGCAGTGCAAAAGTATCATGACCTTCTAAAACCGAATCAATAATTTCTTTTTGCAGCGGTCTGAAACTTTCGTGTTTCCAGTATTTTAAAAGAATATCTTGTGCTTCCTGCATGGCCAAAGTGTTAAAGTTAAAAATTTAGAAATCAGTTTCTAGTTTTGCAACTTTAAACCCGCCGCTAAATTTTATCTAATATATAAAGAATTCTGTTTTCAACCGTATCTTTAGGAACTTCAATTAAATCATATCCGTATTTTTTATACGTTTCGATTAAGTGGTTCTGAATTGTTAGTGCCTGTTCAAAATTCTCATAACGCTCAGTGTCGCTCTGATAAATTTCTTCCCAAGGCGGTAAAATAAAAGTTTTAGAATATTTATAATCTTCGCAAGCTTTTGCAAAATGTTCAGGGTACTCATCACCAATATAGTCCATGTAGGCTGTAACATCAGGAATTCCGCGATCAATAAAAACTACAGTATCAGGCTCCTTTTTTGCATTTTCGTATTGTTTAACACGTCCTTCCAAGAGCATTTCGCTGAATAATAAAGGCTGTTCTAAGAACAATTGTTCGATACCTCTTTTTTGAGCTTCGAGTGTAACTTCTCTAGAAATTTCGGGATAACAGCAATAGCCGCGAGCGACTAATTCGTTTATAAGTGTAGATTTTCCTGTACCAGGACCTCCAATAAGGACTATAATTTGTTTTTGCACTATTCTAAAAATAAAGCGCAAATTTACCTAAACTTATTCGTAATTAAAAAGAATATTTACGCGAAGCGAAAGATTTGGCATTTTTGACGGAAATGGTTGGTTGTTCGTGTATTTGTTGATTCGCGAAATATTACGGTAAACTGGACTGAAGTCCAGCTCTACAATATAGTTTGTTCCTGCGGAATTGAATCAAAAGAGGTTTGTGTTTTATGAATTTTGAGGTGAACTGGACTGAAGTCCAGCTCTACAATATGGTTTGTTCCTGCGGAACTGAATCAAAAGAGGTTTGTGTTTTATGAATTTTGCGGTGAATTGGACTGAAGTTCAGCTCTACAATATAGTTTGTTCCTGTGGAACTGAATTAGAGAAAGAGCCAAAGGCTCAACAAATATTGTAGGGCTGGACTTCAGTCCAGTTTAAAGGTGTGTAATATTTTTAATATTTTGGTTTGGTCAAAGTATTTATTCGCAGAATAAATATTTACCAGTATTCACGTCTTTTTTAGAAGGAACAATCAAATGCGATTCAAATCTTTTGCCTTTCAAAACATCATTCACAAAATCTAAAACATATTGCTGTCCTTCATGAAAAAGGTAACCCGAGAATTCATGTCCGCCGCCGCAAAAAGTAATCAGTTCAATGTCTTTATGTAAATCCTGCATATGATTGTAAACGGCGTAAGATCCAAACAAAATCAGCCAGCCCGAAGCATTTGTTGGACACGAACGGTGCGAACCTGCGTTGTATGGAACCGTATCGTCATTGCTTCCGTGTGCCAATAACATCGGAATCGTTTTTTCTTTGGTAATTAAATTAATATCTTGAATTGCGCCTGAACCACCAATGAAACCTGCATATTTAAAATTTTCAGGCAAATTACGTTTGTATAAATTCATCAATTTATAATCCCAAAACGAAGCATGAAAACCAATTTCGGCACCAGCACTAATTCCAGAAATAAAGATTTTTGAAGTATCAAGATTATATTTGTCGGCATTTTCAATTAAATAAGAAGTTGCCTGCCACATATCGCTGACACCAATTTGAATTGCTCTTATTTTTTCGGTTAAAATTCCTTTGCATCCAAAATCTTTTCCTTTCATATATAAATTGTATGAAATGCTGGCAACTGCGTAGCCGTTTTTAGCCATAAACATTCCAAAGTCTTTTTCACTTGTGCGTTCGCCGCCAGAAAATCCGCCGCCAAATGCAAACAGAATTACAGGAGTTTTTTCATTTGCTTTTTTCTTTGGCAGATACAAATCTAAGTCCAATTTAAGCGTGTCATTTTGAAAATAAGTTAAGGTTTTGACTTCTTGTGCTTGAATCGAGTTTATTGTAAAAGCGATAAAGAGTAAAAAGAGTTTTTTCATTGTAATTTGTTTTAATTTTGCAATCCCGATAGTTATCGAGAGCAGAGTTGCAAAGTATTCCAAATATAAAGGTTTGCTATGAATTTTGCCAATTTAAATTTTAAAAGAAATCAAAAAGTTTTGAAATTTAATAAAGAAATTTACGGCAGCATAACTAGTATAAATTCTTGAAATTCCTGGCAAAAAAACAGTTATCTTTTCAATAGAAAAAATCTAAAATTTAAACTCAAAATTCTAAATTCAAAAATCGTATATTTGCGTTTATTTTTAATTACAAATGGAGAACGATAAAGAAAAAAAAACAGCCGAATTTTACGAAAGATTAAAAGTAGAACTTGATAACGCAAATACTTGGCCGGCAGAATATTTGTATAAATTTATTGTGCCAACTGTAGCAGACAATGTTGAGCGTGTCGAAAAAGCTTTTGATGATATGGGCGCTGTTATTAAAACAACAAAATCTAAAACGGGTAAGTTTACCAGTGTTTCTGTAGATGTTACCATGCACAGTTCTGATGCTGTAATTGTTAAATACAAAGAAGTCTCTACAATAGAAGGTATAGTTTCATTATAACTTATGAACGAAAAATATAAAAAAGAAGTCGCGAATGATGTTGTTTTTAATTTAGAATACAATTCTGAAAGACAACGATTAATTATTCCAGAATATGGTCGTCATTTACAAAAATTGATTGATCAGGCTACTGCAATTGAAGATGATGAAACGCGCAACAAAGCAGCGAAATATATCATTCAGGTTATGGGAAGCTTAAATCCTCATTTGCGTGATGTGCCGGATTTTCAGCATAAATTATGGGATCAGCTTTTTATTATGTCTGATTTTAAATTGAATGTAGAATCTCCGTATCCAATTCCATCAAGAGATGTATTGCAGTTAAAACCAGATGTTTTGCAATATCCGCAGAACTTTCCTAAATACAGATTTTATGGAAACAACATCAAATATATGATTGATGTGGCCAATAAATGGGAGGAAGGCGAAATGAAAAATGCATTGGTTATGGTAATTGCCAACCACATGAAAAAATCATTTTTGAGCTGGAACAAAGACACCGTAAAAGATGATGTAATTTTTGAGCACTTGTATGAATTGTCGGGAGGAAAAATAAACCTGCTTCACAGTACTGAAGAATTGTTGAACACAACAGATTTGATGCGTACTAATAAGCGTGTTTCAAATAAGATTACACCAGCCGGACAGCCAAAAATTCAAAACAACAAAAACAATAAAGGAGGTAAACAAAAGACCTTTCAAAAAAATAATAATCAGAAATAAAAAAGGGGCTACGATGCTAAGGGACTAAGAGGCTAAAATTTTTAGCTTAGAACCTCAGAATCTTAGAACCTGAGAACCTAAAAGAAATCTATGGGAATTTTTAAAATCGAAGGAGGAACTCCTTTAAAAGGAGAAATCACTCCACAAGGAGCAAAGAATGAGGCGTTACAAATTTTATGTGCCGTGCTTCTAACAGGAGAGAAAGTAAAAATTAATAACATTCCTGATATTATAGACATCAATAAATTAATCACGTTGTTGGGTAATTTAGGGGTGAAAATTCAACGTAACGAACCGGGATCAATCACTTTTCAAGCTGATGAGGTTAATGTTGGGTATTTAGAAACAGAAGCTTTCAAAAAAGAAGGCGGAGCTTTACGTGGTTCTATTATGATTGTTGGGCCTCTTTTAGCTCGTTTCGGAAAAGGATATATTCCTAAACCAGGAGGAGATAAAATTGGTCGTCGTAGATTAGATACACACTTTGAAGGGTTTATCAATCTTGGAGCAAAATTTAGATATAACAGAGAAGACCATTTTTACGGAGTAGAAGCTCCAGAAGGTCTTACAGGAACAGATATGTTATTAGACGAAGCGTCTGTAACAGGAACTGCAAATATTGTAATGGCTGCAGTTTTAGCTAAAGGAACAACTACAGTTTACAACGCGGCATGCGAACCATATTTACAGCAATTGTGTAAAATGTTGAATTCGATGGGAGCTAAAATTACTGGAGTTGGTTCTAATTTATTGACTATCGAAGGTGTTGAAAGTCTTGGCGGATGCGAGCATAGAATTTTACCAGATATGATCGAAATTGGTTCTTGGATTGGTCTTGCGGCTATGACAAAAAGCGAAATCACGATTAAAAATGTAAGCTGGGAAAATTTAGGTTTGATTCCAAATACATTCAGAAAACTTGGAATTACAATCGAAAAACGCAATGATGATATTTATATTCCTGCTCATAAAGATGGATATGAAGTAAAAACGGATATCGATGGTTCAATCTTAACAATTGCCGATGCACCTTGGCCAGGATTTACACCTGACTTGTTAAGTATCGTTTTAGTTGTGGCAACACAAGCAAAAGGCGATGTTTTAATTCATCAAAAAATGTTCGAAAGCCGTTTGTTTTTCGTAGATAAATTAATCGATATGGGAGCAAAAATTATGTTATGTGATCCGCACAGAGCTGTGGTTATGGGACATAATTTTGAATCTCAATTAAAAGCAACAACAATGTCGTCTCCTGATATTCGTGCAGGAATTTCATTGTTGATAGCAGCTCTTTCTGCAAAAGGAACAAGTACAATTCAAAATATCGAACAAATTGATCGTGGATACGAGCGTATCGACGAGCGTTTGAGAGCAATTGGAGCAAAAATCGTGAGAGCGTAAATAAAAGTTAGCCACAAATTGCACAAATTTTTAATTTTTGGAATTTAATTACACGAATTTAGTTTTTTCTAATTAGTGAAATAAGACACACTGTTAGTCTTCGTGTAATTCGTGGCAGAAAAAAATAAATGTCGTTAAATGACAAATGAACAAAAAGCTGTAAAAGCTACTATCTTTAGTATAGTTGGAAATACCTGCCTGGCCCTTATAAAAGGTCTCGCAGGTTTTTTTGGCAATTCATATGCCTTGATTGCAGATGCGATCGAATCGACAACCGATATATTTTCGTCTTGTCTGGTTTTATTCGGAATTAAGTATTCTAATAAACCTGCAGATGAAAATCATCCATACGGTCATGGTCGTGCCGAACCTTTAATTACATTTTTGGTTGTTGGGTTTTTAATTACATCAGCAACTATTATTGGTTACGAAAGTATTGCCAATATTCAAACGCCGCATGCCTTGCCTAAATCATGGACTTTGTATGTTTTGGGAGCCATTATTATCTGGAAAGAATATTCGTTTCGATTAGTAATGAAACGCAGTAAACAAACAAATAGTTCCTCTTTGGCGGCAGATGCTTGGCATCATCGCAGTGACGCCATTACTTCTGTAGCAGCATTTATTGGGATTTCGATTGCGCTATTTATGGGAAAAGGTTACGAATCTGCAGATGATTGGGCGGCACTTTTTGCTGCATTTTTTATACTTTACAACAGTTATAAAATTTTTAGGCCAGCATTAGGTGAAATCATGGATGAGAATCTAAATGATGATTTAGTTGAAGAAATCAGAATAAAATCATTAACCGTTGTTGGAATCTTAGGAACCGAAAAATGCTTTATTCGTAAAGCGGGAATGAAATATCATGTCGATCTTCATGCCATCGTATCAGCAAAAATATCAGTTAAAGAAGGTCACGATTTATCCCATAAATTACAAGATACCTTAAAAGAAAAAATCCCTCAATTAGGAAATGTTTTGATTCACATCGAACCAGATGATTATCATTGATTTTTAGATTAAAAGGAGCTAAGGTTCTAAGGTGCTGAGAAAAAAACTTAGCATCTTAGAACCTTAGTATCTTAGCAACTTTTTTAATCCAACACATTCAAAATCTTCAGCCCGAAAACAACTCCGTTTTGCTGAATTCCTCCTTGGTAGGAATGTACATAATCTACTCTGAATATCTTGAATTTTCCGAAACCTAGGTTATCTAAACCAACGGTAAACTCAGTGTAAGGTTTTCTATCAGGAATCGCCAGAGTATGAAATCCTAGATTCATAGTTGATTTTAATAAATTAATCAACGGAATTTTATTGGTTACAAAGCCCATGTCATTGTGCTCTAAGTGCATTTCAAAATAACTGTCATTTGTGCTGTTAGTGTAATAGGGCATTAAATTAAAAACATTCAAATAGCGGTCGCTTGTTCCAATATGCGTTCGATTTCCGTTAAAATGTCTGTAATCTATAAAAGAGATATTTTCGGCATTGAAAAATTTACCTGCTCTAAAGTTCATTCCTAAAACTCCTTTGTTGTTTAAAGAAAGATCATATTGAACAGAAGCGCCGATTCTTTCAAATTCATATTTTTTCTCGCTCGCCGCAAATGCCTTTTCAAAAGCTAAAAATACAGTTGGATATTTTTCATTTTTAATGTTGTATCGTCCGTCAGGTCTCGAAATGTATTTGTTTCCAAAATTAATCCGTGCAGTCAAAGCCGTTTTAAATAAATGATGCTGATCAAATGCAGGAGTTATAAAATCGTTTGGTGCCAGTGGATTATTTGACGTGTAAATATCATCTCTTTTAAAGAAAGAATAATCAGTAGTATTAAAAAGAGGTTTTCGCTGTTCGTATCCAATCTTTGCGTTTAAATTTATTCCGTTAGCAATATCCTGACCATAATTAATTTGTGCAAATTCTAAGTTGTACAATTTCATGTAATTGTCTTTGAAAAACAAGGAGCTTATTGAATTGACAAAATTACTAATAGGTTCAGCACTATTAAATTGTGCCGTTTTTGTTCCTCCAGAAGCCCAGATTGCAGCATGGTTTATGTTGTTAAAACGATGACTGAATTGACCTGTAACACGAAAACGTTCGTCAGAAAAACCATAATTAAAGGTTGTACTTATAGAAGTTGAAGTTCCTTTTTCTTCATTCCATTTTTTAAAAGAAAATCCAGAATCGAGATTAAAACCTTGAACGGTATTAAAACTTAAAGAACTTAAATTCAATAAGCCTTTATATTCAAAAGAGTATTTCTTGAACGTATTTTTATAATCATAACCCATTAAAACATCAAATATTTTAAACTTATTGTTTTTAGCGTCGATTGAATCAGTGTATTTTTGAGACTTTCTGATGGTTTGTAAACTGTCTTTTTTAATATAATCATTATTTTCTTCAATCGTCAAAGGAATTGGACGTATTTGATTCCAAAAAGCATCATCTTTTTTATTTGCATCAGCTTCAAAAGCTACAATTTCATTTCCAAAAGTTTTCTTTTCAAAAGAAGCAGGAAATTCATAATTCGAATAAACGTAATTGAACTTTCCAGAGAACTTTACGCCAAAAGCACCAGCATTAAAAGAAAGAGTTTGCGCGTTTTTTGACCAAATTTTATTTTTGACATTATAACTGAAACTCTGTTTTAGATTCATTACTTCAGTAAATTCGTTTTTCATTCTGTAGCCTTTTATGTCTAAGTCTACAGCATAAATTGCAAAACTATCATCAACTATATAGATGTAACCTTCAAAAACTGGTTCTTTATCACGTTTTGGTGTTACCTTTATTTTGTTAATCTGCTGATTGTTATCATCAAAAAACGTTCCTTCAAGTTTGTATTTGTAGTAATTGAATGCATTATTGGCGATAGGAGAGATAAGATTAATGTTGAATTCTAATGTGTTATCATAGAAATCATAAGTAGATAAAGTCGCGGTATTATAACTGAATCCGTTATTGTTTCCAGAAATTTTAGAGGCAATGATTTTCTCTTTTAGTTTTTCTGGTTTCTCAAAAGAAATCTTAGATATAGTTTCTGATAAATATAAAATACCTGTTCCGGTCGAGTCTAAATTTGAAGCCATTTCGTCGCCGATATCGACTTTCATCCCCATTATTTTCTTTGGAAGATCTTTTATTTTAAACATTCCTTTCGAATAAAAATCAGCGGTATAACGAGCTGTTTTTTCAGAATTACTTTTTTTGTTAGCAATAGCATTTTTTATAATAGCATTTGCAGGGTTGTCTCTTGAATTAATTACAACCTCATTAAGTTCAAAATTTTCTTCTTCCATTTTTACATCTAAAATCAAGCTTTTAGAATCAGAAGCAACGGTTTGTTTTTGGGTTTTAAAACCTAAATATTGAAAGGTGATTTTATTTTTACCAATTTCTTTTACATTAAGCTGGTATTTTCCCTGCTCATTTGAAGTGGTACTGGTATAAGTGTTTTCTTCAAAAACAGAAACAAAAGGCAAAGGATTTCCTTTTAGATCAGTTATTGTCCCTTTGATTTGGGCAAAATTGGAAATTGAAAAAATTAAAAAGGCGAATACAGTAAAGTTTTTCATGAGAGTGGTTTCTCTCACAAAAGTAGAATAAGTTAAAAACGAGCTTATTAAAAAATTGTTAAAAAAAGACTTACAAGAAAAATTGAATTGCGAGATCGTAACTTTTTAGACCAAAACCTAAAATTACACCTTTTGCATTTCCAGACAAATAAGACTGATGTCTGAAGCTTTCGCGGGCATACGTGTTTGAAATATGTACTTCGATTACTGGCGTTGTAACCGCTTTCATTGCATCGCCTATACCTATAGAAGTGTGAGTGTATGCTCCTGCATTTAAAATAATTCCATCAAAAGTAAAACCGCATTCTTGAATTTTACCAATCAATTCCCCTTCGATATTGCTTTGGTAATAAGAAAGTTCAACATTTGGAAATTTTTGTTTCAACGTTTCAAAATAATCTTCAAAAGTTTGGCTTCCGTAAACTTCAGGTTCTCTCTTTCCTAAAAGATTTAAATTTGGTCCGTTGATAATGCAGATTTTCATAAAGAATTTGATTTTAATTATAAGTGATGTGAGTTCACTTTACGTTTTAACTGAAAACATTTCACTAAAGTGTAAAAATAAAAAAACCGTTCTAATTAATTGAACGGTTTTTGTAAAACTATGTGATATTCTTTTTAGAACATGAATCCAGCTGAAAGTTGAACTGTTGAGTTTTTTACATCAGCTTTTGTTGAAACTTCTGTTAGTCCTAATCCGTAACGAGCTTGAACAAAGATACTTTTAGTTACTTTTAGACCTAATCCAGCATTAACGGCAAAATCAAAAGTTTTTGGGTCTTCTGCGTCAAACTCTTTTTTGTTACTTAATAAGAATGAAGCTTGAGGTCCAAGTTCTAAACTAACTGATTTAGTTAAGTAGAATTTTGCCATTACTGGAATAGCTAGGTATCCAAGTTCGTTTTTAAATTCTTTAACTGCATTTTTATATGTTGCACCTTGAGTTGAGTATAAAAGCTCAGGTTGAATAGAGAATTTTTCTAATAATTTAACTTCAGCAACAAGACCAGCATGGTAGCTTGTAATACCTTCTTTGTCAAACGCTACTCCGTTTAGGCTTGCATCTCCAGTTTGGCTTGCAAAGTTAACTCCGGCTTTTACTCCAATTTGTAATAATTGTGCTTGAATGGTTGCTGATGTTGCTAAGAACAATACAGCTGCTAAAAGTATTTTTTTCATAAAAATGTTTTTAGGGGTTTCGTGTTTAAATGTTATTTATTAAGTCAAAACTACATTATTTTCAATTTATTGCTTTATATCAGGCTTTATAAAATTATTAAAATTCACACTTTTTTTTGTGTTTAATCGGCTTTTTTCCTTGTGTTTTCTTCTAATTGTTTGAAAGTCAGTTATTTATTTGTAGTCTAATTCTGTCTTATTTTGATATTTAAATGACTTATTGAGGATCTTTTTCTGTAAGTATAATCTTAATTTCGTATCCCATAATTAAAAAAATAAATTATGAAAAAGGTTATTTTTACTGCTATTGCAGTATTAGGTTTTGCATTTGCTAATGCACAAACTGGAGGGTTTGCTAAAGGAGATGCTTTTATTTCTGGAGCTTTAACTGTAGGTTCTACAAAAACTGGTGATGTAAAAACCAGCGGTTTTGAGATTGAACCAAAAGTAGGTTACTTTGTATCTGAAAACATTGCTATTGGAGCAAAATTAGGTTTTGGCTCTGATAAGGTTGGTGATGACAAAACGAATTCATTTACAGCTGGAGCTTTTGGTAGATATTATTTTACTCCTGCTTCTCAGTTCTCAGTTTTTGGTCAAGCTGGTCTTGATTTTACAAACAGTAAAGCTGGAGATTTCAAAACAAATCAAGTTGGTGCAAATGTAGGTTTAGGTTTAAGTTATTTCTTGTCTAATCATTTTGCTATTGAAGCAAGCTGGGCAGGTTTAGAATACAGCGTAAACAACAATGGTGGTCATGGTGCTGACAAAAGCAACAATTTTGGTTTTGGTACTGACTTAAGAGATGTTAGATTTGGAGTAATCTATAAATTCTAAATAAAATATTTAGTTAGTTTTGAAAGGCCTTCCTCTTTTGAGGAGGGCTTTTTTTGTGCATATAATGGTCGTGTTGTGAAATCAAATGCTTTTAAATTAGGTGGTTAATCTCTTATTACTATTTTATTTGTTAAATTCCTAGCGTAGAATTATGAAGAATATTTTTATATTTGAACTATATAACGTAAAAACAAATTGTAATGAAAAGAATTATTTTAGCTGCTATAGCAGTAATGGTATTTGGATTTGCGAATGCGCAAAAAACAAGATTTGGAGTTAAAGGAGGTCTTAACCTTACAAGTTTTGCAGGTGGAAATTACTATGACTCTAAGTCCTTGGTAGGTTTTCAAGTTGGTGGCTTTGCCGAAATTAAAGTTATAGAGAGGTTGTCGATTCAGCCTGAGGTTTTGTTCTCTACGCAGGGAGCTAAACTTGATGATCTGAATGTTGATAGAAAATTGAATTATATTAATGTTCCTGTTTTGGCTAAATTTTATATTACCAAACAGTTTACTGTTGAGGGAGGGCCTCAACTTGGGTTTTTAGTATCTGCGAAAAGTAATGGGACTGATGTTAAAGACGCATACAAATCAGTAGATACAGGATTTAATTTTGGAGCTGGATATAATTTTACGGAGAATGTTTCTGTAGGGCTTCGTTATACCGTAGGTTTGTCAAATATCGGAGATTATAATGCTGAAACTTGGGAAGAGCTTTATGATAGTCCAAAGAACAGTGTTTTGGCATTGACTTTAGCTTATAAATTCTAATATCTTAAAACGATATTTTGTATAAAACCTTCCTAAATTTCAGGAAGGTTTTTTTGTGCTCAAAAATGTTTTACTTTGTAAAGTATGAAATGGAATAATTACATAAAAGACTACCAATCGTATTTGCGTATAGAAAGAGGATTGTCTAAAAATACAATCGAGAATTATAGTTTTGATATAGAACGTTTGTGCCTTTTTTTAGAAACCAATCAAATTGACGTTTCACCTCTAAAAATTACTGATGAAACAATTCAGCAGTTTATTTACTCAGTATCTAAGGAAGTAAACCCTAGATCTCAATCTAGAATTATTTCTGGTTTGAAAAGCTTTTTTAATTATTTGGTTTTTGAAGATTATAGAAACGATAGTCCTTTAGAGTTAATTGAGAGTCCTAAAACCGGCAGAAAACTACCCGATACATTGTCTGTGGAAGAAATTGATGCTTTAATTGCTGCAATAGATTTGAGCAGTAACGAAGGGGAACGAAACCGTGCTATGCTGGAAACTTTATACGGTTGCGGACTTCGGGTTTCGGAGTTGGTTTCGCTCAAAATATCTGATTTGTTTTTTGATGAAGGTTTTGTGAAGATTACAGGGAAAGGAAATAAAGAGCGTTTTGTTCCGATAGGAAAGGTAACTAGAAAATACATAGAGATTTATCAAAATGAAATTCGGGTGCATCTAAATATTAAAAAGGGTTTTGAAGATACCTTGTTTTTAAATCGCCGAGGTAATCAGCTTACTCGTGCTATGATTTTTACAATAATAAAAGATCTGGCTGTAAAAATTAAACTAAGTAAAACAATTAGTCCGCATACATTACGTCATTCTTTTGCGACACATTTATTAGAAAACGGCGCCGATTTAAGGTCGATTCAATTAATGCTGGGACATGAATCTATTACCACAACTGAAATTTATGTACATCTCGATCGAAGTTTCTTGAAAGAAGTGATGCATTCATTCCATCCGAGAAAATAATTTTTTTTACGTGAAACCTGTGTTTTTAAGCAAAAATTAATATATTGTGTTTGATTTAATGTTAAAAAGAAAGTATAAAAAGCAATAATAAGACTTTTGAATTTGATTTTGATAAAGTAATTATTTACTTAAAATGACGGCGTATGGTTTTTGATTTTTTTAATAGTGAAGATTGCTTAGAAGTTAATAATTTTTACAAAAAACTGCTTGCAGAAGTGCCGGACTTGATTTTTCAGTTTGTGATAGATGCAGATAATCAGTATTCATTTCCTCTTGTAAGCAGATCTGTTGATGAAATTTTTGAACTTGCGATAGATAAATTTACAGATGATATAAAACTGATTATCTACGAAAGAATCTTGCCGCAAGATCGTGATATGTTTTTTCAAAGTTTGGTTAAGGCGCGAAAAGAAATTAAGCCTTGGGAGATTGAGTTTAGAGCAGTTTTGCCTAAAAAAGGACTTCGATGGTTTAGAGTTTCAGCTAAAACTGAATTGTCTGATGGTGATAAAGTAAGCTTTTTTGGACATGTTTCAGATATAACTGAACTTAAAGATAAAGAAGAAAAACTTCGTATTTCTGAAGAGCGTTTTCAGTTTGCTCTAGATGCTTCTACGGTTGGAATTTGGGATTGGGATATGATGACTAATAATGTTTTTTATTCGTCATTATCATTAAAAATCTTAGAATTAGAATCAACTGATATTTTTGACGATCCGGAGCGTTGGGATAAAATTGTACATCCTGATGATCTTCCAAAATATTATTCGGACATCAAGGAGCATTTTGAAAACAAAATACCTTACTACGAAAACTATCATCGTGTAATGACTTCCAGCGGTAATTATAAATGGATTTTAGATCGTGGTAAAGTTATCAAGCGTGATGAAAATGGAAAGCCATTGCGTGTTATAGGAACGCATACTGATATTTCATTGCAGAAAGAAAAGGAGCTTGAGCTCTTGAAAACAATGAAATTGTACAGCGATCAAAATAGCCGACTGCTGAATTTTTCACATATTGTATCGCATAATTTAAATACTCAGGCAGGGAATATTAAGTCAATTTTGGATTTTATTGATGCAGATGGCGACAAGGAAACGGTTACCGAAATGCTGGAACATTTGCGTACGGTTTCTAATGATTTAAATGAAACGATTTCAAATTTAAGTCAGATTGTAAAAACGCAAAGCAATATTAATATCACAGTTGGGCCGTTAAAGCTTTTTGAGTATATAGAGAAAACTATTTCGACAATAAAAGGGCACAGCAAACAGAAAAAAGTCACAATTATAAATAATGTGCCGGAGTACTTGATAATAAATTTTAATCCCGCTTATTTAGAAAGTGTTTTGTTGAATTTTACAACTAATGCCATAAAGTATGCGCATCCTGACAGAGATCCAGTTATTGTTTTTGATTATGGTTTGGAAACAGATGGACATAAATCATTGAAGATTACTGATAATGGTTTAGGAATTGATTTGAAGGTGTACGGCGATTTGTTGTTTGGAATGTATAAAACATTTCATAAACATGAAGAGGCGCGCGGAATAGGTTTGTATATTACCAGAAACCAAATAGAGGCTATGAAAGGAACAGTTTCTGTAGAAAGTGAAGTAGGAGTAGGAACGAGTTTTAAAATCACGTTTAATGATCTTTAAAAGCTTCGTAGTTAGATAGAATTAAAAAAGGCAGCTCGTAAAGAACTGCCTTTTTTGTTTTTATGTATGGATTGGCTGTTATTTTGCAATATTTACAGCTCTTGTTTCTCTAATTACAGTTACTTTAACTTGACCTGGGTAAGTCATTTCAGTTTGAATTTTTTGTGAGATTTCAAATGATAAGTTTGCCGCATTGTCATCAGAAACTTTTTCACTTTCAACGATAACACGAAGTTCTCTACCAGCTTGAATTGCGTAAGCATTTTTTACACCGCTGAATCCGTAAGCTACTTCTTCAAGATCTTTCAAACGCTGAATGTATGAATCTAAAACCTGACGTCTTGCTCCTGGTCTTGCTCCTGATATAGCATCACAAACCTGAACAATTGGCGATAATAATGATTTCATTTCGATCTCGTCGTGGTGAGCACCAATAGCGTTGCATACTTCTTCTTTTTCTCCGTATTTCTCAGCCCATTGCATACCTAATAGTGCGTGAGGCAAATCACTTTCTGTATCTGGAACTTTACCAATATCGTGTAGTAAACCAGCTCTTTTAGCTAATTTGACATTCAAGCCTAATTCGGCTGCCATGATACCGCAAAGTTTCGAAACTTCTCTTGAGTGTTGTAATAAATTTTGTCCGTAAGATGAACGGTATTTCATTCTACCAACAACTTTAATTAATTCCGGGTGTAATCCGTGAATTCCTAAGTCAATAACGGTACGTTTACCAACTTCGATAATTTCGTCGTCGATTTGTTTAGCTGTTTTTGCAACAACTTCTTCGATTCTAGCTGGGTGAATACGTCCGTCAGTTACCAATTTGTGCAATGACAAACGAGCAATTTCTCTACGAACTGGATCAAAACAAGAAAGAATGATTGCTTCTGGTGTATCATCAACGATAATTTCAACTCCAGTTGCAGCTTCAAGAGCTCTAATGTTACGACCTTCACGACCAATGATTCTACCTTTTACATCGTCAGATTCGATGTTGAATACAGAAACGCAATTTTCAACAGCTTCTTCTGTTCCAACTCTTTGAATTGTATTGATGATGATTTTTTTAGCTTCTTGTTGTGCAGTAAGTTTAGCCTCTTCAATTGTGTCTTGAATATGAGACATTGCTTTGCTTTTAGCTTCTGCTTTTAAGCCTTCAACTAATTGTTCTTTAGCTTCTTCTGCAGAAAGTCCAGAGATAACTTCAAGCTGCTGTAATTGACTTTTGTGTAACTTGTCAACTTCAGCTTGTTTTTTGTCTAAAACTTCAATTTTATTGTTGTATTCAGCTGTTTTAGATTCAAAATCGTCATTTACTTTTTTAGCTTTTGAAAGCTCATTAGAAACTTGAGATTCTTTATCACGTACTCTTTTTTCTACTTCAGCAACTTTTTTATCTCGTGCTAAAATAACTTGTTCGTGTTCTGATTTTAATTCGATAAAACGCTCTTTTGCTTGAAGAATTTTATCTTTTTTAATATTTTCGGCTTCTAAATTAGCGTCTTTTAAAATCGAAGCTGCCTCTTTTTTTGCGTTTTTTATTAGGTTTGAAATATTACTTTTCTCGATAAATTTAGCTATTGCAAAACCTGCTGCAATACCTACTATACCAATAATGATCGTTATGATGTCCATGTTTGTTAAGGTTTATATATAAAAAAAGCCTACATTAATTGCTTGAATAAACTCGTAAAGACAAGTTTTGAGCTAACTCACTGTTCAAGTTTCCCAGCCAAAGGAGGGCATACTATAGTAGTGATGATTTGCTCATTCTAAATTGTTAGTGTTGAGTTTACCAATTGTGAACTAATGTAGGCAGTATCTTAGTTTCTGTAAAGAACGTTTAGTTTTCGAGATATTGATCTAAAAGCAAATTTAATTTTTTAATTCTTTCGATAGTTTGCTCGCCATCGATTGCGTTATCAATTTGTTTTTGTTCCACTTGCGATGCAAATTGCAGTGCGCACATGGCTAATACATCTTGTTTGTCGCGAACTGCGTAACTTTCTTCGAACTGCTTAATCATGGCATCAATTTTTTTTGAAGCACTTCTAAGTCCTTCTTCTTGAGCTGGATCTACCGTTAATGGGTAAACTCGGTCTGCAATTGATATTTTGATTTTAAGCTTTCCGTCCATGTTATCTAATCTGATAGTTGTGCTATACAGTAATCAATTTCGCGAATTAATGAATTTATTTTAAGCTTTGTCTCTCTCTTGTTGTCGTCGCTGCCAAGCAACGAATTGGCTATCTTAAGTGTGTCATACTGCTTCTTCAAAGCTTCAATCTCCTCAGATTGTTTTCGAATAATTTGCGCAGCTTTGGCTAATTCTAATTGTAATACCTGATTATTCTTTTCCAAGCTTTTTGATTTCTCAAACAGCTTTTCGATTTTATATTCAAGAGTATCAATTATTTCGGCAATTACACTCATTATACATCCTATTCATTACTTAATCATACAAAGTTAATATTCCTTTTTATTAATGCAATTTTTTATCGATTTTTTTGCATTAAAAATAGACAAATAAATGAATTTCAATCAATTGTGTTTTTGTGGCTGTATCTTCGGTTTTTCCCTGTTAATTTTTTATCTTAGCAAAAATGTTATTTTATGAGATTTTCTGTATTTGCCCTTTTGTGCGGCCACTTTATTTTTGCCCAAACACAATATCCTAAAGATTATTTTCGTCCGCCATTAGATATTCCGATGCAGCTTTCGGGTAATTTTGGAGAATTAAGACCAAATCATTTTCATGCAGGTTTTGATTTGAAAACCAATCAGAGAGAAGGACTCAATGTCTATGCAATTGCCGATGGTTATGTGTCGAGAATTAAGATTTCGACGTTTGGAAACGGAAAATGTATTTACATCACGCATCCAAACGGGTATACTTCTGTTTATGGGCATTTGCAAACCACTAAAGGAGCGATTCAAGATTTTGTAACCAAAGCGCACTATGCTGAAAAGGCTTATGAAATTGAATTATTTCCGAAACCAGGTGATCTTCCGGTTACAAAAGGACAGTTAATTGCACTTTCTGGAAATACAGGTTCATCTGAAGGACCGCATTTGCATTTTGAAATTAGAGATACAAAAACGGAGTTTGTAATTAATCCAATTTTCTTTGGGTTTGATAAAAATATTAAAGACACAAAGAAACCAACTTTGTCAAGTTTGTATGTTTATCCATTAGACAATGCCTCAGTTAATCAGTCCAAACAGCCTGTGTTGTTAAACATGACACTTCAAAAAGACGGAACCTATCTTGCAGGAAAAGTAAAAACGAATGGAAAAATTGGTTTTGGAATTAATGCTGTTGATACTGATGATGTTTCTTTTAATAAAAATGGCGTTTTTAATGTTTCGACATTTTTAAATGGAAATCAAAATTACAACTATCAATTTAATACCTATTCATTTGATGAAATGCGTTACATCAATGCATTTATTGATTATTCGCGATACAAAAAAACAAGTCAGCGTGTTCAGAAGCTTTTCATGAAAACACCTTTTGCGTTAAGCATTATAAAAACGGATGCATCTAGAGGGATAATTACGGCAGAACCTAATTTGGCGTCAACTTATAGAATTGAAGTTTCAGATTATTATGGGAATCTAAATTCAATCACAGTTCCAATCGAATATGATTCAGCTGTTCCTTTGGTGCCGGCAGAAGCGAGTACATCTAAGTATTTTGTTAAATACAATAAAGATTCTAATTTCGAAAAAGATAATATGTCTGTTTTCTTTCCAGCAGGAACATTTTACGATGACTTTAATCTAAATTTTGATGTTAAAAATAATCGAATTTATATTCATGATGATACCGTTCCTGTGCATTCTAATTTTACTATAACCATCAAGGATAATACTTATTCTGAAGCCTTGCGCGACAAAGTTTTTATTGGAAGAATAAGCGGAGCAAGCAGCAGTTACAACGGTACGGTTAGAAAGGGAGATGTTTATACAGCAAAATCAAAAGTATTAGGACAATATGGTTTAGTATTAGATACTATAAAACCCGTTATTAAAATTACAAAGCCGGTTCAGGATAAATGGATCAGCGATCAGAAAAAAATCGAGTTTATTATCAGCGATTCTTCGTCAGGAATTAAATCCTATAACGGCTATTTGAACGGAAAATGGGTTTTGTTTGAATATGAAAATAAAAACAAAAAGATTACTCACACTTTTGATCCTCAATTACTGCTTGAAGGAGCAAATGATTTAAAAATTGAAGTAATTGATAATGTAGGGAATTCTTCTATCTTTGAAACACGTTTCCTTAGAAGTCAACAAAAATAAAACCCAAATAGTTGTATAATAATAGGTTCATATTCGCCTTGTTTTTTCTGTTTTTCACATGTGCTTTGTTTGCTCAAAACGGTCATGTTAAGGGCATTATTGTCGACGATGAAAATAATATTGTTTCTAATGTAAATATCACATCAGGTAAAAATAGTACACAGTCTGATGTCAATGGTTTTTTTGAAATTGATGTAGTTTCAAATAAAAAAGTTTCGATAATTTTTACCCATATTTCTTTAAAAATGATAAGCTTAACGGTGAATTTAAAGCCAAATGAGTTTTTTGTTTTTAATCCCGTAATGAGTAATTCTGAAGAACAGATGGGAGAAGTTTTTGTGTCTTCCAAAAATAGAAAACGTGTTCAGGGAATTGCAACAATTGATGTAACAGCAATAAAAAAAGTTCCCGGTGCAAATGCAGGTGTAGAAAATATCTTAAAAACACTTCCGGGCGTAAATTCAAATAATGAACTTAGTACACAATATGCAGTACGAGGCGGTAATTATGATGAGAATTTAGTTTACGTTAATGAAGTCGAAGTTTATCGTCCGTTTTTAATTCGGTCAGGGCAACAGGAAGGATTGAGTTTTACCAATACAGATTTGGTTCAAAATGTGGATTTTTCGGCAGGTGGATTTCAAGCTAAGTTTGGAGATAAATTATCATCAGTTTTAGATATTACTTATAGAAGGCCAACTCGGTTTGGTGCTTCCTTAGAGGCTAGTTTTTTAGGAGGAAGCGCTTCTGTTGATGCCGTTTCGAAAAACAAAAAATGGTCAGCAGTAACCGGAGTTCGCTACAGAAATAATAGTTTACTGGTAAATAGTCAAGATACAAAGACAAATTATACGCCGACTTTTGCTGATTTTCAAACTAACATAAATTACGATATTTCTGAAAAATGGCAGATGAGTTTTCTGGGAAATGTTTCACAGAATAAATATTTATATCAGCCCTTAACCAGAGAAACAAAATTTGGAACTATCGATCAGCCAATGGCGCTTAATGTGTATTATGAAGGTCAAGAAAAAGATCAATATGATACTTATTTTGGAGCTTTAAAAACAACTTATAAAGTTTCTCCATCTCTTACTTTAAAATTAATTGGATCATTATTTCATACGACAGAAAAAGAGCATTTTGATATTTTGGCGCAATATCGTTTAGGAAATGCGGCAGCAGAGGATGGAACAAACGAGACAGCGGTTGATTTTACTCGAGGAATTGGATCGCAGTTGAATCACGCTAGAAATGATTTGGATGCTTTAATTGCAAATATTGAAATTAAGGGTTCGAAAGACTGGAAAGAAAGTCAGCTTGAATTTGGTTTAAAATATACAAGAGAATCAATTCGAGATCGAGTTGTGGAGTGGGAGGTAATTGATTCATCTGGGTTTTCGGTAAATCCGCCTTTAGTTATGCTGCCAAAAAATAATCAGCCTTATACGCCTTATGAAGGCCCGCTTTTGCCTTATCAAAACGTTCGAGCGACAAATTTTAATACTATAAATAGATTTTGTGGTTATACACAATGGAATAAACAGTCAGAAATTGGTTCTAATCAGGTTTGGTTTCATGTAGGTGCTCGTTTTCAAAGTTGGAATGTTTCAGGCGCTGCGGTTGAGGGAAAAAATCAGTTTGTGTTGAGTCCGCGAGCGCAATTTGCGATAAAACCAGATTGGGATATGGATATGGTTTTCAGAATTTCTGGAGGATTGTATCATCAGCCGCCTTTTTATCGAGAACTCCGGGATTTGAATGGAGTAGTGAATCCGAATGTAAAAGCGCAGGAAGCAGTTCATGTCGTTTTGAGCAACGATTACAATTTTAAAATGTGGAATCGCCCTTTTAAATGGGTTACAGAAGTTTATTATAAGTCACTTTCAGACGTAAATGTGTATTCGATAGATAATGTTCGAATTCGATATGTTGCCAATAATAATGCAAAAGCATATGCACAAGGTTTGGATTTTAGATTGAATGGAGAATTTGTGCCAGGAACGGAGTCTTGGGTTAGTTTTGGATATTTGAAAACCGAAGAGAATTACGAAAACAAAGGTTATATCGCACGTCCGACAGATCAGCGTTTGAAATTTGCAATGATGTTTCAGGATTATATGCCAAATATTCCAAGTGTAAAAGTGTATCTTAATTTAGTGTATAATACTGGTTTGCCTGGAGGCGCACCAGCTTATTCTGATCCTTATTTGTATCAAAACAGATTAAATGATTACAGAAGAGCTGATATTGGTTTTGCTAAAGTTTTTGTTGACAGCAGTACTCAGAATGCTAAAACAGGCTGGCTTAAAAATTTTAAAGAGTTATCTGTTGGATTAGAGATTTTTAATATTTTCAACAATCAAAATGCGATTACGAATACTTGGGTTCGCGATGTTTATTCTAAAAACCAATATGCGATCCCGAATTTTATGACTTCAAGAGTCTTTAATATAAAACTGAATGCACGGTTATGATAAGGAAACGGGAAAATAGAAGAAGGATTTATTATGTTCCCGGAATGATTTCTTTGATTGTTATTCCTTTACTGTGTTTTTATCATTTTTATAAAGTTGATGCTTTTAAAGATGAGCGATGTATTGATATTAATGTTCCTAGTGACTCTACTGAGACAAGGATGTTTATGGCTTATAAAAGGAATTATAAAGTTTTTAATTTTAATAATTCCTTGGATTTAGAAAGAAAAAAGTTAAATAAACTTCAATTTGATTTAAAAGAATTAAATCGTACAAATGATACAATAAATGGAATTCAAGTTTGTTTTGGCGCTAAGATGAAATATGAAGTTTATATTGAAATTTTGGATATCTTCTTTGCTGAAAAAGAAACATTGTTTATGCAATATAAAAACAACTTTTTTGTTTTGAGAATACCAAAGCCTAAGAATCAAATAAGTGTAAAAATTGTCCCAATTACATGTGGTTATTTTGAAGCTAATAAAGATTATATCTTGGAACAGGAGAGAAAGAAGAGGTTCGAGTATTATTTATCTTTGTATAAACAAAATTGGATTGTGTTTTTAGGTTATCTTGGAATTGTGTTTCTCAATATCTTTGCTTTAGTAAAATTCAATAAAAACAGATAATACGATCAAAAATACTATATTTGATATTCTAATATAATTTGCAAGCATGAAAAATTCCTTAAAATATATAGCCTTAATAATCATCGGTACATTAATGAGTTGTAAAGATGAAGTACAGCAAAAGCCAAAAGTAATTTATGATGGTTCAAATAAAGTTGGAGCTGTCGCAAAGAGTGATTCGACACAAATTGAAATTGCAGATTTGCCTATTCAGATGGAAGGAACGAATTATTTAATTCATCCTGTTGGTGATTTAAGGGTTTTTGAAAAGGGGTCAAAAGCACGTTACGGTTCTTCGAGCGTGAATGATATAAGCTTTACAATCTCTAATTTGGGAGAATATGAAATTACGGGATATCTTCAGAATTTAAAATTTCAAAAAGTAGATTCAGATTCAATTCGTCCGCTTTCAGATAAACCGGTTTTAATTTTAACCGCTACTTATTTGAAAACGGTTGCAGACAAAACGCAGAATAAAGTTATGGTTTATACTTTAACAGATTCAGATACTAACAAAGATGGTAAAATTGATACAAGCGATATTAAAACGTTGTATTTAAGTGATATCAGCGGGGAAAACTTCACAAAAGTTTCTGCTGACTTGCAAGAATTGGTAGACTGGAATTTGATCGAATCTAAAAACCGTTTGTATTTTAGAACTATCGAGGACACGAACCAAAACGGGCAGTTTGATAAAAACGATGTTTTGCATTACAATTATATCGATTTGACTTCGAAAAAATGGGAAGTGAAGAGTTATAAGCCTATTTAAAAAAACATTCTACTTTAAAAAAAAGCAGAGTTTGTGAAAGCAAACTCTGCTTTTTTTTTGTAGAAAGGGAAAATCTAATTTATTAAATATAAGAAATATACGAATATTTTAATTATTTATCATAAGAAAAAGATTATATTTGATTTTCTATATTTTATCAAGATGATTAGTTTTAAAAAGTACAAAGTACAGCGAGGAGACACAATTGAAAAAATAGCCAATAAAATTGGAATTCCTGTAAAAGATGTAAGAGCATTTCATAATCAGCATTGTGAAATATCCGATCTGGTAGAATTTGGTTTGCCAATAAGATTTGTAGAATATATTTTGCTTTCTGATCTAAATTCTTATGTAGATTCTAAACTTTCTGAGCAAAAAGCGCTTAAAAAAGTATTTTCTAATTCTGAAAATCTCCTTCGGTTAGCTTGGATTGAGAATTATACACAAGAGTATGGAACTATTATTCAGTTTAGACAGAATAATCAATTAAAAAACAAAGTTCATTTTACTTCGAAAGTTGAGTTTTTAAGAGAACAGGATAATCATTTTATTGTAAAACTTCAAGTCAATCAAGTATATATAAATGATAAAGAACCTAATTTGGTTATTGAGGAATTTGCAAGTGAAATTTCTAAAGTATTATATCCTATTGTATTGTGCTTGACTGACAGAGGAGCAATACACAGCATACTTAATGTAGAAGATATCCATAGAAGATGGAAAGATCTCAAGCCTGCTATACTAAAATACTACAAAGGAGGAAACGTAATACAACGATTAATATATTCTTTCGAAAAAAGTATTGGCTCAGAATCTTTATTAAGACGAAGCTTTGAAGAACACCCTTTTTTTCAAATATTTTTTGCACCGATATATCAAAATCATTCTTCAGATTTATCATTTACCAGCTTTGGCTTTCAAACGCAAACTTTTCAAAGTATTGATGAGTTTCAAACCGCTACATCAAAAATTTGTGTAAGACGTAAAGAAATTGTCTCCAGAATAAATTTTAATAAAGGCTTAGATCCATTTGATGAATCTGACAAAGACGTGGGGGATCTTAAAGAAATTGATTTGCGAAAGGAAGAATTTGAGAGGGGAAAATTGGAAGATGGAATTGATAAGAATTTGGATTTTCAATACAAATTACATCAGGATAACAAAACCATATTTTCTGTTAGTGGTTTTATAAATTCAAGATTAAGTAATAAAACAATTTCTACCATTGAGTTTGAAACTTATGCAATAAACAACAAAAAGCAAAAAACAGAAATTTTAAATCCAGTATCAGGACAAATAGATTGGAATTTGGAAATTATTAATGAAAAAGAAATTAAAGAGCCAGGATTTTGGGAAGGGTTTTGGGGAAGATAATTTATCAGGAGTAAAAGATTTAATTGCGAATTTTTTTTAAAAAAAAAGTAAAAAAATGAATGGTTTTATAGTAGTAGAGAGTGCTCGAATAAAATGTGAATATGGCAGTATTGAATCGGCATTTTTAAAAGCAGATTATAACGGATGTACAATTGATGACAAGAATCCTATACTGGAAAGTAATTTAGATATTTCTAATTTTCTTTTTTGCACCCTGCATCAAAGGGCGTGTGTGTTTAAAGCTCTTGATGAAAAATGGAGAGACCCGGCGTATTTCAAGACTGATGAAGAAAGCTATATTACATCACAATCGACATTGTATTGTAAAGACGGCGGACGTTTATCTATAGTAGATGCAGGACAAACTGTTGTAGCTGAAAAAGACGGCATGCTGATAATGATAGAATGATCTGTTTTTTTTATACAAGGATATTTTTATTATCTAAAATTATGTAAAATGAGCAAAATACATTTAGTATGTCAAGGGGCAATTTGTAAATGTCAGTTTGGTACAGCACCTGATACTTTGAAAGTAAAAACACAAACCAAACGTTTTATAAATGATTCAAAAGGAGAATCAAAACTAACGTCAACAGATAAAGATATAGGTCAGACATTTGAAAAAAATACTTTTGGAAGCTGTGCAAAAATGAACAATAATCCTTGCAAACCATCGGTAACAAAGTGGGAAGGTGTTCATGATAAAGTGACTTTGCAGGACAATGGCGGTAAACCCTTATTAGAAAATAGTAAAGCAACTTGCGCAGTTGCAGGGAGTCCTTGTATAGAAATTATTAATCATGGGCAGATTTGCGAGATTACCGAACAGAATATTAAGAACGTTAGTCCCGAAGTAATTAAGATTATTAATCCTGCAATAAATTTAAGCATTGATGAAATTGATAAATTACAAATACCTAATATCTAACTATCATGAGTGATAATAAATTGCATCTAATTCCAGTATTAGAAAAAGGACAGACTTATAATGCTGCTTTGGCAAGTATTGTTTTGTCTAATGCGGGTTATTTTTCCGTAACAATTAAGGAGTATCAGGAAGACGAAAAAAAGATAAAAGAGTTAGAAAAAAAGAAAGAAGCTGCAAAGAATTTTGCTATAGATAAGTGGGAAGCAAACGAAAAAAAAGGCTGGGGTCAAAAAAAATTAAAAGAAGAATATGAGCAGGATATACAAGAGTATTCAAAATTAGAAGCTCAAGTCCAAAAGTATAAAGAAAAATATAATGATGTAAACTGGTGCTGGCAGCTGGCAGGTAAAAAAATAATTCCTAATAACCTTTCTCATAATGATTCCTTTAGCAAAGGGATTTATCAAATAAAAAATACGGGTAAACAAAGTGTTTTATTTCCAAAATTTCTAATAGGAGGAGGAGTATCGTGGATTGAAGCATTTCATGAAAATGAAGGGCCTGTAGGACAGACACCTTATGGGCTTTGTGTACAAGCTTATGGAATACCAGAAATAGCGAGGATAGAATGGACAGATATTGAACGTAACCCTATAACACAAAAAATAGGTTTTAATTCAAAAGTAATTTTGCATATCTATACCACAGCATTGTACGGACAGGAACTGGAAATAAAGTTAACAGATAAGAATTCGTTAGTTTCTCCAAAAAATAAAGCATTTTCAGAAGCGCCAGCTTTTGAGAGGCAAGTAAATATTCGAAAACTCAATAAAAGAGACATAGGTAAAAAAGGGGTTTCTGGTTTGTTGACAAAAGAAGGACAGAATAATGTTGCAGAGCAAGAATATTACACACAAAAAATAGAGATCGAAATAGTAATTGAGGAAGCCTGGGACATGCACAACGGTACTATTTTGAGTATATTCCCAGCTATAAAATCTCTAGAAACGGATGTTTATTTTAAGGAGTTTGAAGGCGTTCCTTTAGATGTAGTTAGTTACAAAGAAGTAATTACTTCTGTTCAGCAGGTAAGTAATAAACCAGTATTAATTGCAACAATAGAAACAAATGTGGCGCACTACAACCATTGCAGGTACGATAAAATCGAATTGAAAAAACAAGATAAGTCGGGATCTGTTGTGCTTTTTGATTCAGCAAAAAATGCACATAGAGAATTAAAAACTATTCCTGTAGAGATAGTAGTAGGAAAAAAAGAAACCTATTTATTGGATTTTGATTTTGAAACTAAAGAGTGTGAACAAAAACCTGTTAAACACATTAACGAAGAACTTACATTAATTAGTGTTCCTAAAGATTATGAGGTAAAAATTGATTCCAGTTCTAAGGCTGAGCATAAAATAAAAAAGGAAGAAAAGAAATTAATAAAAACAGAATCTACTCGCGACTCCTCAATAATGGGGATGAAAACGAAACAGAACGAAATTATTCCTGTAGAAAAAGGTATTGTTACTGTTAGACAAAAGCAAATAGAATTTGATGCGTTTTATAATTATGATATTCCGCAGGATGCTAATGCTGTAACCACATTTATAAAGGCAGTACGGTATATTTGGCTTCATGATTTAAGTGCAGACAAAATAAACAGGATCAATGCTTTTGCAGCCACATGTGCGTTACAGCAAAATATTCATATTGCGATCTATCCTGATATTAAATGGACTTTGAAATTTGGGTTTAATGTTACCAAAGATGATATTGAAAAATTAAATAAAAAAGGAGGAACGTTTGCTCCTCTAAAAACCTATCAAGACCGTGCTCAGGAAAAAGAAGATGACTATTTTGAAAAAAATAAATCACGTAAAGAAACCAAAGACAGAGCCGAAAAATATTTTTCAGAAAAATATGATCTAAAACGGAGAGATTTACCTGCTGCTCCTGTAGATAAAGGAACTAAATTTAAACAGATAATTGAGATTGTAAAAAACATAAAAATATCTCTGGAAGAGCAGCATTATGGCGGTGCTGTAAAAAATGAGCTGACGGATGAGTTTGTAAAACAATTCTACGAACAGATAAGACCTATAGGTATATTAATTGGGAAAGCAATTGGTATTATAGATGGGGATTATGATAAAAAAGAGTTTACTCCAGGAGAAGAAAAAGACATAGATGGATTAATGGCTAAGTTTAACAGAAAGCCTGTTAAGTACGAAATGTTATATCCTAAAATATCCTGTGCGGGTTCGTGGTATTTTCAGGAAATTGATGCTAAACAATATCCTGAATTTGCAGGAAGGCAAGGCTTGGGCGTAGATTTAATATTAAAAACGGCACCATTAATTGGTGTTTCTATAAAATGGGACATTTTAGAACTTTTGTGCCGCAGGCACCCTATAGCGTACGCTGTTTTAAAAGCGGTTGATGGTTTAATATATATTTTGGCAGACGATCCAAGTGCCGTTACTTGCGATTTTATAGTATCTGGACAGATTGACTCTACTGTAAATTTACAACTTAATTGTTTAGCTGGTTTTAAGGATTTTAATGTAAAAGGGAAAAGTGGAATAAAAGCTGAAATTATATTGGAGCTAAAACTTAATAATAGTATGAAATTAGGGAAATTTGAAATTTTAGCAAAAAGAGATCTGAGTACAGGGGCTTCGATTGGCTTAGGAATAGAAGATTTATACGGTATTGATAATAATGGTATATATATTAAAAAAGATTTAGTTTTTGAAGGAATTAAATTTTCTTTTAAAGCTGAAGGGAGTATAGAACTTGCAAAAAAGGAACGGAAAAGGAGAGAAAATATGGTTAAATTGGGAGGAAAGGTATCAGGAGAAATAACAATGTTAGCGCATACTTTTTCAACAAATAAAATATATTTAAATAAAACATTACAATCATGAAAAAAATAATAATGCTAACATTAATATTAATCACAAACTTAAGTTGTTCACAAAAAAATAATAATCAAAACATGACAGATTTTAGCTTAAATACTTTATATAAAAAACTAGAAATTTACAATGAAAGACCTGAGTACTGGCTGTTTCTGCATAGTAATAATTGCTCCTATGTTGTTACATTAGATGACATGCCAATTTATGAAGATTACGACGAGGGTAGTATGAAGTCGTTATCAATACCAATAAATAATTTTATATTAGAAAGTGGGAAACATGAATTGAAAATTTTGATTTTACCAACAATAAATGAAAATTATCACTTAAATAATTTACTTAGTAGCGATTATACTTTAAATATCAAAATAAACAGAACAGAAAATAAAAAAGAAACTATTGTTTTCAATAAAAAGCTTTCAAATGATGAACAAAATAAAACATTTAAGCAGAATATTATTCCTTTTGAAGCTGAGGTTCCATACAGGTTAACAGGTTGGAGCAATAGTATAGATTTGACAAAACAAGACAGGGAATCTTTAGAAAAAGAAGTTGTGAATTTTTATAAAGAAATAATGGATGATTATAAAAATAAAAAAACAGAAAGTATTGAAAAGAAATATTATAATAGGCAGTTCGAAAATGCACAATCTCTATATTCATATAAAAAAGAAGATTCGGATAAATTAATTTCAGAAATAAATAAAGATGTAAACAAAGAACAAGATTTAAAATTAGAAAATTATAAATTAGTGTTTTATGGTAATGGAAAGGTAGTGGGCTTAATAAGAACAGATGGAGAATTTTTTGGAGAGTCAGCTTTTTTAGGGCTAACAGATGAAGATTTCTATGTTTATTCTTTGCTCCTCCATCGTCCAAAAGCAGGTGGTTCTTTGGAAGTAATACGTTAAGAGTATGAAATACGGAATAATTTTGATCGCTTTTTTTTCTTTTTTTATTTCTTGTGCTCAAAAGGAAATCAAAAAAGAAGATGTTATGAATCAAGATAATATAAAGAAAGCAATAGTGTTCTTTAATATAAATTACTTATCATGTTCAACAGAAATATTAATTAATGATATTCCTATTTATAAAAATTTGAATGGCAAAGATAAAGCTGGAGAAAGTTTTAGTTTTCAAATAAATGAATATCTTTTAAAGTCAGGTAAACAAGAGTTAACGATAAGAATTTATCCTGCAAGTAATGAAAAGGACATCTTAAATTCAAGTATTTCAAATTCTTCAAATTTGAAGGTAAATATCATTTATGGAGATCCTAAAATCCAAAAAATAAAAGATTATCAAACTGCAATAAATTATGAAACGAATAACTCTACAATAGATCCTCATACTCCATTTATAGAAATAAAAAAAGAGTTCTACATTCAATCATTACCATATGAATTAAAAGGATGGTCGGAATCTGTTTCTTTAGTTAAAGAAGACAAAAATAAATTAGAATCAGAAGTTGTTCAATTTTATAATGATTTTAGAGATAATTATACAAGTAAGGATATTGATCAACTTTCGGGTAAAATTTATAAAAAGGAATTTGAAAAATCAGAAGCAAATTATTTTAAAAGTAAAGATGATACTCAAAAAATATTAAATTCTCTTTTAAAAGAAATTGATACAGTTCAAACGATGTTGTCAATAGAACATTATAAAATGTTTTTTTATGGTAATGGAAAAGTAGTAGCATTGGTTAGAATTGATAATGAATTTAGAGGGGAATCTGTAATTATTGGAGAAACTGAAGACAATTATAATTTTTATCCAATTTATTTACATCGCCCAAGATCTGGGGCTCCTTTAGAGATAATACGTTAGATATGAAAAGAGTATTTAGCATTGTTTTATCTTTTACTTTTTTATTTTCTTGCGCTCAAAAAGAAATGGAAAAAGAGATTATCGCTTATCAAGATAAAATGTATGATAAGATAGAAAAATTTGACACAAAACCTTTGTATATATTACAAGTAAATAAAAATAATTGCAGAGTATTAGTTTCTTGTAACGATATACCACATTGGATCACTTTTTTTGATAATGATGGAGCAAGTACTCCTTTGTTTTTGAATGATTACATTCTGAAATCGGGTAATCAAATTGTGAAAATACAGATCTATCCTAAAGAGGGACAGGAATTTATTGCAGATAATGCTGATTTAGATATTAAATTAAAATATGCAAAAGACAAAAATGATGGTGTAGATACGTATACAAATTTATCACACGTAGAGTTACCAGAAAATATTGGGAGTAAAAAATCACCTTATTTGGAGCTTAAAATACCATTTGAAGCTATTGTTCCTTGGGATTTTAGCAAAGATTTAGACACGGCTCAAGATTTATCTAAAGTTCCAGATATAGAAGAAAAAGTAGTAAAAAAGTACAAGCAATTGAGAGAATTATTAGTAAATGGCGATGGCTTATCTTTTCTTAAAGAAATCGAGCGTAGTGATTTAAAAACAATGTCTTATTTATATTTTACAAAAAAAGAAATATTAATTGAAGATAAAATCGAAAACAGTGATATAAAACCTATTAGAAAAGATGTTAAAAACAGAAAAGTATACCCGATTGAAGATTATGAAATGACTTTTAGTGCAGATAACAAATTAGTAATATTAAGACGTAAAAAAGATCGAGAAGAGATACTAAATGTAGAGTTTGAAACTGAAACAGGTGTTGATGGATCAATTAGATGTACAATACTCTATATGCCGTATAATAGTAATGAATTAAAGGTTTGGTAGTGAAAAAAGCACCTTCTTTGCCAAATAGTGATTTAAAAGTAAAAAGCCCTAAAGGTTGTTATTTGGTATTTTGGTTTTTTATAGTGACTTTATTAGGAATGCTTTTAGTGCTTTTTATTAAAATTACATGTTTTTCAGGAGAAGTAATAACATGGGAATAAAAAGAGCAACTTATATAGTTTCTATATTCTCAATAGTAAATAGTATTTATTTATCTTTTGTTTATTTGGAGGCATTTATGCTTAATAAATTAGATAATAAATTAATTTCAAATTTTACATTAATACTTTTTTCGACACTCTTAATTTTATCGACTGTAGTAATAATTGTTAACATAACAAAAAAGAGAAAAAATAGAAATTTA
The DNA here is from genome assembly GCF_044005885.1 of Flavobacterium sp. FlaQc-30. NCBI lineage: Bacteria > Pseudomonadati > Bacteroidota > Flavobacteriia > Flavobacteriales > Flavobacteriaceae > Flavobacterium > Flavobacterium sp. FlaQc-30. The sequence continues at coordinate 89,459 of NZ_JBIPCO010000009.1, read as the reverse complement.
AATTTTGTAGATTTCTTATTGCAGAAAATACTGCTTCCTGTTTTTTGTCTTTTTTTTATGTTATTTATTTACGACAACTTGAAATTCGACTATTTTGAGTTGCTAATATATGGCATAGCAATTCTGATAGAAATTTTTAGCATTGCATTTGCAATTGGAAAAAATAGAGAAAATGCATTGTTGAAACTTATGGGAGTTGTATTTGTTTGGGTTATTATAGCAACTATTTGTTTTTCTCTAACAGGAATTTTTGATCAATATTTTGGATATAAGGAATTGGGAAATTCAAATTTAAGATTGGTATTTACAGCTGTTTTTTATCATTTATTTAATGCTTGTTTCTTATTTTATTCTAGTTTGCCTAAAATTATGATTGATGAAGAATTTAAAAAAAATGTCAAGATGTAAGGAATATTTAGATATATATAGTCGTTTAAAAATATTCGATTTCTTAGCGTTATTATTAATCATGGTTTCTAATTTGCTAAGCCTGTGCCCAAAAAACTCAAATTAAAATATCACTTTCCAAATCAGATTTTTCTATGTCAAAATCATGATCTAGTTTATGAACTAAATCAATTACAAGTTTTTTATACCAGTTCTCTGATTTAGGGTGTATATAAATTTTTTCGATAAGGTATTTAAGGTCAACATTGATTCTTAAACCATCGTTTATTTTGAGATTGCTTTTGGAAGTATCGGTAATAATTCGGACCTCGCGTTCGTATTGAAAGCTTTTTCTTTTGAATAAAAACGGAAAGAATAAATCATCAAACGGAATGTATTCTCTTTTGTAATCGATGTAATTTACTTCGCCTATATATTGGTCGAAATTGTTTTCTGGTTTTAAAGCTTTCTGTAATCTTCCAATTGTAGACTGAATGGCTAATCCTTCGCTGTTTTGAGTAAAAATCTGCCACATTGCAAACGATTCGTATTCATTTATGTGCCAGCTGCTGATCGCAACTTTTTCTCGATGCGTTTTGTAGTAACTTAGGAAATCAGGATTGTCAACTGCAAGCTTTTTTATCTCTTCGTAAGTAGGTTCACTGAAAGTGCCTTCGTATTGATCTTCGAATTTGTCAGAACGAGACATAAATAACTTCTTCGAAAGTAATAGGTCTAGAAATTTAGATAAATCAAGATATTTCCAAACAATCGTATTAGGATCATTTGGCAGTTTGATATTAGGGTTGTTAATATACATTTTTAAGAAGCGTTAAAAAGTTTATTCTTTAACTAACCTAAAGTTATAAAAATAAACACAGATTAAAGAAATTAAAATCAGGTTTAATAATTCTTTAATCTGTGTTCGTTTATTTGTTAAGTCTTGGTTTTGTGCTTAAGACTCGAAAGACTGCATAGTTACCAGTTTATTGTAGGTTCCGTTGTGAGCAATTAGTTCATCATGTGTTCCTTGCTCAACAATTTTGCCTTTTTGCATTACTACGATTATATCTGCTTTTTGAATTGTCGAAAGACGGTGGGCAATTACAATAGAAGTTCTGTTTTGCATCATGTTTTCTAAAGCGATCTGAACAAATTTTTCGCTTTCAGTATCTAATGCAGAAGTTGCTTCGTCCAAAATCATAATCGGCGGATTTTTTAATACTGCTCTTGCAATCGATAAGCGTTGTTTTTGCCCGCCAGAAAGCTTATTTCCGCTGTCTCCGATGTTGGTATAAATTCCCTGCGGAAGATCTTTTACAAACTCATATGCATTTGCGATTTTCAAAGCTTCGATTATTTCATCATCAGTAGCGTCTAGTTTCCCTAATGAAATATTGGCCTTAATAGTATCATTAAATAAAATGCTGTCTTGTGTAACTAGTCCCATTAAGCTGCGAAGCGATTGCAGATTCATATCCTTAATGTTGATGCCGTCAATAGAAATTGTTCCGTCGTTTACATCATAAAAACGAGTTAGTAAGTTTGCAATAGTACTTTTTCCACTTCCAGATTGACCAACAAGTGCAACAGTTTGTCCTTTTTTAATTTGAAGAGAAAAGTCTTTTAAAACCGTTTCTTCTTCGTATTTAAAGTTGATGTTTTGAATGTCGATATTATTATCAAAAGTCGATTTTTCAATTGCATTTTCTTTAGAAACAATAGTGTTTTCTTGTTCCAAAATTTCAAGAACACGTTCTGCTGCAGCATTTCCTCTTTTTACTCCATAAGAAGCTTTAGAAATGGCTTTTGCAGGAGTTAGAATGTTATAAGCCAATCCCATGTAAGCGATAAAAGCGGCGCCTTCTAAAGTTTTATCAATTAAAACCATCTGTCCGCCGTACCAAAGTAAAATGGCAATAACAGTAATCCCCATAAACTCACTCGCAGGAGAAGCTAAGTTCTGACGGTTTCCAATACTGTTTGATAAATTGAAAAAACGTTCTGTTGAATTTTGAAAAACGGTATTAAAGTAATTTTCAGAATTGTATCCCTTTACTACTTTTAATCCGCCAATTGTTTCTTCGATAGTAGATAGAAATCTTCCTTGTTCTTCTTGAGCTTTTGTGGATTGTTTTTTAAGCTGTTTCCCAATCAAAGAAATAATATATCCTGAAACTGGAATAAAAATAAAAACAAACAAAGTCAGTTTGGCACTGATGATAAGCATGGTAGCTATCGTAAAAATAATAGTTAAAGGTTCTTTTACGATAAGCTCTAAGATTGCTAAAAATGAGTTTTGAACTTCGTTTACATCTGCAGAAATTCTTGAAATTACATCTCCTTTTCTTTTTTCAGAATAAAAAGCCAAAGGAAGTTCTAGTGTTTTTTTGTACAAAGCATTTCTCATGTCTTTTAAAACACCATTTCTCAAAAAATTGATAAAAAACATCGCTAGATAATCGGCTAAATTTTTTAATAAAAAGATCGAGATGATTATAGCAACCATAATAGATAGAACATAACCAGATTCGTGAGTTCCTTTTGTTGTGGTAATATAGTAGCTTAAATAGTCTTCTCCATATTCTTTAAGCTGTAAAATTCCTTTAAATACGGGTTTTACATTGTTTGCTTTTGTTTTGTCAAATAACACCTGAAGCATCGGTATTAAAGCAACAAACGAAAGTGTACTGAAAAGCGCATACAAAACATTAAAGAAAATGTTTAAGAAGGCATATTTTTTATATGGATATATAAAAGGAACTATTTTTTTGAAATTACTCATTTTTATGGATATTGTTTTCTGCTATAGCGATGGCTCTTTCGAGTTTTTCGAGCAATAATTTTTTTTCAGGTAATTGGGTTAAATATGCCGAAACTTTGATTTGGTCATCGTTGTCAAGCATTAAATAATTAATTTGTTCTGGAGATTTTTCACTGCATAAAATTAATCCAATTGGTTTGTTTTCTCCTTCTTTTTGTTCGTTTTTCTCCAACCAGCGAAGGTATAACTCCATTTGACCTTTATATGAAGCTTTGAATTTTCCTAGTTTTAAGTCAATTGCGACCAAACGTCTTAAGCCGCGATGATAAAATAGAAGATCAATATAAAAATCTTCGTCATCTATAGTGATTCGTTTTTGGCGGGCAAGAAAAGCAAATTCGCTTCCCATTTCAGTAATGAAATTTTGTAATTGGGCTAAGATTGAACTTTCTAAATCTTTCTCCGAATAAGTGTCGTGAAGACCTAAGAAGTCTAAAAAGTAAGGATCTCGAAAAGTTAAATCAGGACTAATTTGTTTTTCAGTTTTTAATAACTCGAGATCGTTAAGGATTGTTTCTTCTGGTTTTTTGCTGATGGCGGTTCTTTCAAAAAGCATGCTGTCAATGCGTTCTTGTAAGATTCGTACACTCCAGCGTTCGTGAATACTCATCTGAATGTAGAACTCACGTTTTATGTCGCTTTCAATATTTAGTATTGAGTATAAGTGCGACCAGCTCAATTGTGCAGACAGTGTCTGCACAATTGTAAAGTCTTGAAAAACAGAGTTTAGCTTGATGAAGCTGTGTATGTTTCTTTTGCTAAATCCTGTTCCGTATCTTTTTGATAATTCTAAGCTTAAGCTTTGAATTGTTTTTTTGCCATAATCAGCGCGATCGTTTTTTAGAATTTCATCATTGATGCTTCTGCCAATCTTCCAATATAAGAGCGTTAATTCCTGATTTACTGTTTTGGCAACAAAATGACGAGTCTGATCTATTAGTCCAATTATTGAATCTAATAGCTCAAGTTTATCATTTGTTTCCAGTTTGGCACTCATTATATTTATTTCAATTGCATATCTGCAATGATGTTTTGAATTTTTCCGTCTAAGAAACTTTCTGCGGCATCAAAATCTAGTACAGATTCTAATTCGGCATTTACACTGATGTAAAACTTGATTTTTGGCTCCGTTCCACTTGGTCTTGCGCAAATTTTAGAGCCGTCTTCAGTATAATAAATCAATACGTTTGATTTCGGAATATCCATTGAAGATTCTTCGTTTGTCAATAAGTTCAATGCAGTCGATGATTGATAGTCTTCAACCATAATTACACGTTGACCGTTTACTTCTTTTAGAGGATTTTGGCGTAGATTAATCATCATTTGATTAATTTCTTCTAAGCCTTCCATGCCTTTTTTGGTCAATGAAACTAAATATTCTTTGTAAAAACCATTTTCAACATAAAGTTGTAAAAGTTCTTTATAAACAGAGCTTCCGGCAGCTTTTGCCTGAGCAGCAACTTCACATATTAATAAGGTAGCAGCAACAGCGTCTTTGTCTCTAACTGCGTCGCCAACCATAAAACCAAAGCTTTCTTCACCGCCTCCAATAAACTGAAGCTCAGGAAAATCTTTGATCATTTTAGCAATCCATTTAAATCCTGTTAAGCCAACTTTACATTCTACGCCATAACTTGTAGCCAGCTCCATCATCATTGGGGTTGAAACAATTGTTGAGCCTATAAATTGTTTTCCGTTAAGTTTACCTGCTTTTTTCCATTGTTTCAATAAGAAAGAAGTCATTAAAATCATGGTTTGATTTCCGTTAAGTAAAATCATTTTACCATCATTGTTTCTTACAGCAACTCCTAGACGATCACAATCAGGATCTGTTCCAATAACAATATCTGAATTAGTTTTATCTGCCAAAGCCAAAGCCATTGTTAAAGCTTCTGGTTCTTCTGGGTTTGGAGATTTTACTGTTGGGAAATCACCATTTGGTTCAGCTTGTTCAGGAACAATGTGCACGTTTGTATATCCAGCTTGTGACAAAGTATCTGGAACAGATTTTATAGAAGTTCCGTGCAATGAAGTAAATACAATATGTAAATTGTCTTTGGCTTCAGCCGGAGTATTAAAACTTGCATTTTCAATTGAAGATTTTACAAATGCTTTGTCAATTTCAGTATCGATATATTGAATTAAGCTCTCGTTTGCATTGAACTTAATTTTATCGTAGCTTAAATTTTCGATCACATTAATAATAGCAGCGTCTTGCGGAGGAACAATTTGTCCGCCATCTTCCCAATACACTTTATATCCGTTATACTCAGGAGGATTGTGTGAAGCAGTAAGAACGATTCCGCATTGACAACCTAAATATTTAAGAGCAAAAGACAATTCAGGAGTTGGACGCATATCAGAAAACAAATAAACCTGAATTCCGTTTGCAGAGAAAACATCGGCAACCACTTTTGCTAAAGTGTTACTGTTATGACGACAATCGTAAGCGATAACTACTTTTAAAGGCTGATTTGGAAAAACTTCATGAAGATAATCAGAAAGACCTTGAGTGTTTTTTCCAAGTGTATATTTGTTGATTCGGTTATTTCCAACACCCATGACACCGCGCATTCCGCCAGTTCCAAATTCTAGATTTTTATAAAAGCTTTCTTCAAGTTCTTTTGGCGAAGTAGTCAATAATTCTTTAACAGCTGCTTGCGTTTCTTTGTCAAATGTTGGCGTCAACCATTCGTTTACAGCATTCAATATGTTAGGTGCTATATTCATGTAAATGTCTTTTTAATATTTTTTAAATAAAAATAAGTTTTTTCAGGAGTCGATCCTGTTTCCTACGTCTGAGAAGGCAAAGTATTTCGATTAAAAATTAACCTCTCTTGAAACCTTATAACGTTCTTCGTTGTTTTTGGTTCTCAAAATGATTTCGCCTAGAAAACCTGCTAAAAAAAGCTGAGTTCCAAGAATCATTGTGGTTAACGCAATAAAAAACCACGGATTACTAGTTACCAGGCTGTACTTCATTCCATTGTACATATGGTATAGTTTTGAAATACCAATGTATCCCGCAGATAGAAATCCGATAATGAACATTAGTGAACCTATCGCTCCAAATAAGTGCATTGGTCTTTTTCCGAATCTTGATAAAAACCAAATCGTAATTAAATCTAGAAAACCGTTTATGAAACGATCCATTCCAAATTTAGTTTCACCATACTTACGCGCTTGGTGAATAACCACTTTTTCGCCAATTTTATTAAAACCAGCATTTTTTGCCAAAACTGGAATGTAACGGTGCATTTCACCAGATACCTCAATGTTTTTTACAACTGTGTTGTTGTATGCTTTTAGTCCGCAGTTAAAATCATTCAATTCAACACCCGAAGTTTTTCTGGCAGCCCAGTTGAATAATTTTGAAGGCAGATTTTTTGCTACGACAGAATCGTAACGTTTCTTTTTCCAGCCAGAAACCAAATCGAATTTCTGAGTTGTAATCATTTCATATAATCCTGGAATTTCATCCGGACTATCTTGTAAATCGGCATCCATTGTAATAATTACATCGCCTTTTGCTTTTGCAAAACCAGCATGCAAAGCCTGCGATTTTCCAAAGTTTTTCATGAAACGAATCCCTTTTACATTTGGGTTTTCGTTTGAGAAACGTTCAATAATATTCCAAGAATCATCTGTACTTCCATCATCCACAAAAATGATTTCATAAGAGTAATTGTTAGATTGCATCACTTTAATAATCCATGTATATAGTTCTTGAAGTGACTCCTCTTCATTTAGAAGCGGTATAAGTATAGATAAATTCATTTATATTTTTATTCTTGTGTAGATTTGCTTTTGAAAAATGCAGCTAAAATTAATCCTAAAATTGAGTAGCCGACAATACTGAAAATTAAAGCTTTTAGTTGTTCTATAGTTGAGAAAGGACTGTTTTCTTTCATTTTAGCTAAAGCTTCATTTACAGCTGAAGCTGGTGTTCCAAACTTTTGTAAAGTTTCAGCCATGTATTTTATAAGTAACTCGTTTACGGTGTCTTTAGCGCCTGGATCGACTACATTAAATAATATAATACTAAATAAGGTAGAAATTGCTAAAGCAATTATAGTAGTTATAAAAAAAGTGGTAAATGCATCTTTAAACGAAAAAAAGCCGTTGATTTCTTTTTTTGTTTTAACCAATAATAGGATGCCAATTATTAAATAAAGCACAAATGTTAGACCGCCTACCCAGCCCGAAACAAATAATTTTAGATCTATAGCATACATTGTTGCAGTAATCAAAGCTAGGATGATTCCTAGAGTAATGCCGTAAGTAACTCCATTCTTTTTAATAACTTCATTAATCATATTTCTATAAGTTTAAAATTAATCCACAAATATAGTAATTCCCAGTATAATCGAAGATAAAAAAAGCTTTTCGAAATAAACTAAAAAAAAGTGAGCTAAGTATTTGTTTATTAAAAAAGAATTGTAAATTTGCACACTCAAAAATAATTAAATTTTTAAACAAAAAAGAGTAGAGTTGTTTATACCTTTTTCTAACCATGGAAAAGCTTCAAAATAAAAATGCTCTAAAACAATAAATAAAAGAAAAGATGAAAAAAGGAATTCACCCAGAAAATTACAGATTAGTTGCATTTAAAGACATGTCAAATGACGAAGTTTTTATCACTAAATCTACTGCAGATACAAAAGAAACAATTGAAGTTGACGGAGTTGAGTATCCAGTTGTAAAAATGGAGATTTCTAGAACATCTCACCCTTTTTATACTGGTAAATCTAAACTTATCGATACTGCAGGACGTATTGATAAATTCAAAACTAAATATGCAAAACACGCTAAAAAATAATAGCTGTTTACAATCATACAAAAGCCTTCCAATCGGAAGGCTTTTTTTGTACAATAATTTATTAGCTGCGACTCGAGCGATAGCGAACTGGCGAAGCAATTCACGAATTATTTTATTCTAAATTATTAAAAGACAAAAACTAGATTTTAAATATAGAATGTGGCTTCAACCATGCGGTACGTGTTGCAGATATATTGTGTCCTATGGTTGAAATCACGGGCTATGTTTTTTTATTATAATTAAGAGCAATACGATTATTCATGAATTAATTACTATCTACTAAAACAATTTTAGTAAAAAAAATAAATATTTGTAACTTTGACCCTGATAACCAAATCAAGATTTTAACAAGTACAAAATTTATTTATGAATTATATTCTTTTTGACGGTCCGGTCCGGAATGCTTTACTGCCTTTTACTTTTACAAGACCTGTGGCTGATATTCTAATTGGAATTATGACGATTCGCCAAAAATGGGAATCACGTTTAGGTTCTACTATTACAACAATTACTGAGGATTACTTATCTGCCAAATTTCCGATGGTGGAAATGGAAGAAAATGTAATGATTAATGCGGCGTATTTACCAAATGATGCACTGGCAGAATTAATTTCTGATTTAAAAGAAAATCAGGCGATCTTTAAAGGAGATGATGTAATTGCTTTTTTTACAACAGAAAATCAAGAAGAAGTTGATTTTGATTCATACGAAGTTATTCAGTACAATGAAGATTGTTTGACGGTTGAACATACATGGGATATTTTTTCTAAAAATGACGCTGCGATTCGTGCTGATTTTGCTTATTTGACAGAAGATAGAAAGTCACAGCCAATTCCTAAGAGTGTAAATGTTATAGCGCCTGAGAATATTTTTATCGAAGAAGGAGCAAAATTGGAGTTTGTAACTTTAAATGCATCAACAGGACCTATTTATATAGGTAAGAATACTGAAATCATGGAAGGAACTGTAATTCGCGGTCCTTTTGCTTTATGCGAAAATGGTTCAGTAAAACTTAATGCTAAGATTTACGGAGCAACAACAGTTGGTCCAGGATCTAGAATAGGAGGAGAGGTTAAGAATTCTGTTCTTTTTGCCAATTCAAACAAAGGGCATGATGGATTTCTTGGTGATTCAGTTTTGGGAGAATGGTGTAATATTGGTGCAGACAGTAATAATTCAAATCTTAAGAATAATTACGAAGAAGTAAAATTGTGGAGTTATGAAACAGAAGGATTTGCAAAAACAGGTCTTCAGTTTTGTGGTTTAATGATGGGTGATCACAGCAAATGTGGTATCAATACTATGTTTAATACTGGAACTGTTGTTGGAGTAAGTGCTAATATTTTTGGTTCTGGATTTCCTAGAAATTTTGTTCCAAGTTTTTCTTGGGGCGGAGCAGCTGGTTTTACAACGTACGTAACCAAAAAAGCTTTCGAAACTGCCAAATTAGTTATGGGAAGACGAAATATTGCTTTTGATGAAATAGAAGCTTCAATTTTAGAGCATATTTTTGAAGAAACTAAAAAATGGAGAAAAGATTAATTAGATAATTAGTCAATTTGAAAATTAGATAATTTTTTGAACCCGACAAATTTTTAAAATTTGTCGGGTTTTGCTTTATAGTAGATTTTTAAATTTATCAGTTTTTGTTAATTGTCAATCTTAGTGAAATCTCCTTTTGTGTTGAATTTTAATTCTAAACCGTTGGTTAGTTTTGTTTCATAGCCAAAAGACCCCAGTTCAATTTTGGTTACTTTTTCTTTAGGAAAATTTGCTTTTACGTAAGAGGCAATTTTTTTTGGGATGATAGACGTTGGAAGTTTAGCGCCTTTACCATCAACTTCTTTCCAGTTTCCTTTTTTGTCAAATTCGATTTCAATTTTATTATCAAATTGAACTTTGTATTCTGTAGAGAGAATTTCTTTATCCTCTAATATGTAGCTTGGTTTTTTTGAACCAAAGTGCGTTTTTAAGAAAGTTTGAGCATTTGCTGGCAAAGCTTCTTTTTTAATTACCGTTTTTTGCGCATGTGCAGAAAGTCCAAATAATAACGCCGCAATAAGACTGGCAGTTAGGTTTAATTTAGTTCTCATATTTTGCTGATTTTTAAATTCTTATACAAGATAAGATTAAATTTTGTGAATATGTAGGAATATTGATGTAATTTAAAAAATCATGCTGCTCTGTAATCTAAATAATATTGTCTAATACTCTAATTAATCTATCTTTGCAGCACGAAAAAAATGGGTAGTCAAATAAACGATTAACCGATTAAACAAATTCACAGAAAGTAATGATTACAGTTAACGATATTTCGGTTCAGTTTGGTGGAACTACATTATTTAGCGATGTTTCTTTTGCTATAAACGAAAATGATAAAATCGCCCTTATGGGTAAAAATGGTGCGGGAAAATCGACACTTCTAAAAATAATTTCAGGACAAAGCAAGCCTTCTACAGGAAGTATTTCTACACCAAAAGATGCTGTTGTGGCTTATCTGCCTCAGCATTTATTGACCAAAGACGGCTCTACTGTAATGGAAGAGGCTTCTAAAGCTTTTGGTGAAATTTTTAAAATGAAAGCCGAAATCGACGAAATCAATGAGCAGTTAACAGTTCGTACGGATTATGAAAGTGATGCATACATGAAATTGATCGAACGAGTTTCTGACTTAAGTGAGAAGTATTATGCAATTGAAGAAGTAAATTACGAAGCGGAAGTTGAAAAAATCTTAGTTGGTTTAGGTTTTGAGAGAGAAGATTTTACACGTCAAACTTCTGAATTTTCTGGAGGATGGAGAATGCGTATTGAGTTGGCTAAAATTTTACTTCAAAAACCAGATTTGATTTTACTGGATGAGCCTACCAACCACATGGATATTGAAAGTATTCAATGGCTGGAAGAGTTTTTATTGACTTCTGCCAAAGCGGTTGTGGTAATTTCGCACGATAGAGCGTTTGTAGATAATATTACAAATCGTACGATCGAAGTAACAATGGGAAGAATCTACGATTATAAAGCTAAATATTCTCATTATTTAGAACTTAGAAAAGACCGTCGTATTCATCAACAGAAAGCTTATGATGAACAGCAAAAAATGATTGCTGACAATAGAGCTTTTATTGATCGTTTTAAAGGAACGTTCTCAAAAACCGATGCAGTACAATCACGTGTGAAAATGCTTGAAAAACTTGAAATTGTTCAAGTTGATGAAGTAGATACTTCTGCATTGCGTTTGAAGTTTCCGCCGGCGGCACGTTCTGGACAATATCCTGTTGTAGTAAAAGAAATGTCTAAATCGTACGGAGATCATGTCGTTTTTAAAGATGCTAATATTGTAATTGAACGCGGTCAGAAAGTTGCCTTTGTTGGTAAAAATGGAGAAGGAAAATCGACCATGATCAAAGCAATTATGAAAGAAATTGGTGTTGATGAAGGAAGTGTTGAAATTGGGCATAACGCACAAATTGGATATTTCGCTCAAAACCAGGCTTCATTATTAGATGAAAATGCAACTATTTTTGAAACTATCGATGCAATTGCAGTAGGAGATATTCGTACACAGATTAAAAATATTCTTGGAGCGTTTATGTTTCAAGGTGATGATATTACCAAGAAAGTAAAAGTGCTTTCTGGTGGAGAAAAAACACGTTTGGCAATGATTAAATTGTTGTTAGAACCAGTAAATTTATTGATTCTGGATGAGCCTTCGAATCACTTGGATATGAAGACAAAAGACATCATTAAAGATGCTTTGCGTGATTTTGACGGAACATTAATCTTGGTTTCTCACGACCGTGATTTCCTTGACGGATTAGCGACTAAAGTTTTTGAATTTGGAAACAAACGTGTGAAAGAGCATTTTGAAGACGTAGCAGGTTTCCTTGCGCATAAAAAAATGGATTCTATGAGAGAGATTGAAAAGTAATTCTCTCTTTAAAAAATATAAAGGCATAAGTTGATTCTTATGCCTTTTTTTATGTCAAAAAATTATGCTTCTTTTAAAATGCTTTTCTTTTTAAAATACAAAGCAATGTAAGCACCAACTGAGCAGACTGAGCCAATAATAATCATATTCCAGATTGGTGTTGTAGTTTGTGAAAAAGCACCGTCTTCAATAATTAGAATTCTAAAAGCTTTTAAGAAATGAGTCAACGGAATCACATTTGCGATCGCTTGAACAGCTTGAGGCATTTGGCTTAAAGGCCAAGTAAAACCGCTTAATATAAAGCTTGGCGTTGCAATTACCATCAAAATTTCTGTCGCTTTTAATTGATTTGGAACGACTACACTTACCAAAATTCCGATGAAGGAAACAGACAATACAAATATTCCAGCAATAAAAGTAAGCGGTAGTAAATTTTCATAAAACGGAAGCCTGAACCACAAAGTAAAAAGCCAGTAAATAAGCCAGACTCCAAAGCTCATTATGAGATATGGAATTATTTTTACGGCAAGCATTTTGAAAATTGACGGGCATCTTTTTACTAAATCTTTAAAAGTCCCGTTTTCAAATTCAGAAGCAAAAGAAAGTGCTAATCCGAGTAAAAGCACTTGCTGCAGTACCGTTGCAAGAACACCCGGCCAAAGAAAATACATATAGTTGGTGCTGCGATTGTATTTTTTTATAAAAGTAGTTTTGAAAGGTTCATATTGCGACATGAGCAAATTTTCAGGAATACCTTGTTTTCGTAATGTTTCAATTTGAACACCTGCTTTTAATGTTCCTAAACAAACTTGTATAGCAGTCGAAGCATAATTAGCCGTTAAAACATTAGATGTATTTACAATGGTTGTAATTTCAGGATACTTTTTAGTGAGCGTCATTTTTTCAAAATCTTTTGGAATAATAACTACACAAGTTGCTTCTTTTTCAATGGCAATTTTGGAAAGATTATTTTGATCGTATAAAATAGAAGCAATCGATAAAACTTCATTATCCTCAAACATCTGAACTGCTTTTGAGCTTAATTCACTTCGATCCTGATCAACTACAATTATGGGTAAATCGGTTACCTTGCCTTTACCATAAACATATCCCAGTAAAACACCATAGAGTATTGGTGCGCCAATGAATAATATTCGGAGCACTTTGTTTTTCCAAAATAATTGAAATTCCCGTTTAAGCAATGAAAAAAAGTTTTGCATAGTTAAAGCGATAAAGTAACAGTTGTTTTTGTAATAAGATTTTTTGCCTGCTCCATATTTGAAGGTGTTATTTTTATTTCGAATAAGCTTTCCTGCATTTCGTAATCTGGATAAGCAGTAGCAATATTTCCGTAAGCCCCCAATTGTTTTATGGTGGTAATTGTTCCTTTAATATTTTCTTTTTTATATGGAACCTGTACCGTTATTTCTTGCCCCTTTTTTAACTTATCCAATTGTTTTTCAGGTATTGTAAAACGAAAATAAGTACTGTCGGCAATATAGCCATTAAACAAAGTGTAACCCGGCAATGCAAGTTCGCCAAGATTTAAAGTAATCGTTTCGATACTCATGTTCTGCGGAGCAATTATATAACGTTCCTTATTTGCGGTTTCTACTTCCTGCAATGCGCCAAGAGCTCTGTCTTGCTGTCCTAAAGCCATTGTTTGCTGTTCGATTCGAGCGCCTTTTTTTGCATCATCAAGCTCGGCAATAACTGCATTATACTGCGCTTGTGCTCCTTGATATTTGGCAAAAGTTTCATCATAAGTTTGTTGAGAAATCAAAGAATCTTTCAGCATATTAGTCAATCGTTTGATTGATTTTTGAGCAAACTCGTATTGTTCCTTTAATCCCATTTTTTTAGCCTCGAGCTGTTTAATTTGGTTTTCAGTAGCGCCTTTTACTGCCATTTTATATTGTGCTTGTGCCGAGATTACTGCGCCTTCAGCCTGACTTTTTTTAGCATCTACTTCTGGAATGTCTAAAATTGCCAATGTATCTCCTTTTTGTACAATGTCTCCTTCCTTGACATAGATTTTTAAAATCTTGCCAGGAATTTTACTGACAACTGCAATTTGTTCTTTTTCTATTTTTCCTTGAATTGTATCCTCTTTTTTTGCTTTTTGACAGCTCATTAAAAGAAGAATTACGACAGCGGTTACAATTATTTTTTTCATAAATAGAACTTTTATTTAGATATTTTTTTTGATAAATCGCCCGTGGCAATTATAGTTTCAATAGCAGCAAGCCTTTGTTCAATCAATGTCGTTGTTTTGTTTACAGATGCTTTATAAGAGTCGTTTTCTGCTTCAAGACGTTCAGATATATTGATTAAACCTTCTTTATACTGTTTTATGGCCAGATTTAAATTATTGTTTGCCACTTTTTCCTGCTGTTGCGTAATGTCTATTTTTTGAGTCAGCACACTATAATCAACGAGATTTTTTTCAAGCAGAAGTTCGAGTTTCTCTTTAGTGTCATCAATTTGATTTTGAACCTGTTCAATATTTATTTTAGCTTCATGCACTTTGTGTTTTCTTTCAAAACCAGAAAAAACTTCCCATTTCATCGCAGCTCCAACAACCCAGTTGTTGCTTATTGTAGCTTCGTTTAAACCTAAATATAAAGCTTGATTAATTCCTGTAATTATTGGTGTAGTAGCATTTGCATCAAAAAGACTGGAATACGAAACTCCTCCAAACGCTCCTAAAGTTGGCAGATAAGTTCCTTTCTCCTTCTTTAATAAATATTCATAAGCAGATTTAAAGGATTCCAATGCTTTTATTTCTTGTTTATTTTGCGTGCTTAATTTTTCGTCTGTTATTAAATAGGGGTTTAAGTCGTAATGAACATTTTCTATTTCTGTAATAGAATAACCCGTTAAATATTGAATTTTTTTATAAACTAACTTTCTTTTCCCGTCGAGTTCAATTTTTTTTGAAGCCAGTTCTAATGAAGCCAGTTTAATTTTATCCCGATCATACGGAATGGTAAGTCCTTGTTCGATGGCTTTTGTGACACGTTTTGTTTCTGTTTCTAGTCGGTTTTCGCTTTCCTTTAGCAGTTTGTCAATCTCCTTCAATAATGCTAATTGATCAAAAGTGTTAATGACTTCTTTTGTGATTTGATCTTTTTCAGATTCTTTTAAAAATACAGTTCCTTTAGTTTTTTCTTCAATAGCTTTTGCTCCATTCGGAATTTGCATACCGCTGAATAGTACGGTTTTTGCCATTACACTTCCATTAAAGATGTTTCCATAATTTTTAAAAGCAGTTTTGCCGTCAAATAAAGGATAGTT
Organism: Flavobacterium sp. FlaQc-30; assembly: GCF_044005885.1. Lineage (NCBI taxonomy): Bacteria > Pseudomonadati > Bacteroidota > Flavobacteriia > Flavobacteriales > Flavobacteriaceae > Flavobacterium > Flavobacterium sp. FlaQc-30. Next base: position 74,204 of record NZ_JBIPCO010000009.1, on the reverse strand, counting down.
TACAATTGGAATAGTTGCCGTAGGAAGATCTACAGTAAGTTTATTGTCAAAATAAGTATAAAGAGCACTCGCTTCAACCGTTGGAATATATTTATTCCAGACACTTTTTTCCTGAAGATTCAATTTCTCAATGTCTAAATCCTTGTTTTTTAAAGAAGCACTTTTTTCGATAGCCTTCTGGATCGCATCATCCAAAGTCGATGAGACCTCAATTTGGCCATATCCACAGGTAATTGAAAGAAAAAAAAGAAAAAGAAGTACATGTTTTTTCATCGCAATTTAATTTCTATAATTTGACAAATCGTAAAACAGATTTTGTAAGACATTACAAAAGAAGAAGATGTTCATAAAGAACGCTTATCTACAAATATAAGAATATAAGTCTTACAATATGACCTTTTTTAGAAGTAAAGTTGGGCAAAAAGGCTGTTTTTATTTAGTGCTTTATAATGTAAAACAGAAAGTTGTATAGTAGTGTTAAAACTTTGTGTGTTTTTTCATACCTTAGTCAAACCAAAAACTAATTAACTAATTATTAACATGAAAAAAAGTATTCTGTTTTTTGCGGTTTTAATGAGTAGTTTGTTTAACCCTTTGTTTTCTCAAACAAATGATGAACCTGTAGCTTTAGGTTTACCTGGGGACAACCTTAATTTATATGCTGTATTAGATATATTTCAAAAATCAAAAACTTTAGAAGATTTTGAAAAAGCATTAAACGATCCAGAAACTAAGGTTAATAATTTAGATTTAAATAATGATGGAGAAATCGATTATATTGAAATCGAAAGTCATAAAGAAGGAAATACACATGTTATTGTGCTTCAGGTAGCTGTAAATAGTAAAGAAACTCAAGATGTTGCAGTTATTGAAGTTGATAAAGACAAGAAAAATAATGTTCACGTTCAGGCAATTGGAGACAAAGATCTATATGGGAAAAATTATATAGTTGAACCTTCAGATACAGCTGCAGGAACACCAAATCCCGGTTATAAAGGAGACCAAACAGTAATTGTAAATAACAATACAACTAATAATTATAATACCACAACCAGTCCAAGTTATGTAAGTACAAGTGTGAGTGCATGGCCGGTAGTGTTGTTTTTGTTTTCTCCTATATATGTAGCGTACAGATCGCCTTGGTATTGGGGTTATTATCCTCCATACTGGCGTCCGTGGCGTCCAGTTTATTATCATGACTATTGGGGGTATCACGGACATTATTACAACAATCGTTATTACCGAAGAACTACCGTTATAAGAAATCCTAGATATTATAATAATTATGCCACCAGAAGAAATTCATCTGTAGTAGTTAGGGATAATCGAGTTAACGGACGTTATAAAGGGACTTATAATGGCAGGGATTATAAAAGACCTGCGCCGGTAACGCCTGCAAGACCTTCAAGACCAGGAAATAGTACAAGACCGGTAACTCGACCAACAAATCCGTCGACCAGACCTGGAGGAACAACTAGACCAGTAACACGTCCAACAAATCCTGGCACAACAAGACCAGTAACGCGACCAACAAACCCAACAACTAGACCCGGTGTGACAAACCCTGGTACAACAAGACCAGTGACTCGTCCTGCAAACCCGTCAACAAAACCTGCGGTAAGACCAACACAGCCTGTAACTCGCCCCGCAGCGCCAGTAACACGACCAGCAACTCGTCCGGCGCCTAGTCCAGCACCAAATAGAAATACAGCAGCCCCAAGGCCGGCAAATCGAAGTTCAGATAGAAGATGAGAGGAGAATAAAAAGTAAGCAGAGATAATATTGTACTAATTTTTTATTTAAAGTCTTTATGAATAAACCTTTACTAGTAAAAATTATTTTTATCCTTTTGATAATACCACATTTTGTGAATGCCCAAACCGCTGCAACTCAAACTGCAACAGATTCTGATGATGGTGTTAAGTATCCGCAGTTTCAGTTTAAAGGGCTTTTTCAAGCTCGATATTTAGAGAGTTTTGGTGATAATGTAGATGTAATGGGAGTTCATCACTCTACAGGAGATGCTACTCAAAGTACATTTGATATTAAAAGAATGCGTGTAGGATTGAATACAAAACTTAGCGAAGCTACGGAAGTTGTAATATTAGTAAATCTAGCCGATTTTAAATCAGATACAAAAGGAAAGGTGCTGGAGAATGCTTATGCAAAATATACTTTTAATAAATATATAGCGATAACAGGCGGGCAATTTCGTCCAGCTTTTGGTATAGAGGAATTGGTTCCTGTGGACATTATTAAATCTTTCGATTTCTCTAATCAATATTATGAATTTGGAAAAAACGGATGGACGAGTTTTCAAATTGGAGCTTCGGCAAGCGGAAACTTTGACATTGGAAAAATTCCTGTAAACTATGCTGTTTCGGTTTTAAATGGAAACGGTAAAAATCAGGAAATGGATAAAGATAATGGTAAGCAGTATTCTACACGCTGGGTTTTTGGATTGTCAAAGGAACATAAGATAAATTTAGGTTTGAATGCTGGAACTGGTAAGGTTTTCAAGGAAAAAGTTTTTGCCTTTGGAGCTGATATTACCAGCGATTTTAAGCTGACAGATAAATTTACTTTTGATTTGCAGATAGAGTACAAGCAAGGTACAAATCATAATTTATATTTTTCGCTGCCGGCTGATACAAGAACTCCTGATGTTTCTGATTACCAAATGCGCGGAATTTATTTTCTGCCTAATTTAAGATACTCCGTTAATTACAAAAAACTGACCTCTTTAGAATTGTCTTGTCGTTTTGAAAGTTTCGATCCGAGTTATAAAATTAATTCAAATGTTAGGCAGACTTATACGCCAATGATTAGTTTTGAATTTGGAAAAGCGTATACAGGTCGTATCGAAATGGGATTTGAAATAGACAGATATGCTCGCAATATCCCAGACACCTCTTCTTATAATGATAATTTGTTTCTAATTCAGTTTCAATGCAGACTGTAGTCTAATTTAATCCTAATTTTATGAAAGAAGTAAAAATCCCTCAAACCTTAATTACGCTTGCAGTTGGAATTGCAATTTGGTTAATCCCTGCGCCAGATGGTGTAGTAATCGAAGCATGGCATTTGTTTGCCATTTTTGTAGCTACAATTTTAGGAATTATTCTAAAAGCTGCTCCCATGGGTACAATGTGTATGATTGCCATTGCTTTAACCGCTTTTTCTCAGGTTTTGGCTCCTGGTGATGCAGGTAAATCAATTACTTTGGCTCTAAAAGGCTTTGGAGATAAAGTGATTTGGTTAATCGGGATTTCATTTTTTATAGCGAGAGGATTTATAAAAACAGGTTTAGGAAACAGGATTGCTTTTTTGTTTATTAGAATATTCGGAAAAAGTTCATTGGGTCTGGCTTATGGCTTAGGTTTGGCTGATTTGGTTTTAGCTCCTGCTGTACCTAGTAATACAGCTCGAGGCGGAGGAATTATTTATCCTATTATGAAATCAATGTCAATGAGTTTTGGTTCTATGCCGGATCAACCCGAAACACACCGAAAACTAGGATCATATCTTACTCTAAGCAGTTACAATGCAAATTTAATTGCGTCTTCTATGTTTTTGACAGGAACAGCAAGTAACCCGATGTGTCAAAAGTTTGCACTTAATTTAGGAATAAAAATTTCTTGGATGTCATGGGCGGCAGCTGCTATAGTTCCTGGTTTGTGTGCTTTTTTTGTAATTCCTTTTGTGTTATATAAAATTTATCCGCCTGAACTTAAAAAAACGGGAGATGCACCGCAAATTGCTGCTCAGAAATTGAAAGATATGGGGCCAATTACCCGCAACGAATGGATGATGCTCCTAACGTTTTTTATTTTGTTATTTCTCTGGATGACTGGTGATTTGTTTTCTATTGATGCTACAACAACGGCTTTTATAGGTTTAGTAATTTTGCTTTTAACTTCGGTGCTGACTTGGGATGATGTAAAAGCTGAAAAAGGAGCTTGGGACACAATCGTTTGGTTTTCAGTTTTAGTTATGATGGCAAGTTCGTTAAACGAACTAGGTTTTATAAACTGGTTTAGTAATGTAATAAAAGCAGAAATAGGAGGCTTGAGCTGGCAGATGGCATTTCCTATTATTGTGCTAGTATACTTTTTTAGCCATTACCTTTTTGCCAGCGCAACAGCTCACGTAGCGGCAATGTATGCGGCGCTTTTAGGAGTAGGAGTTTCGTTAGGGGTTCCAGGATTGCTTTTAGCGTTTATGCTTGGTTTTGTAGGGTCAATTTACGGAACTTTAACGCATTACGGTCATGGGCCGGCACCTGTTTTTTTTGGGAGCGGCTATGTTGATTTAAAAAGCTGGTGGGTCAAAGGTTTAATAACCGGACTTGTAATGCTTTTTATTTATATGGTAATCGGCGGTATGTGGCTTAAGCTGATAGGCGATTTTTAGATTCTAATTCCCGGAGGGAGCAATTCTTTGTATTTTGGGTTTTTCTTGAAAAAAGAAACAATTTTTGGATGGATTGGAACTACTCTCAATTTTTTTTCTGTGCTCAGCTCCATTATGTTTTTAAGTAAGGTGTCGATTACAGCTTGATTTTCGTAGTTTTCTGGAGTGTTGATTTTTGTTAGGAAAATTTTCTTTTCCTGAAATGAATATTCAATGCTTAATAATCCTTCTGGAACTGTGGTTTCAAATTGTCTTGCAAAAGTATTGTCTTTGATTTCCATAGTAATTTCAATAGATTCCATAATTTGTCATGTTTTTATTAGTCGTTAATATGTAATAGAGAATGGGGGTGGAACAATCTCATGTAGAATTCTTTTTGGAAATTTTAAAAAATGTCGGACTACAAAGGTAATCATTTGATTTTCAATATTAGATTATTTTTTGAAATCTCTATTTTGGGTATGAAAGCAGTTGTTTTTTTGTTTTATTTTTTTAGAGTTTTAATTATGGTGCAAGATTTGCTGTGGGTACAACTAAAAAAAGTACTTTTAACTTGAAATTATAGTCATAATTGTAATCCATTTTCAAACAAATGAGCAAAATTCCTGTATATTTTATGCCCGGTTTAGCAGCAAGTCCTGCCATTTTTGAAAGAATCAAACTAGATGAAACTATTTTTGAAATGTGTCTGTTGGAGTGGGAAATTCCAAACCCAAAAGAATCATTGTCTGATTATGCACTGCGAATCAGCAAGAATATAAAACATGAAAATCCTGTTTTAATAGGAGTATCTTTTGGAGGAATTTTGGTTCAGGAGATAGCAAAACACATTCAAACCAGAAAAGTAATTATTATTTCTAGTGTTAGAAGTAATGTTGAGTTTCCGAGAAGAATGAAAATTGGCAAAACAACAAAAGCTTATAAACTGATTCCAATGAAGTTAATTTTAAACATTGAGAATCTTGCAAAATACTCTTTTGGCGAAAAAGTCAATAAGCGCATTAAGTTGTATGAAAAGTTTTTAGCGGTTCGTGATCTTAATTATTTACAATGGGCAGTAGAATCGGTTATTTTATGGGATAGAAATCAAATCGATGAAAAAGTGATTCATATTCACGGTGATCACGATGATGTTTTTCCTATAAAGTATATTAACAGCTGTATTGTTGTAAAAGGCGGAACCCATATTATGATTCTTAATAAGTACAAATGGCTGAATGAGAATCTGCCTTCTATTATATTAGAGAATTAAATTCCAATTTTAAAAATCCAAATTCCAATTCTTTGAAGTTTCTAGCGCAATCTTGTCATTTCGACGAAGGAGAAATCTCCGCAAGTAGCTCGACAAAGATTATCGATTTTGATTATAGAGTTACTCGTGAAGATTTCTCCTTCGTCGAAATGACAAACTAAGCGTTGGTCTCGTGTTAGAAAGAAAATTTAAAATAAAAAAAATCCCAAATTCACAATTAATTGGAATTTGGGACTTCAATCCCGATAGCTATCGGGATGTAATTTAGAAAATTAGATTTTCTTCATTTGTTCTTTCATCATTGAGATTTGCTCTTTCAGCATTCCTTGTTTGTCTAATTTTTTAGCTTCAGCTAATAAATTTGTTGCTTCAAGTTTTCTTCTGCGTGACATTGCAACTCCTGCAAGGTTTAATTTTGCAACGGCTAGATCCATATCCATAGATAGTCCAAGTTCAATTGCTTTTTTGAAATGTTTCTCAGCTTGAATAAGATTTGTTTGAGATAACATGATTCCGTGAAGATAATTAAAATAACCTTGTTGCTTTCTTACTAATGCAGTTTCAGGGTTTTTAATATAAGATAACCATTTTTTTGCTCCTTCAAAGTCTTGTTTTCTTAATTTAAGGAAGGCTAAAAGGATAAATTCATTTTTAAAGTAAAGAAAAATTGGAATTGCAGTTAGTAATAAAAGGAATATTCCGTTACCTATATTGCTTTCTGTAAATTGCCAGATGCCAGCTACTACAAGTAATCCAGCTAAAATAAGTTTGATAATTTTATTAAACATAATTGATGTATATTTGTGATTGCAAATATAGTAAAATGAATTAAAAATATTTTTATTAAAGTACTTGCCAGAAAAAAAAGTCTTTGTATATTTGCACTCGGTTTTGGAATAAGGATCTCCAAAACAGAAAAAGAGATATTAGATACCATTTAAAGATACAAAGCAATGAGCAAAAGAACATTTCAACCATCGAAAAGAAAAAGAAGAAATAAGCACGGATTTATGGACAGAATGGCTTCTGCGAATGGAAGAAAAGTTCTAGCGCGTAGAAGAGCAAAAGGAAGACATAAATTAACTGTTTCTAGCGAGCCTAGACACAAAAAATAATGTTTGTATAAACATACATAAGGCGATTACTTTTTTAGTATCGCCTTTTTTTATACCTTGTCGGTAATAAATTTGTAACATTCTAGTTTCTAAAGCACTGTGAATGTTTTTTGAATACATTATAATAACTACACAATACATACAAAATGCCTAAAGACACATCAATAAAATCAGTTTTAATAATAGGTTCAGGACCTATTGTTATTGGTCAAGCTTGCGAATTCGATTATGCGGGATCTCAATCTGCACGCTCGATTCGTGAAGAAGGAATTGAAGTTATCTTGATAAACTCAAATCCAGCGACGATTATGACCGACCCAACCATGGCCGATCATGTTTATTTGAAACCACTAACTACAAAATCGATTATTGAAATTCTAAAGGAACATCCACAAATTGACGCTGTTTTGCCAACTATGGGAGGACAAACGGCTTTGAACTTGTGTTTGGAAGCTGAAGAAAAAGGAATTTGGCAGGATTTCGGCGTAAAATTAATCGGGGTTGATGTAAATGCAATTAACATTACCGAAGATAGAGAGCAGTTTAAACAGCTTTTAGAAAGAATTAATGTGCCAACTGCACCTGCAAAAACAGCTACTTCATATTTAGAAGGAAAAGAAATTGCTCAGGAATTTGGTTTCCCGCTTGTAATCCGACCTTCATTTACACTTGGAGGAACTGGAGCAGCAGTTGTTTACAAAAAAGAAGATTTTGATGAGCTTTTAACAAGAGGTCTTGAAGCTTCTCCAATTCACGAAGTTTTAATTGATAAAGCTTTGATGGGATGGAAAGAATATGAGTTAGAACTTTTGAGAGATAAAAATGACAACGTTGTAATTATCTGTTCGATCGAAAATATGGATCCAATGGGAATCCACACAGGAGATTCGATTACAGTTGCGCCAGCGATGACATTATCAGATACAACTTTCCAAAAATTACGTGACTACGCCATCTTAATGATGAGAAGTATCGGAAATTTTGCAGGAGGTTGTAACGTACAATTTGCAGTTTCACCAGACGAAAAAGAAGATATTGTTGCGATCGAAATTAATCCTCGTGTATCTCGTTCTTCTGCTTTAGCATCAAAAGCAACAGGTTACCCAATTGCTAAAATTGCTTCTAAACTGGCTTTAGGATACAATCTTGACGAATTGCAAAACCAAATTACAAAATCAACTTCGGCTCTTTTTGAACCAACTTTAGATTATGTAATCGTAAAAATACCACGTTGGAACTTTGATAAATTTGAAGGTGCTGACAGAACTTTAGGACTTCAAATGAAATCTGTTGGTGAAGTAATGGGAATTGGAAGATCTTTCCAGGAAGCATTACACAAAGCAACTCAATCTCTTGAAATTAAAAGAAACGGTTTAGGTGCTGACGGAAAAGGATATAAAAACTACGAACAAATTATCGAGAAACTAACTTTTGCAAGTTGGGATCGTGTTTTTGTAATTTATGATGCGATTGCAATGGGAATTCCGTTGAGCCGTATTCACGAAATCACAAAAATCGATATGTGGTTCTTAAAACAATACGAAGAACTTTATACTTTAGAGAAAGAAATTTCGAACTATAAAGTTTCGAATCTTCCAAAAGAGCTTTTGCTTGAAGCGAAACAAAAAGGTTTTGCCGACAGACAAATTGCTCACATGGTAAATTGCTTAGAAAGTGAGATTCATACTTTACGTATGGATCAAAATATTAACCGTGTCTTTAAATTGGTTGATACTTGTGCGGCTGAGTTTAAAGCAAAAACACCTTATTACTATTCTACTTTTGAGGCTGAAATCGAAAAAGCAAATGGTGAGCGCTACGTAGATAACGAAAGCATTGTAACAGATAGAAAGAAGATCATCGTTTTAGGTTCTGGACCAAACAGAATTGGACAGGGAATCGAGTTTGATTATTCTTGTGTACACGGAGTTTTAGCAGCTAAAGAATGCGGTTACGAAACAATCATGATCAACTGTAATCCTGAAACGGTTTCGACTGACTTTGATACAGCTGACAAATTATACTTCGAGCCCGTTTTCTGGGAACATATTTATGATATCATTCAGCATGAAAAACCAGAAGGTGTTATTGTTCAGTTAGGTGGACAGACGGCTTTGAAATTGGCTGAAAAATTATCTAAATACGGAGTAAAAATCATCGGAACTAGTTTTGATGCACTTGATTTAGCTGAAGATAGAGGACGTTTCTCAGATTTATTGAGAGAATTACACATTCCTTTCCCACAATTCGGAATCGCTGAAACGGCGGATGAGGCTTCTGCTCTTGCAGATACTTTAGACTTCCCATTATTGATTCGTCCTTCTTATGTATTAGGAGGTCAGGGAATGAAAATTGTAATCAATAAAAAAGAATTAGAAGAGCACGTAATCAACTTGTTGAAAACTATTCCTGGAAATAAATTGCTTTTAGATCACTATTTAGCCGGAGCAATCGAAGCTGAAGCGGATGCAATTTGTGATGCTGACGGAAATGTTTACATCATAGGAATTATGGAGCATATCGAACCTTGCGGAGTTCACTCTGGAGATAGTAATGCTACTTTGCCTCCTTTTAACTTAGGAGAATTTGTAATGCAGCAAATAAAAGATCATACAGAAAAAATTGCAAGAGCGTTGAAAACTGTTGGTTTAATCAATATTCAGTTTGCTATAAAAGACGATACGGTTTACATTATCGAAGCAAATCCAAGAGCTTCTAGAACGGTGCCATTTATTGCAAAAGCGTACGGTGAGCCTTATGTGAACTATGCTACAAAAGTAATGTTAGGACATAGTAAAGTAACTGATTTTGATTTTAACCCACAATTAAACGGGTTTGCGATCAAACAGCCGGTTTTCTCTTTCAGTAAATTCCATAATGTAAACAAAGCATTAGGACCAGAAATGAAATCGACAGGAGAAAGCATCTTGTTTATTGATGACTTAAAAGACGATCAATTCTACGAATTGTACTCTAGAAGAAAAATGTATTTGAGTAAATAATCTCAAATTTTAATATAAAAAAAGCTCCAATGAAAATTGGAGCTTTTTGATTTTAGTTAGGCCTAAGTTTATTCATTTTCGCTAAAACTCATATTGTCACGAGTGTTTTTTTGAACAGAGATTGCTCCAAACAATGCTAATAAGAAGGCAAATGCATAGAAACCTTTTTCGCTTGGTAAAATTGTTGCATTCCATAAGCCAACAGCTAAAAGCACAATTGATAAAAGAGTTCCAAACCAGCAGATTCCATAGTAAATGTCAGTCACTGGAAGTTTTTCAAGTCTGTCTCTAACGCTTTTTTGTAATGAAACCACAGCAAAAAGTCCAAACATTAGAACTGTAAAATAATAGCCTTTTTCGTTTAGCAGCATTTCAGCTCTTGCTAGTCCAACAATATATCCAATCATTCCAGCTCCAAGAGCTACCCAAGATGCCGCTATAAAGGCATTCGATGTTTTTTGTACCATGTTTGTTTTTAATTTATTAAATGTATTGGTTAGCGACAAATGTAATTAAATTCGTATAATATATGCAAAAATGCATATAAAGATTATTCAGTTTTATCTTCTTAATTGTTAAAAATAAAAAAAGCTCCTAATGGAGCTTTTTCAATTTAAGTAAGATGTATTTATTATTTAACCAGCTGCTGTAAAGGTTTTAACTGTTCCATGTCTATATTTGATTGTTTTAAAACAGTCATTAAAGTCATGATGTTATTTGGATTCATGTTTTTTCCTAAAACACGAACTACTGCAAAACCAGTTTCTTTTCGATTAGCGAAAACAACAAACTCTTCAATGTTTTCATCTGTGCCAACATAACTTATAGAAGCGCCGTCTTTACCTGAGCCAAATGTCATTAGCTGTTGATATTTTGGGTCTTTTAAAATAGCTTTGACTTTTGCTCTTTCTGTTTCAAATTGAGCTTGATTTTTGTCGTTTGCTTTAAAAGCTAGAATATTCATCTTGTCAAATGACTTTAAAGCTTCATTTTGCTCGGCGGATAATTTTGCTTTTTCTAAATTTAAAATAGTAGGAGAAACATCTAGAGCAATAAAATCTTTATTGTCTGTATTTTGTACAAAATACTTTTGCAATGAAGGTTCAGAATTACAACTTACTAAAGTTAATAATACTAAAAGGGCTGAGGTAAAAACGTTGATTTTCATGATTATTTTTTGCCTTTAGAGGCTTTTTTTAAGTCTGAACCGCCTGGAAGCTGCATTTTGTCTGTAAGTACTGAAATTTCGTTTAAGTCAAAATTTCCAGTTAGAGAAAGTAAAACAGTTTCGTCATTTTTTGCGCCGTCAACAAACATAAGTAATTCTCTAATTTGTGTATCGCTTGCACCAGATTTTACCATTATGCGTACATTTTTTCCGCTGTCGTTTACTCTCATAAGTTCTTCCAGACCTGCTGTTTTAATATATTTATCAGCAGAAGCCTTCATGTCGGCTTCGATTTTAGGATTTTTTGTTGTAAACACTTTCAAATAATCTAATTTTTTAATCAAATTAATGTACTGCTGTGTTTCTTTATCAGTAGCGTCAACTTTTACTTTGCTCATTAAATCGAACATTTTTTTGTTTACAATTACTGATGTCACATCGTCTTGACCATCAAATTTGTCAAAGGCGCCTTGAGCATAAAATACATTTGTTACAAAGGCGAATACTAGTGTTATGATAAGATTTTTCATTTTTGATTGAATTTAATTACTGTTTAAAAATTTTGTTTTTTGATTGTTCGTATTCGTTAATGTATTGTACACTTTCGATACCTACATTAACATTGTTTGATAATAATGCCAAAGCTTTTTGAGTCGCTTTCAGCGCTTCTTCCGGATTATCATAGGTTCCTAATTCTGATTGTGCTGCAACTACTGGAGCTGCATTTTTTTCACTAACAAAGAAATAAGTTCCAATTCCGAGTAAAACAACAGCCGAAGCAGCAATCGATAACCACGCTACATTTCGTTTCTTAGTTTGTAGTGGAATCTCTTGTGTCGATTTTTGCTGTTTTACCTGAGAGAAATAACCAAAAAGTGGTTTGTATTGCTCCAAATGCTGCGCAACATTTGATGATGAAAAGTATTCTTTTAACTGATTTTCTTCGGCAATAGTTGTCTCTCCCTCGAAGTATTTTTCTAATATATGTTCTATTTTATCTGATTCCATAACTGTGTGTGTTAATCATTTCTTCTCTAATTTTTTTTCTTGCTCTTGAAAGTGCTACCCGAATCGCCGTTTCATTCATGTTGACAATTTTTGCAATTTCTTCAAATTCATATTGCTCGACATCTCGCAATTGAATCAGTATTTGCAATTGTTCAGGGAGTTGATTTACTATTTTTTCAACCCATTCTAAACTGTCTGAATCTTCCAGTTTTTTATCCAATTGCGGCTCACGATCTGTGAAATTATTATGAACAATTTTTAGATTTCCAGCTCTTTTTGATTTTAACTGATCAAGACAATAATTTTTAGTCATTGTCATTGCCAGCGCTTCAACATTATTATAAGTACTTAAATCGTCTTTTTTATTCCATAATTTGACCAATACCTCCTGAGCAGCATCTTCTGCTTCTTCGGTGCTGGTAAGCAATCGTTTTGCCAGACGAAAAACTTTGTCTTTAAAAGGATTTACTAATTCTATAAACACATTCTGGTTCATAAATTAAAGGTTATTCGTTAGCTTATATAATCAAGACGAGGCACAATTATTTTTGTTACAAAGAGTTTGTATTTTTTTTATAAAAAAAGAATACTACTTAAAACTAAAGATAGTATTTTTACGTTAGTATTCTATAATGATGCCGAAACCAAAATTTATGAAAACAATTCTAAGGTCAGCACTTCTCTTGTGTATGTTAGCATTTTCTTTGCAGTCTTGTGAAGATCAGGACGATGTTATGTCTCCATCTCATTTACAAGTTAATGATTTTGTATGGAGAGGATTGAATGAAGTTTATTTATGGCAGGCTGATGTGCCAAATTTAGCTGATGACCGTTTTGCTTCAAAAGCAGACTTAGAGAATTACTTAGCGGGTTATTCAAGACCTGAAGATTTATTTCAGGATTTGCTGAATAAACCAATTAGCAAATATCCAAATGGTAATGCAATAGATCGTTTTAGCTGGATTGTTGATGATTATACTGTTTTAGAACAGGAGCTTAATGGTATTTCAAAAAATAATGGTTTAGATTTTAAGCTTACTAGAGTTGCTCAAGGATCTAATGATTTAGTTGGTTATGTTCGTTATGTTATTCCTAATTCTAACGCATCGACTAAAGATATTAAAAGAGGAGATTTGTTTACGAGTATAAACGGAACAAAACTTACGATTTCAAATTATCAATCTTTATTGAATACTGATAATTATACTTTAGATCTTGCTGATTTTAATGGATCTGCATTTGTATTGAATGGAAAAACGGTTTCCTTATCTAAAACAACTTTAGAGGAAAACCCTATTCTTATTAATAAGGTGATTGAATCTGGAGAGCACAAAATAGGATATTTAATGTATAATGGTTTTTATGCAGGGTATGATGCGAGGTTAAATCAAGCTTTTGGGGATTTAAAAGGAAAAGGAATTACTGATTTAGTTTTGGATTTAAGATATAACGGCGGAGGTTCTGTAAGATCGTCTACGCGTTTAGCCAGTATGATTACCGGGCAGTTTGAAGGGAAAATATTTTCGAAAAGACAATATAATTTTAAGCTTATGGCTGGAATGACAGCAGATGATTTAGAGCTGTTGAATGAAAGATTTGTAAAAAGTATTGATGGTGCAGTAATAAATAGTTTAAACTTGGCGAGAGTATTTATTATCACTACAGCAAATACAGCATCTGCAAGTGAATTGGTTATAAATGGACTAAAACCATATATTGAAGTTATTCAAGTTGGCGAAATTACTACAGGTAAAAATGTGGGATCGTTTACGGTTTATGATTCTCCAACTTTAACAAAGACAAAGGTGAATCCAAATCATAGATATGCTATGCAGCCATTGGTTTTTAAAATTGCTAACGCTGCTGATTTTGGAGATTATACACAAGGATTGCCTCCAACATATGAACAACGTGAGTCTTTTAAAACATATGGCGTTTTGGGAGAAAGCAGCGAACCGCTTTTGAATCTGGCGATTTCTAAAATAACAGGAGCAACTGCCAAAAAAGTTCAAACGGAACAAGATGTAGTTTTGCCTGAAATCAGTAATTCTAAAAAAATAAATGGATTGCGAAATGAAATGTATTTGGAGAATGTTCCAAAAGAATTTATGAGGACTTTAAAATAGAAGTAAAAAAAAATAGGCTTTCAGAGATGAAAGCCTATTTTTTTTCCAAAAACTAATAACAAATTCTAAAAGAATTAATCATTAAAATAGAAGCCATTTGGTGCAATACCAACTGTTAATTCTTTTAGTAAAGTTCCAGTCAAGTTATAGATGTATGCTTTACTGTCTACTTTGTAGTTACCGCTGTCTGCCAAGTAAACTTTACCGTCTTTAACTGCAAAACCGTATAAGTTAGCAACTGAAGGAGCATTGAAAATTGGAGTTGAAGAAACTGCAGTTGCAGAAGTGTTTATAACATAAACTGAGCTTTTTACGGTATAATAAATTTTGTCATCAGAAATATCTAAATATCCAGCTTTTTCTAAGCTTGCAGGAAATGGAAGTTTAGTAACAGATTTATCTGCTAATTTTACTTTTACAATTTCGCTGCTTGCTCCACCCCAAGGTGCTCTTAAAATATATAAAACACCATCTTCTTCTTCAATTGAATCAGCACTTGTTCCAATTGTTATTGGAGCTTCTACAGTTTTAGTTGCAATATTAACAATCAAAAGTTTGTCGCTTGCGTCTGGTTCAGTAATGTACAATTTACCATTTTCAAGAATAAGTCTGTTTGCAGTAGCATTCAATTCGATTTTTGATTCTACCTTATTTGTTGCTAAATCAATTACAGCAACATAATCGTCAGTATCACCAGTAGCTGGATTAATGTACGAGTAAGTGTTTGCATTAGTAACGTAAGCCTTTCCGTCTTTTACAACACCATATCTTGGATTAGCAAGTCCGCTGTCGATTTTAGCGATCAATTTAAAAGTATATCTGTTTACTACATTTATAACATTTGAGCCACCAGCAATGATGTAAGCTCTGTCTCCGTTAAAGAAAATGTTTTGAGCATATTTTCCAAGTAAATCTGAACCGTTTGCTGCAGTGTAAGCATCTTTTGTAAAAAGACTAAAATCATCACTAGAAAAAGAAACTGTCCCTTGTCCTGTACTTCCTTCATTTAAAATGAAAAATCCGTTGTCATATTCTCCTTTTGGCTGGTCATCATCGTCATTAGAACAAGACACAAATAAGGAAACGCCAAGTGCTATTAAAAGTAATTTACTAAGTTTCATAAATATTAAAATTTTAAAGTTAAATACATGTTGAAATTTCGACCTGGCATAGGTCTGTTCTCAAGACTTTCATAATTTTCGTTGAAAATGTTCAATACCTGAATACCAAGTTTGAAGGAGTCAAGAAATTTAAAATCATAATCGATTCCAATATTGGATAATGTAAAATCTTTTATGATTTCGTCGGGATTGTTATCTGCTCTGGTATAAACAAATCCATTATATAAAAATTGATAATAAGCAGAGATTCTATTTCTAGAATATGAAACGGAACCTGTGACTTTATTAAACGGAACAAAGAAAAGCTGTTTTTTGGTTTCTTCGTCTTTAGAAGCCGTGTAGGCATAAGAAGCATTTGCGCCAAAAATATTCTTGCCATATTGTTTTTTCCAGCTCAACAAAGTTTCGGCACCATAACTATTAACCTTATCTCTATTTTGAGGCGTCCAAATGCCATTTGAACCCGGAACCCATTGCAGTAAATCTTTAATTTTGATGTAATAAAAAGTCTGTGTCAACGAAATGTTTTTAAAGGTAAAAACGTTTCCAATTTCTGCCTGATAAGAGCTCTCTGGTTTTAAATCAGGATTCCCGCCTTCTTCCCAATATAAATCATTAAAAGTTGGGATTCTGAAGTTTCGAGATAAATTCAGTTTTAAATTGTACAATTTGTTAAACTGATAAGAAGATCCAAGATTGAATAAAACCGGTGATTTGTAATTGTCTGTAAATTCTTTTCGAATACCAAATTCATTCTTCCAGTCAGTCGAAAAATCTTGCTTTATAAGTAAAGCAGCCGAACCAATTTCTCTAGTGTTATCTCCAAAACCGCTTCCGTAGCCTTTTGTTCTGTTATAGTCTATGATTCCGTTAACTTGAGTTGATTTAAACAAAGTGTAACCTATATCGGCTTTAGAAATAAAACTCTCCGTTTTTCCGTAAGTATATTGATTTTTTGAATTATCAGCATAATACTGATAGTTTTCAAAAATATACGCCGTTTTGAAATTTGCAGTTAGTTTTCCAAAATTACCGTCGTATTCTAATAAGTTTCTGTTGAAACCATTTACATACTTGCTTTTAGTTTCTGTTTCAGTAATTAAAGAAGTATTTCTATCTGTATTTGAAGTTTGAGTATATAATTTTAAGCTGTTTTTGGCATTAATTTTATACCCCACATTAGCATTCATCGTAATAACGTCGTATTGTCCGTTTTGGTTCCAGCGTTGTTCGCCTCTCCAAGTATATTGATTTAAATACTTATAATCGTTTGTTGAGCTGTTTTTAGAAAAACCAATTTGAGCGCTCCATTTTTCGTTAGAAATATTAGTTTTATAATTGATTCCAATCGTGTTGAAACTGCCGTAGTCTAGTCTTAAATTATTTTCAAAACGCTTATAAAAACTCATGTCATTATTTAAATGTACAGTTCCTCCAATTGCGCCGCTGCCGTAAATAACACTTCCTCCGCCTGCTTTTACGCTGACAGAATTATAATCGGAACCAGAAATGGTGTTGAAATCAGTACTTCCATTCATTTGAGAATTAATATTAATTCCGTTCCAGATTACTGCAGTCTGAGAAGAAGTAGTTCCTCGAAAAGAAACCGTAGAAAGCATTCCACGGCCATACTCTTTAAAATAAAGAGTCGAATTAAAATTTAATAAATCAGTAAGTAAAGCTTCATTTTTACTTATAATGGAATCATTAAGTTTTAAAACAGATTGGGAGTTGGAGTATTTTTTTAGATTGGCATCAGAAACCAGAACCTCTTTCAGGTTATTAATAGTATCTTTTTGCGCCAAGATACTCTGGCACAATAATAAGAAAAGACAAGCAAAACGTATTTTTAAAGTCATAATTTCTACACTCCTTTTCCCGAGAGCTCGATATTTGTTACAAAGGCAGGTCTCCTGGCTTGCGTCTTGTTGTTTACCTTCCCATTCGCCGCGGCGAACAGTGGTTTTGTAGTTTACAACAAGCATTCTTTTCAGAACAAAGCTTACAGTTGCGGGTACAGCTCAAGAATTTTTACTTGATTCCCTTTTAATGTGTTAATAATAAAAACACAACCTTAATTTGCTGCAAATATAAAGTTAAAAATAATGATAATTCAAATTTGTTTTACTTTTCAGGTCAAAATGCAAACAAAAGGACTTTATAATTCGATTTTTATAATCTGGCCAAAGTCTACTTTATTTTGAAAAGCATCCTTTAACGGCAGTGAAGTCTGGTGGCATAAAATACTTCTAATTACGCCGGCATGTGCTGTAATAACAATTGGAGATTTTATTTTTTTTGAAATAAGTGCATCGATAAAATCTCCAACTCTGTCATGTAGTTCTACAAATGATTCTCCATTTTGAACTTTAATATTTACAAAATCTTCCATCCAGGGATTTAATTGTTCTGGTGGAATTTCATTCCAATTTTTCAATTCCCAATCGCCAAAATTCATTTCCATTAAACGCTCGTCTTCTTGATATGAAATTGCTTTGGTTTTTGCTTGAATGTATTTTGCTAAAGTGACACAGCGTTTTAACGGACTTGTAAAAATTTGAGCTTCTGAAGGTAATTGCGAGACAATGTTTTCGAATATTGTTTCAAAAGGTTCAGCAATATCAACATCAGATTGCCCGTAACAGATTCCTTTTTCGCAAACCGTTTCGGTATGACGAATTAAATAAATTTCCATATCAAAAGAAAGCTTAAGTAATAAACAACTTCACAAACTTGCTGCGTTGCGCCAAGACAGTCTCCGGTATAGCCATCTATCCATTTTTGGAAATATCTAGCGAGAAAATAACGCATAATAAAAACAGGAATTAAAGCTAAAAGGAATTTAGAATTGAAATAGGATAGTGCCAGTAAAGGAATTAATCCAAAGAAAAAAGATCCGAAAATTTCTTTCCAGCTATGTTGTTTAGCAATAGGTTTACTTTTGCTAGAAGCATCGTCTCGAGAATATTCATGCGTGAAAATAATACTAATAGCAGCCAAACGACTTACAGAATGAGCAGAAATGAATAACAGAAAAACTAATAAATAAGAATTACTGTTTGTAAAAAGCAAAATTGATTCTGTCAGCAATTTAAATTTTGCTAAAAAAAGTAAAACTAACCCAATTGCTCCATAGGCTCCAATTGCACTGTCTTTCATAATCATGAGGATTTTTTCTTTAGTCCATCCTCCGCCAAATCCATCGCAGACATCAGCAAATCCATCTTCGTGAAAAGCTCCAGTTGTCAGTACAGAAGCTATGATAGCAAAAATAACTGCCGTTTCTGTTGATAGGAAAAGTGAAAAAATATAGAAAAAAGCAAATGAAATTGTTCCTACAATCCAACCGATAAATGGAAAATATCGTGTTGCTTTATTTAAGTAATCGGGATCATGATTGATATTTTTTGGACAAGGAATTCTAGTGTAGAACATCAAACAGGTGAAGAAAATGTGTAGTTCTTTTTTCATTTAAAATAAATTTTTATTTGGAGTTTACTTGCGACTAACCCCAGCACTTTCAAAACTTGCCATTTCGTTTAAAAATGCTTCCGCCGATTTTAAAATCGGAAAAGCGACTGCGCAGCCGGTTCCTTCACCCAAGCGCAAATCTAGGTTTAAAATAGGTTTTGCATTTAGGTAATCTAGTAATTTTATATGTGCTTTTTCGGCAGAGCAATGGCAGAAAACAGCATTGTGTTTGATGTCAGGATTTATTTTTGAAGCAATTAAAAAAGCCGTGCTGCAAATAAAGCCATCAACCAGAATAAGCATTTTGTTTTCATAAGCTGCGAGCATTCCGCCGGCAATTTGTAAAATTTCAAAACCGCCAAAATAAGCCAGCTGCTGTTTTAAATCGGCTTGACCAGAATAATTTTGAATGGCACTTTTGAGCAAATTTTGTTTCTGAATTAACTTTTCGTCTTCAACACCAGTTCCTTTTCCAACACAATCTTCAATTGGTAAATTAGTTAAAAGACTCATTAATACAGATGCTGTCGAAGTATTTCCAATTCCCATTTCACCAAAACCAATACAGTTTGAACCCGTTTTGGCGATCGTATCAACAATCGATTTTCCCTTTTCAAGACACAATTGCAATTCGGTTTCACTCATTGCTGGAACATGAAGAAAAGATTGTGTTCCTTTTGCAATTTTAGCATTTATCAATTTTGCATTCGTTGGGAAATCATAATTTACACCTGAATCTACAATAGATAAATCAATATTATTTTGACTGCAGAAAACATTGATTGCGGCTCCGCCTTCTAGAAAATTAGTCACCATTTGGCGGGTAACATCTTGCGGATAAGCACTAACTCCATGATTCGCAATACCGTGATCAGCTGCAAAAACTACTATGGCAGGATTTGTTATTTTTGGATTTAAGGTTTCAAAAACGGTTGCCATTTGAAAAGCTAAAGTTTCTAAAGTCCCTAAAGCGCCAATAGGTTTTGTTTTTGAATCTATTTTATCTTGAAGAAGTGCGCTGAAATCTGTTTTGATCTCAGTACCATTTTGTTGTTTTAAATCTAAATCAAGAAAATTTGATTTTTGTATTTTATCGATTTCAGTACAAATCGGAGTTTCAGATTTTTGTTTCCAATGTAATTGCTGCAACATTGGCTGATTGTTATAATTTGTTGCTGGTTTTCCAATACAGAAATAACCAAGCGGTTCTATATTATCTGGTAAATCAAGAATTTTTTTAAATTGATAATAATTGATAATCGAAACCCAGCCCATTCCATAACCTTGTTCAGTAAGCGAAAGCCAAATGTTTTGAGCTGCACAAACTGAGCTGAATTTTACGGCTTCGTTACTTCCAATTGTTCCAATCGTAAACTGATTAAGAACGGAACGATCATAAGCTATAATAAGTCCTAGAGGAGCTTCTTCAATTGTTTCTAGTTTTAAGGATCTGTAAAGTTCTTTTTGTTCTGGATTATCCGTTAGTTCTTCCGCTTTTTTATTATAATCTAAAAAAAGTTCTTTTACTGCGGTTTTAACTTCTTTAGATTTTATGATATAATATCTTGTTGCATCGGTCAGCCCAACAGAAGGCGCCCAATGTCCAGCTTGTAAAGCTTTCTGAATTACTTCATCAGGAACTTCGTCTGTTGTAAAATGCCTTGTATCACGACGTGACTTTAAAATATCATCTAAATTGCTCATTTTTAAATTCCAGTTTTTAAACTCCAAATTCCAATACAACTGAAATTTGAATATATAAGTAAAGGTAGGGTATAGTGTTGGAATTTGGAATTTTAATTTTGGAATTCCCTTTTAAGCATTAGAATTTTATCCTTTGATTTTGACAGGAATTCCAGAAACCATTAAAACAACTTCATCAGCTTTAGATGCCAAAAATTGATTCATCCAGCCTTGCAGTTCCGTAAATTTTCGTCCAATTTCGGTAGAAGCATGAACGCCCATTCCGATCTCGTTTGTTACAATAATAAGTGATGTGTTTTTTTGTTCGGCTAACGAAAGAAATTCTTTTTTAGCTTCTTCTAAACTTAAATTGACATCATTTTTATGATCTACAAAAAAATTGGTCAGCCAAAGTGTTACGCAGTCAATTAGAGCAACTTTACCCGAAAAATCAATTTTACTTAAGTATTTTTCTTCTTCAATATTAGTCCATCGTTCGTCACGATCCTTTTGATGGCGGTCTATCCGATTTTGAAAATCTGAATCCCATTTTCGGGCTGTAGCCACATAAATAGGATTGTTTGTAAGTTGTAAAGCCAGAGATTGGGCATATCCGCTTTTTCCTGAGCGTTCGCCGCCGGTTATCAAGTAAATCATTAGTTAATTATAAATTGTTAATTATGAATTGTTAATTAGTTAGTTGTTGATTTTTGGTGGTTTTAATAATGCTCGTTATTAATTTTAAAATTTCTATCGCATCATTAGAAATATTTTCAAACTCTTTTTCATTTAGAAAATTAGTCGATTTTAATAATTCTAACCAATAAATTGTTTCATTAGCTTCTTTCTGTGCAATTGCGAATTTATGAATGAAATCACTTTTACTTTCAGCATGTTCAGCTTCACGTATCATTGCGCCAATGCTTGTTCCAGATCTTATAAGTTGTTTAGAAAGTATAAATTCCTTTTTGTCATTACTTAAATATTGATATAGTTTAACTACTCTGATTGCAAAGTCAAAAGTTTTGTTTTTCACAATATTTTCTTTCATAATTAACAATTTATAATTAACAATTAATAGGGGCAGTGTCTGCAGTCGTTTCCGCAACAGCTCCCTCTTTTGAGATGAAACCAAGGCTTGAAAACATAATTTCCATCTTCGATATAATAATCGATACCTTCAATTAGGTTTTCTGTTTTAGGCAGGGTTGCAGCTTTATTTTTAAGTGCTCTTTCAGGAGTCAATGTTTCAATATAAGCGTCGATTTTATCTTCGCATGCTTCTTTAAAACAAACTGGGCATAGACAATCTCCTCCTTCAGAAAGATTGAAAATAGGCGGAAAGTCATTGCACCAGCACTTGTTTTCAACCGAAATATCTCCACAGCTGAATTGAGTTTCACAGCTCGAGCAAACTTTTGTTTTTGTGGTATTCATAGTGTAAAGATACAGTTTGTTGAATTTTGTAGGAATAAAAATAAACAAAAAAAATAGAAAATGGTTTACCTTTGTTCCTATCCAAAACGTAAAACATGAAATATTTATTCCCTAAGTTAATTTTTATTTTCTCTTTTTTTATCCTTACAGGATGTAAGAAGTCTGAAACAGTTGAGGTTGCAAAATCTGAAAGTGCAAAAAATAGTATTGAGTTTGCTTCAGGGCTTTCGATCATTAAATATGATGGATATTCAGTTGTTACGGTTATGGAACCATGGCCTGATGCCAATAAAAATTTCAAATACATTTTAAAAGAAAAAGATGCAAAGGTTCCGGATAGTTTGGCAACTTATACAACTATAAAAGTGCCTTTAGAGTCTATTGTGGTTACCTCAACTACTAATGTACCATTTTTAGAGATGCTTGAGGTCGAAAATAAACTGGTTGGTTTTCCACACACAGATTATGTTTCGTCAGAAAAAACACGAGCCTTAATCGATAAAGGTTCAGTAAAAAATGTAGGTCAAAATGAAAAATTAAATATTGAGCAGTTAATCGAATTAGCACCAAATTTGATCGTAACGTTTGGAGTTGACAACAATAATCCGATGTTGGATAATTTAAAGAAAAGCGGCTTAAATGTTTTTATTCAAGCAGATTGGATGGAACAATCTCCACTTGGAAAAGCAGAATGGATTAAGTTGTACGGAGCTTTGTTTGGTAAAGAAGAAAAAGCCAAAGAATTGTTTGATAAAATTGTAGAGAGCTATAATCAAGCTAAAAAATTGGTAGCAGATAAACCTGCATCTGCAACAGTTTTGTATGGTTCGATGTACGAAGATGTTTGGTATGTGGCCAAAGGAAACAGCTGGGTTGCCCAATTTATGAAAGATGCTCATGCCAATTATTTATGGTCAGATTTAAAAGGAACCGGAAGCGAAGGTTTGTCTTTTGAAAAGATATTAGTAAAAGCTAAAACAGCTGATTTTTGGATCGCTTCAGGATCTTTTAAAAGCTTAGATGAAATAGCAAAAACAAATCCGCATTACAGTCAGTTTGACGCTTTTAAAAATAAAAATGTGTATTCATTCGAAGGTAAATTTGGAGCAACAGGTGGAACGGTTTATTATGAATTGGCTCCGAGCCGTCCAGATTTAGTCTTAAAAGATTATATCAAAATTTTTCATCCTGATTTATTGCCAAGTTATGAGTTTACTTTTGCATCTAAATTAAACTAAGGTCAATTGATAAATAAAACACGAAATATAACTCTGTTTTCCATACTTGGTTTAGCACTTTTGTTTATGTTTTTCCTAGACATTAGTTTAGGATCTGTTACAATTCCGTTCAAAGAAGTCTGCAGTAGCTTAACAGGAGGGCAGGCAAGTAAATCAACCTGGGAATATATTATTATTAATTACCGTCTGCCAAAAGCAATTACAGCTATTTTGGTTGGAGTTGGGTTGTCTATAAGCGGTTTGCTGATGCAGACCTTGTTTAGAAATCCGCTGGCAGGACCGGATGTATTAGGACTGAGTTCTGGAGCAATTTTGGCAGTAGCAATTGTAATTTTAGGTGCAACGATATTACCGTCTTTTTTAAGCTCAGTTTTGTTGTCTCCGTATGGAATTGTATTGGCATCTACTTTAGGAAGTGTTTCAGTTTTGCTTTTAGTTTTACTGGTTGCACAAAGATTGCGAAATACAATGGCAATTTTAATTGTTGGACTTATGTTTGCCAGTTTTACAAGTGCCATTGTTGGGGTTTTAACTTATTTTAGTTCAGCTGAACAATTGCAGAAGTTTACCTTTTGGTCTTTAGGAAGCCTCGGAAATCTTTCTTGGACATCGATTATTATTCTGGCGGTTTGTATTGGTTTTGGATTGCTTTTAAGTGCAGGAAGCATCAAGCCTTTAAATGCATTGCTTTTAGGAGAGAATTATGCTAAAAGTATGGGTTTAAATTATAAGAGAGCACGATTAGTAATTATTTTGGCAACAAGTATTTTAGCAGGAAGTGTCACTGCCTTTGCGGGACCTATTGCCTTTATAGGTTTGGCTGTTCCGCATATCGCGAAGCTGACGTTTCAAACTAGTAATCATACTGTTTTATATTGGAGTACGTTTTTTTTTGGCGGCATAATTATGCTGTTCTGTGATATGGCATCACAGATGCCGGGATTAGAGGTAACATTACCAATTAATGCAATTACATCAATTATTGGTGCACCAGTTGTAATTTGGCTGTTAATGCGAAAAAGAAATTTTCAGTAAATTATGTTCGCCACAGATTATATGGATTAAAAGGATTACCTCATGTTATTAAAATAAATTAATCTTTAGAGAAAGAAAAACTTAGATACTTAGAACCTTAGCAACTCAGAACCTTAAAATAGATGAAATCAATTTTAAAAACTTCAAATTTAAGTATTGGATATAAAGCCAAGAAAGCAACTGTGACTATTGCCGAAAATTTGAATTTGAATTTAACTTCTGGGAAACTTATTTCGTTGATTGGTGCAAACGGAATTGGGAAATCGACTTTGCTGCGAACTATTACAGGAATTCAGCAGCCTTTGTCGGGAACAGTTTTTTTGAATGATAAAAATATCAATACCTACAAACCGTTAGACTTAGCCCAAAATTTAAGTTTGGTTTTAACCGAAAAACTGCCGCCAAGTAATCTTACTGTTTTTGAATTGGTTGCATTAGGCCGACAACCGTATACCAATTGGGTTGATTCTTTAACTGAAACTGATATTGAAAAGGTTCAAGAAGCAATGGTGCTGACACAAATCGAGCATTTGGCTCAAAAAAAACATTTTGAAATAAGCGATGGTCAATTGCAAAAGGTTTTAATCGCCAGAGCTTTGGCGCAGGATACAGCGCTGATTATTTTAGATGAACCTACAACGCATCTTGATTTATTGCACAAAGTTTCTTTATTTAAATTGCTTAAAAAACTAACTCAAGAAACGCAAAAATGCATTTTATTCTCTACTCACGATATTGATTTAGCAATTCAATTAAGTGACGAAATGATTATTATGACTCCGGAAAGTGTTGTTCAGGATGAACCATGTAATTTGATTTCAAACGGAAATTTTGCCACTTTGTTCAAAGATGAACATATTGTTTTTGATGCCGAAAAAGGAAAGTTTGTGATTACTTAGAGATATTTTTAGAAGCTTTGCTGTGCGAAATTCAAGTCCCAGCGCGACGTTATATTTATAGAAATGTTAATCACATTTAGTAAAACTAGCCTAATAGGGGCAAAATATATAGCTCCTCTGGAGCTTACATGATGGTTTAATTTTAGACTATAAATATTACGCTCCTCTGGAGCTTATGATGAAAATATTTAATTAATTTAAACTTTTAACCCAATCTGTCTTTTAGCTTCACCAACCACAAAAGCAACAGAATTTGCAATGTTAAAGCTGCGAATTAGTTTTGACATTGGAATTGTTAAATGGTTTTCGAAACGAGCCAAAACTTCTTTGCTTAATCCAACGCTTTCTTTTCCAAAAACCAACCAATCTCCATCTTGAAAATCTGTTTCTAAATATGATTTTTCAGCATGAGAGCTCATTAAAAAAACCCGTGATTGATCTGGAATCTGCTTGATCCATTCCTCTACATTTTGATATTCAGTAACATCAAGATGAACCCAGTAATCCAAACCAGAACGTTTTAGATTTTTATCGTTTATTACAAATCCGAAAGGATGAATTAAGTGCAGTCTACTTTCGGTTCCTACACACAATCTTCCAATATTTCCAGTATTATTTGGTATTTCTGGTTCTACAAGAACTACGTTTAGCATTATCGTTTATTTGTTTATTCGGTTAATCGTTAATTTGAGAATTATCTAATTTTCAAATTACCTTAATTATCTAATTTAAAATCAGAAACCTCAAGAACTTCTCCAGCTTTTAGGCTTTGCAAATATACATTTCCTATTCTAACGCGAACTAAACGTAAAGTAGGAAATCCAACGGCAGCAGTCATTTTTCTAACCTGACGAAATTTTCCTTCATTTACGGTAATTGATGCCCAAGAAGTTGGTCCGTGGCGTTCATCTCGGATTTTTTTTGCTCGAGGTCCAAAATCAGGAATTTCAGTTACAATAAAAGCAGAGCAGGGTTTTGTTTTGTATTTTCCGCCATCAAAACCTATTTCTACACCTTTCTGTAATTGTTCAATTGCTTCAGGGGTAATAATGCCATCTACCTGAACATAATATTCTTTATCGACTTTTTTACTCCTTATCTGCTCGCTTACTTTTCCGTCTGTTGTTAGCAGCAATAAACCTTCAGAATCTTCATCAAGTCTTCCAATTGCCATAGTTCCTTCAGGAAAGTCATGCAATTCGCCTAAAAGTTTTTTCTTCCTTTTCAATTCATAGATAAATTGACTTAAATAGCCATAAGGTTTAAAAAGAATGAAGTGTCGATGCATGTTTTATTTTTTTGCAAAGATAGCTTTGTTTTTACAAGTAATTCGAGTTTATCCTTACTCCTTATCCCTGTTTTTCATTTTACTCAGCCATAAATAAACAGACCAAATTACTGTAATGCCAAATATGAAAATTAAAGGAGTGTAGTAATTACTGAAAAAATCATGAAAATAAGTGCCTATTAAAATGTAAGCCGAGGCAATGCAAAGTTTCAAGATAATGAATTCAGCATTTGACCAGCTGGTTTTGATTTTGAAAAAGTTCATTTAGTTTCTTTTAAATTAATAGTTTAGAAACAGCATTTTATTGCAGATTGTCTAAAGTTATAAAAAAAAGACTTTAAGAACTTGGAAACCAGATTGCGTCTTATAATGTAAAAAGCTTTTTAAAAGTATTTAAATCAGTATTTGGGCTTATTTCATAGAAATAATTCAATTGCCATTGCTGTGTTTTTTGGGCTTGTTTGCTGGTAGTTTCATCCCAAGGCGGGTAAACTCTCGTGGCTCTTATCCCTTCTTTAGTTTCAGTAGTAAATATTCCTTTTTTAAGCAGAACATCTTTAGGGAAAACAAATTGTCCTAAAAGATTTTCTTTTTGAACGCTTACTATGACAAAATCAATAGAATCAGAATAATCAAAAGGTTCAATTACGCCTGATTTATTGCGCTTCCATAAGGTTACAAACTGACCAGTTTTGG
Source organism: Flavobacterium sp. FlaQc-30 (assembly GCF_044005885.1). NCBI lineage: Bacteria > Pseudomonadati > Bacteroidota > Flavobacteriia > Flavobacteriales > Flavobacteriaceae > Flavobacterium > Flavobacterium sp. FlaQc-30. The sequence continues at coordinate 47,252 of NZ_JBIPCO010000009.1, read as the reverse complement.
TCGGGGTAATTTTGGCGGATCTAAATTTAACAGGCCGATTATCGATTTTAAAATCGAGAGCTTCATAATCTTGACTCTCGGTTTCTGGCTGAAGTTCAGAACAGGTAAAGCCGCAGATATCATAAACTAATTCTTTGGCAATACTTAAATTTTTAGAGAGAAAAACAGAATCTTCGAGTTTCTTATTTAAAGGCATTAATTTCTTTTTTGTGCGAAATTACAACAAAGTAAAGCAATTAAAAAGAAACATTAAGTCCGAAATTCAAACCCCATTGAAACTGATTGAAAGACTGACTGTTTAATGGATTTACATAATAATTCACAGCCGGCTCAACAAATACATTTGTTTTTTTGTAAACACGATATTGAATTGTACTGCTCAAAGTAGAACCATATACATAATCGTTTGCATTTACATTTTCGCCCATAGAACTTCCATCAATAGAAACACTGTTTGAGATCAATTTACCAACAAATCCACCAGTATTTAAATTAATGCTTGCTTTGTTTTTACTAAAAATAGAATAAGAAACTTCTAGCGGCATTTCGACATAGCGCAGATTTTGATCTAAATTTCCAGTTTGTATATTCTCACTTTTCATAGCCTCTTTTGTACTGTTTGATACTAGCACATAATTTGCGTCACTTGCAATATGTGGAGCTGACGCATTTTGAGCAAAATAGTCACTTGCGCTAAAAAACGCATTGTTTTTGGCACTTAAATAAGAAACATTTGCGACACTCTGACCAAGCTCATTAATTTTAACTCCAGAAGCGACTGCCCATTTTTTATTGATTTTATATTGCGTTTTTACTCCGTACGAATTACTTTGTTTAGAGTCGTTTACGTTTCCTAAAGTTTTATTGTTTTTATAGTTTTCAGAGCTGCCCACACCTGCAAAAAGCTGCAGCGCCCATTTGTCTTGTTTTGAGAGTATTTTGTCCTCTTTTTCTTTTTTAGTTTCAGTTGCGGCAATACCTTTTTCTAAATTTTGAAGCTCTCTAAGTTGTAGAGAATCTTTTTTAGTCAAGCCGTTTGTAGTATTCAAATTGTTTTTCGAATTTTCAATTGGGCCGCTTGCAATCGATCTGTTTTCTTGAATTGCTTTATCTGTTTTTTGCTTGTATTCAGAAGTGTTTACAGCATTGTTAGAAAGACTAAGAACTGTTTTGTTTTGCGTTTTTGAAGTTGTCTTTTCTTCAAAAATAGAACTTGCAATAGCGTTGTTTAAACCAGTATTGAATTGATTTTTTTTACCTGAAGTAAAGGTTTTTTCAGCCAGAACTCTATCTGCTTTTCTTTTTTCAATATCTGATGTTTGATTTTTTGAAGATGCGTTAAAGCCATTTGCTTTTGCAGGAACATAATTTTCCTGAACCGCAACATTGTTTAACGTATTTTTTGAGGCATTTGTTTTTGGGTCTGCCTCATTTTTACCGTATTTAGATTGTGAATTTACAGCTGGATTTACAATTTTCTGATTTTGGTTTGATTGATTATGTTCGTTTTCTGATGATGAAATTTGATTGTTTATTGATTTGTTTTCTTTGTCGTTAGTGTTTTTATTAGCTTTTGACTCAAGTACAACTTTGTTATTATCTAAAGCATCATTATTGATAGTTTTGATTCCAGAGTTAGAAGTAAAATTCAAAACAGAAGGGAGCAATAAGCCTAATAATAAGCATGCTGCCGCCGACCACCAAAGAATTACTTTTTTCTTCTTTTTAGGTTTATCAAGTTTTTCTTCAATTTGTCCCCACAATTCAGGAGGCGGAACACTAGAAAAGTCTTCCATTGATGAAAAAATATCTTCTATATCCTGCTTTTTCATGCTATTTTAAAATTTTTTATGCTCAGTATTCTTTTTTGCAAAATGTGCTTTGCCCGGTTTAAATTTGATTTTGATGTGCCTTCAGAAATATTTAGTAATTCGCCAATTTCTCTATGTTTTAGTTTCTCAAAGACATAGAGATTAAAAACCGTTCGGTATTGATCTGGTAAATCTCTAATATATTCCAGTAGTTTCTCTTGTTCTATTGGTTGAATGTCTAAATCCTCTTCTTCGACAAAATCAGTGTCAGGATCAAAAACATCTAGAAAGAAACTCTCTTTTTTCTTTTTGTTTAAAGTCTCGATCAGCTTATTGATAAAAATCCGTTTCAGCCAGCCTTCGAAACTTCCTTCAAATTTATATTGGTTCATTTTTTGAAAAACAATGACAAATGCTTCCTGAAAAACATCTTTGGCGTCATCTTCATTTTTCATATATTTAAGACATATACCATATAAAACAGGAGAGAACAACTGATAAATTTTCAGTTGTGCCTCTCTGTCATTTTTAATACATTTCTTAATATATTTTTCTAAATCGTCTTTCAAAAAAAGTGGTATTGTTTGGTTTTGCAAAAATAGTTTTTAAAAGCTTATAAAACTATCTTTTAAAGATAGATCGGGAAGCATCTTTGTTATTACTTACAATTGTTAGGTTTTGATTGTCAAGCTTTTCTATGATATATGTTCTGCCTTCAAAAGTAATAAGATCGTGCTCTTCCGAGTCAAAATAGCCAATCCCTTTTTCTATTTGATATGTACTGTTTCTAATCTCTACATTGTTCTTATAAGTAATCACTCTGCCATTTGAAGTGAAAACTATTTTTTTTGCAAACCCAATGGTTTTAGGTGTCGCTGTATAAGGATTATCTTCTCCTCCAATTGACTTTTCCCAAATCCAGGTATTTACTATAGAACCTGTGTTTACGACCATCGATTCTAGCGAATAAGCCGAAGAGAAAATACACAATACAGCAAAAAATAGAAAATGTTTTTTCATATCACTAAATTTAGTTTAAACTGATGATCTTTTGTTGAATAGCTTTTTTAAACAATATTATTTCAGTGTTTTGATCTGGAGTATCATTGTTGTCAATGTAAACTTTCGTAGTAACAGTTCCTTGAGTTAACTCAAAGTAAACACCGCCTTTACCAGCTGGATCAGGAGTTCCGTAAGTTTTTGTTCCGCCTTTAAGTGCAAGAATTTCTGCAGGAACATTCTTTAAGAATTCAGTATACTCGCTTTTTTTCGTTTTTGCAGTGTATTTGTATTGCTCAAAATCATATTTTCCATCCTCAATATTTAAGAATTTCAAAATGTTAAAATCGTTTAATTGAAAGAAAGTATGAGGACTTGAAAGACCAAAATCTCCCATAACAATATTATCAGAGCTTTCGTTTGTTCTGTTAAACAAAATTGTTTTTGTTGTTTTTGGAATCAATATAAAATCTGATGGATAAGTTGGAGTCTGTGCAATAGTTTCACCAGCTAAAGGACCTTTTTCATAAAAATTAATAATAATCTGGCATTTGTTTTCTACAATAGTTGTTATTTTTATGTCATAACCACTTGTAGGTTTTGCTCCCGCAAAAATTCCTACCAAAAAATCTTTTGTAAAATCAATATTAGGATCATTGGCAACTGGACATGTGTTTTCGCGTTTTTCGAAGTAAGCTTCTAATTTCTCTTGAGAATTTAAAACAAGTGCAGTAGGGTTGTTAGGCAGGGTTTTTACACTATAAGAACATAAAAGAGGAAATCCTGTAAAAGGAAGTTCTTGAACAGGCCCGCAATCTACTGTTATATCTTCATTTCCTAATGAGCAAGCACTCAATCCAAAAGCTACAAATAAGCTCAACATTATTTTTTTCATGATAAATTTTAATATAGGTTATATTCTCATAGATGAACGTGTTTGAAAATGGTTGCGTCTTTTTTATATTTTTTTTGCATAAGAAATAGAAATTAATTTCAAATTGTTTTTTTATTTGCGAATGAATACTAATTCGTGAAATTTTACTTTATAAACCGTACTACTACGTATTATTGCGTACTTTTACTTAAAAAAAACTTAGACATGTTCGATTTTCTTCCGTATTTATTGGCTTTTGTTATTGCTTTATTTCTAGGTATATACTTAGGTAAAGTACTGTCTTCGGCTAAATTTCAGTCAGAAAAAGTGGGTTTAGAAGAAAGGCTGCATGCAAATACAAATCAGCTGCAAGCACAAAAAGAACAGCAGGAAAATGAAAAACTTGCTTTTCAAAAACAGCTTCAATTAAGCAATCAGGAAAAAGAGAGTATTCGAACTGAAAAAGACAGCCTTGCGATTCAGCTTTCTAAAAAAGAAGTCGATTTTGAGAATTTATGGGAACGTCATAAAGAGCAAAAAAACGAAATAACGGAGCTTCAGGATAAGTTTACAAAGGAGTTCGAGAACTTAGCCAATAAGATTCTCGAAGAAAAATCGGTTAAATTCACAGAACAGAACAATGTGAATATGAAAAATATCTTGCTGCCACTGCAAGATAAGATTCAAGGATTTGAGAAAAAGGTAGAACAAACCCATAAAGAAAGTATTGACTATCATGCAGCACTTCGCCAGCAGATTATTGGCCTAAGCGAAATGAATGTTCAAATGAGCAAAGAAACCCTAAATCTTACCAAAGCTTTAAAAGGCGATAGTAAAATGCAGGGAAATTGGGGCGAATTGGTTTTAGAACGTGTGCTGGAAAAATCAGGTTTAGAAAAGGGCCGTGAGTACGAAGTACAGCAAAGTTTTGTTACCAGCGAAGGTAATCGTGTTTTTCCTGATGTTGTAATAAATCTGCCCGATGGTAAAAAAATGATTGTCGATTCTAAAGTGTCTTTATCAGCTTATGAAAAGTATATTAATGAAGAATCAGACATTCTTAAAAACGAATATTTAAAAGAGCATTTAAATTCGATAAAAAGACACGTTGAACAGCTTGGTAATAAAAATTATCATGAACTGTATCAAATAGAAAGTCCCGATTTTGTATTGCTTTTTATTCCGATAGAACCTGCTTTTGCAATTGCCTTAAACGAAGATTCAACATTATACAATAAAGCTTTTGACAAAAATATTGTAATTGTTACGCCAACAACATTGTTAGCCACATTGCGCACTATTGACAGTATGTGGACAAATCAAAAACAACAGGAAAATGCGTTTGAAATCGCTAGGCAGGCAGGAGCGCTGTATGATAAATTTGAAGGTTTTGTAACTGATTTAGTCCGAATAGGGAATAAAATTAAAGATACGAAAACGGAATATGAAAGCGCCATGAATAAACTAGTCGACGGCAAAGGAAACTTGATTTCGAGTGTTGAAAGACTAAAAAAAATGGGCGCTAAAGCAAAAAAATCACTTCCAGATAATATTGTAGCCAGAGCTTCAAATACGGATGAAAGTGAGTTACTAAATTAAAACGAACCAATAATACCACAAACATAAAAATATGACTGCAGATTTTAAACCCGTTTCTTCATCAAAAATTAGTATTTCAGAATTGATGCTTCCATCACATACCAACTTTAGCGGTAAGATTCATGGAGGATATATATTGCAATTACTAGATCAAATTGCTTTTGCAGCCGCATCAAAGTTCTGCGGTAATTATTGCGTTACAGCTTCTGTTGATACCGTAAATTTTTTAAAACCAATTGAGGTTGGTGAACTTGTTACCATGAAAGCCTCTGTAAATTATGTCGGGCGAAGTTCAATGGTTGTTGGTATTCGCGTTGAAGCAGAACATATTCAAACAGGTGTTGTAAAACATTGCAACTCTTCGTATTTTACCATGGTAGCCAAAGATAAAGACGGGAAAAGTGTTCAGGTACCTGGACTTATTTTGTCTAATTTAGAAGAAGTTCGACGTTTTAGAAAAGCAATTAAACATATCGAAGTGAAAAAAGAGATCGAAGAACATGAAAAAGTCACTACGGTAAGTTCTATCGAAGATTTGGCCAGCTTAGAAAAGTATAATGTACTTTTAGAAATTAGTTAGTTTTTTTATTAAGGTTAAAAATAAGAGAAAATGGTAAAGTTTGGTTACACAATTTTGTATGTAGAGAATGTAGAAAAAGCAATTACGTTTTATGAAAATGCATTTGGTTTTTCTAGAAAATTTGTAAGTCCAGAAAATGATTACGGAGAGTTGCTTACGGGAGAAACTACTATTTCATTTGCTTCAAAAAAACTTGCAGTTCAAAATTTGAAAGAAGGTTTTATAGAAAGCGATTTAAATAATAAACCTTTTGCTTTTGAACTTGGATTTATAACAGATAATGTTGCCGAATTGGTTGAGAAAGCAATTTCTTTTGGAGCCGTTTTAGAAACAAGTCCAAAGGAAAAACCTTGGGGTCAAGTTGTCGCCTATGTGCGAGATTTAGATGGTTTTTTACTTGAAATTTGCACACCAGTCGAAATGTAAATGAGAAGCTGTTTTTAAGGGATTATTACATTTTAAAAAGAAAAAATATTCACAAATATTTAGCATTAGTTCCAGAACTATACGACGGAAAATTTCGTAACTTTAAAATAGAAAGTTAGTTGCGATTTTTTCACGGAGTACTGCCATTCCTTTTTTTAACTTACTGTAAGTTTGTTTTTCTCTATTTTAAAAAATGAAATGACATAATTGTTTAACTGCTGACGATTATGAAAAGAACTACATTATTATTTTTACTTTTTACCGCATTTTCGATAACAGCTCAGGAAAAATTTAAAACCACTTCGGCGATTATAAATTTTGAAGCTTCAGTTCCTTTCTTCGAAGAGGTAAAAGCGGTAAATAAGCTCGGAACTATTGTTCTTGAACCTCAAACAAGTACTTTAATTTGTACTGTAATAATAAAAGATTTTCGTTTTAAAATGGATTTAATGGAAGAACATTTTAACGACAATTATATCGAAAGTCATCGTTATCCTAAAGCTTATTTTAAAGGCAAAATACAAAAATTTGACATCGCACAAATTGATGAAACCTCAAGAGAGTATGATGTCAAGGGGAAATTATATATTCACGGGAAATGGAAAATGATTACGGTAAAAGCGTTGTTGAAAAGAGTTCCGGAAGGGATTCAAATTGTTTCTGCTTTTCCAATATCAATTTCTGACTTTAATATAGAAATTCCTTATGTTGTGGCTAATAAAATTTCAAAAACAGTTCAGACAGATTTAAGCGGAATAATGAAATAATGTTTAATTTGTAGTGCTGATAAGCGCTTTTTCTAAATCAGTAAATTGAAATTCAAATCCAGTTTTTTGTATTTTTTCAGATGACACCCTTTGCCCTTTTAAAATAGCTTCGCTCATTTTTCCTAAACTTATTTTAAGAATAAAAGAAGGAATTTTAGGAAGCCATATTGCATATCCGTATAATGCAGCTAGTATTTTAGAGAATCTCAAGTTTGTAGTATTATCAGTAACAGCAGCATTGTACGGGCCATGCATATGTTCGTCTAGAAGAGCTTTTAAGTAAATCTGACATAAATCGTCAATATGAATCCAGGGTAAATATTGTTTTCCAGTTCCTATAACCGCACCAAAACCAGATTTAAAAGTAGGACCGAGTTTCTTTAAAAAACCTTCATCTCTTCCCAAGACAATTCCAGTTCTAATTTTTACGGTTCTAATGCCTAAAGCCTTCAGTTTGTTTGATGCATTTTCCCATTTTTGGCAAATAGTACCTAAAAAGTCGTTTGCAGGCTCAGTCGTTTCAGTACAAATTTTATGGCTCGTAACGGCACCATAAATTCCAATTGCCGAAGCTGAAACAAAAGCATTTAATTTCTTATCGTTTTTTTCTAGAATAGAAAATATCAAATCAATTGGTTTAACCCTGCTTTCCAGAAGTTTTCTTTTTCTTCTTCGTGTCCATCTTTTTTCAACAATTCCTTCGCCGGCAAGATGAATAATGTAGTCCGCATTTAAAACAGCATTTTCATCAATATAATTGCTGTTTAAATTCCATTTATAGTAAGTGATCTCAGGAGTGTTTTCTTTGTCGGTACGGCTTAAAACAGACACAGTAAAGCCAGCTTCAATTAGAGCATTTGTCAAATGCCTGCCAATGAATCCGCTTCCACCTGTTATTAGAACATTTTCAACCATGATAGTTTATAATATATTTAACAGCGCATTCTGTTTAGGGACATGTAAAGGTACTTAAACAATGCTTACCTTTAAGGCAAATTCTAAATTTAATGAAATGGCGACTAAAAAAAAGACTATCACAAAAGAGGATATCGTTTCAAAATACATGAATGAAGTTTTAGAAAAAGGAACAAAACCAAAATCAGTTTATCATTTTACCAAAGAAAATGATTTTACAGAAGCTGAATTTTATTCTTTTTTTGGAACGTTAGAAGGTTTAGAAAAGGAAATATTCCGACTGTTTTTTGAGAATACAGTCAATTTACTGCATAAAAATGAAGACTACCTTGAGTACGACATGAAGAATAAAATGTTGAGTTTCTATTTTACCTTTTTCGAAATTTTAACCGCAAATAGAAGTTATGTGCTGCAAGTGCTTAAAATGGATAAAAACCCGCTCAAAAATTTAGTACAGCTTACTTTGCTTAGAGATAATTTTAGAAGTTATGTTTCAGAAATCTTAACTGATGATTATAGACTTGAACAAGAAAAACTGCAAAAATTTCAAGAAAAGGCAATTCAAGAATCAGCTTGGCTGCAATTAATGCTCACCATAAAATTCTGGATGGAAGATGAATCTGCAGCTTTTGAGAAAACAGATATTTTTATCGAAAAATCAGTTAATGCATCATTTGAATTGATGAATGTTGCACCAATGAATCATTTGATCGATTTTGGAAAATTTCTATTCAAAGAAAAAATATACAGCAAACAATGAAAACGATCGATTATATTCCAACCTCGAAAATAGAAAGAGCCGGAAAATTGGTTCAAACTGGAGCAAAAATTGGTGTAAATTATGTTAAGCATTATGCCGAGAAAATGGTTAATCCTGATTTAACTCGAGATAAACTGAACGAGAATAATGCCGAAGATATTTATGACGGATTAAAAAGCTTAAAAGGCAGTGCGCTCAAAGTGGCTCAAATGTTAAGCATGGACAAGAATTTTTTGCCTCAAGCTTATGTCGAGAAATTTTCATTATCGCAATTTTCAGTTCCGCCGCTTTCGGCACCATTAGTGTTAAAAACATTCAAAAGTAATTTTGGCAAAACGCCTTATGAAATTTTTGATGAATTCAATGCAAACTCTGTAAATGCAGCAAGTATTGGTCAAGTGCATCTGGCTAAAAAGAATGGTAAAAAACTGGCGGTTAAAATTCAATATCCGGGAGTTGCCAACAGTATCTCTTCAGATTTGGCTTTGGTAAAACCTATTGCGATTAGAATGTTTAATCTGCAGGGAAAAGATTCAGATAAATATTTTAAAGAAGTCGAAGATAAGCTTATCGAAGAAACAAACTATTTGTTAGAATTAAAACAAAGTCAAGAAGTTGTTGAAGCCTGCAGTAAAATCGAAAACATTATTTTTCCTAATTACTATCCAGAGTTCTCGTCAGAGAAAATTATCACGATGGATTGGATGACGGGAATTCATCTTTCAGAATTTACCGCGAAAAATAAAGATCAGAAAGTTGGCGATGAAATTGGACAGGCGCTTTGGGATTTTTATATGTACCAAATTCATGTTTTAAGAAAAGTACACGCAGATCCGCATCCTGGGAACTTTTTGGTTGACGATCAAAATCAATTAATTGCATTAGATTTTGGTTGTATGAAACAAATTCCAGATGATTTTTATACGCCGTATTTTGAATTGATTAATAAAAATGTAATCACAGATAAAGATTTATTTAATCAAAAATTGTTTGAATTAGAGATTCTTAGAAAAGATGATACGCCGGCCGAAATTGAATATTTTACTGAGATGTTTCATGATTTACTGTCGCTTTTTACAAGACCTTTTCAAAACGAAACTTTCGATTTTTCTGACGAAACGTTTTTTGACAGCATCGCAAAATTAGGAGAGCGTTTCTCTAACGATACAAATCTCAAAAAAATGAACGGAAACAGAGGTTCTAAGCACTTTATTTATATGAACCGTACTTTCTTTGGTTTGTACAATTTAATGTTTGATTTGAAAGCAAAGATTGTTGTTGAAAATTATTTGAAATATTAAGGATAAACGCAAAGTTTGTCATCCCGAGGAACGAAGGATTTCCATGAGAAACTCCATAAAGATTGATTATAAAAAGCATGGAGCAGTTTACGAAGATCCTTCGTTCCTTGGGTTGGCAAGATTGTGGGTAAACGTTCAGGAAACTTGAAACCTGAAATAAAAAACTATTTCAAAATTCCAGCTTTATAAGTTGCAATCGCTCGATCTCTAGCAAAGGCATGATCGATCATTGGTTCAGTATAACCAAAATCAAATTCAGGAATCCATTTGCGAATGTATTCACCTTTAGCATCAAATTTCTTTTGTTGAATTTCAGGATTGAATACTCTAAAATAAGGTGCGGCATCACAGCCGGTTCCTGCTGCCCATTGCCAGTTTCCTACATTTGAAGCTAATTCGAAATCTAGAAGTTTTTCGGCAAAATAAGCCTCTCCCCACTGCCAGTTGATTAATAAATGTTTGCATAAAAAACTCGCCACAACCATTCGAACGCGATTGTGCATATATCCTGTTTCGTTTAGCTGACGCATTCCTGCATCGACCATCGGGTAACCAGTTGTTCCAGAACACCAGCGCTTAAAATCATCTTCGTTATTGCGCCATTGAATTCCGTCGTAAGCTGATTTGAAATTGCTGTTTACACAATTAGGAAAGCTAAACAGAATTTGAATGAAGAATTCGCGCCAAATTAGTTCGCTTAAAAAAGTTTGATTCTTTCGATTTGCCCAATTTACCAATTTCCGAATACTCACCGTACCAAATCGTAAATGCGGCGAAAGGTAAGAAGTACTATCTAGAGCAGGAAAATCTCTAGTTTCTTTATAATTGGCAATCTGAGTTAAGTTATGCGGAAGTACTTTTATAAGGCTTCGGTCAAAACCAATTTCGGATAATTCTGGAAATGTAAATTGACTTCTTACAAAATTAGATCGAAATGAACTGGAATCATATTCAATCGCAGCTCCTGAAAAATGATATTTTTCAAGCCATTTGTTTTTATAAGGAGTGTAAATGGTATACGGAAGCCCATCAGATTTTGTGATTTCTTTCTCTTCAAAAATTACGTGATCTTTATATGAAAAACACTCTATATTGTTTTCCTTCAATAAAGAGCAAATGGAAATATCGCGTTTGATCGCAAAAGGCTCATAATCTTTATTAAAGAAAAGGTTTTGAATGTCAAACTCTTCTAAAAGTGATTTCCAAACTTCAGTAGTTTTTCCTTTTTTGACTAATAATGAAGAATCTAAAGTTTTTAATTCTGAATTTATCTTTTGAAGCGAATCGTAAATAAAACTTACTCTGGCATCATTTGCAGGAAGATTTTCCAATATATCATCATCAAAAATAAATAACGGAACGACAGGAAAGTTTGATTGCAAAGCATGAAACAAACCTGTATTGTCTTCCAGACGCAAATCACGTCTGAACCAGAAAAAAGAAACTTTTTGTTTTGTCATTGTAGTGAGAATCTATCTTGATGCTTAAAAAGGGGTTTACATTTTGTAATATTTAAACGGAACAAACAACATTCCGAAACATTCTCCTTTTTCTTTGGTTAAGTGTTTATGGTGTATTTTATGCGCCTTTCGTAATCCGATGAGGTATTTGTTTTTAGTGTTTTTAAACCATTTAAAACGCTGATGAATTAGAACATCATGAATTAAAAAGTAACAGGCTCCATAAAGTGTTACACCGCAGGCAATGAAAAACAAATAGTTGAAACTACCCTGAACGCCAAAATAGAATAAGAGAATACTTGGTATTGCAAACAGAACAAAGAAAATATCATTGCGCTCAAAAGGATGTTCGTATTTTGGCTGATGATGATCTGCATGAAAATACCACATGAAACCGTGCATCACATATTTATGAGTAAGCCATGTTACGCATTCCATGAATAAAAAAACGCCTAAAAAGATTAAAAAAGAAACCATTTTTTGTGTTTTGAATTTGTTATAATAATTGTTTTGATTTTATCATTTACTTGTTCTTGTCATTTCTCCTTTCGGTCGAAATGACAAGCGGAACAAAATTATACTAGTTTCAATTTATACGTTACAAATGACTGCGCCAAAAGTCCTGCTTTTGTATAATTAGAAACACGAATCCTTGAGTTTCCAATTTCATGATAAGGTGTGTTTTTTAATTTAGTAAGCAGTTTTTTGTAATAAACATAAGCAGTGTAAACCCCAAATTTTGCTTCAATTGGCAATTTTACAATTCCTTGATAGGCAATATTAAAATCGTCTTCGATTTCGTTGATAATTTGTGTTTTTGCAGCTTCAGTAAAATTATTCAAATTGATGCCGGGAAAATAAGTTCTGTTTAAAATCAAATTATCATCTTTTAAATCTCTAAGGAAATTTACCTTTTGAAAAGCTGATCCTAATCGCATTGCTTCATTTTTAAGCTGTTCGTATTTTGTATTATTCCCTTTTGTAAAAACCTTTAAGCACATTAAACCAACAACATCGGCAGAACCGAAAATATAGTCGGCATATTCAGTTTGTGTGTTATAACTTGATTTCGTGAGATCTTGTTTCATGCTTTTTAAGAATGCCTGAACTAAATCGTCAGTAATATTATATTCCTTTACAGTATGTTGAAAAGAGTTTAGAATTGGGTTAAGGCTTATTCCCAGATTAACAGCTTTATAATATTCTTTTTCAAAATCGTCGATAAGACTTTCTTTTTCATAATCATGAAAAGAATCGACAATTTCATCAGCAAAACGAACAAAGCCATAAATGCTGTATATCGCATCGCGAATACTTGGCGAAAGCATTTTTACAGCTATCGAAAAAGAAGAACTGTAGTTTTTAGTAACCAGTTTACTGCACTTGAAAGAAACGTCGTCGAATAGTGATTTCATTTTTTTACGATCTAAAAGATTTTTGAATTAATTCAGCTGCTAGTTTTCCTGATATTAAAGCAGGTGGAACTCCTGGGCCAGGAACGGTTAATTGTCCTGTGAAATATAAATTTTTAACTTTCTTACTTTTCAGTTTTGGACGCAGGAAAGCTGTTTGCAATAGAGTATTAGCCATTCCGTAAGCATTTCCTTTGTATGCATTATAATCTGCAACAAAATCATTTTTGCAAAATGATCTTTTAAATATAATGTTATTTCTGATCTCTTGCTGGGTAAGATTTTCAAAACGACTTATTATTTTTTCGAAATATTCTTCTCTTAATGCTTCACTATCTTCAATTCCGGGTGCAAGCGGAATTAAGAAAAAACCGCTTTCCATTCCATCTGGAGCTGCTGTTAGATCTGTTTTAGATGGAAAATTGGCATAAAATAAAGGTTCTTCAGGCCAATTTGGAGTATCGTAAATAGCACTTGCATGTTTATCGAAATCAACATCAAAAAATAAAGCATGATGTGAGATGTTTTCTATTTTTTTATTAAAACCAACAAAAAACAGGAGAGAAGAAGGAGCGAAAATTCGGTTGTCCCAATACGTGTCAGAATAAACGCGATGCTCTTTTTCGAGCAAAGTTTCAGTATGCTGATAATCGGCACCACTCAATACAACATCAGATTTTATAAATTCTCCGTTAATAACAATTCCTGCTGCTGTTTTGTTTTCAATGATTATTTTCTCAACAGCAGCATTAGTTTTAATTATTACTCCAAGTTCTAGAGCAAGACTTTCAATGCTTCGAACTACATCAAACATTCCTGTTTTAGGATGCCAGGTTCCAAGACCAAAATCAGCATAATTCATAAAATTATAGAAAGAAGGCGTTTTAGTTGGTTTTGCTCCAAGAAATAAAACAGGAAATTCTAAGATTTGAATTAGTCTTTCGTTTTTAAATTCTTTACGAATGTCAATACTTATAGAACCAAAAAACTGATTAAGTTTTAAAGCTGTTTTGGCAGTAATTAGTTCAAGAGGAGAAACTCCCGGACGATAAACCAAATCTTTTATGGCAATGTCATAATTGCTTTTAGCTTGATTAATAAAGGTTTCTAGTTTTTTTGAACTGCCTTTTTCAATGTTTTCAAAGGCATTTTTTATTTCTTCTAAATTATCGCAAATAGTAATAAAATCGTTAACTCCAAAATAAACTCGATAAGCAGGATTTAGTTTTATGAGCTCATAATAATCCGATGGTTTTTTATCAAAATCCTGAAAAAAACGTTCAAAAACATCTGGCATCCAATACCAGCTTGGTCCCATATCGAAAGTAAAACCATCTTTTTTAAACTGTCGTGCCCGCCCGCCTATAGAATGATTTTTTTCGTATACAGTAACTTGATTTCCCTGCTGAGCCAAGTAACATGAAGCAGCCAAGGAAGAAAATCCTGATCCTATGATTGTTATTGTTTTCTTCATTTGTTTAACAAATGTACAGAAAAGTTAAACAATAGAATTAAATTCTTTCGATTGTTTCTTGCATTGAATCAAAAATTTGAATTCTTTCGGGTAAAACTTTTTTATCAATATACTCAACCATATTGCCTATCAACCATATTTCATTGTTTTTCAGCAATAGTTTTTGTCCCATAGACTTTACATATTGATTGATAACGCTGCGGTCTGGCTGAATGGTCATCATTGATACAAAAGTGATGTTTTCAAAATGCTTCGTTAAATCCTGCAGGTTTTCTATCGGCATACTTTCGCCAAGATAAATGGTTTTATATCCTTTTGATAAAATTTCGTATTGAAGATAGAGCAATCCTATATTGTGCACTTCATTTAAAGGCAGTGAAAGCACAAAGATTCTATCTGTTTTTGTTGGTTTTCGAATTTGAAGACTTTCTGTGTATATCAATATTTTTTGCTTAATCAAATGACTCATAAAATGTTCATTTGCCGGCGTGATGGTTTCTGACTGCCACAATAATCCTAGTTCTTTCAACAAAGGAAGAAAATGTTCTTTGAAAACTTCTTTGAATGTTTTTTCGGCAATAAGCCAATCGAAAGTATTGAAGAATAATTCCTGATCAAAATTCATCATTGCCATTTTAAAAGAAGTTATGGCATAGTTTTGAGAATTTTTCTTCGATATAATTTCGCGAACTAGTTCTGGTATCCTTTCCTCAGGATAAGTTGCAATTTTAGAAATTTTATAACCATACTCATGCAGTAAAGTTATATTTAGTAGTTTTTGCAGATTCTGCAGATTGTAAAATCTTATATTAGTATCTGTACGCATTGGTTCTAGAATATTATATCTCTTTTCCCAAATACGAATCGTATGCGCTTTTATTCCAGATAAATTCTCTAGATCTTTAATACTGAAAACAGTTTTTATGTTGTTTACCATTTTTTACAATTAGATAAACAAAAATAGAAGAAAATCTTAGAAAATCTCTTAGCTGACAATGAAAATCATAGATTATTAGTGCTTTACGCTTGTTTTTGTCTAAACAAAAAAGCAATCTGTAAAAAAATATTTACAGATTGCTTTTTTGCTTTTCAAAGCTTGTTTTTTATTTACAAAATGTAGCTTTATTTTTTATAGCGCTTTGACTTCCAAGTTCTATGGCTTTTGAAAAATCTTTACAGGCATTTTTTTTGTCGTCAATTTTATTATAAGCCAATCCTCGTAGATTGTATGCAATATAATCTTTTGGGTTTAAACCGAGAGATGAGGTGCAGTCTTCGATTGTGCCTTTAAAATTCATTAATTTATAGTTTACGTTTGCTCTGCCTGTAAAAGCATCTGCATTCATGCTGTCAAGTTCAATTGTTTTGCTAAAATCGGCCAAGGCCCCTTTTAGATCATTAAGTTTGAGTTTTGCTACGCCTCGGTTTTGGTAAGCTTCAGCAAATTTCGAATTCATGCTGATTGCTTTAGTGTAGTCAGCGATCGCACCTTTTGTGTTGCCAGCTTCGGCTTTTTTCATGGCTTTGTCAAAATAACTGGTTGCCGATTGTGCCGATAATGAGCAGGTAATCATAATAAAGAATAATACTAATAGGTTTTTCATAAACTAATTTGGGATTAGTGGTTAATTATTTTGAAACGAATTTAAGAAAGTTTTGTTTTGTAAGAGAAGTTCTTTTTATTAAATAATGATTATTTTTCTTTTTTGGCAGAAGTATTATAGCGTACATGGTAAAGTGTTTTAAATTAAGTTCTTAACTTAGCGTAAATTCCTATAATTAATATTACTAAGATTTTATTACCTCCCCATTTTTAATCTTTTAGTGCTCATTCCTAATAAATTAGAAAATATGAAACCAGTTCATTTTTGTTCTCAGTTATTGTTTTTCGTTCTGATGTTTTTCTGTATGGGTATTTCAACAGCTCAAGAAAAAACAAAATATTTAGATGCGCTGCAAAGTGATCCTGCAAGAATGGGGTGGATGATTGGTTCGCCGCCGCCGGCTGACCGTATTCCTCGATTTGATGATGGAAGTTTTTTTCAGTTTCCAGCTCTTAGGTGGAGCGTTGCGCATATGCGTCAGTTTATGCCGACTGTAAATGTTTCTCGCGGATTAGGAGCTTCAATTCCTATAACAACAAATTTTGACAGAGATATTGATAAAGTAAAATTTGTGCCTCTTGGAGAAACAAAGCAGATGACATGGGAAGAGTCGCTGGAAAAGGTTTATGCAGATGGAGTGATTGTTATGCATCACGGAAAAATTGTTTATGAAAAGTATTTTGGTGCTTTGACGATTGACGGGCAGCATGCAGCAATGTCAGTTACCAAATCGTTTACGGGAACTCTTGGGATTATATTAGCTAAAGAGGGTTTGATAGATACTGAAAAAATGGTTTCTTATTATATTCCAGAGCTTAAAAATTCTGCTTTTGGAGATGCAACGGTAAGGCAGGTTATGGATATGACAACGGCGTTGCAGTTTAGTGAAGACTATGCAGATCCTAATGCTGAAATTTGGAAATTCTCTGCGGCAGGGAATCCACTCCCAAAACCTAAAGATTATGATGGACCAAGAACTTATTATGAATATTTGCCTACAGTGAAGAAAAATGGTATTCACGGAGATGCTTTTGGATATAAAACGGTTAATTCAGATGTTTTGGGCTGGATTATAGCCCGCGTGACTGGTAAATCTGTTGCTGAGGTTTTGTCTGAGCGCATATGGAGAAAAATTGGGGCTGAACAAGACGGGTATTTTTCGGTAGATGCAATAGGAACACCTTTTGCGGGTGGTGGTTTTAATCTTGGTTTACGAGATATGGCTCGCTTTGGTCAGTTGATTTTAAATGATGGTAAAGTAGGACAGGAGCAAATTATTCCTAAAACTGCTATTGATGATATTAAAAAAGGCGGTGATAAAAAAGCATTTGAAAAAGCTGGATATTCGCTCTTGAAAGGTTGGAGTTATAGAAATATGTGGTGGATAACAAATAATGATCACGGTGCGTTTTGTGCTCGAGGTGTACATGGACAGGTTATTTATGTTGATCCAAAAGCAGATATGGTTATTGTGCGTTTTGCTTCAAATCCTATAGCGGGAAATACAGCAAACGATCCGTATTCTCTGCCTGCTTATGATGCTGTTGCAAAATATCTTCTAACGAAGTAAAAAAGGAATGCTTTATTCTGATTTTTTCTTGCTGAAGAAAGGATTCGAGTCTAATCTCCAGATGTATCCAATTTGGAAATTTCCTGAAGATAAGCCAATGTTACTGTTGTTATTTTCTGAGAAAGAAGAAAAGATAAAATTATTAACGTATGATAATCCAAGTGACCATTTCTCTTTGTTGTATCCAACGGAAATTCGCGGGAAAAATGTAGGGTAGATTTCTATTTTTTGTTTGCCAAAATCATTTATTCTTTCAGTGCCAAAGTTAACTCCCGTTGTTGCTGAACCGCTGGCGAACCATCTTTTATTGATTGCCCAAGTATAAGCGTAACCGCCGCTGAATCCAAATTGAAAATTACGCAGTGAATTTTTTGATTTGTGTACAAAGGAACTGTCTGAGTTTATCTTTGAGAAGTAAATTCCTCCGCCTGCTAAAAAGCTTCCTGCTGATTTTAATTGTTTTTCATTTTGATTGAAAGCGGCTTTATAAGAGAACTTCTTATTATTAAAAACATATTGTCCGAAAGCTCCATATTGCTGAATTTTTAAATCGGGATACAATTGTATATTTTTATCTGCATTGTCAGAAGTGTAAAAACCATGATACTTTTGGACAAAGAGATCTATTATGAATTTTCTTCCATAGTTATGAATTTGAAAGTCTAGTGCTTTCGTTCTTCCTTTCTTGTCATCTTTCATGAAGTTTAACCCGTAACCTAAACTCAGATTGATTATTGTGTTGTTTATAGAGACTCCTGCGCCTAAGCTCATGGGGCTATTTGGCATAAATTTTTTAATCTCACCATCTACTTCTTGTTCCATTGATATAAATTTCATAGATAAATAAATTCTCAGGGAAAGTTTATTGTCAAAAGGTTTAATATAGGTGGTGTCAATCTGTGCTTTGCAGAAATAAGGAAGTGCTAAAAGAAACAAAAAAGAAAAGTATGCTTTCATTGAGTTGTAAAACGAATTATAATTACTCTTAGTACGTACGGAAAAGATTAACGAGGAAAAATACAAAGCATAAAAAAAAGGAAAAACATAAAAATATACTTTTCCTTGTTTTTAGTGACCATGGAGGGATTTGAACCCTCACGCCCTTGCGAGCACCACCCCCTCAAGATGGCGAGTCTACCGTTTCTCCACATGGCCTAAAATAAAAAAGGCCGAGTAAATTAATACTCGACCTTTTGTGACCCGACTGGGGCTCGAACCCAGGACCCCATCATTAAAAGTGATGTGCTCTACCGACTGAGCTATCGAGTCATTGCATTCTCTGAACGCGGGTGCAAATATAAGAAGTTATTTTTGATATATCAAAGCCTTTTCTTAAGTAAATTTAATAAATAATTAAAGCAGGTGTTGTAAACAAAAAAATAAGGAAAAATGTGTAAAATTATGCTTTTTCCTTTTTAGTGACCATGGAGGGATTTGAACCCTCACGCCCTTGCGAGCACCACCCCCTCAAGATGGCGAGTCTACCGTTTCTCCACATGGCCTAAAATGAAAAAAGGTCGAGTAAATTAATACTCGACCTTTTTTGTGACCCGACTGGGGCTCGAACCCAGGACCCCATCATTAAAAGTGATGTGCTCTACCGACTGAGCTATCGAGTCATTGCTATCAAGGAAAGTGTTTGTTAAATCACAAAATTTGTGACCCGACTGGGGCTCGAACCCAGGACCCCATCATTAAAAGTGATGTGCTCTACCGACTGAGCTATCGAGTCATATTCTTTCCTTGAATGCGGGTGCAAATATAAGGAGTTTATTTTATTATTTGCAAGCATTTTTATTATAAATTTGTCTTTTTTTAATCAAAATTTACAACGCCTTAATTTATAGGTTATTATTAAAATGAAAAAGATTGTATTATTAGGATATATGGGTTGCGGAAAGTCAACAATTGCCCAAAACTTATCAAAAATTACTGAAATTCCGTTTTTAGATTTGGATGTTTGCATCGAAAAAAAAGCAAATTTGTCTATAAAAGACATTTTTGAGCAGCATGGAGAAATTTATTTTCGAAAATTAGAGCATGAAATGTTCTTAGAATTGCTGCAATCTCCAGAAAATTATATTATAGGTTTGGGTGGAGGGACTCCATGTTATGCTAATAATCATTTATTATTGCAAAATGAGGATCTTGTTTCAGTTTATTTAAAGGCGTCTATTGATACTTTATATAATAGATTAGTACATAATAAAAGTAAACGCCCTTTGATAGCTGATATGAATGAGGAAGAAATGAAAGAGTTTATCGCAAAACATTTGTTCGACAGAAGTTTTTACTACAACCACGCGCAATTTAAGGTTGTGGTTGATGATAAAACTGTCGACGAAACTGTTGAGGATATTTTGAAGATTCTAGCTTAAAAAGGCTGAATCGCCATTGCTTTCATCAAAAACCACCTGAACGTGCTCTAATAAAGAAGTAGATAGTGATATGCCTTTGAAGTCTGCTTTTACAGGATACTTTTTGTGATTACGATCAACTAAGACCGCTGTTTTGAATTTTTTTAATGGAACGTCTAAAAAGTGGCGAACAGCATAGATTAAAGTTGTGCCTGAATTTAAAACGTCATCAACTAATACCAGTCCTTTGTTTTCGTAATCTTCTTTTGGTAAAGAAGTATGAATAGGTAATTGCGGATTTTGTTTATTGATCTTAACTTCGCAAAGAGAAACTTTTAGTGTTGAAATTTCACTTAAAGCCGAAGCAATTTTTTGAGCAAAAATAGATCCGTTTGATGCGATTCCAGCAATAACAACTTCGTTCTCATCGACAAATGTCTCGTAGATTTGATAAGCGATACGTTTTATTTTGTGTTCGATTTCCTGATTGGTTAAGATGATGTTGTTGCTCATGATTTAATTTTTTGGCTAAATTACAAATTTTAAATTCCAATGTTGAGGTTTTGATTTTTTGATGATTTAGAATTTAATTTTCATCGTCTTCATCAATAATGTCATTTCCATATTCGTCAATATCTCTTCGGTCTTTTTTGGTTGGTCTTCCAGTACCGCTTTTTCGATAATGCTCTTTCGAAAGTTTTAATAATTCAAGATGAGCATAAGCTTCGGGCGGAGTTTCGTTTTTACGATATATATCGACTAGTTTTGCTCCAACACGATTTTCAGGAATATCAAGTACGGTTATAATTTGAGTAATTTGATCCTTTCTAAAGGTAATTCGGTCAGTAGGAAAAACCTCTTTAGAAGGCTTTGCAACCTGCCCATTTACAGTAATATGGTTCTTTTTGCAGGCTTCGGTTACCATATTTCTGGTTTTGTAATACCGAACACACCACAGGTATTTATCTATTCGCATAATTTTTCTAAAATCAAAGTTAAATTCTTTACAAAAATAAATCAATATTGTATCTTGCGCACCTAAAAAAAGGACAATAATGAACAAATTTAAATATTATTTTATTTTATTGCTTGCAGGTATTTCTTTGGTTTCCTGTTCTAAAAAGGACGATGATGAGGATGTAGTGGTGGTGCCGGTAAGAGATTATGCAGAACAGTATAAAGCAGATAATGATTCTATTATTAAATATTTAAAGACTAATTATATCAAGGAAGTAACTCCTAATTTTGATGTTGTTATTGAAAAAATTCCTGCAGGAGGAACTGAAACTTCTATTTGGGATCAAAAGGTATATCCGTTAGAGACTAGAAATGTCTATAGTAATAATATCACCTATAATGTTTATTATTTAACTTTAAGAAAAGGATCGGGGCAATCCCCTACTAATACTGATAAAATTGTAGCTGCTTATAAAGGTAATTTATTAAATGGGAAGGTTTTTGACCAGTCTTATGGGGTTGGAAGAAAATTTTTATTGTTTCCATATGCTATTTCAACTGCAGAAGAGGTTACTGTGATTGAGGGGTGGTCAGAAATGTTTCCAAAGTTTAAAACGGGTGTTTCTACAACAGCGCCAGATGGAAGTGTAACGTATCAAGATTTTGGAGCTGGGATTATATTTTTGCCGTCTGGATTAGGGTATTATGAACAGGTGAAAAATGATATTCCGTCATATTCTCCTTTAGTGTTTACGATTAAATTGTACGATCTTCAGAGAATGGATAACGAGTATACTTTTAATTCTAGTACGGGAGCGCGAGTGTTTATGGGAGACGGTGTTCCAGATTATTTAGAAGATGTTAATGGTGATGGTTATCTTTATGATTTTAGAAATACAACTAAGTATCCAAATCCACCAGCTAGCTTAATTGATGATACGGATGGTGATGGAATTGCAGACTTTTTGGATTTTGATGATGATGGTGACGGTTTTAGTACTAGGTTTGAAGTAACAAAACCAGCTGATGCTCCTAATACAGGTATAAGTAAATATTACCCTTGGGATCCAATTGGAGATAATCCTGCTACTCCAAATATAGATGAGACTGAGTTGTATGGTATTCCTAGAAGACCTACTGGAGCGCTTATAGATCCTTCGAAACCGGAATCAATTAATAATCCTAGAAAGTTTATTGAAGACGATTATAAAGCAAATCCAAGATTAAGAATTTATTTAGATAAAACATATCCTTATCAAAAGAATTAACTTTGTATAAGTTGTAAAAGGAAAACCTCGAAATTTATGTTTCGAGGTTTTTTTTTGTATCATTTGTAGATCTCTTTAGTCGTTGAAAAGATTTAATTATGTTAAAATGTTGAAGTTGAAGAATGGCTAATTTGCTGATTATTTGATGGTTTTGTTTTTTGTTTAGAAAAAACTTTCGTTTTACGGTTTTACGTAATGTATATCTTAAGTAAAAATGTATGTTTGTAAGATTAATATTTAAATTTTTAAAAATGAAAAAATTACTTACATTGTTTTTAGGGTTTACTATTTTGTCATGTAGTAGCGAAGATCAGGTAAATCAAGAAGTTTCTGCTTTAGAAAATTCAGGTTCAGTTTTGGATGGTAAAATGTTATCATTTCAAAGTGAAGAATCTTTTGTTAGGGAATATTCCTATTTGGCGACATTGAATAAAGAAGAACTTCAAAAATGGATTTCTTCTAAGGGATTGGTGTCGATGTTGAATACTTCAGATAATTCAATAGGTATTGAAGAAGATGTTATTTCTGAATCAAGATTGGTTTATTCGGCAGCATTAGAATCGATTCTAAATGCGGAATCAAAGTTGAAAATCGCGGGTAAAGTCTTTTGGCTAAATGAGCGTAGTTTTTATCTGTTATCAGAAAATGAAATAAATTTAAGTGTAAAAGAGCTAGTTGAGCACAAATCTGAATTAGAAAAATTCGGTGAGTTATTGAGTATTTCAGGTGCTTCTAAGAGTTTAACGGGTAGAATGGTTTTGCCAAATGAAAATAGAGTAAAGACATTTGCAAGTGCAGAAATGAATGTGTCAGGTAGTAGGCTTAGGCATGTTGTTGATTTGTATAATGAAACAATTCTTTTGAATGGATCGATTTTGACTAGTGAAATGTTTTTAAGATCAACATTGCAATATAGGTCATGTTCTACTTTAGGTGGTTGCAAGTGGAAAGAAGCTTTTAATCCTCGATATTTAAGGAGTAATTTTATTGGTTTGGTTGGAGATACAGTAGGTGTTTGGACTGTGGGGAATATTTACACCTCTTCTACAGTGACGGGTACGCAGACCTATCACGTAGGGCACTGGGCCTTTAAAACTCCTACCCATTCAAATTCTAATTTTGTGATCTCTGGTCCAATAACTTGTAGTCTCGATATTCCGTTCCCAACACCTGAGGTTTCTATAGATATATCTTGGTATTAGTTGGAGTTGTAAGATAAAAAACCTCGAAATGTAAATTTCGAGGTTTTTTTTATAAAGTAAGAAAATTGAAATTATTTTCTTTTGATAACTCTTTCTACAGCTTCAACAATTGCTTGGTTGTTTAGTTTGTATTTTTCCATTAATTGTTCTGGAGTTCCAGATTCACCGAAACTATCTTGTACCGCTACAAACTCTTGTGGAGTAGGATTGTTCAAAGCTAATGCTCCTGAAATGCTTTCTCCAAGACCTCCAAGGTAGTTGTGTTCTTCTGCAGTAACTATACATTTTGTTTTAGCAACCGATTTAAGGATTGCTTCTTCGTCAAGAGGTTTGATTGTATGGATGTTGATTACTTCAGCAGAGATTCCTTTTGCTTCTAAAGCTTCAGCAGCAATAAGAGCTTCCCAAACTAAATGTCCTGTTGCAACGATTGTTACATCAGTTCCTTCGTTTAATAAAATTGCTTTTCCAATTACGAATGGTTCGTCAGCAGGAGTAAAGTTAGCTACAACTGGGCGACCGAAACGTAAGTAAGCTGGGCCGTGGTGATCTGCTAATGCAATAGTAGCGGCTTTAGTCTGGTTGTAATCGCAAGTATTGATTACAGTCATTCCTGGCAGCATTTTCATTAATCCAATATCTTCTAAAATTTGGTGAGTTGCACCGTCTTCTCCTAATGTTAAACCAGCATGAGATGCACAGATTTTTACATTTTTATCAGAGTAAGCAACAGATTGACGAATTTGATCGTAAACTCTTCCTGTTGAGAAGTTAGCGAAAGTTCCTGTAAATGGAATTTTACCTCCAATTGTTAAACCAGCAGCGATACCAATCATGTTAGCTTCTGCGATTCCAATTTGGAAAAAACGCTCAGGGTGATTTTTCTTGAAATCATCAAATTTTAATGATCCAATTAAATCAGCACATAGTGCTACAACGTTCTCGTTTTTCTGACCTAATTCAGTCATTCCCGCTCCAAAACCAGAACGAGTATCTTTACTTCCTGTATTTTCGTATTTTTTCATTTTTGTTTTTTTGCTGTACGCAATAGGCTATAGGCAATAGGCGTAAAGCTTACTGCTTAAAGCTTAAAGCTTTTTTTAATAGTCTGCTAAAGTTGAAATGTTTTGAGCTAAAGCACTTGCCAATTGATCATTGTTTGGTGCTTTTCCATGCCATGCATGAGTGTGCATCATAAAGTCAACCCCGTTACCCATTTCTGTATGTAATAAAATACAAACTGGTTTTCCTTTTCCTGTTCTAGATTTAGCATCAGTTAAACCAGCGATAATTGCGTCAATATTGTTTCCTTCTTTGATTTCAAGAACGTCCCAGTCAAAAGCTTCGAATTTAGCACGAAGACTTCCCATTGCTAGAACTTCATCAGTTGTTCCGTCAATTTGTTTTCCGTTAACGTCGATTGTTGCAATAAGGTTGTCTACTTTTTTAGCAGAAGCATACATGATAGCTTCCCAGTTTTGACCTTCTTGTAATTCTCCGTCTCCGTGAAGAGTATAGATTAAATGATTGTCGTTATTTAATTTTTTAGCCTGAGCAGCACCAAGAGCTACAGATAAACCTTGTCCTAATGATCCAGAAGCCATACGAACTCCAGGTAATCCTTCGTGCGTCGTTGGGTGTCCTTGTAAACGAGAGTTTAATAATCTGAAAGTAGCAAGTTCTGAAACAGGGAAATAACCGCTTCGAGCTAAAACGCTGTAAAATACTGGCGAAATGTGACCGTTTGATAAAAAGAAGATGTCTTCTCCAATTCCATCCATGTCAAAACCTTCTTTACGATCCATAATGTTTTGGTATAGTGTTACCAAAAATTCAGTACAACCTAATGAACCACCTGGGTGACCTGAGTTGACAGCATGTACCATTCTAAGAATGTCTCTTCTTACTTGGATCGTTAAATCGCTTAATTGTTGTGTGTTAGGCTTCATTTTATATGTAAAAGTTAAACTGGAGCAAAAGTAATTTTTATTTTGCGGGCTGACAAATGATTTTTTGCTTTAGTTTGTCGCAATTGTTAAATTATGCCGCTTTTCTCCAGATATTGTATGAAATAGAAAATTCCTGCAGATATTGCATCAAATTATCAATGCAGATTGAAATGTTTTTATAAGGAGTAAAAGTTGATAGACTATATGGTTCGACTAATCTCTTTCCATGTGACTAATTGAATGTTGTTTTCTTTAAGCTTTAATTTGCATGCATCACTGGTAAAAAAATCAAAATCAATTTGGCGCCACTCTGATCCAAAATTGGGATGATTAATTGTAATGCCTTGCATTTCAAAATCATCAAAAGCGGGGTGAAGCAAGAAAACATTGAATCCTGGAATTACATTGTCTAAAGCTTTTTCATATGATTTTTTAAGTTCTCCTTTTTCGAAATCCGTATAATATCCAATTAGAAGATTGTCGGCTAAAAGAGTATTTGTGAAATCATATTTTTCATCAGACAGACTAATGGATTCAACAAAACCTTTATTAATGAAAACTGGTAAATTGTATGTTCTTCCCAGCTCTTTATAAATTTCTAAAATTTCTGGAGTTACACCAATACTGCACATGTGTGAATCGAGATGCGTTGGTTGAATATTAAATTGCAAAGCTCTTTCGATTTGGGCAGTAAGCTCCTTTTTAATTTCAGAAGGTTTTGCATTGTTCTTGAAATCTTTTCTTGTTTTGTAGAAATAACCGTTTTGATCGACTAAACTTGAAACTTCTGATACAGGAAGTATTGGGCCGAATTTGTAATTTTCCCATTCGCAAGTCAAAGTCAAATGAATTCCGCAGTCGTAATTTGGATTTTCTTTAGCGAAAGCTGCTATTTCAAAAAACCACGGACAAGGAACCATTATGCTATATGAGTTTACAGATCCGTTTTGAAGAGCTTTTATTGTTGCTTGATTTTCTGAATGTGATAATCCGGCATCATCGGCGTGAATAATTAATAGTTTGGCGTTTTCTGGATATCCAAGTTTTTGAGCTAGGTTCATTTAATTGATTTTATTCAAATTTAAAAATTTCTGGAGTTTAGGTTTTATATTGTTTTGGAATTAACTCAATTTTATAATTGACAAATTACCGAATTAATTAAATTTCCCTGAAATTAGCTTATCTTTGCCGACTGAAAAAAGAAACAAATGAAGTTCGATTTATTACAAAAAGATCCGCAGTCTAAAGCAAGAGCGGGAAGTATAACTACTGATCACGGCGTAATCGAAACGCCTATTTTTATGCCTGTTGGAACGGTGGCTTCTGTAAAAGGAGTGCATCAGCGTGAATTGAAAGATGATATTAATCCAGATATTATTCTTGGAAATACATATCATTTGTATTTACGTCCGCAGACAGAAATTCTTGAAAAAGCTGGTGGATTACATAAATTCATGAATTGGGATCGTAATATTTTGACTGATTCTGGCGGGTATCAAGTGTATTCTCTTTCTTCAAATAGAAAAATTAAGGAAGAAGGAGTAAAGTTTAAATCGCATATAGATGGTTCGTATCACTTTTTTACGCCAGAAAATGTAATGGAAATTCAGCGTACAATTGGAGCCGATATTATTATGGCTTTTGACGAGTGTACGCCATATCCTTGTGACTACAGATATGCACAGCGTTCTATGCACATGACGCACCGTTGGTTAGATCGTTGTATCAATCATTTAGAAAAAGTTCCTTACAAATACGGTTACGAACAAACGTTTTTTCCAATTGTTCAAGGAAGTACATATAAAGATTTACGTCGCCAGTCAGCTGAATATATTGCAAACGCAGGACAGCAAGGAAATGCAATTGGAGGATTGTCAGTTGGAGAACCTGCTGAGGAAATGTACGCAATGACTGAAGTAGTTTGCGAAATTCTTCCAGAAGATAAACCACGATATTTAATGGGTGTTGGAACTCCTATAAATATATTAGAAAATATTGCATTGGGTATTGATATGTTTGATTGTGTTATGCCAACGCGTAATGCAAGAAACGGAATGTTGTTTACTGTAAATGGAACAATCAATATTAAAAACAAAAAGTGGGAGGCTGATTTTTCTCCTATTGACGAAATGGGACATACTTTTGTAGATACAGAATACTCAAAAGCATATTTACGTCACTTATTTGCAGCCAACGAGTATTTAGGGAAACAAATTGCAACGATTCATAATCTTGGTTTTTATATGTGGTTGGTTCGTGAAGCTAGAAAACATATCTTAGCTGGCGATTTTAGACCATGGAAAGAAATGATGGTTAAAAATATGAGTCAAAGACTATAAAAAAAGAGCTTCAAGTTTTATTAGTTTTAAGTTTCAAGTTGCCAATAGTAATCTGAAACTTAAAACGTGAAACCTGAAGTTTTTAAATTTGAAACAAAATTTATATGTTAACAATAATAGATAAATACATCTTAAAAAGATACCTTGGAACTTTTTCTGTGATGCTGCTTTTGTTTGCGCCAATCGGAATCGTAATTGATGTATCTGAGAAAGTTAATAAGATGCTGGAAAACAAGATTCCATTTATGGATATTGCGCTCTATTATTACAATTTTACTATTTATTTTATAAATTCCTTATTTCCGATATTCCTGTTTTTGTCAGTAATTTGGTTTACATCAAAACTGGCAAATAATACAGAAATTATCGCGATTTTAAGTTCGGGTATTTCGTATACGAGATTCTTGCGTCCTTATATTATTGGCGCTACAATTGTTTCTATTTTTGTTTTATTAATGGGGTTTTTCATTGTTCCGGCGGCGAGTGAAGGCTATAATAATTTTAGATATACGTATCTTAAAGGAAATGGTAAAGAACTTATGCGGGGTGAAAATACAAATGTTTACAGACAGATAAATGATCATGATTTTATCTTTGTAAATAGTTTTAATGAGGAAACAAAAACAGCATTTAATTTTACATTAGAACATTTTGAAAAAGAGAAGTTAACCTATAAAATTACTGCAAGTCGTATTAAGTGGGATCCAAAATTGAAAACGTATATTTTGTATGATTATACAAAAAGAACTTTAGGCGAATTGAATGATGTAATCGAAAAGGTTCCCGAAAAGAATGTCAAGTTTAAATTTGAACTAGCTGATTTAACTCCTGTTGTATACATAGCGGAAACACTTACTTTGGGCAAGTTAATCGACTTTATCGATAAAGAGAAAAAGAGAGGTTCAGGTAATATTAATACTTATTTAGTAGTTCTTTATAAAAAATATAGTGTGCCGGTTTCGGCTTTTATCTTAACCATTATTGCGGTTGCGGTTTCTTCTATGAAACGTCGAGGCGGTATGGGAACAAATTTAGCGATTGGAATTGCGATTGCCTTTTCATTTGTGTTTTTTGATAAAATATTTGGTACACTTGCCGAAAAATCTACTTTCTCACCATTTTTAGCTGTTTGGTTTCCAAATATTGTTTTTGGAATTCTAGCGGTTTACTTATTACGTAATGCGAAACGATAATTTAAAAAGTTACTTAAATCTTCATTTAATTGTTTTTATCTGGGGTTTTACGGCTATTTTGGGTGCTTTAATTACAATTGACGCCGAAAATTTAGTTTGGTTTAGAATGTTGATAGCTGGAATTTTTCTTGGCGTATTTATTGTTTACAAAAAACAGTCTTTTGCTATATCTGCACAATCTTTTGCTAAACTCATTTTTGTTGGATTATTGATAGCGCTTCACTGGATTTTTTTCTTCAAAGCAATTCATGTCTCTAATGTTTCAATAACATTGTCTATTTTTTCGCTCGGAGCTTTTTTTGCTTCTTTATTAGAGCCTCTGTTTTATGGGCGCAAAATTCTGTGGTATGAGGTTTTCTTTGGATTAGTTATTATTGCAGGTTTAGCCTTGATACTTCAAGTAGAAATAAAGTACCTGACGGGAGTTTATTACGCTTTAATATCAATAATTTTAGGAGTTTTATTCACTTTAATGAATGGTAAACTTATATCAGATCATGAACCATCCTTAATTACATTTTATGAATTTGGAGCAGGAGTTTTTTTTATCACAATTTATTTTTTGGTTTTAGGAAAATTCAATGCAGACTTTTTTGTGATGTCATTAAATAATTGGGTTTTGTTATTGGTTTTAGCTTCTGTCTGCACGGCTTATGCATTTACAGCTTCGGTGAAAGTGATGCAGCGATTAACGCCTTATACAGTAATGTTAACGACTAATTTAGAGCCTGTTTACGGAATTATGCTGGCTTATTTTATTCTTGGCGGAAAAGAAAAAATGAGTACAGAATTTTATATTGGCGCTTTAATAATTGTGATTACAGTTATTTTAAACGGCGTTTTTAAACATTACCAAAACAAGAAAAAACTGTAAAGTTTTACTTATTTTTAAATTACAATTTGATACTTTAATAACAATTAACTACGCCAATGATATAATATTTTTATATTTGCGGTTCGATTTAAAAACAAAATTCAAAAATCCATGGAATATTTAGATTTTGAGCTTCCAATAAAAGAACTTGAAGAACAGTTAGAAAAGTGCGTTATAATTGGAAAAGAATCTGATGTTGATGTTACGCCTACTTGTAAAGAAATCAACAAGAAATTAGTAGAGACTAAGAAAGAAATATACAAAAACCTTACGGCTTGGCAGCGTGTACAATTGTCAAGACATCCAAATAGGCCATATACTTTAGATTATATCAGAGCAATTTGTGGTGATACTTTTTTAGAGCTTCATGGAGACAGAAACTTTAAAGATGATAAAGCAATGGTTGGCGGTCTTGGTAAGATAAATGGACAGTCGTATATGATCATTGGTCAGCAAAAAGGAACAAATACTAAAACACGTCAGTATCGTAATTTTGGTATGGCAAACCCTGAAGGATACCGTAAAGCTTTGCGTTTAATGAAAATGGCAGAGAAATTTGGGATTCCAGTTGTAACTTTAGTAGATACTCCGGGTGCTTATCCAGGACTTGAAGCTGAAGAACGCGGGCAAGGAGAAGCTATCGCTAGAAATATTTTCGAAATGGTTCGTTTACAAGTGCCGATTATCACAATTATTGTTGGTGAAGGGGCTTCTGGAGGTGCTTTAGGAATTGGTGTTGGAGACAAAGTTTATATGTTAGAAAATACATGGTATTCTGTAATTTCACCAGAATCATGTTCTTCTATTTTATGGAAAAGCTGGGAGTACAAAGAACGTGCTGCTGAAGCTTTGAAATTGACTTCATCTGATATGAAAAAACAAAAATTAGTTGATGATGTTATTCCTGAACCACTTGGTGGAGCACACTACGACAGAGAAACTACTTTTAAAACAGTTGCGGAATATATTACCAAAGGATATAACGAATTGAAAGACTTATCAACAGCTGAGCTAATTGCCCAAAGAATGGACAAATACAGCAATATGGGCGAGTTTAAAGAGTAAATTCATAAAATATTATTTTAAATCCGAAGCCCTGCGGTTTCGGATTTTTTTTTGGTTATCAACAAAAAAAACTTATTTATAAACACACAATAGTTATAACTCGATAACAATTTTTTTTTAAATTTTGTTACTTTCGCTATATGGAAAATTTCAAAAACGTAAACCCTATAAAAGTCGATAAAACCACTATTATTAATCTGGAGAAAGGTAAATTACCTCCACAAGTAATAGAGATGGAAGAGGCTGTTCTTGGGGCAATGATGATCGATAAAAAAGGGGTTGATGATGTAATTGATATTTTGCAGCCTGATGCTTTTTACAAAGAATCACACAAACATATTTTTGAGGCAATTTTACAGCTTTTTACAGAAACGCAACCAATAGATTTGTTGACAGTTTCAAGTCAATTAAAGAAAAATGGAAAATTAGAAATAGCAGGCGGAGATTTTTATTTAATTCAGCTTACTCAAAAGATTGCGTCTTCTGCCCATATCGAATTTCACTCTCGTATTATTCTTCAAAAATTTATTCAAAGAAGTTTGATTCGAATTTCGTCTGAAATTATCGAAGAATCATATGACGAAAGTACAGACGTATTTGATTTGCTGGATAAAGCCGAGTCAAAATTATACGAAGTAACACAAGGAAATATTAAACGTAGTTCTGAAACTGCTCAGAGTTTAGTTTTACAAGCAAAGAAAAAAATTGAGGAAATTGCCGGTAAAGAAGGTTTGAGTGGTGTTGAAACTGGTTTTCATAATCTAGATAAATTAACTTCTGGATGGCAGCCCAGCGATTTAATTATTATTGCAGCGAGACCTGCGATGGGAAAAACAGCCTTTGTACTTTCAATGGCAAGAAATATCGCAATTCAATATGGACATGGGGTAGCTTTGTTCTCTTTGGAGATGGCATCAGTTCAGTTGATTACGAGGCTTATTTCTTCAGAAACAGGATTGTCTTCTGAAAAATTAAGAACAGGAAAATTAGAAAAACACGAATGGGAACAGCTGAGTACTAAAGTAAAAGATTTAGAAAAAGCCCCATTGTTTATTGACGATACACCATCACTTTCGATATTCGATTTACGTGCAAAATGCCGTCGTTTAGTTTCGCAGCATAGTATCAAAATTATAATCATTGATTATTTGCAGTTGATGACTGCTGGAGGAAATAATAAGGGAGGAGGAAATCGTGAGCAGGAAATTTCGACAATTTCCCGAAACTTAAAAGCCTTAGCAAAAGAGTTAAATGTTCCAGTAATTGCACTTTCGCAGTTGTCGCGTGCCGTTGAAACACGTGGATCAAGTAAGCGTCCGTTACTATCGGATCTTCGTGAATCTGGAGCTATTGAGCAGGATGCGGATATTGTTTCGTTTTTATACCGACCAGAATATTACAAAATCGAAGAATGGGATGATGATGAAGCTTCGCCAACAGCAGGTCAGGCCGAAATTATGATCGCGAAACACCGTAATGGTGGTATTGAAAACATTCGATTGAAATTTATAGGACACTTAGGAAAATTTGATAATCTTGATGATTTTTCAGGTGGTTATGATGATTTACCATCAAAAATGAACCATGATGATAATCCGTTTATTACGAAGAATTTACCTTCGGCAAATGAAGCTTTTGGCAGTAATTTGAATGACGATGATGATGATAGTGATGTTCCTTTTTAATTGTAAAAAAGAGATAGTAAAATAAATAAATCTTTGTAAGTTAAATACTTACGAAGATTTTTTTTTGTTCAGCAGTTCCTTAACTATCTGCAATTTTGCGTAATAATATTTCTTATATAAAATTAATTCGGTAGTTTAGCAAATCCAATTAACAAATTAAATACTATTAACCAATTTAAATCAAAAAACCATGAAAGAAGAAGACTTTCCAGGACCTATTAAAATTACAAAAGCGACTGCTGTAAAATGGGAGGAAAAATATCAAAAAGATACCACAATTGAAGACAGTACTAAAAAAGTAAAAGCTTTTTTAATACCAAGAGAAAGTTTAGAAATGGTATTAAAGCTTAATACTGTTGCTGTTCGTGCACATATTGGAATTAATGACCAAAACGAAAGAACGTTAATTTTTGTTGGAGCAAGATATGATAAAGAAACAGATACTTATGTAGATGTTTATGGGCCGCCTGTTCAGCCAAAAAATGCTGAAGATGCAGATCCGGGTGAAGATGAAGATGCTTATGATGGTGCTCGTCCTTGTCCTCCATATTGATTTTAAAAAAACTACAAAGTGGATGATTTTTTAATTTATTCAGCTTATTTGATTTTATTATTAAATCTTATATTATATTCATATAGCTTTTTCCGAAAGGAAAAAGCTAATGTTTTTTTTGTTTCTTACTTAGCTTTTTCCTTTTTACTGCAGATCTATATGGAGATTATTTATTTCCTAAGAGGTAATAATTTGCTGGCTATTAATATATTCTTTGTAGGACAAATGATTTTATTAGGGTTGTTCTATAATTCATTGATGCACATAAAAGGCCAAAAGTTATTTGTAAAAACCAGTGTGATAATTGCTTTAATGGTTTTAGGAGCACAGTGTATTATGGATCCAAATCAATTTTTTAAATTTAATTTATTTGAAATTACATTAACATCCTTGTTGATTGTTGTTTTTGCTCTAATTCATTTCTATAATATGCTTACAGAAAATAAAGAATACTATTATATAAGCATTGGCATTGTTTTTTATTTGCTAACCAGTACGGTGCTGTTTTTAGTAGGTAATCTTTCGCCCGAATTAAGTGCTGATCTAAAATACGTAACGTGGATGTTGAATGCTTTTTTAATCGTAGTGTATCAGCTTTTTATTTTATACGATTGGATTAAAAGCAATCCCAAAAAAGGTTCATTAGTTTAATTGAAAAATTTGCGATAAAGATTAACTTAATATGAGAACGAACTCAATTCCTGAAAAAGAACTTGTTGCCATAATTTTATATATTTCACTTTTTTTTATTGTAGTAGCAGTTGTTTTAATAATATTCTTTTATTTCTCTAGAAAGAAAATAATTCAAAAGGAAATTGAGAATAAAAATCTTGAAATTCAGCATCAAAAGGATCAGCTTCATGCTATAATTGTTACTCAAGAAGAAGAGCGAAAGCGAATTGCTCAGGATTTGCATGACGATATTAGTTCTAAGCTGAATATAGTTTCACTAAATAGTCATTTGCTGACTTCTCCAAATTTAACTGAACAGGAAATAAGTGAAATAACCGAAAATATTATTTCACTTACTGCAAAAGCACTTGAGAATTCAAGAAAAATTGCACATAATTTGTTGCCGCCAGTTTTTGAAAAATTTGGACTTAATGCAGGAATCGAAGAGTTATGTGAAGAATTTGAAAGCGGAAAATCGGTGCAGACACATTATGAAAATGAGCTTGATTTTGACGAGAATGATATTGATCGTCATTTGCATGTTTTTAGAATTCTTCAAGAGTTGATGAACAATTCTGTTCGCCACGGAAAAGCTGCTGAAATTTGGATTAGTTTTAGGTTAGTTGATGAAACTCCAACTTGTTATTATGAAGATAATGGAGTAGGGTTTGACAGTAAAAATGCCGAAAATCAAAAAGGACTTGGTTGGAAAAATATTGATTCTCGAATATCTTTCTTGAACGGAACAATTAAGTTAAAGTCTGAAATTGGCAAAGGACTTGCTGTTGTTTTTACTTTTTAGCAGAGTATAGTGTTTAAAAACTAGATTTTAACCAATTTAACAGGAGTTTCGAGGTTTTTTTGGTTCAAATTTCGTAATTTCGGGAAACCAAATGACCAAAAACATAAAAAATGAATCCCGTTATAAAAATTGCTTTAGTCGATGACGAAGTATTGTTTCGAAAAGGAATAGCTTTTTTATTGCAAAGAGAAGCTAATATTGAAATTGTTTTTGAATCCTCAAATGGCGAAGAATTAGTTTCAAAGCTGCAAGAAAATGATAATATACCAGATATTATTATCATGGATTTGAAAATGCCTGTTTTAAATGGTGTTGAAGCAACAAAAATTATTCGAAAATCTTTCCCTCAAATAAAAATTATTGCACTTACTAGTTACGACTCTAAATCATTTATTGCAAATATGATTCAAGTTGGAGCCGTTGCTTATTTAATTAAAAATACAACTCCAAAAGATTTAATTAAAACCATTAATGAAGTTTATACAAAGGGGTTTTATTATAACGAAAGTGTTTTAAAAACAATTCAAGAAACCATTGTATCTTCAAAAAACTCTAAAGGAAGTTTAGAAACGAGTTTTCTTTCGCCTCGTGAAATTGAAATTCTTCAGCTTATTTGTCAGCAAAAAACAACTACAGAAATTGCAGAGCATCTTTTTTTAAGTCCGAGAACAGTCGAAGGGCATCGCAATAATTTACTGCTAAAAACAGAATCTAGAAATATTGCTGGTTTAGTAGTATATGCTATTCAAAACGAAATCGCAGTTTTGACCCTATAAATTTAGCTGGTTAAAAAATGAATAGATAATACGTAATATAGTATTATCGTAAATACAAGTAAGCAAAGACCTATTTTTTGTATTACATTAAGACCTTTTGGTTGGTTGTTACTATCATTAAACTTCATGGCTATGGTTTTACATTGATTAGTTTGATGATTTGGGATTTCAAATGTAAGTAGTTTTTTCATTTAAAGAGTACGTGTTTATACGTGTTTTTCTATTACCGTGATTCATTTATGTGTATTGACTTTTAACGTTTTATTTAATTATAAAACATTTATATCTTTTGTGTTTTTGCAGGTATCCTTATATCTTTACTAAAATAATTTTCTGATGAAAAAAAACTTCCTATATATATTTATTGTATTGCTGTCATTTCAAGCTAAAGCTTCGTTTATACTGCTTCCAATGGATGAGACCACTCAGCAGAATCATTTAAAGGCATACGGGATAACATATTGGTGTTTAAGTAAAGATTATAAAGCAAGCTGGCTGCTTAATTATCGCGGCGGTTCATTTTTACTGCCTGATGCTGAGGAAATTCGCAAAGAATGTAAAATTAGAGGAGTAAGTTTTGAGATACTTTCTGATAGTGAAGAAGCTTCTTTATTAAACGATATTTCCAGCCCGTCTCAAAATATGGAATCTGTTATTCTTGAAAAAGCGCCAAAAATTGCAGTTTATACTCCAAAAGGGAAGCAACCATGGGATGATGCTGTAACGCTGGTTTTGACTTATGCCGAAATTCCATTTACACCAATTTATGACGAGGAAGTTTTAGGTGATCAATTATTGCTTTATGATTGGCTTCATTTACATCATGAAGATTTTACTGGACAATATGGAAAATTTTATACCGCTTATAAAAATACCCCATGGTATATTGAACAAAAGAAAGATGCCGAAGCTTTAGCTTCGAAATTGGGTTATCCTAAAGTTTCAATAGAAAAAGGAGCAGTTGCAAAAAAAATTAGAGATTTTGTAGTTGGCGGCGGCTTTATGTTTGCAATGTGTTCAGCTACTGATAGTTTTGATATTGCTCTTGCCGCTGACGGCGTTGATATTTGTGAAACCATGTTTGATGGAGATCCAAGTGAATCTAATTATCAGTCAAAATTGAATTATGGAAATTCATTTGCGTTTAAAAACTTTATTTTGGAACGAAGACCAGAAGTTTATGAGTTTTCAGATATTGATATGACCTCTGTACGTCGAGTTCCTATGGATAAAGATTATTTTACTTTAATGGAGTTTTCTGCAAAGTGGGATCCAATTCCAAGTATGTTATGTCAGAATCATACTCAATTGGTAAAAGGATTTATGGGACAGACAACTTCGTTTAATGAAACTTTGGTAAAATCAAATGTTCTTGTAATGGGAACTTGCGAAATAAATGGCGAAGCCAGGTACATTCATGGTGAAAAGGGAAAAGGGATGTTTACTTTTTTTGGAGGTCATGATCCAGAGGATTATCAGCATCAAGTTGGTGATCCGCCTACTGTTTTAGATTTACATCCAAATTCTCCGGGTTATCGTTTAATTTTAAATAATGTTTTATTTCCTGCTGCAAAAAAGAAAAAACTGAAAACTTAATTGAGTGAAAATTCAAACCAAATAGGGATGTGATCTGATATTTTTCTAGCTTCTTGAAGAGAATCAAATTTTTTGTAAAATAAAATTACTCCAGATCGAGTATTTTTAAACTTAGCAGGATTGTAGAAAATATTGTCAAATTCAGACGATAAACATTCGTCATATTTGCATTTTTGCTTTAAAGTGGTTTTTTGTTTTTGCAGTATAGATATATATCCAACTTTTTTTAGCGGATTGAAAACAGTATGCGATTCTGGACAATTAAAATCACCTGCAAAAACTAAGTTTAAATCTGGATATTCTTGAGGAAGAAATTTAAAGTACTTAATTTCAGTTTCAGGCTGTTTCTTTTTTGTAATGGCGTGAAAATTAACTAGAGTTACCGTTTTTTTATCAATTTCAAATGTTGCAAAATAAGGCTCTCGGTCAATTTCTAACGAATATTTTTTTTCAAGCCAAGGTTTTCCTTTTAGTTTAGCTTTGCTGGTTTTCCAGAGAAAAGCATAACGTTCTGTTTTGTAGCTCGTACCGCTGGTTGGTTCACTAATGGTATAATCCCATTTTGATCCTTTTTCATTTAACAATTGTGAAAGTTTTGCAACAGTTTGTGCGCCGCCATATCCTGCTACAATTTCTTGAATCGCAACAATATCGTAGTCTTGAACAGTAGCAGCTATAAAATTTAAGCTGGATTGAGTTTTTGATTTGCCAAAATTTTCCAAATTCCAAGAAAGAAATTTGGTTTGTGAAAATGAATGAGCTGTAAATAGTAAGAGAACGTAAATTATAGTGTTTTTCATCTGCTTATAAAAAAAAATCAAAGATAAGCAATTGGGTTTTTCTCTCTCTTTTTATAACTTCATTGTTAGATGCTATTTTGTTCTAATCAGCTTAGTGTTTTTTATATCTGTTTTTCAATGCTGTTCCAATAATAATAATTTGTAAAACAAGAAGAGCAGGAATAAAAACAATTTTCCAATCAACTTCAAGCCATCCTGTTTTCTCAGAAACTAGAGCAAAAGTCAGGGAAAGAAATAGGCACAAGATCATAGTTTTCATAATAATTTTATTATTGGTTGTATTTATTTTTGCAAATAAATTGAATTTGTATTTTAACTTCATTAGGTAGATTCGTAGGTTATAGCAAACTTATGTCTATAAATGTGCATTTCCTTACGGGAATCCGTAAAAGAATAGAAAAATTAAACCAGTCCAAAATCCTTTGCAATAGCAATTAAATGCACATTGTTATTCGCTTTGAAGTAGATTTTTAATTTATTTATTCGTTTTTCTATGCTGCTCGTTCCATTAGGAGTTATTGCATTTACTTTAAACTCATTTGAAATACTTTCTAATATATGACCTTGAGCTAGAAGTTTTAAAATTGAAATGTCATAAGACTCAATTTCTATCAACGATTTATCATTAAAACTAAAATTTAAATCTGATGATAGTATTTTCTCCTCTTCATTATAGGTCTTCTCAATTGCATTTCTTAATTCATGAATGCTATTTCTTCCTTTTGAAACATAAGCATTAATCCCTAAATCATTAAAAAGGGTTTTAATTCTGTATGGTTTATCTTCTATTGAGAATACAATCTTTTTTATGCTGGGTTGTATTGCATTAATTGCTTCTATCAGATCATCTCCGCTTTCTAGAATAGTTTCGCGATGATCTATTTTAAAAGATAAATCAGTAATTAGTAAATCATAAGGTTCTTTATCTTTTAAACCTTTCTTTATTTTTAATAATCCGTCATCACAGTATTTTACATGATGAATTATAGGTATTTGTAAATCTTCAAGCGCTTGAATAACCGCTATGCTTATACTATCTAGATCTTCTGCTACTAAAACTTTTTTAAACATAATACTTTACTTTATAAAGGGAAAGTGAAATTTATCTTGAAACCTTTTTCTGAATTATGGTCAAAATTAATAGTTCCATTTATTGTTTTAATACGGTTTTCCACATTTTGCACTGTATTTTTTAAAAATGTTTTTTTGTTTTCAGTTCCAACCCTGTTGTCACTATAGGTGACAGTGATATTTTTTTGAACTATTTTGAAAGAAACTATTACTAGAGAGGCATTGCTGGCATTTTTCATAATTTGAAATAATTCTTGCAGCACTCGATAGATAATTATTTTTTTGTTTTTATCTATTTTATTCCAATGAATATCATTCAGGCCGTTTGTTAAAATGCTTATTTGTGCTGTTTTAAAACCTGAAATCATTTCTTTAAGACCAGATTCGTATCTTTCATTTGTGTCAATACTGCTGTTTTCTCTCGAAATAGTACGTGTTTGAGAATAAATTTTTTCAAGATTATTTAATAGTTCAGTTTTATTTTCGACAGTTTCTAGATCGTTTCTTTTAACAAAAGACAAAGCATTGTATACTTGAAGAGTAAGCTCATTGTGTAGTTTTCCTGAAATTCTTTTTTCACTTTCAAATACAGCTTCTTTTTTTTCTTTTTTCCCCTTTAGAGATAAGTAAAATAATAGAATTATAAAAAATCCAATTATGAAAATGATTATAATATATGAAATGATATTTCGATTTTTATGTCGTTCTAATTGCAGTTCATTTTCTATCTTTTCTGCTTTGAGCTGTAGATTTTGCTCTTTATCTACCTTAGACTCGTATCTCATTGTAGAAAATTGATTCTTACTCATTTTTCCTGCTTTTGCAATACTGTCTGTAAGATGAATGTACCTTTCAGTTTGTTTTTTAAGTTCATTTCCTTCACTAGATTCGATCACGACATAAAGGCTGAGAATAATTTCTGTTGCAGATTTCATTTTTTCAGCTGTTTTTAGTGCTTCTGCGGCATATTTTTTTGCTAATCTAGGATCTCTTTTTTGAAAATATGTAGATAGATGGCGGTAACTGTTTACTAAACCTTCGCTGCTTTGTGGCTGCAGACGAATTTCTAGAGCTTTGTAATAACATTTTAAAGCTTCATCATAATTTCCTTTTTGATAATAGCAGTATCCCATATTGTCTAGTACAAAAGCATAATTGCTATCGTCTAAATGTTTATGGTTAGAAGCGTGGACATTAGAAGCAAGGATTTGATAAATCTCTATTGCTTTGTCATATTCATTTTTGTTTTTATAAGTAGCCGCGATATTATTTAAAGCAACACGTTTTCTCCATAAACTTGTTTTTAGTCTTAGCGCCTTTTTAAAATAAAGTTCCGCATTAGTAAAGTCATAAGTACTTAAGTAATTTTGTCCTTGTACATTGTAAATAAGCCAAGAATATCTAGGGTTCTTAATTAACTTTAAATACGGTAATGCTTTTGTAGCTGCAATTTCGCTGGAAATATAATCCGAGCTTGAGTAGTGTAGATCTGCGATACAATACAGTGCATATACATAATCTGTTGTATTGATTTCTGGATCACAAAGTTTTATAGCCTTATTATATGTTAGAATTGCCAGTTCTCTATTGTCATCGTCAAAGTACAGATCTGCTTTATCTATTAATCTTTTAATTTCGATAGAGTTATCCTTAGCCTTTTGCTGTATTATTGCGTTTTTATTTCTCTGAAATTGTAACAGAAATATTGCCCCAACTATTAATATTGTTAAGAATATTAAAAAGTACTTTAAGAAAAATCTATTCTTAATAAACTTCATTGTTTTTATAATCAAATTGAGAATTTAAAGATAACCTTAAACCCATTACTAGGAGTGGAATCAAATTTAATTTCTCCTTTTACAGAATTAATTCTGTTCTCTACATTGTAAAGACCATTTTTAAAAGTCATAGAATTTAAATTGATGCCTTTTCCATTGTCCGTATAAGTGACCGTAATATTTTTATTGCTTTTTTTAAAGTTAATACCAACTAGTGTAGCGTTACTATGCTTTTTCATGTTTACGAGTAATTCTTGTAGTACCCTATAAGTGGTTATTTTTTTGTTTTTTTCAACTTCATTCCAAGGGATGTTTTCAATACCATTAAGTAGAAGATTAATTTCGGGAGTATTGAAACCTGCAATCATCTCTTTTAAAAATAAGATGTATTTTTCAGACGTTATAATTGGACTGTTTTCTTTTGATATATCTCTAGTTCGAGAATATATTACATCTAGATTTTTTATTAATTGTTCTTTATTTTCAGATACAGAAAGGTTTTTGTTCTCGGCAAAAGCCATAGTATGGTAAATGTCATTTGCTAATTCATCATGCAGTTTTTTAGCAATTCTTGTTTCGCTTTTGTAGGTTGCTTCAATTTTTTCTTTATTAGCTTTAGATGTTAAATGAAAGTACAACGCTAATATTAAGCTTAAACTTAATATAATAATGATATAAGAAATTATATTTCGATTTTTTTGTCTTTCTAATTGCAGTTCGTTTTCAATTTTATCGGTTTTCAGTTTAAGGTTTTCGTTTCTCTCTTTTTTTGAGTCATACTTAATTCGAGCAAATTGATTTTTTGCTTTCTGTCGTATTTCGGTTAGACTATCATTAAGTTTAATGTATAAGAGAGAGTATTTTTTTAGTTCATTGCTTGCAGAGCAGTTTACTAATAACTTTAGAGCAGACATTCTGCCTTCGGAGTACTTTACAAGAGCCGCGTTTTCATAACTAAGCTGTGCATATTTTTTTGATAGCGAAGGATTTTTGAGCTGGTAAAATTCAGCCAAATGCAGATAAATTTTAGAAGTCGAAAGATAATCTTTTGTTTCGGCTGCCGCTTTTAGTGCTTTTTCAAAGTATGAAAGTGCTCGTGGATCCTCAATTTTAAAATAGCAAAAACCTATATTGTCTAGTACTTTTACATGGTTTTCGGGGTTTTCAAGAATTTCTTTTTTCTCAATCAAAGAAGTAAAAATGTCTAAAGCTTCATTGTATTTGCCCTGTTCTAATAAAACGACCGCTATATTGTTTGTCGTACTTAGTTTTCTCCATTCACTTATATTTAAACTTAATGCTTTTTTATAGTAGGATAATGCATTGTTGTAATCATAAGTAAAGAGGTAGTTGTTGCCCAATTCTATATAAGTGTTCCAAATATGTTTAGGATTTTTTATGTGTTTAAGATGAGGCAAAGCTTCGGTAAGAGTTGATTCACTGCCAGTATAATCTCCTTGATATCTTTGGATTTCAGCCATAGAATTTAATGTGCTGACAAAGCTTTCTGTTTCTGTTTTTGGGTTGCAAATAAATTTCGCCTTATTGTAGTAAAAAAAAGCACTGTCAAAATTTTGATCATCATAAAAGCGATCTCCTATTGCGATCAGTTTTTCTGCTTTTTCTTTTGTGTTGGTTGCCGCAACTTTTAAAGATTCCTCTTTTTGACATGAAAACAAAATAACAAATATTAGAATTATGTATAGGGATATTATCTTGTGTTTTTGTTTCATGCGCCAAAAGTAAAAAAAATAAATCCCCTTGAAAGAGTATATATACGGTATTTTTAAAACTT
The DNA here is from genome assembly GCF_044005885.1 of Flavobacterium sp. FlaQc-30. Taxonomy (NCBI): domain Bacteria; kingdom Pseudomonadati; phylum Bacteroidota; class Flavobacteriia; order Flavobacteriales; family Flavobacteriaceae; genus Flavobacterium; species Flavobacterium sp. FlaQc-30. The sequence continues at coordinate 4,968 of NZ_JBIPCO010000009.1, read as the reverse complement.
AGAATAAAACTATTTTTTCTATTTCTCATTAGCAATTAGATACGAAAAAGCCCTCTAGATAGAGGGCTTCTGAATTTCGTAAGCTTGTAAAATTTATCTTTATAAAAATTAAACAGCTCTAAGTCCTGTTGTAATTGCTAATCTATTCCAAGAGTTAATTGTGATGATTGCAAGGATGATTTCTGCTAAATATTTTTCATCAAATAAGTTTGCAGCATTTTGATAAACTTCATCAGAAACATGATTTCCAATTAAAGTTACAGCTTCAGTTAAAGCCAAAATTGCTTTTTCTTCTTCAGTATAAACATCAGCTTCGCGCCAAGCGCTGGTTAAATAAATGCGTTGCTCTGTTTCGCCTTGTTTTCTTGCATCTGCAGTATGCATATTAATACAAAAGGCACAACCATTTATTTGTGAAGCACGAATTTTAATTAGTTCTTTATGAGTTGGTGTTAATGAAGTTGTTGAGATGTATTTTTCTAAATTCATTAATGCTTGATATGCTTGCGGGGCAACTTCCGGGATAACGATTCTTGATTTCATTTTATATGTTTTAAAAGTTCTATACAAAGGTCAGTAATGAATGCTTTAAAAAACTTGAACTACTTCAAGAAATGCAGCTTATACTTTTCCTGCCCTGATTTTACTCATAAATTCAGCCGAAAAATCTAAGTAAGAAGCAAGCATGTACTGAGGAACGCGTTGTACAAAGTCGGGATTTAGATTATTAAAATGATGATATCTCTCTTCTGCCGACATTGTGAACAGAAATTTAATTCTCATTTGAGCAGCTCCAAATGATTTTTGAGAAACAATTCGAAAGTATCGTTCTAACTTCGGAATCTCAATTAATAGAGATTCTAGAGTGTTTTTTTCAATTGCTATCAATTCACAGTTTTCAACTGTCTGAATATAGAAATGTGATGGAGTAGTATTGTGATAACTTAAATAATCAGTAATCCACCAATTTTCAATCGCAAATTGCAAGGTTTGTTCTGTTCCTTTCGAGTTAATTATATACTGCCTTGCGCAGCCTTTTGTTATAAAATATATTGTATTACAAACTTGTCCTTCTTGCAATAGATGTTCTTTCTTTTTTATTTTCGCGAGTTTCAAACATGATTGAAGTAAGTCAATTTCTGAAGGCTCAAGTGTTACAAATTTCTGAATGTGATCAAAAAGAGGAGTAAACATTTTGTGGTTGTTTTTTTAAAGAGTCTTAAAGGTAAAGCAGATTGTTGTAAAAACAAAAAACCATCCGAATTAACGAATGGTTTTTTTATGATAAGTAAGTAATCTAAATTGAGTTTATAAAACGTTTATTTTACTTTATTAAGTATTGCTTTGAAAGCTTCAGGGTGGTTCATAGCTAAATCTGCAAGAACTTTACGGTTCAATTCGATTCCGTTAGCTTTTACTTTCCCCATGAATTGAGAATAAGACATTCCTTCTAATCTAGCTCCAGCGTTGATACGTTGAATCCATAAAGCACGGAAATTTCTTTTGTTTTGTTTTCTATCGCGGTAAGCGTAGCACATTGCTTTCTCTACTGCATTCTTAGCAACTGTCCAAACGTTTTTACGTCTACCAAAGAAACCTTTGGCTTGCTTCATTATTTTTTTTCTTCTTGCTCTTTTAGCAACTGAATTTACCGATCTTGGCATAATTTTAATGTGTTTTTGTAGCAGGCGTCCTGAATTAAATCAAAGGAACTTAAAAGCCGTACTCCAAGGTTATATAAATAATTTTTTAACCTAAAGAATTATTAGATAATTCTTAATTGTTGTTTGATGCTTTTCATATCTGTTGAGTGAACTAGCGCTGAGTGAGTCAAAGCTAATTTACGTTTTTTAGATTTTTTAGTCAAGATGTGACTTTTAAAAGCATGCTTTCTTTTAATCTTTCCAGAACCAGTAACTTTAAAACGTTTCTTAGCGCTAGATTTAGTTTTCATTTTAGGCATTTTTCCTAGTGTTTTAATTTATTCTTACTTACTTATATCTTGAGTCAGAAAGTTCAAAAGTCAAAAGTCAAAAGTCAGTTTATGACTTTCGACTTTAAGACTTTAAGCTTTAAGACTTATTTCTTTTTCTTAGGAGCAATGAACATAATCATTCTCTTTCCTTCAAGAACAGGCATAGCTTCAACTTTACCATGTTCTTCTAGATCTGTAGCCAAACGCAACAATAAAATTTGTCCTTGATCTTTATAGATGATTGAACGTCCTTTAAAGAAAACGAATGCTTTTAATTTAGAACCTTCTTTTAAGAATTTCTCAGCATTTTTTCTTTTAAATTCATAATCATGCTCATCTGTTTGAGGACCAAAACGAATCTCTTTTACAACAACTTGTGAAGACTTAGCTTTTAATGCTTTATCACGTTTCTTTTGTTCGTAAACAAATTTCTTGTAATCCATGATTTTACAAACCGGCGGCTCAGCATTTGGCGAAATTTCAACCAAGTCTAATTCAAACTGATCTGCTAGACGTAAAGCTTCTGCAAGCTTAAATACACCTGGTTCGATGTTCTCGCCTACTAACCTCACTTCTTGTACACCACGAATATTGTTGTTTATTCTGTGTGCATCTTTTTTTTCTACTCGAGGTTGAAAACCTCTGTTACTTTTTATTGCTATGACTTTCTAATTTAAGTTAAACTGTAAATACTTTTAATGTCTTTTTTATTTCTTCGTCTACAATCGAAGCAAATTCTTCGATAGAAACTGTGATATTGCCTTTTCCTTCTTGTCCATGGCGGCGTATAGAAATTGTGCCGTTTTTCTCTTCTTCCTCGCCTACAATCAGCATAAACGGGATTTTTTGCATTTCGGCATCTCTAATTTTCTTACCGATGGTTTCGTTTCGGTTGTCAATTAGGGCGCGAATTTCGTGATTTTCTAGCAAATCTAAAACTTTTTTAGCATAATTTTCGTATTTCTCGCTCAAAGACAAGATAATAGCCTGTTCTGGCATAAGCCAAAGCGGGAAATTTCCTGCAGTGTGTTCTAGTAAAATTGCTATAAAACGTTCCATAGATCCAAAAGGAGCTCTGTGAATCATAACTGGGCGATGTAATTCATTATCAGCGCCTTTGTATGTCAAATCAAAACGCTCAGGTAAGTTGTAATCTACCTGAATAGTTCCTAATTGCCATTGTCTACCTAAAGCATCTTTAACCATAAAGTCAAGCTTAGGTCCATAGAATGCAGCTTCGCCATATTCAACAACAGTATTTAAACCTTTATCGGCAGCTGCATTGATGATAGCGTTTTCAGCTTTCTCCCAGTTTTCATCTGTACCAATATATTTTTCTCTGTCTTCTTGGTCTCTTAATGAGATTTGAGCAGTAAAGTTTTCAAAACCTAATGAACCAAATACATATAATACTAAGTCGATTACCTTTTTGAATTCCTCATCTAATTGCTCTGGAGTACAAAAGATATGTGCATCATCCTGAGTAAAACCACGTACACGAGTTAAGCCGTGTAATTCGCCAGACTGCTCGTATCTATATACAGTGCCAAATTCAGCATAACGCTTAGGTAGATCTTTATATGACCAAGGTCTTACATTGTAAATCTCACAGTGGTGAGGGCAGTTCATTGGTTTCAATAAAAACTCTTCACCTTCGGCAGGAGTATGTATTGGCTGAAAACTATCTGCACCATATTTAGCATAGTGACCAGAAGTAACATAAAGTTCTTTTTGTCCAATATGTGGACTCACAACTTGTTCGTAACCTGCTTTCTTTTGAGCTTTCTTTAAAAATTGCTCTAAACGTTCTCTTAACGCTGCTCCTTTTGGCAGCCATAAAGGTAAGCCTTGACCAACTTTCTGAGAGAAAGCAAACAATTCTAATTCTTTTCCTAATTTACGGTGATCGCGACGTTTCGCTTCTTCAAGAAGTTCAAGGTACTCTGTTAAATCTTTTTGTTTAGGGAAAGAAGTTCCATAAACACGAGTTAACTGCTTGTTTTTCTCGTCACCTCTCCAGTAAGCGCCAGCAACACTCATTACTTTCATGGCTTTAATAATTCCGGTATTCGGAATATGTCCACCACGACATAAATCTGTAAAAGTTGAGTGATCACAAAAAGTGATAGTTCCATCTTCAAGATTAGAAATCAATTCAGTCTTGTAAACGTTGTCTTTGTACATTTCTAATGCGTCAGCTTTGCTAACCGGACGCATTTTGAATTCATGCTTTCCTCTTGAAATTTCAAGAACACGATCTTCGATCTTTTTAAAATCAGCCTCAGAGATCTTTTGGTCTTCAAAATCAACATCATAATAAAAACCATTAGCAATTGCTGGTCCAAGAGTTAATTTAATTCCTGGGTACAATTCCTCTAGGGCTTGTGCCATTACGTGTGAAGTCGAATGCCAGAAAGCTTTTTTACCCTCAGCATCATTCCAAGTATATAATATAAGATTACCATCGGTCGTTAATGGAGTCTCGGTTTCAATAGTTGTACCATTAAAAGATGCAGAAATAACATTTCGTGCAAAACCTTCGCTAATGTTTTTAGCGACCTCCATTGGAGTTACGCCTTGAGCGAACTCTCTAATTGACCCATCGGGTAAAGTAATCTTGATCATTGTTTATAATTTTGTGAATGCAAATATAAGTGATTACAAAAATACATACAATATATATATGTATAAGATTGATGTTATATAATAAGAAGGATGTGGTGTTGTATTGTGTAAATGGAAAGTTCTACTATAATATAATAGGAGTGAAGGTTTGTTTGATTTGAGAAAGTTGAAGTTCTTTTAAGTTTAAAAAAGGAGCTTAATCCCGCTATCCGTTACAATCTTTTTACGGCAAACCCTGCCATAAAAAGGATTTTCACTTCTATCGGGGCTATTGCAGCGGTTTTCAGAAGAAAATATCAGGAAAAAACGAAATCAGAGAAGTAAAACCAGACTCCTGGGGATTAAGAAGGGTATACGAACTTTGATTT
>NZ_JBIPCO010000008.1:0-333616 GCF_044005885.1 Flavobacterium sp. FlaQc-30 | reverse complement strand
TAACTAACTAACTAACTAACTAACTAACTAACTAACTAACTAACTAACTAACTAACTAACTAACTAACTAACTAACTAACTAACTAACTAACTAACTAACTAACTAACTAACTAACTAACTAACTAAAAGCTTAAAAAAGATTTAATAGTCTCCCTATTAAATAAAGAGACGTTCCAGCCCTATCGCCCATCAAGGGTCAAAGCACAACATTCATAACGCTGATTTCCATTAGATCGAAATCCATTTTTTATGCATTTGCCATTGCAGAAATGCATTTTATTCTCATGGCCCAATTTGAAACACTAAGGCAAGGCAAAGCATTTAAGTTTTTTTAAAAGACATAAAACAAGAGACGGCCTGCCGACCGTCTCTTGTTCAATTCACTAATTAAAACTTAATCTTCTTTTTCAGCCAGTTAAGCGGTTAAATTATAAAAACACCTAATCAGTAACACTAACAAATCTGCAGATTTACAGAATCAATCCTAGGGTTGGCATATATGCCCCTATTACTTTTTTATAAATTTTGCATTGGAATTGCCTTTATCAGAAGCAATTTTTATAAAATAACTGCCAGAAGGCAATGCTGAAACATCAATTGAATGAACATTCTTTGCGTTATACATGACTCTCAACAGCTGGCCTAAGGCATTGTAAATCTGTATTGATGTCAACCGAATATCAGTATCGGCAGTTATATTCAAAGTTTCATTTGCAGGGTTTGGATACAAGGCAAAATATCTGTTAAATGGAAAATCCGGCTTCCTTAATGTTTTGCTTATCTCTGTAATGGGAACATTTGTTGTAATTGCATTATTGTTGTCAAAAATATGTCCGCAGCATTGCCAAATGTATCTCCTTCGGCAAGGGTCGATTTAGTTTTTATTTAAAAGCCAGGTAGCCGTCATTATGGGCGTCATCAAAAGGAAGATTAATATTTTCAAACTTAAATTCGACTTTATTGTCATCAGATATCTCAGTGACTCTTTTGAACCTTTCTAAAATAAGCGCTGCTCTGCACGTTATCGTATATGTGCTTTTTGCCTTTCTAGACACAGAATTGGTTTCGCAGGGGCTACTTACAAGGCAGCAGCTTATAGATGCCATTGCTGTGGGCCAGTTTACGCCCGGCCCGTGTTTTCGTCTGTGGCTTTTATCTTTGTCACAGGTAAGCCAGATGCTGTTTACAAATCAGAAAAAATTGCTGTCTTAAATTCTGAAAAGTTTTACTTGAATCTTGTAAGCATATGCTCTTCAATGACATGAGATTTGTTTGAACTTCTAAAACATGATTTATGGGAACAGATGCCGCACCTTTTAAAAAATCACCAGCACTTATAATGCTGCTAGTCCCTGCCAACGCCTTCTGTTGCGTAAACTGCAATCAAGAATTGCAGGCAGCCATTAAAAGCAGCTGGCAGGAAAATAGTCTCGCAATTGCCTTGCCCCTTATTGCGCTTTCCTTGATAATAATGATTCTATCTTGGCTGGCATTAAGAAAAAACAACGCCATGCTCTATGAGCCTGCAGGAATGCCGCTACTTTGCGCATCGCTGGTACTGGGAATGGGGCTCGGCGGCTTTGTTGACGGTATAGTATTCCATCAGATTCTGCAGTGGCATGAAATGCTTTCCAATAGAATACCAGCAGATAACCTGTTGGGAAAAAGTGTCAACATGTTCTGGGACGGGATTTTCCATCTTTTCACTATGCTCACGGTACTAATAGGCATATTCTTGATATGGAAAGTACTAAAGACACCCCAAAACAGCAGTTCAAGATATGTCTTTGGCGCTGGTCTTTTGGCTGGCTGGGGAATTTTTAATGTAATAGAAGGCGTGATAAACCACGAAGTGTTCGGACTGCATAATGTCAGGGAAGCTGCCAATGAAAAAGAATTTTGGAATCTGGCCTTTCATATACTGGGAATAAGTCTGATTGCAGCCAGCGTTTTTTTATATTATAAAGGAAGAAAAAGGGAAAAAATTATATAAATATGATAAAGGCCATTGCATAATGGCAGTCCAAATTTGCTTATAACAATGAGCACGAATTACTCATTTCCGATAATTAAATATTTTCCTAATAGCACTAAGTCGAAGATGTAAAAATGTAATAAAAGGCGATAATTGTATAAAAAGCACTTGCATCATTTGGCGTCATTTGCTGAAAACTAAAATGGATGGAAGTCAGACCAATAGTTTCGACTTCTCTCAGAGATGTATCTTTCGCCTGCTTCAAATCAGCGTCAGGATACCAGCTGACCAGCACTACTTCGCCATGAATAGCAAAGGCGTCATGTAGAGGTAAGACCCCAGCGCAAGGCACTGTGCATAATATCCAATCTCTTATGGATTATCCGTAAAGCGCCAGCTGGATTTTAATTCCATAAAATTATCAATTTCTAAAATCAAAATTATGTTCCATCATTCTAAAGACTTACAATTCAATGCGAGGGTATCGAAACCCGACCCGGCATTCGCCAACATTCTGCTTGAGCAGTTTGGCGGCGAGAATGGCGAATTGGCCGCCGCAATGCAGTATTTTACGCAGGCTTTTAATGCCAAGCAGCCGCATCCTGACAAATATGACATGCTGATGGATATCGCCACAGAAGAATTTTCACATCTTGAAATCGTGGGGGCAACTATCCAAATGCTCCTGAAGGGCGTAAACGGAGAGCTGAAGGATGCCGCCGACTCTTCAGAAATCATGCAGGTGCTTGACGGGAAGGCCGCAAAGGAAACCATCATCCATGCTGCGCTTACTGCAAATCCGCAATTTCCGATCATTGCCGGAGGCGGTCCAGCACTTAAAAACAGCCAAGGCATTCCGTGGTGCGCCTCTTACATCCACTCCAACGGCGATCTTACGGTGGATTTGAGGAGCAATCTCGCATCTGAATCGCGCGCTAAGCTCGTATACGAGCATCTGATGAAATTCACCACCGACCCTTATGTCAAAGAGACGCTGTCTTTCTTGATGACCCGTGAGGTGGCGCATTACAAAATGTTTGAAGCCGCACTCGATTCGATCCAGCCTAATTTCCCTCCTGGAGTGCTTCAGGCTGATCCACGCTTTACCCAACAGTATTTTAATTTTTCACCTGAAAAAAGCGTTCAGGCCCCTTGGAACACAGGCGAGATGCCCGATATGTCCAAAGAATGGCAGTATATCCCAGATCCGCAGACGTATGTCAAACAGACCCAAGGTCTGACCGACAATGAGGACACCTACAATGCTGAACTGGAGCAGATGGATAAAGTGAACCAGCAGATGAGCCAGATGCGCAGCGAAGAAGTAAAAATGGCAGAACCGGAAGGCACCGCCTCCTGGAGTGATTATGACACTGGCCTGTAGTGCCATTAGAATAAGCTAATTTCTTTAAATTCTGAATGAAATTTGTGTGAATTTATATCATAGAGGTCACACTGCCAAATGGCGCCAATTGAAGATAATTGGCGCCATTTTTTTCTACTCTCACTAAAATTGAGGACTTTAAACCATTCTTGCTTTCTTTAAAATAATGCTTTAGTAAGTAACCTAATATGATGATTCGAGATAATTTGTGCAAGTGCTACTTACACAAATCAATTTTATCACTATGCGGGCGGACTAATTGAGAACAAGAGATGATAATTCACGAATAATAGTTTGTAGCAGTGTCAGAAAGTATACAAGGACACTTTTTCTGACTGCAATAATTGGTAAATCATAAAATATTGCAGAATTGTATATTAGTATACTGCCATAAGACAATTGAGTTTTTATAATTTTTGTATCAATCTCCAACAGGACATCTAAACCAAATTTACAAAGCCAATGGAAGACAGATACTACATATAGAAAGCCGATTTCTTCAAATCATCCAAAAATGATGTTGTAATTTGTCCTGTCGAGGTCACAACGCCAAATGGCGCCAATTGAAGACAATTGGCGCCATTTTTTATTTATTTTTACTATATAATCAACTTAAAATAATTTTTTCCTTTACTTTCTCTTTTTGACTGAAATTAAATTTTTACTACAGACGGAGGCGTCCATTGATTTTTAATTACGGACTGCTTTGGGCCGTAGCATCTGAAATATAAACAGAAATCATCTGCAGGACTCGGCAGCCAATTGGCTTTTTTGTCCCCTTGCGGCTCCGCATGCTGCACATACAATGTAAGGGAACCATCGACATTGTACTTTAAATCCCGGTTTTTAGTTCCAACCGAATAGCGTTTTATGGCATTGGGATAGAAAAAGTGATGCTTGTCATAAAGTGTAAGAGACCAGAAGCCGTCTACAGGCGGAAGGTTACCTTTTGCAAATGTTAGAGTATACTGTTTAGAACCATTCAGTCGAGATCCTTTTGAATCGAGATCCTGATAAAAATACTTTGTTTCTTTACCTGCATTCACCAGTATATTGGATTTTGCTATGGCTGTACGGGTGAAATAATCCGTTCCAAAAGCAGCACAGTTATCGGCAGTGGTCCAGTTCCCTGGAAGAGGTATTCCCCAGTTGCGAAATTGCAGTAATGGATCAACCAGTTCTTTGTCCGCTTTATGGGCTTCCTCAATCATCGCTTTTTTCAATGCAGGATCTTTCTTTGCTGCTTCGATCACTGCCAGTACCTGTGCGTAACGAGCTTCCTCGCCGGGCAATGGAGGAGCATCTTTCAATACAATAGGAAGCTGATCGAAAAAGGTATCTGGAAAGACCCATTTCGTTTCTTCAGATCCGCCATCTTTTGTCGGCGAACCTAAGGATGGAAGCCTGCTCCAGTCCTGCTGTTTCATTTTTCCGTCAAATTTATCCAGAGCATAGACATCAATAGAATTAATTATGGCCTGGACTGCATTTTTATCTGAGGGCGTATCATCCTGAAAAACTCTAGGTACAATAAAGGCTGTGCCTGTTTTGCTGTAAAATACTTTAGTGATTCCTTTAGGCACCTCTCCTTTCCAGTTAGGCCCCGCCAGCATGTAAAATCCTGGTTTTGTACCATACATCTTCCCAAGCTGGGCAAAAGCATCTGTGCGAAGATCCACCACCTGATATACCCAAAAACGCTTGCCAAAATCCGGAACCTGTATCACGACAGGAGTCTCATCAAGAGCGGCAATAGCAGCTCCGTAAACCACATCCTGATTTGGACAGGCAACCCAGCGCTGTTCAGGCTTAACATAATCATGCAACATTGCCAAAGAATTTAATGGCGCAAATGGCAGTACGCCATTCATAAGACCTACTTTTGGCGACTGCTTGAACGCAAGACGTCTGTTGTAAATGTTTTCCATTGGCCAAGCCCAGAAATAGGCATCTCTTGCGACCTGTCTTGCATAAGATTCTGTAATCTTTACATTTACATCGGGGCCATTCGGTACTGAATCCGAAAATTTGCCTGAAACATCAGCATCAGTTTCTGCAGAAGAGAATGTTCCATTTTTATCACTTTTATTCTGATTGCAGGCTGTCATTGCAAGAAGTACAATGATTAAAATCAATTTGTTTTTCATCTTTCAAAATTTAAAAAATAACTATAGCTTATTTGATTTTTTCTACTTCATTTAGTTTCCAACTCTGATCATACAGCTTTGGAGTCGGGCCTTAAAAGCGGGCTAAAATTTTAAACTTCCCTTTAGGGTCAGTTGGAATTCAATACGATTCGCCGGATTCAGGTGCAGTTGATTTTAGCAAAAGCATCAACTACTAATTGAAAATCTACTGCCGGCATGCCCTAAATGGCAGATTCTATTCCTCGTAGATACAAAATCTGTTCTGAATATTAGCGTGCTTAAAATCTGAAATTGCCGAAACCTTACATAATCTACTAAAAAATAAACAATTTCAAATTATTACACAGTTTAAAGTTACAATATTTTTTTTTAAAACACATTTACCTTTATGTACAAGTATTTAAAAATCAACAAACATTAACTAGAACTTCTCGTCCAAGTATCGTTTTTGCTTATGTCAAGTCATAAACCAATTTAGTTTTTATATTTTTTTGCATCAATCCCCAACAGGACATCTAAACCAAATTTATAAAGCCAATGGAAGACAGCCGTTATATATAGTAAGCCAATCTCTTCAAATCATCCAAAAATGATGTTGTAATTTGTCCTGTCCCCGTCACAAAAAGCCAAATGGCGCCAATGGAAGACAATGGGCGCCCTTTTTTTATTTATACTAGTAAAACGCTGACTTTATTTCATTTTTGCTATTATTCTTTCTAATTACTTCAATTTCGAAAATGAAATCTCACTTTAAAACTGTTTAATAATTCATCATTATTTGTATTTTCCGCTCTCATTTTTTCAAATATAACTGCTGCTCGAGTGCAGTAAATAATTTACTCATTGCGTCAACCATCTCCCATAACTTTAATCCCAAATATCTGCTTTAAATTCTCCAATGACAAACTAGGCAAACCTAGCCCCGATAGAAGCGGAAATCCTTCTGCGCCGGGGTCCGGGCAGAAGATTGAAGCGCATAGCGGGAAAAAGCTCCCTAAAACATATAATAACTGGAACCTAATAATGTTTTATCCGGCTAAAAAATTAATTGCCCCAGCCCAAAAAACGCAGGATCTTTGATAAAAGTAAAAAGCCCGCCTGCTTTATAGCCGGCGGGCTGTGGTTTATACAGACATTTTGACTATTTGATGCTGATCGTCTCCAGAAGATTTTCCTGATCGATAAAAGCCGCTATATACTGCCGCGCTTCATTTCGTTTCTCCAAAGGAGTTTCAAATGTATTGATATGGAACTCCTCGTCCTGGTCCAGGATATGGATGATCTCGGTATATCCTTTTGAAATCAGGTTCCCTTTGAGTTTAAGTATGGTGTGCTGCTGGCGGGCATCCAAATCTTTTCTCACCTGTAGTTGTATCGCTTTTTCCATTGTGAAAGATCTGTTGGTTTTTATGTCATATTCTATTCAAATTTAGTGATTTTGATTGTACGCAGATCTGCTGATGCGTCAAAAAAATGGGAGTCCGTAAAGTGAAAACTTTAAAAGACCCATACAGCAGATTTTTCAACTGTTCAAAATTTGCGGCAAAATAGTCGGCGTATGCCGCTTTTGAAAACAAAAACTTAGAAAAAAGAGCCTGGGCACGTTTAAGCCATAAATGTACTATCAAACCCAAACTGCTTTTAAAGCTGCAATCTCAAAACATCATTCAACTTTTATTACTGCCGGCGGAGTCCAGTTTCCATTTACTACTTCCTCCTTTGGCCAGTAAGTGCGGAGATAAAGCGAAAAATCCCCCTTTTCAACGGCCGGAAGCCAATTGTTTTGGGTTTTCGCATCAGTCGGAACTGATTGAATATAAATGGTCAGCGAACCGTCCGGATTATATGCCATTGTCTTGTTCTTTGTCCCCAATGAATATCTGTTGAGCTTGTTGATTTCAAAAAAGTGATGCTCGTTATATAATGTAAGCGACCAAAATCCATTAACAGGTGGCAGCTGCCCTTTGGCAAAAGTAATTTTATATTTGTTCGAGCTGTTTAATCGGGCACCTTCTGAATCCAGATCCTGATAAAAGTAGCGTGTTTCATTAGGGGCATTAACCAGGATATTGGATTTGGCTACCGCAGTGCGCGTAAAATAATCTGTGCCCCAAGATGCGCCGTTCGTTACCCCTGACCAGTGAAACGGCAATTGGATCCCCCAGTTGCGGAATTCCATTAAAGGTTTTATTACCTGACGCTCTGTCTCAACGGCTGCATCGATCATCGCCTGTTTCAGTTTTGGGTCTTTCTTTGCGGCTTCCACTACAGCAAGTATCTGCTTGTATTTCGCCTCCTCGCCCGGCAGTGGCTTTGCATCTGCCAGCACGATAGGAAGCTCGTCAAAGAATGTCTGGGGGTTCACCCATACCGCTTCTTCTTTTCCTCCTTCGCCTCCGGGAAGTTTTTTGATATTGGCCCAATCGATGGTTTTCATTTTGCCGTCATAATCAGACAAGGGATACATAACCACTGATTTGAGTACCTCCTGAATTGCTTTTCGGTCTTCTTTTGTGTCATCCAGAAAAACACGGGGCCCCACAAGTCCAGTATTGGTTGACGAGCGGAAAACTTTTATTATTCCCTTAGGCACCTCTCCTTTCCAGTCCGGTCCGGCCAATAAATAAAATCCCGGCTTATTGTCGTACATCTTTCCCAATTTTGCGAAACTTTCGGTGCGCAGATCAACTATCTGGTAGACCCAGAAACGTTTGCCAAAATCAGGCACTTGCACCACAACGGGCGATTGGTCCAAAGCAAGGCATCCAATACCGTAAACCACATCCTGGTTCGGGCAGGCTATGGCACGTTCCGTAGGTATCACATAATCGGTAAGCATGGTAAACTGATTCAGCGGAGCCATAAGCAGAGGTCCGGACAGGGCCAGCTCTTTTACATCCTTGAAAGCCATTCGGCGGTTGTACATATTTACCAGCGGCCATGCCCAAAAATAGGCATCTTTAGCCGCCAAAGCGGCATACTCTTGAGTAATTTTTACATTGGTGTCGGGACCCGTTGGCAGCTCGCGTGCTGTCTGGGATGTCGCTAGGCTGTCAATCCCTTTAGAATTTGATGCTTTCGTATCACTGTTTTTATTTTGGTTGCATGCCGTCAAGGCTGCAATCAAAATCACGCAGATGAGTTTCTTTTCCATAAGTTTAGCAATTGATTATTTAACCTCTTCTATATCTCCAAGTTTCCATACCCTGTCAAAAAAGGGCTTTTCCGGGCCGTAAAGCCTGAATAATACTTCAAATTTTCCTTTAGGGTCCGTTGGGATCCAATTTGATTCCTTGCCTGCAGGGGATTTTGGGCCGAAGAAAATATCGACCGAGCCATCTGTGTTCTTTTGGATCTCTGTCGCATTCGATGCTCTGCTTGCACGTGGCAGATTTTTGATAAGGCAATGTGTTGTCCGGTCGTAGACTGTTGCCGACCAGTATTGCTTGGTGGGCACATTTGCAGGCACGTGGAGCATATAGGTTTTATCTCCATCAAGCGCGCGGCCTTCCCTGTCTTTTCCTGCAATAAGATATATTTGCGCTGTACCCAGGCGTTTTATGCCTACATAACCGATTGAATAGGTTAATGCACGGGCATCTGTAGGATAAATATCAGATTCCGCATATCCCGAAGATCCCGCCTTAACGAGTTCCGGCATTGCGGGAACAGCCCATTTAGCATCAGGATTTATCGGCGGGAAGCCTTTTTCAAGCATTGCTTCCAAATAGTCATGCGCACTTTTTGCCGCCGCATTCAGAATCTCGGTGGTTCGTGCATCAGGGTTATAGGGTTTCCCTTTTTCAATGCCTATGCTTTTTAGTTTATCAATCATCGCCTTATCGCGCACCAGCATAGGCTGGCTTTGCACAATTCGGTCAAGGGAGATGAAAAACCGGCTGTTGTAGGGGATGACGGAATTGTAAAGCACATCCTTCACGTCTGTATATTTTGTTTCGCCGGGATTATTGGCTTTAGCAAGCGGATATAGTTTTAGCTGTTTGCCGTAATTGACGGCATTCACTATATCGGCATCACTGTGGCTGGGCAGGTTGGATCGGAATAATCCATAACCCTCATAGGTATCGGCTTTCAGCACAATGTATCCTTTAGGAATATTTTCCTTATAGTCAGGCGGCAGTATCAGATATTTGCCGCCAGCGCCTTTATCGGCTCCGTAAGGTCCTGCATCTTCAAGGGGCATCTGCCAGATATTGTCAATATTGGCGGCAAAGGAGCCATTTTTTGCCGCAGGAACATCTATAACTATTGGCCCTGCATCCTTTGTGTTGAAAAAAAACATAAAGTAAATCGCGTCGGGATTTGGCGTTAGCGTCTGATTATGCCAGTCTACGGGTTTTGACCAAAATATGATCTCATTTTGTTTCCCTTTGGTGCTGCCCAGCATTGCCTGAAGCATAAGATCATAATTAACGGCAGGCATGCCCCATACTAAAGCTTCGATTGCGCGTTGGTAAACCATCTGTTCCTTGATGCTGGCAGGTTTGAATTCTGCCGAAACAGCACCCTCAATATCGGCTTTCTCACCGGAATTTGCTGATGGTGTTTGGTTGCATGCCGCCAATAGCAGGACAAATGAAAAAACAAAGAGACTTTTTTTCATAATATATCAAATTTTATCAGTTATATATCTTCTTCTTTCGTTATGCAGCCATCAAAAAAAACATGCCTATAATAATGCCATTTAAAACTACAGCACTCTTCCAGCCTTTAAGCTATCATATTTAACATCAAACAATTACATAAAAATAACAAAAAAATCTTACAGCATTATTTTTTCCAGTTTTTTTTTTTTAAAATATGAAATTTAATAGAAATGCAAAATACGGCCCCCCGCTATTAGGGGCTCTTCCTATTTTTTACAAAAAACTAAGGCAGCCCTGGCGACACAATCTGATTAAGAATGGTAAAACAATGGTTTGGCAATGCCCCATTTGTTAAAGAACATATATCGCTATTTCAAAAAAGCTTCATTTTTACCGCAGAATGCCTTAAATCTAAAAACACTCCAAACAGCATTTATTTAAAACATGTTTGAAGTGTTTTTTATTATTGATTCATGCTTAAATAAAGATAACCTGCCGTTGTTATTTCTCTATCCTCGGAATTTTGATATCTGACGATATAATAATATGTGCCTGTCGGAAGTCCTTTGCTTTGATTGATCACCGCCCTTCCATTAGAGTAGCCCTCAAATGCATTGCTCTCATTATTGTATCCATCGGTGTGAAAAACAATTACTCCCCATCGGTTATAAATTTCAACTGTATTTTTTGGATAACATTCAATACCATCAATTTTAAAAGTATCATTTATGTTGTCTCCATTTGGAGAAATTGCATTGTGAACGACTACTTGGCAACCTACTATATCAAGAACTGTTGGATCATTGTCCTCGTTGGTAGGCGACGATTTATCAGACAAGTCATTAACATCTTCCCCATTAGGGTTTACAGGTGTAGGCGGTCCGGTAGCTTCTGCCAAAGCCTGATTGACGACCTGTCCTTTTGCCAAATCACCTGAAGTGAGAACGTAGTCTGCTCGATAAAGCCACTTCTCGTTTGTATCCAGATATCCGTTTGAATTGAGATCACCAGTTTTATTGCCCGAATCTACAGGATCAAGAGTAGGTGCCGATAATCCAGGAAGAGGGTCAGTCACTCTCACATTGCTTAAACGGGTATTTCCAATATTGCTCACAGTAAAAAGATAACTAATGACATCCCCAACTTTTGCATTATTGAAATTTCCGCTGAATGAAGCAATTTCTTTAATAATTGCAATTTTTGGAATATTTGGCAACGGCACTACAGTACATGTCGGGCAATTTGGATCATAATATTCATCACCAGGCTTAACAGGATCAGTTGGATCTTCAGATGTATCTGTAACAACTGTACCTCCCGGATTATCCGGTGTAGATGGAGTATTTCCCTGTGCAATTGCGCTATTGTAAACCACTCCCTTCTCAAAATCTGATTCCTTGATTGTATAAATTAACTCAGCCCTGCCCGTTTGTCCAGGATCCAAAGTGCCAGGTGTTACCGATAAATTAGTTATACCTAAAAATTGATCATTAATTTTTACATTTTCCAATCTGATATTTCCTGTATTCTGCGCCGCAAAAGTGTATGTAATTGTTTCATTGACATCTGGAAAACCATTTCCGTTGCTATCATTAGAAGCAGAGAAAGAAGCATCTTTATATAATAAAATTGAAGGCTGTGGTATAATTGGAGTCAAAATCACACTATCTTGATCATTTTCTGATGGATCGTTGTTGTTTGGAGTTGAATTCGGATCAAAATTATCCGAAGCATTTATTTGCGCTACATTTTTGTATTCATCCGCAGTCCCAGTCGAAGTATTGACTCGGACCTTGTAAACCAATGAAACAGAATTATTAACTGAAATATTAAAAGTTGGCCATGTAATTGTATTACCAGATAACACTCCACCGTTGTTTGCACTAATAAAAGTATAACCAGACGGCAATACATCATTTGCACGTACACCTGTGGCGTCATTTGGCCCAAGATTACTTACCGTTATGGTAAAATCAACCTGATCGCCAACGAAAGGCGACATATTGCTTACAGTTTTCGTCAAAGCAATATCTGAACACAAAATAATTGCTAGCTCTACTTTTAAAGCATTGCCAATACTATTTTCGCAAATAGCATTATTTTGAACAGTAACATAATAAGAGGTATTGGCTGTAATAGCTGGGGTCACAAAAGTAGTTCCTGTATAAAGCAAAACAGACAAATTAACATCTTGGTACCATTTGAAAATAGGATTACTGATAGCACTAGTAGCTGTAATTGAAGCACTGCCTCCTGTACATAACGAAGCATTTGCTGTGCTTACCGAAATATCAGAAGCCAAAGCCAAAGGATTAACCGTCACCACTACCGCCTTTCTGGTATTGACGGCATTCTCGCACACACCATCCCCGCTCACGCTCACATAATACGTAGTGGTTGTTGCCGGACTAACGTTATAGGTAGCTCCAGTGCTCAGTACCGTTGTGCTGGTTTGGTCGGCGTACCATCTGAAGACCGGAGTGGTAACCGTAGTAGATGAAGCCGTCAGCGTGGCGGATGCTCCCGCACAGATCACAGCGTCGGAGGCTGTTATATCGGAATCAAGCCCCAAAGGATTAACCGTCACCACTACCGCTTTTCTGGTATTGACGGCATTCTCGCACACGGCATCCCCGCTCACGCTCACATAGTACGTAGTGGTTGTTGCAGGACTAACGTTATAGGTGGCTCCAGTGCTGAGCACCGTTGTGCTGGTCTGGTCGGCGTACCATCTGAAGACCGGAGTGGTAACCGTAGTAGATGAAGCCGTCAGCGTAGCGGATGCTCCCGCACAGATCACAGCGTCGGAGGCTGTTATATCGGAATCAAGCCCCAAAGGATTAACCGTCACCACTACCGCTTTTCTGGTATTGACGGCATTCTCGCACACGGCATCCCCGCTCACGCTCACATAGTACGTAGTGGTTGTTGCAGGACTAACGTTATAGGTGGCTCCAGTGCTGAGCACCGTTGTGCTGGTCTGGTCGGCGTACCATCTGAAGACCGGAGTGGTAACCGTAGTAGATGAAGCCGTCAGCGTAGCGGATGCTCCCGCACAGATCACAGCGTCGGAGGCTGTAATATCGGAATCAAGTCCCAAAGGATTAACCGTCACCACTACCGCCTTTCTGGTATTGATTGCGTTTTCACAAACGGCATCACCGCTCACGCTCACATAATACGTAGTGGTTGTTGCAGGCGTAGGACTGTAGATTTCTCCTATTGAAAGTGGCGTAACAGATGTCTGATCCGCATACCAAATGAACTCAGGATTAATAAGAGATGATGATGCGCTTAAAACTGCAATCTCACCCGAACAAATAGTCTGATCAGCTACAATTATATCTGCGTCCGTCGCTAATGGATTGATTGTGACTGTCACCGCTTTTCTTGTATTTATTGCATTCTCACATACTCCATCCCCACTCACACTCACATAATAAGTCGTAGTTGAACCTGGCGAAGGACTGAAAGTTGCTCCATTATGAAGTATAGTTGTTGCCGTCTGGTCAACATACCATCTGAATACTGGAGTAGTCACTGTAGTCGATGAAGCTGTCAAAACAACTGCATCATTTGGACAAGCTGTGACATCTGTAGCTACTATATCTGTAGCTGTTGCTAAGCCGTTAACTGTAACTGTTACAGCTTTTCTTGTATTGATGGCATTCTCGCAAACTCCAGTACCAGCAACACTTACATAATACGTAGTAGTAGACACGGGTGAAGGATTATATGTGGCTCCAGTACTCAATACTGTTGAAGTAGTTTGATCAGCATACCATCTGAAGACCGGTGAAGCGACACGTGAAGAAGCGGTCAAAGAAGCAGTAGAGCCTCCACAAATTTCTTGATTATCGGTGGCTATATCAGATGATGTAGCCAATGAATTTACTGTCACTACAACTGCTTTTCTTGTATTTACTGCATTCTCACAGACTCCGTCCCCGGTTACACTTACGTAATACGTTGTAGTTACGGCGGGAGAAACAGTGTAAGTATCTCCAGTGTAGAGAACTGTAGCACTTGTTTGATCAGCATACCATCTAAAAACGGGCGTGGTCACGGTAGTTGATAAAACCGCTAATGCTGCAGAAGAACCAGCACATATTGTTGCGTCTGCACTTGCTATATCGGAATCAAGTCCTAAAGAATTGATTGTTACTGTAATAGGTTTTCTATTATTGATTTCATTCTCACAAACATCATTACCTTTTACACTGACGTAATACGTTGTAGTGGATGCTGGAGAAACAGTATACGTTGTACCAGTATTAATTGCTGTCGTACTGGTTTGATCAGCATACCATGTAAAGGTAGGAATACCAATAGTCAATGTACTTACCGTTAGCGTAGCACTACCGCCAGGACAGACTGCAGTGTCTGCACCCGTAATATCAGATGCGACAGCAGAGGCATTGACATCTACAGTAATCATTCTTGTTGTTGCAGCTGATGGACAGCCACTCAAGCCAGTTATAGTATAGGTAATTGTTGCAGTTCCCGGTCCATTACCAGTAATTACCCCATTTGCATCTACAGTGGCAATACCAGGATTATCTGTACTCCAAAGTCCGCCCGGGTCGCCATCAGTAGTAAAAAGGGTTGTATCTCCAGGACATAAATTCTGTTTTCCTGATAAAGTCCCCGGATTTGCTTGAATAATATTTACTGAATAAACAGAAGGTATAACCGGACAACTTCCCGTTTGTATTATTGTATATTTTATATTCGTTGTACCACGTGCAACACCGGTCACCACGCCATTTATATCAACTGTTGCAATCGTTATATCCTCGCTTTCCCAAACACCTCCTGGAGTACCGCTCGAAGTTAATGCAGAAGTACCACTAATACAAATATCCTGATTTCCTGAGATAGTACCCGATTCTGCCGCATCTTCAACAGTAACGGTTCTTGTTGCAGATACATTTGTGCATCCTCCCGTTCCTGTTATTGTATAGCTTATAGTTGTAGTGCCAGCTAATAATCCCGTAATTATTCCACTGCTGTCTACAGAAGCAATTGTAGGGTCAAGACTGGACCATGTCCCCCCTGTCTCACCATCTGAACTAAAAGTGGTCGTTGTTCCTTGGCAGATATTTTGCGTTCCTGATAAATTTCCGGCATTTGGTGGCGCGGTTATGGTCAAAGTTACAGGAGTCCTTACTGCTGTGACACATGTACCATTATTTCCTTGTGCATAATAAGTAATAGTGCCAACAGCACTAAGAGTTGGAGAAGCTACTATATTTTCTCCCGTAGCTGCATCATACCAAACAACAGACTGACCAGCGGGAACACTGGCGGTTGCTGTCAGTGTTGTTGGAAAGCACCCCTGAGTTGATACGGTAGTATCTACTGGAACACTTGCCGCGGTTAAAGTAATTAACGCATTGTTGGATATATTCCCATCTGCATCCCTTCCATTGTAAGCAATTGGTGTTGGACTTATTACACTGCTTGATTCTGGTTCAAAAGTTACTTGTCCAGATGTATTGATTTTCCATATTCCATCTCCTGGAATAGTCATTTGTATTATATCGCCAAAACCATCTACAACAATATTTGTTGCAGTGCCGGGATTCACTAATCCTGTTGTAAGGGGGACAATAACTTCTCCTGTAGTGTCATTGGAGAGTACATTAATCAGACCAGAAGGTGAACCAACATTAAAACAGGCAAAATCAGGCGTTGCAGCTGGAAGCCCAATGGCATAATCTTCAACTTCCCCATCCATAAAAGCACCGCCGGAATCAGCAGTCGTTATAGCTTCTGTGGTTACTCGCACCCTAAGATATGTTTTTGCATGTCCGGATGTATTGGTCAATGTAACATTATTCCATGTAAGGTTTACGCTTCCTGCCAATGTTCCCGCGGGAGTTGTTGCGGTAGTACCTTCTCCTGGCTGAAAAACACCATCATTGTTCCAGTCAATCCATGCCACATAATTTGCTGCAAGCCCTGTATTATTGTGAAAATTGGCAGCAACTGTATAAGTGTTGATTAATTGTCCATTATTGGTCAATGGCGGAAAGGTCGGAACACCATCATCATCAATAGAACTATTAGCCAACGCAGAAGGCTGGCCATCCGCTTCAGCAAGATTTGAATCTCCTAAGGAAAGAGTACCAACAACCCCGTGCGAAGGACCGCCTGATGCCAACAAGGTTTTATAACTGTCTGGCGCATCACCAAAATCAGAACTAATTGTTATTACGATTGGACTTAAACCGGACGCTTGAACGTTGGCCTGGCCTGTAACGCTCCAAATACCTGTCATTAGAAAAAAATCTGTCACTTTGGTTGCGGACGAAGGTGGCGTAAATAACACCTGATGATTTAAATCATCTGGCGTTCCCGAGCCTCCATTTGTTGTCTGGCGTCTTATGGTCATTGCGTTTGGCAAAGCAGCCGAAGCAGTAGCGCCAATAGAATTCGTAATTAAAGTTCTCCAGCTATGTCCTGCTGCAGAAGTATTTATATTTTGATTTGTAAGTTGTGTCGTCGGACCGCTGATGGAATAAGGTACATATGTATTGCCATTATATCCAAAAAAAGCCACCCACTCTGCATTTCCGTTCGGTGTGCCATGAACCCCATCGATATCTAAAGCAAGAAAATTGATGCTGGAAATTGGCCTGCTGAAATAAATCCTGAAACCAATACTGTTCGTACAGTTATTCCCCAGTCCATTATCGGCATTCTGGGTATTGGCCATTTGAATTTTGGTGAAATTTGTCGGTGTTTTGTCTCCAACATAAGCCGGAAGCGTAATTCCAGTGAATAATCCTCCGATATCCGGCCCTGGAGTTCCTGAACCCGCAGCTCCTGTAGAATGTGTAGCGCTGCCCGTAGTTATAAGCTGTGCTTTTACAATAGTTCCATCAGGCATTCTTTTTCCATTTGGCATTGAACTTAAAATATCAGCAATTGAAAAACTGTAATTCGTTTGAGCAGATACACTTGTTACTAAAAACACTGTAATAAATACTAATAAGATTTTAACTGTATTTTTCATTATCGATAAATTTTAATGTGCTATATTTTTCTCTTTCAGATAAGGCAACCAGATTTACAAAGCAGTAATAATAAATTCGCTTCGTCTATTTGCCTGATGTTCTTCTTCGGTACATTGAACTCCATCTGAACATTTATTGACAAGTTGCGTCTCTCCGTATCCTTTTCCAGTTAAACGGTTTGGAGCTATACCGTTTTTAATCAGCCAATTAATTGTTGATTTTGCTCTTCGGTCAGATAAAGCTTCGTTGTATTGATGCGTTGCTCTACTGTCTGTATGCGAACGAATATCAAGTTTCATATTAGGATACTCATTTAATACCGCTAATATTTTTTCTAAATCAATTGCAGCTTCGGTTCTGATATTAGATTTATCCAAATCAAAGTAGATCATTTTTATACCAAAGCAAACTCCAAGATCATCGCCAACAGTTACTCGGCAAATACCTCTATCTAAAGCAATTGGCAAGCTGGTTTTTCCGGTAGTTTTTGAAATGGTTACAGTTACTTCCTTAGTTTCATAGTCAGCTTTTTCGGCTCTCACATTATAGGTTTTACCACATTCTACAGAAAATGAATAATTTCCTGAATTGTCTGAAACTACAGTACTCTTGACTGCCATTTGATCGTCAAACAAAGTAACTTTTGTTTCAGGCAGAATTGCTCCTGTTTGAACATCAGTTATGACGCCATAAAGTTCCTGAATACAATTAAGTCTTCTGGTTTCTAAGAAACTGTAGATGTCATCAGAACCATGACCGCCGTCTTTATTCGAACTAAAATATCCTTTTCGGGTCGCTGGATCAATAATGTAAGCAAAATCATCTTTGGGAGAATTGACATCGGATCCTAAATTTTGGATATTGCTTATTTTACCATTTGAATCAATATTGGCAACAAAAACATCCAAACCTCCCAAACCGGGATGACCGTCTGACGAAAAATAAATCTCATTTTCACTTGTTACATAGGGAAAGGTTTCTTTTCCTTCTGTATTGATTGTATAGCCAAGATTTTCTGGCGTACCATAGCCTCCGTTTGAATTAATGCTTACTTTATACAAATCAGATTGACCGACTGTACCCGGCATATCAGAAGCAAAATAAAGTGTTTTTTCATCGGGACTTAAGGCAGGATGCGCCACACTGTATGCATTGCTGTTAAAAGGAAGTTCGGTGATATTTGACCATTTATTATCTTTATCTAACGTGGCTTTATAGATTTTTATAAAGGTGGTTTTGTTCTCATCTTTTCCTTTTTTTCCGTTGAGGTAATTATTTCTGGTGAAATAAACTGTTTTTCCGTCACGCGTAAAAACCGGAGAAGCTTCATGGAATTTAGTGTTTATTGCAGATTTAAACTTATTTACTTTTGCAGATTTTCCGGTTTCAGGGTCAAGATCTGTATTATAAATATTCGTAAAATACTCACCAGTCCATTTATGTTTTCGCTGTGTAAAATTTCCGGTATCTCTAGCTGAAGCAAAATAAAGTTTGTTGTTGTAAACAAATGATCCGTAGTCTGAATATTTGCTGTTTACTCCAGCATCTTCAATTTTATATCTTCCGGAGTTTGCTTTAATAAGATCCAAATAATTTACATCGTCTTTATAAAGCTTGCCTCTATTATCATTTTTTGATTTAAGATAAAAATCATCCATAAGCTTATTTGCTTTGTCAGCCTCGCCGATTGATTTTAGTGATTGTGCATATCTGTAATAGTATTCTGGTTCAACAGCTGTATTCATTGCAAACAACTCGCCGTACCATTTTGCGGCGCCTGCGAAATCGGAATTAAAATAATAGGAGTTTCCAAGCTTTTTGAACATATCCTCAGACTTGTAACCTTTGTTGGCAACTTTTTCGTATGTTTTTATCGCATCGACGTAGGCATAATTATCATATTTTTTATCTCCGGAATTTACTTTGGCTTGCTGCGCATAACTGCCAAAAGAAAAAGTACTTACAGCTGTAAGGAAAAGTAGTGTATAGTTTTTCATGATACTTTTTTTTAGAAGAAACGAGGAGTTGTGATTTTGCCATTGTTTATGAAGAATTCATAGCGCAGAAATATTTCGTGCGAGCCAGAATTATAGTTCCTTAATTGGGTGGTTTCTTGATCGTATCCATAGCCAACATATAATCCATCTGTGATTTGAAATCCAGCCATAGCACTCACGGCGGCGTCCCAACGATAGGCAACTCCTAAAGTCAATTTTTCGAAGAATAAAAAATTAGCCGATACATCGACCTGAAGCGGTGCTCCTTCAACCATTTTTGTCAGCAGTGCTGGTTTGAATTTTATTTCCTGCGAAAAATTAAAAACGTAACCGCCTATCAAGTAGTAATTTATTTTGTCTTTATAAATTGCTACATCATTGTCGTCATATCTGTTGGTCTGAATAAAGTTGGGGACAGACAATCCAATATAAGCTCGGTCTGAGTGCCAATAAATTCCAGCTCCTACATTTGGAGATACATCGCTGTCTAAGTTTTGAAATTGAGGATCACCTTGATTTTCAGGATTTAGTTTACTTGCATCAAGATTAAAGACGTCTACCGAACCTTTTATTCCGAAAGAAAGTTTCCAGGTTTCTGATGTGGGAATAGTATAGGACAAATCTACCGAAAATTCATTCTCATTTGTAGGCCCAATTTTGTCATTGACTAAAGAAGCACCGAGTCCAATATTGCTATTGTTTATCGGAGTATTTACAGAAATTGTATTTGTTTTTGGTGCACCATCTAACCCTACCCATTGGTCGCGGTGTAAAGCAAAAATACTCAGCACGCCGCGAGAACCAGCATAGGCAGGATTTATGTTTATTGTGTTGTACATATATTGCGTAAACTGCGCATCCTGCTGTGCATAACTGCCGCAATATCCAAATAGAAATATGTAAAAAAGTAGTTTTTTCCTCATCTTTCAAATTTTTAAATTTAACATTAAGGCATGACGAATTAGTCATAAGAACTGACGCTCTTCAACAAAATCAATAGAATAAATGTCTGATTAGTCAAATCAGTTCCAATAGTTTTATTGGAATCTTATAGACTAGACCAAAGGGAAATGATAAAATTTTAGGAGTGTACTATCCGGTTTGGAAAATATAAAGTGAATCAACACTTTATCAAAAGGCTTCAATTGGTTTGGCTTATAAAGAATTTTAAATTCTGTTAAGTACTTAATGACTTAAAAAAGGTGGGGCCAAAAATTGATGACAAACCGATTGAGTTTATCATGAATTGATTTATGTTGGGGTAGGCAAAAAATTTGAGGGCAGAAATTCACTTGAATAAAACTTATTTTATTGATCAGATAAAACAAGTCAGATAGTTCTCATATCATTTCTTTTAAAATGAGAACTGGTTAACAGTCTGCATTAAGAAAAAATCAAACAAAATAATTTTAAGATCTCTAAAGATTTAAAATTTGAGTAGTTAATCTACTCGCTCAATCATACTATTATATAAAATCTCTGATTACGAAAGTTGACAAACTCCAATAATAGTATTAAACCTCTTACAAATCTAGAACTTTTATATTGATAATCAACTATTTATATTATTTAATTTTACACTTTAACATAAATAACTCTAAATCTAGCTTTTTCACCTTTTACTTTTCCTGGAGATAGCTCCAATTTTGCCATAAAAGCAGGTTGTTGTTTTTTAATATTACTTTAGGAAAAGAAGGATCAATTTTATTAATTTAAAAATTAAAATCTTATCACTAGAAGAAAGAAGAGTAGTTGCACGAAATCATGTCAAAAATCAAAAATGACTTAACCATGTAAAGTTCGAATAATATCATTACTTACAAATGTCTACAAAATAACTTTCTGATTAGACTAAAGCCATTTATAAACTCTAATTTCATCAACAAATTTTGATTTGAATAATCTACGAATTATAATATAATTTTAATAAAAGCTAACCCGTTCTCTTTAGATAGTACCAAATTTTATTTTCAAGAATTTTATAAAAAACTATTACATCTTAATAAATTTAAATATACATATGTCTTAACATTTTTTAAAGTTTAACCCTTAAGATACATACAAACCGCTATTGGGTAAAAACATAAAATAATTATCTTACCAATTCACTTGAAAATAAGCCAATTTCTTTAAATCATTCATAAAATGATTTGTAAATTGTGAACTAAACGTCACTACTCGGGACAAAAGAAAAATATCATCTTTTGTCCCGTTTTTTTTTGTCCGTAATCTATTGTTTACCAAATAGATACAATTAACCATTTCATTGATTCGGGCGGTGCGGATTTTCTTTTCTTCAAATGTGAAATTTTCGGGAAAAATTAAACCAATCATCTCCCTAGAATCAGCTAAAGTCCCATCTTCAAAGGTCTTACCGAGTTTTAAAAGGTTTTCCAGTTCTGAGTTCGTTAACTGCTCTATATTAGCCCTGTCATCCTCTACATTTCCAATCTCTTTTTCCAGCTTGCTGATAATAGCATTGTACTCAACTTTCATCAGATTATAATCTTCAGGATCAATTTTCTCTGTAACTAATAAATTTCTGGCAACTGATAATTTCTTCTCGTACAGTGATATAACATCATTGCATTCTACAACTGCCATTGCATGCTCTGCTGTTTTTAACAAAAACATTATAAACGCCTGATTTGCAAAAAAATTAAACAAACATGGAACTTTAAAAAGAGACCCAGCTATTAGTATTTTCGGTCCATATCTTAGAAAACCTCTTTTAGGCTCCATGTAAGTTCTAGTGCTTCCTGTGAGCCCGATTGGGCAAACTGGTCAAGAATAGTAATAAGTCTATTGAAATTTTCGGGATCGGAGAGTATTTTTTTATGGTCCGTCATTAATCTTTCTGCTAATTTGACCACTTCACGCAGAGTCGAAGAATCGTATGTAAAACCATTTTTCGCGGCATATACAACCACAGAAACTGCCAGTTTAAGAGAATGTACAGGCTCATATCGAACGAAAAGATTAAGTGTCTGCATAAAATAATAGCCAGTATGGGCAGCCATAAAGCCATTTTCTATTTTTGACGATTCTTCTACTGTGTAATATAAGAGTGGCAGAAATTTATTAAACAACGCTTGGGTTTCTTTCTCCGATAACGTTAATGCTTTCTTTATTAATCCATGGCTTACCGCAAAATAAATATTCATAATAACATGGTCAATTATCTTTAGATCTTCATACAGACCACTGTCAGTTAAAGCTGAGTCGCCTGCATTAGTGAATCTATTTCTTAGGATCTCCTGCAGCACGTCAAAAAGGACAGATGCCTTTTCCAACCTTTCAATGAAGTTTTCTCCCCCATTTATAGAATTAATGCAGCTTCTTATCTGAAAGGTCAGGTTTCTACAAAATTCTCTATTATGCAAATTATCTTTTATGAGATTTAAGGCCTGCTCCCTGTCATGACGTAAAACCCTAGTAATCAGCAATACCGCAAAATTTTTCCATATCTCGCCAAGGGATTCCTTATCTTCCCCAGCTAATCGTGAAGCGATCAACCGGCTGGCTTTTGCCACTTCAGCCAGATCATCCTTTATAATGTTATCATAACAGAGTTCTTTAATTAAACGCGTTATGCACAATCCGTCAGATTCAAATTCAAGACGTTCAAAAATTTTGTCCCAAAATAAAGACCTGTGATAACGCCAGAAATAAGGTAGCGACGATAAAGAAGTCAGCCTTATATAGGCCGAATTATCACTCATAAGATTTAAAACCGTCTTTTCACTTTCAGCATCCCTATCTTCATACATCATATTGAGCAGCGGCTGGACTGATGAAGTGCGGGCACTAGGTGAAAATGCCCCGCCAAACCTGCTTCCTAGATCTCCGTTTTCATAAACCTGTACTTTGTAATCTTCAATTGAAATATAATGAAATGACATCTCTTTTATCAATCTTTTTTCTTCTTCACAGAGACCATCTTCTGCAGAAATAATGCTGCCAAATCTTGCCAGTTCGCGGTCACAGCTGAATTTCATGCGTTCATTGATAAATAATCCTTTGAGAGAAACATTAAAAAGCTGCGAAGCAGCTTTGAAAGGCACTTTAAAGCAGATCCTTTCATCTGGATTTTCAGGGTGCTTTTTGAACAGGCTGTTAAAGGATTCAACCTGTGAAAACAGGCTGTAATATTCACCGTAATCTTCCTGTTCATAAAATCCGGAATAGCTGCGCAATTCCTCAGCTGTAAGGGACTGCACTTCTGCTGCTGTGATTCCTTTTGAATGCTCAAGATTGTTTTCTGCAATTCCATGTGCCCTTATAAATTCCATAGTCTCTTCAAGCACCAAGCTTGCGTAAGGCACTTCAGAAAGAATCACTCTAATCCTGCGCACCTGCCATAATGGATCCGGATAATACGCTCTGGAATTTTCCAGTTTAAAGAGCATAGCTTCAATATTGCCGCGCTCCTCTCTGCTTAAATAAGGCCATACCTGCCCTAAAAGCGCTGCCGCTCCATAAATTGTTTCATCAGTCTCAAAAAATATTTTGTTGAGAAGCAGTTTATAAGCAAAATCAGAAAAAAGAGAAACATTATTTTTAAGAAAATCAAGCATTTTCTGCCACAGACAGCCTGCTTCCATCACTGGGACAAGTTCATAAAGTTTTTCTAAAACCAGTTCTTTCTCTAAATGTGAAATACTTTCCTGTAAAACTTCAAAAATTAGTTTTGCATGTGTATAGGGACCGTAATTTTCATCTTCATCAAACGATGAATAGTCATCCGTGATAAAACCCTTCGCATGGCCAATTACAATTTCTGATTTAAAGGAATGTGGCTCAAAACTGCGGGCGACACTTATTTTGTTTACTATAGCGGCACCTAGAGCTGCAGCGCAATAAAAATTAATTTCCAGCAATTGTTTATAGTTTTGTTCCAGTCCATAGTAATTGCCTTCAAAATCCTGCTTCCTGTTGCTGTTTAATGCCAGTACAGCTCCTCCCAGGGAGGTTGGCTTATCGCTCACTTCATTATGCAGGTAAATAGTTTTATAGACCTTGGCTCCAAATTCAGGATCACATTTAAAAACATCGGTTATGCATTCACTGAGTGTGCTAAAGTAATTTAACGGAAAATCTTCCTCTTCCAAGAGCGAAAGAATTTCTATTATAATTTCTTTGTTTTGCTCTGGATCTGAATAAAAAGTTTTACAGAGATTTTTAACTCCTCTGTAACCCGAGTTCTGGTCGATAAATGACCTGTTGTGAAAGAGCGGCCGCTCCTTTAAGACATATTGCATATATATGCGGCACGCTTCACCCAGCTTTAGCAGCTTTTCATTTTCAGTATTCTCAGTATTGTCAGAAAAGTAATCTATTGCTGTTTCTAGGTGAACTCCGGTCTCCCAAAGTAGCAAAGGGTGCAATTCACGGCAGATAACCGACAAAAGATCCAAATCAAACGAGCGGACATAACCTTTATGCACAAACCTAAGCGATTCAAGAACTTTTCGAAGGGATTCCGCTCGGCTCTCGTTATCAATTTCCTCCAAAACAGGCTGCAGATCTGCTGGACACTTAAAAGAGACGATAATTATAAAGTTGAGAATAGTCTGATGGAAGAGCCTGAAAACCGGTTCATCAACAGATCTGATCCCAAAATAGTGCTCCCAGAATAAATCAGGGCTGCTGTCCCAAAGTTCACTGTAAAAATATATAAAACTCTGTCTGAATAAAAAGGGCAGTTTCTCATTCTCCCTGATAAAACGAATCTGCTCGTCTAACTGTTCGTGCATCAGATATCTGTTCACGGCGTATTCCAGCAGAATGTTATGCGTAAAGGAGACCAGGTTTCGGTGTTCTGTAATGATATGCTGTCTGGACAGCTCTTCAAAATCATGTGCATGTTCAAGGGTAAGCACATTGTAGGTTTTGGCTACAAGACTAGGGACTGCTGCAAGTGAACTGGTGAGCTTATGTGCAAAAAAATCACAGCTCCTGCTACTTTCCACCCTGACTTTCCAAAAATACCCAAGCAATTGCCATTCTGCGGTGATGCCAGTCAGTCTTAATGCATCCCCGTGCTGATTTGAAACGATCTGCTGAAATAGTCCCAGAAAATATGGCACTAGTAAGAGTCTGCGTAGATCAGCAGTGCAGTTTTCAGCGGCATTTCTTATTTCAGGATAAGTAAAGAATATGTCATGCAGTTCTTTTTCATCCAATTGCGGAATTTCCATGTATCTGTTTTTTGCCTCATTTCCAAAGAGAACGGCGGGAAAAAGCTCCTGCAGTATTAGAGATTTGGATGCATCATAAGCCCGGCAGCAGACCAGAACATTCCATCCGCCTGAAAGCTTTTTCATGGCATTTCGAAGATGCTGGTATATTCTCGCTTTTAAACGTTCATCTTTTGCTGTATCAAGGGCATCAAATATTAAAAGCGGCTTTATTTCACCTGCTGTGTCCTGGACTATTGCTAATTTTTCCAGCCAGCTGTTTTTTACTCCAAGCAGTCCGCTGACTTCGACATCATCCCCATCAATGAGTTCATTGATACGGATCACAAAACAAGGAATTTCATTTTTATTGTATTCTCTCTGCAGTGCATCAATCATAAAAGATTTGCCATAACCCGGGCCGCCCGCAACAAGGCTATTTCCCTGCGTACTGAAATCAAACAACTTTTGCAGCAGTGCCTCTCTCCTGATTATAAAACCGGTATTAGCTTCAACCAATTCCTGACAGGGCTTATCTTGGGATCCCTCCTGCTGGCTGATGGTTATTGAACCGAGCTCATCCTGCAGAAGCGAATTAATCTCTTTGAGCTTCTGTGCATCGCAGCTGTGCTGCATTTCATGGATAAGCCAACTTAGATCAGCAGCCCTATAGGAAAGTTTTCCTTCTTTAAAAGTTTTAAGCAGGCCTTTGGTAACATTACTGGTTATAAAAAATACAATAAAATCTGATTCAGCATTAATACCGAAAGTTTTCATTGCGGAAACTGAATCATTAAATTTTTTGCGATAGGAACCGTTCGCAGTCACTTGCACATAAATATTCCTGCTTTGATCAACAAGGTCAAAAGCGCTTTGGTTGGAAATCAATCTGTTAGCGTTTATAAGCTCCCATCCAAAAATAATATTAAAAATTCTTAAAAAAAGTCCCTCGCCCAACACAGATGGTCCGCTGTTTCCAGTTTTGTTTGAGCTTTCAAGTTGCTGGGCATAAAGCAGAAGCTGGTTTTTAATATTTT
The DNA here is from genome assembly GCF_044005885.1 of Flavobacterium sp. FlaQc-30. Classification (NCBI taxonomy): domain Bacteria; kingdom Pseudomonadati; phylum Bacteroidota; class Flavobacteriia; order Flavobacteriales; family Flavobacteriaceae; genus Flavobacterium; species Flavobacterium sp. FlaQc-30. Next base: position 307,267 of record NZ_JBIPCO010000008.1, on the reverse strand, counting down.
CCAAAAAAATCGTTGAAACACTCATAATGAAGTAAACTTTGGCACTTTCAAATATAGCATAATTTCTAGTTACTCTGCCCATAGGGCAACCTTAAAGCAAATGATAATATTACATTTAAAAGAAATCTTTGTTTAATCAACAACTCATAATTTTTTAACTCAACAAAGTGGCTCAAATATTCAATTCTCCGAAGAAAATAAGACTTCGCAGCCGTCCAAGCCCCCATAGAAGTGAAATCCTTTTGCACTGGGGTTCGGCGCAAAAGATTGGAGCGTGCTGCTGGAAGAGCTTCCAAAAACGCATAATGAATTTCTCCTGCTAATCTGTTGCGCGGCTGTCTGCCATCTTCATATAATATGAGAAGTTTAAAATTAAAAAATAGAATTTGATAAATAACTGGTACTCACCACTAAGTTTCAAAATATACCTGGCAGAGTAAATGCAAAGCAGCCCAAGCGGGCGCTGTTTTGTCCCAGATGTTTTTAAAGTTCACTTTATCTTACCGTTATAGTATCCACAAGGTTTTCCCTGTCGATAAAGGCCGAAATGTACTGCTGGACTTCATTGCGTTTCTCTTCTGCGGTTTCAAAAATATTGATATGATATTCTTCATCCTGATCCAGAATGTGGATGATCTCGGTGTACCCTTTTGATATAAGGCTGCCTTTGAGTTTAAGAACCGTGTGCTGCTGGCGGGCATCCAAATCTTTTCTCACTTGTAGTTGTATCGCTTTTTTCATTGTGAAAGATCTGTATTAAAATATATTTTACTCTATACCAAATATACAGGAATTTTTAATTGAGCATACTAATGCAGCCAAAGTAAATTACTCCCTTTACTATATCCAGTGTAAACTTTCTGAATTGGCCTGATCAAAAATTAACCAGGCCTGCTATTAAAAACAGGTGTTTTTACCTAGTAATTTTTGTACTATAAACTTGATTTTTGCTGTACAGCAAAACAGAGAATTCCAGAAACAGAATGCATCAACGAAAGCGACGCAAGATACACGGCCGCTCATTTGGGAAAAACTGTATGCGGGATATGTGTAAAGAGTCTGTATAAAACCGAAAAAGATTAATTTTTTTCTATGGAAAACAACAAAAAAAAGACCAGTATATTTCAGCTTTCCAAAAGGGAAAAAATATGGATGGGCAGCTTAGGGCTTATCCTTGTTTTAGTTCCCATACTTTTTTTCCTATTTGCGGCGCAGCCCTCTGCCAGCGGAGATACCATCGGCGGAACTACAGCGCCTTTTTTAAGTTTTTTTGGCTCCATTTTAGTTTATATGGCACTTAAAGCACAGATAAATGCCAATACTATTATTACCGACCAGTTTTCGTTGCAGCAGCAGAAAGAAAACATTCAAAACTTTGAAAACTCTTTTTTCAACCTTATAAATTTTCATCTCAATATAGTGAACAGCATCGAAAAAACCTATATAAGAAATGAAGTTAGTCCAATCAGCAAGATATACAACTCCGAGAGTAAAACGGAATTTATTGCAAAAGGAAAGCAAGTATTCGAAATCGAATACGAGCAATTCAGCGACTTAATTGAGGAATCCTACTATCAGAAAAAAAGATATCTGAAGGAATTTGAACCTGGGTATTTTGAAGCAAATGAAACGCGGTTATCATATTTCAGGAAAGCTTATACTGCTCATTACCGCGAGGAGATTGATAACCAGTTTGGAAATTATTTCAGAAACCTCTACAGGCTGGTCAAAATAATTGATCAGTACGACTTTAAGATCAAAGACCCGGAGCAGGATCATCAAAAAAGATATTTTTATACCTCTATAGTCCGCGCCCAATTTTCTGATTATGAATTAAAATGGCTGTTTTTAAACGGCCTGTCTGAATTCGGCGCAAAATTCAAACCTCTTTTAGAAAAATATTCCCTTTTAAAAAATATAAACAGGCATGATGACGATCTAAAAAGTTATTTTAAATATTATGAAAACAAAAAAGTTTTCGGAGAATAAAACTGTTACCTGATGAACTGGGCAGTAAAATAATTTAGAAGTACTAAAATACGGCAATCCATTCCAAAATGAAATTAAATCCAAATCTTTTAACTTCCGAGGAAACTGCATTCCAAGAACTTGAATCTTCTTTGAACGGCACCAGTGCCAAAGGCATGTACAATCCAATGCAATTTGTAATAAGGCTTCGTGAGGATATCAATCAAGCATTAAAAAGTGATGGGATGAGCGCTGAAAAAATTCAGGCTTTTTCAACCTACATGCATGAAACTATCCATTGGTGGCAGCATGTAGGCTCGCATTTGGGATTTTTGACGAGCCTTAGTTATCCGGCAATGGCTCATTCAGCGCATAGGGACTTGAAGATAATGATAGAAAAAGGCGACAAATTTAAGCCATTGGTCAATTTTGACCAGATCGAGTTCCGCGAGAATGGAAATACCGATAATAGGGAGCTCAATAGCATTCTTAATTATTATTATGATATCCAATATGCTAAATTATTTATTTTAGACAACAAATACATCGAGAAGATTAGCGATAACAACCGCTTTTTTCTGTGCATTGGGCACTGTTTCCATATATTATGGTCGACCTCACTACACATTGTTTCTCTTTCCATTGACCCAGACTATTCCTTTCTTCCTAAAGTCAACCAGTGGCCGGAAAATTTTAAAAAACTAGCTGATGAAAAGGTCATAGGTTTTGATATTGATTCTCCAAATCCAGCCTCGACTCTCGGAACCAAAGCAATATATGAAGGTCAGGCCAGATTCAACCAGCTTCAATATCTTGCGATAGCTTTTCACAATCAATATGCATATGAAGATTTTAAAAAACTTGGAATGCTGCACGGCATTTATATAGAGGCCTTTGACTTTTTTCTGCAAACTACAGAAATAGAGCGCCCCGCTGATTTTAACAATCCAGTAATCGGTCTGTTTCTTCTGCTTTGCGATATAGCTATTAATCCCGTTGACGGATTTCCATTCGACATCACCCATTATGAAAGCTTCATTATTTCCAATGATCCCGGCATGAGGTTCAGTCTGCTTTGCAGAGCAGTTAAACAAGACAAGAACAAATGGGCCACAGCGGTCCAAAATTATTCACGAGATGAATATATTGATCTTAGCGAGGAATTATGTTCCCTTATAGCGTGCATGCCACCCATCTGCGGCAGTGTTATAGTGGCAGAATGGGAAAACACGCATGAATCTGTCAAGGTACTGCTCAAAGAAGAAAGTGAAATGAAATATAAAGCAGAGAACATGGAAATCAGGCTCTTTGTTTCCAAATATATACGCTTTCAGCAGGACAAGCTGCGTTACCCGCAAATATTCTGCTGGACCGGCAAATCAATGACCGTGGAAGCAGACCAGGAACTGAATCTTCAATTGGTGGAATCTATTTTCAATAAACATCAGGCGCTTTTTATTGATGAATCTGATGGTGTAATAAAACCAATTCTTTTTGAAAACTGCACAGAAGAAAATATCGATGCTACTTTCCAGCTATTCTATGCTCACAATACAATGCACGATATGATTTTCAAATGGATAAAAGAAAAAGGGGAATTTAAATACGATTACCAGTGGCTTACAAATCAACACAGCGAAGAGGACATGAAAAACTGGATAAGGAAGAACTTCAAAGAGGTCTTCAATATCTTTCCCGAAGACCTTAAAGTGATCTGAACTATACCTTGCAACTGCTCAAGCTTTCCATTTAATTACTTGAACTGGATCATTTCTTCTTTAAGAATGTATGCTTTAGGAGAGCCTTTGGCTATAAGCAGATCAAGCAGGTAAAGAAAATCCTTATTCAAAACAGTGCTTCCTTTTATCTTGGCCGCATAATTGAAAAATGCCCTGTGGACAAAACGCTCGAGTTTCCTGTTTATTGGCGCATCATTCAAATCAGTTCTCAAAAGTGCCGCCATCCATGAAACCGAATGCGGCATAAAATTCCTGAAACCCGCCCCGGCAAGAAGATCAATAGATTCATTAACGGCATAACTGCCGTACTTTGTGATAAAATCTTTGTAGAACTGCTCTTCCCCTTTAAGATTGTCCCACTTCTCCCTATGTACGTTCCAATCTATATCCAGAAGCAGAACCGATATGAGGAATATACGGCCGCTTGATAAAATCCAGTCCCGAAGCTTATGCCATAAAAACCAGAATTGCTTCACCGTCTGCGATTCGGAATCTGCGAAGATCACCTCCAGTATCAACTGTTTAAGTATATCCTTAATATACAAAAGATCCTTTAGGCCGTCTTTTCTTTCAGGACCAATTAGGGTCAAGTCCAAAAGCTGGACAAAAAGCTCTTCTGCATATGGTCTTGGGCACTGCAGAAGATACTTGGAATAAAATTTTTTAAATACTTCCCTGCATTCAAAAAACTCGTCGTAATTGCGCTGCTGGAACTCCAGCTGTGAAAGATGCTGGGAAAGCATTCCGGCAATGAACTGCTTCTGCTCTTTCATCTCTGTATCGGCGGCAATCATTTCAAGTATACCGTCAAGATGCCAGCGAGACGCATGATCCAGCTCAGGGATCGCTGAAGAAGTTATAAAAGGTTCATCTGCAACAACAGCGCTCTGAAGCTGCTCCTTCCAAAGTGGGTTTTTATCTTTTTCGGAAGCAAAAAAGTAAACGCTCCTGCTGTTAAAATCCGCATTGCTTTTCTCTAGGTATTCAAAAAGTCCATACCAGCAGTTTAAAGAAAACTCAGGTCTCAATTTCCATAAATTTTCACTTATACTGATATATAAGTAGTGCTTAAACCTGTTTTCAATTCGTGCTGTAAGGAGCTGAAAAACCAGCGCCCTAACCTGCGTTTCAGCTTCTTTGTCCAATGCAACTTTAAAGAGCAGCGGTATGCCGTACAATACCGCTTCCTTGTCGATAAGACTGGTTGTAAGATCCGTGTCAAATCCTGGATTATTCTGCGCTAGTTCACTGCCGAGCGAAATCAATTTGCGGTGGCACCAGCCTTTCTCCTCCCCGCTAAGCTCATCAAAGTAATCACGAAGGCCCAGACATGCCATTTTACCCGGTGCAGTCATGATATCAAATGCCGCGTCTCTACCCTGCAGGTAATCGTAGCCTTTTTTCCATGAAGCATACGAAATGTCCCCTGTCTCTTGCCTCTTAAAAGCTTGTGAAGCCCAAACCGTGCCAATCTCTGGAAATGACATGCCTTGAATATCATTAATTGACGCTTCGATTTCTGTATCATATCCCGGGCTTATTTCAATAACTCCTTTTGTTCCCGGCACATCAACGGTCTTGAATTTATATTTCCTTAGGTCCATTTCAAATAAAGCTTTGCGCCATGAAGCATCTGCTTGCGGTATTTCCTTCCATAAGACATCCAGCTGTTCAAAAATCTGAAGGTTCATGGTCCGGCAGCTGAAAACGTAATTGGCAGCAAAACCAATTAACCCGCGGCGGTAAGCCGTCCGGTGCAGTTCTTTATCAGCTGCAATCCTCTCTTTTTTTAAAAACAGATCCGAACCATAATAAAAATTCTGCCCCATCAGATCCGTGGCATATCGGGAGGAATCCCATTCCAGCAGCTGGCGGTTCCCAAGCAGCACCGCAGTAATAGAATCAAGAAGGCCGGGATAAGCCTGTACCACACTGCTTACTACAGCCAGAACCGCACTATTGTTTGTATTGAGCACCAGCTGCTCATTGAGTTCCATAACCTTTTTGTCGCTATCGAGTCCATTTGAAGCCAAATCCAAAAGACCCTTTTCAAGCCCCATCAGAAGCGAACTTATCAGCATATTAGAAGCATTCGCTCCCCTGTAAAGGGTCCAATATTCCAAGCTTCCGTAATAACTTCTGCTTCCATGTTCCTGAAACTGCAGCTCTATCTCCTTCCTCTGGTCAAAATCACGTGCCCTTGCTTCATAATTTTTTTTAAAGGCATCATTTAAAAAGCTTGTCAGGAACAATACCGCCTTATCAGGATGATAGAGGAACATCCAGTAAAAGAATGTCCGGTATGCACTGGAAGAATCATAATCAATATCATCGCTTAAGCCCCAGTAACCGGGCCCGCGTTCAATTTCCAGCATGCTTATCAGGCTGCCGGGACGAGGTTCCCTTTTCTTTTCAATCCAGGTCTGCACCGCCTCAGATAATACAATCTCAGGATAAAACCTGCAGATCTGCTCACCGCTTACATCTTCAATGATCAGTTCTTTTGCATATTCCAGCATGCCCTTATGATGCCACTCACTGTCTTTATTATGAGGATCCACTATTGCATCAAGCAGTTTTTTTACTGCTGGCTGGGCTTTTGAAGTCAGCTTTAGAAAAATCTTAAGCGCTTTTTTAAAGTCGTTTTTAGGAATTGTGCTTCTTGAATAATCAGAAAATGCATCCTGATGTCTTATTAAATGATCCTCCAGAAGAACCGCCGCACTTTGTGAACCGGCAGGAAGCACCACAGGATTAAATTCAGCAAGCTGAAGGGCCCAGTCAAAAATGAGCTCCAAAACTGATTCCTGCATTTGCGGGATTGCGTAAAGGACATCTTTGTTGGCAAGCACAAAATCAATCGCTGCATCCCATCCGGAACCTAAAGGGATAAGATCGTCAAGATCACCCGCTTCTCTGATATTCTTACAGCATGTTCTCAGCAGGTAAATAACATGAAAAAGCTGTCTGGCATTATCTTCAAGAAGATGCTCCTTCAAAGAGTAAAAAACCCCTGAAGCATTTTCTGAACGCAATATATAGATCCTCAATTCGTTTTTCCATGAATCTCCCACTGTAACACTCAGAAGTACGCTTCTGCTGAAATCGTCGGCATCTGAGGGGTGCTCGGTATAAAAATCTTCAAGCCACAATCGGAATGCCCGTCGGACAGCCGGACTGCTGTCAAGACCTGAAAGAAAATCCTCTTCTTTTTGGGCTTTCTGACGCTCCTGCTTAATGTAGCGCACCAGCGCCCAATCCTCCAATATATCATGTGAGGGAGAAAATCTATTTTGAAGTTCTCCCGGCTCTGCATAGATTATATTGTCTTGTATAAGCGCCTGCGTGTTGTGGTCAGGCTCATAAAAAGTATAGAGCTCCATGGCTTTTGCCCTTTTCAGGGCGATAGCAGCAAACGCAGCTCCTCTATTGCTGTCGCCTGCCTCTATGATCTCCTCCCACATTAGCTTTTTAAAGCCCGCCTCATCAAGGCTTTCTGCATCCTTGACCATTGGGTAGATTCGCAGTGCTTTATCCAGATAATACGGCGTGCAAAGCAGATGGGTCAGCTTCTGATTTTTAAGCAGAGGGCTGATTTGCGGCAGTGATGCCTTAATCTGCATCATTTCCTGCTCATTGAATTCACTGATCTGGTAAAATATATCTAGACCAGGGAATTCATGGTTGTAAAAAATTTTAAACTTCTGCAGCATATAATCACGAATCGTTACAACCATTCCGATACGCAAGTTCTTTTTTACTAAAGCCAAGAGTTCTGTAAACGCGCCTCCAAATCCACTTTCTGCAAGTTTTTCAAAACTTTCAATCCAAAAAACGACTCTTTTCCCTGCCAAGGGACTCTCTATTATCTGCTGGATGCTGACGCCGTAACCTGCCTTAAGGAGCGCTTCATGAAGTGAGGGAGCAGCAAGCTGCTCTGCAGTAAAAGCTATAACTGCTGTCTGGGCGCTTTTCTCTAATTCATTGAGTACAGTTTTAGCCATAGCCGATTTTCCTGTACCGGCCTTTCCGTACAGCACCAGCATACTGCTGTTTGTGAGAATTTGCAGCGGCCTTTTCATATCTCTTGCAATATGGACCTCACCAATGGTGTCACGCGTTTTAATATCTACCGCCGACCTGTTTGCTTCTATTTTATCAAATGCATCAATTACCGCATCATCTTCCTCCGGATTGACAGTCGCCAATTTTTCAAAACCTTCCGGAACAAGGTGGTTGTATGTCATAATTGCTGTTGCAAAAAACCGGCTTTTTTCTTCGTAAGTATGAAGTATGCCCATCAAATACAGGTTATCTTTGATCAAAGTAAACACACCGCTTCCTGAAAGTCCCTGGACATTTGAAACCGCTGACTGATATCGTGTATCAAGAGATCCATCAAAATTTAAGCTGAACAGATTTTTATTGTCTTTAGAATACTCTTCGAAATTGAGCTCGTAGGGACGATCTTCCTGTCCGCTGTTGAAATCAGCAAATCCTCTGATAAGACATTCCCCAGTTAAAGATGCTCTGTCAATTATCGGAAAAAAACACTTTACTCCCGACAATTCTTCTATATTTGTTTTTGGAATTATGATCAAAGCAAGATCAAGTTCATTGCTGCTGGTGCAGACTATTTTATCAGTTTGGGAAACAGTGTAAGAATGCCAGGTGTTGTCGGCAGGATTAAAAATCTTTTCTATTGTTATATCCTCATTGACGAAATCCTGATCAAAATTTTCCCCCACAAGACAATGTTTGGCCGTAAAAACATAAATATAGTCAAAGGCCTCGCCTGGGGAATACAAAAGGGCTGTACCCGTTTCCTCTTTGCATTTGATTTTTACCGTGGCATACTGAAACAACTCCTTTTTCATATGCTATTATTTAAAGCGGGATAATTTAAAATGATTGCCGGATGCTCTTCTTCAATAAAGGTCTGGATGAAATTAAAGCGCTGCTCGGGATTTTCATCCGAATTAAATATTGATCTGATCTGGTCAGTGCCCGAGGTGTACTTAAATTCAAGACCGCGGCCGTTTTGCTGATGATGATGTAAAATTCTTGCCATTGTTTCTTTATCTGGATGCTTATTGCTTATTCCGTTTGCAGAAATTACGTATACAGCTGTATCAATAAAAGTTAACAGCTCGGGACTTGTATTATTCTTGCTTCCATGATGGGACACTTTTACAAAATTTACTTTTATGGGATTCTCTTTTGTATAACCCAGGGTTTTAAGTCCGTTCACCGCATCTGAAGGATGTCCGTCAGCTAGGAATAAGCCACGGACTGATTTGAATTTCAGCAAAAATATGATGGAAGATCCGTTTACAATATCTGCATTTTCTGTAAATTCGGTTGCTGTAAACTCCTCAATTTTCTTATGATGATCACTTTGTCGACGAGAAATTTTTGCTCCTCCCTTTACTTCTCTTTTATTCCAATCCAGATCTGCAGCTGCAATTTTTTCCAAGGTCGGTCCCAAAAGGGTAAGCTCCAGACCGTAAAAATCCACTGTTCCGGTTTCAATGGTAATTTTTTCTTTGAGCAGTTTGCCGGTATTTTCCAGATAGCTTCGAAGCGCAATTCCCTGCTTATAACCTACTTTACCACCTAGTGAAGGCATTCTAAATTCAGCATGATTAAACCAGAATAACTTTATCAATTCTTGGTTTTCATTATGAGTTTTATCCGCAATAAAGCTAATAACTGCGCCAATGTGATCCAGATCAATATGGGTAATTATCCATAAATCTACAAACTCCCCCGATTGGGAAATAGCATCCAGGACTGGTTTAAATATCTCATCGTAAGATCCTATATAACCTCCGTCAATCAAGATATTATGCCATAAATGGTCGTTTCCACGATATCTTATCCATACTGCATCTCCTCCCTGAGCATCAAAAAAACTAATACTCAATTCGTTCGGGTTTAAATTCATCAAATAACATTTCAATATTAACAAACAATTCAATTCTGCCAACAGAGGCAACATCTTCTTTATATTTTTTTAGCTGCAGAAAGATATGCTATTTCCCTTCCCGGCGCCTGCATTTCAGCTTCGTAAAGTTCGATTTTTTTTTCACTGAGCGAAAACATTGTATCTGCAATTTTGCCAAAATTAAGTTTAACCACATTCTCTATAATATCGGCCGCTGCAGTTACAAAAATACGCATGCCGCTGTGGGCGTACTTTAATTTGTGAAATTTTAAATGCATTTCATATTCATTGAGAAGGTGATCAATTCGTTCGCTGATTTCATGTCTTGTGTAATCCTGCCGACTGATATCCTGCATCCAGACCCTCAAAGCTGTAAATCTGGCGGCAGAATCAGGATCAGATCGATAATCTATTATCTGCTGCCACGAAACATTCTCATTTGGAACAGGAAGCTTAGAGAGTACGACCTCTAAAACCTTCGATGAATTTTTTTCTGACTCTCCAAGTCCGTAATCCAAAAGAGCAGCCGTTTTATCTCTAGAAAAACTATTTAGAAAAATAGAAGAAATACGGGTAGCATCATTCTCTGAAGCATCAACGGAATCCATGTATTGATGAATTATTTTTTCCATCATCTTTTTTGAAGGATTTTTTGGAAATTTTTTTACATCCATCGGCTTATTGATTTTCGATACCTTCTTAACTAAAGGCAACAGCTCCGGACCTATTCCGCCCTTAAATTCTTTTACCACATAATTAACCATTTCTGATAAGTTGAAATGGTGCAGCAATTTTGCATCGTAAGCGGGTTGTAGTTCTTTGCGCAACTTTTCAAGATAATGCGGATCACTGGTATCCAGTTCGTCAAAAATTGTAAAATTATTAAAGCTGCAGATATGAACCTGGTCAAAGTAAAGCAGGTCTCTCTTTACCAGATTAACAGCGTTATATGCGAAATTAAATGATGAAGGTCTAAGTCCTAACTGCATTTGTTTTAACTTTTTGTAATGCTATAAATTTGTAAGAATTTATCATATCAAAACAGCTCTTCATTTTTAATTCTGCAAAGTTTTTCGGTAAACATATTTTCACATTAGTTAACGTTGTCTATTATAATTCAGATTACCTAATTTTACTAAAAAGTAATTTTAGCACATAACGATATACACATGTAAATCCTACACTAAAATCCCCAACAGTAAATCCATACCAAAATATTAAAGACATGTAGAGACAGCCTCTGCTTCCAGTAAGCCAAGCTGTTCAAATCATCCAGAAAATATATATAAATTTGTCTCGCCACGCCAATTTTTTAATATTGGTACTAAATACGATAGGTTAGAATCTTTTTTTTTCATTTATTTTCTTTCTCTAAAATAAGATTAAAAAAAGAGTATTCAGGCTAAATCAACGAAACAGAGTAAACCTGAATAAGCGACAACATTTTTTGATGAAAATTTTACCCTGCCTGCATTGGCCTGCTGAATTTCACCCTGTCGCAATTGAATTTGATACTATGATATCCTTTCACTGGCTGGCTGAATGGAATGAAAATATATTCGAGCTTATTATTCCAGTATTTAAAATAAATTTTATTAGCCTTCGGGTAAAGGATTTTAGACGAAAATGTATCCTTTTTTTGACAATGCTCATCGTAGATTGTATATTTTGTTTTATTGAGACTGTCCACATTCTTGTTTAGTGCTTGTGAAGCTGCTTTTTTATCATCCGGGATTTTAAAAGAGAGATAACGGAAATTATCTACTTTTTCAAATGCAACCTCATGATTGGAAGACAAATAGACATTTTCGGTAGACACAAAAACCCTTCTCTCCATTTTGTTTTGATTAACAAAAACCCTTTTTATCTTATAATTATCAATTACAGAAAGATTCATATAATCTTTATCAATAATATTAAAACTCCATTCTTGTGCCATTTTGTTATTTTTAAACTCTACCCTTCTAATATTTTTTTGAGGTTTTGCAATCTCAATGCCAAAGTAGAATGTGTTCAAATAAAAACCATTCGGGTAAGTTTTTTTTCCGCTGTGGATCAAATAGCTGTCTGTTTTGTCATATATATATCTAGAAGGTGTTGTGGCGATATAGATGACTTCCCTATTGGGATTAAATATTAGATACTGCACTTCTATTAATGTATTATTTCTGTTTATTTTATTTGATAATGAAATTGAATCTTTCGTTTTCTCAAAATTTTCATTCAAATAAAGTTTCCTGATAAATACATTTGACGCAGAATCAACATTAATAAAATTCAAGGAATAACACTCATTTGAATAGTACCAAGTCCGCCCGCAACCCGAAATCAATACAGTTATCATCAAACTAAAAAAATAAAATATCTTTTTCATATTATAAATTTTTAAAAGTTGAACTTTTGAGGTAATAAGAAGGTTCCAGTGCATAACTGAAATCGTAGGGCACAATATGAAAAGAGTTGTTGATCAGCCAGTGTATTAGATGCTGGCCGTCGAATCTAGTGGAGTTATAAAACGCTGCCGCTAGACCGTAGCCGTGATTTTCATCATTTGATAAAAAATTAAACTTCCACAAGCTTTTGTTGAACTCTCTTTGGTACTCTTCCTTATAGTCTACATTCGACGCATTAATCGAATTGGCCAATTCAAATGAACTTAAATTAAAACCTGTGAATTTGTGATAAGATACCTCTAGGGAATATGATCTCAATTCAGAAATATTCCCATAGCCGTTATTATATGAAAGAACTCCACCACCTGTGTAATATCGGTCCTTTCCATCTCCCAAAAGAATGTGCTGAAAAGGAGTGCCGTCGTTATAATAGGAGAGCTGCACTCCACTGCAATTGAGATTTAAAAAACCTAAACGCTGAAAAGATCTTGCACCGTCTGTTGTAAAAACCAAATTAGTTCCCAGAGATACAGAATAATTATATGGGTTCTGCAATGAGGGAACTGCAAAATCCGCAAAATAACGCAGCGGATTGTTTCTCGAAAGAGAAAGCGTTTCTGTTTGATAACTTTTATCTAGATCGCCGGCAGTAAGGGTAAATGCAATTACTGCATCAAAGGTGCTATACCTATTTAATGGATTTTTTTTAGACCGTGAACCCAAGCCTCCATTATATAACTGAAATTCACAATTAATTGAAGGATAAAGGTTATCCGAAAGCCATTTGCCGGCCGCCCCTACATTTGAGGAAATTCTGAAATTGAAAAGAGGCTCATCTTTAGCATTATTTGACAGCTCAATTTTTGCTTTTATGCTGGCCCCATACTGAAGTTGATCAATTAAAATACTTTCCTGCGAAAAGACGCATCTGCCACTCATTATCAAAATGACTATTAAAAACTTTTTAATCATAAGAAAATCTTTTTAACTATTATAAAATCACGGAGTAATTTTATTTGCTTCTGATTTTTTCACCATCTTCATATAAGGTGCAATTATTCAAAGTTTCATTTTATGCGATTATGCTATAACTCTAGTAGATTTCAGTTTCAATTAAAATACAAAAAGCTAAATTTTCCATTATATTTGTTAAGTATAAATACATATTTTTTAAAGCCTACCTGCACTATTCCAGATGATGATTCTACAGCGCAAGAATTTCATTATTTTCAATAACAAATTCCGATTTACATTTTAGATGACTAATCAGATGTTTTATTATACATATTTCCTTTTTTAAGATTAAAAAGAGGAATATCAACCAGAATTCCTGCGCTTAGCCTAAAAATGTTATTCTCATTGACAATATTGCTTTCATCTTTGATATCGCGCAAAAGAGGCGTAAATTGACCACTGATTGAAAAGCTTATAGGACTATTATTTACACCAAAAATTATAAACAAACCAGGTGAGAAGATCTGTTCCCATTTTATTTCCTCCGGCAGCCCCTGAGCCTCATCGTTGGTAAATCTATAGCTGAAGGGAGCACCAATATCTATTACAGACAAAAAAAATGAAACAGATCCAGAACTCTCTTTCTTAAGACAGAGCCTTCGCGAATATGAAATCCCAACAGGTGCCGTAATGCCATATGCAAAACTTTCACTAGCATCAAATTCATAACCTCCATATATTCCCGGAAAAGCATTTACATCCCATGAATGGGAATAGTATCTTTTAATACGGTATGAATTCACTGGCATGGCATAGTTCTCTATAATCTTCTTAACATTTTCACTGTTATCGGATTCTGAGGCCGCTATTATATCTGCTAAAAAATTGCAGTAATAGAAATATTCTTTAAGTGCCTCATCACTATTTGCATCAACTGTTACTTCCTCAGAGAACACATGTTGAAGAAAATCTGTGCTTAGCAGAATACATTCCGCATAATTTTTTTGTCCAAGTGCGTTATTAAATCCAATTACATCCTGAACTATAGGCTTGATCTTTTTATAGTAAGACGATTCATAATATCCTGGATCATCCAGAAGTATATAAATTGATTCCATATTTATATCGAAAAGCTTAAAAAAGGAATTCAGATAACTGGAATAATCCTCTAGTGTCTTACCACTGTCCTTTTTATCGGCTTCGTCCCGCACTTCTTTCAGTAATTCTATTACATTGGAAAACTCAGCACTCATGTGCTCAATATGATCGTAAAATATTAAATAGTTGTTAATGCTGATTTTGGATTTTAAACTCTCTCCACCGGCTTTTTGGATTTTCTCAAATAATTTTCTTTGTACCCCCTGCTGATAAATTAAGGCAGTCAAGTACTTTTTACTGCTGGTATCCAAACTTTTTAAATCATTAACCGATGCCCACTCTTTTATCTGGGTACTTCCATTGACCTTCTCAAAGGTCAGATTGGATGAAATTAGCGACAACAATCCCAGGACCTGGCTCGACTCGAAACTATAATCTTTGATAAGAATCCTATTGCTACCTAGTTTTTCAATAATAGCAATTGGATGCATTCCTTTTTTTGCATAGGATATGGCATCAAATGAAATAATTGCAAATTTACCAACATTGGTACTGGTAAGACTACTTCTGACAATAATTTCCAATTGCTCAGGCAGTGTTATAAGATCTTTTTTAAATGCCGTTACCCACGTTTTTCCCAAAGATGGTGTATCAAAGTATTTCTTACTGCTTAACATCAGATATGTATTTGGGAAAAGTTTTTTTAACTCAAGGGTCAGCATAACAGGTTTTCCAACAGAATCTTTTACATTTTTCAATTGAACAGTTATGACTTTGTCAAGTTTTGTTTTAAAATTTTCGTAAAACGAAATTGTGAGCTCCTGTTTTACACGATCAACCAGAAATTTTGCCAGTGCATCGACAAGCACCGTTGTCATATCCTGCCCTTTTAGAGGCAAATCCGTCATTGGTTCTGGCGGGCAACCTTTATCTGCAAACCTGCCGGCTTTATCTGGACACTTATCTTTGCTGTCAGAAATACCGTCTCCATCAGTATCAGCATGCCCGCCGGCCGCTGTAACAGTAGAAGCCAAATAGGCTTCCGCCCGGTTTAAAGTTTCCAATGATTGTGGTATATCAATTACAAAAGCTGCTTCACTAAACGGATTATCTAAAAATGATTTTAAATTATCCACCTCCATTTTATAAGATCTCGTACTGTATAAATCATCAGCCTGCAGTTTTTTAATTTGCGAAAGAATAACTGCCACTTTTGGCGTTGTTAATAACTTTGCATCGCGATAGGCATTTTGTGCTGAACAGTATACTGAAAACAATAAAACAATAGTAATTTTTTTCATAAGCAGTAATTAAATCTATAGCACTAAAGTACCTAATTATCACCTATTTAAAATGCGTACATTTACCTGTTTACTCTTTTGAAAGGGATTACCTTTTTACCACAAAATGCAGACAAGTTTTTTCTAATAATTTAACGTAGATATTGAGATTAAATTTGCCCTAACAATCTTTTACTTTAAAATCCATCTTTATCCGGAGAGCTTGGGCTCTTAAAAAAAACTGAATTGTCGGATTTACATATGAATTTTTCGATAATGAATATAAATTAGGTATTTATACGTACTTTTTATCTAAATAAAATCGATAATTTTAGTGACAAAATATCTCAAATACTAGCTGCAGTGAATCTCTTTTATTACTGTTTAATATCAATTATGCAGATAATACTAATCTAATTCATTATATTTATGGAAAAGAAATATTTATTGCTTCTGATCATTTTACTGAACAGTTTTACAGTTAGTGCTCAATCAAGTGGCTCAAGTAGATTCTACTATTCTGGCAGCGATGAAAGGATAAAGCAAGCTATTAAGATCGCCGATGACATTTTATCTAGCGAAAGATTTTGGAATGACCTTAAAAACTGGAGCGATCAATATATCGACAATACTGATACTTTGAGTTACAGCATGGCAAAACTTGCAGATGTACTTAAAGCTTATCGAAAAACTACAAATATTGAACTGGCACCAAAAGTATCCTTTCATATTTCTAATGCACTTACCAACGAAGAACGCACTCTTATAACTCGCCGTGGCTACAAGCAGGATTTAAATAGTTTGGCTGTAACTATTGTACACGAATGGGCACATTCCGTTGATTATGGAATGCATGGCGCAAATAATCTACAGTTCCAACACTTTGATGATCAATCCAGATGCTTAAATAAAGAAACCGCATCATATAGAGTTGAAAGGATCATGGAATTAATACTTGGAAATCAAGACTTTGCACAAAATTGCCCCTGTCAACTCCCGTGTTATTTACCATGTGAAAAACCAAGCACCTGCCTCCCTCCAGATAAAATAATTTTACCCGATCGCTAGGATGTTAGCGCGGAATTGTTCCCGAGGCTTCGGGACCGTTCCCGCAATACGAATCTTGCTGCAGAGATACTGCAATTAAATAAAATGTTCTTTATAATAATAGACAACTACTTCTCATTCAAAAAATTTTGCGCCACTTACAAATAAAAATGATACTTTAGAGGTAGAAAAATTTTCTGGAAAAGAGAAAAGAAGCTCTAAAAAAAAACTTTTAATAATGATTAATACCGTTTCAGACTTTTTAGAAGAATTTAAAAAAAAAGCGTTAGGAACTATTCTAAAAAATGACAGTAATATTTCTCATACTCCAACTATTGGGAACATGTACGAAGGTCTTACGTCAGAAATTTTAAACCAAGCAATATTTAAAGACCTTGATCTGCGTATAGTAAACAATAGTTTTATTTATAATGATCAAGGTAAGCTAAGTGATGAAATAGACTGTATGCTTGTAGCGGGTGAAGGAACTGAAATATCTTTTACTAAAACACAATTTAAATACCATGTACAAAATGTAATAGCGGTTTTTCAAGTGAAGAAAAATCTATACAAAAAAGATCTGGATGACGCCCACGAGAACTTACAATCGGTCAATGTCGTAGCGGAAAGCCAAAAATTGCAGCTGTATGAACTTAACATTTTTCGGGATGCCTACAGGGCATTAACATCAACTGACTTACCTGATCAAAAAACTTTAGAAAATTTTAACGACAGGCAAAATACAATCTACAATTATTTGCTTCTTGAAGCAACAACCCCCTTAAGAATTGTAATTGGCTATTACGGCTACAGCTCTGAATATACTTTGCGTGAGGGCTTTGCTAAACTTTTACAGGAAAAAATTGTGAGAGGTCCGGTAAAAGGCTATCATCCCCAAAGTTTTCCGAGCTTAATTATCTGTGGAAACAGTACCATTTTAAAAAACAATGGAATGCCAATGGGAATTCCGCTTCTAAACGAAGAATACTACTTTCCGATTTTAGTGTCTTCTGCAAATAAACCTATGTATCACCTTTTAGAACTTATTTGGACACGTCTTTCATATAAATTTGAAATAAGTTCCACCATTTTTGGTAATGATTTTGGAAGAGAACTTTCCCATACCTTTTTATCATGCGCAGAAAAGAAAATTAATGATTCCTGGGGCTGGGATTACTCTTATTTTTACCAGCGAAAAAAAGATCTAGCAGCACCGCTTGGATATATTCCATGGTCTCCGATAGAATTATGCATAGATAAATTAAAAGTTGTTAAAGTACTGATAGAAACAGGCGAAATTGACATCGCAAACGATTCATCATTTTTAGCGTTTATAGAAGAAAGTAAAATTGATATTCAGATGTTTATAAACTCAATGGTATCTGAAAATCTTATATATACACGTAATAATAAAATAAGATTATTTATAGATGAGCCCCTGATCATTTCACATGATGGAAAAGTATACATTGGAGAGAATAAAAATTTAGAAATGGAAACATATTTTCTAAATAAATAAAAAAGAGTATAAAATGGCATTAAAAAAGCTACCAATGATATCCTTATGCTGATGTCTTTTTGGCGGAGAAAAACATTTGAAAGGAATTACTTTTGTGCCACAAAACCTAAATCGAATAAAGTAATTCATAGAGCCAAAGAAAGACAATACTACCTTAACTTAAAACAATCTTTTAAAATCTTCCATAAAATTTGTAAATTTATATATCAGTTTAATTCGATGAATCAACTGAGTTTTTACAATTTTTGCATCAATCCCCAACAGGACATCTAAACCAAATTTACATAGCCAATGCAAGACAGACACTACATATAGAAAGCCAATTTCTTCAAATCATCCAAAAATGATGTTGTAATTTGTCCTGTCCCCGTCACTTAAGGAGACAACTATATAATAGTTGTCTCTTTTTTTATGCACAAACATATAGATTTTTCAAGCCTTCACAGCCTAATATTTGTGGTTCGATTTTTTCACAAGAAATTCTTAGTCTGTTTGAAATAAACAGTCTTAAAGTGGCACTATTAGAGATTTAATCGAAGCTGAACGATGGTTCGAAATCCCGTTAAGGATATAGGATTTTTTTCTCTTTTGGTTTATCGTAATTTTTTGATACTAAATATAGTAATTCCAAAATAATTTTGGCTTCCTTCTCATCTACCTGAATACCATTCTTGGAAAGAATAATAACGGCTTTTTCTACTGAAACATTCTTCTCAATGAAATTCATTTTTTTTATTGGTTTTTCGGTTACTTTTTTTTGATAGTATTTTTAAAAAAGCTTGATTTAGATTTAAAGAAAGTGCTCCTGTTTTAAAATCAATATCAGTCGGTGGAATAAGATTTACAAGATGCCTTTTGTCTGAGACATCAAATTCAGAAAATCTTTGAAAGATTTCGACTAACGCTTTCTCTTCTAATTGATTTTTTTTATCAATGGCTTTTAATTTAGCAGTAATATCACGTGCTTCCTTTTTAAGATTTTTGTAGCTGACTTGATTCTCTTTTTTTAATTCATTGTAGTCATCAATTTTTAATATTCCAGCTATAAATAATTTCCTGCCTCGAGAAAGGGTTACTCTCTCCTCTTTTATTTTCCTCTCTAATACTTTTTGAGCATATAAATAACTTGCTTTCTGTGTCTTTATATTCTGGTCTTCTAAAATGTTCTTAAATAATTCAATTGTATTATTTGAGAGTATCAATTGTTGAAGTTTATTTTGATAACAATCATTAAGAAAGACCGCATCTATCCTTGTTTTACAACCATCATGACAATGATAATATGGATATTTTTTTGACCTTCCTTTTGAAACACTTCCGCTAAGTTTTCGATCACAAACAGGACATATTAAAAAACCTCTAAGAAAAAATAACGATTGTAAATCATTTCTTTTAGCAGTAGTTCTTCTCTTTGTATTAATAACAGACTGAACCTGATTAAATAAAGACTCTGCTATTAAAGGTTCATGTAATCCTTTTACCATCTGCTCTTCACTAGAATCAAGTTTGACTGGTATAAGCCCGCAATAAACTGGGTTGTGCAATATCCTGAAAAAGTGTGATCTTGAACATATTAACCCTTTATCATGAGCTATTTTCATGATTTCAGTTATTTTATGATCATTCTTGGCGACTTGATAAAAAGCCCATTTTATAATTTCGGCTTCAGGCTCTTTAGGAGCGATACCTTTTTTACCATCCATTGATGTCAAATTAATAAATCCTAATGGTGCCTTACTGGGATATCTACCCATCAACTTCGCGCGACGAATGCCATTTGAAGTGTTTTGAGCTCTTCGTGTATTTTCTGCTTCCGGTACAGCTAAATATACAGCCAGCATAACTGTGCTTTCCGGCACAGAGAAATCAATCGGCTGATCAATAGCCTTTGCTGTTGTTTTATATCTCCGAAGCTTACCAATCATTTCGTATGCATATTCAATATTACGACTGAATCGATCCCATTTGATAAATAGTATATTTTTATCTTCTCCTGATGATTTCTTTTTAATTTCTGAAAATAATTGATTCCATTCTGGTCTGTTGAAACTCTTCGCGGAGAAATCTTCACGATAAATTCCTTTGACTTCGATATCGTAATATTTACAATACTTCAATAGTCTGTCCTCCTGTTCTGGCAAGGAGTAACCTTTTCTTTTTTGTTCGTCCGTACTTACACGAACGTATAAATAGGCTGACTTCATATAATAATATATTGGTTAGATTTACTACTTAATATTTTTATACATTAACTTATTAATAAAAAAGTTATCATGTTGTTCTAGTAAAACGCTATACATAATAAAAATATATACAACCCATTAAAATTCAATAGCTTTTTTAAAAAAAATGATATTGTATTCACAGCTTTTAATTGCTAAATTTAAGCAAAGCATAACAATAGTTATTCTGTTTTATAAAGAGAATGCAAAATGGCACAAAAAAAACAAATTCCGAAAATACAGCACTTCGTACCACAATTTTTCCAGCGTTTCTTCTCCTTTGAGAATAATGGAAAAACCATCGGCATGTTCGAGACTAATAGGAATGTTTTTAAAAGTCATGTAAAAATATCCTCGCATCTAGGCAGAAAACATTTTTATGGACGTGATGGCGAGCTTGAAGAGTGGCTTGCAAAGCTCGAATCAGATTCTGCGCCAATCTTTAGAGAAATGTGGGAAGGAGAAAAACTGCCTATTCCACAAAGTCCTAATCATTCTAAAATGCTGCATTTCCTGATTATTTTGGATCTTCGAAATCCTATTCATTTCAAAATTCTAAAAAACTTTGAGCAAAAACTTCCAAATACTAAATCCAAAATCAGTGAAGGTAATATTTCTACCGATATGATTCCAGGATTACAAGAACAACAATCCGATAAAGGCAAACTAAATTCGCTAAAGTCTGCCGAACTACTGGTGCCAGATCTTTTGAGCCTGAAATATAAGCTCATTAAAAACAAAACCTCAAATCCTTTTATTATTTCGGATAATCCACTTGTCATGTATAATCAGTTTTTAGAAAAAAGAAACTGGAAGTTTGGCAGCCAGAGAGATTTTGGATTAAAAGGGCTGCAGCTTTTCCTGCCGCTAAATGATTCGTATATGTTAGCTATATATGATTCTGATATCTATAAACTTGGAAATAAAAAAGAGCAGATAGTATCTATACACGATAAAAACAGTATTGACCAGCTTAATCTCCTACAGTTTCTTAATTCCGAATCTACTGTTAATTTCAATCACAAAGCTTCCGAACATTATATCCGAACACTCCAAGAAAAATCGAAAAAATATAAAAAAGCTAATGATGATTTTATTAACGTGCATGAATTAAAAGCCCCAAAAGGTATTGATAACCTTACAGCGCAAATGATTGAAATGGGAGTATCGGATTTGAATGTTAGGCTCTCTCTTCAGAAATTAAATTTTATCTCAAAATCTTGTGCAGTTAAACTGCATACGATTCAAGATCAGTACAGGAAAAATGTCAAATTCAATGGGCATACTTATAAAGTATATACAATTCTGCCAATTATTGAATAGTCATAATAAGTAAAAAAAATCTGAAACTATAATTTTATCTATTCTGATATAAAAACCGGAATAAAAGTTCTGATAATTTACTCCTTTCCATTTTCCATTTTTTGTTTGAACATGAACTTTTCAAGGGTTGGTTTTCTAATATAAATTATATTCAAATACAGGATGTCTCTTTTTATATCTGACCATTATTTAAACTTATTTGACAAAAAAGTAATTGGCTACAGATCAAACAGGACATTCACGATATAATAACTCTAAAACTGAGCAATTAGTTGGTGATTTAAGCTTTCCTCACTTGCCAATTAGGAAGCGAAAAACACTTTAGTTAAGAGGTTTTATCTTATAAATAAAAGAATTATTTCCACTATACTTGTATATTTACATAAATGTGTTAATAAGTACATCAACTATTGTATAAAATTACAACTAGTTACCTAATAAATTTCTAACCAAAGCTATTACCAAAATTATGCTTGATTTTATAAATGCTAATTTGTTTGATGCAAAAAGTGACCTGATAGTAATTCCTATTTCCTCCGAAGGGACTATTTCAGAATCATTTATGAAAGAGCTCGAAAATTTAAATATACAAATAGAATATAAGTTAAAAAGATACAAGCTGGGTGATATACAGATTCAGAAGGTTGAGTCTTCTTACCATTTTAAGTATATAGTTTTTGCATGCGTTGTTGATAATTTTGAAAGTGCATATTATTCCATAAGACTTGTTGCACATAGAATTGCTGAATTTGTAGAGGATAAAACTGATATTAGGGAAATAGCTACACCAATCTTAGGAACAGGAGCAGGAAAACTAAACCATTTCAAAAGCAGAAATATTATGCTCAGTGCATTTTATGAAATAGCGAAAAGCTCCATAAGCTTGACCTTCTGCACTCTCGATAAAAGAATTTTTAATTCTTTTGAGAACAATATATATGATATTGATACTTCTAGTTCACAATTGGTAATAGAAGCAGAACTACCCAGAATAAATAACGAAAGACATATTGTCCAATTAACCTATGATGCTGATTTTTATTTTGAATTAGCAAGAAAAAAACTGTGGGAATATCGTAACTATTCTGCGACTGAAGATAGTTTTTATGAGGCCATTGAACAGGAATTTAAAAATTCTAAATTGCCATTTAAAGACTTTTTGAAACTACACGAAGACAATGATCAATATGTTTTATTTCTGACACTCTGTGGTGAATTGATTGCCTACCTCGATTACAATGCTTACAGGAAAAATATATGGAATAAATATCCTGACAAACGTGTTCTGGCAAGAGCCGGCGTGAGACAGAATGATTGGTTCTTAAATCTTATTAAGTTTAAAAAAAGTCATGATATAAATTTATTGAGTCCCAGTATTAGAAATGCCTTTATCTACTTATTAGATCCCTCCAATAATTTAACTATGTTATCTAAAGCTCACCGTGAAAAAGTTGAGGAAGAACTCAAGCTTGGTGAACAAAAAACTTTACAGCAAGACGACAATTATACCATTCATTATTTTAAATCTTTAGGAATTAAAACCAGTAACGCCGAAAATTTTGGGGCCTTATGCTCCAGGATATTATATCTTCCATATGTTAAACCAATTTGGCATCATGGTATTGCTAAAGAAAAAGATTTATTTTTGAGTGAAATTAACCTTTATCACGCTAGCAATCTTATTGACGAATGTTTAAAAAACAAATCTACAAAGCTTGATCTAGGAAATTTAGGAATAAGAGATCTTTGCTTAATCCCCGAATTATTTGAATGTATACATTTGGAAGAGCTTATTCTTAGTAATGAATGGGGCGAATTTGAAAATGGAGTCTGGACACCGCAATACAGTACCAATGCCGGAAAAAAGAACACAATAGAGTTTATTCCATCTGACATAGGGAGCCTTATCAATCTTAAAGTCCTGATATGTGGTGGTGATTGGGATAAAAAAAATAAACTTTCCAACAGATGGCCAATAGATAATATTGATGCCTTAACTGCCCTTAAAAATCTACAATTTCTTAATGTGAGTAATTGTGAAATAAAACATGTTCGTTACTTAAATCAATTTGATAATTTGGAAGTTATTTTTTTAAATAATAATAAAATTGAAACAATTGAAGTTCTAAAGGCAAAAAGTCCAATCCGTCAAATTTATCTGGGTAACAATTATATAAAATCAGTTACATTCTTAAAGGATATATCAACTATCGGAACTATTGATCTTCATAATAATAAAATAAAAGATTTAAGACCTGTCGAGCATCTTATTGAAAATATTGGGATTGAAAATGATAAATGGAAACTGGAAACAATAAGTATTGCTAAAAATCCTTTGGAACAGCCTCCAATGGAAATTATAAATATCAGCAAAGAAGCAGTACTTACAACATTGAACGATATACGAAAAAGAGGGAAATTTATCAATAAAGATATAAAAATCATACTGGTGGGTAATAGTGAGGTAGGTAAATCTACCTTGGTCAAATATCTCGATAATGAACAAAATCTCGAAGTAGATCACTTGCCAACACTTTGGATGCAGGAAAAAATTGTAAAAAGCAAATACAAAATAAATTCGTTACAGGAAGAATGTTCCCTTCATCTTTTTGATTTTGGAGGTCATGATTATTATCATGATACCCACCATTTATTTTACGGTTCAAATGCAATTTATATTCTCCTTTGGACCTCACAAACAAATAACTTAAATCTTAGATCCTGCATTCAATTAAATCACAATGGTGACAAAATTAAAGTAGATACGCAGGATTATCCTATGAAATACTGGCTTGAGTCTATTAAATTTTATATCAAGGACATAGAAGGTGCCAATATTAAATTAATGGGTGAAAATAATCAAAGCTATAACAGTTCTTTACTTCTGCTTCAAAATAAGGTAGGAACTATTTCAGAAATAGAATTTTTAAACAATTTTGCACTTAAAAATGACTATCCTTTTATTTACGACATTACAACAATGTCAATAAAATCACCTCGCAGAAATATGGAGCAGTTTGACATACTGCTCACGGAAATATTAAATAGCATGGAAATTATAGGTGCTACCTTGCCTAAATTTTATGAAATAATAAAAAACAGCTTTAGTAATTATTCTGGAAAACCTGTAATTAGCAAAACTGATTTTCTGGCTTATTGCAACAATCTTATAAGTTCTCCCATTGATATTACCCAAGCTTATATATTGATCCGCTATCTCGAACAAATAGGGATACTGCTATTTTCCGACAAACATCCGGATGGTCTTGTTTATATGGACAAAAAGTGGCTGATCAACAGTATACACAGTGTGCTTCGGGATCTCAAAGACATGGGTGGAGAATTCGATAGAAATTACTTAATCGAAGAAAAGAATATCGAGAATAATCATATTTCAAGTGTTCTGGATATGATGCTCGATTTCAAAATTATCTTTAAACATCCATTTGCTGAAAAGTATATAGCACCTCTTTACCTTCCTCAAATGCCTGAAACAAAAATAAATTTGTTTCTCCAGCAAGGCGTTATACCTTCCCGTAGGTTTGAATATTCCGGATTTATTCAGAAAAGCATCGTTTTAAGTATTTTTCAGCAGTACAGCAGTCTGATCTTGCCGTCAGTTAGCAATGATTCTGATGAGATGTTTTATTACTGGAAAGATGGTCTTATTATCAAAAAACCAACTACACAAGAAATAGCAATGATTAAATTTCATATTGGAAATGAAGATGGAAATGCATGCATTGATATTTATAATCTTAATTTGACCATTCAAAAGGATGAATTTATTGACGAAATAATTGGGTATATCCGCGAAATTAATAAAGGATATAAAGTGGAGGAAATGGTTACCCTTGAGGGCGAAGACTTTATATCAATAGCTGTATTAAATAAAAATGCAAAACATGGCAAATTCGTTTTTACTGAAAAAAAACTTAAAGATTTCAAGCAGGTAAAAGATGAAGAAAAAATTTTCAATCTAAAAAATTACAAAAAATATACAACAGAAGAAATTAAAAGAAAAAAAGTAGTGATTTCATATTCTAAAAAAGATCTTGAACAGGTAAATAGTCTAAAAAGATATTTACAGCCATTAGTGGAAGCGGATCTAATTGAAGAACCGTGGTATTGCACAGCTCTCATTCCTGGAGATGAGTGGGACTTGACAATTAAAGAAAAATTTGATCAGGCAGATATTGTTTTTTTTATGGCAAGTGAATATTTTTTTAACACAAAATATATCATCGACCATGAAATTACCAATGCCATAGATCGTTACGATAATGACAAATCAGTAAAAATTATACCTATCATATTGGATTTTTATGATTGGTGCGGTAAAGGAAAATATAATCTCCAGAGATTTTCTGCTTTACCCTATCAGGCTAAGCCTATAAGTGATTTTCACAATCCTAACATAGCATGGAGCACTATAACAACTACTGTACGAATGATGATTGAAAAAGATTTGGATCCTGGCAAACTCGAAATTATCGGTCGGGACCTTCAGGAAATATACGAACGACAAGTAAGAGGAAGCCTGGATGATAATACTAAAAAGTAAATTTTATTCAGGCAGAAACTTGATATGGTTTATAGTAAGTCATTCTGGTAACAGTATATTTTTCTAAAAATTTCGATAGTTTCTCAAATGAAATTCATCAAAATTTTCAGAATATGTCTGCCTTAATAATTATACGTAAGAATCATTTTCCAATCCCAAATTTCTTAATTATATTATCTATGGCCGTCACCTGTTTTTCAGTTAATCTTCCATTTTTTTCACAGCTCTTTCTTATTGAAAGCACAAAATCAGTATCAAAATTAGGATTGTTTTGAGCCCAACTCAGTATTAGATTAATTTTAGAAAATTGCGAATTAGTCTCATAACTGGTAAATTTTAAAAATTTTTCATTGATTCGTTTCTTAACATCCAACTGCTTGACAGACAAATTTCTCTTTCGATATGTATCAATATAAAATGTATGCTCAAAGTCTGATATACCATTTTTTTTGTAAACATAATCAATAACTTCAGCGCTCATACTTTTGGTAATATCTTCCTTGAGTTTTTTTATGGAAGTAAAGATTTTATCCCCATCATCGATTCCGAGAAATTTTTTAATACAGCAATTTCCAACCTCAGTACTCATTTTATTTGTCACATTGACGATGACACAGATATTTTTAATTGGATAATGACCGCACAGACAGGTCAATAATTCATCACTGTAGTACGCCAAATCAAAAGACCATTCGCGCTTTGCTAATTCCCAGTTTTTGGCCGTACTTAAATCTATAATCTCCTCTGTTAGTTTAAAATGCATAGACTTTCAAATTAATTATTTATTTACTATTAATCTGCTACTCGCTAAAGAGTAAACCTTCTTATAAAATTAATATGCTTTTTAATTTGTCCCGCTTCATAACTCAGTCGATCCGGTAAATCACGCCTTAATAGATTAAGAAGTTCTATTCTTAATTCATTAGTATCATCCTCTAACTTCGTTCCCAGATACCTCGAGAATTGCTCTTCATCTTTGGCTAATTCTAGGAAAGCGATAAGCGATGGCATAATAGCTCTGAAATTACCTAATGATAATGCTAGTACAAAAAGTATGATTCTCAAATCCTCATCATTGATATTACTTCCTGAATTTATATAATCATGTGTTTTTACAATTCTGTAAATATTTATATAACGTTTGATCAGTCGCGGACTGGTTCCCACAATAACTGACATTTCGCGGATACAGGCAGACTCATCATCCGAAAAACTTAAAGCTTTTATGACAATAGACTCACTTATTGCACCTTCACTGGTGGTAATAATTGTTTCCGCTTCACTTTTCGCTTCACTTTCCATTTCCTTAGTATCAACAGATTTTTCTTCTGAATCTGTACTCGTATTATTATTTTCCGATGTATAATTAGGTAATTCCTGTACTTGTGAAAGCCCTTCCAGCATATCTTTTATATGGTTGTTTTCAGCCTGCTTTAAATGAAACGGGATCTGAAAAATCTTTTCAAGATAACTCGCAGGATCAATATATTCATGACCTGAATCTTTATAACCAAACTGTTTTTTGTATTTAGTTACCAGCGCATTTTTAACCCACACCGGATCCACTCCAACTACAACAATAAATAAAGGAAATGCCATCAAAAGATTTACGGCCTCCAGAACTTCCACAACCCTTTCTTCAGGACATCTGTCAAGATCATCAACATAAAGAATTATTCGATCTAATGGCTTGCTGAATAATTCCCTAAATCGCTTTTTATCTTTTGTCTTGGAATATTCACCCTTGTGATTGGTAAAAAGATCACTTAATATTTCAAAATCTTTACGAACTATTGAAACAAGCCCTAAATGCTTTTTATAGTCCTCGCTATTGCACCTTTTTTCGATAAATTCATATAATGCCGCAGTAGACAACGAATTTTCCATTTTGAAAACGACAGTCGACTGCACAATCTTAACATTTGTAATTTGTGTACTTATCGAATCAAGTTCACTCTTGTTATATTCGATTTCATAAGCAAGCGCTTTTTGCTGTTGCTCGAATTCAAAAATGGCGTCATTTTTTTGTTTGAGATAATCTTCCTTTATTCTCCACATCTTCGCAAAAAAAGGGCTCACATCCTTATAAACTTTTACAGCGCGGACATAGATTGCTCCTAGGAAGCTAATAGTCATCCATGCTCCGGGTGTCAGTATAAATGTATTGGAACCAATTTCATGTCTGAACCACCAGATTAAACTCGGGATACCTACCAAAAGCAAAAGTGTAACAACCAACCATATACAATTGTATCTCCTGTTTGGAGAAGAGGTAAACAGTCGGATAAAAGTAGGAACAGAGCGAATCTTTTCATACATTTCTTCAGGCCTATACCAGTATTGCTCTGGTACAATCTTTTTGAATTCATCGATATTCTTTACGATACTTTCATTTTCGTTAATGGCACTCTGAATTTTTTCCTGTACTTTAAATTCTTTATCGACTGTTGTAAGTATGCTTTTTAAGGAATTTTCACGTACTATTTTAATCTTATCATCCAGGACTTTTTTAATATTTGTCTGATTTACTTCGAGAACTTCCAATTGCTTGTCGATCTCCTCTTTTTTATTCTTAAGGTGAGCAAGTTCCTCTTTGATTACTGAAAGGTCCTCGGTTAGTCTTTTTTCAATTTCATCTATGTGACCGCTCGCTAAAGTATCACTTTTAATATAATGATGCAGTCCTTCAAAAATCCGTGTTGTGATGCTCGCCCACAAATTGGCATCCATATAAGACCAGGCATTGAAATGTACATGGACAATACCTTCACAAAAGTGATTACTAGCTGAGTCAGACAAATCTATTATCTTTTGTTTCAGCTTATTCATAAAAAAACTTTTCCCTGATCCCCATCGCCCCAATAACGCGATGGCTAATGGTGGGGCAAAAGATTTAGCAGCCAATAGTAATGCAAAGGAATTAACATCAGGAGTAATATTCAAATAATCCTTTCCCGATTCCAAATCACTTATAAGTCCGGCAATCTGAGTTGAAGTGGAAATGGTATTAGAACTGGATAATTGAACTATTATACGCTTTTTTAGATTATCAGGCAAACTGTTAAAAATTGTAATTACATCTCCCTGTTGAGACTGTACAATAGTACTTCTATGATACCCCAACTTCTTAACATCAATTTTTTGTTTTTTAACGATCCAGTTTACATTCAGTGTAGTACCGTTATTTAAATTATGGGTTACTACACCCAGTCCTTTAAATCTCAAATAGTTATTTCCATCCTTGGTAGAAAAAGAAGATTTATGTATTAAAATATCACCTGTCTTAACCCTATTTATTATCTCTATATATTTTTCGTGATATCCTGTCTCCCATAGATTATTTTCATAAAATCTTTCTGCCTGTTCTTCTCCATCCCAAGATGAACCTACTAAAAAAAACTTTGAATTGCTCGTTTCGATTAGTTTTTCTATTATATCATCCTTTACGCTGTTTGTATCTTTTAAAATTTCCTCATGAAAGGCAATTCCTTTACTATCGTTCGGAATTGCAATTATAAATTCCGCTTTGTGATCTGTCGAAAAATCCTTAAGAACATTTAAAACATCTATGATTATTTGCAAACTTTCTTGATAAGACAGTCCACCAGCTCCTGTACCAAGTAAAGGAATCCAAATTTTTCTATTGAAGAGTGCTTCAGGATTGTTACTTAAAGCTTTTGAAAGGTTGGCTCTTAGAAGTGCTGCAGTATCACGTTTTTGATTGATCGTGACAACAAAAAGTATAGGCTTTGCATTTAATTCAAACAAATCATATCCTTTTTCTAACTTAAGAAGATTCAATATTGCAGGATCATAACCAAAATCTTTAATAACAAAGCCATTAAGGTTACCCAATGTACCTAAGTCATTAATAGAAACTATCGCTAGTTGTGAATCAGAAGGAGGGGGATTTAATAAGATCCGGTAAGAATATTCCATACAGTATTGTTAAATTATGTAGCACCTAAAAGTATAAAAATTTAAATGCTATTTTAAATAATTTATCCCTTTTCTTAAATTATGCCACAAAGTTTAATTACAGGAAATTAAACCGTTAAATTTCCTCCCAAACTATACTCAATACGGTATTATATGCCGGCGTGATAATGCAATATTCATAAAATTTAAAATTATTATCATTTTCCCAGTTTTTTAACTCAAACCAAGTTGATTTCCAAATAGACTGTTTGTTTTGTTCTTTTGAATAAATTCTTCCTTTTTCAAAAAATTCTGCAGCAACAGAATCCTCTGGCGGAGAGAGACGAGTTCTATCAATTATGAAATGTGGATAATTTTCAGGCCGTTTCCAATATTTAATTTGATTGTTATGCATATAAAAAAGACAAATAGGATGTGATCCGAGCTCAAAATATTTATAAGCAACTGATGTAATACTTGTCTGAAATCTCTCTGATAATTTACGAAGTAGATCTGGACTAAATTTCTTTCCAGCGCATTCTTTTTTAAACATATTCTCCGGCATTAATAATTCAGAAGCAAATTCATTTGCTTCTGTTTCTTGATGGCCGTTTTTAAAAAATTCCAACGTAGCATCATTGTCATTATGCACAGCAATAACATTTCTGTGCATTTCAAAATGACCTAATTCGTGTGCAATAACGAACCGCTTTTTACCTGCATAAGGTATCTCTGAGTTTATTGTGATAATAGCAGAATCTTTACCAAAAACAATTCTCCCTTCAGAATTTTCTAAAGGTTTTTCAACAAGTGTAGCACCTCGTCCAAAAACAATTATATCTAAAGGAAATTCAGTTGGATCATCAATTCCGCACTCATTCATTAATTTTTGTGCAGCAAATTTCCCTCTTGACATCTATTATTGCTCTTTTTTTAATTCATCCATAAGTTTTGCTAGATCTACATCTAAAAGAACATTACGTATCTCGTCATCAGACCAGTTTTCTAACTTTCTGTAATGCACTGCCGGAGTTTTCTGTTGCAAGAGGCTTACAAGAGCATCGGATGCTTTATCAGCATTTTCTATAATTACTTCTTTAAGCCTTTCAAAGGCAATGTCAAGCAATTTTTGGTCTCTCTTTTTATTTGACATTCCAGTAGCCATGAATCTAATTTTTTTCATGAACTGACTTGAGAACTCCATTTCTTTTTCAGGATCTATTCCTTCTTCACTGAGGAATTGCTTTGTATATTCATCATTAGTACGCAGCAATTCTAATTCAACATCATCCAATCTATCAATGATGGTTTTGTTTTTTTTATTAGTATTCATTTTGCGGCTAATTTTTGTTTAATTATTTCTCTTTTTCTTTTAAAACGCCTCCAGGCATTATGAAATTCTTCTTCTGATAGTCCAATCGTTGTTCTTATTTCCTCAGGTTTGACAATACCCTCCGCTAAACATTCAAATATAAATAATTCATCCTCTTTTGCTCCAGATTCTTGTAAGACCTTAGATATTTGTTCTTTTAATTCTTTTCCTATAATTATTTGCTCAATATTAACACCTATTGGATCTTCATCTGACAAAGTTTTTTTTTCATCAAATTCGGTTTCTTTCACAGCTTTATTAAGCGTATTATTAATATGGCTATCAATTGCACCAATTATAAAATCTTCAAAATCTACATAATGATCAATATTCCAATTTCGACTACCCTTTACAAAAATTTGATTTACTACTTCGCTTATAGCATCTCTGGAAAATGATTGTAACTCATCGTTTTTCCATTTCACACCATATCTTTTACGTAATATCCAAGCACAACGCCCCATTAAGCGCAACCAGAACTTATCCCAGTCACGATTAGATAGTTGTTCCATCAATAACTCATGTGAAGCTATAGTTTTAAAGTCTTCCATATGCCTTTGCTAGTATAAAATGCTGACGAAATAAAAAAAAATACCATGTCGTGGTAAATTTATGAAATACGATAGCATTTATTATTGTACGATCACTGTAAGAATGTAAAAATAATAAAATTACAGATGAATAATACAGACAATTAATATTAACTAATTAAAAGAAAGATGTCTACAGGAAAAAATCAGCATGTCGTACCAAGAAGGGGCGAATGGGCAGTCAAAGGAACTGGAAATAGCAAAGCTACAAAAGTAGTTACAACACAAAAAAAGCAATTAAAATTGCAAGGGCAATTGCAATTAATCAAGGTTCGGAAATGCTTATACATGGTCGCAATGGACGTATTAGAGAGCGTAATACTTACGGTAAAGATAATTTCCCACCAAAAGGATAGAATATGAATGCAAAAGGAAAAATTAATTTTTTTATCGGAGTAATTGGATTTGTATCCTGTATTTTTCTTTCTAATGGAGAAGTACAGGGTACTATTTTCAAAATTTCTCTTGGTTTAGTAATTGCTAGTTGCATTGAATTTATCGTTTTTATTTTTGAAAATAAAAAAAGATGGAAGTTACTATGGCCAAAAATATGGAAGCCAAACACTTCCGTAAGGTTAACTGTGGCCTATTTGTTTAGAATAGAAGTTAATGGAAAATACATGCTTATTAAGCGACATAAAAATGACTTTACAGGTTTTCAGCCTGTTGGAGGTGCTTACAAATATTTCAAGGAAGAGAACAGCGCAAATTTTGATAAGCTAGGTATTACCCCTTGCAATCATGTACCTCGAGATGGGGCTACAGAAAATGATTTGCGCATACTTATCAAAAACCGAAAAAAAATATTAGAGTTCTTTAAATGGTTCGATAGTCGTGAAAATCGAGAAATAGATCCTTGGAGGGAATTTTGCGAAGAACTCATAGAGTCGGGTCTACTGCCTTCCAATGTTTTCAAGCATATTAAATATACATATGTTGGCCAACATCAAGAAGGAATTTTGAGAAATGAGGATTATCCTATTGATCAATTCAGACACGCCGATATATTTGAACTCCGTTTGGAAAACGACGCGCAGAAAAATGCTATTAAAGGTTTAGAAAAAAATCCAAACATTGCATTTGTCACATCCGAAGAAATAAAAAAAGGTGCCACCAATAATGGTGTTAGAATATTACCACATACTTTTAAAATATTACCAAAATGATACCATTTCAAAATAAATATGTACAGTTAGACGATTTGCTTGATAGAATGGCCGAATCGCTACAACTTGATAAAACACGTTATGAGTTAATGATTCAGCATTACGAAGCAATAAAAAAATGGATTGAAGCTGATGAACAATTTTTTAAACCATTTAAATATGAATTATATCCTCACGGTTCAGTAAGAATTAGAACAACGGTTAAGCCTATAGGCAAAGATGAATTCGATCTAGA
This sequence comes from Flavobacterium sp. FlaQc-30, assembly GCF_044005885.1. Classification (NCBI taxonomy): domain Bacteria; kingdom Pseudomonadati; phylum Bacteroidota; class Flavobacteriia; order Flavobacteriales; family Flavobacteriaceae; genus Flavobacterium; species Flavobacterium sp. FlaQc-30. The sequence goes on along the minus strand of NZ_JBIPCO010000008.1, from coordinate 273,932 downwards.
TATTGCTCTGCATTTGAAAGTACAATGGGATATTCACACACCTGAAAAAATATACTTCGAACTGAGAAGAAGACTTTCCGAACATGCTATCTACAAAGAGAAAATGGAGTTAAAGAACCGTTGTATACGGTTGAATTACTCTGGTGATTTCCATATGGACATTTTACCGGGCGTACAGGAAAATGATTGGGATGAAGATAAAATACGAGTACCTGACCGATTATTAGGATATTGGGTAAGTTCCAATCCACGAGGCTACTCTAAATGGTTCTTGAATAAGGCTAACATTGTCAAAATTAGTCTACTGGAAAAAGCTTTACGTGCAGAAAATTTACCCTCAAATGATTTTGAGAATAAAAAACCACTTCAACGTGCCGTCCAGTTAATAAAACGATATCGCGATATTTACTTTCACGACGATGACACTTTTAAGACATCTAGTATTATACTAACCACTATTGCTGGTTTATATTATAATGGAGAAGAAAGTATTTATTTAACTGTTGAAAATATTGTTAATAGAATTCGCCAACATACAATACATAATTCATGGAGGCTTAAAGTTTTAAATCCTGTTAATTCTGAAGAAGATTTTACGGATAAATGGGAAAGGGAACCTAGATACTATCAGGCATTTGAAACATTTTGTGAGCATTTATATGAACAGTGGCAAGAACTTAAAAAAGAAAATGGCATTATTTCGGAAGGAAGAATACTTAAAGGCTTGTTTGGTGATGAACTCTATTTCAAAGCGCAGACTTCACAAGCAGATATTATTGAAAAATCAAGAAATGCAAATCAATTAGGCATAAACAGAAATTCCGGAATTATTGGTGCAGCTGGTACTGTGTCAACAAGCCTTGTAAAAACAAATACCTTCTTTGGTAATGATGCAGATTAAGAATTTAAATAGAAACAAGTCTATTGTGCAACAAGTAAATGCAATTAGAACTAAATATTCTACTTGGAAGGTAAGTTTTAATTCGTTTGAGCTAAAAGCAGTTGGAATATTACAGCCGACATCAAGAAGTGAAGCATACACAATTGAAGTCAAGTTTCATATTTTAAAACCAATACAAGTTCGGGTAATTAGTCCGATTTTGATTAAAAATGAAAAAGGAGAAAATATACCACATATGTATTCACAAGAAAACCTATGTTTATACATGCCAAAATATGATGAGTTTACAAGAAAAATGTATATCAGTGACACAATTATTCCCTGGATTTCTTTATGGCTTTATTATTATGAGATTTGGCATACTACAAATGAATGGCTAGGTGGTGGTGAACATCCATAATTAATTTATTTAAATTATGGTTTTCCATAAAAAATCTTAAACTTTAATAATGAAATTTGTTTTATGAGATAATTTAATGATATGTCATGACTGTTACAAAATATATAACCTTTCGTAGATTTTATTCGCATTTCATCGATATTTCAGAAAAGTAAGAAATAGTGCGTAAAAATTGAAGAGGTTGGAATAATTTAATATAACTTTTAACTAACAAATTACCATGGAAAATAAAGACTACTTTAAAACTGAAACCTTTTCACTACATAATGTAAAATCAAATGATTTTATTGATACTGATGAGCTATTAAAACTAATAAATGACGAAAATCTTAAGCAAAAAATCATTAATAAATATAGTTTAGACAAAAATTACGTTATTGAAATTGAAAAAATTGAATATTTGTATCAACTGATATATCAATACTCAAAAAAATTTAATTTAGTCCGTTTAGAAGCAAAGGAAAGTGATGTAACTTGTCAGTTAAAATTTGATACCAAAGATAAAAAACCAGCTTTTATTTTCAAGATAAAAAATGGTAATGAAAACGAACTCATTTATGATTTAATAGAAGCTGAAGGTATTTATGATTCTGTAGCACTTTTTTATAATAGCAAAAGTTTATCTCAATATGTTAAATCAATGAGTAAAAACTACAAAAAAAGAGAATTACTTGCTGACCTAAATGATTCTTGGGCAAAATATTATGAAAAGAATCAAGAATCTATAAAAACAAAATTATTCAGGATACTAAATCATAAGGAAAACTATTATCTCAAAAGTATAAATAGTGCCGCATTTAAGGAATACGGAATTGCGGAGTCTTTTGTAATGACAATTCTTGAATTGAATAAATTTAAGATTTCAAACCCTAATACAGAATTCTTAATTTCTAGTGTTTCCCTTAGTGAATCTAAATTAGACTTAATTATTTCTCAAAAAAAATCAATTTCTTTAGGTGAAGTGGGTTTTCTAAGATCGTCAATTTCTATTAGAAATGAAGATCAAGGCAATACTTCTTTTGGAGTGTACAGCACTCTCGAATTTTTCCCTAAAGCCACAGAAAAAAACAAAATATATTTATTCCCAAATAGAGATGAAAGTAAAATTGATAACTCTATAAGATCTAGCCACACTGTTTCAGGTGAAAATTTTATTGAGACATTTGCGAATGTAAGTGAACTTTTCAATGCAGGTGAAAAATTAAGTGCCGAATTTGAATTTTACAGCAAAGCAGATTCCTACGATGAGCTAAGAGCTAAAATTGAACATAAAATAAAAAACACAAATAGTCCTTTTAGGAAAGTCAAGAAGCTGGCAGATCTTTTTTCAAGAGAAAAAACTGGACAAATAAATAATTTAGAAACATTACTAAAAATATGCGCAGCATCAAACGAAATTGAAATGGAGTATGATCTAAAATTTAAACTTAGATATTTAATATCTAATGTTTTACTTTACAATTCAAACAATTATTAAAAAATGAAAGGTATTCATAATACCTTTCATTTTTTTTACAAATATTTTTTATTCACAACATTATACTAACTGCAATGGACATAGATTTAACAAAATGGAAATTAGTTAAAACAGGACAAATAGAAGATGAATTTGAAGGTTTTGATGAAGAAATGATTTTTGAATTAACAGATGGAACTGTTTATTATCAATCAGCATATAAATATAGGTATCATTACGCCTATCGACCAACTGTCAAAATATATTCCGATGGTTATACTAAAATAATTGTGCCGAATGGAATGAACGATTATGCTAAAATTCAGGAAACAACAGCAATAAAGAGTAAAATAATAAATGATTTTAAAGGTTGGTCTGGTGACACAATTTTTGAACTTCAAAATGGACAGATTTGGAAACAGGATAAACACAAGTATAAATACTTCTATTCATATAGACCAAATGCAATTATAATTAAAACCGGAAGCCATTATATAATGACAGTTAAAGGCAAAAGTATAAGAGTAAAAAGAATTAAATAAAATATTAACCGTTTCTAGCACTAGAATAATAAAAACTTAAAAATTCAAGTAAACTATCTTGACTCAAATAAACGAAAAGTTAAGCAATTATTTTTAGAGTCCATCATCGATAAATTTTGATAGGAATATTTTCTATAGAATGATTTAATTTTACTTTGCCAAAATTTTTATTCATAAATCATGATAACCCAAATCATATATCGTCGAATTAACAATTTTTAACATTTAACCCTTACGATATATACAAACCGCTCACAAGCGAAAAAACAAAATAATTATCTTACAAATTCACTTGAAAATAAGCTAGTTTCTTTAAATCGTTCATAAAATGATTTGTAAATTGTGAACTAAACGTCACAAAATTAAAATCCCATTTCTTACGAAATGGGATTTTTTTTTATGCACTTTTGTAAAGTGCTTAGTTGATTATCTTAAATCTTGCAGCTTTTAAAAATGGATCAAGACAAAAACCTGTGGACTAGCAAAAATTAAGCATAAATATTCGTTAGCCTAAAAAAGAAAAGATTAGATAAAAATATAGCCCGTGGTTTCAACCACGGGAAACGTGTTTTTAAATACATTGTGTCCCCGTGGTTGAAACCACGGGCTATGTTTGATAAGATAAATAAGTCCTATATCGGTGAACGTAAAGATTCGCGAAGTTTTTAATTTAAACTTTGCAAATCTTTGCGTTTTTATTTGTGATTTGTTGTAAATTCTTGTTTTTAATATTTCCCCACAACATTTTGTGCTGATCCTTAAAAATTGAATTATACAACGATTTTTATTTACAACTTGGATATAACAAAGATGTTTGAAGTCAGGAGACTTCTATCTGGTTTATAATTTCTAAGAAACAAAAAATTGCGCGAAGTCAGCAGACATTCGCACAGCTTTTCATAAGAACTCTTCAGAGAGCTGGGAAGGAACTTGATAGTAAAGTGGATCATGTTATTTTGGTTTCAGCATTAATTATTGGAGTTATAATTAATATATATTTGTATCATTTTAAAATTAAAGAAAAATGAAAAATTTTCATTTCTATTATGTTTTGCTATTAATTCTTTTATCTACAGATTTGTTTGCTCAAAATAATTGGGAAGTTCAAATCTCGCCAAGACCTTATGAGGGAAAAGCACATTACGGCAACACAGTTTCAACATCTGTAAAAAAAGTAATAATCATTAGTCAAAGACTACAAAATCAATTTATGAATGATACTTTGTCTATTATAACTTATAATAATAAAGGTTTGACTACTGAGAATACTTCTTTTGATAAAGGAAAACCATATTCGAAAAGTGTTTACAGATATGATACAAATAGTATCTATTTAGGAATTACTCAGGAAAGTTTCAAAAAATCTGGGGTTAATTCATATAGTAAAATTGGGTATAACAGGAACAAAATTAGAGGTACAGAATACAATTGCTCAATAAGAAACAACGATACAATTCAGCGTACTTTAACAAAATACACTTACAATAATGATAATCAATTAATTGCCAAAGAAAGTTATTTTAAAAATGAGTTGGCCTTAAAAGACGAATACACTTATACAAATAAATTATTAACTTCACGAAAGTCTTTTGGTTCCCCTTATAATGTTAAGAGATATTCTGAGGTTCGCTTAAGTTATTCGTCAGCAAATTTATTGTCTGATGAGATTGATCTTAACATTAATGATTCTAAAACAGATACAATAGCTACTGTACATTATTCGCATACTAACGAAAAACTTACAGAGCAAAATTTAATTACATTGGGTTCTGTAAAAAGGATCTTGAATACCAAGTATACTTACGATTCAAATAATAACTTGGAAAGTATTTTTGCAACTAAAGATTCAGATACTTTAAATGTTAAATATCTCTATAATATCGACCGTAAATTAGTGCTAAAAAAAGCAGTTATTAATACTCCTAAAACTTTTGCAGAATGCCCTATCATTGCCAATCTTTACGGTTTGGATTCTAAAAAAGCAATTGAATACCAAGAAGAATATAACTACGATAAAAGCGGAAATATAATTGAAGCAAAATATAAATTAAATGAAGATTTAGTTGCAAAAACAATTTTCATATTAGAATATTTTGACAAAAAAAAGAAATAAATAGAATTACCAATACAGTTGTTGATTTTTGCTTTAAAATGAATTTTTATTGTTTTACATTTTTTAACATTTAACCCCTACGATACATACAAACCTTTCTTGAATAAAAATACAGAATAATTATCTTACAAATTAACTTAAAAATAAGCCGATTTCTTTAAATCATTTATAAAATGGTTTGTAAATTGTTCAATAAGGGTCACAAAATTAAAATCCCATTTCTAACGAAATGGGATTTTTTTTATGCCTTTTTGTAAAGTGCTTTGTTGATTATCTTAAATCTTGCAGCTTTTAAAAATTGAATTATACAACGATTTTTATTTACAACTTGGATATAACAAAGATGTTTGAAGTCAGGAGACTTCTATCTGGTTTATAATTTCTAAGTAACAAAAAATTGCGCGAAGTCCGGAGACATTCGCACAGCTTTTCATAAGAACTCTTCGGAGAGTTGGTTATTCCTGTAAAAAAAGTAAAGCTCTTTTATTAAGATTAAAAGAGCTAATTTATACTTTAAACACGAATTTCATCTAAATTGAAATAGCCTAAATTAAGATTGATGTTTTTAATTTCTATATTTAGTTTCGTGGTTATTTATTGTTTTTTCGACCTTTTAAAATCCTCTATATATAAACCTCTGGCAGTATTTGTAGGATTGAATGCGGCAAGATTGTCCATTTTTATTAAAAAAGAAGAATTGGCGGTTTTTGCTGTAGTTCGTATAGTTTGGCCTGTAATTAATTCGAGAGCTTTATTCAAATAAGGATCTTTTACGTTTCCAAATTCAACCAGGTTTAAAAAAGTACTATAAGGATTAATTTCGTAATCAGGTACAATTTTCGCTGGATTTGCGTCTTTGTCTTTATTGTAATATGAAAAAGTAATGGGCTGCAATTGCCATTTGTGTTTAGTGCTTCGATTGACATAGGACGTATAATCACTGGCAGGAGAATCGTATAGTGTGTTTGAACCAACAAATTTACCAACAGTTTCTTCACCTATTGTGATTACGTTAATGTATTTTTTTAGACATTGTATCGTGAGCTCGCTGGCAGAAGCGGTTTGAAAACTTACCAGCACATATATTTTTGTCAAAGCAAGGCTGTTTATAGTTTCTTCTCTCTGAAAAGTTGGTTTGTTATCAACCAAGTTAAAAATGTTTACTTTTTCAGAAAGATTTTCATAGCCGTCTTCACTATTGTGTTTATTATTGAAGTCTAAATAAATATATGGTTTATTGGTAAAACTGCCATTAATCATTTGAGCTAGGGCAACTGCCGTTTCTAATGAACCGCCTCCGTTGTATCTTAAATCTAAAACCAATTCATTAATTCCATCCACTTGCATTTTAGCGAAAGCCGAATTGAGTTCATCATTATAATCGGATTTGAAACCATTAAAAACTAGATAACCAACATTCTTTGCTCCGTATACTTTCTTTTCGTAATAAGCCACTGGGTTTTCATCAATTTCGGCTTTTGATACACTCACAGTTCCTGCTTTGTCTGTGGTTACTAAACCACCGCTTGAAAATTGCACGCTTGCTGCCAAAGTAATTGTCAATTGTGCATTTTCTAGTTGGTCATAATTGCTTGAAGTAAGCTGGCTTCCATTTACTTTTGTAATAACGTCACCTCTTTTCAATCCTGCCAAAGCTGCTGGTGAATTAGGTACGATGTAGTTAATTAAGGCTACCAAATTTGTATTGGATGCATCTTTAGGGTAAATTGCGTAATTAAAACCACCCTTTTTTTCGACTTCTGCAATTTTTGAAACACGCACTATCTCATTACTGTTTTCAATCCAAGAAAATCTATCGACAGTTCCTCTTTGATATAGAAGTGAATAAAAAAGCGCATCGGGAGTTTTTCCGTTGACTAAATTGTTATATACTTCGGTAGAAGTGATTTTGTCGTCGGACAAATTGGCAACGTTGGGCTGCCAGTAGTACCAAGAATTCATAGCTTTCCAAACAAAGTTGTTAATCTCGTCTGGCTTGGTCGTTGTGGCTTCTTTAGTGTCAGAATCAGAATCCTTGCTGCAAGCTGTAAAAACCAATCCTACAAGTAATGTCTTAACAATATATTTTAATTTCATTATTTTTTCAATCGTTTAATTTAAGCTAATTTTGTAGTTGTAAAACGCTAAAATTATGAAAAATAGTATCCCTAAAGCCGTCTTTTTATTATTTTCTTTTGGACTTTTTTTTCTTTCCTGTTCAAGACAGCTTTTAGATATTAAAAATCAAACGTATAAAAGTTATAACAGCAATAGTGAAAGAGGGTATATAGTTAGTTTTAAATTAAATGACACTGCTGTTGTTCCTAAATCGGTGGTGATTAATGGTATTGTTCAGGATATATCAAAAGCAAATAAAATTGGAGATACTTACCAGATAAATATGATTGCACAAACTACCTTAATTCATAATTACAAAGTAAAATTTGATAACAAAGAAAATGGAATTTATTTTGAGAAAAATTCAAATATCTTTTTTCAACCTGTAAAATTCAAATTAATCACGGACTAATTGAAAAAGTTTAATTATAGTTGAATATTTTTTTTCTTTAACATACAAAAATTCACCATCTCAATCTGTCTTGATAGAGATGATGAATTAATTCTATTTGGAATTTACTCCACTCCTCCGCCTAAAGCGCGGTAGAGGTTTACGGACGCATTTAATCTTTCCAATTTTATAGTGATCAAATCGAGATCATTTTGCAATGCACTGTTTTGTGCTGCAATAATTTCAAGATAATTTGCCATCCCGCTTTTATATAAAAGTGAAGCATCGGCAGTAGCTTTGTCTAAAGAAGCTGCTTTTTCTTGAGCCAGTTCAATGCGCTGGTCAGCATATTTCAATCTTGACATGGCATCTGAAACCTCACCAACAGCAGTAATAAAAGATTGTTTAAACGATACAACTGCTTTTTCCTGTTCTAAAACGGCAACCTCGTAAGCTGTTCTTAAAGCTTTTTTCTGAAAAATAGGCTGTGCCAAATTCGCTGCTATATTTTTTGTAACTGATCCGGGAAAATTAAACCAGGTATCAAACTCAAATGAATTGATTCCAATTGACGGACTTAAACTCAACGTTGGGTACATGGTGGCTTTAGCTAAACCTGTTTTAGCTGTTGCCGACATAACTGCATATTCACTCGCTTTTACATCTGGTCTTCGGCTTAAAAGTGAAGCTGGAATTCCTGATGGCATCTCGAAAGCAAATTCATCAACATTTAGGTTTCCGGAACGCTCTATTGTATTTGGATATTCACCACACAAAATCTGCAAGGCATTTTCCTGAACGGCTATATTGGCTTTTGCTAAAGGAACGAGTAATTCTGCTGTTTTTTTCTGAGCCTCAGTCTGATTTACTGCCAAAGAGCTTATAGAGCCCGAATTGTACTGCAGTTTCATCATTTTAAGCGTATTGTCGCTTAATTCAATATTCTTTTCAGCAATTTTCAATTGTTCATCCAATCCTAAAAGATTGTAATACGATTGTGCCACTTGAACAATAATTCTGGTTTTTAGAGCAGACAGGTTTTCTTTCTGAGCAAAATAAGTTGCTTTTGCATCTCTTTTCTGCATGGCTGCTTTTCCCCAAATATCAACTTCCCAAGACATACGAAGATTAGCACTGTAATCGTCCATATAATCTTTACTCGTAAACTGTGAACTTAAAGATCCGTTTAACGAATTCTTTGAAAGGTAGGAACGGCTTGCTCCTGCATCAAAATCAAGTGTTGGAAGTAAGGACAACTTGGCTTGCTTGTAAGCAAGGTCAAGTTGTTCCATACTTTTGACTGCAATAAGCACCTCGTTGTTTTTAACGAGGGCTTTTTCAATCAAATTAACCAACAAAGGATCTTTGTAATAGTTTTTCCACGGCACTAAAACCGTGTCTGCGGTAACCGCAATTTCTTCACGGTATTTTTCCGGCGCTTGTAAATCTGTACGGGAATATTTTTTTCCTACCACACATGAGGTCATGAGCGTTCCGGTAAGTAAAACTATTCCAATTTTATATAGTGTTTTCATTATTATTCTTTTATAGTTTGAACTTGCGCTGCAACCTTCTTACCCGATACTTTTTCTTGTAAATATTGGAATACGATAAAAAGCAGCGGAATCACAAAAATTCCTAAAACCACACCGCTTAACATTCCAATCGAAGCGCTGACACTAATCGATCTGTTCCCAACTGCAGTTCCTCCAGACGCAAACATCAATGGAATCATACCTACGATAAAGGCCAATGAAGTCATAATAATTGGTCGCAGCCTTGATCTTGCTCCTTCGATTGCTGCTTCGACAATACTTAAACCTGAAAGACGTCTTTGAAGCGCAAACTCTACAATCAAAATGGCATTCTTGGCGAGAAGCCCCACAAGCATAATGAGTCCGACCTGAACATAAATGTTGTTATCTAACCCAACTGCTTTTACTCCGGCAAAAGCACCTAATATTCCTGTTGGAATTGATAGTAAAACAGCCAACGGCAATAAATAACTTTCATATTGCGCTGCCAATAAAAAGAATACAAACAACAGACATAATCCAAAAATGGCAACAGTTTGGTTTCCTCCTGCTTTTTCTTCCAAACTTAAACCTGTCCATTCGTAACTGTAATCAGAAGGAAGTTTATCTAAAACCTTTTCTAAATTCCCCATAATCTGACCGTTACTGTAACCTGGTAATGCCATTGCAGTAATATTTACGGAATTGTAAAGGTTGTAACGGTTTACTGATTCTGGTCCGTACACTTTATGGAATTTCACGATTGATTTTACAGGAACCATCTGCATCTCTGCATTTCTAACGAAAATCTCATTAAAGGCATCTTGATCCATTCTGAAAATTCCATCAGCTTTTACATTTACTCTGTAAAACTTACCAAATCTTGTAAAATCTGATGATTGATCTCCTGCAAAATACGTTTGGATATTTCCTAGCAGTTCTTTCACATTCACTCCCATCTGGCGGGCTTTGTCTTCATCAACTTCTAATTCCAGCTGCGGATAATCGGCTCTAAAAGTCGTATACGCATATTGAACTCCAGGTTGCTGCATAATCTGTCCGATTACTTTATCTGACATTGCTTTTAAGGCTTCCGGGCTTCTTGCCATTCTGTCTTGCAATACAATTTCAGCACCACTTGTTACACCAAATCCTTCAACAGGCGGCATTCTGAAAACCATAATCGAACCTTCTTTGATTTTGGATAATTTAGCCGTTACACTGTTCAAAATTTCATCAATATCTTTAACTTCACCTCTTTCTTTTTTAGGTTTTAATTTAATAAATCCTAATCCGTATGCGGTACTGGAACTGTTACTCAAAATATTAAATCCTGTAATACTGGTATTGACATCAATCGCTTTTTCTGATTCTAATATTTTCTCCATTCTCTGCACTACTTCAGTGGTACGATCAAGTGCAGTTCCCGGCGGCATTGATAAACTGTAAACCATAAATCCGTCGTCTTCAAGCGGAACGAAACTTTTTGGTGTTGACATCATCATATACACTGCAAGAGCTGTTATTCCGGTAACCAATCCCGCTGCAATCCATTTTCTTCCAATAAGGAAACGAACCCCTTTAATATATCTTCCCGTAAAATTGTTGAAACTTGTATTGAATCCAACGAAAAAACGGTCTTTAAAACTAGTTTTGTGCTCGTGATTTCCATGTTTATCACCATGATTCTTTAGCAATAATGCGCATAAAGCCGGAGTCAGCGTCAAGGCATTTACAGCCGAGATAATAATCGCAATCGCCAAAGTATAGGCAAATTGTTTATAGAAAATCCCCGAAGATCCTGTCATAAAACCAATTGGAATAAATACGGCTGACATAACTAAAGTAATCGAAACTACTGCTCCTGTAATTTCTGCCATTGCCCCGTGAGTGGCTTCTTTTGCTGAAATCCCTGCATCTTCTTCCATTTTACTGTGAACGGCTTCTACGACCACAATAGCATCATCCACTACAATTCCGATGGCCAAAACCAACGCAAAGAGGGTTAGAATATTTATGGTAAATCCGAAAACCAACAAGAAGAAAAAGGTTCCTACAATAGCCACTGGCACTGCAATCGCTGGAATTATCGTCGAGCGAATATCTTGCAGGAATATAAATACGACTATAAATACCAGAATAAAAGCTTCAAACAAAGTCGATTTTACCTGTCCTGTTGCTTCATCCAAACGTTCTTTGGTACTCATTACATTAACGTATTTAATACCGGGAGGAAAAGATTTTGATAATCGCTCTACTTCTTTATTAATCCCGATTTCAATATCGTTTGCATTAGATCCCGAAGTTTGTAAAATTGCCATTGTAACCGCATTTTTACTGTTCGATTTATTGTCTCCGCTGTATGAAATAGAACCAAATTCAACTCGCGCAACATCTTTTAATCGCAGGACATTACTTCCGTTATTTTTAACTACAATATTTTCATATTGCTCTGGTTTGTTCTTTTTTCCTTTGTAACGAATTACATATTCTAAAGCGGCTTTAGATTCTTCTCCTAATTTTCCGGGAGCCGATTCTAAACTTTGATCTGCAATTGCCTGCGTAACATCTGAAGGAACTAAACCTGCATTTGCCATTTTTCTAGGATCAAGCCATACACGCATGGAATAATCTTTTTGTCCAAAAATCTGAACCTGTCCCACACCTGGAACACGTTTCATTTGAGGCACTAAATTTATGTTGGCATAATTCTGCAAAAACAATTCGTCGTATTTGCTATTATCATCTGTATACAAGTTGAAAATAACAATCATACTATTTTGTTGTTTCGAGGTCGTAAGTCCCATACGAACTACTTCCTGAGGTAATTTCGGCGTCGCTTGCTGTACTCTGTTCTGCACATTTACCGCTGCCTGATCTGGATCTACGCCTTGTTTAAAAATAACGCTGATCGAAAAGGATCCATCGTTACTGGCAGTAGATTTTATGTACTCCATATTTTCAACCCCGTTAATTTGTTCCTCTAATGGGGTTACCACTGAACGAATAACGGTTTCACTATTTCCTCCTGGGTACGTACCGCTTACCATTACAGTAGGCGGCGAAATATCAGGAAATCTCGTTACAGATAATCTGGTAAGACCAATGATCCCCAAGATTACCAATACAATAGAGATAACTGTGGCCAATACCGGCCTGTCTATTATTTTCTTTAACATGGAAAATGTTATTATAAATTTAAATCAAAAATTATTTACTGCTTAAGGCTTTACCAGCGATTTTTGGAACTACTTCCATACTATCGTAAAGCACATCGATAGAATTTAAAGCTACTTTGTCTCCTGATTTTAAACCTGATTTTACGAAGTAATCTACTCCGGCGCTTCCTGCAATTTCAATAGGAACCATAGCTACTTTGTTTCCTTCTTTCAGAACAAAAACAAAAAATTTATCCTGAATATCTTTTACACTTGCCATTGGAACTGTAATTACTGATGATAAACTTTTGTTTAATACCACTCTTGCTGAACCACCAGAACGCAATTCTTTTCTCGGGTTGGGAAAAATGGCTTTTAAAGCAATTGTACCTGTTGTACGATCAATGTTTCCACTGGCCACTTCCAGTTTTCCTTTTTGATCGTATAGGCTGTCATCGGCCATAATCAAACTTACTGTTTGATCGCTTTTTGAATCTTTTGAGAAAGCCAAATAATCTGCTTCTGTCAGCGAAAAATAAACAAACACATTGTTAATTTCTGAAAGTGTAGTTAAAGGAACAGCATCGTTTGGTGTAACTAAATTTCCTATACGATTTGGAATACGACTAATATATCCGCTTACAGGAGCTTTAATCAAAGAGAAATCGGCATTTAACTTTGATGATCCTAAAGCTGCCTTAGCCTGCGCTACTTGAGCTGTCGCTGCTTCGTAACTAGCTTGCGCTGTTTTTAACTGCATATCAGAGAAAACTTTTCCTTCAACAAGCGGTTTGATTTTTTCTACTTCCAACTTTGCATTGGCTTGGTTCGCCAAAGCACTTTTGTAAGCCGCAAGGCTGTTGTTTACCTGCTCGGCATATATGTCGCCTTTAATTTTAAAAAGAGATTGCCCTTTGTTTACATAATCTCCTTCTTTGACATAAATGGCTTCAAGATAACCTGATACCTGCGCTTTTATATCAACGTTTACAGTACCTTCTACTGTTCCGGGATATTTTTTTTCTACATCGCCTGTTGCGGAACTGGTCTGTAAAAAATCGACTTCTGGTTTTGGCGGAGCTTGTTGCGCATCTGCACTTTTCCCACACGAAGAGAAAGAAATGATTATCAATAAAACCGCAATCCTGCCAATTGCTTTATTATTCTTAAAAAACTGTTTTGTCATTTTACTTTTCATTTTAAATGAATTATCTCAAATTTGACAGCAAATTAACAACTCAAAAGAGCCTTTTTACGGGATAAACTTACCCAAACGGAATTTTTCGATACTGAAACGAAGACGTAAGTCTACCCAAATAATAGCGCATAAAAAAAACCTTATGCTATAGTACTACACGCTATAGAAAGGCTTTTTTATAATTATTTTGAAAGAAGATTAAATCACAACGATTTTTCTCAGCAACGAGAAATACGCATGTAATCCTAATAGTTATCGAGAGCGAAGACGTAAAGATTTAGGCCTATAATTTTAAGCCTATTACAAAAACTTCAGAAGAGTTAGATAGAATTAAAGGATTGAAAAGATTCTTTTTTTCTCGCAGATTTAAAAAGATTTTAGCAGATTTAAACTAAAATATTATGAATAATAATCTGCACTTATCGGCTTAAATCGTTTTAAATCTGCGTGAAAAAACGATTCATGAATTGCTTCGCCTGTTCGCTATCGCTAGAGTCGTGGCGAAAAAAAACTATTAAAAAAAGTAGTTAGATAGAATTAAAGGACTGAAAAGATTCATTTTTTCTCGCAGATTGAGGAGATTTAACAGATTTTTAATTTACAGTTTATTTTTCTGAAAGAGGGCAAATTAAAGAAACCTTTAAACCTCTGTCACTTTGCACCTTTGCATCTTTAAACCTTTCCTAGCGATCCATCCATTGTTTAAAATAGGGAGCTTTTTCGCGGCTTATAATTACTTCGCGCTCTGGATCAGCTTTTAACTGAATTTTAAGTTTGGCATTAAAATAATTGGCGATCGATTTTATGCTTTCGGCACGTATGAAAAACTGCCTGTTGGCGCGAAAAAAAACATCGGGATCAAGTTCCTGCTCCAATTCTTCCATAGTTTGCGGAATTGGAATTACCATTTCTGATTTTAAAACCAAATTTGAAGTTTTAAATTCGGAATAGATAAAATCAATATCAGTAACATTCACACTTTTGTAGCCGTCACGATACGTTACTAAAAAGCGCAGACGAAAATTCGGTTTATTTATAAAACCTTTTAAAATCTCGGCAATATCGATATTACTGTCAGATTTAGACAGTTTTTTAAACTTTTGCAAAGCAAATTCCAGTTCGCTCTTATCAATAGGTTTCATCAAATAATCGATACTGTTGACCTTAAAGGCTCTTACCGCATATTCATCGTAAGCTGTGGTAAAAATAACTGGACTTGTAATTTTTATTTCTTCAAAAATAGAAAAACTAATTCCATCTGCCAGTCGAATATCCATGGTTATTAAATCTGGTTTTTCGTTTGCGCGAAGCCACTTTACAGCGCCTTCAACGGTATCAATAATAGCAAGAATCTCGCAATTGGGTTCTAATTCTTCTAAGAGTCTTTTAAGTCGGCTGGCATTAATACTCTCATCTTCAATAATCAAAATTCTCATACTCTCTATATTAATGGTAAACGCACTATAAAACTTTCTAATGATTGTGAAAAAACAGGTTTTTTGTTGAATAGAATCTTATAGCGAAATTCAATATTTTTGCGTCCTACGCCTGTAGAAACTAGGGATTTTCCAGAAGTAAGCTGTAAATTATTTTTTACTATTAAACTTTTTTCTTCTGAATAAATGGATATAATCAACGGACTGGATAATGTTGCCATGTTATGTTTTACGGCATTTTCGACCAATAATTGTAACGTTAATGGCGGCAAATGAAGATCAAGACAATCGCTGTCAACTTCTAAATGTAAGTCAATTTTTTCACCCAAACGTTTTTTTAACAGATAGAAATAGGCATTTAAAAATTCCATTTCTTCTCTTACCGTTATAGTGTCTTTATCCAAGTTCGAAATCATATAACGGTACACTCGTGTAATATTTTCCAAGAAAGATCCTGCTTCTTGTTGATCTTCGTGAATCAGTTCAGTCAATGTACTGAAATTATTAAATATAAAATGAGGATCTAACTGCAATTTTAGCGATTCTAACTGTGATCGTGTTACGGCTTCCTGAAGTTCTGAGGCTTTAATTTTAAGCTCAGCTGCTTCATTTGAAGTCACACGCCAGCGGTTCAATAAAAAAATTCCGGTATGTACTGAACTAATAAAAAGTGATAATATCACAGCCATAATATTAGACTGCCAAATAATAAGCAGTTCATTTTCTTCTAAACAAGCTTCGGGATATAGATAGTTCCATAAATATGAAAAAATATAATTTAAAAGAATATTCCCCGCTATGAGGCACATAAACTGCGCAATTGCTCTAAAAATAGGATTATGCTCCCAGCGTATTAAACGATTTAAACTTCGTCCAACAAAAAGACTTAATTCTGTAAGTACACCACAGTATATCAGAATAATAAAAATATCGAATGTCGAGTCAAGAGATATTAAAGATTCTTCTTGATACGGATTCAACAGATAATAGGAAGACAAATACACTAAAAAAACTACCGGAATGACTATAATTCTATAGTATTTGTAGAAAAAATTCTTCCCCGAAATTTTATTTTGAACGCTTGCTCCCATTTACTTACAACAACTGGTTTATGAATAAATTTAGACTTTTAATTTTAAACAAAGATAAAAATTGAAAAAATCCTATTTTGATTCATCTTTAAGATTACGATAATTGTGGCTCTAAAACTTTTCTTTTTTGAATTGTTTTATTAGACTTCTGTGATTTTCTTTCTCTCATAACACCCCATTTTAAACAGGTTGCTCCCCAAGAAAATCCAGCGCCAAAAGTAGTTATAAGCAGGTTTTGTCCTTCTTTAAAATCGGCAGCATAATCCCATAGACATAACGGAATTGTCGCCGAGGTTGTATTACCATATCTTTCAATATTAACTTTTACTTTTTTATTATCGATAGCAAGATTCTCGCTCACAGCATTTATAATTCTCAGGTTAGCCTGATGTGGTATAACCCAGTCAATTTCATCAGCATCTAGAGCATTACTAATCAAAACATCTCTTGATACGCTTGACATCGCTTCAACAGCTCTTTTAAATACAAATGATCCTTCTTGTGTAATAAAATGTTTTTTGTGTAGAATACTCTGCATACTGGCAGGAAATTTAGACCCTCCAGCTGGTACAACTAAAGATTCAGTACCGCTTCCGTCAGTTTTTAAAATACTCTTCATTAATCCGTATTCTGTTTCGGTCTTTTCTAAGAGCACTGCTCCTGCTCCGTCTCCAAAAAGAATACAAGTATTTCGATCTTCATAATCAACAATCGAACTCATTTTGTCGGCACCAGCTACAATAATCTTCTTATAACGTCCGCTTTCAATCATAGTCGCCCCCATTTCAAGGGCATACAAAAAACCACTGCAAGCTGCATTCATATCAAAACCAAAAGCATTTTTAAGTCCGCTCAGCTCACATATTTTACTGGCTGTTGGTGCCAAAATATGATCTGGTGTAGCTGTTGCAAGTATCAAAACTTCAATTTCAGAAGCATCAACATCATAATTGCTCAATAGATTTTCGATCGCACCGCAGGCAAGATCAGAAGTACTTTTACCTACTGCAATTCGTCTTTCTTTTATTCCGGTTCTCTTCTCAATCCATTGCTCTGTAGTCTCAACAGTTTCCGAAATTGTTTTATTATTTAGGATTGAAGTGGGTACAAAACCGCCTATAGCTGTAATTACTGCCTTCATTTTTTTGTTTTTTTTGTTTTTTTAATTCTTTGGAATAGATAATAATGGAATATCTAAACCTGCTGCCATAATTCTAGTTTTACTTCTATGAATCAGTGAATCCCAAAAACCATATTTTTGAGGCGCCATTACTAAAATATCGGCTTCAAAATTTTTGATTTCATTCTTAATTTCATCGATCACCGCATTTGATCTTACGTTTTTATAAATGTATTTTACATCTTCAAACTTTTTTTCGATTGAAGAATTTAGTAAAATTTTACCTTGTTCTTCTCTTATTTCGTCCAATTTTTTATCAACGCTGAAAAATTCAATTTCAGAACCTAAATTGCCAATTACTTCTCTAATCCAGCTGAATCTTCTAATTGACGATAAACTTACCGTATCACAAGCATACAGGATTTTTTTTGCGTTTTGAAAACGAGCATTTTCTGGAACAGCCAAAATAGGAATGTTTAAACTTTTAATAACCGAAGTGGTTGTATTTCCCAATAAATCCTGCTCCAGCGAACGTTCTGCCATACCCATAACAACAAGATTAGCATTGGTTTGATCAATGATAGCAGGAAGTTCATCTTCTAAAAAAGAATAACTGCAAATACTTTCTACCGAAATTTTAAACAAATCTGCAATCTCTGAAGCTAAAACCTGAACTCGTAAAGCTGCTTTATCCATTTGTTTCTGCATCGATTCGGCAGTAATCAAAGAATTAGCACTGTGAACGCTTAACGAAAATGAATTAAACAAAATAAGTTTGGCACCTGTTGCTTTTGCAAGTCCTGCTGCATAAGTTACTGCATTGTCTGCGATAGTAGAAAAATTTGTAGCCGCGATTATGGTAAGTGAAGTGATCATAGATATATAGATTAAGCAATTATTGCCGTAAAATTGCTGAATTAAACTTTTCCTTTTTTTTTTAAATTACCGAAGAATCATATTTTTAGACCCAACCGTAATATTTACATTCTGAAAATTTTCACTGAAGCTTTTTTTCATTTAATATTACTTTGAAGTGGATACCTTTTTTGCCACAAAAAGTTAAGGCTGTTTATTTTTACTTAAAAAATATTCAATACTATTTTCTTGAAATCATATCGTTGTATTTTGAAAGTTTGAATAAGAGATTGTTTATTCTGTCACAGCATTAATCTGATTTGTTTTCTTGATTTTCTCAACTCCCCTTTCTCTTATCAATTCTACTGCATCGAGCATTTTCATTAAATGAATATAAGGCGTTGTCAGGTCAAAGTCAGGATCTTCGGCATAGGGAAACAACGAAAGCTCGAGGATTTGACATAGAAATAGTGCAAATTCTTCAAGCGTAAATTCATCAAATGCTTTTTGAAATACAATAAAAGGATTTTCGTATTCTTCCTTTGTAAGGGACAAAAGATGGAAAACCTTTTCTGAACGCAAAGATTCTTTAATCTTCCATTTTTTGTTTTTCTCTTGCAGGCAGTAACAAATTTTCAGAAAAGAGTTAAAAGCAGTGTACAAAACAAAAACACTAGCGGGATTGTCCTGTAAATAGACTTTTCTTTTATAGCTGTACATTACCATTTCGCTTAAATGTTGTTTATAATAATCAAGATCTGCATAGTCAAAAAAGGCATTAATTGCTCTAAACGGATTTTTTGTCGTATATCCTGCCCAATATCTGGTTTCGAAAGATATTTTATTCTTTTTCATAGTTAGTCGATTTAAAATTATCAAGCGAAATTCTATTCTTTCAAAAGGATAATCTATTCGAATAACAACTATAATATTCTTACAAAATAATTCTTCTTTGAAATAATTTTTTATCTTTGAAACTCATGATTTTTAATCCAAATGGCTTTATCTTTGAGCCTTTAGAAAACCAATATTCATTATGGAACAGAAAATACATCAGGGAAGAAACGTAAAACGTTTTAGAGAAATGCTTAACATAAAGCAGGAAGCATTAGCTTATGATCTGGGCGAAGAATGGAACCAAAAGAAAATTTCTATGCTGGAGCAAAAAGATGTAATCGAAGACAATTTGCTGAAACAAATCTCGGCAGTATTAAAAATTCCTGTTGAAGCTTTTCAGAATTTTGATGAAGAGCAGGCAATAAATATTATTTCTAATACCTTTCATGATACTCAAGGTTTGATAAATTATAGTCCAACTTTCAATAATGATCCTATCGACAAATTACTTAAACTTCATGAAGAAAAAATTGCTTTGTATGAAAGGATGTTGAAAGAGAAAGATGAAATGATGGTTAGGCTTGAGAAATTGATTGGCAAATAATAGTTTTTAAAGATATATTAATTCAAAAAAAAGAGACTTTTAAAAGTCTCTTTTCTGTTTTGTAATAACTGTTATGCCAAGTATTTTACTCATTCAGTTTTGTTAATTAAAGATTCCTAAAAACTCTTGACATTTATTTTTTATTTCTTCTATTTTTATTTTGTCTTTGTCACTTTCTTTTAATGCCCAGTATTTGTTCTCATTCCATTCAAATTTTCGATTTTCCCCTCCATTTTGCGTTATAAATCCCCAGAACCATAAATCATCCCAAATTTCAATTTCTTGTCCAATATATTTACGTTTAAGAAGTGAGTTTATGTTTGTAAAATTCCAAGTTTTATCGGGGTTTAATTTTTTAAAAATAGCAATTATCACAGCGTCAACGGGAAGATAAAAACTATCATTTTCATCAATTAGTGTAGGAACATCATTCCAAATTTTTAAATCTGCTGAATATTGTCCATTATGTAAGTGAAATATACTTTTTGAAATTAATGCCGAAGTTTTTGGTCCCCATCCTTTTTGATTTAGCATTCCTTTATAAACGCTTTCAAAATTACTTTCTCCATTGGGATTAATTTTTATAACAAATTCTTTAAATGACTTCAAAGAATTTTCTTCAGTAATAATTGATTTGTAAAATTCCGCAAGATTGTCAATTTTAGGCTGGCTTTGAGTGTTTGCAATATGATATAATAAAGAAACTATTTTTTCTTTTTCACCGTTACATGGCAAAATAATTGAACGATAATATCTCTCTTGTAAAGCTTTGTTGTATTTTCTATTATTAGAAATGAATTTGAAAAGTTCTTCTATTTTACCTGTCATTTCAACTATTTTTCATTTTTTTTTTTTAGTTCTGTTTTCTATCCATTTAAGACGCATTTAATACCGTCTCAAAGATCAAGTTCATCAAAACTATTAAATTTATCTGCGCAATTCACAAAATTATTCTCTTCCAAATATTTTTTTTAACCCGATCGCGCGGATTTGTAATCCCTGCCCGCAAAGTATAATTTTGAAATAGGCTAAATTAAATATAACCTACACTATTTGCCAGATTAGCAAAACGGTAATAAAGGAAACTATAGCAAACACAATTAAGTTAATGGCTCTATCTTTTCTCAGCATCGATTTATTTGATAAATATTGTTTCGTAATCTCTTTATTTCTAGTTTTTTTTGCTTTCATATTTCTTTAAAATTGATACTGTTTTGGGGTTATAATTCTATTATTACAACTATAATAATATGCATTTATGCAAAACAGTTGAATTATTTTTGATAAACAAAAACAAATTGCATGCCAATAAAACTTAAGAAACATCAAACAACTAATTATCAATTTAATACCAAATTAAAATTATCATGTCATATATAAATCCTATCAAAATGATATGATCAGCCTTTCAAAATGAGAAACATAATTACCCTTTGACTATGAGAATAGAGTAAACTTCCTTATTCTATTAAGATTATGGTTTTATTATTTGCTTTGTAATATCCGAGCGATCTAACTTCGTATCTCAACAAATCAACAACAATCGATATTCACCTTCATTTTCTACTGGTGCTCTATGAATACAAGGCAGTACTTGTTGTTTTGGATGATCTACCGCCAGACGCCACAGATGTCCCAATCCTAAATTAACAGGCTCTGCATCAGGATGAAGCTGATAATGCAAATCAAAATAGTTTTCTTTTAGAAAATCTTCGAATTCTTCTTCTGATCCATCATGCAGTTCTTTTAATTTTGCTCGGACTTCTGGAATTAGGATTTTTTGGTCTGCTTGCGAATTAGAAACAATATCACTTGCGGCTCCGTGATAGGTACATAAAAAAGTATCGGTTGCAATGGGTGAACGATCAACGTGAAACGAATACACATCTGTAGATATAAAATCAAATTCGTCGTCACGTTCGTAACATTTCAGTAAATTAAGCGAGGGCGAAGCACCAAAATCAGTTAATAATTGTAAATCATTTAAAATTATTTCTCTTGCCGTATTTCCCTTTTCTGATAGTTGGAGCGCGATTAGATCTTCGGGAAAAACTTCGGTTACATTTTCTTTTAAAGATAATTTGGTTACAATCTCATTAAAATCGCCATCTAAATTTCTGTACCAGCAAAGCGCATTCATTTTTCCCTTGAAATGGGTATTTACAAGATCAGAGAAAGCAGTTACTACTCCTATTTGGCTGTTATCAGAAAATATAGTGCTCATAGAATGATATTATTTTTAAACACATAGAAACATAATTGTTTCTATGTGTTTAAATAATATTGAATAATGCAGTAAAAGCTGCTTTATTTTTTTGTTTTAAAAACTTTGTAGAAAACAAAAAGAATCCCCAGCCAAATAGGAATTAATTCTACAGACAATTTCATATTAGTCATCCACATGATGGATAAAATTCCCAATAAAAATACGAAACAGATGTAATTACTTAGCGGATAAAATATCGATGGGAACTTAGTTTTTGTGTTCTCCTTATCTTTTGCAAGTCTAAATTGCAGGTGTGTATACGAAATCATAACCCAGTTAATAACCAAACAAGACACTACTAAAGACATTAAAATACTAAAAGCTTCTTCTGGGATTATTTTATTTATTAAAATACAGATTGCCGCAAAGCATGAAGAAATTAAAATAGCATTAACAGGCACCGATTGCTTGTTTAGCTTCTTTAAAAACCTAGGTGCACTACCCTGATCTGCTAAACCGTATAACATACGTGAGTTACTGTACACACTGCTGTTGTATACTGATAAAGCGGCGGTTAATACAATTAAATTAAGCACATTGGCTATAAGTTTTGTAAAATATATTTTATTGCCAAACAGCTCAAATTCCATTCCGTTTAAATTTTGAAAAACCATTACAAACGGACTGCTGTCTGTAGTAATTTGTCTCCACGGTGATAAAGCAAATAGAATAACCAATGCTCCAACATAAAATATAAGGATTCTATAAATAACCTGATTGGTCGCTTTTGGAATATTTTTTTCTGGATTCTCAGCCTCAGCAGCGGTAATTCCAATAAGTTCTAAACCTCCAAACGAGAACATAATTAGAGCCATTGCGGCTAATAAACCTTGAAAACTGCCATCAGTAGTTTTTTCAAAGAAACCTTTTGGGAAGAATCCGCCATCGTTATATAAATTATGAATCGTTGCATGCTCTCCTCCTGTACCACTTATAAGCAAATAAGTACCAAAAAGAATCATTGCAATAATCGCAACCACTTTTATAATTGAAAACCAAAATTCAGTTTCTCCATACACTTTTACAGAAGCAAAATTCAAAGCATTAATAACCAAGAAGAAAAACAAACTGGATGCCCAAAGCGGAATTTCCGGCCACCAAAACTGCACATATACACCAATGGCGGTAAGTTCAGCCATGCTGACTAAAATATATAAAATCCAATAATTCCAACCAGATGCAAAACCCGCAAAAGAACCGCAATACTTATAAGCAAAGTGGCTAAAACTTCCTGATACAGGTTCTTCGACAACCATTTCCCCAAGCTGTCTCATAATAAAAAAAGCGATAATTCCGGCAACAGCGTATCCTAAAATAACAGATGGGCCTGCTAATACGGCCGCTGGACCAATACCTAAGAAAAGACCTGTTCCTATTGATCCTCCTAAGGCAATTAACTGAATATGACGGTTAGTAAGTCCGCGTTTAAGTTGATTCTCTTGTGCAGTTTCTTGTTTTTGTTTCACAAATTAAAATTTAAAATGAGTTAAATGTACTCACAAATGTATAAAGAGCGAAGATAAGTTAAAAAAGGAATCGTACAAAGGATGCACTATACTAAAAAATCCTATTCGCTTACTGCATTCTGAAGTCTTAGACTTCGCGGTAACTTTACAACGTAATTCAACTTTTTTTTCTAATTATCAATTGTACTTAAACTGTTGATTAATTCTTTTGTTGAAGATTAATAGAGAATATGGTTGCAACTTATAAGTTGCAACCATATTTGTATCTAAAAGAGTTGAAGTTTTTCGTTTAAATTCTAATTTTAAAATCAGGAAAAAATTTATTTATAAACAAACTGCTTGATTATGAAAAATCTAACTGCTTTTTTAATCATTTCTCTTTTAGTATTTACTGGCTGCAAAAAAAACGCCTCAAACGATAAACAAGATAATACTGATGCAGCAGTATCATCTGATTCAATAACTGCTATTGCAAAAGAAGCATGGATTTACGGATATCCTATATTCTATAATTATAAAACTATTTATGCAAGTGCCATAAATAAAGAGGCAAAAGAATATGTAGGCTTTAACAAGTTTAAAAGTTTTGCCATGAGTGCAACTCCTGCAGACACTTTGGTAATAACAATAAATAATGACACTCCATATTCAATGGCTGCTATTGATGTTTCGAATGAACCTGTTGTTATGGAAGTTCCAAAAATAGAAAACGACAGGTATTATGTAATGCAGTTTGTAGATTTATATACTTTTAATTATGAATATATTGGATCAAGAACTACTGGAAATAATGCAGGAAAATATCTAATTGCTGGACCAGATTGGAAAGGCGAAACTCCAAAAGGCATCAATAAAGTTTTACGCTCTGAAACAAATTTAATTTTTCTTGTTGGACGTACTCAGCTTCATGATCCATCAGATGTATCAAATCTTAAAAAAATTCAGGCGCAATATAAGTTAATCCCACTTCATCAATTTACACAAAGCGTAGCTCCAGAAGTAAAAAAATACAATTTACCGCTTCCAACTTGGAAAGAAAGCGATTACAGTTCACCAGAGTTTATCAATGTATTAAATTCATTATTACAATATACCAGTGAAGACAGCAGTGAAAAGGAACTTAGAGCACGTTTTGCTAAAATTGGAATTGTACCGGGAACTCCTTTTGACAGCTCTAAATATCCGCCAGAAACTATTAAAGCAATAGAAAAAGGAATTGCTGAAGCAAAACAAGAACTGGAATCTAACTTAAATAATGTAACCGATTTTGCAAATCTTTTTGGTACTCGCGCCGAACTTAAAAACAATTACTTAACCCGAGCAGTTGCTGCCGCAGCAGGAATTTATGGAAATACAAAAGAAGAAGCGGTTTACACCGGAAGCGGTAACGACAAAGACAAACAGCCGCTTTTAGGGAAAAATAATTATGTGATAAAATTCAGCAAGGATCAACTGCCAAAAGCAAAATACTTTTGGAGTATAACTATGTATAATCTGCCAAAACGTTTTCTTGTTCCAAACTCAATCAACAGATATTCGATTGGTAACAAAACCAAAGGCTTAAAATATGAAGCAAATGGAGATTTGATTATTTATTTGCAGCACACTTCACCAGGAAAAGACAAAGAAAGTAACTGGCTCCCTACTCCTAAAGATGAAAACTTCATGTTTGTTATGAGAATTTACGGCCCAGAATCTGATGTGCTTAACAACATTTGGAAAATGCCTTTACCTGAAATTGTAAAAAAATAATCTAATAAAATTTATGGCAAAAGATAATTTTATTGACGAAACTGCCCCACCGCCTGCAAAAATCATAACTGCTGAACAAGGTTTGCATCAAAATATTCTTGGAGATATTCAAACAATAAAGCTTTCAGGCAAAGACACCGCAGGAAGGTTTACCATTTTTGAAAACAATAATCCGCCTGGAGTTGGAATACCTTTGCACGTGCATACAAATGAAGACGAAGTATTTAGAATACTAGAAGGCGAAATGGAATTTATTGTAGAAGGCAATACAAACCGATTAAAAGCAGGCGATACTATTTTTCTGCCACGTAAAATACCACATTCATTTAGAGTTGTGGGAGAACAAAATGCCAAAGCCATAGTTACAATAATCCCTTCTGGAATCGAAGAGATGTTCACCCAGCTTAACCAACTGCCGCCTGGGCCGCCTGATATGGGGAAGGTTTTGAATATTTGCGGCAGTTTTGGAATTACTTTTTTATAAGAAGTTGTTTCAACAGCGTAAATTGAATCGTTATTCTATTTCAATTCATAAATATTCATTTCTTCATTATAAATAGGACTTTCAATATTTAAAAAGTTTAAAACGCTGTGAAACACGTGATTTTGTGTTACTGATTTATTAGGCTTAAGCTGTCTAGAATGATCAGATACCCATACAATAAAAGGAATTTCATATTGCTCTTTAGGAGCAAAACTCATAGGAACTCCATGCATATATAGATTTTTTTCGCCTAAAGATTCGCCATGATCCGAAACGAAAATCATGGTGCTTTTATATTCTTTCAGTTGTTTTAAATCTTCAATTACACGATGCAAAATATAATCTGTGTAAACAATAGTATTGTCATAAGCGTTAATAAGCTCTGCTTGAGAACATTTTCCTAATTCGACACTATTGCAAACGGGTTTAAAAGTCTCAAATTGAGACGGATATTTTTTACTGTAAGCAGGTCCATGACTGGTACTTGTGTGCAAGACGATCAAAATTTTATTCTTTTTACTTGCCATAATCTGCTCTGTCAGTCCATTTAAAAGAACCTCATCATAATTACACCCTGATCCTATACAATCCTTTCTTAAAACATCTCTGTTTTGATACTTTTCAATATGTACCGGAGGTTCTCCCCAATTTGTAGTTCGCCAGACAACCTCAACATTATTTCTGAACAAATAATTGGGCAATATCTCATAAAGATCATCACTATTAGTATGCTCCAAAATGCACTTTAAACCAGCAGTAGTATAAGTTGCACAAGAAACAGCGTTAAAATGAAATACATTCTGCGTTTTAGAAAGCAGCGGATTGGTGTTTTTCTTATAACCATATAAAGAGAAATTCTGACTTCTTGCTGATTCTCCTATTACTAAAACCACAACCGCTTTCTGATTGTCTTTTAGTACAGCATTTGGCAGTAAAATTTCCTTTTGATTCTTTTTGTATTTATGAATATAAAAAAGTGACGTATTTACAGAATATGACCAAGGCATTGCAAGACCTCCTAATTGTTTGGAGTTTTTATCTATCCACAACCAATTGCTGGCATTGACAAATACTAAAACAGCTATAAATAATAAAGAGAGAGAAGAAATAGTTAAAAATTTCTTCCATGTTTCCCTTAATATTTTGGCTTTGATTATATAAATGCTCGGAATAATCCCCAAGAAAATAATGTATAAAACTAGTTTGATAGAAAAAAAACTGCTTGATTCTTCATAATTGGTATTGAGAACGTTACCAATCATACTTTCGTCTATTATAACATGATAAGTATTGATAAAATAAAGCGCTATAGAATTGATTATAAAGAATAAAACCGATAGCATTTTTCCAACATAATTCGAAATCGAAAATAGCAGGAAAAACACAAACGCATTTAAAACCAACATTAAAACGATTACACTTACAATCAAAATTATACCATTCATGCTTTTATAATCAACATTATTAAAGACATAAACATAGAATGGTAAATGAAAAAGAAGAAAATTTAAAAAGCTTATAAGTAGAACAAAATATGTTATTCTCCAATCCTTTTCAAACATGAACTGCAATAATTTTGTATAGTAAAGCAACTGTTATGTGCAAGCTAATTTCATATAATAACAGCTTATTGTGTCTATAAATTAAACTTTGTAATCAATACCTTTTATCTAAAAAGTGATATTGTATCTGCCAGATTCTCTTTAATTATAAATGCATTAATAAATTCCTGAACTTCCGTATTTGTTTCAACAGGAGTTTCAAAAGAGTTGATATGAAACTCATCATCTTGATCCAGAATATGTATAATTTCTGTGTAGCCCTTAGTAATTAAACTTCCTTTTAATTTAATTATATTCAACTGTTGTTGACTATTCAACTCCTTGCGGACTTTTAGTTTTATAGCTTTTTCCATCGTAAATATTTTTAAATTAATAAAGATTCAATTCCTATCAAATGTAGAAAAATTTTATTTTTTGTTCTGTTAAAAAAACAGATATAAATCATTATTTACTAACATATTAACATTAAAACCTCAACTTAGAAAATATCTTAAATAAAACACTTAGAAAAGAAGGTAAGTTTTAGAAAAAATAAAAACAGTCCATACACCAATAAAACTGGATCTGTTTAATAAGTAGTTTTTAAAAGTTTTTCTGTCAATCTCACTAATTTTCAGAGAAACAGTACTGATAGTAAGCCTTATATTTTATTACATTTCATATATTTGCACTTGTTTTAATTAAGTCTAAATAAATAATGATAAAATTTTCTACTCTACTCTTAGTGTTCTTTTCGATAAGTACACTTTCTGCACAACAAATTTCTAAAACAAATACAAACAACGAAAAAGACAAAACCACAAAAAGTCAAGATAGTATCTTAAACGATAAATCGAAAGCGGATAACGAATTGCAAGAAATTGTCGTTTCTGCCTCTAGAAAGGCTGAAATTCTGGATGAGGTTCCTTCATCGGTAACATTATTATCCAAAAAACAAATTCAACAGCAATTAAGCATAAGCTCCAATCTTAGTGACATATTAGGTGCAACTGTGCCGGGTTTGGGTTTTACGACTAATAGAACTCAAAATTTAGGTCAGACATTACGTGGTAGACGTGTTTTGGTTATGATTGATGGAATTCCGCAATCAACACCGTTGAGAGATGGTGCCAAAGATATGCGCTCACTAGATCCTACTGTTCTAGATCGCGTAGAAGTTATTAAAGGTGCAACTGCTATTTATGGTAATGGTGCCGATGGCGGTTTGATAAATTATATTACTAAAAAATCAAATCCAGACAAAGCAATAAGCGGATCGACAGAGGCTGGAACAGCTTTTTCGCTAGTTAAACCTGCTGAAACTGCTGGTTTCTTTGTGTCGCAGTTATTTACTGGAAAAATAAAAAAGTTCGATTATGTGGTAAGCGGACGTTATGAAGAAACTGGTCTTTATCGTGATGCTAAAGGGCGTGTTCTTTCTCCTGAATACGGAATGAATGATCTTAAAAATTGGAATGCTTTTGCAAAAGTCGGCTATGATTTTAATGACAATAATCGTTTAGAGTTAATGTACAATTATTTCGAAAGTACACAGCATACAGATTACGTTGCTAAAGCTGGTGTTTATGGCAATTTTGATTCGCCAACAATTGGTGTAAAAGGACAGCGTCCGGGAGAACCTGAAGGAACGCCGTATAACCATAATGCGAGTTTAAGCTATATTGGAAAAAACATCATTGGAAAAACAGATGTTAATGCTTCTCTTTATTTTCAAGATTATCTTACGTTAATTAATTACAGTGATTTTTTTGAAAACAACGGACAACCTGCAACTCAAAGCAAAAAACTTGGTTTTCGCTTAAATTTAAATACGCCTTATGAATTCAGTACTCTTATATCAGGTAATTTAACTTATGGTTTAGATATTCTATCGGATATAACTGATACTCATCTTACTGATGGCCGATTGGTAATTCCTGAAATGAAGATGAATAACATAGCTCCTTACTTCCAGCTTAAAAATATGTTTGGACCAAATTTGGTTTTAAAAACGGGTTTAAGACTTGAAAATGTAAATATTGATGTGCCAGATTATACTACTATAGGTATTCGTAATTATGTAAACGGCACTTACGTAGGCGGCGGAATTGCTGTAAATGGCGGAGAACTGGATTTTAATGCGCTTATGTTTAATGCAGGACTTCGTTATACAAAATGGTCATTGTTTAAACCTTTTGTAAGTTTCTCTCAAAGTTTTAGTGTTGCTGATTTAGGTTTAGTATTGCGTGCTGCCAAAGAAAATACAGTAAACAATACTTCGATAAAAGCGGTTACAGCAAACAATTACGAATTTGGTTTCTCTGGAGCTTGGGCTAAACTTTCTTATGATGCTGCGGTGTATTACAGTACTTCAAAATTGGGAGCTTCATATGTATACATTGATGGTAATCCGCAGATTTCACGCTCGCCTGAGAAAATTTATGGTTTTGAGCTGTCAGCAAAATATCGTCTTCACGCTAAAGTTGATATTGGCGCTAATTATTCTTTTACTGAAGGAAAAAGAGAGCTTACAGACAAAAAAGTATATTTAGGAGGTGATCGTATAAATCCGCCAAAAATTACTGCCTTTACCGTTATCAGACCTTTAGAAGCTTGGTCAATCTATTTACAAATGATAAATACGCCGGGAAGAGATCGTTTTGAACCTGTAAACGGCGCTTATACTTATGGAACAGGGCCTATAAAATCGTTCACGGCTTTTAATCTTTCTTCAAGCTATACTTTCAGAGAAAAAAGTACTATTCGTTTAGGTATCGAAAACCTGTTCAACAAAGATTATTATTCTGTTATCTCTCAATGGCAGTCAAGCAATATGAATTATGTTAAAGAAAATGGTACTCGTTTGACGGTTAGTTTTACACAGGCATTTTAATACTATAGTTGGCAATAATCCGCTATAAAAAGATTTACAACAGATTTTTCTAAATACAAAAAGAGCCTTCAAAATCAAATAATTTTGAAGGCTCTAAATTTTAAGGAACAATTAAAACGTTGTCCCTTAGAAGTCTAAATACTGTTTGAATTAAAAAATAACCTGAAACTGAAGTATCGCCTGCCAATTTCCAATTAAATCTGGACGCTCTACATTATAAAAGGCTTGAGCTGCAGCAGAATAAAACAGTTTGCTTTTTGTACCTATTTGGAATGTTTTTCCAGGGCCTCCTCCAATGGGAACCAACCATTGATTGCCACTTGATGCCAGCCAGTTTACCACGATAGTCGCATTACTTTCAACAAACCATCCTTTTGGAAAATTGTAATAAGCAATGTACTGAATACTTCCTGAATTAACTTTATTTACATCATCACCGCCTAGAGACCAATAGTTTTGTAAAACAATGCCTCCTGAAAATTTATCTCCTGCCATATACAATAAAGCCGATGGTCCTAAACTTAAACGATTACTTCCTAATGCTGGATTTGTTCTGGTAGGAATTTGCATAGCGGGCCCAATACCCCAGCTGAACTTTCCTTTTTTTTGAATGCTCGAAAAATATCCGTTAAACAAAATATTCCCCATTCCTCCTTCATGTGTACCACCGTCAAAAAGCGGTGGTACAGTTTGAAAAGGAATAATCGTATAGGTTATCAACTTTAAATTACTTGCCAATTTAAAAGGATAAACGGGTTGTATCGAAAAGGAACTTGCGGTACCATCTGCTACAGGCAATAAAACTTCCTGCAGAAAAACACTGCGCAGACCACTTACGGGATCTTGTCTTTTTTTGCTCATTTCTTCTATTGAGGTCTTCTCACTTTCATTAGATTGGCTGAAAATGGGAAGACAAAAACAGAAAAATAAAATACTTAAAACACTATATTTAAAATTCATAGTATTTGTGTTTACTTATTAGAAAAAGGCTCCTTTATTTTACTTTTTCAAAATCGCCCGGTTTGTATTTTCGATCAAAAAACTCTTGTTTTGGTCCATAGAAACGAAATAAAGCAAACCATCCTTTACCCGGAACTGTTTTTAACCAGTTTGCTTCACCAGACGGCTTATCAGGCCCAACAATAAAAGTTACTGATTTATCTGCGTTGTAAATAAGTTTGTTCATAGAGTTTAATGATGGATAAACTTGATCTTTTGCATCAACTCCTGAAGCCGTTTCTGCATCATACAAAGTTAACGACCAGAATAAACCTGCTGGCGGATTTGCAGGGAAAGTAATTTTATAGGTATTCTCTCCCATCAAAAAATTACCATCTTTATCTTTATAAGCATTCCCATATTTCGCTCCTAAACCAGGAATAGAAGACATCATTCCTGTACTAATAGAATAGTGGTTAATATACATTTGTATTTTAGCGTTTACATCTGTATGTTTTGTTATTCTATTACGGTACTCTTCATCCAGCAAAGTACGCATGAAATCATCTTGTTTGGTTTTAGCGTGAGCAATCCATTTTCTGTCAGCCCACCAAAGTGCATCTTTTTCTTTATCATAATTTCCTGCAACGTTTTTAGCCATTTTCCATGCCGTTTGTGCCGCTTTGCCTAGCAATTCTTTTTGCTTTTCTGTAGGTTTAAATGCTTCTCCTTTTTTGATTCCGATAGCTTCGAGCATACCGTGCATATAAGGATCTATATCATCGACTTTATCACTTTGTATGAATCTGTCCAACATTTCATAATAACTAAAATCGTGCGCAAATAAGGCATTTGAAGCAATATCAGAAACGTGTTTAAAATTCATCGGTTTTCTTTCTCCGTTGAGAGGATAGATTTTTATTCCTTCAACAGATTTTACTCCCGGCGATAAATCATCTACAGATTTAAAGAAACCACGCTGAAAAATAAAAAGTCCATTTGTTTTACATCTGAAAACGAAATAGTTTTTTTCGTCAACAGCACCTTTATAATCTGATGGAATTACTAAATACTTCCCTCCTTTTCCTTTATCAGGTCCAGGAAGACCAATATCACCTAAGTAAGTAGTTCCATCTGGTTTTGCAGGACCTGCAAGCGGTCTGTGCCAATAATCATCTAATATCCCTTGAAGCATTGGAGGAACTTCTAAAACCAAAGGTCCTGTTTTACTAAGATCAGCAAATCCTAAGGCATAAATTACATCAGAATTTGGTGTTGTAATTACGGTTTTTGGTTTCAGTCTTTTTTCAAAAACAGAAATTACATTATATCCTTCACCAGATATTTTGCCTAAACCTTCTTTCATCGCATACATATTTACAGCTGGCAATGCCCATAAATAAACTTGTGTAGCTCTTTGAAAATACAAATCATCATTTAGCTTTTCAGAAGATTCGGCTGTTGGATAACCTCCAACAATCTCTCCATCTGTTGCTTTATCAGATGAATTACTAGTGTCGGTATTATTACCTGAAGACTCTTTACAAGCTGTAAAAAGCAATATTAAAAGTGTAAGAGCTGCAAATGATTTTTTCATAATTACAATTGGTTTTAATTCAATTTTTTTTCTCTTATATAACTCATACTAAATTAGTAATAACTATAAAGCACATCTAAGTAAACATGTTGCAAGTTCTAATTTGCAACATGAAATTTGAACTTTAAAAACAATCATTCTTTAAATTTGATAGTCGTTAAGTCAAACTTTACTAAAGCTTATAACAATTTCCCTTTATAAAAAATGTGTAATCCTAAAAATAAAGTCAAGATGAAAAAAATGCTATTATCCATTTGCATGCTCTCTATCATTTTTACGAGCTGCAAAAAAGAATCAACAGTAAATCCTGAAAATGTAACAGCAGAAAAAGGCGTTGATACATTAAGTTCTGATTCGATTAAAGTGCCAGGATCAGATGTTTTACTTCATCCTGAATATGCACGAACTATTGCACGTGCAGCCTATATTTGGGGTTATCCGCTTGCTAATATATTTAATAGACGTAATGCTTTTCGTCCGTTAACCGAGCCCGGCAGACTTAATGGCGTACTTCCCGGGGCACCTTTAGGGCAAATCTGTATGTTGTCAGATTACATAGCGCCTCAGCAAAACAGTGTAGCCTGTCCAAACCAAGATGTTGCATACGGTTATGGTTATTTTGAACTCGATAAAACTCCTGTAGTCATACAAGTTCCTGATTTTGGAGATCGTTTTTGGGTTTATGCACTATATAATGCTAGAACTGAACAAACGGGTCATATGGGAAAAATGTACAATACTAAACCCGGATTCTATTTGCTTCATGGACCTAACTGGAAAGGAAAAGTTCCTGATGGAATAGCTGGAGTTATTAAATTTGAAACAGAATTAGGAAATGCAATTCCGAGAGTATTCTTAGATGATACTCCACAAGATAGAGCCGCCTTACAACCTGTTATCAATCAAATTGTAGCGTATCCGCTTACTGAATTTGATGGAAAAATGAAAACTAAAGAATGGAATAAAGTTCCTAATATTCCAACAGGTGATACTGGCGGAGGTGAAATTAAATGGGTAGTTCCTGAAAAATTCTTTGATCTTTTACCTGAAATTTTAGAAAAAGTACCGCCTTTAAAAGGAGAAGAAGCTTTATATGCACAGTTTAAAGCTTTACTTGCAACAGCTGCAAAAGATCCAGCAATAAAAAAAATAATAGTTCAGGAGGCTGTTACCTTAAATGAAACTCTTATAAAAGATTATCTAAAATGGAAATACAACGGAAAACCTGCAGGTAATGGATGGAACAGATCTTTTCACAATGCTGTTTGGGGATTTGATTACACCAATCGTACAAGTTCTGGAAGAAGTAATATATTTGATAACAGACCTACTGAGACACAATATTTCTACACAGACGATACAACTAAAGGCGAGAAATTAAATGGCAGCAGCAATTATAAAGTAACTTTTAAAGTACTTCCTCCTGTAAAAGGTTTTTGGTCAATGACTTTATATAATGCAGAACATTTCTTTTTTGCGAATGATTTAAAACGCTATTCTCTTGGCACAAAAAACAAAGGTCTTAAAAAAGATGCTGATGGTTCACTGACATTATATGTTGGAAATAAAAATCCTGGTGCCGATAAAGAAAGTAACTGGATACCTGCACCTAAAGGAGATTTTTCATTATACATTAGAGCCTATTGGGGAGAAAAAGCAATTATAGATGAAAGCTGGACTCCGCCAGTTGTAGAAAAGTATTAAAAAGGTTCGTTTTTTATATTAAAAAAGGCAGATACTAAATTAGTATCTGCCTTTTATTATTACTTTTCAACCAGAGGCATATTATTCTTGTGATTTAAAAACTTTTGTTCAGGTTAATAAAATGTAACACTCAAAGAGAAATCAACTTTTTTTTAAGAAGTCCATTTCTAATCAGATCAAAATACTTATAAATAAAAAACACCTGCAAAAAAGTCATTGCAAGTGTTTCGTTTATTGATCTATTATCTTTGTCTACAATTCAACATGAGTCAAACGACAATATATTATCTTAAATCAATATCTACTTTATCAATTTTTCCAGTGAACTTAAAGGGCACTTGATAGGAAGTAGTAACTGGAGAACCAGAATCTTCACCAATACCAAAAGTGTCAATACCAAATCGTGCTGCAACAGTTTTATCAATTCGTCCTTCACCTACTAATTTATTATTGATATAAAGTTTGCCTGTACCGCCTTTTCCTGTACCGCCGCCATCATAGGCAAAATCAAATCGTACTGTACTTTTTCCTAGCGGTATTGCCTCTTTTGAAGTAATTACATAACGAGAATCATCGAAGTAATTATAATGATAAACCAGTTTTCCGTTTTGTACATACAATGCAAATCCTGCAGAACTTCCTCCTGATGCAACAATAATTCCGTTACTTGCTTTTGTAGGCAGTTCAATTACGGCAGTAATACTGTGCGATTTATTTTTAGTATTTGGAGAAGCTGTTTCTGCCAATCTTGTTGCGCCAGCATAAAAAGTAAAATGTTTGCGTTTTGGATCTGACGGCGTTGGTTTTGGAGAAATTAATCTTCCTGTACCTCGATCGTCCAAAGGATACACATTGTTCTTTTTCGCTTCTTCTTTAAAAATCGCTTTTAATTCTTCTAATTTCTCTGGATATTTTTTAGCTAAATCTGTAGATTCGCTATAATCTTCGTCAATATTGTACAGCTCCCATTTGTCATTATCCCAATTTCCAGGCGCAAAATCCTGTCTCCACGGAAAGGTATGCTGAGCAGCAGCAACCCATCCATTATCATAAATAGCTCTATTGCTGAAAATTTCAAAATACTGTCTTGTTCTAACAGGTTTTGCATTTTTATCTGCAAATGTCGAAAGGAAAGAAACACCATCCATAGGCTTCTGTTCTACACCATCAACCGATTTTGGAGCAGGTAAATGCGATGCGTCTAAAATGGTTGGTAATACATCAATTAAATGTACAAACTGACTGCGCATACCGCCTTTGTCCTTAATAACTTTAGGCCAGCTTACTACCATAGGATTTCGGCTTCCGCCAAAATGAGATGCAACTTGTTTCACCCATTGAAAAGGAGCATTTCCTGCCCAAGCCCAACCTACAGGATAATGAGGTTCAGTATTTGGATTACCAATTTCATCTAGGTGTTTTAAGTTATCTGCCAAAGGCGTTGCAATACCGCTTAAGGCTTTTACTTCATTAATAGTGCCTTCCATTCCACCTTCAGAACTGGCACCATTATCTCCAACAATGTAAAATATTAATGTATTATCGGCATCAGGAAGTTTACTGATAGCTTCTAAAAGTCGACCAGTTTCATGATCGGCAAACGAAAGATATCCTGCATAGTTTTCCATTAAACGTGCAAAGAGTTTTTTCTGATCTGCAGAAAGTTTATCCCAAGGCGTAACCCAGTCTGGTCTTTCAGTTAGTTTTGTTCCCGGCGGAATAATTCCCATTTTTAACTGACGCTCATATGTTTCTTGTCTTACAACATCCCAGCCTTTATCAAATTTACCTTTAAACTTTTCACGCCATTCCTTAGGTGCATGATGCGGAGCGTGTGCAGCTCCGGGAGCAAAATACATCATAAAAGGTTTTTGAGGCGCAACAGACTTACTGTATTCCATCCAATTGATGGCTCTATCAGTCATATCAGTCATAAAGTGATAACCTTGCTCAGGCGTTTTATCTGGCTCAACGGCTTTTGTATTTTCAAAAAGTACTGGATAATATTGATGAGTTTCACCACTTATAAATCCGTAAAAATAATCAAATCCCAAACCTGTAGGCCAGCGGTCAAACGGTCCAACTACACTGCTTTCCCAATCTGGAGTATTATGGTTTTTTCCAAACCAACTGGTATTGTATCCATTTCCTTTTAATATTCGTCCAGAAGTCGATGTCGTTTTCGGAATCATACAATTGTAACTAGGGTATCCTGTTGCCCATTCTGCCAAAAAGCCCGATCCTGCGTTATGATGATTTCGTCCAGTTAACAAAGCGGCTCTTG
Organism: Flavobacterium sp. FlaQc-30; assembly: GCF_044005885.1. Taxonomy (NCBI): domain Bacteria; kingdom Pseudomonadati; phylum Bacteroidota; class Flavobacteriia; order Flavobacteriales; family Flavobacteriaceae; genus Flavobacterium; species Flavobacterium sp. FlaQc-30. The sequence goes on along the minus strand of NZ_JBIPCO010000008.1, from coordinate 237,272 downwards.
AAGGTCCGCAAATTGCGGTTGTATGGAAACGATTGTATTTTAATCCATTTGCCGCTAGTTTGTCTAGTTCAGGTGTAGGAACTGGGCCTCCAAAAGTACTTACTTGTCCAAATCCAACATCATCTAATAAGATAATAACAATATTTGGTGCACCTTGTGGAGGTGTCACCAGTTTTGGCCATTCTTCTTTTGAATCTTTATAAGTTTCTCCTATTTTACCTCCAAACGGAGGCTCAGGAATTGGCAAACTTGTTCGATCTAATCCATCAGATTCTGACTTTTCTGTTACTACATCGTTTTGCTTTGATTGATTACAACTGAATAAAAAAACTGCTGCAAATATCAAAAGCAGATTTCGGCTTATAAGTGTTTTCATAGTTTACAATTTTGTTAACACTAATTTACAATTAGCTGTCTAACAAAATTTTAAAATGATGTTGCAAATTCTAATATGAAACCATTTTACAAAAAACACTTTGATCATAAAGCACTACTATGTAATTATAATCTGATCTTTAAGAAAACTGCTGTTCTAACTTTTTTTAACATCATTAAAGCATAATTATTTTCTAGAAATACCACTAATAAATTTAAAAAAAAATACTATTTTTAGTAAACTTTCATTCTATTGTTATGACCGATAAATCACAGCTTCGTAGTTCTATTTTTAGACATCTAGATGGTTTAGCTGTTGCTCCGGCAGCTATAGCCCTTAAGAATAATGCCGTTTTAGAATTTATCTTAAGCAAAAAACAGGTACAATTATCAGAACTTACAGCGGCTTTTAAAGCAAATGAAGGTTATCTGAATGTAGGTTTGAGAATTTTGGCTTCTCAAGGTTTTCTAAATTATGCGGTCGACAATCAAAAACAAGAAATTACAATTTCAGTAAACGAAAAAACAGAAATTGCCTTTTCAATGTTTTATCTCTATCAAGATGTTGTTGATTTACTGCAGTTGTCTGTTCAATTTCATCCGCGTCTGTTTGAAGATGTTCCGTTTGAAAAACTGAATACAATTTTTGAAAAATATAAAACAAAATACGGCATAAAACAATCTGATGATCTCTTGACAAACAGCATTCAGGATCAGATTTTAAAACATATTGAAGGACATTTGATAGGTCCTACAATAGTTCGTTTGGCAATGAACGGGATGTTTCATAAATATTTTATGGAAACTTCTTTCAAACCAGAAGAGTTTCATAAATCGCCTGAAAATTTCAAAAAGATACTTGACTTTTTTGTCCATCTTGGATGGTTTTTAGAAAAAAACGGCAACTATCAGTTTACTGAAGAAGGTTTGTTTTTCGCAAAAAGAGCGAGCGCCTATGGCGTTACAGTTTCTTATCTGCCAACGTTTGCTAAAATTGAAGAACTAATTTTTGGCAATCCCGACGTTCTACGAATGGCAGCTGATGGTGAAAATGAAATTCATGTTGATCGTGTCATGAATGTTTGGGGAAGCGGCGGCGCTCATGATACTTATTTTAAGGTTGTAGACGAAATTATTATTAAACTTTTTAACCTGCCAATTGAAGAACAGCCAAAAGGAATTTTGGATATGGGCTGCGGCAACGGTGCATTTTTACAACACATCTTTGAAGTAATCGAAAGACAAACTTTACGAGGAAAAATGCTGGATGATTATCCGTTGTTTTTGGTTGGAGCCGATTATAATCAAGCTGCTTTGAAAGTTACCAGAGCTAATCTAATAAAGGCCGATATTTGGGCAAAAGTGATTTGGGGAGATATTGGACGTCCTGATTTGCTCTCGGATGATTTGAGGGAGAATTATAATATTGACTTAAAGGATTTACTTAATGTGAGAACTTTTTTGGATCACAATCGAATATGGAAAGATCCTGAACATATCAAAAAAGACAGAGTCAGCTCTTCTACTGGAGCATTTGCTTATAGAGGAAAAAGAATCAGCAACAATCTTGTAGAAGATAATCTCTTAGAGCATTTACAAAAATGGTCTCCGTACGTTCGCAAGTTTGGTTTGCTTTTAATTGAATTACATACTATAAATCCAGAACTTGCAGCAGCCAATTTAGGAAAAACTCCTGCCACAGCTTATGATGCTACGCATGGATTTTCGGATCAATATATTGTTGAAATTGATGTTTTTAATGCTATTGCCGCAGAAGCCGGATTGTTTCCTGATCAATCTACTTTTAAGCGATTTCCGGAAGCAGATATAGCCACGGTAAGTATCAATTTGTTGAAAGGGAATTAAAAAGATTCGTTTTAAACGCAAATTACGATTAACAAAATTCTTTATACAAAAAAGCTCCAAAATCAAATGACTTTGGAGCTTTTATATTTTTATTAATTACATTTAGTTCAAATCATTGAATTCGTGTAATGATTTTAATGTGCTTTCGTAAAACAAGATTGCAGCAACAAGATTTCCTTTGTCTGAGTAAGGCATCATTTTTCTTTGAAACTCTACTGTAGTATCTAAGAAGTTTGTAGTTCCTACTGCTTGACCATCAAGAATTTTTTTATGATCTCCATCGTCTGGAATACCTAAGTCAGCCATTGTAACACCTGGTTTAGTTACCAAAGCAATATAAGGAAGTGTTTTTACTAATACTTTAATACGCTCAATGTACAATTCTAAAAGTTCACCTTTTTGCATACCGCTCAATTCTTTTTGATCGTGGTATTTACGGATGATAGCTGTTGTACTGATAATACTTCTTGGAGCGTTTTTTGCCTGAGCTGATACAGCGCCAGTTGTCAAGAAGAAAAGGAAACTTAGTAAAATAATCTTACTCTTCATTTTAATAATAGGATTTGGGTGTTGTTCTTAAAAACAAAAATATATAAATTAACTTAAATTACAACTTAATAATTTCTTTTTTATGTCTAGAATTTCATAACTTCTACGTTTTGATTATTCTAAAACGTCCTGGATATTTTATCCAAATGCTTTTTCTAGTGCCATAATAGTCCATAAATTCTTCGCAAACAAAAACGGCATGTGCTTTTGACCATGCAACAACTCCGCAGAATTCGCTTCCTGATTGCCGCTTTAATTTTTGTATTTGTTTACCAACCGTAAATCCTAAATACTTATAAATGGTTGGAGTATAAATCGTACCGTCTTCCAAATCTTCTAATGCTTTATCAAATACAGCATCTTTGTCGATGATTTGTTTGTATTTTGCCATTACCGCATATGTAAGTATGGCATAATCTGTAATTTTTTCACTTTCGCAATTGTCTTTTATATATACAAAGCCAGCAGAAATTTTAGCTTTATTTATTTCATCACGATTCAAATTGAATGATGCATTATTCTTTAAAGTTATTTTATACAAACTGTCGTTTATCTTTTCGCTGACAAAAAGATTATCTAATCCGTAAACATTTAAAGATGCTTTAATAAATGCAATTGAGGAACAATTAGTACGTTCGCCCTGTTTAAAACTTTCAAATATCTTATCTGAACTCAATTGAGAGTAAGCATTTGCGCATACTAACATTAAAAATAAATATATTGAAGTAACCGATTTTATCATTATTAGATTTTGTAATTGTTTTCCAATTGATCTCTTGAAAATATTCAGATTATACAAATCTATAAAAATCAACTCGTAATTGTTTTCATTACTTCTTAACTTTTTTCGAAAATCAAAATTGCCTTAAAAATTTTACAAAATTTTATGATAGAATACAAAACCAATATGTAATTTTTATCGTACATTTAATAGATAACATTTTAAGGATGCAGTAAATTCAAATGAAGTAGTTTTTGGAGCATGTTGGCTTTATCATTCTTAAATTATCGTTTATCAAGTTGAGTGCTTGAAACAAAAAAGCGATCTTTTTTAGATCGCTTTTTTATTATTTTTCTTCTTCACTTTTTAACTGCAGTGCTCTTTGAAGAAAGCTTTGATGTAATATCTTATTTTCGGCTTCATTGATCGCCTTAAATAAATTATTCTGATTATCTGCAATTTCTGTAAGTACATTTTTCATAATCTCCCAAACAGGTTTCATCTGCTCGATCAGCTCCTGCCCTTTTGAAGTAAGCCGAATGAGTCTTTTGCGCTCGTCGATTTTATCTTTTTTAGAGCGAATCAGTTTTTGTTTCTCCAGTTCTTTAAGCAAACTTATGGTTGATGGATGTGTGTAACCAATTTCATTGGCCACTTCCACTACACTCAATACACCTTTATGATACAAAGTATAAATTACTGGAAACCATTTTGGCTCAAAATCAATTCCATAAGCTTTATAAAACAATGCGCCGTCTTTACGCAATTGTTCGCTTAATCGCTGCAATCGTGTTGAAAGCGCCAAAATTCCTGATTCGTCTATAATATTCATCTTTTATTTCTTTAAATTTAAATGGCAGAACACATTGTCTGGAGCCATTAATGGAAATGTTTCTGGAAGCTCTCCTTTCTCAATTCGTACAAAATTATTCTTTTCATAAAAACGTAATGCCGCTTCTAATATCGAAACTGTTCCTAAATAAAGATCATCAATTTTATTCTGCTGACAATATTCAATTAAAGTTTCTAATAATTTTTGAGCAATTGAAAATTCTTTTCCTCTAAATTCTTTCTTAACAAACATTTTTCTAATGGCTCCTGTATTCGATTCAAACTTAATTAAAGCAATGGTTCCTACAAGTTCATCATTAATAAAACAACCCCAAAAGTCTCCGCCTCCTGCATGATAAAAATTAGTTATATTTAGCAAATCCGGCTGATCTTCAATTGTAATTGCAACATTAAATTCATTTTGCTGAATGTTTAATATCAAATCTACAATGTCGTTCGAATATTGATTATCGACAGGTTTAATAACAAGTTTCATATAGTATAAATTTTATAACACAAAACTACGTAGTTAAATACATAAATAAAAATAAATACGAAATTTTATGATTTATTTGAGATTGTTTTTAATGTCTTTGCTGTTAAACATTAAAAAGAGAATCGGGAATAAATAACACCTTTTCTAGTGCTTTATCCCTTAAATTGTTTTAAATTAGTAACTAAAGTGACTTTAGGTTCAATTAAATCTCAGGGAAAATATGAAGCAGATTATAGATATTTTAAATTTACGTGAAGGTGAAAACGACAGAGCTTTAACTCTTGAACAGGTAAAAAAGGACATTGAATTTAAAGGAGCAAATTTATGGATCTTGGCGTGTGCAATTATGGTCGCTTCGGTTGGGTTAAATGTAAATTCGACCGCAGTAATTATTGGTGCCATGCTTATATCTCCATTAATGGGACCTATTGTTGGAGCTGGATTTGCATTGGGTATTTATGATTTTGCACTTTTAAAAAAATCATTACGAAATCTTCTAAATGCAACTTTTGTAAGTTTAGCCGTTTCAACACTTTATTTTTACTTAAGTCCTTTCAAAGATGTTCAATCTGAATTGTTAGCACGAACTTCTCCTAATATTTATGATATTCTTATTGCCTTTTTTGGTGGTATTGTGGGAGTTATTGCAATTACAAGAACTGAAAAAGGAAATCCTGTTCCAGGAGTTGCAATCGCAACAGCATTAATGCCGCCTTTGTGTACTGCAGGTTATGGACTGGCAACCGGGCAGTGGACATTTTTTCTAGGAGCATTTTATTTGTATATCATAAACTGCGTTTTTATTGGTATTGCTACTTTTTTGATCATAAAATACTTGAACTATCCGCCGGTAAAACAAATTGATGAAAAACAACAAAAAAGAGTAAAACTTATAATAGTTGTGGTTACTACGAGTATGTTAATACCAAGCAGTTATCTTGCCTTTTCATTATATGTAGAACAGCAGTTTAAAAAAAATGTAGATCTTTTTCTTGATGATGAATTTAGCAGTAAGGGATATACTGTGGTGTATAAGAAAACGGAGTTTAATCCGCAGAAGAAAAAAATTGAATTGGCATTTCTTTCTAAAAAATTTGATACACAAGAAATAAAGGAACTCAAAACAAAACTTAACAGAAATAAATATTTAAAGGGAACTGAACTTCTTATCAGACAAGAGAGCGATGATAAACAGGATCCTTTAAAAAATGATCTTCTGAATAAAATTAAAAGCAGTGAAAACGAAATGGATGCGAAAGATTTAAAGCTTTTGCATCTCGAAAAGGAACTTGCTAAGAATAAGTTTGATAATGAGCAAATCTTAAAAGAGACTAAAACTTTGTTTCCTACTATTTCTTCTTTATCAGTCACAAAAACAAATTTCGTTACCGAAAGTGACAGCACCTATGCCATTACTGCTGTAATCTATGACGGCAAAGGGACTTTTAATGAAACTGATCAAAAGAAATTTAAAGATTGGCTTAGTGTAAGACTTGCTGTTAAGGATGTAGAAATCTTTAAGAAGCAGTGATGACAATCTTATTTTTTGACCTCCTTTTTTTTTTTAATTTTATTAGATTCAAAAAGATAAAAGTTCATACTTTAGTACTTATAAACCCAAAAATACTATGGAAACATCAAAAGAGCAATCAGATAATACTACACCAAAAGTTACCGGAATTGGCGGTGTTTTCTTTTTTTTAGATAATCCTCAGGAAACCAAAAACTGGTACGCTAAAAATTTAGGCTTTGAAATCAACGAATGGGGCTCTGCAGGTTTTGAATCAAGAAATATTGATAAACCTGAACAAATAGAATCAACACAATGGTGTCCTTTTAAAAAAGGAGATGAATATTTTTCACCATCCAAAAAAGATTTTATGATTAACTATCGTGTTCAAAATATTGAAGCATTTGTAGAAAAGCTCAAAGAAAATGGCGTAACAATTCTTGACGAAATTGAAACCTACAGCTACGGAAAGTTTGTACACATCATGGATATAGAAGGCAACAAGATTGAGCTTTGGGAGCCAATTTATTAGAGAATATTTTACGGCTATATCTGTTTTTTAACTGTTATTCAACTAAATAAAATCAATAAAAGCTTAATTTTATATTCTTAAAGTTAAGCTTATGGAAACGAAACAAATATGGGCTAATTTAGCAGTAAAAGACCTCGAACGAACCACTAAATTCTATTCTGATCTGGGATTTAAATCAAATGGAAGTTCGAAAGAAATAACCAGCTTTTTTGTTGGAGACAACAAATTTATTATACATTTCTATTTAAAAGAGCAGCTTGAAAAATTCATGCCTGAAATAGCCGATTTATCTAAAGGAAATGAAATTTTATTTTCGCTCTCAGCAAAAAGCAAAGAAGAAGTCGATCAATGGGCAGAAACAGTCAGGAAAGCTGGTGGTAAAATTTTTCTTGAACCCTCAAACTATGATTTAGGCTACACTTTTGGTTTTTCTGATTTGGACGGACATAAATTTAATGTTTTGTACTGGCCTGGAATGTAAAAATAACAAACATTACATAGTGTAACCAATTATAATGACATCATTAATAGCATATTTTACCAAACTTGGCTTTTCAGAAAGTGATTTGTCCGAATTTTTAAATTGTATAAAAACTCGTGAATTTTCAGCAAACGAATTGATTTTAGCCGATGGGCAATTGGAGAACTATTTATCATTTATAGACACAGGAATTGTTCGCTATTATGTGATTGCAAACGAAAAGGAAATTACATTTGATTTTGCCTTTAAGGATTCATTCTATTGTGCATACGATTCCTTTTACAATAGAACAAAAACTAAAATTTACATTCAAACCTTAACTGATTGTCAACTGCACTCCATCTCATACGAGAATTTACAAAAGCTTTATAAAAAATGTGAAACAGCCAAAAAACTAGGTCGCATCGCAACAGAGTATTTATTAGACAAAAAAGTAAAAAGAGAATTAGATCTGTTGACGAAATCACCACAAGAACGATACAGTAAACTGCTTCTTGAACAGCCAAAATACATTCAACAAATTCCATTAAAATATCTTGCATCCTATATAGGCGTAGTTCCAGAAACCTTAAGCCGAATTAGAAAACGCATTACTTGACCAAAGTCAATTCTTAAAACTTTTAATAAACAGAGCTTTGTATTACTATTTTAAAAACTAAAATTTAATACAAAATGAAAGTTACAATTACGCATATTGACACAGCCTGTGTTTTAATAAACATTAATGGTTTCAAAATTCTAACAGACCCGACGTTAGACAAAAAAGACGTCTTTTTTCCTAAGTATGTCAGCAGTCCCCTAGCCTTTTCAAAAAAATATATTGATCCAACGTTATCAATAGAACAAATTGGCAAAGTCGATTTAGTGCTGTTAAGTCACGATCATCACAAAGACAATCTAGACCATCAAGGTAGAATTTTCATCAAAACCGTTCCAGTTGTTCTTTCTACAAAAGATGCCGTTAGACGTCTAAAAAACAACAATACAATTGGTCTTGATAACTGGGAAGAATATCACGTAGAAACTCCAAAAGTAAAACAGCTGAAAATAACTGCCATACCTGCTCAGCATACAAACATTAGAAGATTAGACAAAATCATGGGTAAAGTTCTTGGTTTTACAATAGAATGGGAAGATCAAACAAACCGCTGTATCTATATTTCTGGAGATACAGTATTTTTTGATGGTTTAGTACAATTAGAAAAAAGGAAAAAAGTAGACATTGCCATTTTACACTTAGGTGCAGGCGCATTTCCATATTTAAAAAAGAACTTGCGAGTAACAATGAATGGTGAAGAAGCCTTAAAAACAACCCAGCTTTTAAATCCAAATATTGTAATTCCAATACATTATGAAGGATGGTGGCACTTTAAACAATCGGCAAAATCCTTAAAAAACGAAATTGAAAAATCTGAATTTAATGAAAAATTTCTATGGCTTACAAGCGGAGTTGAAAGCGAGTTAGCTTAATAAAATAAAGAAAAACAACAAAACCTTCAATATCAAATGACTTTGAAGGTTTTGAAAAACTGATCGCCACATCATAGTAAGAATATTTCTTATCTTCGCACAATAAAAAATCAACAACTATAAATCTTGAAATTGTTATTGTTATTCTCAATAACGCAAACCATTCTTGATAAAAAAAATGAATGTCTATTTATAGAAATAGAATAAATCTTAACTTATTTAGACAGCAAGTTGAAAAACAAAGAAGAAGTGAATAACGTTGAAAACGAGAAAACAAACTGGGCTGTCTGCCAGGAATGTCAAGGACGCGGCAAAATAACCAAAAGACTTAGCAAAAAGGTACGACTGCGCTACCAAGCAGCTTTAGATCAGTTTGAAAAAACAAATAAAGAAGGAACCGCTCCTGCTCGTCCCAAAGCTCCGCAGCATCCTTGTGCAAAATGTTCAGGTTCAGGCTTGATTCCTTCTGTAAACCACCCAACACCAGATACTGAAAACTATCCTCATGTTGCCATTATTGGAGGCGGCATAGGCGGTGTTGCTCTTGCAACAGCTTGTTTACACCGCGGAATCCCTTTTACACTTTATGAACGAGATTATAATTTTGATGCTCGATCTCAAGGCTACGGACTTACTTTACAGCAAGCCAGTAAAGCGATAGAGGGACTAGGAATTTTTACCTTAAAAGAAGGAGTGGTTTCGACCAGACACATTGTACATAATACCGATGGTAAAGTAATTGGAGAATGGGGAATTAGAAAATGGATACAATCACACGAAAAAATTTCTCCAAAACGTAATAATATACATATCGCCAGACAAGCGCTACGTTTAGCAATGCTGGAGCAATTAGGCGGGCAAGATAAAATACAATGGGGACATCAATTAATAGATCTAAAAGAATCTAATGAAGGTGTAAGCCTAAGTTTTCAGGTAAACGGAAATATAATAGAAACCAAAGCCGATCTTGTCGTTGGCGCAGATGGTATTCGAAGTTCTGTCCGCAAACTCTTAATTGGCGATGACAGCACTCCCCTGCGTTATCTAGACTGTATTGTAATATTAGGGATTTGTCCTTTAAGTGCTCTTGAAAATCTTGAAAGTTCTTTATTAGACTCAGCAACAGTATTTCAAACCGCCAATGGAAATGAACGCATTTACGTTATGCCTTATACAGCAGATTCAGTTATGTGGCAGCTTAGTTTTCCAATGTCTGAAAATGAAGCCAAGGCATTAAGTGCTTTAGGACCAAAAGCTCTCAAAGAAGAATCCCTTCGCAGAACGCAGTGGCACAATCCCGTTCCTCAGATTGTAGGCGCCACTTTAGAAGCTCAAATTTCTGGTTATCCTGTATATGACCGAGAATTGCTAAAACCAGAATTGCTTGAAAAAGCAGCATATGCAACCTTGATTGGAGACGCCGCTCACCCAATGAGTCCGTTTAAAGGACAAGGAGCAAATCAAGCTATTTTAGACGCACTCTCGCTCGCTCGCAAAATACTGAAAGGATGTAAACCTTTGTCACAATGGAGAAAAAAAGGCATCAGACAAAGTGTACTGACAGATTATGAATCAGAAATGTTAAAACGAAGTGCAGTCAAGGTAAAAGATTCAGCAGAAGCTGCAGAATTCCTGCATTCTGAAATTGTGCTCCATAGCGGAGATGAACCAAGAGGCAGATGTTTAAAGAAGAAAGACATAAACTAAGGAAAATCTACAAAAGAATAGTATTAATTTGAATTCAGAAGTAAATTATAGTAAAGATATTACTTATATTAGCTCAATAAATAGCACTCCATTTTTAAGAATTGGTGTTGTATTAAATAAACAGCTATTTAGATAAACAATGACAGAATCAAATCAGTTGCTTTTTTTCTTTAGTGCATTAGGAGCTTTTAACGGCTTGTTGCTTTCATTGTATTTTGCTATAAATGCAAAAAAAAACAATACAAACTACTTTCTATCTCTGCTCCTATTAGTTCTAAGTATTAGAATTGTTAAATCAGTTTTTTTTTATTTCAATCCAAACTTATCAAATATATTCATTCAGATTGGTCTTTCGGCGTGCGTTCTTATCGGTCCCTTTCTTTTTTTATACTTAAAAACAAACACATCAACAGAAAAGACATATTGGATAAAACATGTAATACCTTCTTTTGCAATAGTTGCTGTAATAGGAATTTTATATCCCTATGTTGAGTATCGTAAAATTTGGAGTACTTGGATCGTAAAAGCAATCTACTATCAATGGTTTATTTACATTCTATTATCTTTTAAATCTATTTTACCCATTATTCAAAAAATTAGAGTAAAAGAAAGTTTAAAAAAAATAGATGTTTGGTTTCTTAGTATTTACATAGGAGTTACCATTATATGGCTGGCCTATAATTTTGCAGCTTATACTTCTTATATAATAGGCGCTTTATCCTTTACATTTCTATTCTATTTAATTGTGCTCATTCTAATATTTAGGAATAATAATGAGCCTGCATTTTTTAATGAAAGAGAAAAATACAAAAACAAAGAAATTGATAAAGCAACTCTAAGTCTTATAGATCAAAAACTATCATTAATGGTAGAAAAAGAACTATTCCTAAATCCAAATTTTAACCTTGAAGAAGCTGCAAAAGAACTAAATATAACGAAACATTTATTGTCTCAATATGTAAATGAAGTATTAGGCAAATCCTTCTCAAACCTAATCAAAGAATATCGAATTGAAAAAGCAAAAAAACTATTAGAGACAGAAAAAAACTTAACACTTGAAAGTTTAGGTTATGACAGCGGCTTTAATTCTAAATCAACCTTTTTTACAGCCTTTAAAAAAACAACCGGTTTAACTCCTGCTGAATATCAAAAATCATATTCAAAATAAGTTCAATATTACAAAATAGGAGTTCTACTTTATAAAGTAAAACTTTTAAACTGTTCATATCTAAGATATTTGCTCTCATTATTAACAATTTAATTTTTTAAAAATGAGAAAAATTCTTTTAGCAATTTCCTTTAGTTTATTCTTTTTTACTGCAAATGCTCAAGTAAATAATGATGAAAATGATTGGCTTTTAATTCAAAAAACACTTAATCTTTATTTAGACGGACAAGCTACAGGCGATTCTGCAATGGTAGCAAAGTCATTTCATGATTCTTGGCAATTAAAATATTTTGCTGAAGACAAATTTACTATCGTCCCTAAATCAAAGTATATAGTAGGGTATAAAAAGCATCCAAAATCAAATAACTGGTCAGGGCGTATTGTTTCTATCGACGTAACAAATAATGTAGCCATTGCAAAAGCCGAAATAAGTACTTCAAAGCTTTTGTTTACAGATTACTTTAATCTTTTAAAAACCAATCAAGGCTGGTTTATTGTAGACAAAATATCAACCAGAACACCTCATAAAACAGTTGAAGTACCAGCTGTAAAACAATAAGAATAAATCAGGTATTCTTTTTCTTTAATTCTACATTTCTAAATGATGAAAAACACAGCGCTCATATTTCTTATTCTTATAGGTTTGTATTCGATGAATATTCACGCTCAAAACAAAATACTCTTTGTGACTTCAAATCAGGATTTTTACGGCAATACTACAATTGCGACAGCCAATCATTTTGAAGAAATCATAAAACCGTACGATGTATTTATAAAAGCAGGATATACAGTTGATTTTGTAAGTCCTCAAGGCGGAGCTGTTCCCGTTGGCTATATCAATACCTCAGACAGCTTACAAAAAAAATATTTGTACAACGGATGGTTTATGGATAAATTAGAACACACAAAGAAACCAACAGAAGTTATTATAGATGATTATACAGCGATCTTTTATACCGGCGGTGGTGCCGCAATGTATGGTGTAGCCGAAAATCCTGTTATTCAAAAAATAGCACGAAGTATTTATAATAAAAATGGTGTTATTTCTACTATTTGCCACGGAACTGCAGGAATTGTTTATTTAACAGACGAAAACAAAAAGCCTCTTTATAGCGGAAGAAAAATTACTGGTTTTCCAGATAAATTCGAAAATAGAAATGCCGAATATTACAAAGCATTTCCTTTTTCAATTGATAAAGAGATTAATAATAATCAAGGTAATTTTGTATATTCTGATAAAGGAGGTGATGCATTCTATATTGTTGACGGAAGATTTGTAACAGGACAAGATCCTACTTCAGCATCAAAAGTGGCTAATGAAGTTATCCGAATTTTAAAAACTAATTTTAATAATTCTGATACAAGCAAGAAAGATGATTTAGAACAAATTACAGAAGTTCTGCTTAATTATATTGAAGGAACTGCAAACGGACAACCTGAAAGATTGCGAAAAGCCTTTAATCCAAATTTTAATTTATATACTGTTGAAAAAGATACTTTATGGATACGTTCTGGAGAAAAGTATATTTCGAATATAAAAGTTGGTGAAAAGTCTAATAGAAAAGGGAGTATTATTTCGATCGATATTGAAAAAGATGCGGCAATAGCAAAAGCAGAAATCATTGTGCCAAACTGGCGCGTTTTTACAGATTATTTCTTAATTCTTAAATATGAAGGTACTTGGAAAATTGTGCATAAAAGTTACACTTGGAGAGAATTATTAAAAGCCTAAATAAACTGAAAAACCTCCAGAATTATTTTATTCTGGAGGTTTTAATTAGCATCTACAATCGAATACTTTATGCAAGATTAATAGTTTTAGATAATCAAAAACTGTTTTATTAATCATTAAAATACTGATTGTATTAAGATTCTTTTTTATTGAATTAACTTTAAATACGCACTATAAGCATCATCTTTAATAGAAGTTCGCAGATAAACTTCGTTTTCATCTTTTGTTTTAAACTCAAATTGAATCAAAGCAGCATCTGAATAATAATACAAGAAATCATCCACCGCAAATTCCAGATTTGAAATAGGTTTTGTTATTAGTTTTACTTCAAATGCAATTTCACCATTTGTAATGTCTATTTGAAAAAGTTTTCCCTTACCAGTATATCCCCAAATATTATCACTTTCCTCAATCATGTATTCGACATTGTCACCTTTAAAATCTGTTTTCCAAATCTGAGTTCCCGTTTTTGAGTCCACAGCATAGATCGAAGAAACCTCAGAACCTTGAGTCGCAAAATATACTTTTTTGTCCTTGCAAAATATACGATCCTTAATATTGTTTTGGTTTTCAGCTAGTTTAAATTGCCATAAAACATCTAGTTTATCTGGACTTAAAGCAAAAACCACATCTTTTTCATTTGCAATAAATACATTTTCGCCATCCGTTACAGGTTTTCCAGTCATAGCTTCCTCAAAGCCTTTTTGGTTAAGAAGTTTACCAGAATTTGCCACAAAACTATATAAATTAGACGCACTCTGTACAAAAACTTTGTTGTCAAAAAATAGAACTGGATTATCATTATATAAATTATCCAGCTTATAATTCCATATTAAACTCCCGTCTTTTACATCAAGAGCATAAATATTATTATTTGGACTTTGTGTCGTAATAAACAATTTTCCATCATTAACAACCGGAACTTGATTTTTGAGTACAATTTGATCCTTAATATTTCCCAGTCTAGATTTCCAAAAAATAGAGCCTGTTTGACTATCAATTGCAAAAATTTCACCGTTAACAAACGGAATGTATATAACTCCATCAAGCAGCGTTACTTGATTTGCACACATTTCGATAGTAAGATCTGTCGCTTTTACAGTCCAATTAAAAGCTTCTTTTTCTAAATTGAATGACATCAAAGATCCATCGTAATCATAAATCAAGATTGACTCTTTGTCTAATGGAACTTTTTTAAGCGGTTTTATGGCTTTATGCGTAACCATATCATTATCCGTTAAAACCTTATTATTAGAATAATTAGTTTTCTCTGACTTCGATTGGGCACTAGCTTCACTAAATATATTTATTGCCGTAAATACAAATAAAAGAGTTATCAGTTTAGTTTTCATTTTTAAAATTTGGGTTTCATGATTTAATTTCTTTTTCAACTCAAAAGCTGTCAAATAAAACAATATCGATGCCAAATATAGTTAAAAATTACTACCCTGTTTTAGAAGCAATAAAGTCTTCGTTATCTTAAACAAATTAATAAATTGTAGTAAAAATATTTCTTATATTCGTTTTGAAGAAAAGCCTATTCAACTATAAATCATTTGCATCCAATTCAATAAAATGAAAAAAAGTATATTACTATTAGTTCTCACGCTTGCTGCACTATCTTCTTGTAAAGAAAATAGTAAGTCAACTCCAGATACTGTTGATACAAAAACTTTAGATTCGGTAAAAAATATCGAAAACAAAAAACAAGCAGCTCTTAATAAAGCCATTTACACTAAATATAAGTATAGGGATTCTAAAGGAGCAAGTCTAATAATAGAAAACAGTTTGCCAAAAGGAGGATCAAGATATACTGATCCAAATGGTAAGGAATATATTTATGTTCTATTCTGGACTCGAATAAACAATCAAACAGCTGATCCTCTTGAGTTAAAAATGGCCTTTCCTATAGATTCTTATGAGATTCCAGCTTTACCTGACCAATACTTTAAAATTTTGCTTCCTCCCAACGAAATGACATATGAGAAAATCCCTTTATTTAATTATGGCTTTAAAGATTTAAATTCATTCTTAGATAAAAATATTCATAAATCATCTTCACTAAAAAGAACTATTAATCCGAAGCAATCGAGTAGTTTTTATGTTGTTTTACTTTGCGTAACAAAAGGTGCACATGGTACTTTGCGAACTGGACTCAGTTTAAAAGGACAAAATCTTTTTTATACAATTAACGATAGAGAAATTCATTGTGGAAGTATTAATTTAGAGGATTTAACGTTACAGAAGTAAAATACTGTATATGAAATTAAACCTTATTCTGACAACATTTTTAATTGTTTTTTCTAATTTTAGTTTTGGACAAAACAATTTTTCTGATAACCCATTAGATGCTGTTTTTGAAACAAAAGATTCAAAATTTTTTTGGGATGCATTTGATAAAATGGAGAAATCAAAACAAAATCCGTTTATCGAATACATGCAAAATGGTTCTCTCGGTGTTAAAGGATTTACCGAAAACCGCATAATCAATGCCGATTCTCTTTTTATTGTAGTAAAGAAAAGAAAAGCAGATTATGAAAATTCAAGAAATGTTTTAGATGATATTTCTACCAAAGAAAAAAGAGTAAAAGCCATTTATAGTGCCCTAAAATATTGGTATCCAAAAGCAAAATTTCCTCCAATTTATTTTGTTTATGGTAGATTTAGTTCAGGAGGAACTTCTTCTCCTGATGGAATTATTATTGGAACTGAAATGCTTAAAAATCTGGACGGAGTTTCTGGTTTAATCGCTCACGAGCTTATTCACTATCAACAAAACATAACTGGTAAAGATAATCTGCTAAAATGGTGCTTACTTGAAGGAGGCGCAGACTTTATTGGTGAACTTATTTCTGGAGAATCCGTAAATAAGTTTGAATACAAATACGGACAGCAAAACCTCGATAAATTATGTCGAGAATTTGTAGCGAGATTAAAAAATACTGATTATCAAGATTGGTTATATGGAACCTCAAAAAAAGATGACAGACCAAATGATTTAGGATATTGGATAGGTTACAAAATAACCGAATCTTATTTCAATAAACAAAAAGACAAACAAAAAGCAATTGCCGAAATATTAAATATAAAAGACCCGATGCAGTTTTTAAAACAAAGCAGCTTTTTAGACAAATATATAAAAGAGTATCAAAAAGCTAAGAATGAAAATTATGATGCGTTTTTTTAATGATAAAAACTCTGCGTTACAAAAATTTCTTATGAAGAATTGAAATAGTACCATACCCATCACAAAAACAACTTAAAAATGTTCCATAAAATAATTTACATAATTCTAGGAATCCTATGCATTAATTTAACAAGTTGCGCTCAATCTGGAATTCCAAAAAACTTCAAAGAAATACCAATACCTAAAAAAAACAGTGACGAAATTAGAAAACTTAACTATTCAAAAAATGAGTATAAAGTAAAATATGAAAATAATAAATTAGAAGTTGAAAACTACACCCCAAATAGAAATACGGAATTAAAGATAAATAATGGCATATTAAAAGGTTACAATCATGGAGAATGGGGAGGGCAACTCTTATTTAGGTCAAATGACAATAAAGAAACTGAAATAAAAACGGGAAATATTCTATTTATTTTTAATTATAAAAACAAAATCTTTTTTATTGAAGGGATATCTCATCTGTCGATTAATGAAGGTTTTTTATATGAACTAGAAATCGAAGGAAATAAATTTAGCTATAAAAAAGTTTTGGATTTTGAAGATTGCCCAGAAGCATATGCAATATTTGATGACAAAATTTATATAGCATCTTATCAAAATTTTTATAAAATTGAAAATCTAAAAATAAAAACTATCTTCAATAATGATTTTTGGGGAGGTTTATATCCAAACTCAATAGCATTAAAAAATGAAGAAAAAGTTTTCATTGGAATTCGTGGAGGAATAATTGAACTCAATTTAAAAGCAAAAACAAGAAAACTATACACGTCAAAACAATAATTGCAACTATTGATATCACTTTCTTTCTAGACTAACTAATATTTATACTTAAAATATTATCAATCCACAGGTTTTTAATCTTCACATCCTGATTTAAACATAGCCCGTGGTTTCAACCACGGGAAACGTGTTTTTAAATACATTGTGTTCCCGTGGTTGAAACCACGGGCTATATTTAATATAATTAATAAAAACTCTTTGCAGAGTTTTTGCGTTTGATCCATCTTTTTGGGATCAATAAAATTTTAAGTTAAGAAGTTTAAATCCTCAAGATTCTATTGAATCTTTTCGTTAACTGAACAAATCATCCTATTTATTCTTCTCAATCAATTCAATAATTTTTAAGGCTACACCATTTGATGATTGAAAATTTTGACCTGTAACAATTCGTCCATCTTGTTCAACAAAAGATTCATTTCGCTTTGAAAATTTAAAATCTCCACCTCTTTCTTCTATTGTCTTCTGAATTAAAAAAGGAAAGTGTTTAAAATATTCGCCATCTTGTTTTTCGAAAGAATCAGGATAACCACTTATTTTTTTTCCTTCCACCAAGAATTCTCCATTTTTAGTTTTTAAATTAACAATACCAGCAGTTCCATGACAAACCGAGGAAATAATACCGTTATTATCTTCATATACTTGCATAGAAATGCGTTGAATATCTAAGTTTTCAGGAACATCATACATAGCGCTTCCGCCTCCAATATAATGAACAGCTTTGTAATTTTTATAATCAACTTCTTTAGGACTCAGCGTAAACTTTATGGCATACATAAAGTCTGAATTGTATAAATACTTTTTTTGCATTTCATCAGAAGTATTAATATAAGCTAAAGGAATATCACCTCCATTTGGACTTACAAAATCAACCGTATAACCTGAATTTACAAAAGTATCGTAAGCATTTACGATTTCGGCAAAGCTGTTTCCTGTCGAAATTGTTGAATTTCCATAATAACTGGCATTAGAAACAATAAATAATATTTTCTTTCCAGATTTATTACTCGCTTTGCTGCTTGCCGATTTACTGATTATTTTCCATTCGCCTTGAATTTTTTTGAGTAGAAACATATCCATAAATTCTTGCTTTCTTTCAGGAATGAGAATTTCAGCCTTCGCAATAGCAATATCATTAAAAAATTCTATAGAAATAATTCTCCCTATACGGCCATTAAATTCTCCTTCTTTTCCTTTTTGAAACCAACTGACATATTCTGAACTAGGAACTACCCATAAAGTTTTTTCTTTATGACTTAAAAAAAGGTTGGCATCAGAATAAAAAGCCTTACTTATATCGTCGGGCTTATTATAAGATGTTCCATCTATATAATTTTGAATACAACTTTCAATCAGAGACTGCTCTGATTGTGAAAAAGATAAATTTGATAATAATACAAATAAGATTGCGAAAAAGATTCTTTTCATAAACACTGGATTTTAATGATTTAAAAATATTCTTCAAAACTATATTGATTACGTTTTAAATCATTCCAGATTTATAATAACGGACTCCAAATATATATTTTAGGAGTTAAAAATTATTCTTTTTGGTAATTTGAAGGCGTTGTGCCAGTGATTTTTTTAAATGAACTATAAAATGTACTGCTGGAATTAAATCCAGATTCAAAACCCACAGCTTCAATTTTTAACTGAGTACTATCTTTTAAAAGCCGTTTTGCTTCATCAATTCGATATTCATTGATAAATTGAGTAAAACTTTTATTCAAATTGTCATTGATAAACTGTGACAGCAATTGCGGACGAATATTTAATTCTTTTGCTAAAATTGATAATGTAAGTTCTGGATTAGTATAGATTTTTCTTGATTCAAAAAGTATATTTATTTTTTCCTGAATTTCTTCAACTAACTTTTCATCTATTTTGTTTGCGTACTTTTCCTTATTAATCGTCGAGATTAATGCTTTGTTTTTTGCATAATAAATAAGAAGAAAGGAAATATAAAAACTGAAAGAAAAAGTCAAAGCCCCTGAAATATATGAAGTATATCTCGCTAAAAAATACGAAAGCCAAATTGCAAAAACACCGCAAATAATTGACAATATCCAAGTTTCATAATAGCTTACTTGACAGCGATTAATTAGTAACTTCTTAAAAATCTGTCTAGATTCATAAATGGATAATACAATAAAAATAAGCCATTGAATATTTATAACGTAATACACTACTCCTCTCCATAAAACAGGATTCTCCTTGTATGGAAAAAGAAAACCAAAAACAATTATAGCTGTAACTATTAAAATGATGGTATACTTTGCAAAAGAGTAATTAAGATTTTGCAATATTGATCGAACATAAAAATATAATAAAGGACCAATTAAAAAACAAGCTGACAAACCTATCTGCAAATACGTTTTTGACAATTGCGGATTAAAATTATAAAATACCGATTTCCCTATTCTTATGCTTAAAGACAATAATAAAAGTCCAAGAAATAAATCCGATTTAGCTTTATTATGTTTGAAGAATAAAAAATAAAAACTCAAAACAACACTATTAAAAACACCTAAAGCGCTTAGAAAAAATAATATTTGATTGTCAACATTCATTAATCAGGAAATGTGCTTTCTTTTTAGAATTGTTTGCTGCTAACTTAAATATACCCGCTAAAAACGGTCGAATAAGTTTTTTACAATACTACATAAAAATATCAAAACAGTATGTACGTTTTTCATAAATGGAATATTATTTTTAAGTATTGACTTAATCAGTTTTTTTGCTAGTTTTGCGATTGATAAATAAAGAATATGAACAGAAAGAGTTGTCTTCCACCACCAAGATTTTAATATTTCTTAGAAATTTTAAAAGCGCTGCACGAATATTTTATTCGCTGTTTTATTGTGCTTAAAATTCTCAATTAAATTTTAATTTAAAAATCTTGTCTCGAAAGGGATCGGTAGATAATTTTTTATGAAAAAATCATATTTATTATTACACTTCGCTGTAATACTTGCCGGCTTTACCGGTGTTTTTGGGAAACTCATTTCTCTTAATGAAGGTTTATTAACTTGGTACAGAGTCTTTTTTTCTGCTGTCATTTTATTTTTAATACTAAAGTTTTTTAAAGTACTAGACCAAACTACATCAAAAGAAAAGTTTGATATTGCTAAAATAGGTTTGCTAATTACCATACATTGGGTTTTCTTTTATGCAAGTATTAAATATTCTAATATCTCTATTGGTGTTATATGCTATTGTTTGACCAGTTTTTTTACTGCGGTTTTCAAACCTTTAATAGATAGATCTAGGTTTAAATTTTCTGAACTATTGTTAAGCATGCTGACTTTATTAGGTATCAGTCTGATTTTTCATTTTGACAGTTCCTATCAGCTGGCTATAATCCTAGGCGTAATTTCATCGGCTTTTGCAGCGCTTTACACTATTTACAACGAAAGACTCGTAAAAGTTTACGACAGTAAAATTATCAACTACTATCAAATGATAGGCGGAACAATTGGTTTAGGAATTTTGCTTCCTGCTTACCTTTATTTTTTTCCTGCGGAAAACCTTATTCCTGATTTCAAAGATACTTTTTACCTGATCCTATTATCACTTTTCTGTACAGTTGGGTTATATGTTTCCTTTGCCGAAGTATTGAAAAAAATCCCTGCCTTTACAGTTAATCTAAGTTTTAATCTTGAACCTATTTATGCCATTATATTAGCATTTATGTTTTTCGATGAAAGCAAAGAAGTAAATACTTCATTTTATATCGGATTATTTTTTGTTATGATTTCGGTTGCACTGCAATCTATAATTTCTTTAAGAAAAAGCAAATAAACCTACAATAGAATAAACACAAAAGGCACAAGAAATTATACTTGTGCCTTTTATTTATTTGATTCTTGAAGAGTCTTTTTGATTTTTCTAAATCTGTTTTTCCAAAATACTTTTTTTATTTTTTATATAAAAAAAACTCCTTAATTTCTTAAGGAGTTTCTCGGTGGGCGATGAGGGGTTCGAACCCCCGACCCCCTCGGTGTAAACGAGGTGCTCTGAACCAGCTGAGCTAATCGCCCTATTTTACTAGGCTGCTATCATTTCGTGATTGCGAGTGCAAATATACAGCTAGATTTCGTATTTGCAAGCATATTTTTAAAAAAAATTAAATATTTTTTCGCTTTTATATTTACCGCTCTATTTTTCAGCTTTTTAAACAAAACATAAAAAGCACCGTTTTCTTACTATTTAGTTAAAAAACAAAATCTGAATGTCTAATTTATAATAACACTTTGTATTCGCTTGCTAGAATCATACATTTGCATTACTTTAATTGTATATACAAATGGCAAGATTTCAAGAAAACGATTTACCTAAAGCTAAATTAGACTCTAATTCTCTTCAAAAAGCACTCAGAATTTTTAAATACGGTAAAAACCATAAATGGAAATTTTTTCTAGGCTTAATTTTTCTACTACTAACCAGCGCTACTGCCCTTGCCTTTCCTAAATTAATGGGAATGCTCGTAGATTGTGTAACTAATAAAGACCTAAGCAGAGCCAATGAAATTGCTGTAGGATTAATGGTTATTTTAACATTACAGGCAATATTCTCTTTCTTCAGGATTTCACTTTTCGTAAACTTTACTGAAAACTCATTATCTAACATTCGTTTTGCCTTATATGAAAATCTAGTTAAGCTGCCAATGTCATTCTATTCACAAAAACGTGTTGGAGAACTAAACAGCCGAATAAGTGCTGATATATCGCAATTGCAAGATACTTTCACCACAACAATTGCTGAATTTTTACGTCAGCTGATATTGATTATTGGAGGTTTTGTAATATTAGGAAGCATTAGCCCGAAATTAACTCTTATGATGCTTGCAATTGTACCAATTGTTGCGGTAGCAGCAGTTGTATTTGGAAGGTTTATTCGTAAGTACGGAAAGAAAACTCAGGATAAAGTAGCCGAAAGCCAAGTAATCGTTGAGGAAACATTACAAGGAATCAGCAACGTAAAAGCTTTTGCCAACGAATGGTATGAAATTCAGCGTTACAAAAATAAGATCAAAGAAATCGTAAAAATTGCTATTAAAGGAGGTCAATATAGAGGTTACTTCGCTTCGTTTATTATTTTATGTCTTTTTGGATGCGTAGTTGCCGTAGTTTGGTACGGTATTACATTAACTATTAAAGGAGAAGTTGAAGGAGTTGGAGATTTAATTTCTTTTGTACTTTATACTACTTTTATTGGTGCTTCTTTTGGAGGAATTGCCGAAATGTATGCACAAATTCAAAAAGCAGTTGGAGCAACCGAGCGTGTTTTTGAATTACTAGAAGAAAAACCAGAAGAAATTAATGCAAAACCAAATGCATCAACTTTAGAAAAAATAAAAGGAAATGTTATTTTTAAAAATGTAGCATTCAGTTATCCTTCCCGTAAGGAAGTTCAAGTTCTTAAAGATGTCAATTTTTCTGCTGCTTTTGGGCAAAAAATTGCAATTGTAGGTCCAAGCGGTGCAGGAAAATCAACAATCTCCTCTTTACTTCTTCGTTTTTACGATATCACTTCAGGAGAAATTACAGTTGACGGGAAAAATATTTATGACTACGATTTAGAAAACCTTCGCGGCAATATGAGTATCGTACCTCAGGATGTTATATTATTTGGAGGAACTATAAAGGAAAACATTGCGTATGGCAAACCTAATGCATCTGAGGACGAAATTGTAGCGGCTGCAAAACAAGCAAACGCATTCAATTTTATTGATGGTTTCCCAGAGAAATTTGAGACTTTAGTTGGAGAACGCGGCGTTAAATTATCGGGAGGACAACGTCAGCGAATAGCAATTGCACGAGCATTACTTAAAAACCCAAGTATTTTAATCTTAGACGAAGCAACTTCATCATTAGATAGTGAAAGCGAAAAACTAGTTCAAGAAGCTTTAGAGGTTTTAATGGAAGGAAGAACAAGTATCATCATCGCTCACCGACTTTCGACAATCAGAAATGCAGATAAAATTTTGGTATTAGACAATGGTATAATTACTGAAGAAGGTACACATCAGGAATTGATAAACTTAGAAAACGGAATTTACAAAAACCTTAGTAATCTTCAATTTAGCAATTCTTAATTTATAAAATTCAATAAAAAAATAAGCCGTCTCAAATCTGAGACGGCTTATTTTTTTATTAGCTGTTAATTAAATTAAACTCTTTCTTTTGTAATAATTTCTACAATTTCAGGATTTAATAAAGTTGAAGTATCTCCAAAATTAGAGAAATCACCCTCAGCTATTTTACGTAAAATTCTACGCATAATTTTTCCAGATCGTGTTTTTGGCAAACCAGAAACGAATTGAATTTTATCTAATTTCGCAATTGGTCCAATGTGATCAGAAATATATTGGTTGATCTCTTTACTCAAGTTTGATCTATCTCTAACTTCTCCTGTTTCTTTAAGAATAACGAAACCATACAAAGCATTTCCTTTAATATCATGAGGGAATCCAACAATTGCAGATTCTGCTACCGCAGGATGCTCATTGATCGCATCTTCAATAGGAGCAGTTCCTAAATTATGCCCAGAAACAATTACAACATCATCTACTCTACCTGTAATTCTATAATATCCAACTTCGTCTCTTAAAGCGCCGTCTCCTGTAAAATATTTCCCAGGGAAAGCAGAAAAATAAGTGTCTTTATAACGTTGGTGATCTCCCCAAATAGTTCTGGCAATTCCCGGCCAAGGAAACTTAATACATAAACTTCCAACTACTTGGTTTCCTTCGATTTCATTGCGTTTTTCATCCATTAAAACTGGCTGAATCCCTGGTAATGGTAAAGTTGCATATGTTGGTTTTGTTGGCGTAACAAATGCAATTGGCGAAATCATAATTCCTCCAGTTTCTGTCTGCCACCAAGTATCAACAACTGGACATCTTTTATCTCCTACGTGGTCATTAAACCAGTGCCAAGCTTCCTCGTTAATTGGTTCTCCAACAGATCCGATAACTTTAAGTGATTTTAGAGGATATTTTTGAATATAATCTAAACTTTCTTTTGCTAACGAACGTATTGCAGTTGGTGCTGTATAAAATTGTGTGATTTTGTGTTTCTCGATAATATCCCAAAAACGGCTGAAATCAGGATAAGATGGAACTCCTTCAAAAATTACAGTAGTTCCTCCATTTAATAATGGTCCGTACAATATATAAGAGTGACCAGTAATCCAACCTATATCTGCAGTACACCAGAAAATATCATTTTCCTCATAGCTGAAAACATTCTTGAATGTATATGCTGTGTAAACCATATATCCAGCCGTGGTATGAACCATTCCTTTTGGTTTTCCAGTTGATCCAGAAGTATATAAAATAAACAACGGATCTTCTGCATCCATAATTTCGGCTACACTATTATCTAAAGCAGCATCTAATAAAGGCTGTAACCATTCGTCACGACCTTCTTTCATTGAAACTTCAGTTTTAGTTCTTTTTACAACCAAAACTTTAGAAACTGATGGGCAGCTGTCTAATGCCTCATCAACAATACCTTTTAAATCGATAGTTTTATTTCCTCTATAACCCCCGTCAGATGTAATAACCATTTTACACTCGCAGTCATTAATTCTTGCAGAAACTGCCGAAGCAGAGAATCCAGCAAAAATTACAGAGTGAATAGCACCAATTCTTGCACAAGCCAAAACTGAAACAGCAAGCTCAGGAATCATTGGTAAATAAATACAAACACGGTCTCCTTTACGAACTCCTTGCTCACGCAAAACATTCGCCATTTTCGAAACTCGCTCGTATAATTCATTATAAGTTATATGTAAAGCACTTTCAGACGGATCATTCGGTTCAAAAATGATTGCCGTTTTTTCTCCTCTTTTACTTAAGTGTCTATCAATACAATTTTTAGTAATATTAACTTTTGCTTCAGTAAACCATTTTACTTCAGCATCAGCCATATTAAAATCAACTACTTTTTCCCATTGTTGGTACCAAGTAAAATTTTCTTCTGCAATTTTCCCCCAAAATTTTCTTGGCTCCCTTATTGACTTATTGTAATGTTTAAAATATTGTTCTAAATTTTCAATTTTATAATAACTCATATGTTTGTGGAATTTTTTTATAAAAGTATTAAATCTCAGTCTATTCTTAAAATTATTTAATTTATAAATTTTATCAAAAAAAAACACATATTAAAAAAAATACTCGTTTTTTTTGAAGTTATTCTAAAAAAATACATTTTTGAAATAAAATGTAAATTGAAAAAAGGTATGACAAACTAAACTATCATACCTTTTTACATTAACAAATTTCAATAACAATTAATTCTGTAATTCTGCATTACAATGCTTTTTTCTATTTTGAAAATAGCAGCATCCTTATTAATTAAAAAAGAAATTTCAACAAGTACATTTTCCTAAAAAAACATACCCTTTTTAAGGGATCTGCTTCACTTAACTTTCTAAAATCATTGAAGTTAAGTGAATGCATCATGCATCTATATCTATTTTTTTTTAATAAGTGCTTACTAATTCAAAATATTAATTTAAAACATTGATACAGTGCAAACTCCACAACATTCGTATGTATGGAAATTCCCAAATTTATTATCCAATTTTTTTCATTGCAGTCATAGACTCTCTTAACCACGCTCCTACTTCTTCGATAGGATGTTGACGGATTTCTTTATTTACAGCAATTAAAACTGCATTATCTACTCCGTTTGTAGTCGAGAATGATTTACCAATAATATTAGTTTCTACTTTTTTCATGAATTCAGTCAATAATGGCTTACATGCATGATCAAATAAATAACATCCGTATTCAGCAGTATCAGAAATTACACGGTTCATTTCGAACAATTTCTTTCTTGCAATAGTGTTTGCAATTAACGGCAATTCGTGTAATGACTCATAATAAGCTGATTCTTCGATAATCCCAGCTTCAGTCATTGTTTCGAAAGCTAATTCAACACCAGCTTTAACCATTGCAATCATTAATACTCCATTATCAAAATATTCTTGTTCTGAGATTGGAGCTTCTTGTGGAGCTGTTTTTTCGAAGTTAGTTTCCCCTGTAGCAGCTCTCCATTTCAATAAGTTAACATCATCGTTAGCCCAGTCAGCCATCATTGTACTAGAGAATTCTCCAGAAATGATATCATCCTGATGTTTTTGGAATAACGGACGCATGATATCTTTCAATTCTTCTGCTAATTCGTAAGCTTCAATTTTTGCAGGATTAGAAAGACGATCCATCATATTTGTAATACCACCATGTTTCAAAGCTTCAGTGATAGTTTCCCATCCATACTGAATTAATTTTGAAGCATAAGCTTTATCGATTCCTTTTTCAACCATTTTATCAAAACATAAAATAGATCCAGTTTGCAATAATCCACAAAGAATTGTTTGCTCACCCATTAAATCTGATTTTACTTCAGCTACAAATGATGATTTTAAAACTCCTGCTTTATGTCCTCCAGTTGCTACAGCATAAGCTTTTGCTTGATCTAAACCAAATCCGTTTGGATCATTCTCTGGGTGAACCGCAATAAGCGTTGGTACACCAAAACCTCTTTTATATTCCTCACGCACCTCAGAACCTGGGCATTTAGGAGCACACATAATTACAGTAATATCTTTACGAATCTGCATTCCTTCTTCAACAATATTAAAACCGTGAGAATATGCCAAAGTCGATCCTTGTTTCATTAATGGCATAATAGCCGTTACTACAGCCGTGTGCTGCTTATCTGGTGTAAGATTACAAACTAAATCAGCAGTTGGAATTAATTCTTCATAAGTACCTACCTTAAAACCGTTTTCAGTTGCATTTTTGTATGAAGCTCTCTTTTCTGCAATTGCATCTGCACGCAATGCATAAGAAATGTCTAAACCAGAATCTCTCATGTTTAAACCCTGATTCAAACCTTGTGCACCACAACCTACAATAACAACTTTTTTTCCTGCTAATGCCGAAATTCCGTCTGCAAATTCTGATTGCTCCATAAATTCGCAAACTCCTAATTGTTCTAATTGTAATCTAAGCGGTAATGTATTGAAATAATTTGCCATTTTGTTTTAAAATATTTAATGAAATGAAATTTAATAATTGATTAATCTATAAATGTTTGTGATTGCAAAATCACGATTTAATTGCTACTATTTAAAAGTTTCTAATAAAGATGAAATTTCCATTTTTTCTTTAGAAACCGAAATTCTTCCAGAACGTACAAACTGCATAATTCCGTAAGGTTTGAATTTTGCATACAATTCTTCTATTTCAGAACGTCTTCCAGATTTAGAAATCACAAAGAAATCTCTAGAAACTGTTACAATTGTCGATTGACTGTCTTTAATGATATTCTGAATTTGCTTTTCATCAAACAACAAACTTGATTGTATTTTAAATAAAGCATTCTCTAAATAAATAGTTTCTTCATCTGTATGATAGAAAGCTTTTATAACTTCAATTTGTTTTTCGATTTGCCCAACAATATTCTGAACCCATTTTTCAGTTGTATTTACTACAATGATAAATCTTGAAACATTTTCTATTTCTGATTCTGAAACGTTTAAGCTTAATATATTAATGTGTCGCTTTAAGAATATTCCCGATATCCTATTCAACAATCCTACGTTATTCTCTGAATATACCGATATGGTAAATGTTTTATCTTCCATGTTTTTTTTAGTTTATTTTTCCCGATAGCTATCGGGATTGAAACTTTTCTTAACTTAATCTAATTTCTGAAACACAAGCTCCTGTTGGAATCATTGGGAATACATTATTCTCTTTTTCCACCATAACTTCTAAGAAATAAGAATCTTTTGAAGCCATCATTTCTGCTACAGCTGCATCCAAATCTTCTCTCTGTGTTACTTTTTTAGATTTAATATGATACCCTTCAGCAATAGCAACAAAATTTGGATTAATCATTTTTGTTGAAGCATATCTATTGTCGAAAAACAATTCTTGCCATTGACGTACCATTCCTAAAAATTCGTTATTTAAAACCACAATTTTTACAGGTACCTGCGTCTGGAAAATAGTTCCTAATTCCTGAATCGTCATTTGGAATCCGCCATCACCAATAATAGCAACAACCTCACGTTCAGGCTTTCCCATTTTAGCACCAATAGCCGCCGGAAGAGCAAATCCCATTGTTCCTAATCCGCCAGAAGTAATATTACTTTTTGATGAATTAAATTTTGCATAACGACACGCAAACATTTGATGCTGACCAACATCTGAAACTATAATAGCATCACCTTTTGAGTGCTTATTAATCATTTCAAGAGTTTCACCCATCGAAATTCCTTTACCATTTGTTGGGTTTAATTCTTCGTTTATAACCGTTTCAACCTCAATTTTATGTAATTCTTTAAATTCGTTGTGCCATAAATCATGTGATTTAGCATCAATTAAAGGAAGTAATGCTGCTAAAGACTCTTTTACGTCTCCTAAAACAGCAATTTCTGTTTTCACATTTTTATCAATCTCAGCTGGATCAATTTCAAAGTGAATTACTTTTGCCTGCTTAGCATATGTTTTTAAATCTCCAGTAACACGATCATCAAAACGCATTCCGAATGCAATTAAAACATCACATTCATTTGTCAATAAATTTGGAGCATAATTTCCGTGCATTCCAAGCATTCCAACATTTAGCGGATGATCTGTCGGCAGAGCCGAAAGTCCTAAAATAGTCCAAGCTGCTGGAATTCCTGATTTTTCAACCAATGCTTTAAATTCAGCTTCAGCTTTACCTAAAATAATTCCCTGTCCAAAAACGATAAAAGGTTTTTTTGCACTATTAATCAAAGCCGCTGCTTCAGCTACTTTATCTAATTTTAATTTGGGAACTGGAACATAACTTCTAATTCCTTTGCATTTTTCATAGCTATAATCAAAAAGATCAAATTGAGCATTTTTAGTTATATCAATTAAAACTGGTCCTGGACGACCAGAACGAGCAATGTAAAAAGCCTTTGCAATTATTTCTGGAATCTGTGAAGCTTCAGTTATCTGAAAATTCCATTTTGTAACTGGAGTTGAAATTCCAATAATATCAGTTTCCTGAAAAGCATCAGAACCCAATAAATGTCTTCCAACTTGTCCTGTAATACAAACCATTGGTGTTGAATCGATTTGTGCATCTGCAATTCCAGTTACTAAATTTGTAGCACCCGGTCCTGAAGTAGCAATTGCAACACCCACTTTTCCAGTAGCTCTAGCATAACCTTGAGCGGCATGCGTTGCACCTTGTTCATGACGAACTAATACGTGATGCAACTGATCTTGAAATTTATATAATTCGTCGTAAACTGGCATAATTGCTCCACCTGGATAACCATAAACCAAGTCTACTCCTTCTTCTAACAAACATCTTATAACGGCTTCTGCCCCTGATATTTTCATAGTATATTGTTTTTCAAGAATCAACTTCAACTTTTCAATGATTCAGCTGATTCTTGATATTATTGTTTTAAAATTAATTATCGGTAACACATCCTGTTGATGCACTCGAAACCGACTTAGCGTACTTAAGTAAAACTCCTCTGTCAACTTTTAAAGCTGGCTGAACCCATGCCGCTTTTCTTGCCGCAAATTCTTCGTCAGATATCTTCAGGTCGATTGTATTTTTCACCGCATCAATGGCAATTATATCACCATCCTTTACCAGTGCAATACCACCACCATCATATGCTTCTGGTGTAACGTGTCCTACCACGAAACCGTGCGAACCTCCGGAGAATCTACCGTCTGTGATTAGTGCACAGTTGCTGCCTAATCCGGCTCCAATAATTGCAGATGTAGGCTTCAGCATTTCAGGCATTCCCGGACCACCTTTTGGTCCACAACCTCTAATGACGACTACATTTCCTGGTTTAATTTTTCCGGCCTGAAGACCTGGAATCACTTCAAATTCACCTTCAAATACTACAGCTGGACCTTCGAAATATTCTCCTTCTTTCCCGCTGATTTTTGCTACAGCACCTTCAGAAGCAAGATTTCCGTATAAAACCTGAATATTTCCTGTTGGTTTTAATGCTTTTTGTATTTCATGTATTACTTCTTGTCCGTCTTGTAAATCTGGTGTTGAAGCTAAGTTCTCAGCAACTGTTTTTCCTGTTACAGTTAAACAATCTCCATGAATCAATCCAACTTTCAATAGATATTTCATTACTCCGGGAATACCTCCAACTTCATGAATATCTTCCATCATATATTTTCCACTTGGTTTCATATCAGCAAGAACTGGTGTTCTGTCATTAATTGCTTGAAAATCATCCAAAGTAATTGTTATTCCAACAGAGTGCGCCATTGCAATTAAGTGCATTACAGCATTTGTAGAACCTCCTAAAACTGCTACAATTGTAATAGCATTTTCAAAAGCTTTACGAGTCATAATGTCTCTTGGCTTAATATCTTTTTCTAATAAAATTTTAATAGCTTCTCCTGCCGCAAGACATTCGTCTCTTTTTTCCTGACTTAAAGCAGGATTTGAAGAGCTGTATGGCAAACTCATTCCTAATGCTTCAATCGCCGAAGACATTGTATTTGCAGTATACATTCCGCCGCAAGCACCAGCTCCCGGGCAAGCATTTTGAATAACACCTTTAAAATCTTCAGGAGTAATTTCGCCTTTTACTTTTTTTCCTAAAGCTTCAAAAGCAGAAACAATATTTAAAGATTCACCTTTCCATTTTCCAGAGTGAATAGAACCTCCATAAATCATCATTGACGGACGATTTAATCTTCCCATTGCAATTAAAGCTCCAGGCATATTTTTATCACAGCCAGGAATTGCAATAATACTATCGTACCATTGTGCTCCTGCAACTGTTTCAATAGAATCTGCAATTACATCACGAGATACTAACGAATAACGCATTCCTTCAGTACCGTTCGAAATTCCATCACTTACACCAATGGTATTAAAAATAAGTCCGACCAGATTTGCATCCCAAACACCTTTTTTAACATCTTTTGCTAAATCGTTCAAGTGCATATTACAAGTGTTACCATCGTAACCCATACTTACAATACCTACTTGTGCTTTCTTCAAATCTTCTTCAGTTAAACCAATACCGTACAACATTGCTTGAGCCGCAGGTTGTGTTTGATCTTGAGTGATGGTCTTGCTGTACTTATTTAATTCCATTATGTATTATTTTATTTTAATTTTTATTCAAAAAAAAACCTTCCAGTATTTGGAAGGTTTATAATATAGTCTTTCAATTATATTTATAACATTCCCTTTGCAGATGTGATCACCACATTGACAACAATGACAGAAGTTATAATAATTGAGTTTTGCATTCTTTTCTATTTTTAGTGTGACAAAAGTATAAAAACTTTAAGAACTAAAAAAATAAAATCTCAACATTTAAACCACTTCTTGTTATTTATTCTACATTTTTAACAAAAATCACTAAACAATTGTCGATTGTCCAATACTTACATTGTCATTATTGAAATAAAGTAAATCGTCTTTGCTGAAAATAAAATTGGAAACAAACTCCCCTACTTCATTCGTACCGAATTTTGAATCTGGTTTTAAATCAACTGTAACTACTTTAAATTCGATTGCTTTTTCAACAGCTTTATAAATCACATTAGCTTCTTTAGTTAATCCAAAATGTTCTAACAAAAGCGCTGCTGCTAATATCGAAGCAATTGGATTGGCAATATTCTTTCCTTTTGCTTGCGGATAAGAACCATGAATTGGTTCAAACAAAGCATTTTTTTCTCCTAAAGACACTGATGGCAATAAACCAATAGATCCTGTAATTACACTGGCTTCATCAGATAAAATATCTCCAAACAAGTTCTCTGTCAAAATCACATCAAACTGTTTTGGATTCAAAATCAACTGCATTGCCGCATTATCAACAAATAAGAAATCCAATGCTACATCTGAATAATTTTCGCTCACTTTCTGAACAACTTTTCTCCATAATCTTGAAGTTTCTAAAACGTTAGCTTTATCTACCAATGTTAGCTTTTTGCGTCTTTTTTGTGCCGATTTAAAAGCTAAATGCGCAATTCTGGTAATTTCTTCTTCGGAATATTCACATAAATCTGAAGCATGTGTTCCTTCTTCATTTAATGTTTTAGCTCCAAAATAAGCACCTCCAGTTAATTCTCTAAAAATGGTAAAATCAGCTCCTTCAATAATTTCTCTTTTTAAAGGAGAAGATTCAATTAAGGCTTTATAAGGTTTAATTGGACGAATATTTGCAAACAAACCTAATTCTTTTCGCAGTTTTAACAATCCTTGCTCTGGTCGAACTTTTGCTTTTGGATTATTATCATATTTTGGATCACCAATAGCACCAAGCAAAACTGCATCTGTATTTAAACAAAGATTCAGCGTTTGTTCCGGGAGCGGGTTTCCTGTTTTATCAATTGCAACAGCACCCATAAGTGCTTCTTCAAAAACAAATTCATGATTGTACACCTCGCCAATTGCATATAATGCTTTTTTGGCCTGTAAAATTACTTCTGGTCCAATTCCGTCTCCTGGTAAAACTGCTATTTTCAAATTCATAATGCCTCGTTCTTTATGTATTTAAATCTTTATTTTTTTTCTCTTTCTTTTATTCTCTTTTAATTAGCTTCTAATTAAATCACCTTCAATTTTAGAAGCTTCGATAATCTGGTGAATGTCTGCATCCAAAACTTCTTTTTTAATATCAGCAAACTTCAAAAATTCAATGTAAACAATATCCAATTGTACTTTTGTAAGCTCATAACCTACTTTTTTAGCACGATAAGCCAAAGCAGCTCTTCCGCTTCTAGCTGTTAAAATAATAGACGATTCGTTTACACCAACATCAAGCGGATCCATGATTTCATAAGTCGCTCTGTTTTTAATAACTCCATCTTGATGAATTCCTGAACTGTGTGCAAAAGCATTTGCTCCTACAATCGCTTTATTTGGCTGCACAATCATTCCCATACTTTCAGAAACTAAACGACTCATTTCGTTTAATTCTCTTGTATTGATATTAGTATCTAGATTTAAGTAAGGATGTTGTTTGAAAATCATTACCACTTCTTCAAGTGCAGTATTTCCTGCTCTTTCTCCAATACCATTAATAGTACATTCTATTTGTCTTGCTCCATTTATTGCTCCTGCTATTGAGTTTGCAGTTGCCATTCCTAAATCATTATGACAGTGACATGAAAGGATTACGTTTTCGATTCCTTTTACGTTTTCTTTTAAATATTTAATTTTTGCTCCATATTCTTCAGGTAAACAGTATCCTGTTGTATCAGGAATATTTAAAACCGTTGCTCCAGATTTAATTACTTCTTCGCAAACTTTTGCTAAAAATACATTATCAGTTCTACCAGCATCTTCTGCGTAGAATTCAACATCTTCTACATATGTTTTTGCATGAGCTACAGCATATTTTGCTCTTGCGATAATATCTTCTGGTGTGGTATTTAATTTGTGGAGTATATGAGATTCAGATGTTCCGATTCCTGTGTGGATTCTAGGTCTTTTAGCATGCTTTAAAGCAGCTGCAGCAACATCAATGTCGTTTTTTACGGCTCTTGTAAGTCCGCAGACGGTTGCATTTTCAACAATTTTACAAATCTCAGAGACCGATAAAAAATCGCCCGGACTTGACACAGGAAAACCTGCTTCGATGATATCAACTCCCATTTTGTCTAATCGTTCTGCAATAACTAATTTTTGCTTAGTATCTAACTTACATCCTGGAACTTGTTCACCATCTCGCAAAGTGGTGTCAAAAATTTGAACTTTCTCTCTATTCATATTCATTTATTTAATGTAATTTCACATCTTGATAACAAATATATATTGTACTTCTCCAGTACGAAATTCATTTTAATGAAATTATACTGTATATAACGCAATTTATAACGAGTTAAAACACTAACAATCAATATGTTATTATATTATTTTTTACAATGGCTAACCATCAAAAAGATTTCTTATTTGTTCTTATAAAATCACTTTCTAAATCTGAAAAAAGACAGTTTAAAATTTTTGCGAGTCGATTAGAAACAAGTTCGAATACTAAATTCATTGAATTATTCAATATTTTGGATAAATCTGAAACCTACGATGAAAAACTTATTTTGAAGAGCGGAAGCATCAAAAAGGTACAGCTGTCTAATTTAAAATCATACTTATATAAACAGATTTTAGTAAGTATTCGTTTGAATATTCCCAGTCAAAACATTCGTTATCAACTTCGTGAACAAATAGATTTTGCTGTTATACTTTACAACAAAGGTTTATACAAACAAAGTTTAAAGATTCTGGACAAGACCAAACAACAGGCGTTAGAGAATGACGAAAAATACATGGCGTATGAAATTGTTGAATTCGAAAAACTTATTGAATCGCAATACATCACACGAAGTATTCAGGGTCGCGCAGACGAATTGGTTGTACAGGCTAAAGAATTAAACTACCGTAATACAATTTCAAGCAAATTATCAAATCTTTCTCTTCAGTTATACGGAATCATGCTTAAAACGGGTTATGTAAAAAGTGACGAAGAATACAAGTATATTGATGATTACTTTAATAAACATATTGCCAAATTAGATGAAAGCAAATTTGGTTTTCGAGAAAAATACTGGTTCTACAACGCCAATCTTTGGCGAAGTTTTCTAGTTCAGGACTTCTTAGCAAGTTATAAGTTTGCTTATAAATGGGTTAAACTTTTCTACGATAATCCAAATATGATTTACCTGAATCCTGTATTTTTCTTAAAAGGAAATCATTATTTTTTAGAATCGCTTTATATGTTAAAATATACTTCGAATTTTAAAAAATATCTTTCGCTCTTAGAAGAAACCATTGAAGATCCAAAGTTTCCAGTAAACGATAATATTGCATCGCTGTCGTTTTTATATGTATATAACAACAAACTAAATTTACATATTCTGGAAGGTACTTTTGCCGAAAGCGAATATTTAATTCCTGAAATTTTAGAAAAAATAAAACTACACAGTGAGCATCTTGATGAACATCACGAAATGTTATTCTTCTACAAAATCGCTTCTATTTACTTTGGAAATGAAAAATACAACGAGTGCATCAATTACTTAGATAAGATCATAAACAACAAAAATCTATCGATGCGAGAAGATTTAATGTGTTTTGCAAGATTATTGTCCTTAATTGCACATTACGAGCTGGGAAAAGATTATTACTTAGAAAATCATCTTAAAAACACTTATAAATTTCTAATCAAAATGAATGACTTACATGAAGTTCAAAAGGAAATTATTAAGTTCTTAAGAAACCTGAATAATTTCTATCCAGCGGATATAAAGAAAGAATTCAAAAAAATGCATGCACGTTTTGTTGAACTTGAAAAAAACACTTACGAAAAAAGAGCTTTTTTATATCTAGATATTATTTCATGGCTTGAAAGCAAAATTGAAAATCGCAAGATTGCTGATATTATAAAAGAAAAAGCGAAGTTGAATAGCCGTTAAACTTTTTAAAATTCCAATAAAAAAAGCTCTGAAAAAATATTTTTTAGAGCTTTTTGTCATTTCGACGAAGGAGAAATCTCCACAAGTAACTCCGCTCCCAAATCGCCAAACTTTGTCGAGCTACTTACGGAGATTTCTCCTTCGTCGAAATGACACACTATACCTATAAAACATAAAAAATCCCAAATTTCAATTGTTGAAATTTGGGATTTAAAAAATTGAAAGCTTTTGAATTCTATTCTATAATATTAGAACTCGTTACATAAAAATCTTTATCTACTTCAATAGTTCTATTTTCATTTGCTGTTTTTTCTGATTTCCATTCTGTGGTAGGCTTCAACCAAGTTTCAACACCATTTAATTTCACTCTTACCGGCATATCAAAATTAGCTACACAGTTTGTCCAGTGATATCCGAAAGTTCCATTTTTAAACATATATTCAAACACTGGAATCTGAGTTGTCGTTAGATATTGCGCAAAAACTCTGTTGAAATTAATTCCTGACTTTTCATTAATATACTCCTGAATTTGCTTACCTGTAACTGTTTGATGATAAAAAGTTTTATTCATGCCTCTTAAAATCGATTTCCATTTTGCATCGTCATTAATAACCTGACGAATCATATGCAGCATATTTGCACCTTTTGGATACATATCGCCTGAACCTTCATTGTTTACATCATAATGCCCAATAATAGGTTTGTCGTTTTGAATGTTTCTTCTACATCCAATTACATACTCTGCGGCAGCATCTTTTCCATAATAATATTCAATAAATAAACTTTCAGAATAGTTGGTAAAACTCTCGTGCACCCACATATCAGCAATATCTTTATAAGTAATATTATTTGCAAACCACTCATGTCCTGATTCATGAATAATAATAAAGTCAAACTTTAAGCCCCACCCTGTACCGCTTAAATCTTTTCCTCTATATCCCATTTTATAATCATTACCATAAGTTATACTACTTTGGTGCTCCATTCCTAAATAAGGAACTTCAACCAATTTGTAGCTGTCTTCATAAAACGGATATGGACCAAACCAGTTTTCAAAGGCTTTCAGCATTCGCGGCGCATCTTTAAAATGCTCTTTAGCAAGAGCCAAATTATCTCTTAAAACATAATAACTGCAATCTAAATCTCCTTTTTCGCCTTTAAATTTCTCAGAGAAATTAACATAATCTGCAACATTTATATTTACGCCATAATTATTTATAGGATTTGAAACATACCAGATAAAAGTTTTAGTTCCATCTTTCTGTTTCTTAACGCTTTGAAGTCTTCCATTTGAAACGCCAGTCAAATCTCCTGGAACATTCATACTGATCAGCATATTCTCAACTTCATCGTACATATGATCTTTATTTGGCCACCAAACACTTGCGCCCAATCCTTGACAAGATGATGCTATAAAGTCTTTTCCATTTTTATCTTTTTTCCAGCTGATCCCTCCATCCCAAGGAGCATTAACTGCTTCTCTAGGTTTTCCGCCAAATGAAATCACAATTTCCTTTACTTCACCAATCTTTTGTTTTTCTATTAAATCAATAAAAAAAGCGTTTCCATCGCGTTTAAATTTCAAATCTTTTCCGCCCTGAGTAACTTTATAAATCTGCATTGGTTCCTGCAAATCAATCTGCATCTTATTATACTCTGATAATACGGTGTAACGAACAGTATTTGAACCCGTAATTGTTTTTTCCTTTGGATTTATTTTCACATCCAAATGATAGTATTTTAAATCCCACCAAGCTCTCTCTTTTGTAATACTTCCGCGTAAAGTATCCTGATGTGTAAAAACCGTTTCAGACTTCTTCAAAAGTCCTTGCGCATTGGCAGTAAAACCAATTAAAAAGGCGATAAAAACGCCGCTAAAGATTTTTTTCATTATTTATAATTTTATGACGAATTAGGCGGTTAAACCATCTTAATCTTCAACAAATGTAAACATTCAAATCAATTTTTTCATGATTTTATAATTTCTATTAGCCCGATTTAGTGTTAAAATTCATTATTCTTATTTACTTTAGCCATTTAGTTTTATCGATTATGGCAACAATACTGAATAGCTTTCATCAGCCACAGGAATTTGCTGTTTTTGAGTTTGTGGAATGAGACTTAGTTAATCTTTAATTAAGTATAATTGTTAGTTTGTCATTTCGACCGAAGGGAGAAATCACACAAGAAACTCTGCAAAGCATATCTAATCTTTGTCTACATTCGAGTGTGATTTCTCCCTTCGGTCGAAATGACAAAAATCAAATCTTACTTCTGACGTTTCTTCAAAACCTCAATAACATCATTCAGCTGAAAACCTTTTGCCTGCAATAAAATTAGATAATGAAAAAGTAAATCAGCGCTTTCGCTTAGAAATAAATCATCATTGTCGTCTTTTGCTTCTATAACCACTTCCACAGCTTCCTCACCTACTTTTTGAGCAATTTTATTGATTCCTTTTTCAAACAACGAAGCAACATAACTTTTCTCAGAATCAGCATTCTCTCTACGAGTTTTGATTGTATTTTCTAACTGAGAAATAAAACCATAATTTGCTTCATTTGGTTCTTGCCAGCAAGTATCTGCTCCTGTATGACAAGTTGGTCCAACGGGTTTTGCCTGAATTAAAAGTGTGTCACCGTCACAATCATTTTTAATACTTACTAGGTTCAAAAAATTACCGCTCTCCTCACCTTTTGTCCAAAGTCTTTGTTTTGAACGGCTGAAAAAAGTTACTTTTTGAGTTTCTATTGTCTTTTGAAGCGATTCTTCGTTCATATAACCCAGCATCAAAACATTTTTTGTTTCTGAATCCTGAATTATCGCTGGAATTAATCCGTGTGCACTTTTGATATCGATTTCCATAATTGTAGTCTAAGATTGTAAAGTCGAAAGTCTTAAAGTTAAAACTAAAGTCTGACTTCTATATTGTTATTTTTTAATTCTTGTTTTAACGTTTTGATTTCGATCTCTTTGAAGTGAAAAACACTTGCAGCTAATGCCGCATCAGCTTTTCCAACTTTGAAAGAATCTACAAAATGCTGTATATTTCCTGCTCCGCCAGAAGCAATAATTGGAATATTTACTAATTCTGAAAGTTTAGCCAAAGCTTCGTTTGCAAAACCATTTTTCGTTCCATCATTATCCATTGACGTGAATAATATTTCTCCTGCTCCGCGTTCTGCAACTTCAACAGCCCAATCGAATAGATTTAATTCTGTTGGCACTTTTCCGCCAACTAAATGTACAATCCATTGTCCGTCAATTTGTTTAGCATCTATAGCAACTACAACACATTGACTGCCAAATTTCTGAGCCAAATCATTAATGAGCTGTGGATTTTTTACTGCCGATGAATTAATCGAAACTTTATCAGCACCATTATTTAAAAGGATTTCTACATCTTCAACTGACGAAATCCCACCGCCGACAGTAAACGGAATATTGATTTTCTCCGCTACACTTCGCACCATATTCACCAGTGTTTTACGTCGTTCCTCAGTCGCAGAAATATCCAAAAAAACCAATTCATCAGCACCTTCAGCCGAGTAAATTTCAGCCAGTTCGACTGGATCTCCCGCATCGCGCAAGTCAACGAAATTAACACCTTTTACGGTTCTTCCGTTTTTTATATCTAAACAAGGTATGATTCTTTTTGCTAACATATCTTTAATGTGTCAATTTGAGAATTAGATAATTAGATAATTTCAGCACTACGCAAAGAATTATCTAATTGACTAATTATCTCATTTTCTAATTATGAAATTCTCCAGTTGTTTCAAAGTAATTCTTCCTTCGTAAATTGCTTTTCCAATAATGGTTCCTTCACAACCTAATTCAGCTAATTTAGGCAATTCATCAAAAGTTGAAATTCCACCAGAAGCGATTAGTTTTACGCCATTTGCTTCCGCTAAAATTTTACTGTACAAATCAAAACTTGGCCCTTGAAGCATTCCGTCTTTAGCAATATCGGTGCAAATAACATATTGAATTCCTTTCGTTTGATAATCTTGTATAAACGGAATCAAATCTTCATCAGAATCTTCTAACCATCCTGAAACTGCAATTTTTTCATCTTTTGCATCAGCACCTAAAATGATTTTTTCTGAACCGTATTCTGAAATCCATTTTTCAAAAATAGTTCTATTTTTTACTGCAATACTTCCGCCAGTTATTTGATTTGCACCGCTTTCGAAAGCAATTCTCAAATCATCATCTGACTTTAATCCGCCTCCAAAATCAATTTTTAGGCTCGTTTGCAATGCAATTTGTTCTAATATCTTATAATTGACAATTTTACTTGATTTTGCACCATCAAGATCTACTAAATGCAAATATTCGATTCCGTGCGCTTCAAATGATTTTGCTACTTCAAGCGGATTTTCATTGTAAATTATTTTGGTATCATAATCACCTTTGGACAAACGAACACATTTTCCTTCAATGATATCTATGGCTGGTATTATTCTCATTTGATTTTAGATTGTAGATTAACGATTTTAGATTTTAGATTCTAAAAATTGAAATTGATATTTTGATTGTTATTGATTTTTGATATTTCAAATTGAAATTTTTGGATTTAAGAAATTGGAATTTTTAAAAAATTACCCAAGATCTTTTCCCCAACATCACCGCTTTTTTCTGGATGAAATTGAGTTCCGTAGAAATTATCTTTTTGCAAAGCCGATGCGTACTCTACATCATAATTTGTCGTAGCAATCGATTCTGCACAATTTGGCGCATAAAAACTGTGTACCAAATACATAAATTCATTTTCAGAAATTCCTTTAAACAAATCGGTTTTTAAATCATAAATCTGATTCCACCCCATTTGCGGCACTTTTACATTGTTGGAAAATTTTACGACATCAACATCAAAAATTCCTAAACCTTCTGTATTTCCTTCTTCTGTTTTATTGCACATTAACTGCATTCCCAGACAAATTCCTAAAACCGGTTGTTTCAATTGCGGAATCAAACTATTCAAACCGCTTTCGCGAAGTTTAACCATCGCTGAACTCGCCTCGCCCACACCAGGAAAAATCACTTTATCTGCTGACGAAATTTCATTCGGATTATCACTCAAAACAGCTTTAAAACCCAATCTTTCAATAGCAAACATGATGCTCTGAATATTTCCTGCTCCGTAATTTATAATTACTATTTTCATTTAAGTTTAGTCTTAAAGTCTAAAGTCTAAAGTCTTAAAGCCGATTTTAATACTCCTTATTTTGGAAAACTTTCGACTTTATGACTTTCAACTTTCGACTAATTTAAAGCATTCCTTTCGTCGAAGGCAAAATCATTTTTTCGGTATCTCTTTTTACGGCTACTTTTATGGCTTTTGCGAAAGCTTTAAAAATGGCTTCAATTTTATGATGCTCATTAATTCCTTCTGCTTTGATATTTAAGTTCGCTTTTGCGCCGTCTGTAAACGATTTAAAGAAATGATAAAACATTTCGGTTGGCATTTTACCTACCATTTCACGTTTAAATTCCGTTTCCCAAATCAGCCAATTTCTTCCTCCAAAATCAATTGCAGCCTGCGCTAAACAATCATCCATTGGTAAGCAGAATCCGTAGCGCTCAATTCCTAATTTATTTCCTAATGCTTTTGCAAAAACTTCTCCAAGTGCAATCGCTGTATCTTCGATTGTGTGGTGTTCATCGACTTCGAGATCACCTTTTACAAGGATTTCCAAATCCATTTGACCGTGACGTGAGATTTGATCTAACATATGATCAAAAAATGCGATTCCAGTGTCTATTTTACTTTTTCCTGTTCCGTCAAGATTTAAATTGATATAAATATCAGTTTCATTGGTTTTACGAGTAATCGACGCTGAGCGCGCTTCAAGTTTCAAAAACTCATAGATTTTCTTCCAATCCATCGTTTGCAAAACAATTGTTTCGTTTAGCTCTTCACGTTTTGATGAAATTTCATTGCTTCCCGCTCCATCAGTATCATTCATAAAAATGGCTTTTGCTCCAAGGTTTTTCGCCAATTCAACATCGGTTAAACGATCACCCAAAACAAAAGAATTTTCTAAATCATATTCAGGATTATTTAAATATTTAGTCAGCATTCCTGTTCTAGGCTTGCGAGTTGGCGCATTTTCTTCAGGAAAAGATCTATCAACAAAAATTTCATCAAACAAAACGCCTTCATTTTCAAAAGCTCTCAAAATGAAATTCTGCGTTGGCCAGAACGTATCTTCAGGAAAACTATCCGTTCCTAATCCGTCCTGATTCGTTACCATTGCCAATTCATAATCTAATTCATTAGCTATTTTAGCCAAATATTGAAATGCTTTTGGATAAAATTCTAGTTTATCCAAGCTGTCTAATTGTAAATTTTCTGGTTCTAAAACAATCGTTCCATCACGATCGATAAAAAGTACTTTTTTCATAATTTATTTTTTTCTGCCACAGATTACACAGATTAAAATGATTTTTCTTTTGCCACTAATTACACAAATTTTCACTAATTCAATTCGTGTTAATTTGTGAAATTCGTGGCGAATAATCACGTACAGAAAGAAATCATTCTAATCCTTATAATCTGTGGCTATATTTTTTAGCTTAATAATTTCAATTCTTTAATTAAAACAGCATTTTCCTCTTCTGTTCCAATAGTAAAACGAAGACAATTTTCGCATAAAGGCTGTGTAGTTCTATTACGAATTACGATTCCTTTTTCTATTAATTGATCGTATCTTTTATTCGCATTATCTACTTTTACTAGAACAAAATTTGCTTCTGTAGGATATACTTTTTCAACAAAATTAACCTCAAGTAAAACCTTAAGTAACTCCTTTCTTTGCTTTATAATAGAGGTTATTTCTTGTTTAATCTTTTCAGCGTCTTTTAAACGTTCTTTCGCTCTTTGCTGTGTTAATTCGTTTACGTTGTAAGGCGGTTTAATTTTATTTAAAACAGAAATAACAGCTTCAGAACCATAACAGATTCCTAAACGAATTCCCGCCAGACCGTAGGCTTTTGAAAGTGTTTGTGTAATAACTAAATTTGGATATTCGTCAATTTCTGCAAGCCAGCTTTCTTTATCCGAAAAGTCGATATAAGCTTCATCAATAACAACTAATCCATTAAAATTTTGCAGTAGTTTTACAACACTTTCATCTGAAAATGAATTTCCGGTTGGATTGTTTGGCGAACATAAAAAGATAATTTTTGTATTGTTGTCAACTGCTTCTAAAATCTTTTCAACTTGCGGCTGGAAATCAGTAGAAAGTAAAATTTCTCTATTTTCTACTGCATTGATATTTGCCAAAACACCATACATTCCGTATGTTGGCGGTAACGAAATAATATTGTCTTTTTTGGGTTCGCAGAAAGCTCTAAAAAGTAAATCTAAAACTTCGTCACTTCCGTTTCCTAGCAAAATTTGACTTTGTTTTACGTTATTGTTTTTTGCTAAAATTGCTTTAACTGAATTTTGCTGTGGATCTGGATAACGATTTACACCATTTTGAAATGGATTTTCGTTAGCATCCAAAAAGATCATTTCGGCTGTATCAAAATCTTCAAACTCATCTCTCGCAGAAGAATATGGTTTTAACGATTTTACGTTTTCACGTGTTATTGTATTTATATCGAAAGTACTCATTGTTTTGTCTTTTTAAGAAGTAAAAACCAAGATGAAAGACTTTGTAAAATCTTACTTCATTACTCTTTCTTCTTCCTTTGTCTTTTACTTTAAACTCTTCAATCTTAACGTAACGGCATTTTTATGCGCTTGTAAACCTTCGGCTTCAGCCATAGTTTCGATCGCTTTACCAATGTTTTGAATTCCTTTTTCAGATATTTTCTGAAATGTCATTGATTTTGTAAAACTATCTAGATTTACACCGCTGTAGTTTTTTGCATAACCGTTGGTAGGAAGCGTGTGATTTGTTCCTGAAGCATAATCTCCCGCACTTTCTGGCGTATAATTTCCAATAAAAACAGATCCCGCATTTATAATTCCGTTACAATAAAAATCATCATATTGTGAGCAGATAATGAAGTGTTCAGGGCCATATTCGTTGATTAAATCTAAAGCAATTTGATCATTTTCGACATAAATCAATTTTGAATTTTCGATTGCTTTTATTGCGATGGCTTTTCTTGGAAGTACTTCTACCTGAGATTGAATTTCCTTTTCTACTGCGTCAATTAATCTTTTAGAAGTTGAAACTAAAATTACCTGACTATCTGTTCCGTGTTCTGCCTGCGACAACAAATCTGAAGCTACAAATGCTGGAACTGCAGTATCATCAGCAACTATTAATAATTCTGATGGCCCAGCCGGCATATCGATTGCAACACCAAACTGGGTTGCTAATTGTTTTGCCACGGTCACAAACTGATTTCCTGGTCCGAAAATTTTATATACTTTAGGAA
Organism: Flavobacterium sp. FlaQc-30; assembly: GCF_044005885.1. Classification (NCBI taxonomy): domain Bacteria; kingdom Pseudomonadati; phylum Bacteroidota; class Flavobacteriia; order Flavobacteriales; family Flavobacteriaceae; genus Flavobacterium; species Flavobacterium sp. FlaQc-30. Next base: position 192,989 of record NZ_JBIPCO010000008.1, on the reverse strand, counting down.
TTGACTGTGTGCCAAAAGTCATTCCTGCAATTGCCTGAATTCCGCCGACTTTCAAAATTTTAGTCACACCGCATAAATTTGCAGCATACAAAATCGCTGGGTTTATTTTTCCTGTTTTATCTGGTGGAGAACACAACACGATTTCTTTACAACCTGCAATTTCAGCAGGAACAGCAAGCATTAAAACGGTTGAGAATAAAGGAGCTGTTCCGCCTGGAATATACAATCCTATTTTTTGAATTGGTCTTTTCTCCTGCCAGCAGTTTACGCCTTCAATTGTTTCAATTTCAACTCGATCTGTTTTCTGAGCACTGTGAAATTTATAAATATTGTCTTTTGCAAGCTGAATAGCTTCTTTTAATTCATTTGGAATTAAAGCAATTGCTTCTTTTATTTCTGCTGTTGAAACTTCGTAATTATTTAAAGAAATCCCATCAAAAATTGAAGTGTATTTTGCCACGGCTTCATCACCTTTTTTCTGTACTTCTTTAAAAATTTCTTTTACTGTAACCTCAATATCATCAATAGTTTGAGTTGGTCTTCTTAATATTTCAGACCAAGTATCTTGTTTTGGATTGTCTATTTTATTCATTCTTCTATGGCTTTAAGCTTTAAGCTGTAGGCTTTAGGCTTTATTAACTTTGTCTATTTTTTTCTGGCGTAAAGCTTAAAGCTTATTGCCTAAAGTGCGCGAAGCGCATTTAAAGAACCATTTTTTCGATTGGGCAAACCAAAATTCCTTCGGCACCTGCATCTTTCAGTTTATCAATTACATCCCAAAAAGTATCTTTATCAATTACGGAGTGTACACTGCTCCAACCTTCCTGTGCTAATGGCAAAACGGTTAAACTTCTTAAAACTGGCAAAATTTTTCCTATTTCATCAATTTTTTCGTTTGGAACGTTCATCAAGATGTATTTTGAATTTCTAGCTCTTAAAACTGATTGTATTCTGAATTTTAAGGTATCGATGTGTTTTTGAATCTCTGGTGAAACTTTTGGTGAAACGGCTAAAACTGCTTCACTTTTCAAAATAACTTCTACTTCTTTTAAGTTGTTTTTGAATAAAGTACTTCCGCTTGAAACAATGTCAACAATAGCATCGGCAAGACCAATGTTTGGAGCAATTTCTACAGAACCTGAAATTTGGTGAATATCTACTGTTACTCCAAAAGAATTAAAATATTCGTTAACTGTGTTTGGATAAGAGGTTGCGATTCGTAATCCTGCCAAATCTTGAACCGAATTGTATTCGAAGGTTTTAGGAACTGCTACAGAAACTTTACATTTTGAAAATCCTAGTCGTTGTACAACTTCAATTTCTTTGCCTTTTTCGACCAAAAGATTGTCGCCAACAATTGCTAAATCAACTACTCCATCAATTAAATACTGCGGAATATCTGAATTTCGAAGGTATAAAACTTCCAGAGGAAAATTAGAAGCTTCGGCTTTTAACTGGTCGATTCCGTTGTTTATTGAAATACCGCAGTCTTTTAGGATTTGAATGCTGTCTTCGTTTAAACGACCTGATTTTTGAATTGCAATTTTTAAAGTACTCATTTTTTAGTTTTTTTTTGAATTAATAGTTTGAGTACAAAGAATTGGTATAAAAAAACCCGTTTGATGTACTCAAACGGGTTTTAAAATATGATGATTTACACACATACCATTAACACATCGCTTGAGAGCAATAATGAAAATGATGATGATGTAATTGATTTGAAATCATTGTTTGGTTTGTTTTATAATTCTTTGATTCGTTTGCAAATATAATAGTTAATTTCATAAAAAAGCAATTTTTAATATAACTTAACGATAGTTTATTGTTAAAAAAAAGCTCAAGCCTTATTTTCATTGCATTCTTTCAATCTACTATAACGTTTTCTCCTCTTCGTTAAAAACTAAAATAACTGATGTTCCAACATCAATTTTACTATCCATCTTGAATTTTATATCCAGCAAATCTGTAATTCTTTTTACAATAGACAATCCTAATCCAGTCCCTTTAATTTCGGGATGTTCTGTTGATTTAGATCTAAAAAATGGATTAAAAATGTTCTCCAAATCTTCTTTGGCAATACCAATTCCGTTATCAGAAATTTTACAGCTTGTTTTTCCATTTTGTTTGAATAATAAAATAGAAACTTCGCCTTTACTCTCTGTATATTTAATTGCATTTGAAATAATATTTCTCAAAATCGTAATGACCAGAAAATTATCAGACTGAACATAATAATCTTTTTCTGCTTCAAATTTAATATTGATATGCTTGCTCTTAATTTTCTCAGAATTCAAAGTCAGAACATCTAAAATTATCGCATTTAAGTATACTAATTCTGTATTAACATCTTGCTTTTGATTTTCAAATCTAGCCATTAACAACAACTGATCTACTAGTAAATTTAAATGATCTACTTCTCGAATACAATAATTAATTTTTTCTTCATATTCTTTATTATCACGAGGTTTACGAATAAGAACTTCAAGCGTACCTTTAATAACTGTAAGAGGCGTTCTTAATTCGTGAGAAGCATCTGAAGTAAATTGCTTTTCGCGTTCAATTGCATCTTCAATCCTATTTAACAAATTGTTTATGGTTTTTGAAAGCGTGTATAATTCGTCCCGCGTTTTGGGCAGCGGAATACGTGTTTTTAAATTGTCTTTGGTAATAATTCGCGATGTATTTATAATTGCATTTATTGGTTTTATGCTACGTCCTGCAAAAAAACGGGCAATAAAAAACAGCAGCAGCAGAATTCCTAAAAACGACAAACTCATAATTTCGAACAAATTATTAAGCACCATTTTTGAGTCGGCCAGCGACATTGCGACAATAACGTATCCTATTTTTTTATTATTAACGTGAAGCGAAACTTGAATTTGTCTAATTGCATGATCTCCCATCATGGTATCAAACAATTCGTAATCTTCTACTGAGTCTTTAAATTGAAGTGTTTCTGTTTTTAAGTTGGGGGCTTTTTCGATCACTCTTTTTTTCAAATCTAAAAACTGTACAAAAACAGGATTCACGTCTACAGTATTATGCTCGCGTTCCTGCCATTCTTCGGCATCGATTAAAATTACTTTGCCGTTCACGACTTTTATTTCGTCTAAATGATTTTGAATTTCAACTTTTATTTTTTCATCAATATGACTGTAAACGGTGTGTTTTACGATAGAATAAATAACCGAAAAAACGGCCACAATCAATAAACCTGTAGTAATAATATAATTTAATGCAATTCTATTTTTAAAAGAAAGCTGTACCATTTATAAGTCGTTAGCGATATAACCAATACCGCGAATTGTTTTTATGTAATCTTCTTCTATTTTTAGCTTTAATTTTTTACGAATGGCATTCATAAAAACATCAATTACACCTGTATCATATTCAAAATTAATTTCCCAAACATCTTTCAAAATCTGATTTCGAGTACAAACTTTTCCTTTATTTTTAATTAAATAGGTAAGCAATTCAAATTCTCTTTGTGTTAATGCAATTTCTTCGTCGCTTTTCAAAACTATATGTTTTGATAAATCCATTTTAATTGTACCTAACGAAAGAACTTCCGTTCCTTTTCTATTTCTAAAATGAACTTTTATACGTTCTACTAATTCTTCAAAACTAAAAGGTTTTTTAATATAATCATTTGCACCAGCTTTTAAACCTTCAATCGTTTCTTGTACGGTATCTTTAGCAGTCAAAAAAATAATTGGCGTTATTTGATCTTTAATTCTAATTGCCTTGCATAAATCTAAACCATTAATTTTAGGCAGCATCCAATCTAATAAAATCAAATCAAACTTTTGCTCCTGCGTTAATTCAAAGCCTTTAGAACCGTCATTTGCTGTAGTAACCTTATACCCTTCTTCTTGCAGTCCTTGCTGCAAAAACTGAACGATACCTAACTCATCTTCCACGATTAAAATATGCATATGTTTTTTTATTAAATTTTTTACTTTTGGACCAGTCAAAGATAAAAATTTTAAATTTCTCAAAACATTAAAACTCATTAGAATAACCTGCAAGCATAATCTTAAGAAAACATTAAGTTAACACTAAGTAAGGTAAAAGTATAACTTCATCTATTATTAATTTATCAACCTTAATTTTGCCCAAAATACTACATCATGACATTTTACAAAAAGCTTACCCCATTTTATCATTTGGCATTGTTCTATTTCATTATCAGTTTACTACTGCGAATTGTTCTGTTTTTTCATCCTATTACTCAAACTTCATTTTCATTTCTTGAAAGTTTAAAAATCTTTTGCCTAGGATTAATTTCTGATTTTTTCGTTTTTACAGTTGCTAGTTTTTTTCTTTGGCTATATCTAATTTTTATTTCAAATTCAAAATACAACAAGCCTTCGGGATATATTATTCTAGGTGTTTTTACTGCTGCTTTTTTGTATGTTGCTTCAGGAAAAAGTGTTTTTGATCAATACGGAGGTGCTTTACCTAAAATAGTTCTAATTTTTGTGGGAATCAAAACGGTTCTATTTGCGCTTATGCTTTTTCTTCCTAAATGGAGAGACAAAATTAGATTCTGGCTTTTTGCCTTTGTAATTTTTCTTTACGTTTTATTAATTCTTCAAAATGGTTTAAGCGAGTACTTTTTTTGGAATGAATTTGGTGTAAAATACAACTTTATAGCTGTTAATTATTTAATTTACACAAACGAAGTAATTGGAAACATTATGCAGTCTTATCCTGTAGTTCCAATCTTTTCAGCTTTATTCTTGGTAACAGGAACGATAACTTATTATATCCTGAAAAAAACCAAAAACTACATTTATGAAATTCCAACTTTAAAAGAGAAACTACAAATCTCAGGTGTATATTGGAGTTTATTTCTGATTTCTTTAATAGCTGTTCCAACTTTATCTAAAACAGAAAACTCAAAGAATGTTTTTGTTAATGAATTACAATCAAACGGTATCTATAAATTCTATCTGGCTTTTCAAAACAGTAAACTTGACTATTTCAAGTTTTACAAAACAATTCCGCACGACAAAGCTTTTGCAATTCTAAAAGAGGAATTGCCTATTTCTTCTCCAGAAGATACGACTCACGAAATAAAAAGTGACTCTGCTGAAATACGCAAAAATGTCGTTTTAATTACAATCGAAAGTTTAAGTGCTGATTTCATGAAAGCTTATGGAAACTCGCAAAATATTACTCCTTTTTTAGACAGTTTGTCACAAAAAAGTCTTCAGTTTACCAATTTGTATGCTGCAGGAAATAGAACTGTTCGTGGTCTTGAAGCGGTAACTTTATGCCTGCCGCCAACTGCTGGAGAAAGTGTGGTAAAAAGAGAGGATAATAAAAATAAATTCTCGACTGGTGCACTTTTTAAACAAAAAGGATACAATGTGAAGTTTATGTATGGCGGTGATGCTTTCTTTGATAATATGAGAGATTTTTATTCTGGAAATGATTATCAAATTATAGACAAATCAAGTTTCTCACCAGAAGAAATCACATTTTCTAATGTTTGGGGAGTATGTGATGAAGATATGTATAAAAAAGCGGTAAAAATAATGACAGCCGAAGCCAAAGAAAATAAACCATTCTTTAATCATATTATGACGGTGAGCAACCACAGACCTTTTACATATCCTAATAATAAAATTGATATTCCAGGCGATATAAAATCTCGTGACGGAGGTGTAAAATATACTGATTATGCCTTAAGGCGATTTTTTGAAATGGCTCGCAAACAGCCTTGGTTTAATAATACTGTTTTTGTAATTGTGGCGGATCATTGTGCTTCGAGTGCAGGAAAAACAGAACTGCCTTTGGATAAATACCGAATTCCGGCAATTATCTACACTCCAAATGGCAAACCTCAAAAATTCAATAAACTAATGTCGCAAATAGACATTATGCCAACATTATTCGGCTTATTACATTTTGATTATAAAAGTAAATTCTTTGGACAGGATGTTTTTAAAGATAATTACAAACCAAGGGCTTTTATTGCGACTTACCAAGATTTAGGTTTAATAAAAGATGATGTGTTAACTGTTTTATCTCCTAAACAGCAAGTTAAACAGTTTTCACTGAAAATAAATTCGAAGACAGGAGTCGCTCCAGAATTTCAAGTTGATTATGACGAAATTCCGTTAAAAACTGAAAAACTAAGTTTGGTAAACGAAACGATTTCTTACTATCAATCGGCTTCGTACGTATTGAAGGAAAAGAAATATCAGAAATAATTTCTTTTAAAAGTTCAATAAAAAATTCCAAATTCTATTTATAAAGGAAAGCCTCAATTTCAAATGAAATTGAGGCTTTCCTTTATTACTGTTATGTTTTCAAGTGAAACTTCTAACAAAAAGTTCTAGTCGTTTTGATTTTTCATTCCGAATAAATCTCCTTTTTGAAACAATTTTAAATCATCTTGTAAAGCTTGATGATTTCTTTGTGTAACAGCTGGCGAATCTAAATCGCTCAAATCTGGTTTTCCAGCATTTACCCAAGCTGTATACCAAAAACTTGCTGTTGCAGTAATCGCTTTTTTCATTTGAGTTTCAACCATTCCGTTTAAATCTTGGTGAAGTTTTTTCGCATACTCATCAGAGAAAACTGGTGTATTATATTTGCTTTTTAATACTTTTCCATCTGTATCCATTTTAAAAACTTGATTTTCTGGAGTAGCAGTTCTTAACTTCTTGTCGATGTCTAATAACGGTTTCACTAAAGTGTGCGTATCGTTTATCATATCCCAAGTTGCTTTGTGAACATCAGCATAATATTGAGCTTCAGGAACATTTAGCTTGTAATTTTTAGCAAATAATTCAGGAAGTCTGCTTTCCCAAAGAGAATGAATTCCTTTTTGATCGCTCAATTGTCCGTCATGATTTGCCGAAGTATGTAATGGCATATGCGCATCACCAATATAATGACCTAAATCTGCAGCAAGAAATAAAATTTCTGCTCTATTTTTATCTTTAAAAGCTTTGGTTAGCTTAGCCATCATATCCTCGATATACCAAGGTAAAATTCCGTTATTGTTCAGAAACTTACTATCGTATTTTTTCTTTGCTTCTTCTAAAGTTTTTGGAATACTATCAGCAGCACCAAAGTTTTCCATATCAAAATAATGTCTAGGATTCTCGTCTTTGTAATTTAAAGCATATTTACGAATATCCGGAACAGATGCTTCTTGAGTAATAAAATCGATGTGATTGTAAAAGAAAACCTGAAGTGGTTTTGGTAAAGCCATTACAGCAGCTTTATTAATTCTTTCATGGCCTACAATTCCCCATGATAAAGTAAAAAAACCTATGATTAATGCAAAAAAAGCAATTAATCTTGGTCTCATTTTGAAGTTTTTCATTTTTGTTTTTATTTGAGAGACAAATTTACCTTATTTAAAGATAATTTAAAAGAATCGCTTTTAAGATTCTTTTAATTTAACCTCTAACCTTTTTTAAACCATATAAGTATGGTAAATATAAAATAGTGAGAATTTTTCTTGTTTGTTTGTTTCGGTATTAAATCTTACAAATATGCGCCTCTTTATTCTAAATTTCGCTCTCTTTTTTAGTTCACTTTGTTTAGCCCAAGAAACTGATATACAATTAAAAAATGTCAGCGATACTATTCTAAATACAAAAAGAGTACTTAAAATATCTGGTTCGCTTGATCCTGTAAAAACAATGCAAAAATTATTTCCAGGTAAATTATACAATTTATCAGATCATAATACTTTTGTAAGCTGGAAATGTAACAACTGTAAACCGCAGCCTTTTATTGATGCAAATGGTGTTGAAGGAGATCAGCTATTTCCGTATAAAGATGGTGTTGCGACGAGACTTCTGAGCAATATAGATTATTCTGATTCGAAAGGTAATCAATTCAAATTATTGACTTTTAACCATTCTTTTTATGATGCCGATGGTGCACAAACTGGCCGCTTCTCTGGCGGATTAATTGGTGTTGCCAAATTTGCTAAAAATGGAACAGTTTGGGAAATGAAATCTTTTCAGCCTGCTATTGCGGCATTTGGTGCATTTTCGAGAGCACCCACACCAAAACTTGTCGAAATTGGCGAAGATCAATATGCGTTTACTATAGAACATGCAAACGGCGGTGCAGGTGCTCCTTACAATGGTTATTTATATCTTATTGGTGGTTTTGATGGTAAATACCAGCCTTTAATGGAATTGGGCTATTATTCTTTATTTAATAATGGTGGAAATTCTGAATGGTCTAGTTCGTATAAAGTAATCAACGATGGTACGAAAAAGTTTTTTAGAGATTTTGCCATTACTACGACTGGTTTTTACAAAAAAGCAAAAGGTACAGAAGATGATTACGATGTAGATTTACCATCAGAAATTATTGAACTGGCTAAAACTAAAAAACAATTTAATTTCGTAATTGAAAAAAGACTTTCTTTTTCTGGAAAATGGTATAAAATTACAGGCAAACCAACTGTCAAATTCTCAAATGTGAAATAATCGTTTTAACCGAGATAAAGAATTGATACTAAACCTAAAACAGCTATAAAAACCCATAAAAATACGCCTTGCAGTAAAGGCTTTACTCCTACTGATTTTAAGGTTTTCATATTCAATGTTGCTCCTATTAAAAACAAGGTTATCGTTAATCCAATTTTTGCAATATTTACAATATGCGGCGCAATTACTGCTGTTGCAGGGACATAACTATTTAAAAGCATAGCGACAATAAACAAACCTATGAAATAAGGAATTTTAATCTTTGAATTTTTACTTTTAAAAATTGCCGCTGTTAAAATTGAAATTGGAATAATCCATAGTGCTCTTGCTAATTTTACAGTTGTAGCGATTTGCAAAGCTTCGGCTCCATATTTATTTGCTGCGCCAACTACAGAACTGGTATCATGAATAGCAATTGCACACCATAATCCGAAATCTTTTTGCGATAAATCAAGCTGATGACCAATAAATGGAAAAACGAATAAGGCGATTGAATTTAATATAAATATTACTCCTAAAGCTATTGAGGTTTGGTTTTCGTTTGATTTTATTACTGGTGAAATTGCTGCTATAGCACTTCCTCCACAAATTGCAGTTCCACACGATATTAAGTGAGATGTTTTTTTATCGGTTTTTAACCATTTTCCTAAAAAAGTTCCTAGAATTAAAGTACTGAATATGGAGAATATAGTTAGTAAGAAGCCTTCTTTTCCAGCCGAAATGGCACTTGATGCATTCATCCCGAATCCTAAACCAATAACAGAGAACTGTAATAAAAAAGTGATTGCTTTATTATTGAATTCTACAAATGGATTACCAAAGATGTTTACAATTACAACTCCAAACAGCAAAGCAATTGGTGGTGAAATGATCGAAAATAAGCATAAAAAGATAACAGCTGCAAAAATGGCTTGTTGTAAGTAACGATTAACTTCGAATAATTGTGAGGCTGTATGTTCTTTTGTTTTCAAAATAGAATAATTAAAAATTTATTCTGCGAAGTTCTATCCTTTTACACGAAACTCCCAATCGCAAATTACAATCGACTATAACTTTAAGTTATAATGATTTGACATATTTTGGATAAAAAGCTCTGATAACGAATCAGATTTACCTAACAATGTGATGATATAAAAGTACCTATCTACAGATAATTCTTCCACATCCAAAACCATTAATTCTTTATTTTTCAACTCTTTACTTACTGCATGAATAGACATAAAAGCAAAACAGTCTGAATTTAATAAATACGATTTAATACTTTCTGTACTTCCTAACTGCATTTCGATTTGTAAATCTGAAAATTTCAAACCTGCTTTTTTCAATGCATATTCTATAACTTCAAGTGTTCCTGATCCACGTTCGCGCGTTATGAATTTCATTGATTTTAAATCACTTACAGAAATCTCATTTTTTTTCACAAACGGATTATTACTATTGCATACCAAAACCAATTCGTCCTTTAAAAACGGAATATACTTTATGGATTGATTTTTTGACTGCCCTTCGACAATTCCAATTTCAATTTCTTTGTTTATTAAAGCATTTTCGATTTGTTCTGTATTTCCGTTTAACAAATTAACTTTTATGTCTTTTTGCTTTTGATGAAAATGCGCTAAAACTGGAGAAATAATATATTGCGAAATTGTTGTACTTGCTCCTAATCGCAATAAACCTTGGCGTTCGTTAATAAAAGAACTCATTTCAAAATCGATCTCGCGATAAATTTCAAAGATCTCTTTTGCATGTTTTAGTAGAATTTCTCCAGCTGGAGTTAAAGCAATTTTAGAACCGTTTCGTTCAAAAAGCTTTGTTTTATAGGTTTCCTCGAGTTCTTGAATGTGCTTAGAAACGGCAGGCTGTGTAATGTATAGCTCTGTTGCCGCTTTAGTAAAATTAAGGCGGAGCGCAACGGTGTAGAATACTTTTAGCCTGAAATCCATAATTTATTCCCTTTTAATTCTTGTTCTTAAAACTTCCATCAGCTTCGTAATTCCATTAACAATTCCTTGGTAGTAATTTCCTTTTTTGAATTCTGGAATAAAATCATGATCAATGATTTCTTTTGTTTCTTGTTCTGTAAGCACTTTTGCTATTCCATTTCCAAGTTCTATTCTGATTTTTCTATATCCTTTTGACAGTCCAATCAAAATTCCGTTGTCTTTTCCTTTCTTTCCAATACCCCAAGTTTTAGCAATATGAAGTGATAGCGCTTCAAACTTGTCACTAGAAGTCTTAACAGTATCAATGGTTACAATTGCAATTTCAATAGATGTTTCCCTTTCAAAACTTGAAATTATATTGTCTAACTTCTTTTCTTCATCATCAGAAAAAATTCTTTCATAATCATTAATCCAGCCTTGGGGGCTTGGCAAATTATTCCAATAAATTTCTCGAAATGTTGTAATCGCTTTATCTTTTAACGAATCATTTTGCTCTTTCTCAAAAGTTTGACCGGTTGCAGAAATCGCAATAAAAAATAAAATAGTAAAAATTACTTCTTTCATTATTAAAAATTAGTCAATTTATAGACAAACTACAACAACCCATTATATTTCCTAACAAACCATTCCGTGGTCAATAAAGCAGCAATTAAGACCAATAACCAAACCCAGTCAATTATTGGAGTTTTTGTAGAAACATTTTTTTCAATCGATTTGTATTCTTTACTTTCTAAAAGCTCTTGGATCAAATCATCGGCTTGATCTTCAAAGAACGCTTTTCCGTTGGTTTGCAATGCTAATTGTTTCAGTTTTGTAACGTCAGGGTTTACGAACTGTTTTTCGATGTCAAAATCTAAAATTTCAAAATGACTTGAATAAGATGTATTTGAATTTAACTCTTTTACTGTAAAATTATACTTTCCTACGGTTAATCCTTCTAAGTTTACGGAGAAAGAATTGTTTCCTTTTAATAAATCGTAGTTTTTTACTTGTTTGGTTTCGGCATTTGTAACAGTGATTGTTAATCTTGCTTTTTCGTCAAACTCATAGTTTTTATTAAAATACTGTGCATTAATTATAATTTCTTCACCCGAATTATAAAAACTTTCATGTGTTACAACTAATGATTTCTTTGATGTTGATGTTGCTAAATACTGAATTATTTTATCTATAAATACATCATACTTTTCAAACGACTGATTGTCTATATGACTTTGTAAACGCCATTTCCAGCTGTTTTCACCTAAAAGAAAAGCTGTTCTTTTTCCTTGATTTTCGGCAAAAGCCAACAAAGGAGCATTTGTAGAAACGTTTCTAATTTTTGAAGAAAGCAAAACAGACACATTTCCATTTGTTGAAATTGTTCCGAATAAATTTTGCAATGGCGGGAAATTCTCGAAACCAATATTATCAACCGCAAATAAATTGAACTGTGACTGAAATTCAGATAAATAATCTTCAATTTGTCCGCTCATTTTAAAAACCAAATTATTTTGCTGCTGGTTTAGAAAATTAAAATCGGTGTTGTTTCCTGTTATGATAAATGTGTTTCTTCCAGCTTGTTTATTATTGTCAAAAACAGCTTTGAAAGCTGATGTTGGCTGGTATAAAACTAAAACTGATGCTTCTTGCAGCTGGCTGATATCATTTGGTTTAACTAAAATTACTTTGCGTTGTGCATTAACTTCGATTGAGCGTTTTAAAGCAGCAATATCTGGATGGTTTATGGCTGACACAATTGCTATTGTCGATTTTTGATCGATTACTTCTACTGCAAAGTTCTTGATATTATTATAGCTGTTCTTTTCTTTTGCGGTTGACGAAATACTGGCTTTAAATATTTGAAGTCCTACTTTATCGGCTGGTAAAAGTAAATTTAATGCTGCTGTTTTTCTGGATGGTGAGAAAGAAACTTTCTCTTTTGCGACAACGGTATTTCCCTGCGAAATTGTAAAATCGGCAGTTGTAGATTTATCGCCTGCATACTGAAGAAAAACTTCTACAGGAAATTTATTTTTATGAAATGCGTATTTATTTACGTTTAACTGATTTATTTTTAAATCAAGAAAAGTGGTTGTATCTCCCACAACCAAAGGATAAACTTTATTGACAGGATCAAATCGGTATACGTAATCGTTTCCTGTAGTTTGATTTCCGTCAGTAATAATTACGGTTGGGAAAATCAGATTTTTATTGATGCTTTTTAAATTCTTTGCTGCTTCGTCTAAATTGGTTTGTTTGCCTTTGAAGTCAAATTTATCAGAAGTCTTAAAATCGGCATCAAATTGATAGGATTGAATATCAAATTTTTCCTTTAAAGCAGGATTTGAAATTAACTTTTGATATAATCCAACTGCTTTTTTGTCTGCTTTTAATGCGGTTATTGAACTTGAATTATCGACAGCAATTGCCAAAGGTGTTTTGGTAATTTCCAGCGAACTTTTTGAAATTACAGGGTTTATAAGTAACACCAATAATCCAAAAATGGCTAGAAAACGTAAAAAAGCCAAAAACCAAATCAGATTCGATTTGTTTTTGGCTTTAAAAAAATATTGAAAATACGATAACCCACCCGCTATTACTAAAGAAAGCAATAATAATAAAATCGTGTTTGTAGTCATATATATCTAGTATTCAGTAATCAGTTTTTAGTGATCAAATTAAAAAAATTAGTGTTCAGAGTCAGATAAAAACTGAAAACTAAAGTCTGAACACTGAAAACTATTAAGTAAGCATTCCTCCGCAAACATTAAGCACTTGTCCTGTAACGTATGCACTCATATCTGATGCTAAGAAAAGACAAGCGTTTGCTACATCTTCTGTAGTTCCGCCACGTTTCAACGGAATTCCGTCTCTCCATCCTTTTACTACATCTTCTGGTAATTTTGCAGTCATTTCTGTTTCAATAAAACCTGGAGCAATTGCGTTACAACGAATGTTACGTGATCCTAATTCTAAAGCTACTGATTTTGTAAAACCAATTGCACCTGCTTTTGATGCTGCGTAATTTGTTTGTCCTGCATTTCCAGAAACTCCTACAACAGAGCTAATATTAATGATAGAACCTGCACGCTGCTTCAAGAACGTTTTTTGAATTGCTTTTGTCATATTAAAAACTGATTTCAAGTTTACATCAATTACTTGATCAAAATCAGCTTCAGACATACGCATTAACAAGTTATCTTTTGTAATTCCTGCATTGTTAATCAAAATATCTACTGTACCAAAATCAGCCAAAACTGCATCAACAAAAGTTTGTGCTTCATTAAAATCGGCTGCATTAGACTTGTAACCTTTTGCTTTAACACCTAAACCATTTAACTCTGCTTCTAAAGCTTGAGCAGATTCTACAGATGAGCTATATGTAAATGCTACGTTTGCTCCGTGTTTAGCAAAAACTTCTGCAATTCCTTTTCCAATTCCTCGGCTAGCACCCGTAATAATGGCAACTTTTCCTTCTAGTAATTTCATATTCAAAATTAATTTTAATATTTATTTGTAGCTAATCCTGCTATCCATTTCAATCTTTTCTTTTTTAAAGAAAAAAACAAAAGGATTTCCATTTCTATCAGGGCTATGAATGACTTGTCAAATATATGATAATTCTTTTTTTAAAAAAATTACATTTGCAATTCATTTAAATTTCAATTTTAAGAGATAACTACAATTACTTATAATTCTAATAAAAACAAAAAACCAGTAGTGATTTTCTACTGGTTATTCTGCTATTTATTTTTAGCCTACAATTACAAGAGGCTCTGGAGACGGGTCTGGACCTGGAAAAAAAATACTTTGACAAGCATCTATAAAACATGGATTGTTTGGAGAAATAATCATAGCACAAGGTGTTGTGCATATATCCTGAAATGGTCCACGATAACTACCACCAATAAAATTCTTTTGCTCTTCCCTGCTTAGAACTTCAACTCCTTTAAAATTCAAAATTGTTTTTAACATAATAATTAGGTTGTTTAATGTTTGTGCTCTCAATCATTTTAAGTCTGTTGAGTTTCAGACCAATAAAAAGACATATCTATCTCATTACTAATAATAAATATAAGAAAATAAATCTATTAAAATTAAAAAACATACTATTTTACTTAAATATATAAAAAAAGCGACTCCGAATTGAGTCGCTTTTTCTCCAAAATTAAAAACAAAACTAAAATTATTAGTTAAGCCTCCAAGTTGTCATTCTAAATGGACTTGAAGAACTTGTAAACGTATAAACTGGATCACTGTAAAATACTCTAAAGCTTTCTTTTTTCACATAAATTCCGTTTGGATCCATCAGATACTTATCAAAACTAGCAAGGAATGCTGGCGTAGCTACTGTTGTATTTCCGTTCCAAGATTTATGTTTTAAAATCACTTTTTTACCAACTGAATCTTCCTCGGCAGTCACATAATGCATTAGTGCTCCCCTTCCTACGAAAGTGTAATAAATAAATGTTCCAATATCATGATTAGTGTAAATTTGTACGGTTGCAATGCTTTGTCCTTTAGGCAAAGCTGCATTAATTTTAGCTATTTCAGCATTAAATAATACTGAATTACTTGGAGCATTTACAGTGTGATCATTAGTATAATATCCAAATGCAGTAAATGGCTGCCCAGGAAGCAATATCTTATAATCATCTGTAAGTGATAA
The DNA here is from genome assembly GCF_044005885.1 of Flavobacterium sp. FlaQc-30. Taxonomy (NCBI): domain Bacteria; kingdom Pseudomonadati; phylum Bacteroidota; class Flavobacteriia; order Flavobacteriales; family Flavobacteriaceae; genus Flavobacterium; species Flavobacterium sp. FlaQc-30. Next base: position 177,924 of record NZ_JBIPCO010000008.1, on the reverse strand, counting down.
AGGTTTGTCTGTATATTTAATAACAGCACTTACGCCGCCTGTTCCTGTTGCTGTAAAACTTCCATCAGTATCATTATATATAAAATTAGTCAGGTTTTGTCCGCCCACTACTACTGCAGGACTCACAACAATACCGGTTGGGGTATATCCTACTCCCATATTATAGCTTACAGAATAACCTGCTTCGATAGAATTTGACTCTGCAAAACGAGTTACGGCAGAAAATGAAAAATCAAACTGATGTTTTGTTGTTCCATCATTTGTTTCTAATAATCTAAACAGTGGTCTGGTCGGAGCCCCAATTACATTAGGAATCATATCGATATTTTTATGCAAATCTGCCCAGTCCTGAGCGGTTGCTTTTACGAAACGTAATTCACGATTATTTCTATTGGTTCTAAAAATAATCTCTCCTTTTTCCTGACCGTAATACAAAAACTGAAAATCTCCTAAATATCCTTTCGCTCTTAAGGCTGGAATTGGGAAATTATCTGATTCTGATAAAAGGTGAATTCTATTTTTTGTTGTAAAAGTCACACTTACTGTACTTCCAAGCTGAATAGCGTACTCGCTTTTATAAACATCTGTATCTGCATCAAAATCTGATGCCATTTCTACACTTCCGTCTTTTGCAAACTTAAATAAATGTGTATAACCTCCTAAAACAGTATTATCTGTAAAATAGACTGCTTTCCATCCAAATTCTGATGAAAGTAATGCATCGTTTAGTTCAGATTTTTGATTATTTAAACGCGTTGTAGGCGTTTCTTCAAAAAATTGCTCAGCATCTGTATTATTATTACAGGCGGTTAATTGCAGTATTAAAACAGCTGCAAATAAGTATTTATATAGGTGTTTTATTTTCATAATACTTTTATTAATTGTTTATTACTGCACTTGTATTTTTCTCTGCCTCATCTCTTAAAGCATAGAAATCCATGTTGAAAGCGTCTTTAAAATATTTTACTACAATTGCTTCTTTTGCTTTTAATGCGGCTAAAGCAGTTGGGCTTTTAATACCTTTTAAAAATGCCGCATATTCAGCTTTTGAATAGATTAAGATCATAGATGCAGTTTCGGCAAAATCTTCATTGATGTTTGATCTTGCATAACTGGTTATAAACCCAAGTTCATTTGATTCTGGTATCTCATAATTGTACCAATCTGCTGTGTAACCACCTGGTGTCAGGGTTTTCCACGCTTTTTCATCAAATGGTTTATTTTGGTTTAAGATGTGTATGTACTCGTGCTGAATTGTATGTACAAACTCTGATACATTTTCTCTATCGTCTTGATCTATATAATCGGTTTCGAATAATGTAACACGCTGTCCTCCTTCGGCTAAACCTAAAGTTCTGGTTCCTACACTATTTAAATTCACACCGCCTATTAAAACAATTTCTCTTGGAGCAATTTTTTTCACAAAATCTGGACCTCCAATCGTTAAATAACTATTAAGCCATATTGTTTTCACAATTTCAAGTGCTGGTTGCACTTTTTCAGTTAATGGAGGAAAAAGAAAACGACTGTTATCTACTGTATTTTGATTCCATTTGTATTGCACATTAATATTGTATGGATTTAAATAGGTTGTTGTAATCCAATTATCTAGCTCCGTTTTTATTGGCTGCGTATAGTCTAACTGGCTTTCTCCCGGCATTTCATCGCTTCCACATGAAACTAGTACTGTAGAAACTATTGCTAAAATCGCAATTTTATTATATTTTAATAATTTCATAATTTTACTTTTAAGATTATCTAGGATTCAGTTCAACGCCCGTACTTGATGCATGCAATGGAATTTGCAAAGCTCTGCGGTTGTCATCTTTAGCTAATGTATTTACTGGTTTGTTTGCCGTTTCGTGTTTTACAACAATATTAAAACGTTTAATATCAAACCATCTAAGTCCTTCGTGTATAAAATCTCTTCTTCTTGTTTCTGCAATTGCTTTTATGTACGATGTCTGTACTGGTGTCATTGTATAGAATGGCGTATATTCATTTGCAACCACTGGAAATTTAGCAACCACTTTTGCTTCCGTTAATTTATCTGTTGAGGCATAGGTTGGTGTTCTTGTTGCTAAGAAATATTCTAATTCATCGTTTGCTAAAGCAGTTTGCCCTTTCATTACATGTGCTTCAATTCTGTTTAAGAAGAATTCATCGTTGCTTAATAAAACTTCAGCGACAAATGGTTCTCCAATTGCTGCAGTTACATTTGAATATTTGAAATACTCATAAAATTTAGGCACAAATAAAGTTATACTGCTGTTTGATGAATATAGGTTGTAATAGTATGGTTTTCCAAAAAGGTTTGTGGTCGGACCAAAAACTTCCGGCTGACGCGCACCTGAAAGGTTAAAACGGTTTAAATGATATACTCTGCTTACAATTGTATTTGCAGAAACGATCAATAAATTTGTTTCGGCAGCACTGCTTGAGTACTTTAACTGCTGATCTTCTACACCTAAAGATTCGTAAGCTGAATAATCTCTAAGTTTTCCTTCTGGTTTTGAACCTAAGTCATTAGATAATTCAATTACTCTATCCCAATTTCCTTTTATTAAATAAAATCTGCTGGCGAAAGCTTTTGAAGCATTTACGTTAAAGTGAAATCTAGGTTCTTTGTAATTGTTTGTTACATATTTTAAACCTTCTTCAAGATCTTTCTCTATAAAATTAAAAACTTCAGCAACTGTATTTCTTTTGTATTTAGTCACTAATTCTGTTTCTGGTTTTGTTACATAAGGAACTCCTAAATCTGTAGCTGCTGTAGCTGGATTATAACGTTTGGCCCAAAGCGAAACTAACATAAAATGAGAATAAGCTCTTGCTATTAATGCTTCTCCTTTTTGTGGGTTTAAATTTGATGTATTTCCTAATTCATCAATTGCCTGTAAAGCTTTATTTGCATGTGCAATAGCTCTATAACAAGCATCCCAATAATAAGCCTGAGTATCGATCTCTGTTGCTTCTGTTTGAATTTCCCAGTTATAGTTTTGCTCATTTTTTCTTATTGTTTCCGGCAGTCCGCTGTCAAAAACGTTATCAGACATTGTTTCGGCAATCTCAAAATAACTCATTTGAGGATAAGCTTCAACTAACAATTCTGATATTTTTTCAGGCGTGTTTATTTCAGTTCTGTTATCTGGTTTTTCCGAAAGAAAATCATCACAGCCAGTAATACAAATAAGTATTAATAGGGATAGTGTTATTTTTAAGTTTTTCATGTTTTTGACTATTATAATGAAAGATTTAAAGTAAATGTGTATTGAGATGTTACTGGTAATGCAACTCCTCCAGAATTACGAAACTCAGGATCTTGGCCGTTTAATCTTTTATCAGAATAAATCAACCATGGGTTAACAGCAGAACCTTTTAACGTAAAAGTGCTAAGTCCTAATTTTCTTTTAAAATCTTTAGGAAACTCCCAGCTCAAAGAGATATTTTTTAATCTCACAAAATCACCATCAGCAATTCGAACATCAGAGTAATTATAAGTATTATATGCTCTTGCAAGAGTACGTTCGCCGTCGTAATTTGCATTCAAACGCTTGTCTGCAATTACAGGAACATTAGTATGATTTTCATCCCCTGGATTTATCCAACGATTTGTAAAATCTTTAGTAAAAACTGTTAAATCGTCATAAGCACTATCATAAATAGGATTTAAACGAACTTTATTTCCTCCTGAGCCTACAAAAAACACATATAATGACCAATTCTTATAAGTAAATGTATTAGCCCATCCTATTGATTTATTCGGTTCAATTGAACCTTCATATTTCAAATATTTTGTTACATCAATATTATCTTGAAAATTAGCACCCGTAATATTATTCTCTGCACCATCTTGCAGGATAAATGTTGGTAAACCTTGGTTGTTTAATCCTGTAAACTGATAAGAATAGATTGAGTTTCTTGGATGACTAAGTGTGTTTCCTCCATTTGGATCAACTAAATCAAAAGCTGTTGGAGTGTTTTGCAATCTTGTAATTTTTTGTGTAAATACCGAGAAATTAACTGTAGAAGACCAATTAAAACTCGGAGAACTTAGAATTTTCCCAGTTACACCAATCTCTAAACCTTCCGTTTCCATATCAGCATTATTTCCTTGTCTAATTCTTTGCCCCCCAATTCCTGAAGTAATCACATAATCCACTAGATCAAATGCTTGACGACGATAAACATCTGTTGTAAGCTGTAATCTGTTGTTAAACATTCCAAGATCAACCCCAATATTTGTTTCAAACTGTTTTTCCCAAGTTAGGTCACCATTTTGCAACTCATCAATTCTAATTCCAGATTCCCTGTCATCAAGAAGAAAACGATCTGTGATAAAGCTTTTGTAGATTGCCAATGAGTTAGTTGCCGGACCAGCAGTAGCTGTTAAACCATAAGATGCTCTAAGCGCTAAAGTGTTTACCGATTCAACATCTTTCATGAACTTTTCTTCAGCAACATTCCATTTTCCACTAAAAGTATAAGTTGGAAGCCATCTTGATGAATCGCTGTTTCCTTGTCTGTTAGATCCATCATAGCGACCTGTTACAGAAGCTGTATAGCGACGATCATAAGTGTAACCAACTTTTCCGAAGAAACCTACTGTTCTTTCTTTTTCTTCGTTGAAGCCATAATACGAATCTCCTCCGTTTATTATTTTTTCGATTATTCTTGGATCTGTAAATGCTGTTAAACCTCTGTCGTATTGTAAACCTGCAGCTGTAAAATTATCACTTGTTCTGTCTACAACTCTCATTTCAGTTCCAAACAAACCTTCTAATTCGTGTTTTTCATTGAATGTGTTTCTATAATTAACACTGTTTCTTAGGTTGTAAGAAGTTAAATCATTTGTAAATTTTCTAAGAAAACCTCCATTTGGCAATACTGAAACTTTTGGAGCTGTTAAATCATTAGGATCTTGATACAAAAAGATGTTTTGATCTCTAACTAATGTATTAACTCCATCTTCACCTTCAGGAGTACCCGCTTTATAAGCTCCTACTACATTTGAACCTTCTAAAATTTTATGCTCACGGCTTGTGTTTGCATAACGAGCAGAACCTGTTAAGTTATACGTTAAATGTTTATTAATTTTATAATCTAAATCTAATTGAAAACGAATGTCTTTTACTTCAATTTCCATATAGTTATTTTTTAACTCATTGATGATATTCATCTTTGCCCAGTTGTTTCTGTAATACTCCAGTTCTCTGTTCTCATCATAAGGTCTCAAAGTTCTACTTGTATTTAAAACATAGTTGAATGGGTTAATATCAAAATCACGTGTTACTTTACCAAAAACAACATCTTTTTCGCTTTCATAACTACCAGGGGCACCTTGATCACGAATAGACGCAAGAGTCGAAAGTGTAATATTTAATCTATCATTTACATAAAATGTCCCTTTGATATTACTTGAAATCTGTTTTACATCATCAGCGATAGTCCATCCCGGATCTGTATAATATCCTAAAGAGGCATAAAATGTATTATTTTTTCCTCCTCCAGAAAAACTTAAGGAATGATTTTGAGTGATCGATGGTCTGAAAAGCACATTAAACCAATCTGTATTGGCTAATTCATATTTCTTTAAAAAATTGTTACGACTAACCGGATCATTATTTACTAAATAACCACCAGTTTCAGGAATATAAGTATTAATAGCACGCCCTAAAATATTATAAGCTCCACCATATCTTCCATTTACCGTTGAAGGAAGATCTAAATACCCTTTAGACTCCATTTCTTTAAAAATACTCATTGACTCCTGAGAATTCAAAATATCATATTGGCTGTAGTTTGGTACTGCTCTTACTGTTTGCTCTAAACCATAACTTACTTTTAATGGAGAATCTCTACGTCCTTGCTTTGTAGTTACAACAACAACACCATTTAATGATCTTGATCCATAGATAGAAGTTGCAGATGCATCTTTAAGAATTTCAATGCTTTGAATATCGTTTGCATTTAATCCCGCAACCGACGAGCTTAACAATGTTTCAGAATTTCCTGAAGCTAAATCCGCGAACGATAAATTGATAATATCTTCTTGAACAACTCCATCAATTACCCATAGTGGTTTAGTATCTCCAAAAATAGAAGATGATCCACGTACCGTAATTTTAGGTGCAGTACCAAAAGTTCCTGTAACATTTTGTACTGTAACCCCTGCAGCTTTTCCTTCGATCATTCTGCTTACGTCAACAACACCATCAACTTTCAATTCAGCACCAGAAATTTTGCTGATTGCCCCTGTAAAGGTTCTTTTTGATGTTTTCTCATAACCTGTAGTTACGACAACTTCTTTTAAGTTTTGTCCTACTTCACTAAGAACTACCGTTGGAGTAGTATTAGATATACCTATTTCTCTAGTTTCCATACCAACGTAAGAAATAACAAGCTTATCAGAGTTTGAAGGCATCTCGATAGAGAAATTACCATCAAAATCTGTTAATACAGCCGTTTTTGTTCCTTTTACCATTACTGTTGCACCAGGAAGAGGGCTTCCGCTGGCATCAGTTACTTTTCCTTTGATAATTGGTCCTGCAGTTAATACTTCAAAAAGTGAATCATGATTATCTGAACTTGCAAACGGATCTTCGCTTGTCGTTTTTTGCAAGATAATTTGATTGCTTACTTCTGAAAATGCAATATTAAAAGGCACTAATATTCGACTAAGAATACTAGATAAAGTCTCTTGATTTGCCTCAATGCTAACCTTTCGGCTCAATTGAGGAAGTCTTGAATTATACGAAAATTTTACATGTGCAGACTTTTCGATTTTAGACAAAGCACTATCAAGAGTCAAATTCTCAACTGTAATTGTAACTTTTGTATCTAATTTCTTTTGCCCATTTACATTATTTGCCATAGCAAAGCTTGAAAACACAAGTGCTAAGACAAACTGAAATAGTGTTATTTTCATGATTCTATAGAGTAATCGTTGTTTAACAACTGGTTTTTTCATAATTTTGATTTGTTTTGATTAATACTTATTCGAGTGTATTCTAAGAAACGAATGAATTACTCTTTACAGAGAGAAAATTCAATTTAATAAGTGTCGTGGTGTTACAGCATCGCGGCACTTTTTTTTACAGCATTCTTTTTCACATAGGCAGTTTCATTTTTTTTGGTTGGTTTAGTTTTTGGTCTTTTTGTTTATATTTTTAAATATGAAATAAACTACAATTAGTTTCACAACTGAAAGTTTTTACATCGAAAAATTTCCGATTAGTGACAAAACATCTAAATGCAATTACAGTTGCATTAAAGATTAATTACAGCCTTGGGATGTTATAATTATCTGATTTCCGTTCATTTCAAAACTTGTACTATTCCCGATACTTTTACAAACAATTTTTAATTTTTCGGTTAAAGGCTGATCGCTCAATGAAGTGGTTAAATGACAATCTTTTAATTTATCTTTTGGATAATCAATATCAATTAAATAAGCTTGCTCAATTGTTTCAAAAATTTGAGAAACTGGGATATCGTTAAATTCAAAGCTTAACTGCTCAATATTACCAACGCTTTTTGCAAGTACTACATCTTGAGTAATATCTGTTATTTTATTAAATTTCAAATCATTACGCAAAAAACGTAAAGCTTGATTTGGAAGCAGTACAATCTCTTGTTGATCTGACTTAGAAATCATATCGTTTGATTTTACCTTAACTTTACCGGTACGAACAAGAATTTCAACATCAGGCTGATCAGAATAAGCTTTAACTCTAAAACTAGTTCCTACAACTTTGGTGATAATCTCGTTCGCATAAACGTAAAAAGGCTTAAGGGGATTTTTACTAATTTCAAAGAAACCTTCGCCGGATAAATACACCTTTCTTTCGTTTCCGGTAAAGATTTTAGGGTAACTTAATTTACTATTTGGCTGCAATAAAACAGAACTGCCGTCTGATAATGTGATAATTTGCGGTTTATTAGAATTATTAGTCTGTTCTACCAAACCTTCATTATTATCATCGATAAGTTCTTTGTAAGTAACTATTTTACTTTCTGATTTAAAATATTGATTATAACACCAAACAGACATCAAGCATAAAAGAAAAGATGCCGCAATTCCAGAAAAAAGATATCTTCTAAAAAAAGTAGATTTCGAATCTTGTTGTGCGTTTTGAGATTCTTTTTCACGAATCTTTATCCAAGTGTCTTGTAACGCTCTGTGAATATCAGATTTTGTCAGTTCGCTTTCAGGAACTTTCATAGAAAGAAGCATTAATCTAGCATCTTCTACTAGTTTTGCTCTCTGTTGACTTTCTAAAGTCCATTCCTCCCATCCATCTTGATCTATTTTAAATAGAATCCAGGATTGAAATGATTCATCAGATAAAAAATCTTCTATTTCGGTATATGTGTTACGTTTTTGCATCTAAAAATAAGGTTACAAAAACATAGAGGACAGCTTTCTTATTATATACTCACTAAATTGTGATTTTTTTTTATTTTTTTTTACTTTATTTAAAAAGTGCTTGAAAACAGTATTGTAATAATAGTTAAACTACCCTTCCATTCTTTACGAAGAGTAAGTAAAGCACGGTGCAGCAAGTTATTTGCAGATTGATAATTAATATCCAGCATTTCGGCGATTTGCTCAACACTAAGACCCTGATGGTAACGCAGATAAAGGGCTTCTTTTTGTCTTGGAGGTAATTCGTTAAGCAATTTATTCAAATGAACTACTTTTTCTTTTGTAACATAATCATCGTCCAAAAGTTCATTATCGACAGCAAATTCTAATAAAAACTCAACAGCATCTGTGCTTGCTGTTTTTCTAAAAATATGATCGCGTTCGTACAATCGAGCAATTCTCTTTCTTACACTTGATAACAAATAGGCTTTTACTACAACTGAGCCTTGCAATGAATTTCTATAAAGCCAAATATCTGTAAATACATCTTGCACGCAATCCTGAACTTTTTCTGTATATGGAGAAAGCGAGTTCCCGTAGCTCACCAAATCGCTGTAGTGTCTTTCAAACAGAAGTGAAAATGATTTCTCATCTCCTATTTTTAAATCATTCCAAAGTGTATTGTCATCAATAGAATTGACTGGTAAGATTCGGGTTTTCATAATTGACAATTATTATCTAAACAAGAAGACATTTTTTATTAATGCAGAGAACACATTATTTTAACATTAAATTTTTGTTTTGTTCGCTAAATATATAAAAGCAAATATTTAAAACCAATTATTTTACATAAACGACGCGGTTTCTTAATACAAAAAATGCCCTTAACTTAGACTGCGTCAGCGTTCTTAAATAAATGTTAAAAAAATATCCATTCTTTCAAAACAACAAAAAGTAAGATTTAAACTACTCGAAAATTTTACATCAACTCAATAAAAAAGCCTTACTAAAAAGTAAGGCTTCTATAATTTAAACTACGAAATGACTTCTAGAAAGCTACATTCCATCTTGGTAATTTTCCGTTTTCATCTAGAAAATTTTGTAAAACCTGCGCTTCAACAGCAGTTGGAATTGCTTTTACATCTGCATTAAAAGTTTCATACCAAACTACTTCAAGAACAGAGATATTCTCTAATTTCATTTGCGCCGGCCAAGAGTATTTTCTTCCTGTTTTTGCAAACTGATGTCCATTTACAATTTTATCATATAATCCTCCGCTTTTGCTTTTAAGTGTTCCGTCGTTTTGCACAGTACCTGTAGAACCTGCCATGATTAATTCCTTTGAATCTCCGTCAATTTCATAAACCACAAAAATCCCAGCACTCCCCTCAGGAGCATTACAAGCTTCTTCTAAACTATCATTAACAGTAAAAGTAAAACTATTACTTGATTTAAACTTTTCTAATTCTTTACTCATCGTTTTTTATTTTTAAGCTTCTAAGATACTGAGACACAAAGTTGCTCCGTTTTTAATTTATATTCCAATATTTTAAAAATGTAAAAAAGTCTCAACAAAATATTGAGACTTTTTTGGAATTTGTTATTTTAAATAACTTGAAGATTATCCAAGTACTTCTTTTACTTTTTTACCAATTTCAGCTGGTGAATCAACAACATAAATACCGTTGTCTTTCATAATTTGTTTTTTAGCAGCAGCTGTATCATCAGAACCACCAACGATAGCACCTGCGTGACCCATTGTTCTACCAGCAGGAGCAGTTTCTCCAGCGATAAAACCAATAACTGGCTTACGGTTACCATCAGCTTTTACCCATCTAGCAGCATCAGCTTCTAATTGACCTCCAATTTCACCAATCATAATGATTACTTCAGTTTCTGGATCGTTCATTAATAATTCAACAGCTTCTTTAGTTGTAGTTCCAATAATTGGATCTCCACCAATTCCGATAGCTGTAGTAATTCCTAAACCTTGTTTTACAACTTGGTCAGCAGCTTCGTAAGTTAAAGTTCCTGATTTAGAAACAATTCCAACTGTACCTTTTTTGAAAACGAAACCTGGCATAATACCAACTTTAGCTTCACCTGGAGTAATAACTCCTGGGCAGTTTGGTCCAATTAATCTAGAATTTCTTTCTTTAACATAATTATTTGCTTTAATCATATCTGCTACAGGAATTCCTTCTGTAATAGCAATAATTACTTTAATTCCAGCATCAGCAGCTTCCATAATTGCATCTGCAGCAAAAGCAGGCGGTACAAAAATGATAGATGTATCAGCACCAGCTTGATCAACAGCGTCTTTTACTGTATTAAAAACTGGACGATCTAAATGGCTCGTTCCTCCTTTTCCTGGAGTAACACCACCAACAACATTAGTACCGTACTCAATCATTTGAGAAGCGTGGAAAGTTCCTTCGCTCCCTGTAAATCCTTGAACAATTATTTTGGAATCTTTATTAACTAAAACACTCATGATATATATTTTATGTAGTTTTTAAAATTGTGTTGCAAAAATAAGGTTTTGTAATGTATTTTGCCTCTTTTATTGTCAAAAAAATATTAAGAAAATTGACTCATCTGATAACCTCTATAAAGTTTGTCATCTTTTATCTGCCAAAATGCAGAAAAATGCGCAAGCAGCATCTCTTCACGAGGATTCTCAATTGTTTTTACATAGTGAGAATAACGTACTGAAACTAGATCTTCTTCAGCAATAATATGGCTGATTCGCACTTTCGAACGAACATAAGCTCGACTTAGCTCATTGGCCATTTCCAGCATTGAGTCATGATTCATCTCAATATATCCTTTACTGCTATTCCATTCTAAAATAACTTCAGGATGAAGATACGTTTTAAGAATTTCACTATCAATTAAGGCGTCCGACTTATAAAATTTTTGAACAAACTCTTTTATAGACATATTACTTCAATTTAGTTAGAATTTCAGGAATCTTTTTGATATTGGCTAATTGTTTTAACTTTTCTCTTGATTCTTCAATTGGTGTTCCGAAGTAAGACTTACCTCCTTCTACCGATTTCGTAACACCAGTCTGCCCCATTACAACCGCTTTTGCTCCAATTGTGATTCCGCTTGTTGTACCTACTTGTCCCCAAATAGTAACTTCATCTTCAATAATTACACAGCCGGCAATACCCGTTTGAGAAGCTATTAAACATTTTTTACCAATAACTGTGTCGTGTCCAACATGTACTTGGTTATCCAGTTTTGTTCCCTCTCCAATAGTTGTATCTCCAGTTACGCCTTTGTCAATTGTACAAAGCGCTCCTATTCCAACATTGTTTTCAATCACCACTCTGCCGCCAGAAATTAACTGATCAAATCCATCAGGGCGTTTTTTATAATAAAAAGCATCTGCTCCTAATATAGTTCCTGCATGGATCATAACATTATCTCCAATTACGGTATGATCGTAAATAGTAACGTTTGGATGTATTAAACAGTTTTTACCAATAGTTACATTGTTTCCAATAAAACAGTTAGGCTGAATAACAGTTCCTTCTCCAATAGTCGCAGAAAGTGCTATCGATACAGTGGTCGCTTGAAAAGGCCTAAAATGTTTGGTTAAGGTATTAAAATCTCTGAAGGGGTCATCAGAAATTAAAAGAGCTTTACCTTCTGGACATTCAACTTCTTTATTAATTAAAACAATAGTCGCAGCAGATTGTAAAGCTTTATCATAATACTTTGGGTGGTCAACAAAAACAATATCTCCAGGTTCTACAACATGAATTTCGTTCATGCCTAAAACGGGAAAGTTTTTATCACCAATAAATTCGCAGTTAAGCAAATTTGCAATTTCTTCTAAAGAGTGAACTTTTGGAAATTTCATATTTTATAATTAGAAAATTTGTCAATTAGAAAATGTGTCAATTAAAAAATGAGTCAAATAGAAAATGAATATTCAAAATTATGTTTATTCATAAATTATCTAATTGACTCATTGACAAATTATCTTAATTAATAATTTACTCTTTTACACGCTCCATGTAAGAACCTGAAGCTGTATCAATTTTAATTTTATCTCCTTCGTTGATAAACAACGGAACGTTTACTGACGCACCAGTTTCTACGGTAGCAGATTTAGTTGCATTTGTAGCTGTATTTCCTTTTACTCCCGGCTCTGCGTAAGTAACTTCAAGAATTACAGATCCTGGCATATCTACTGATAAAGGCAAATCTGTTTCAGTATTAATTTGAACCATCACATTTGTTCCTTCTTTCAATAATCCCGGCGCATCTAAAATGTTCTTGTTTAATGAAATCTGCTCAAATGTTTCAGCATTCATGAAGTGAAATTCATCTCCTTCAGCATATAAAAACTGAAAAGTATGTGTTTCAACACGAACATCCTCGATTTTATGTCCAGCAGAAAATGTATTATCTAATACTTTTCCTGTTGTTAAACTTTTTAATTTAGTTCTTACGAAAGCTGGACCTTTTCCAGGTTTTACGTGAAGAAATTCAATGATTTTATAGATATCGTGATTAAATTTAATACACAATCCGTTTCTAATATCTGATGTAGATGCCATTTGTTTTTGTTTTATTTAATTTTTTTTCAATCGCTTAATCGTTTATTTGTTTCGACTAAACGATTATACAAATAAACAATTAAATTTTATTTTTAATAGTTTCCTGAATAACCTTTCATAATTCCTCGTGATGAATTTCTAATAAAATCTAGAATTTCATCTCTCTCAGGAGTAGCTTCCATTTCGGCTTCAATAATACTTAAAGCTTGTGTTGTATTGTAATTTTTTTGATATAGAATTCTGTAAATTTCCTGAATTTCTCTGATCTTATCTGTACTGAAACCTCTTCTTCTTAAACCAACAGAGTTGATTCCAACATAAGATAATGGTTCTTTTGCCGCTTTTGTATAAGGCGGAACATCTTTTCTAACCAATGAACCACCTGAAATCATGGCATGATCTCCAATATGAATAAATTGATGAATAGCTGCTAAACCTCCAATTACAGCATGATTACCCACTACTACGTGACCCGCTAAAGCAACTCCATTTACAATAATGGCATTGTTACCAATTTCGCAATCGTGCGCAATGTGCGCATAAGCCATAACTAAACAATTGTTACCCAGAATAGTTTGTCCAGAAGCAACTGTACCTCTATTAATAGTAACACATTCTCTAATGGTACAATTATCTCCAATAATAGCAAGAGAATCTTCGCCGCCAAACTTCAAATCCTGCGGCACAGCTGAAATTACAGCACCAGGAAAAATATTGCAATTTTTACCAATACGGGCACCTTCCATGATGGTTACATTTGAACCAATCCAAGTACCATCACCAATAACAACATTATTGTGAATTGTTGTAAAAGGCTCAATTACAACGTTTTTAGCGATTTTAGCGCCAGGATGAACATATGCTAATGGTTGATTCATCTATGTTTTATATTTTAAATTAAAATAATCTAATTTGGGGCAGTAAACCTAAACAATAAAATTGATTATTTATTATTGTTTTCTAGCGATTTGTGCCATTAATTCTGCCTCGGTAACTAATTTTCCGTTTGCGTAAGCATTTGCCTGCATATGGCAGATTCCTCTTCTGATAGGAGAAATAAGCTCACATTTGAAAATTAGTGTATCGCCTGGCAATACTTTGTGCTTGAACTTAACATTGTCAATTTTCATGAAATATGTCAAATAATTTTCAGGATCTGGAACTGTACTTAATACTAAAATTCCACCTGTTTGTGCCATTGCTTCAACAATTAAAACACCCGGCATTACTGGAGCTTCAGGAAAGTGACCTACAAAGAAATTTTCATTCATAGTAACATTCTTCAAACCAACAACATGACGATCAGACATCTCGATAATTCTGTCGATTAACAAAAATGGAGGTCTGTGAGGAAGCATTGCCATAATTTTATGGATATCCATTAATGGCTCTTGGTTTAAATCATAAACTGGAACATGATTTCTCTGTTCTATTTTAATGATTTTTGCCAATTTTTTAGCAAACTGAGTATTCACATAGTGACCTGGTTTATTTGCAATGATTTTTCCTTGAATACGAACTCCAATAAGAGATAAATCACCAATAACATCAAGTAATTTGTGTCTAGCAGCTTCGTTTGGATAATGCAAAGTCAAGTTGTCTAAAACACCATTTGGCTTAACTGAAATTTCATCTTTACCAAAAGCTTTCTTTAAATTAGCCATTGTAGCATCAGAGATTTCTTTATCTACATAAACAATTGCGTTATTTAAATCACCACCTTTAATTAATCCGTGCTCTAATAATGACTCTAATTCATGTAAAAAACTGAAAGTTCTTGAATTAGCAATTTCATTTTTAAAGTCAGCTATACTTTTAAGTGTTGCATTTTGTGTACCTAATACTTTTGTACCAAAATCCACCATAGTTGTTACTTGATAGTCATCACTTGGCATTACCAAAATTTCGCTTCCAGTTGCTTCGTCAGTAAACGAGATAACTTCTTTTACAACATAAACATTACGGCTGGCATCTTGTTCTTCGATTCCAGCTTTTTCAATCGCTTCAACAAAATATATTGATGAACCATCCATGATAGGAAGTTCAGAGGCATTTAATTCAATAATAATATTGTCCAAATCGCAGCCAACTAATGCAGCTAAAACGTGTTCTGGAGTTTGTATCTTAACACCTAATTTTTCTAAGTTAGTACCTCTTTGTGTATTAACAACATAATTAGCATCAGCCTCAATGACTGGCTGACCTTGCAAATCAACTCTGACAAAAGTGAAACCGTTATTAATTGGAGCTGGTTTAAAAGTCATTGTAACTTCTTTTCCAGTGTGTAATCCAACTCCTGTTAGTGAAATTTCATTTTTGATGGTCTTCTGTTTAACCATTATTTCCATTTTTTGGGTTTATTATTTGTTTTTTTAATTCTTCCAGTTCGGCAACAATCTTAGGAAAGTTTTTAAAATGAACATACGATTTATTAAAATCTGTATATCCAAGTGATGGTGTTCCTTGCAGAATTTCATCGTCTTTAATGTTTCTAGCAACCCCAGACTGTGCCTGAAGTCTAACATTGTTCCCTATTATTAAGTGGCCTGCTATACCAACCTGCCCGCCAATCATACAGTTTTCGCCAATTTTTGTAGAACCCGCAACACCGCTTTGAGCAGCAATTACAGTATTTTTACCAATCTCTACATTATGAGCGATCTGAATTTGATTGTCTAATTTAACTCCTTGTCTAATAATTGTAGAACCAAGAGTTGCTCTGTCGATCGTAGTATTAGCACCAATGTCAACATTATCTTCAATAATAACATTACCAATTTGTGGCACTTTACTATAAACTCCCTCCTCATTTGGTACAAAACCAAAACCATCTGCACCTATTATAGTACCGGAATGAATTGTACAATTGTTTCCAATTACAGTCTCTGAATATATTTTTGCGCCTGCAAAAATACATACATTGTCACCAATAACTACATTGTCACCAATAAAACTGTTTGGGTAAATTTTTACATTATTACCTAAAACAACGTTTTGTCCTATATAACTAAAGCTGCCCAAATATAGATTTTCACCATATTTAGTTCCTTCTGTCATAAAAGAGTTCGCTTCAATTCCGCTCTTATTCAATTTTACTTGATTGTAAAAGTGTAAAAGTTTAGAGAAAGAAGCATAAGCATCTTCTACTTTTATTAAAGTTGTAGTAATTTCCTGCTCAGGTATAAAGCTGTCGTTAACAATTGTAACGCTTGCTTTTGTAGTATATATGTAATTGATATATTTGGGATTAGCCAAAAAAGTAAGCGATCCTTCCTCGCCCTCCTCTATCTTAGAAAGCCTAGAAACTTCTGCATTGGGATTCCCAACAACTTCTCCTTCTAAAATTCCCGCTATTTGTTCTGCTGTAAATTTCATCGCGACAAAAATATAAAAAATAGATTTTAAATGTTAATTTTAGATAAGTTGTTTTGGAAAACAGATGTAATATTTTGTCACCAATTTAGATAACGATTTCAAATTCAACTGATCAGAGGCTTCTACAACATCTTCAATTGTTTTGTCTTTTTTCAAAATTCGAATCGGTTCTGCTTCTTTACTGTAAGCTTGATTCTTAATTTTTCCTCTAAATATAAAGTAACCCGCTTCTAACTGTGAAATATGATGTTCCTCAGCAAATTCTTCTTTTAAAGATTGTGATTCTTCCATCGGAATTTTCTCTGCACTCAGCTTAATTTTCAATAAATCTCTATTGATTAACATTTTACTTAAAGTAGAAAGAATAAAATCATCCTGTTTCTGCCATGCCTTAAGGGCACTTATAATATCAAAATCATCTAATTGAGAAAACAAATCCAATTTTTCAGCATCAAAATCTTCAATTGTAATTTTGTTTTGCATGAAATACAAAAGCGGCTCACTGCAAGGCAATTTAACTCCTTTTAATGTAAGCTCTTTTGCTCTTTTTAAAACTTTCATCAAAATCAGCTCCGCCACCAAACTTGTTTTATGCAAATAAGCCTGCCAATACATCAACCTTCTTGAAAGTAAAAATTTCTCTACCGAATAAATCCCTTTTTCTTCAATTACCAAAACACCGTCAACCACATTCATCATCTGAATTAAACGCTCAGAGTTAACATTTCCTTCGGCAACACCTGTATAAAAACTATCACGTTTTAGATAATCCATTCGATCCATATCCAACTGACTTGAAATCAATTGAAGCATAAATTTTCGATGATAATCTCCTTTAAAAACCTGAATGGCTAAACTTAATTTCCCCTCAAACTCATCATTTAACTGATTCATGAATAACAATGAAATAGCTTCATGATTTACATCTTCAACAATACTTTTTTCCATAGCATGCGAAAACGGTCCATGCCCAATATCATGCAGTAAAATTGCAATATAAAGTGCACTCTCTTCTTCTCCAGAAATCGCAACTCCTTTAAATCTAAGCGTATCTACAGCCTTTTGCATTAAATGCATACAGCCAAGCGCATGATGAAAACGGGTATGATTTGCTCCGGGATAAACCAAATACGACATTCCCATTTGCGAAATACGACGCAAACGCTGAAAATACGGATGCTGAATTAAATCATAAATAAGTTCGTTCGGGATAGAAATAAACCCGTAAATAGGGTCGTTGAATATTTTAAGCTTGTTATAATGAGTCACTAGTTGGCTATTTTTTGGTCAACAAATATAAGTAATTAACTATAAACAGGTTTTAGTTTTTAACTTAAAATATCGAGATTTAACATCAGTATTTTCCTAAAATTTACAAATAAACAAAATCGAAGCCGAATTATTTTATAATTAACATTCCTAATTTTATACTATTTTTAATACTTTTTAAGTTCTATACTTCTAAATTGCATTAAAATTAAACTCGTTTATGGACAAAATAAAAATACTTTGGGTCGATGATGAAATCGATCTTTTAAAGCCACATATATTATTCCTCGAAAAAAAGAATTACGCTGTAACAACCTGTAATAATGGTCTTGACGCCATTGCTTTATTTGAGGAAGACAATTTTGATATTGTTTTTTTGGATGAAAATATGCCTGGAATGAGCGGCTTGGAAACACTTTCTGAAATGAAAGAGAAAAAATCAGCTATTCCTATGATTATGATCACCAAAAGTGAAGAAGAATACATAATGGAAGAAGCAATTGGATCTAAAATTGCCGATTATTTGATTAAACCAGTAAATCCAAATCAGATTTTATTGAGTTTAAAGAAAAATCTAGACGATTCAAGATTGATTTCAGAGAAAACGACTTTAGATTATCAAAAAGAATTCAGAAAAATTTCAATGGAATTAGCGATGGTTAATTCTTATGAAGACTGGATTGAGCTTTATAAAAAACTCCTTTTTTGGGAATTAAAACTAGAGAATATCAACGATCAAGCGATGATTGAAATTCTGGAATCTCAAAAAGTAGAAGCCAATTCGCAATTCGGAAAATTCATTGAACGTAATTATGAAGACTGGTTTGCTCCAAAAGCCGACAAACCTATTCAGTCTCACAATTTATTCAAAGAATTAGTCGTTCCAGAACTTAAAAAGAAAGACAAACCAATTCTGTTTGTTGTAATCGACAACCTTCGATACGACCAATGGAAATCTTTTGAAACTGTGATTTCTAATTATTACAAATTAGAAAAAGAAGTTCCGTATTTTTCAATTCTGCCAACAGCTACACAATATGCCAGAAATGCTATTTTCTCAGGTTTAATGCCTTTGGATATGGAAAAACAATTTCCGCAATATTGGAAAAATGATGTAGAAGATGGCGGAAAAAACTTGTACGAAGCAGAATTTTTATCGGCACAATTAAAACGTTTGGGTTTAAACATTAAAGAAGATTATTTTAAAATCACCAATTATGCCGGCGGTAAAAAATTAGCAGAAAACTTCAAGGCTTTAAAAACAAATGATTTAGTTACAGTGGTTTACAACTTTGTAGATATGCTGTCGCACGCAAAAACAGAAATGGAAGTGGTAAAAGAATTAGCTTCTGATGATAAAGCATATCGTTCTTTAACATTAAGCTGGTTCAAAAACTCTCCTTTATTAGAAATTATTCAGCAGGCACAACTTTTAGGTTTTAAGTTAATTCTAACAACAGATCACGGAACTATTAATGTAAAAAATCCGTCGAAAGTTGTAGGAGACAAAAACACCAGTCTAAACTTGCGTTATAAAACGGGTCGCAGCTTAACCTACGAACAAAAAGATGTTTACGTAGTAAAGGAGCCAAAAACAATTGGTTTACCCGCAATAAACATGAGCAGTTCGTTTATTTTTGCCAAAAATGATTTTTTCCTGGCTTATGTAAACAACTACAATCATTATGTAAGTTATTACAAAAACACCTATCAACACGGGGGAATTTCACTAGAAGAAATGATTATTCCGTTTTTGGTCTTTAACCCGAAATAAAAAAATATCGCCTCGAATTTCATGAATTTTTATTTTATGTAAAAAAAGTAAATTTTAATTCGTGAAAATTTGTGAAATTCGTGGCAAAAATAACATAACAATGAATATCGTTTTTTCTCTAGATCAAATTCAAGAAGCAGCAAAACAAATTTTAGATTCAAATCCTAAAAAAATCATTCTTTTTAATGGTGAAATGGGAGTTGGAAAAACTACCTTAATCAAGGAGTTATGCAAAAATTTAGGTGTTAAAGACGCTACCAGCAGTCCTACTTTTTCATTGGTCAACGAATACTATACTTCTAATAATCAGATTGTTTATCATTTTGATTTTTATCGTTTAAATAAAGAAACTGAAGCTCTGGATATGGGCGTTGATGATTATTTATATTCAGGAAACTGGTGTTTTATAGAATGGTCTGAAAAAATTGCAAGTCTTCTTCCTGAAGATACTTCAACTATTACAATTGAGTTATTGGCAGACGGAAAAAGAGAATTAAAATTGGTCTAAAAAACTTAAAATACCTTTGAAGAATCATTGCCGTAAATTTTTCTCTTAAAAATATGTAATGATTCGAACTTAAGAAGCACAAAAAACAGAATGAAGAATACCGTAGAAATAATTCCTTTTTCACAAGATCTGAAAGAGCACATTAAAACTTTAAATATAGCTTGGCTGACCAAATATTTTAAAGTAGAGGAAAAAGACGAATTAACGCTTTCAAATCCGCAAGAAGAAATTATTGACAAAGGCGGAATGATTTTCTACGCAAAATACAACGACAAAATTATTGGAACAGTTTCTTTACTAAAAGTTGACGATTCAACATTTGAATTAAGCAAAATGGCTGTTTCTGATACTGCACAAGGATTAGGAATTGGCAATAAACTACTTGAACATTGTATCGATATTGCGAAAGAAAATGACATAAAAAAACTCTTTTTATACTCTAATACAACTTTACTTCCTGCCATTCATTTGTACAAAAAATTTGGTTTCGCAGAAATCCCTTTAGAAGCAGGGGTTTACAAAAGAGCTGACATTAAAATGGAGAAAATAATATCTTAACATTTGACCTTAGTATTAGCAGAATTTTTACACTAATTCTAAAACTTTTTACGTAATTTGTACTCTTAATTTTTTGCATAACTCATGTCAATTACCTTAACTCCGTTTACAAAGCAACAATTAATTCCACAAGAAGAAAAACTTGAGGTTGGTCGTTTTAAAAGAGAACTTTTTATAGGAATTCCAAAAGAAACCAGCTATCAGGAAAGACGTATCTGTCTTACTCCCGATGCCGTGAATTCTTTAACTTATGAAGGTCATCGTGTAATGATAGAATCTGGAGCTGGAGAAAGCTCGAGTTATACTGACAAAGAATATTCTGATGCTGGTGCAGAAATCACTAAAGATACTAAAAGGGTTTTCGGTTGTCCACTTTTATTAAAAGTAGAACCGCCTACTTTAGCAGAAATCGAAATGATAAATCCAGAAACTATTATCATTTCGGCAATTCAATTAAAAACAAAAAAAAGATCTTATTTTGAAGCTTTGGCGCAAAAAAAGATTACAGCATTAGCTTTTGAATATATAAAAGATGAAGACGGCACTTATCCTGCGGTAAAATCTTTAAGTGAGATTGCTGGAACAGCTTCAATACTTATTGCTGCCGAATTAATGATTACAACTGAATTTGGTAAAGGACTTTTATTTGGTAATATTACCGGCGTTCCTCCCACTGAAGTCGTAATTTTAGGAGCGGGAACCGTTGGCGAATTTGCTGCAAAAACTGCAATAGGACTTGGCGCAAATGTAAAAGTATTCGATAATTCTATCACTAAATTACGCCGACTGCAGAATAATTTAAGCCAGCGTATTTTTACTTCTACAATTCAACAAAAAGCATTATTAAAAGCCTTAAGACGTTGTGATGTTGCAATTGGCGCCATGCGAGGCAAAGAACGCTGCCCAATTATTGTTACCGAAACGATGGTAGAGCACATGAAAAAAGGTGCCGTTATCGTTGACGTTAGTATCGACACTGGCGGCTGCTTTGAAAGTTCTGAAGTAACAACACACGAAAAGCCTACTTTTATTAAAAACAATGTTTTGCATTATTGTGTGCCAAACATTCCTTCCCGTTACTCAAAAACTGCCTCATTATCAATAAGTAATATACTTTCTCCTTATCTACATCAAATTGCTGAAAACGGAGGATTAGAGAGTGCTATAAGATGCAACAAAGGGCTTAAAAACGGAATTTACTTATACCACGGAATTCTAACAAATAAAGCAATTGGCGACTGGTTTGATCTGCCAGACAACGATATTAATTTACTTGTATTTTAAAGGAACTTTAATGTACCTTTGCAAAAATTTTATTTCATGAAGTTCGTACACCGTTTTGCATATTATTTGATTGGTTTAGTAATGGGTTGTTTTGTTGTAGCCCTTATTTTTAGTGGTAAAGATACTCGTTGCAACTATTTCCCAAATGCCAGAGTTTTAAATGATTTAAGAACAAAACCTTTTCAATATTCTGATAAGGCCGTTCAGACTTTAAATGAAAAATGGGTTGATACTGCCGATGTAAAAAATACATTAACCTATGGCGATGTAGATTTTGACCAAAGTAATGTTCCGTTCAAAAACGGAAAAATATACATTATTGAAGGAAAAACAGCTAAAAATCAAGAGATTATTCTAAAAGTAGTAAACTACGAAAAGAAAGCTGTATTAGAAGAAATAACAAAGAAACCAGCAGATCACTAGTCTGTAAAATTTAAATTTACCGAGCTTCTGTCATTTCGACAAAGGAGAAATGACAAGATCAATCTCACAACCATTCTATTTCTTTAATCCCTTTTGATTTTAGAAAAGCATTTGTTTGACTGAAATGTCTATTTCCAAACCATTTCCCTTGATTTGCACTCATAGGAGACGGATGGCCTGATTCTAAAATATAATGTTTAGAGCGATCTATTTTTAATCCTTTTTTCTGAGCAAAACTTCCCCATAACAGAAAAACGACATTTTCTTTTTGGTCTGAAACAGCTTGAATTACAGCATCTGTAAAAAGATTCCATTTTAAATGTTTATGACTATTTGGACTGTCTTTACGAACTGTCAGCGAAGCATTTAGAAGTAAAATTCCCTGCTTTGCCCATTTTTCAAGATTTCCTGATGACGGCATAAAAATCGAATCCAGATCAGTATTTATTTCTCTGAAAATATTGCGAAGTGACGGCGGAATTTTTACCGTATCATTTACCGAAAAACTTAAACCATTGGCTTCTCCTTCTCCATGATAAGGGTCTTGACCAATAATTACAATTTTCAAATCGGCAAAACTGCAGTTATTAAAAGCCGAAAAAATCAACTCATCTGGAGGATAACAAGTATGCGTTTTATACTCAGTATCCAAAGCCTCCATTAATGTAGAAAAATAAGGCTTTTGAATTTCGTCTTTTAAAACGCCTTGCCAATCTTGAGATAAATTAATTTTCATTCCAATAAATTATAAGTTAAATTCAAAAATAGTATAAAATAAAAAGTGCGATATATTAATTTCTAGCCAGCTCTCCTCTTTGCACCATGCAGAAGATATAGAAGTAGAAAAACTAAAACCGTCTCCTTCAATAAAGGAACTTTTTGACATTTTAACAATTGCTTCTTTAATTAACTCTTCGTCGAAACCAGCAACATCTACTTTTATTACATATGGATCTGTATTAATTTCACCCTTAAAACCTATATATGAACCACTTACAAAAACTTTCGTTTTTTTATATTCTAATTTTCCATTCAAAATATTATTTCTAATAATTCCAAAAACTAAATTATCTTCATAATCCACTAATTCCTTTTTCATCAATTAAAATTTTATCACAAATTACGCAAAGTTTTTTTCAAACTACTAACCAATAGTACTATTTAGTTTTTAAAACTTTGTAACTTTGAAACCTTACAACTTACGATATATAATGATATCTATTACCGAAAAAACATTACAAGATTTACAATTTCCAACGGTGCTCGAAACTATTTCGGCTGGCTGTAACACAGATATTGGAAAAGAAAAAGCTTTACAAATAACACCTTTTAGAGATACAGAAACATTGATGCAGGCTTTAATGCAAACTTCAGAGTATGTTTCTTCTTTTCAAAATAATAACGCATTGCCAAATCACGGATTTGATGCAATAACGCACGAAATTAAATTTCTGGCAATCGAAGATAGTTTTCTAGAAGTAGGAAGTTTTAGAAAAATTGCTACACTTTCGTCAACAACAAATACCTTGCTTACTTTTCTAAAAAAGTTTGATGATTATTATCCCAATATAAATGCAAGGGCTTCAAGAGTTGAGTATACAAAAGACATTGTTTCTTTAATTGATGCAATTGTAGATAAATACGGTGAAATAAAAGACAATGCCTCTCCTGCTCTTTTGAGCATCCGTCAGAGCATGAATTTAGTACGCGGAAAAGTGAACCAAAGTTTTGGTGTTGCATTGACACAATACAACAGCTTAGGATATTTGGACGACATTAAAGAAAGTTTTGTTCAAAATCGCCGCGTTTTGGCTGTTCTTGCTATGTATCGTCGTAAAGTAAAAGGTTCTATTTTAGGAAGTTCTAAAACAGGAAGTATTGCTTACATCGAACCAGAAGCAACTTTAAAATACTCGCGTGAATTAAGCAATTTAGAATACGAGGAAAAAGAAGAAATCACTCGGATTTTGAAACAGTTATCAAATTCAATTCGTCCTTTTTTACCGCTTTTAATTGAATACCAAGAATTTCTGAGTGATATTGATGTTGTTGCTGGAAAAGCAAAATATGCTAACCGAATTAATGCCATTTTACCAACGATTACAGAAGAAAGAAGGCTGTTTTTTAGAGAAGCCTATCACCCTATTTTATATCTCAATAACAAGCAAAAAAACGAAGTTACGCATCCGCAGACTATTGAATTAAAGCAAGAAAATAGAATTATTGTCATTTCGGGTCCTAACGCCGGGGGTAAAACTATTTCCTTAAAAACAGTTGGTTTACTGCAATTAATGCTGCAATCTGGAATGCTGATTCCTGTGCATGAGCGAAGCGAGACCTTTTTGTTTGATCGAATTTTAACAGATATTGGAGATAATCAATCTATCGAAAATCATTTAAGTACATACAGCTACAGATTAAAAAACATGAATTATTTCTTGAAGAAATGCAACAAGAAAACCATGTTTTTAATTGATGAATTTGGTACAGGTTCTGATCCTGAATTAGGAGGTGCTTTAGCCGAGATTTTCTTAGAAGAATTTTACCATCGTGAAGCATTCGGAATTATCACAACGCATTATTCTAATTTGAAAATTTTGGCAAACGAATTGCCTTTTGCTACAAATGCAAATATGATGTTTGATGAAAAATCGCTTGAACCAATGTATAAATTGGCTTTAGGACAAGCAGGAAGTTCGTTTACATTTGAGGTTGCTCAAAAAAACGGAATCCCATTTGGATTGATTAACCGTGCAAAGAAGAAAATCGAAGTTGGAAAAGTTCGCTTTGACAAGACCATCGCAACACTTCAAAAAGAAAGATCGAAACTGGAAAAAACTTCTTTAAATTTAAAAGAAGAAGAAACTCGAGCACGCGAGGAAAGCAAAAAGATGGAAAACATCAATGTAAAAATCAAACAAAAACTAGAAAGCTATCAGGAATTATACGACAGCAATCAGAAAACGATTTACATTGGTCAAAAAATAGAAGATATTGCGGAGAAATACTTCAACAATAAAAACAAGAAAGAACTTATTGGTGAGTTTTTAAAAATTGTTGAAATCGAAAACTCTAAACGTAAAAAAGCAACTCCAAAAGAAAGTAAAGCGATTATTGAAAAGAAAAAAGAAGTAATTGCAGAGGTTTCTGTGAAAGTGGAAGAAATTAGAAAAGAGAAAAAGGAAAAGAAACTCAAACCAGTTATCGAAAAACCAAAACCTATTTTAAAAGTTGGCGATAGAGTTAGAATGCTCGACGGAAGATCTGTGGGAAGTATTGATTCTATCGAAAAAAATAAAGCAACGGTAAACTACGGTATCTTTACCTCAAAAGTAAGTTTAGACGAATTAGAGCTTGTTGAAGCTGCTAAGAAGTAGTTGGTGGTTGGTGGTTGGTGGTTGATGTTTTTTGGTTGATAGTTGTTTATTAATACTTGATTCTTAATACTTAATCATCAATGGATTTTTAGATCCAAATTGGAGCTTTATTCGGAAAACGAGGAAATGAAGCGTATATAAAATGGAAAAACAGAGTGAGATTGTTTCGCTGCTCCAAAAAACTGCAGAAAACAAAAAAATAATACTATTTGACGGCGTTTGCAATTTATGCAGCAACGCCGTTCAATTTATTATAAAACACGATAAAAAAGATACTTTCCGTTTTGTGGCTTTGCAATCTGACTTAGGAAAAGAAATCTGTACTTATATTGGCGTTGATCAAACTAAAATTGACAGTATCATTATGTACAATCCTGGTGTTGCTTACTATTATAAATCTGACGCTGTAATCGAAATTGCCGAAGATTTGGGCGGATTGTATAGTTTAATGGCAATTTTTAAAATTCTTCCAGAAAAGCTTCGAAATTACATTTACGATTATATTGCTACTAATCGCTACAAATGGTACGGCAAGAAAGAAAGCTGCATGATTCCTACGCCAGAACTAAAAGCAAAGTTTTTGTAAAAAACATCTTGAAATCAAAAACTAAATTCACTATTTAACCTCTTCAAAAGTAAATTTTGGGTCTTTATAATTTAAAGTTCCCGGCAAAAAACAAGGAAGGTTCATATAAGTCCCCACTACACCATTCCCTAAAACTAGTTTATTTTCTTTTCGCAAAAAAGCCAATGGAACTCTTTTCCAGCTTCCTCCATTAGATATAAAATGAAAATCGCCTCTAAATGTATCTCCTTTTATATCGCCTCTTACATCTCCAGAATCTTTACCAATCCTATTATACAATATTTCATAACGTCCAAAAAAACGTTTATCACTGATATTTAAAACCAAAATTGCAGTATCATTATTATTTACGGCACGGTAAAAAACTTGTTTGTAACCTGTGTTTTCTTCTTTAGAATTACAAGAAATGGTAAGTGCAAAAATCGAAAAAAGAAACAAAAGTGATTTTAAATTCATAGTATATATTTATTTTGACATAAGTTAATATTACTCACAACTTATTTGCTGTATGATTTACTTATATCATTTATAATGATTTAAGTAATTTACAAGCGATCTTTTACAAACTCAATTTGAGTTTTTCCGTGGGCACTAGGCTTACCATTTTCATCGAGGTTTACCATTGTAGTTTCGTCGATTGTAATAATGGTTTCACGCGTCATCATATTTCTAACTGCACATTTTAAAACGACCGAAGTATTTCCAAATTTAACCACATCAATCCCAATCTCGACAATATCTCCTTGTCTTGCTGAACTTCTAAAATTAATTTCAGACATATGTTTGGTTACAACTCTCGGATTTTCTAACTGAATTATAGTATAAAGCGCCAGCTCTTCATCTATCCACGCTAATAATTTTCCTCCAAATAAAGTTCCGTTAGGATTTAAATCTTCGGGCTTAACCCACTTTCTAGTATGAAATCGCATAATTTTAATTTATAAAAGTAAAAATAGAGTTTTTTGTATTTGAAATTTTTATAAATTTAAAGAAAAAACATGGCAGATAGAGACACTTTTTTAAAAGAATTCAGAGGCGAAACTTTAGGAACTGTAAGTGCTCAATCTTCGGCAGATGAGTTATTTCAAAATCAAACGATTAGACCTATTTTAAAGCTTCAAAATGATTTATTCATAGCCGTTTTTATTAATTATGTAAATAAAAACAAAGCCGACTTTTATTCGTACACCATCGAAAAGAAACTCCAGACTATAGAAAATTCGATTCAAAAAGATATTAAGTTTCGAAATTCTCTAAAAGGAATTGTTATGGCGCTTTTTACGATTGAAGAATACGATACTTATATCCAGAATTCTTCTGATTTAAACAAACGCATGATGAATTTATTAATTGACAGATTAAAAAGTCAAGTGCAGTTGTTTGAATTTGACAAAACAGAAAATTAAACTATTGTTTTCAGAAATTATTTAGCATAAAAAAACAGGTTTGACGAGATTATTAATCTTACCAAACCTGTTTTTAAAACTATACTTTTCAGAAATCTATTCCTCAGAAAGCATTAACTCTTTAATGTATTTAACTGGAGCACTTCCAAAGCTTAAAAACTTCTCATGGAACTTTTTCAAATTAAATTTATCTCCTTCTTTCTTTTTAAGTTCTTCTCTTAAATTATAAATTTCAGTATAACCTGTAAAATAAGAGCATAACTGCACTTGAGATAAAGTTACGCGTTTCCATTTTCCATCAGCTTCAGCTTGCTGCTGAAAAGCTTCTTTGGTCAATAAATCTAACGCTGCTTCTTTAGACATGTTTTTTGTATGAACACTAATATCTAAAATAGTATTACAAGTTGCTCTTAAATTCCATTTGTAATACATCAACCACATTTCGTCAGAGTTTTTGTAACCACTTTCCAACATCATTTTTTCAGCATAAACAGCCCAGCCTTCAACCATTGCACCATTTCCTAAAATAGATTTAATGATACTTGGAGATTGATTACTGTAAACTAATTGTGTGTAATGCCCCGGAACTGCTTCGTGAATATTTAAAATTTGAAGAATGTAATCGTTGTATTCTCTCAAATAACTTTCAGCATTTTCAGCCGTCCAGCCAGACATACTTCCTACATTATAATATGTATTTCCATTTTTATCATAAGGTCCAGGTGCAGAAATAGATGCGCCTGCCACTCCCGCCATATACGCAGGCTCTTTACGAACCACAAGTGGTTTTGATGGATCGATGTACAATAAATCTTTAGCTTTTACATAAGCTGTTAATTCAGGAATTTGTTTTTCGATTTCAGATTGAAACTTCTCTGGAGTTGTATGTTGTAAAGATATTTTATCAATAACTTGTTTGATTAAATCTAATTTATCAGCTGGTTTTGGATCTTTTCCTTTGTATTTTGTCCAAAGTTTATCAGCCAGAACAAACATTTTATCGTGCAGATCTTTTTTATGATCTACAGCAATTTTATAAATTTCGTCAGGAGTATAACTAGATTGGATATCAAAATTGAACTTTTTAGCATATAGTGCTGAACCAAGTCTAAAAGATCGCGGAGTTTTATTCGGTAAAGCTTTTAACCAAGCAGCATAATCTGAGATTGCTTTTATCGAAATAGCAGCTTTATCAAGCATTTCTTTTTTCTCAGCAGCACTTAATTTACTTTTTTCTAAAGCCGTTTTTAAATCGGCATCAAAAACAGAAGATCCACCTAAGTTTTGCGCTATTGCAAGTTCTGTATGTTCAACAGTTGGATTTTTAATGTTCTTTTTGGCAGTTTCATAATAAGCAGGAACTGCGTTCATCTTTTTGTTAAAGGCACGCAAACGCACTTCAAGAGAATCATAATTTCCGTTTAAAATTTCGGCAAAAGCTCCGCATACATTGTATTCAGAAGGATTCCATTCAGACGATTTCATCTCTTTGATACTAAAAATAGTACTTTCGAGCTGATTTTTAATCATTTGAAAATCGGTCTTATTATTATCCGACAAATTCTCAACGTTAAATTGTTTTAATGAATCTAATTGCGCATTAACAAAATCAAGTTGTCTTTTCTCTTCATTCGCATCATAAATAGATAATATGCTATCGTATTTATGGTAACCAACGCCAGAAGCCCAGCCAGGATTAATTTCCCACAAAGCCGTTACAAAGCCGTCTTTGTATTTATCAAATTTTCCATCTAAAGCTTTATCTTCGTTAGACTTAGTACTTTTGTTACAGGAAAAAAGCAGCGTAATCGCAAAAATTGAAACAAACAGTTTTTTCATAATTTATTTTTTTATGGTTTAAAGATAAAAAAAATGTTCATTATGCAAAACTATATAACTTTTACAATCAATATTTCAACAATTCTAATAAAACTTCTTCGAAACGATTTTTAGGCAAAAATTGATCTTCTAAGGCTTTTGTAAACGGAATTGGCGAATCGAGACTTGCCACTCTTTTTACTGGAGCGTCCAAATACTCGAAACATTCCTCCATAATTAAAGCTGAAATATCACTTGCAATACCTCCGAATAGAGTATCTTCTTGATAAACAATCACTTTTCCTGTTTTTTTTACTGAGGCAAAAATAGTTTCAGTATCAAGTGGTTGCAATGTTCTTAAATCGATTAAATCCGCTTTTATTTCAGGATATTTCGCTAACGTTTCCAATGCCCAATGTACTGGAGCACCAAAAGCAATAATCGTAACCGAAGTTCCTTCTTTTAACAAAGCTGCTTTACCAAACGGAATTGTATAATAATCAGTAGGAACATCTTGATGTATACTTCTGTACAGTTGTTTATGTTCAAAAAACAAAACCGGATTTGGATCGTTAATCGCAGTATTCAACAAACCTTTTGCATCATAAGGGAAAGCAGGATAAACCACTTTTAAACCCGGAGTTTTGGTAAACCAAGCTTCATTGGTCTGCGAATGAAACGGTCCCGCCTGAGTGCCGCCGCCGCAAGGCATACGAACCACAACATCGGCTTTTTCGCCCCAGCGGTAATGCGATTTTGCTAATAGATTGACTATTGGATTAAATCCCGTTGAAACAAAATCAGCAAACTGCATTTCGACAATTGCTTTATAATTATTTATAGACAATCCCATTGCAGTCGAAACAACTGCACTTTCGCAAATGGGAGTATTTCTAACACGATCTTTACCAAAAAACTCTACAAATCCGTCGGTAATTTTAAAAGCACCTCCATATTCGGCAATATCTTGTCCCATCATGACAAGGTTTTTATGACGCTGCATCGACTGCTCCAAACTATTACGGATAGCATCTATAAAACGAATATTCTTGCTTTCAGATGTTGAAATAATTTCTTCATATTGATATGGCTTATAAACATCTTCTAATTCACCGCTGTAAGTAGGTATTATTTCAGGTTCAGCATTGGCGATGGCAAGATTCTCGTCAATTTCTTGTTTTATTTCATTGTGAAACTCTTCATCAAGTTCGGAAGTAAGAACTCCAATTTCGGTTAAATAGTTTCTATAATTTACAACAGGATCTTTAGTTTCCCATTCTTCCATTAATTCTTTCGGAACATATTTGGTACCGCTTGCTTCCTCGTGACCACGCATTCTAAAAGTTTTAAACTCGAGCAAAACAGGATGCGGATCGTTTTGCATATCTTCTTTTAATTTTGACAGTTTATTATAAATCTCCAAAATATTATTGCCGTCTATAATATAACTTTCAATACCATAACCAATTCCTTTATCGGCTAAATTCTCGCAAGAATATTGTTCTTTCGTTGGCGTAGACAATCCGTAGCCATTATTTTCAATAACAAACATTACAGGAAGTTTCCAAACAGCTGCGATATTCAATGCTTCATGAAAATCGCCTTCACTTGTACCGCCTTCACCAGTAAAAACAGCCGTAACTTTTTTATTATCTTGAAGTTTATTCGCCAACGCAATTCCGTCAGCAATTCCTAACTGCGGCCCCAAGTGTGAGATCATTCCAATAATATTATATTCCTGAGTTCCAAAATGAAAACTTCTGTCACGTCCTTTTGTAAAACCATTTGCTTTTCCCTGCCATTGCGAAAATAATCGGTGCAAAGGAATATTTCTTGTAGTAAAAACTCCGAGATTTCTGTGCATTGGCAAAACATATTCAGATTCGTCTAAAACAGAAGTTACACCAACAGAAATTGCTTCCTGCCCTATTCCCGAAAACCATTTAGATACTTTACCCTGCCGAATCAAAATGAGCATTTTTTCTTCGATTAAACGCGGCTTAAGCAGTTTTTTGTATAGGTCTAACAACTGCTCATCTGTAAGGTTTTCTCTATAAAAGATCATAGTTCTTGGTTTTTATATATCAAATATAAAAAAATATAACAATTTTACTTATTTATGTTATAAAATTTTAATTTTATTATAACTTTTAAAATTCAATTCTAAAATATTCTCTACCTTTGTTATACAAAGGCTTTTAAAGCCTTTTTTTCTTAAATAAAAATGTAAAGTATGCAAAACATTCCTAGTGTAGACTTACGTGATTTCCTTTCGGACGACCCGAAACGTAAACAAAAATTTGTAAATGAAATCGGCAGTGCATTTGAAAACATTGGCTTCGTAGCCCTAAAAGGTCATTTTCTTGACGACCAATTGGTAGACGAACTTTATGGTGAAATTAGAAAATTTTTCGCCTTGCCAGTAGAAACTAAGCATAATTATGAAATTCCTGGAATTGGCGGACAAAGAGGTTATGTTTCTTTTGGTAAAGAGCATGCTAAAGGACGCAAAGAGGGAGATTTGAAAGAATTTTGGCATTTTGGCCAATACGTTGATGAAAACTCAAAATACGCATCAGAATATCCTGAAAATGTAGAAGTTACTGAGTTGCCTCGTTTTAATGCTGTAGGAAAAGAAGCTTACCAGATGCTTGAAAAAACTGGTGTTTATGTATTAAGAGCATTAGCTTTGCACCTTGGTTTAGATGAATTTTATTTTGATCAATATGCAAAAGACGGAAACTCTATTTTAAGACCAATTCACTATCCCCCAATTACTTCTGAGCCAGAAAACGCAATTCGTGCAGCGGCTCACGGCGATATTAATTTGATTACATTATTAATGGGTGCTCAAGGTAAAGGGCTTCAAGTTCAAAACCACAATGGCGACTGGATTGACGCTATTGCAGCCGATGACGAATTGGTTATTAATGTTGGTGATATGTTGTCTAGACATACTAATAACAAACTTAAATCAACTATTCATCAAGTAGTGAATCCTCCTAGAGAATTATGGGGAACTTCACGTTTTTCTGTACCGTTCTTTATGCATCCTGTAAGTGATATGCGTTTAGATTGTTTAGAAAATTGTATTGATGAAGAAAACCCAAAGAAGTTCGAAGATATTACCGCTGGTGATTATTTATACGAACGTTTGGTAGATCTAGGTTTAATCAAAAAATAAAACTTATTTAAGTTTCAATTTTAAAAATTCCAAATTCCAAACTTTCATTGGAATTTGGAATTTAATTTTTAAATTGGAGCTTATTTTTTTAGAAGAAGAAACATATGGATTTTAAAGATCAATTAAAAAATTTATTCCCCGATCATATCGAATCAAACGAACCAGAAGAGGTTCAAGAGCAGGATCATGTTCTTTACATTCAGAAAGAACCCATGATCTGCAAGTTTGAAAAGCGAAAAGGAAAAGCAACCACCATAATCGAAGGTTATGAAGGAAGTGATGAAGATTTTAAACTATTGGCCAAAGAAATAAAAACCAAATTAAGCGTTGGCGGTACTTTTAAAGATGATTCTATAATTATTCAAGGTGATTACCGCGATAAAATTATGGCTATTTTAAAAGAAAAAGGATTTAAAACGAAACGCGTTGGAGGATAAATAGAAAATCTCAATTTTTAAAATTGGAATTTCAACAAGACACACAGCCGTGCGTCTCAACAAAAAACCTCAGAATCTCAGAATCTCAGAACCTTAGAACCTAAAAAAAAAATGATACAATCATCAGAATTAATACTTAACCCAGACGGAAGTGTTTACCACTTAAACCTTCGTCCTGAACATATTGCCAATGATATAATTTTTGTTGGTGACCAAAATAGAGTTGAAAAAATCACTCAATTTTTTGATTCAATTGAATTCTCGACACAAAAAAGAGAATTTAAAACTCAAACCGGAATTTACAAAGGCAAAAGAATTTCTGTAATATCAACGGGAATTGGCCCTGATAATATTGATATTGTTGTAAATGAATTAGATGCTTTGGTAAACATCGATTTTAAAACGCGTGAGCCAAAAGAAAACCTAACTTCATTAAATATTATAAGAATTGGAACTTCTGGTTCTTTACAAGAAGATATTCCTGTAGACAGTTTTGTAATGTCGAAATTTGGACTTGGTTTAGATAATATGCTCCGCTCCTATTTAATCGACGAAGTTTCAAATGCAGCGCTTGAAGATGCTTTTATCAAACATACTAATTGGGACAGCCGTAAAGGAAGACCTTATGTAATTTCGTGTTCAGAAAAACTGGAACAACTTATAGAATCTGATAAAATTTTTAAAGGAATTACTGCAACTGCTGGAGGTTTTTATGGTCCGCAAGGAAGAGTTTTACGTTTGAATATTCAGGATGAGGAATTAAATAGTAAAATGGATAATTTTAAATTTGAGGATGAAAGAATCACAAATTTAGAAATGGAAACAGCTGCAATTTATGGGCTTTCGGCGCTTTTAGGTCATAATGCTTTATCATTAAATGCCATTATTGCCAACCGTGCGTCAGGAACATTCAGCGAGGATCCTTATAGAGCAGTTGATGAGCTTATTACTTATACATTAAATAAGTTAGCGGGGAAATAATTAGATAATTTGTTAATTAGAAAATTAGATAATTTAAAAATCTTGAGATTATGTTTTTAAGAGTTGCAAGACATACAGATAACTTAGAAATAATTGAAAATTTTTATATCAATATTCTTGGTTTTGAGCGATTAGGTGATTTTCAGAATCATAAAGATTATGACGGCGTTTTTATTGGAAAAATAGGTTTAGACTGGCATTTTGAGTTTACACAATCTAAAGTAAAAGCCAATCATTCTTTTGATGAAGATGATGTTATTATCCTTTATCCAAAAACAATTTTAGATTACAATGAATTAATAGATAAGCTTGAGCATCATAACATTTCGACTATAACTGCCGTAAATCCTTTTTGGAATGAAAACGGAAAAATGTTTCAGGATCCTGATGGTTATAGAATTGTTATATCTCCATTGAAAGCAATAATAAGTGAAATTAATTAAGCAATTATAGAATTATAAAATTTGGAATTAGTTAATTTGAGAATTAGATAATGAAAAGAGCTTGCGCAAAAAAAATATTACAAAATAAATAATGGCAGAAACACATAAAAAAATCCTATTCAAATACTATAGTGATTATTTAGAAGATACGGTTTCAGAAACCATGTGGGCTGAAATTGTAGACTTAGAAAAGGGACTTTTTAAATTAGATAATATTCCTTTTTTTGGAGCATTAATTGCAACAGACGATTTGTTTTATGCCGAACTAGATGAAAAAGAAGAACGTTTGGTCTATCAAAAAACGATTGAAAGCTCAGGAAATTCGATAGTTCAGATTTTAATTTTAGAAAAAGATTTTGACAAGGAAATTATAATCGAAAAACTAAAAGCAATTAATTGTTTGTCTGAAAGTTTAAATGATACTTTTCTAGCTGTCGAAATTGCAAGAGAAACAGATTATTCGATTGTGCGAAGTG
The DNA here is from genome assembly GCF_044005885.1 of Flavobacterium sp. FlaQc-30. Taxonomy (NCBI): domain Bacteria; kingdom Pseudomonadati; phylum Bacteroidota; class Flavobacteriia; order Flavobacteriales; family Flavobacteriaceae; genus Flavobacterium; species Flavobacterium sp. FlaQc-30. The sequence goes on along the minus strand of NZ_JBIPCO010000008.1, from coordinate 143,080 downwards.
TTTTAAATGAATATGAAACGCTTTCTGTTTTTGAATTTGCAGAGCCATGTCTTTCTGAAAAACATCGAGCTGATTTATTAAAAAACTAAACAAACTTAAATACGCATACCAAACTTAACTTAAACTTAACTACAATGAAAACGGTAAAAATTGCAGGTGTTCCGGAACACTTCAATCTGCCATGGCATTTATGCATTGAAAATGGCGAATTTGAAGCAGAAAATATTGATTTGCAATGGAAAGATATTCCAGAAGGAACTGGTAAAATGTGCCAAATGCTGCGCGACGGAGAAACGGATATGGCAGTTATTTTGACCGAAGGAATTGTAAAAGATATTGTTGCAGGGAATCCTAGTAAAATTGTTCAAATTTATGTGCAATCGCCATTAATCTGGGGAATTCACGTTGCTGCAAAATCTGATTTTAAGAATATCACAGATTTAAAAAATAAAAAAGCAGCGATTTCTAGAATTGGATCAGGCTCTCAATTGATGGCTTATGTTAATGCAAACGAGCAAGGCTGGAATAGTGATGATTTGCAATTTGAGATTGTAAATACAATTGATGGCGCTGTTGAAGCTTTGACAAACGGAACTGCAGATTATTTTATGTGGGAACGTTTTATGACAAAACCACTTGTAGATAAAGGTATTTTTAGACGCATTGGCGACTGTCCTACTCCATGGCCGTCTTTTGTAATAACAGTTCGCGACGAATTTTTGAAGAAAAATCCAAAAGTAGTTGAAAAAGTCTTAGAAATTATAAACAAAACTACGGTTGATTTTGCTCAAATTCCGAGTATTGACAAAACATTAGCGGAATTATTCAATCAAAAAGTAGAAGACATTCAAGAATGGCTGAAATTAACACAATGGTCTCAAAAACATTTAAATGAGAAAGCTTTTATCAAAATCCAAAATCAATTATTTGATCTGGGAATTATTGATAAAAAAAGTACTTTTGTTGAAACGGTAAAAGCGCTGTAAAAACTGCTTTCGATTCTTATGATAAATTTTCCTAAAATTGACTTTCCGCAATTAAAATCCAAATTACAGGTGAAATCACCTTGGGATAGGGTGATTATTATGCTGTTGAGTCTTTTGATAACGATACCCATTTTTATCATACTGCATCAAAATTTACGCGATTTAAATTGGGCATTCAATTTAGATCGTGTGTTTATTTTTATATTCGTTTTTGCTGCAATTTTCTTTCTCTTAATGTTGCTGCGAACCATAATAATTTTATGTGTTGCTGTTTATTTATTGATTCTAATTTATGGAACGGTCATTGGAAATTATGGTTTCAGCGAAATCTCTGAGGATTATAATTCGATGATTTACACCATGTCAGACAATCCTTTTCCTCAGGATATTATTGTTGCAAAACTGCTGCCGTTTCCAAACAAATCAAAAATTATAAACGCAATCGAATATCAAAATCCAAAAGTTAGGAATTTTGCTATCATGGCGACTACTAAACATTTTAAAGGAATAAAAGGATATTCTGACTATAGAACTATAATTCAATGTTTTGCTGTATTTAAAGAGATAAACAGCCGTTGGAATTATGTAAATGATCCAAAAGAAGGCGATTATATTGCAACCGCCAGCGAATCATTAGAATATTTTTCTGGAGACTGCGACGATCACTCTATTTTAATGGCGGCCGCAATTCGTTCTATTGGCGGTACTCCGCGATTAATTCACACAAAAGGACATATATATCCTGAAATACTTATTGGTTCTTTAATCGATTTGGAAAAAGTCAATTATCTAATCAAAAATGTGCTTTTTCCAAAAGAAAGCTATAAAAAGAAAATTCACTATCACATTGATGAACGTGGTCAGGTATGGATGAATCTCGATTATACTGCTAAGTATCCGGGAGGACCATTTATGTACGAAGAAATTTTAGGGGCTTTGACTCTAAACTAGCTTTTTTAGCAGACAGAAAACGGGATCGTACCAAGCCTTTCTAGAAATAAACAAAATCAGAGCAAGGCATCAGCAATTTCAATAAAATATTATAAATCAGATACATTAATTCATTTTGTGTTAATAAAATGTTAGGAGTAATACTTTTTTTTGTAACTTTTCCTGTCTAATTTTTAATCACAAAATCATGAAAAAATCTAAATTATTTATCTTCGGAATTGCATTGGCTGCGGTATTAATTATTTCATGCGCTAAGGGTAGAAATAAACTAGTAAATTCTTGGAAAATTACTGCTGTAGAAGCTAAAATGCCACTTTCAGATTCTTTAAAAGCAGTTATTCTAAGCGATGGAACCCTAACTTTTACAGAAGATGGGCACGTAACTGGCTTTTTAACTAGAGAGATTACAAATGGTACTTATGCATTGACAAAAGGTGGAAAAAGTTTAGTGATAAAAGATGAAGTTGGTACTCCATACCCTTGTGAAAGCACGATTACATCAGATGAACTGGTTTTAGATACCAAGGAAATGAAACTTATACTTAAGAAAATCTAACTTAAGTTTAGTGTAACATTTTTAAAATCAGAATCATAATTCAAAAAAAAATAAAGACATTCAAAACTCCTAAACTACTCGTTTAGGAGTTTTTTTATGAAAAAAGTTTTAAAAAAACATTGCGCAGTCAAATAACTGCATTATATTTGCAGTCAAATAACTGCACAATGGAAATTAGAAGAGATGTTTTTCAAGCAATCGCCGATCCTACCCGCCGAGCAATTTTAAGTTTAGTGGCCATACAAGCAATGACTCCGGGAGCAATTGCTGAAAATTTTAAATCGTCTAGACAGACTATTTCAAAACACATACAAATATTGAGTGAATGTGAGTTACTTCACCAAACACAAACGGGAAGAGAAATTCACTATCATTTAAATCCAGAAAAAATTAAGGAAATCGACAATTTTATTGAACCTTTTCGCAAAATGTGGGATGACAGGTTTAATAAATTAGAAAGTATAATGAAGAACTATAAACCCAAAAACGATTAATATTATGGAACCAAAAACTAAAGTCAGCGCTGTAAATGGGCAGCAGCAATTAGTGATTACTAGAGATTTTGATCTTCCGTTGGAATTGCTTTTCAAAGGATATACTGAAGCCGAATTTGTAGAGCAATGGATGGGAACCAAAGTACTGAAACTTGAAAATAAAAAACACGGCGGCTGGCAGTTTGAAACTTCAGATCCTAATGGAAATGTAGTTTTTAAAGCAAATGGTGTCATACATGAATATATTCCAAATCAAAAAATAACCCGAACTTTTGAAATGGAAAATACGAACTTCTCTCCTCAATTGGAATTTTTAGAATTTGAAAAAATTACTGACGAAACCAGCAGACTTACTATTCAAATTATTTACAGATCTATTGAACTTAGAGATCAAACATTAAAAATGCCTTTTGCACAAGGTATTAATATGGCACATAATCGATTACAAGAAATTTTGAGTAAAACATTAAACTAAAATATTATGAGTAAAAGAAACAAAATTATCTATTGGATTGCTACGCTTTGGCTGGCATTAGGAATGACTGCAACAGGAATTGTGCAATTATTAAAAATAAAAGATGAAACTGAAATGATAACGCGCTTAGGTTATCCTTTATACTTTTTAACGCTTTTGGGTGTATGGAAACTTCTTGGAGTTATTGCAATTTTAATCCCTAAATTTTCTTTATTAAAAGAATGGACATATGCCGGATTCTTTTTTGCCATGACGGGAGCTGTTTTTTCACATTTTGCAGTAGGAGATTCTGCTAAGGATTATTTTGGCCCAATATTGTTAATCGTTTTAACGATTGTATCTTGGTATTTTAGACCTGCCGAAAGAAAAACCAATACAATCTAAAAAAAGAGAAAAACATAAAAAACTTTGAACTCAAACTGCATCTATTAATTTTCGTATTGAGCGCATTAATTTATCTGTAAAGACAATAAATATTTCAATTAATTGTTTTTATAAATACACCTCAATAGTGTTTAATCCATAAATAAATAGTTCAGAGATATGAAAAAAATAGTTTTTTTAGTTATTATGTTTAGTGTTTGCTTACAAGGATATTCGCAGGATGAACTCAATGCCAAATTTAAACCGATTCCTAAAAAGAATGCAGAAATTAAAGAAGTAATTCCTCCTCCTAAAGAAAATACTCCAAAAGCAGAACCACCGGTTGCTGCCGAAAAACCAGATCCTTTAAAAGTTAATCCAGAGGAGCTTTTTAAAGATACCAGTATATATAAAAAAGAGTCAAATGTTGATGGTATTTTTTATAGACGAAATCAATTTTTAGGAAGTTTTAAAACCACCTCTTTTACTTCTACAATTCGTTATCGTGATGCTGCTTTTGTAGACGGCGATAAAATAAAAGTATATTTAAACGACAAAGTGGTTGAGCCAGAAGTAAGCTTAGATGGAGAGTTTAAAGGTTTTAAAATTAATTTAGTAAACGGAATTAATAAAATTGACTTTGAAGCTTTGAATGAAGGATCTGCTTCACCAAATACAGCAGAGTTTCAAGTTTATGATGACAAAGGTGTTGTTATTGAAGCTAGTCAATGGAATGTTGGTACAGGCTACAAAGCAACAATCGTAATAGTGAAAGAATAAAAGCGGGAATTTCTCAATTCTATTTTAAAACAAAAAACGGTCTGAAAAGACCGTTTTTTGTTTTTGTACTTTTTTCAATAGAATTACTAAAAAATCCCAATAAAACAGGAGTGTTTAGACAAATTCAAAACAATTATAACAAAAACTGAAAGACGAATTTGCATCTCAAGTTTAACTTCGCTTTTGTAAAAATCCAATCAAAATGGATATAGATCTAAAAACGATTAAACTATGAAAAAAACCTTTAACCTCTTTTTTACTGCCTTTCTAATTACCTTCAGTTCGTTTTCGCAAACCAATCAAAATGATCCCTCGCTGGATTGGTTAAAAAAAACATCAGAAGTAATCCATTATCAGCTGAGCAAAGCTGCAGAAACGTATAAACCCGGAAAAAACCCTCGTTCTACAAATCCCGACGGAACTGTTAGACTTGCTGGTTTAACGGATTGGACAACTGGATTCTTTCCTGGAAGTCTTTGGTACGGCTATGAATTAACCGGCGACAAAAAACTAGCTCAAGATGCACAAAAATTCACTCTAGCACTTGATTCTATCCGACATATAAAAAACACGCACGATTTAGGTTTTATGCTTTATTGTTCTTATGGGAATGCCTACAGAATTACTGGTGACAAAACTTATCTTCCTGCACTTGCCGATGGTGCCCAAAATTTATACGCTCGTTTTAGTCCAACAGTTGGAGCCATTCGTTCTTGGGATTTTGCTTGGTGGCACTACCCTGTTATTATCGACAATATGATGAATCTTGAATATTTGTATTGGGGCGCTAATCAGTTTAATAAGCCTGAATATGCAAATGCGGCTAATTCTCATGCTTTAACAACAATTAAAAACCATTTTAGAAAAGATTATAGTTCTTATCATTTGGTAGATTACGATCCAAAAACGGGCAAAGTACTGCGTAAAGCAACACATCAAGGAGTAACAGACGATTCGGCTTGGGCACGCGGGCAAGCCTGGGGACTTTATGGTTATGCGATGTGTTATGCAAATACAAAAAATCAGAAATTTTTGCAACAGGCAGAAAATATTGCTTCGTTTATAATGAACCACCCTCGTATGCCAAAAGACAAAGTTCCAGTTTGGGATTTTGATGTTCATAATGCAATGGATACTGATGAACTAGCTCCTAGAGATGCATCGGCTGCCGCAGTAATAGCTTCAGGTTTACTTGATTTAAGTACTCAGGTTAAAGACGGAAAAAAATACTTCGATTATGCTGAAGAAATACTAAAATCCTTATCATCAGAAGCTTATTTAGCTAAACCAGGCGAGAACAATTACTTCCTATTAAAACATAGTGTTGGAGCTTTCTTATACAATTCTGAAATTGATACACCACTGGATTATGCAGATTATTATTATTTAGAGGCATTAAAAAGATATGCTGAAATTAAAAAAATAGATTTTCCAGAGAAATCGTAACTCCATAAATTAAAGATGAAGACTAACAAATACCTATTCATTTTTGCATTTATTCTGTTTTCTGTACAAAACATTTTAGGACAGGAAACCAAAATAAATAAAACGAGTTTCGACCTTATCAATCTAGATTATAAAGGACTTGAAAAAGTAAAAGCATTGGTTACTGCAAAAAAGTACGAAGATGCCAGTGAACAGCTTTTAAAATATTATCGCGGTCGTACTGATGTTAAAAATTTAGATTTTAACCCTACTGACAGACAAAAATATGCTGGTAAAAAAGTAAGCGACAATACCTTAGCACTGGCGAATGATATTTTATTGCACAAATTTAAACCGCACAAAGGCTATCCTGCTTACGATTACGGAAAAGACATCAACTGGCAGTATCGTCCTGTTCAAGATCAATTGCTGACTACTTTTTTGCATCGTACTGCTTTTTGGGAGCCATTAGGAATTGTTTACAATAGTACTGGTAATGAAACATATGCAAAAGAATGGGTGTTTGAAGTACGCGATTGGATCCAAAAAAACAAACAAGGCGCTTATCCTGATGATAAACAGTATGCTTGGAAAGCCTTTGTAGTTTCTTTTAGACTTAATCACTGGTCGTCGTATTTTAATATGTTTATTAATTCGCCGCATTTTACTCCTGCATTTTTAATGGAATTTTTAAATTCTTATAAGGAGCAAGCTGATTATGTAATGAATAATTATACTGATATTGGAAATCATCGCTTATACGAAGCACTTCATATGATGTATGCCGGAAGCTCTTTTCCAGAAATGAATCATGCCGAAACATGGCGTAAGAGCGGTATTACAGTTTTAAACGACGAAATCAAAAAACAAGTTTTACCTGATGGAGTTCAGTTTGAGTTGTCTCCATCCTATCATATTGGTACAATTAAGATCTTTCTAGATGCCTTGCAAATTGCACAATTGAATGGTGTAGAAAAAGAGTTTCCAGAAAGCTATCATAATCTAGTAGAAAAAATGATATTGGCAGTTGGTAAATATTCATTTCCTGACTATACATTTCCGTTATATGGCAACTCTTTCTTAACAACTAAAAGTGCCATGCTTAAAAATTATCAAGTATGGGCAAAGGTTTTTCCTCAAAATAAAACAATTGAATATTACGCTACAGACGGAAAATCAGGTTTGAAACCTGAGTATCTTTCCAGCAGTCTGCCCAATGCGGGTTTTTATGCCTTTAGAAACGGCTGGGACACAACATCAACTGTAATGCAAATTAAAGCTGGACCTCCCGCCGGGTTTCATTCTCAACCTGATAACGGAAATTTTGTTCTTTGGATAAAAGATCGTGACTTTACTCCTGACTCTGGTAGTTTTGTTTATGCAAATGTTGGCAATCAAGAAAACAGTAAAAGAGATTGGTATCGTTCTACGAAAGCACATCAAACCTTAACTCTTGATAATCAAAACATCCAAAATGATGCAAAACTAATTAAGTGGCAGCCAGATGGAAATCTTCAATTACTTTCGTACCTAAATCCAAGTTACAAGGATTTAAATCATGAAAGAAACTTTTTGTTCGTAGATAAAACTTTTTTCATCATTATCGACAGAGCAATTGGAACCGCAAGAGGCGATTTAGCAATTCATTACAATTTAAAAGAAGATAGTAACGCGAGCATAAATAAGGTAAACAACAGCATCGTTACAAATTACGGCGATGGAAACAATCTCGTTATTCAACTTCTTAATAAAGATAAAGTTACTTTAAAAGAAGAATCCAGTTTTGTTTCCTACCAATATCAAAAAGAGACAAATCGCCCCGCTTTTGTATTTGAAAAACCTAAAAACAATGAAAATACACAAGGCTTTATCTCTATACTTTATCCATACACTGGTAACAAACCACCAGAAATAAAAATCATCGAGAATAAAGGACATGATCTGTCAAATGGCAAAATTGATCTCACATTAACCATAAATGGAAAAATAAGCCAAATTCAACAAAACCTTAATCCCTAAAAGATTAAGAAACGCAGGGCATTTTTTTTTGCCTTAGTGATACAACAAAAACTTTACGAAGCTATCTTTGGAATTCAGAAAAACTGAAATCAAACAGCTTTTAATTTTATTAAAATAACCACAATCTATGCAACTAATTAAATTAAAAATCTGAATGAAAAACCTAAAAAACAGTATAAGCGTATTGTTTCTTTCGTTGACAATATCCTTTGTCAATGCTCAAGAAACTCCAATTAAAAAAGAAAACTTTGACGTTGTAAATTTAAACTATCCAGGTTTAGAAAAAACAAAAAAACTCTTTGACGCAGCACAATACAATGATGCCGCAAAAGAATTATTAAGTTACTACCGCAATCGCAAAAACATAAAACATCCTGAATTTAATGTAGGAGATGAAAATAGATTAAAAGGGAAAGATGTTGGAAAAGCGAATCAGGAAAAAGCCGACAATGCTTTGCAGCATAAATTTCAACCGATAAAAGGTTACAGCTATTTTGATTACGGTGCAGATATAGACTGGAATTATTGGCCTATAAAAGATAATGAAATGCGCTGGCAGCTTCACAGAGTAAATTGGTGGCAGCCTATGGGAATTGTGTATAGAAGTTCTGGCGATGAAAAATATGCAAAAGAATGGATTACTCAATTTAGAGATTGGGAGAAAAAGAATCCTTTAGGACTTTCTAAAGACAATGATCGATATGCGTGGCGTCCGTTAGAAGTTTCTGATCGTGTACAAAGTCTGCCTGGTACTTTCAATTTGTTTGTGCCTTCTCCAAATTTTACACCAGCTTTTTTAATGGAGTTTTTAAACTGTTATGCTAAACAAGCTGCCTATATTCCTGCTCATTACACTAAAGATGGAAATCACTTATTGTTTGAAGCACAGCGAATTTTAGGTGCTGGTGCTTTTTTTCCAGAACTAAAAGAAGCGGCTGCATGGCGTAAAAGCGGAATTGACGTTTTAAACCGAGAAATAAAATCACAGGTATTGCCAGATGGAGTTCAGTGGGAACTTTCGCCAACTTATCATGTTGCTACAATTGATATTTTCTTAAAGGCATATAATTCAGCTAAAATGGCAGGAGTTGAAAAAGAATTTCCAGATTCTTATTCAAAAACAATTGAAAAAATGATTATTGCACTGGCAAATATCACTTTTCCTAACTACAACATTCCAATGTTTGGTGATGCATGGCTGGTTGAAAAAAATGCAAGACTAAAACAATTTGCAGTATGGTCAAAAGCTTTCCCTGAAAACGAAGAAATTAAATATTTTGCAACAGATGGCGCATCAGGAAAATTACCGTCGAACTTATCAAATGCATTGCCAGACGGCGGTTTTTATACCTTTAGAAATGGATGGAACGAGCAGTCAACCGTAATGATTTTAAAAGCCGGCCCTCCAGGAGAATTTCACGCACAACCGGATAACGGAACTTTTGAACTTTGGAATAACGGACGCAATTTTATGCCTGATACAGGTTGTTATATTTACAGCGGCGATGCGGAAGTTACCAAAATGAGAAACTGGTATCGTCAAACCAAAGTACACAGCACCTTGACATTAGACAACCAAAATATGGTTATCACCAAAGCAAAACAAGACAAATGGCAGACTGGACAAAATTTAGATATTTTAACATACACAAATCCAAGTTATAAAGATTTAAACCATCAAAGAAGTATGCTTTTTATTAATAAAAAATATTTCTTGATCGTTGATAAAGCTATTGGAAATGCGGTTGGAAAATTAGGAGTTCATTTTCAGTTAAAAGAAGACAGCAAACCATTTTTTGACAAAACTAATAATAAGGTGTACACCACTTATGAAGACGGGAACAACTTGTTGATACAATCTTTAAATTCAGATAAAATAGCTCTTAGTGAAGAAGATGGAAAAGTATCTTATGCATACGGTAAAGAAACCCCAAGACCTGCTTTTGTATTCGAAAAAAATAAAATCGATAATAAAACACAAGATTTCATAAGTATCGTATATCCTTACAATGGTTCTAAAGCTCCTGAAATCAGTATTAAACCAAATGCTGATCATAATCTGGAAAAAGGAATCGTAAGCCTTACAATTAGTATTGACGGCAAGAAAAGCGACATTAAAACATCCTTATAAAAGCAGTAAAAGATAATATTTCAAATATTCTATTTTTTCAAAGACGTCTCAACAGGACGTCTTTTTTTTTGTCTTGTTTTAATGATGTCTCTTACAAAGAAATTAAATCCACCTTTTAGCAAATAACCTAGTACTTATAATTTTCAAAATCTAGACACAAAATAATAGGCAGTAACAAATTAAAATTACTTTCTATTTAAATATCAGCGGCTTAAATAGCCTTTATTTTTCAATTATTTAAACACATTTTAACCGCATTTTAAACCTGCTTTATCTTTTGCATGAAATAGAAAAAGATAATACTAAATAAAAAGTAAGAAAAAATATTAAAAACACATTTTTACCCTTAATTTTTTGGGGTTTAAAGCTTGTTTTAATCAAAATCAATAGTATTTTGGACGTTTTCAAAACTGTCATTTTAGGTCGATTTCTATATTTGTTTCTATCAAATAATAACCAACATGACTAATCAAAAGCTAATGAATCAATTTTTACAAAAACATCTTTTGTTTACACGACAGAAAATACCTAAGGTATTTTTACAAGTTCATAAATTGTTATACTTTTCTCGACAAACCACAATAAATCAATTGTGATTTATAAAGAAAACAATTTAAGCGACATTGAACCAAACCTTACTAAAGTCAATTTTTACAGCTTTCGAATTAAAGCAGTTACAACTTTTACTTAACAAGGTTAAAAAACTAACTTAAATAATAGCTATCTGGAATAATGAAAAAATATTCCGGTAAAAAACCAAAACTATGAAAAGGACTCTATTTTTATTCTTACTGCTGACAACTTGCGTGATGTACGGGCAAGATGTTATTACAGTTAAAGGTGTTGTAACCGACTCCCAAAATATGCCTATGCCTGGGGCAACCGTTTCTGAAAAAGGAACTAAAAACAGCACAGTCACCTCTATGGATGGTGAATATCAAATTAAAGTAAAATCTAATGCTGTATTAGTATTTACTTTTATAGGAACCAAAACTACTGAAGAGCAGGTAAAAAACAGAACACTCATCAATACAAAACTTATTGATAATGCTAATAATCTTGACGAGGTTGTTGTAGTAGGATATGGAACAAAAACACGAAAAAACCTTACTGGTGCAATATCTTCTGTAAAAGGAACTGAAATAGCTAAAATTCCTGTGCAGGACGTAGCACAAGCAATGCAAGGTCGTATTGCCGGATTACAGGTAACTATGCCTGACGGAACTCCTGGTGCACAGCCTTCATTACGAATTAGAGGGGGAACTTCGATTACGCAGAGTAATGAACCGCTTTATGTAGTTGATGGTGTCGCACAAACTGGCGGTCTTGCTTTTTTAGATCCAATGGATATCGAATCTATTGATGTATTAAAAGATGCATCCTCTACCTCTATTTATGGTGCACAAGGTGCAAATGGAGTAATTTTGGTAACGACAAAAAAATCTGCCGGCGGAAAACTTAGATTAAGTTACGATACTTATGGCGGTATAAAAACAATTGCAAAAACATTACCGGTAATGAATCCGTACCAATACACACAATTGGTTTACGAAAGTGCGACAGATGACACTAGAATGCAAAAATACCTGAACACTTTTGGAACCTATGATGAAATGGAAGGTCTTTACAAAAACAGAGCAGGAATCAATTGGCAAGATGAAGTTTTTGGAAATGCTGTTGTAAATCAGTATCATAAAATAGGTATCAGCGGCGGCGAAAGTGATACAAAATACAATGCTTTTTATTCTGTTAATAATGATCAAGGAATTATGATTGGCAGTGAATCTTTAAAAAACATTGCAAAATTGCAGGTAACACAAGCGATAAGCAAAAAATTTACAGTTAATGCTATTGTCAATTATTCTAATCAAAAAATTACAGGATTATCTACAAATGATGGTGGAAATGCGAGATTAAGTATGCTGCAAACATTATTACAATATCGCCCTACTATTGGAAAAAGTGGTTCTGACGATGATCTTAAATATTTGCTGATTGATCCATTAGACAATCAAGCTTCACCAGCGTTTCAAAGTCCGCTTATCACTATTGACAGCCAAAAAAGAGAAACAGTAAATCGTTCTATCAACATGAACTTTCAACTTTCGTACTACCTTACACCAAAATTAGTTTACAGCGGTTTGGTAAGTTACACGGATAACAGCGTTAAAAGTAAGTACTTTAATGGTGCTGAAGGAATACAAGCTATTAGATCTGGCGGAGCAAACGGAGGTATTACACATAATCTTTCGACTCGTTTAAATTACAACAACGTATTAACCTACAATAATACATTTGCTAAAAAACATAAACTTAGCGTAACAGCCGGTCAAGAGTATATTTACAATTATTCTGAAGGAATTTCAGCAGCAGCGTCAGCATTCCCTAATGTAAATTTAGGATGGGATAAATTACAGCTTGGTACAATTGCCGCAATCCCTACTTCATTTGCTGAAGATGATAAATTATTATCATTTTTTGGAAAAGCTGATTATTCATTCAAAAGCAGATATTTACTATCAGCAAGTTTACGTGCAGATGGTTCTTCTAAATTTGGAACTGAAAATCAATGGGGAGTTTTCCCATCGGTTTCTGCTGCTTGGAGAGTTATCGAAGAAGATTTCATGAAAAACATTCCTGCATTTTCTGATTTAAAATTCCGTTTAAGTTATGGAGAAGCTGGAAATAACAGAATTGCAAATTATGCTGCTTTAGGTATTTTCAATTCAGGATCATATCCTTTAAACAATCAAGTAAATATTACTGCTTTTCAAAGTAATCTTCCAAACCCGTATTTAAAATGGGAATCTACTAAATCGACCAACATAGGTTTAGATTTAGGATTCTTTAAACAACGTATTTCTCTTACTACAGAATTGTATGAAAATCGTTCTAAAGATTTACTTTACAATACTCGTGTTCCTGCAAGTTCTGGATTTAAAAAACAATTTCAGAATATTGGAGCAACTTCAAACCGTGGTATAGAATTTACCTTGAATACGACTAATGTTAAAAATGAAAATTTTAACTGGAACACCACTTTTAATATTGCTTTTAATAAAACAAAAGTACTGGCTTTAAGTGAAGGCGAAACATCACTTATCACTAATAGCTATACAGACAAAAATGACTACATCCTAAAAGTCGGACAACCAGTTGGAGTAATGTATGGCTATGTAAACGATGGTTTATATCAAGTAAGTGATTTTGATTATAATGCAACTGCTGGTACTTATACTTTAAAAAGCGGTGTAGTAAGTGATAATCTTGCCGTACAGCCAGGTTACATTAAATTTAAAGACATCAGTGGTCCAAATGGTACTCCAGACGGTGTTATCAATGATCTTGACAGAACCGCAATAGGAGATGCAAACCCGAAATATACAGGAGGTTTAAACAATACTTTCAGTTATAAAGGGATTGATTTAAGTGTTTTCCTTGATTTTACTGTTGGTAACGATATTTACAATGCAAACGTGCTAAACAATTCAAGACTTAATTTAGACAATCTAAATACATTTGCCATGTTTGCTGATAGATGGACAACTATAAATGCTGCTGGACAACGTGTAACTGATCCTACGGAATTAGCGGCTTTAAATGTTGGTAAAACGAACCCTGCTTTTAATGGTAACACTACCGGACGTTTGTACAGCGATATTATTGAAGACGGTTCTTTTTTAAGAATCAACAATATCAGTTTAGGTTACACATTGCCTAAAGCTTGGCTGAAAAAATCGTATATCTCAAATTTGAGAGTTTATTTTACAGCTTATAATTTATATGTATTTACGAAATATTCAGGATTTGATCCAGAAGTCAGCGTACTTAATAATGCGATTACCAGAGGAGTAGATTTTAGTGCTTACCCAAGAAGTAAATCCTTTATCACTGGTTTAAATATTTCACTATAATTTAAAGATTAGAAAAAATGAAAAACAAAATATTTTCCTCTGGAGCAATTATAGCAGCGAGTGTATCTTTTCTTTTACTGCCGCTTAATTCATGTGAAAAAGAATTAGAAGTTACACCCTATTCTTATTTTACAACAGCCAATTTCTTTAAAACTTCAGACGAAGCCAATATGGCTGTATTAGGAGTTTATGAAGCAATGTCCTCTTTTGACAGTTATGGATGGAATATCTCTATACTTTTTGATACTGATACTGACATTCAACAAATCAATGGTTTAAGTGCCGATGACTGGCGTATGATTCCTCATTATCAAGGTATTTCGCAGACTAACGTTTTTTATGCCGTTTGGAGCAAATTATATGAAGGAATTGACAGAGCCAATGTTGCGATTGAAAGAATTCCGCAAATGACCTTGTACACAGAAGGAACACAGGCTCAAAAAGACCAATTAAACAAATTTATTGGTGAAGCTAAATTTTTACGCGGCTTTTACTACTCTGAGTTAGTGCGTTTATGGGGCGACGTTCCCTTTAAAACAAAAAGTTCACAGGCAGGAGATGATTTAAAAGGCGGTCTTGTAGATCGAAAAGAAATCTACACCCAGATTATCAAAGATATGCAAGAAGCTGCCCTCCTATTGCCGGAACAAATTCCTACAGATGAACGTGTAAACAAATGGGCTGCTAAAGCTATACTGGCAAGAGTTGCCTTATTTGCCGGCGGATATTCATTAGGTGCTGACGGTGTAATGAGTCGTCCTGCCAACTATAAAGATTTTTATAAACTGGCACAACAGCAAATCAACGAAGTAATGGCACAAAACCCGTATAAGTTGAATCCATCGTATTCAAAGGTTTTTAAAAACCAATGTCTGCACGTTTTAGAGCCTACTGAAAACATTTTTCAAGTTGCCTTTTACAATCCAGCAGGATATAGAGAAAACTCCTCTAACATTGGTAATTTTAATGGTGTAACAACTGCAAATGGTTTTTATTCTTCGACCAATTCAAGATGTGTTGTTCCAAAACCTTTTTACAACGGATTTAATGCTGCAGATCAAAGAAGAGATTTCTCAATTGCCATGTATACACTAAATGCCGCTGGAAATAAAGTACCACTTTTAACGACAAGACAAGACGAGAGCTGGACAGTTGGAAAATGGAGCCGTGAATTTCAAACCAATTCAATTCAAGAAAAAGCATACAGCCACATTAACTGGGTTATTATGCGCTATTCTGATTTGCTTTTAATGCGTGCCGAAGTAGAAAACGAATTAAATGAAGGTCCAAATGCCATTGCTTACGATGCCATTAATCAAGTTCGCAGAAGAGGTTTTGGTGCCGACGTACAAGGAAGCCGTATTGCTGTTGACTTAAAAACAAAAGGTACTGGATATAGTTCTGCAGCAAATGTAGTAATCCAAATTACAGGCGGCGGTGGTTCTGATGCATCAGCAGCTGTTGTAACTTTGGCAAGCGGTGCTGTCAACACAATTGCAATGCTTCGTACTGGAGACGGTTATACTTCTGTACCAACTGTTACAATTACAAGTGTCGACGGAAAAGGCTCAGGCGCAACGGCAACTGCTAGAATTTTGCCAAAACCAACCACAGCAGAGATGAATTTGCCAACAGGTCTTGACAAAACTAGTTTTCTAAAAGCTGTTCAGCAAGAAAGAGCTTGGGAACTTTCTTTTGAAGGAATGAGAAGAGCCGATTTGATTAGATGGGGAATTTTAGGAGATAAAATAACTGAAACTGCTAATGCTGTGAAACTTATTCGTTCCAACTATTTCTATCCTTCAGTAGGAAACTTTGTAGCAGGAAAACATGAACTTTATCCTTATCCTCAAAATGAAACCGACGTAAATAGGAATATTACACGACAAAATCCTAAATATTAAACGGTGGGTTCTTGAATATTTACAATTCATTTTCCCCTCGTAAAAAATATCTTTTTTTAACATTAATGCAGGACCTCGTTCTGCATTAATTGTTTCATCTGAGTTGAAAACGACTTTTTTTCATCTAATGTTACTTAAACATTCCTCTCAAATTTATCCTTCGAAGTTAAAATAAACACTTCAAGAGGATAATTAAAATTACAATTATGATAAACTTACATAATTCTGAACTGTCATCATCTTACGCAGTTGGAATCGATATTGGCGGTACTTCACTTAAATGCGGTCTAGTCAATGAAGAAGGCAAAATTCTACTGTCCTTTTTAGTTCCCTTACAGAATGCAGGCACCCAAGAAGAAATTATACAATTAATCGCAGATGCAATCACACAATGCACATTACAATTAAAAGAACCAATTCTCGGCGTGGGTATTGGTTTTCCGGGTCTTGTTGAAAATAACGTAATCATTGGCGGTGCAGATAATTTACCCGGTTTCGAAGAATTACCATTAGGTATTATTTTAAAAGAACTAACCGGTCATACTATCGTTATTGATAACGATGCCAATTTAATGGGACTTGGCGAATTAACCTATGGTGCGGCAAAAGATTGTTCTGATGCTGTTTTTCTAACAGTTGGCACAGGTATTGGCGGAGCCATTATGATTGACAAAAAACTTTACGGCGGTTTCAACAATCGCGGCGGTGAACTAGGTCATATCATAATACAGCAAAATGGCTTGTCCTGCACTTGCGGCGGACGCGGCTGTCTGGAAGCTTATGCATCTGTAACCGCTTTAATTGAGGATTATAAATCACAAAACCAATTTCCTTCTGAAGAAGTTGACGGCAGATATATTGTCGAAAAATACCTAATTGGCGAAGAATATGCCGTTCGCGCCATGGAACATCATTTTGATTCTTTAGCCGCAGGCATAGCTGGTTTTATAAACATCTGCAGTCCGCAAAAAGTAATTATTGGCGGCGGAATCAGTGAAGCGGGGACATTTTATATCGACGAATTAAGATACCGAGCAAAAACCTTGTCTATTCCAGCGGCCTCCATTCATACCCAGATTGTTGCTGCCAAATTAGGAAATCAGGCAGGTATATTGGGCTGTACTGCAAATGTTTTTCAGAAACTTAAAATGGAACACTATGAAACGAAATAATTTTCTGGTTGTTATGATTCTAGTTATTTGGTTCGTAATCTCTTTTGTAACCAATATTTTAGGTCCATTAATGCCTATCATCATTCAAACATACAAACTCAGCCTTACAATGGCGGCTTTTTTACCATTTTCGTTCTTTTTAGCTTATGGAATTATGTCTATTCCCGCAGGAATACTAATCGAAAAAATGGGAGAAAAAAAAGCAATGCTGCTCGCTTTTTCTTTAAATTTAATAGGTTCAGCAGCCTTTGCTCTAAATCCTCTTTACAGCACTGCGCTAGGCTCTTTATTTGTTATTGGATTAGGAATGGCAATGCTGCAAGTTATTATTAACCCACTTATGCGCACAGCAGGAGGCGAAGAAAACTTTGCTTTTTACTCCGTTATGGCACAGCTTACATTTGGATTAGCCTCATTTATCAGTCCGTTTGTTTTTACCTATCTCTTACATCAAAACAATGCTTTTCTAGACTTTATTTTTAACAATCTAGTTCAAAACGATTTAAACTGGACAATCTTATACTGGTTGTTTACTTTGATTTTTATCGTAATTATTCTAGTAGTAGCATTCCTGAAAATACCAATTGTAAAACTCAATGATGATGAAAAAACTGGAACTTCCCAAGTATATTTAGAATTACTGAAAAAACGCGAAATCTGGCTTTTCTTTTTAGGAATTATCGCCTATGTAGGAACAGAACAATCATTAGCCAACTGGATGTCTGAATTTTTAAGAAGCTATCATGGTCTTGATCCCGCTACTAAAGGTGCAAGTGCCGTTGCTTGGTTTTGGGGAGCCATGACTTTCGGTTGTTTACTTGGACTTGTCGTTTTAAAACTTTGGGATTCTAAACTAGTTTTAAAAACAGCCAGTATTTCCTCTATGATCGTCTTAATTGCCGCATTGTTTGGTGATTCAGAAATGGCAGTTGTGGCATTTATCACTTTAGGTTTTACTATTTCAGTTATGTTTTCAATTGTATTTTCACTGGCACTCAATTCTACACATAAACATCATGGTTCATTTTCAGGAATTCTGTGTTCTGGTATTTTTGGCGGCGCACTAGTGCCTTTAATTATTGGTACTCTTGGTGATTGCATCGGGCTTCGTTATGCTATGTTTTTTCTGTTTGTAACACTTGGCTATATTTTATTTTTAGCATACAGCGCAAAACCTATCATTAACAATAAAACCACCAAACTGAAGAATATTTTCAAAAGCGAACAAAACTAAAGGGCAAAATCAGTATGAAATACCGCACAGGCATTCATTTTTAATTAAAATTAATATCATTTTGTACAAAATCAAAACTATCTTAAATCAATGATCCCTAAATTCGTTTTGTACTTTCAAAGACTCTATGTTCTATAAAAAGACAGCTAGCTATTAAATAAACCTGACCATTATGTTATTAAAAAAAACAATAGTACTACTATCTCTAGCAGGCTTGATCGCCGCCTCATTTGCGAGTAAGGCTCAAACCAGCGATCGTCCTAATATTCTAATTATAATGACCGATCAGCAGACTGCTGATGCTATGAGTATTGCAGGAAATAAAGATTTACATACACCTGCAATGGATAAATTGGCACAAAACGGTGTGCGTTTTACTAGAGCCTATTGTGCGCAGCCTTTGTGTTCGCCATCTCGCAGTTCAATCATGAGCGGAAAAATGCCTTTTGAAAATGGTTTCATTGGAAATGCTCCTGAGAAAGACGGACAATGGCCGGAAGATTTGCTTATGATGGGCAAAATTTTCCAAAACGGAGGATATAAAACAGGTTACGTAGGAAAATGGCATTTGCCTGTACCAACTGCGAAGAAAAGCCAGCATGGTTTTGAATACATCGAAAACACCAATTTTCAAGATTATAATGATGCCGCAACCCCATCGTTCTGCGCACGCTTTATTAAAGAAAACAAAGACAAACCATTTTTGCTTGTCGCTTCTTTTTTAAATCCGCATGACATTTGTGAGTGGGCGCGCCATGAAGATCTAAAAATGGATGTTTTAGAACAAGCTCCACCCGCAGCACAATGTCCGCCCCTGCCTCTTAACTGGAAAATTCCAGATCACGAGCCTAAAATTGTACGTGAACAGCAAAAAGTAAATCCAGGAACCTATCCAAGCGTTAACTGGACAGAAGATCAATGGCGTCAATACCGCTGGGCGTATAACCGCTTGGTAGAAAAAGTAGATGTTTACATCGAAATGGTTCTAGCTTCATTAAAAAAATACAATATCGAAAAAAACACCATCATCGTTTTTACCGCCGATCATGGTGACGGTTATGCAGGCCACAGCTGGAATCAAAAACAAATATTATACGAAGAATCAGCAAAAGTACCTTTTATCATTTCGAAAATAGGCCAATGGTCACCACGAACTGACGAAATGCTGGTTTGTAACGGAATTGATATTATCCCAACCATCTGTGGATTTACCGGAGTACAAAAACCCAATTATTTAAAAGGAATCGATCTTAGCAAAAAAATAGCCAATCCAGCGCAAAACCTACGCGATACATTGGTTATTGAAACCGATTTTGCCGATAACGAAGATCTTTTAGGAATTAGCGGACGCGCTGTAATTTCTAAAGATTTTAAGTATATCGTTTACAACAAAGGCGATTTAAAAGAACAACTATTCAATCTAACCACTGATCCAGGAGAAATTACAAATCTAGCCGTTAATTCAGCCTATAAAAAACAGCTGAATGAAATGCGCCGTTATTTAAAACAATGGTGCAAAGAAAACGGAGATACTTTTCAATCTGGGTTATAAACCAAAAACAAGATTATGTTGCACAAAAAAACATTTATGTTATTGCTATTTGTAATAACATTTCAAATATATGGTCAACAGCCGGCAACGATTCAGCTAAAAGCCGAAAAACTACATAGCAGACTTAGAGAATGGCCTTATCCTGCAAACGGAGTAACCATTAATACCAATGCTCCAGCTTTGCTTTGGCCGGGAACAAATGGCGAAAAGAACATTGTATTATCCGGAGATATTGGAGACGATTTCACCATCGATCCAAAAATTCACCACGTGGTTTACAAAGTAATGCTCGCTTCTGATCCTGATTTTAAGCAAAACTTGATCACAAGCGAAGAGCAAGAATGGGCAATGTATCCGCTTCATCAGCCTTTGAAATCTGGAAAATGGTATTGGAAATATGCCTATCGCCAGAAAAGCTCACAAAACTGGGTTTGGTCGCCTGTATACGATTTTATCGTTAATCCAACAGCTGTAAACAATCTAGTTTCACCATCAGCCGCTACTGTTTTACAGCGTGTTAGCGGACAACATCCGAGGCTTTGGAATATGAACAAAATAGGCAGCGATTTTTACTTAAAAAACCTATCAAATCCTGAAGCTAAAAAATTTATCGCTTACGCTGAAAAATTAATGCTGGAGCCGCTTCCCGAAGAAAAACCAAGACGTTACATCGACACAACCGGTAAATCTGAACTTCAGAAAAAAATCAATATTGAGGCCATGTACCACGGTTTTGGAGATATGGTAGGCAATCCTGTACGTAATCTTTGTATTGCATATCAGCTTACAAAAGACAAAAGATTTATTTTGGATGCCAAACGCAGAGCGTTGAATATTGCTCACATGAATCCAGATGGTTTAGCTACTCGTGATGATTTTACAGGAGGTGCAGTGTTAGAAGCCGTTGGATGGTTTTACGATGCTGGATTTGATTTTCTGACTCCCGAAGAAAAAGTATTTTTAAAATCTGTTATCAAATTAAGAGGTGACCGAATTTATCGCCATCTTCCAAACCGCTTCGAAATCAATATAAACGACAATCACGTTTGGCAGATTACGTTACGAAATCTCGCAATTGGTGCTGTCGCAGCCGTTGATGAGCTTCCTGAAGCCAACAAATGGCTGACTTATATTTATGAGGTCTGGTCTGCCCGATACCCTATTTTAAGCAATAATGACGGTGGCTGGCACGAAGGAAGCGGTTATTTTAAAGTAAACTTCAGGTCTTTTCTTTATTTATCGCAATTATTAGGTGATTTGAGCGGTGTAGATTATTTTCAATTGCCTTGGATGCAAAACGTTCCTTATTTCTTACTTTACACACATCCATCGGCGGCATCTTGCATGGCTATGGGCGATATGTGGGAAAAAGAACCAAACATTGCTAATGTAGATGCTTTATTTACCGATGCTCTTTCATACAGAATAAACAATCCTTATTTGAATACTTACGTAGCCAATATTAAAAGGGATTACCCAAAGCATTTTAAAGGAACAGATGACTTCTTGCTTTATCGCTTATTAAATTACAAAGCAGAACGAAACCTGCCTGAATCACCCTTTAGCGAACTGCCAAAATCACGTTGGTTCAAAGATATGGGGATGACTGCTATGCATGAAAATTTATCTGATACTTCTAAAAATTTAAGCAGTTATTTCTTTAGCTGCCCAATAGGTTCTTCTGGTCACGGTCATGCTTCACAAAATGCATTTACTATTAACTATAAGGGCAAAACAATATTTGGAGGTACTGGCTATTACAGCAATTTTAGTGATCGTCATAACCTTTTAGATTATCGTACTTCTCGAGCTTACTCAACTATTTTAGCGGATAGTTTGGGACAGAAAATTGGCGAAGACGGATATGGCTGGACACCTCGTTTTATTACCGGAAAACACATTCAATATGTGTTAGGTGACGCCACAAAAGCTTACGGTCCTATTACAAATGAATTTTGGCTGGATCGTTTTCAAAAAATTAATGTCGTGCCAAATGAAGCCAATGGATATGGAGAGCGAAATATTACTCTTTATCGTAGACATTATCTACAGTTAGAAGAAGGTTATGTTGTGATTTATGACGAACTCGAAGCTGAAAAACCTGTAAAATGGACAACACAATTTCAAGTGCCCTATTACACAATCGAATCAAAAGAAACAACCAACAATAAACAGCAGAATTTTACCGTAAAAACAGATGTAGGTTTAGTCAATACAAGTGTTTTTGCTAATACTGATCTTAAAATGCAAGTACATGATAAATTTGCCGAAGCAGCCGTAAACTGGAACAAAGTAACTGGCCCAGACGGAAAAGTTTTCGAATACAAAAATCAGTGGCATGCAGGAATAACTTCAACGCCAAGTAAAAAAATGCGCTTTCTAACCGTCATTAAAATCGATGGTAAAACAGCAGAAATCATAAAACCTGTCGCGTTGCAAAACGGAAACATTCAACTGAATTTTGGCAACTGGGAGTTATCTGCACAATTAAATAGTGATCAAGCTCCAATGTTAAACATTAAAAATGAAAAATTAAATGCAGCCTTTAATTACGGTGCTTCTTCTATTAAACTAGGAAAAAAAACGTATCAGCATCAAACCAGCGGAAGCTCAATGCTTGTTGAAACAATCAATAACAAACCAACACGACAAGAAGTAATCGACGAATTACCAGATGTCGCAAAATATGATTCTAAAACTAAGTAATGATTACCATGATAAAAAAAATAAGTTTTGCGATCTTACTAATTTTAGGTGGTAGATTATCTGCGCAGCAATCTGCAGAAATTAAACTCACTGCCGAAAAATTGCATTCGAGAGTGCGCGAATGGCCGTATCCTGTAAACGGAATTACGGTGCCGACAAATGCTCCTGCCCTGCTTTGGCCGGGAACAAACGGCAAAGAAATGGTAAAACCAATGGAAAGCGGCAGCGCAATTCCCGAAGATCCTAATATTGGCAACGTGCGTTACAAAGTGATGCTGGCAAGTGATAAAAACTTTACAAAAGATTTAATTGCCAGTAACGAACAACGTTGGGCGGTTTATCCTTTGCATCAGGCTTTAAAATCTGGAAAATGGTATTGGAAATATGGGTACGCCCTAAAAAACAGTAATCAATGGACATGGTCTCCAACTTATGATTTCGTTATTGATTCAAAATATGCAAACCAAAAAGTTTCTCCGCCTGTAAACGAAGTTTTAAAAAGAAATGAAGGAGCACATCCACTTTTGTGGGATATGCGCACAATTGGCGAGGATTTTTACAAAAACAATCTTGATAATCCTGAGGCTAAAAAGTTTATCGCTTACGCGGAAAAATTAATGCTTGCTCCTCTCCCAACAGAGAAACCGCAACGTGTAATTGATACAACCGGCAAAAATCCGTTAGAAAAAAAGATAATTATCGAGAGAATGTATCATGGTTTTGGAGATGCCGTTGGTACTCCTGTTCGTAATTTATGTATTGCTTATCAGCTTACTAAAGACAAACGTTTCATTTTAGATGCCAAACGCAGAGCCATAAATATTGCCAATATGAATCCTGACGGACTTGCAACTGGCGATGATTTTACAAGCGGTGCAGTACTTGAAGCTTTAGGCTGGTTTTACGATGCAGGATATGATTTTTTATCATTAGATGAAAAAGAACTTTTTAAAAACATTATTAAATTTAGATCTAAAAGAGTTTACGATCATCTTCCAAATCGTTTTGAGTTGCACGTAAGTGACAATCACGTTTGGCAGATTACGATGCGAAATCTTGCTATTGCAACCGTTTCGGTAATAAACGATGTGCCCGAAGCAAAAGAATGGCTTACTTATTTGTATGAAGTATGGTCGGCACGTTTTCCAGTTCTTGGCACAACAGACGGCGGCTGGCACGAAGGAAACGGTTATTTTAGAGTCAACTTTAAATCGATAATTTATCTTTCTCAAATGTTTGGCGATTTTAGCGGAGTCGATTATTTCAAATTGCCGTGGATGCAGAATCTGCCTTATTATATGCTTTATACACATCCTAATAAATCGGCAAGTACTGCAATTGGCGACATGTGGGAGAATATTCCTTACATTGTTAAAGGCGAAGCTTGGTTTGCAGATGCGCTGACTTATAAAATTGATAATCCTTATTTAAACTGGTATGTTGACGGAATAAAAAAAGAATGTCCGTCTTATTATCACGGCACAGATGATTTCCTGCTTTTCCGTCTTTTAAATTTTAAACCAAACCGAAAATTACCTGTTTCATCTCCTTCAGATTTGCCTAAAACACGCAAATTTGGAGATATCGGAGTTGTTGCTATGCATGAAGATTTAGCCAACGCCGACAAATCTTTGAGCAGTTATTTATTCAGCAGTCCCTTTGGTTCTTCGGGACATGGGCATACTTCGCAAAACGCATTTACCATTAACTATAAAGGAAAAGTAATCTTCGGAGGAACTGGCTATTACAGCAATTTCAGCGACAAGCACAATCTTTTGCATTATAGATCTACAAAAGCATACAACACTATTTTGGCTGACAGTTTAAACCAAAAAATTGGCGAAGAAGGTTACGGATGGATTCCGAGAGCGATCTCAGGAAAACGTATTCAGTATGCTTTAGGAGATGCAAGCAATGCTTATGGCGAAATTAAAAGCGAATTCTGGCTCAACAGATTCGAACAAATTAAAGTTGTACCTAGCAAAGAAAACGGTTACGGAGAATCTGGTGTAACCTTATACAGAAGACATATGCTGCAATTAGAAGGCGGATATATTGTTTTGTACGACGAACTAGAAGCCAAAAATCCAGTTAAATGGACGACACAATTTCATTGCCCATATTATACTATTGAAGGTCAGAATGCAGAAAAATCGAATCAGCAGCAATTTGTTGTAAAAACAGACTTAGGAAATGTTACTGCTAATGTTTATGCCGAAAGTCCGTTAAAAATGGCTGTACACAATCAGTTTTTTGAAGCGGCAGTAAACTGGAATAAAGTTACCGATGATGAAGGTAAAATTAAAGATTTTAAAAACCAATGGCATGCTGGAATTACCTCTGAACCTAAACAAAAATTTAGATTCTTAACGATCATTCAAATCAAAGAAGGTAAAACAGAAGTCATTAAAACAGTATCAAACGTTAATAAATTAAAGCATTTACAAGTTGGAGATTGGGAAATTTTAGCACAGTTAGACGGCAAGAAAACAGCGGCTTTACAAGTAATTGGCAAATCAGCAAAATCAGCATTTAGTTTTGGCAATCAATCTCTAGAGTTTGAAGGAAAAAAATATGCACCAAAAATTGCAGGAAGTTCAGTATTACTAGAAATTTACAATTCTAAAGTAAACAAACAAGAAGTTGTTGACGAATTGCCAGATGCGGCTAAATACGATAAAAATTAAAAGAATAATGTGTTTTCTTTTTGTTTAAATTAGAGCTTACGTTCTTTTAAACAAGAAGCCAAACCAAACAATAAATTATAATTCAAACCTTTATGAAGAAAACGATTCTCCTTTTTACGTTTTTCTACATAACTCTTTTCTCCGTGAAAAGTTATGCGCAGGTACAAGATCGCTATTTCCGAACTATTTCGGTAGATAAAGGCTTGTCGCAAAGTTCTGTTTTTGCTATTCAGCAAGATACTTTAGGTTTTATCTGGATAGGAACGCAAGACGGATTAAATCGTTATGACAGTAAAGGTTTTAAAGTGTATCGCCCTTTAAAAAACGCTAAAAATAGTTTACAGTCTTATTTCATTCGAAGTTTGTTTACAGATCATAAAGGGCGCTTATGGATAGGCGGAAATCAAGGTTTAAGTGTTTATAATTATGATACTGATAACTTTACCAATTACCAGTTTCCAAAAAGTTTAGGCGAATGGTATATTTCGTCAATAACAGAAGACAGTGAACATCGTATTTGGGCAGCATCAATTACAGGAGAGATTTTTGTTCTTTCGCCAAAAGACGGAAAATTTACCAATATTAAATTTAAAGCTTCTTCTCACGAAATAAAAGAGATTGCTTACATCGGTTTTTGGCAGCAGCAGCTTCTTATAGGCACCGATGTTGGTCTTTTTCAATTAAATCCAAAAACACATCAATTAAAAAAACTGAATTTAGGAACTAACAAACCTTACATCAATAGTGTTTTTGTAGATAACAAGAACTTATGGATTGCAACTGAAGGTTACGGAGTGATTTTGTATAATGGTCAAAACCGCCAGACTTCTAGTCTTACACACAGTTCATCATCAAATAGTATTGCTGATAATAATATTCGCTGTGTGGGTAAAGATACAGAGGGCAATATCTGGTTTGGCACTTTTAGAGGTCTTTCTATTTATAATCCAGCTGCCAGTTCTTTTACAAATTATTATCATCAAATTTCACAACCTTACACCATTGCTCAAAATTCGGTACGCTGCTTTTTGAAGGATAAACAAAACGGAATCTGGCTTGGAACCTACTATGGCGGTATCAATTACTATCATAAAAACGATATTAAGTTTAATATTTTAAGTCAAAACTCGGCTAAACCATCTTTAAACGATGAAGTTATTGGCGTAATTAAACAAGATGCTAAAGGAAATTTCTGGGTAGGAACTAATGACAAAGGAATAAACTATTGGAACAAAAACGCTGGCACAATCAGTTATTACTCAAATAGCGAAAACAATCCAAACAGTATTAGTTCTAACAATATTAAAGCCATTGCTTTTGATGATAATGGTAATGTACTTGTTGGTACTCATAACGGCGGAATGAATCTTCTTAATCCAAAATCTGGAACAGCAGAGCGATTTCGTCATGACGAAAAAAATCCTAACAGTATTGCAGGAGATTTAGTCTACGCTTTGCTCAAAGATTCTAAAGGTCGTATTTGGGTGGGTACCAGAACTGGTTTAGATCAGTTTCATCCTGAGACCAAAACTTTTACTCACATTCATTTAGACAAAGCTGGAAAACGTTTAACATCAGACGCTGTTACTTTTTTGTTTGAAGACAGTAAAAATCGCATTTGGATAGGAACTACAAACGGAGTTACACTCTTTTATCCTGATACGCTTTTGTTTGGAAATGTTGGGCATGGAAAACTAAGCGAAGATATTATCAATTGTGTAACCGAAGATCAAAAACACCGAATTTGGATTGGCACTAGAGAAGGCTTGCGTTTGTATGACGAAAACCAAGAATCTTTTATAAGCTTCAAAGCTCGAAAAGACTTTTTTGAAGAAACCATTTACGGCATTGTTCCTGATAATGATGGTAATTTATGGATTTCTACCAATCATGGTCTAATTAAATTTAATCCAGACAGCCGTACGGTTCAAAATTTTGACGAAAGTGACGGTTTGCAAAACAAACAGTTTAACGAATATTCGTTTTGTAAAGCACAAGATGGTATGTTACTTTTTGGCGGTATCAAAGGTATTTCGTACTTCTATCCTGCTATGATTAAACAAAAACCGCTGCCTTTAAAACTAAGTTTTACAACACTCGAGGTTTTAAACAAAACGGTTGCGGTAAACGATGAAACCAATATTTTAGAACAACATATCGATCAGGTAAAAGAACTCGAAATTGGCTCAGAATACAAGCAGTTCAGTATCTTTTTCAACACCTTCAACTATATTTCTTCTAATAGAACGTATTACTATTATAAACTCGACGGCATCGATAAAGACTGGCAGCGTACAGATCAGTTAAAAGTGAGCTACAGCAATTTACCCGCAGGAAAATACAACTTTCAAATCAAAGCCGTAGGTCCAAATGGCGAAATGAGCGCGGTAAGAAGTCTAACAATTGATATTCTTGCGCCTTGGTATAAAACGCTTTGGTTTTCGCTGTTGTTATTAACGATTATTGGTATTGCTGTTTACATTGGTTTTAAAATTATTAAAGAAAGAATTCAAGCCGAACAACAGTTAAAATTAGAACGAATTGACAAAGAAAGAGTAAGTTATATCAACCAAGTAAAAATGGATTTCTTTACTAATGTTTCGCATGAATTAAGAACGCCATTAACATTGATTCTGGCTCCTTTAGAGGAATTATTAAAGACCCCGTTTGCGGACAAAATATCTAAGAAGAAACACGAACTAATGTTTATAAATGCAAAAAGATTGTACAACTTAGTCGATCAGCTTTTTGAGTTTAGAAAAACCGAAATGGGAACGCGACAGCTTAAAGTGGGTAAAGGTGATATTGTTCGTTTTACACGTGAAATTTACGAGTCGTTTAAACCGCTTTCAGAAAAAAACGATATTCATTTTACCTTTCACACAGAGGAAGAACAGCTTTTATTTTATTTTGATAAAGATGCTATGGAAAAGATTTTATTCAATCTTTTATCCAATGCTTTCAAATACACCAAAACGGGTCAAAGCATTACGCTGGAATTAGTAAAGAAAAATGAAACTGTAGAAATAAAAGTCGCTGACACGGGGGTTGGAATTAGTGAAGACGATTTATCAAAAGTATTCGATCGCTTTTATCAGGTAAACAATCGTGAAATGAATTTGGGCTCTGGTGTTGGTTTGGCTTTTACAAAACGCTTAGTCGAACTGCATCACGGAGAAATTTCTGCCGAAAGTACTAAAGAAGTTGGAAGTGTTTTTAAAGTAACAATTCCTCTTTCTGATCAAGCTTATAAAAACGATCAGCATATCGAGGATTCTTTATATGAATTAGATATCGTTACTGATAATGAACTTGATAACGAAAACACTCTTGAAGAAGAAAACGAATTAGCAGAAAGAGATCAGCCAATAAAACTGCTTTTAGTTGATGACAATAAAGAGATTATAGATTATCTGCAGGATTACTTTGGTAAAATTTATGATGTAACAGCCGCTTACAATGGTCAAATGGCTTTAGAACTTCTAGAAATTCACCAATTTGATATTATCATCAGCGATGTAATGATGCCAGAACTTGACGGATTGCATTTTTGCAAACGTGTTAAACAAAACATCAATACTTCACATATTCCATTAGTGCTTTTAACCGCCAGAACCGAAACGAGCCAGCAGTTAAAAGGAATAGAAATGGGCGCTGATGATTATATTACAAAACCTTTTTCGACTCCAATATTGGCAGCGAAAATTACAAATCTGCTGCGCTCGCGTAAACGTTTAAAGGAATATTATGCTGTAGGGAAAGAAATGGTTCCCGAAAACATTGCTTTTAACACGCTTGACGAAGATTTCCTTAAACAAGCCATACAAATTGTCGAAGATCATTTGGCCGATTCTGAGTTTTCAGTAGATCATTTCAGCCGACAAATTGGTATGAGCCGTTCTAATCTTTATTTAAAACTCAAAGCTATTACAGGCGAATCGGCAATGGATTTTATAAAAAGAATCCGATTTAAAAAAGCAGTAGAATTAATGCAGAGTAAGCGATACACAATTGCACAAATTACCTATATGTGCGGTTTTAACTCTCCGTCTTATTTTTCAACCGCTTTCAAGCAGCATTATGGCTGTATGCCGAGTGAATATTTAGCCAAATTAGAGCAGCCAAAAGAATAACTAAACAACAATACAAACTAACTAATGCAGACAAAAAGCCTCTTTTATAACCCTCCGCCTGTTTAATTAAACAGCTGCAAAAACAAAGTCCTTATACAAAGGCAAACTCAATAATTTCGAAAATTACAGACTCGGCAAAATGATTTCATTTCTGATCGACAAGCTCATTTCATGCCTTTTTTAATCAAACAATAACTTTAAATGAAACAACATAACAAACTATTAATTAAAATTTTATGAAAATTATAAAATACATTTTTCTACTTACTTTTATTTTACCCTTTACTTCTATTGGGCAGACAAAAGCAAGTATTACTATTAAAAACAATTTGACTGTAGATCAAACAGAAACTGTGGTTTCTGTAAAATGGAAAGACATACTTTCCTCCTATCCGCAAATCGACACGACAAACTTTATTGTAATTAATACGAGTACAAAAAAGCAGGTTCCTTTTCAATTGGAACATAAAGGTTCTGCTGCTGTTCAAAATTTATTATTGCAGGTAAATGTTAAAGCAAAATCAGCATTAAACCTTTCTATTCAAAAAGGAAAACCCGAGATTTTTGCAGCAAAAACATATGCGCGCTACGTTCCTGAACGCAAAGATGATTTTGCTTGGGAAAATGATAAAATTGCGTTTCGTGCTTACGGGAAAGCTTTAGAAAAAACAGAAGGTGATGCTTACGGTTTTGATGTTTGGGTAAAACAAACAAATAAATTAGTATTAAACGACCGCTACAAACGCGATGATTACCATATCGACCATGGCGACGGCTTAGATTATTATCACGTAGGTTTTACCTTGGGCGCCGGAAATATGGCTCCGTTTATTAAAGACACTATTCGTTACTCAGGCAATTATCACCAATGGAAAGTTTTAGATAATGGCCCTTTACGTTCCACTTTTCAACTAAAATATGACGAATGGAACGCTGGGGGCATAAAAATGAGTGCCGTAAAAACTATTTCGCTTGATGCGGGCTCGCAGCTTAACCGAATCGAAAATATCTACACCTTCAATGACAACAAACCGATCCCTGTTGTCGTGGGAATCATAAAAAGAGAAAAGACAGGTGTTATTTCTTTAAATGAACAACAAGGTATTATGGGATATTGGGAACCTACTTTCGAAAAAGACGGCACAACCGCTGTAGGTTCTATTGTAACTACTCCAGTAACTTCTATGTGGAGTAACAAAGAACAAATACTAACACAAACAACGGTCAAAAACAACGAACCAATTGTGTATTACACCGGTGCGGCGTGGGATAAAGCAGGTAAAATCACTACTGCAAAACAATGGTTTGATTACTTGAATGCTTTTTATCAAAAAGTAAACAACCCGTTGATTGTAACGGTAAAAAAGAACTAAAACAGAATTATTATTAACTATAAACAAAAAAGAATGTCAATTAATTTATTTGATTTAACAGGGAAAACAGCATTAATTACAGGTGGTGTTCACGGATTAGGAATGGCAATGGCTAAAGGACTTGGACACGCAGGTGCAAAAATTGTAGTAAACGACCATTCGTCGCAAGAAGCAGTAAACAATGCAATCGCCGAATACAAATCGGAAGGGATCGAGGCTTACGGATACTTATTTGATGTAACTGATGAAAATGCAGTAATCGAAGCAATTAACAAAATTGAGTCTGAAGTTGGTCCTATCGATATTTTAATAAACAATGCCGGGATTATCAAAAGAACGCCTATTATCGAAATGGAAGTTGCAGATTTTGAAGCTGTGGTAAAGGTTGATTTAACAGGTCCTTTTATTGTTTCTAAAAATGTTGCTAAAGGAATGATTACACGCGGAGGCGGAAAAATAATCAATATGTGCTCCATGATGAGTGAACTTGGCCGAGATTCTGTAAGCGCTTACGCATCTGCAAAAGGCGGACTAAAAATGCTTACTAAAAACATGGCTACGGAATGGGCTAAATTCAATATTCAAACAAACGGAATTGGCCCTGGTTATTTTGCAACAAGTCAAACGGCTCCAATTCGAGTAAATGGACATCCTTTTAATGAGTTTATCATGGGAAGAACTCCTGCTGGACGTTGGGGAGATCCAGACGATTTACAAGGTGCAGCAATCTTTTTAAGCTCAAAAGCAAGTGACTTTGTAAACGGTCATATTGTTTATGTAGACGGCGGTATTTTAGCAACAATTGGAAAACCATCTAACGAGAATTAGGTCGTAATTAATTTCAAAACATAGTCAAAATAACTGTCTGGATAGTTTTACGGCTTTAGAGAAAGGTGTTTCACTTGACCAAAAATACATAAACTACTATGCGAGAGAAATGTGTTTCTTTTTAGTTTTCCTTTCTAGAAATAAAACCTATGTTTCTATGTGTTTAAAATAATTTTAAGCCTCGAGCGAAACGGACAGATGAAGTAATTACATCGAACAGCTTTACTAATTCAATTAATATTCGGCAAAGCCTTTTGTTTACAGCATTAGGCTTTGCTTTTTTTACTGTTTCTGAGTATTTTACAGATAAATCTTAAAAAATTAAAAATTTCTTATTTAAAATACCGTTTTTTAAACGAAATTTGCGCTTTAATATTAAAAAATTAAAAACAAACCCCAAGTTTAATCAAAACCCTACTAATGAAAAAAACGTATTATTTTTTTCCAGTACTTGCTGTTCTGGCAAGTATCACTTTTGCATGCAGTGACAAGGAAGACGGCGAAAATTACAAGCCAAATTATCTGCCTAGCATTGACGCTGCAACATTACCAGCAGGAAATCGTGCCTTTACAATGTTTGAAGACGCCGAAAACTCTTCAAAAATGTACGATAATAAAGACCGTTGGTTTAGAGTAAATGAACCTTTGCAAATAATTCAAAAAGGCAAAGATTCTGTTCAGGTATCACTGTATTCACCAGTTGGATTAACTGATGTGAAAATATATGCTAAATTACCTAACTACGAAAAACGCTTTGTTCTTTACAAATTTTCAAAAGTGCCTGCTTTTCACAGATCTTTTCATCAAATTCCGTTAACTGCGGGAAAACATGATTACGAACTTGAAAACGGCAAAACAGTTACAATCGACAAAATCGAAGGATTTTCTTCGGGAGCAATCGAGTTTTCTGTAGAATCAACTGATCCTTTATTTCTGAAATTTAAAAAAATCAAGTCTACACACTTAGTGCAATTTAGCGCTTCGTATCATACTAACGAGCTTGGAAAGTTTTTACCGATGAATCCCGTTTTGGCAAAAGAAGCCATAACGATGATCATTAATTATTCTTATGCTTTAAGTCATCCTTTGTATTACAGCACTTTTACAAATTTCAACAAATACAAACAGGAACAGGCTGCTACAGCAGGAACCGCAATAAATGGCGCGCTTAATTGGCATGGTAATGCTGAAGATAAGGATGGAACTTACGACTATTTAACTAAAGAGGAAATAGAAAAAACGTACTGGAATTACCTTGACGGCAGAACGGTAAATATGGCAATGGTTGGCGGTGCAGCAGCTTTAGGCGGCGGCGCACTGGCTTCTCAATGGGAATCTGGTTATGTTACAGGACATTGGTTAGGCGAAATGTCGGTTTGGTCACACGAATACTCTCATCATATTGGCTGGGGACACAGCAGTAACTTAGCAAACAGCGGTGAAGGCGGCGGTCAACAGGAAATGCTTACTGATTTTTATAAATACTTGATTTACTTAAACGATCTGCCTTTTACAGATCCTGAAGTCCTAAAAGGATACAGCAAAACAAGTTACCTAACGGGTAAATACAAAAAACCAGAGTTTAAGATAAATCCTAAAAACCCATTTTTACTAAAATATAAAGGAGAAGGAAAATGGAACTAACCCGCAAAATCAACATGAATAAACTACCCTTTTTAATACTGCTGCTTTGTTTTATTACCAGCTGCAGCAAAGATTCTGATGGCCCTGAACCAACAAACTACGACTATTACTACCCTACAAACGAAGCTTCGATTACAGCTAAACAAATTGGCGACGGATCTGGAACGCTTGATCCTAAAGGAATCACGATTTCAAAAGAGAAACTATATGTTTGCAACGGCAATGTTTTAGAGGTTTTTAATGCCGTGACTTTAGCACATATTAAAACAATTGCAAACTACACAAAAGGCAGTACAACAATTCCGTTTGTAAATCTGACATCTGTTTCTATTGATAATGGAAGAATTTATGTGGGAAGTGTCGAATCGAGACTTTTTGTTCTTGACGAAAGTACTACTCTAGGAATTAACACGGTTGGAAACGGACAATGGTGGCAGACTTTTGTACACGTTTTTGGCGTTGTTGTAAAGGACGGATTGGTGTTTGTAAAGGAAAAAGAAAAATCTATTAAAGTTTTTGAAGCTTCACAAATTACTGAAACCAGCGACTGGAATTTAAAACCTTTTGCTAAACTAAACACTCTAAGCGGTTTCGATCAGGTATATTCTATGGATGTAACGGACGGAAATTTGGTAGTAGCAGGAAGAGATGCTAAAAGTTATTTGTATTATAATTTAGCTGGCATTCGCGCTAATGCTGCAGCTTCAATAACTACTCCATTAGAACCCGTAAAAGCTCCTTTTGAAGACGCAAAACCAATTTCGGTAGTATTTAGTAAAGATTGGGCGATAACATCAGAAAACGCAGGAAACACATCTTATTTACGTCTTTACCCAAAAGACGAGTTTAACAATAGAGAATACAAACCAAGAGTAAATGCTTCTGACATTATGGGACAAAATCCTTTTGGTACTATTGTAAGTGCGGTACAACTTAATGATCGCATCTTTCTATCTGATAACACAAATAAAACAATTCGAGTTGTTAAGCTTAATAAATCAACAATTGCTGAGCAAAAGTAAAATTTTCCTCTGCTCTTGTTGAATGTGTATTAAACACATAGATTTCTGTTGGTTTTCAAATTAAATCTATGTGTTTAATATTTTTTCGCGCTCCCGATAGCTCAATATTATTAAGTTCAAGGACTTGATGATGTAATTAATACTGATTTTTAATTGCTTCTCCGTTCACCTTTCAGGCTTGGGTAATGTTTAAATTTCAGATCTAATAAATATCGTAAAATCAACATTCATTCATTGAAATTAGACTATTAAAAAAATGCTCCAGCGGAGCGAAATATTTATAGAACAATTTATTTCTATGTACAAAAAACTCCAGCGGAGCGACATATTAAAAAAAAATACATGTTCCGCTCCTCTGGAGCTTGAAATCACGGAGCGCACAATTTCTATAAATATTTCGCTCCGCTGGAGCTTTCAAAACACATAGAAATTCTGCACACATTTAAACAATTACAATCAAAAACACCTCTAAAACTTTTGGCTTTAGAGGTGTTTTTATTTTATGACAAATTGCTTTTATCGCTCGTCTTTAATCAAATACATTATTGAAGCAGACAATAAACATATTATAGAAATGACTAAGAATAAAAATTTTGTATTTCCTGTTCTTTCAATAATATATCCAAGTAAAGGTTCTCCTAAAGCGGCAAAAAGATAACCACACATATTCATGGTTCCAATTGCAGTTCCTGTTCGCTCCCTTCCCATTATTTGCGGACACAAAGCCCAAAAATTGGCTTGAGGTCCGTAAACAAAGAAACCGCAGGCAATCAGAAGAAATCCTATCACAACTAGATTTTCATTATGCATAAAGAACAATAGAAACGAAAGTCCGCAGCAAACCAGCATTCCCATAAATATAGATTTGTAATTACTTTTAAAAAGCCTTGTTGACAGCTGTCCAAAACTAAAAGCGCCAAAAGCCATACCTAACGGAAGCAAAAAGGTAACCCAGATTAACGAAGGATCTTCTTTCCAATTATCACCTAAAAAATGTACAGGAACCCAAAATATTAATCCGTAGCGTGCCATACTTTCTAAACCAAATGACAGACAGACTAATCTAAACTTTTTATGTCCCAGAACTTCACTGTAACTCTTTTTTATTGCTGTAAAATCGAAACCTTTTGACTTTCTTTCTACGGGAACCGGCGATGCTTTTATAAAAACTAAAAATACGGTGGCTGATACAAACAGTAATAAAACCGGCAGTCTAAACAACATTCTCCAGTCTAAATGCAGCGAGGTAATATAAATTGAAATACCAAAAGTCACTGCCGATGAAAATCCAGCTGCCATGGTATACAAACCAAAGGCTTTGTTCTGCTCTTCGGTTTTAAACCAATTGGCAATTATTTTTCCTCCAGGAGCCCAAGCCATCGATTGAAAGTAGCCATTTAAGAACCATAAAACTAAAATGATATAAGGCGAATGGGTAAAACTAATTCCTAAGTTGCAGGCTATAGACAAGTAAGCGCCTATAGGTACTAGGTATTTTGGATTAAAGCGATCGGCGAGATTTCCGTTGATAAACTGTCCTAGCGAATATCCTATCAGCATAGCGAAACTTATCCAGCCAATAAAAGTATATGAAATTCCTAAATCTTCGCGCATTGCTTTTGTTGCCCAGCCAAAGTTATGTCTGCCTGTATAAAAAAACAGGTAACAAAACATGGTGATAAAAAGCATTTGGTATTTTTTTGAGATTTTACTCATCATTAAATTGTAATTAAAACCCTGTATGGTTTATGTTTAATTGCATATTGAAATGCTTCCAGGGTTTCTTGCAATGGAAATTCTTTTTCGATGAAAGTACCAAAAGGATAATCTGAAAAATGATTTTCAAAAAATGAAACGGCATTAATAAAATCCTCATAATTGTAATTATGCATCCCTTTAATGCTTAATAATTTGCGTATCATTACCTCAGCATTAACTTCAATACTTTCTGTTGGAGTTACGGCACCTATCCAAATGTGTTCTGCTCCTACTGCACTAAACTGTAAACCTGTTTTTATAGCTTCAATAGAACCGCTCATATCGATGACAACATCAAAACCTTTTTTATAAAATCCTGACGTTATCTGAGTAAGTTCTTCTATTGGATTTGAACTGTTATAAATATAATCGGCACCAAAAGATTTACTTTTCTCTAATCGCCTGTCATCAATATCAATTACTGTAACCGATGATGCTTTTTTCTGTTTTGCAATCGCTGCAGCAATTAAACCTAAAACTCCTGCACCAAGAATTAGTACATTTTTGCTTTCAATTTGACTAACTAATCGATAAGCTGCCATTGCTGTAGCTCCGGCGCAATTAATAATTGGTGCAAATTTTTCATCTATTGACGAAGGCACTTTCAAAATCCCTGTACCCTTTTTCAATACACAATGCGTTCCTAATCCGCCGTTAAACTTCTCGTTTTCGGTAAACTGAACATGTCCGTATTTAAATAAACCCGCAGATTTCTGGGGCATTTTATCTCTTACAAACTCATCTGTATCTGTTGCGGCAAAAATGGTCCAGGTAATAAGATCACCTTCTTTCAAGATATTTCCATTTAAATCATAAAAAGGCTCGCTTTGCGATAATTCCAGAATTTCTCCTACGATCTCATGTCCTAAAACAATTGGCGATGGTTCTTTTCGTCTTCCTGTAAAAGTATGCAGGTCGCTGCCGCACAAAGTCGTGTATTTGTTTTTTACTAAAATTTCGCCTGTCTGCAACGCTGGCAAAGCCGTATATTCGGGAAGAATACTGCCGTTTTTTTCATTAAACAGCATAACACATGAACTACACATTTTTCTTTAAGTTGTTTAAGTTATCAATTGTAAAATCAGGACCTTGCCTTTCGTCACCATCTCGCAGCAGTATATCAGAATTGAATTTATAACTGATGTTGATTTGCTTTTTACTCACTTTCAAAATAAAATAGCCGTGAGCTGCAATATCATTGTAAATCATATGCGGATTAAGCTTGTATAAGAGTTTGCTTTTTTTTGCTATTTGCTCGCTTGTTAGGCGGTCATCATTTTTAGAAGTTATCGACGGCGTTAAAAACTCCCACGCAATACGTTTGTTATTGGCTGAATCTGGCGCGTTTAATTCTAAAACATGACTTTGATGATGATCTCCTGTTAAAATAATCGGCGGGTTTTTCAAGCCCTCAAAAACTTCGATCAGCTGTTCTCTTTGGTAAGGATAACCTGTCCACCAATCCTCTTCTTTTACTGTTTCTATTTTTTTGTTTTTATAACCTGTAAACATGACCTGATTTACAAGAAAGTTCCATCTTGCCTCACTATTTTTCAATTCATCTGATAAATGATCAAACTGTTTCTTGGAAATCATTTTTCGCTGCGGATTAAATTTTTCTGGGTCGCTGCTTAATAACTGTTTATCTCTGCCGTCTAATCGTTCTTCTAAGAAAAAGAAATTAGCCTCCTTTCCTATTTTAATCGAACGAATCATTTCGCTTGTCGATTTAGCTCTCACAGGCATCCATTCAAAATAAGCTTGTACAGCAGCGGCGCTTCTGTCAGTCCAATTCCCTTCGTTGCTCTGGTGATTTTTTGCTCCGCCGAAATAGGCATTATTAGCCAGTTCGTGATCGTCCCAAATACAGATAAATGATTTTGCGCGATGTGCTTTTTGAAGCTCTTTATCTTTACGATAAAGAGCATATCTTTTTCTATAATCTGTTAATGAAATAAGCTCATGAAGCGGGTCGTTTAAACGATTGCTTTCTTCAAGAAAAGCTTTATTAGCATATTGTCCTGTTCCGTATTCATAGATATAATCGCCCAAATGAAATACATAATCAATGGCTTTATTATCTGCAATATGACGGAATGAGGTAAAATAGCCGTCTTCGTAATTGTTGCAGCTTACAACTGCTATTTGAAGCGGTTTTAAAAGCGAATCAGGCAATGTTTTACAAACTCCAATATCAGAAGTCGTTTCGTTATAAATAAACCTGTAAAAGTAAACCTGATTACTTCCTAGATTCGTTGCATCAATCTTAACCGTATAATCGCGGTCTTGTGATGTTGTTACGAAGCCTTTTTTTACTATGTTTTTAAAAGCATCATCATTAGCGATCTGCCATTCGACATTGCAAATCCCTGAAAATTCTGTAGTAATACGTGTCCATAGTATCACTGCATCGTTTGTAGGATCTCCAGAAGCCACTCCATGCATAAAATACGCATTGTTATTTTGGGCAAATAATGAAAATACTTTTACAGGAAACAACAGCGGAATCATTCCGAGCATTGACCTTTTTACAAAACCTCTTCTGTTCATCTTATCTTTATAAAAAACACAATAGTACTACTTGAATGTTACCTTTATGTTTAGAAATTATTAAAATCTATAGCTTGCTCCAATTTTACCGCGAATGCCGTAATACTCCACCTGTTCTGGTCTTGAAACTACACCATGATAATAACGTAACTCTTGATTGTTAAGGTTGTTAATATCTATGAAGAATGTAATATTCTTAGGCGTTGTATAAGAAAGGTTCATATCTAGATGAAAATCTTTGTCCTGATATCTGTCAGCTCCTTTGTTATCGCGGATTTCAACTAAAAATGCTTCACGATAATTTGCCGCCAATCGTGCTGCAAAACCTTTGTACTCGTAAATAAGCGATGCATTAAAGATGTTTGGCGATTGATTCATTAAACCTATTTTTTCGTCACCTCGATCTGATAATGTGGTTTCGGATTTTGTAAACGTGTAATTTGCTTTTAGACTAAAATTGCTTAAAAATCCAGGTAATTCTTTAAATTTCTTATTGAAACCTACTTCTATTCCGTACAAGAATGCATTGTCAGAATTTAAAGGTCTTGAAACTTTATACAAATCTTCGGCTCCACCAACAGTTCTTATTTCGTCAGTTGTCGATGTATAAATTAAATCTTTAAGATCTTTATAGAAAACACTTCCGGTTACGTAATCGTTTTTGTTTAAATAATAAGAACCTACTACATCATAATTCCATGAAAATGTTGGTTTTAAATCGATGTTTCCTTCTACAACCGTATGATTATCGGGATTTACTCTATTACTCGGGCTCAACTCATTAAAAGCCGGACGGGCAAAAGTTCTGGTAACTGCCGCTCTTAAATCCAATTTCTTTGATGGTTTGTAAATCAGATGTGCCATTGGTAAAAATGCACCGTAATTTTTACTTCCGTATATTGGTGTAACTACTTTGGTTTTATCGTTAAACTCGTAACTTTTTGCATCTACAGCTGTGTTTTCGTATCGAATTCCACCCACAAAACGAAAATCATCGTTAATATTCCATTCTGCAGATCCGTAACCTGCCCAAACTTTTTCGGTCGCATCATAATTACCTGTTGCATAACTTGAATTGGTTACATCCTGATAGTTATACTTTAAGTTCTTAGCAATCGCAGGATTTCCCATTGGGTCAATAAAAGAGCTTTCTGTTGGATAATTGAATTTTAAATTATCATAATTATTATTCAATTCAGGAAACCAATTATTACTTGGAAATGCTTCTCTTTCCCATTGATTCAAATAAGCTTTTGGTGCTTTTGTATCGTAAATCCAGGTAATGTAACGGTAGTCGTATGTACTGGTTTTATTTCTAAATTTTCCTCCAAACTTAATTTTTAAATTTTCTTTTGCAGTATAATTAAAATCAGCGGCAGCTACTTGATCTTTCTCTTCGACATTACGAATTGAAGTTACATATCTGTCTAAATAATATTTTTCTGGATCATATGGAGCCGAAAAGTGCGGCTGAATATTATTGGATGGATCACCCACATAACCCGCTGGTCCGTCGCCTTGCAAAAACTTATAATTTGTACCGTCGACTTTTACCAAATTGTCATATTTTACAGTTTGTATCCAGTTTCCGTAATAATAACCTCTGTCATTTTTTGTTGCTGATGACGGACCATTATAACCTGCCCATGAAGTATAAGCAGCAACTTTGGCGTTCATTTTTAATTTGTCCGATAGTTTACTTTCGTATCCAAATTCACCTCCATAGTTTTTAAACAAATAATCTACGGTACTCCAACGCAATACAGCATTACTTGTCGTTTTATTAAAGTAGTGCATTGTTTTTCTATTTTGTTCTTCGTCTAGAAATTGACTGTAGTAACCACGGGCATAAATTTTGTTTCGGCTGTTAAAACGAAAATCTGTTGCGACATTAAATCCAGTATTGGTTCTCACTCCCTGATAATTTCTAACATCCAGCGTATTTACATTGTGTAATGCATTACCATAAACAACCTCATAATCATCTGTAGAATAAGTACGTCGATTGTAATTGGTCATAGCTAGAAAGCCGAATTTCTTCTTAAAAAATCGGTTACCGTATAATACTGTGCTATTATACCCCACTTTATCATCCGCACGAAGATTAACAGGAATAGCAACTGTCGCACGAAAAGTTTCTTTTTTTGGAGAAAACTTCGGAATATAATTAATTGTTCCCCCAATAGCATCTCCTTCATATTCTGGCGTAATTGCTTTTACAACCTGAATATATTCCAGAAATTCTGTTGGCAATAAATCCATTGGCACGGTACGATTACCAAGCAAATCTCCTGAGGTTTTTGCAGATGGCATTCTGTCTCCGTTAATAGTTGCCGAACTCCATTGCGACGGCGTTCCTCTTACGGTTACGTATCTTCCTTCTCCTTGATCTCTGTCTATACTTACACCTGGAATTCTTTGTACGGCCTCAGCTGCACTAATATCTGGCATTTTACCCATTGCATCTGCACTTACAACATCCATAATCGCATTTGAACTTTGGCGCATATCCATCGCTTTTCT
This sequence comes from Flavobacterium sp. FlaQc-30, assembly GCF_044005885.1. NCBI lineage: Bacteria > Pseudomonadati > Bacteroidota > Flavobacteriia > Flavobacteriales > Flavobacteriaceae > Flavobacterium > Flavobacterium sp. FlaQc-30. The sequence continues at coordinate 101,900 of NZ_JBIPCO010000008.1, read as the reverse complement.
TTCTCCGCTGCTATAATACTCTAAAACTACTTCATCCAGTTTTTCCTCCTTACCAGTAAGAACAATAGTTCCTAAATCAATATTCTTTGTTGAAACGTTTACTGCAATTTTTTTTGAAGTATGGTTTTCACTTGAAATTTCTAAATGATATTGCCCTGCTTTAAGTTTAAAAGAGAAATTACCATTTTGGTCTGTGTCTACAGTTCTAGATTGCTCTATAACTAAAATCGAAGCCGGATGTAAGGGACCGGATTCACTGCTGATTTTACCTTTAACTTCTTGTGCATACGAAGTTGTTAAGAATAATGCAGCTGCAATGTACAGTAAAGCCTTCATGTGTTTAATAAATTAAAGTTTGTTTTTTAATTCTGATAAATCGTCAATAATATAATGGTGATAATGATGCTCTAATTCCTCGCGGCTGTATGCTCCAGTGGTTACGCCGACTACTAATCCGCATTTTGCATTTTCACCTTGTTGTAAATCTGACATTGTATCACCAACTTTTCCAACTAATGAAGCGTCTGCGATATTAAAATGCTCCATAGCTCTAAAAATCATATCTGGATAAGGACGTCCGTGCTCAACCTCATCAGAAGTAATACTGAAATCGAAATCAACACCTTGTTTCCAGTTTAGTTTTGCGAAAATCGCATCGGCAATGGGACGAGAAAATCCTGTATCGAAAGCTACTTTTATACCAATGTTTCTTAAATACTGAATCGTTTCATGAGCATTTGAAGTTGCTTTTACATCATTGCTCTGCTCATAAAAAGCAATCATTTTTGCTACAAAAACTTGATGGATTTTATTTATTAACTCAGGTCTTTTTTCTTCTAATAAAATCGAAATCGCTACTGGTTTTTCGTACCCCATTACTACATTAATCTGATCAAGAGAAAAATCATAACCAAATTCTTTTAAAACGGTTTGCAATGTTAAGCCAACTTTATTTTCATCATGGACTGTCGTGCCAGCCATATCAAATACAATTAATTCCATACTTTTGTTTATTTTTACAGTGCAATATTACTATACAAATGTTTACTATATGTAAACAAATCGTAAAGTAATGTTTATTATTAATTAACTTTTGTATACAAATACTAAACATGGAAGGAGCCATTTTACTTGAAATCAGCAAGAGAATAAAACAATACCGAATCGAAAAAGGATTTACTGTACAGGAACTTGCAGATTTAAGTGACGTAAGCAAAGGCATGATTTCTCAAATTGAAAACGGAAGAAGCATTCCTTCATTAACAGTTTTACTTAGTGTCGTTTCTGCCCTGCAGATTAACTTGAGTGAGTTCTTTAAGGATATGACTCAGGAAGACGAAATGGTGCTTATAAAAAGAAAAGACGAATATGACCTGTTTCAAAAGGAAGGATCAAACGGTTTTTCGTATGAGCGTTTTTTAACCCGTACCATAAAAAATTCTACTATTGATATTGTTTTCTTAACTCTTGAACCTAATAGTTACAGAGATCAGGTAAGTACAGATGCTTTTGAATATAAATACATTATATCGGGCGAAGTTGATTATTTGATAGCAAATGAAACCTACACTTTAAAAGAGGGCGATTCGCTGTTTTTTGATGGAAGATTGAAACACGTACCGATCAACAAAAGCAAAAAGCCTGTAAAGATGCTAATCGTATATTTTTTCGATAATTAAAAAACTGCTTTTTTTTAGCTAACAATAAAAAAATCCCAACTATCAATAAGATGACACTTGGGATTTTCTTTTTTCTAAATCTTAAACTATTACTTCAAAGAAGCCATATCAATTACAAAACGATATCTTACATCGCTTTTCAGCATTCTTTCGTAAGCTTCGTTGATTTCCTGCATTTTAATAATTTCAATTTCCGAAACAATGTTGTGTTTTCCGCAAAAATCTAACATCTCTTGTGTTTCGGCAATTCCGCCAATTACAGAACCTGCAACAGATTTTCTGCCTAAAATCATTGGCACTGTATTTAAAATAGGCTCTAAACCTCCTAAATACCCCACTAGAACTAAAGTTCCACTGATACTTAATGTAGCAACATAAGGATTTACATCATGTACATAAGGAACAGTATCAATAATTAAATCAAATTTTCCGCTTACTGCATTCATCTGATTATTATCTGTTGAAATTACTACCGCATCTGCACCCAGTTCTAAAGCGTCTTTTTCTTTATCTGGCGTTCTTGAGAACAAGGTAACTTCGGCACCAAGACCTTTTGCCAGTTTAATAGCCATATGTCCAAGTCCGCCCAAACCAACTACTGCTACTTTGCTTCCTTTGCCAACATTCCAGTGTTTTAATGGTGACCAAGTTGTAATTCCTGCACAAAGCAATGGTGCAACAGCGGCTAAGTTTAAGTTTGAAGGCACTTTTAAAACAAAATGTTCATCGACAACTACTTTTTGAGAATAACCACCATAAGTATGTCCGCCTAAATGAACATCTCGTCCATTGTAAGTTCCTGTAAAACCATTTAAGCAGTACTGCTCAAGGTCATTTTTACAACTATCACAAGTATGACATGAATCGACCAAACACCCTACTCCTGCTAAATCGCCAACTTTAAGTTTTGTTACTTCACTTCCCACCTTAGTTACTCTTCCCACAATTTCATGACCGGGAACAGCTGGATATTGTGTTCCTCCCCAATCGTTTCTTGCAGTATGTAAATCTGAATGGCAGACACCACAATACAAAATTTCTATTTCGATGTCTTTTGCCAAAACTTCTCTGCGCGCGATTGTCATTTCTTCTAATGATGCATCGGCTGCAATGGTTCCAAATGCTTTTGCGTTAATTGTGTTCATACTTTATATATTAAATTATAGTGTAAAATTAAAAACCCTCTCTCTTTAAAAATAACAGAAAAGAAACATTTACTTATGAAATTCAAACAATTCTAAACCTTATAAAGGTAACTAATTGGATTGTTTTTTCATAACCAAAAAACAACTTAACAACTAACAATCAACACCTTAAAAACAAAAACCGCAGCAATCATCGATTTTATACTGATAATTATATAATTGCAAAGTTCAATAATGTAAGCATTCCTGCTATTATCGATTTAACTTTGAAAAGAGCATTTTTTGAACTATAAACCGAAGATTATGGATTTATATATTCTCATACAACTGGTTTTAATTTCGGGAGCTGCGACATCAGCAATGACGTGGTTCAGCTATTTTATGTCTAAAAATTACAGGAAATTATACAAAGAACCCGTACTTCTAAGCTCGGTATTGGTCCAAATGAACATTGATATTACAAACGAGTGTAAAAATAATTTGGGCTGGTTTCTTCATTTTGTAATCGGCTTTCTATTTGTAGCAGTTTATCATATCATTTGGGCAGAAGATATTTTGGCAGTTTCACCACTTAGTGCTCTTATACTTGGAGTTATTAGTGGTATTATTGGCATAATCAGCTGGGTGTTTATTTTTAAAATCACTCATTATCGTCCCCCCCTTGGTTTTAGAGATTACTATATTCAGCTGTTTTTTGCCCATATCATTTTTACTATGGTAGCAACTGCTCTTTACTTTCTTACGTTAATTTTACTTATTGTTACGAAAGCTTATTTCACTATATAAAGACACTCATAAACTGACTAAAAGACATTTAAGGATATTTTTAAAATAAAAATGGCGCTTAAATGCGCCATTATACCTTATTAAAACAAAATCTTTACTTTTTATCAATTTTATAAAGTCTGCCTTGATCCGTCACTGCATACAAAGCACCGTCACTGCCTTGCGTAATATCTCTAAAACGCTGATTTTCGCTGGCAAGAAGTCTTTCTTCTCCAGCAACTTTATTGTCTTTAATAACAAGGCGAACGATATGCATACCGCTTAAACAGCCAATAAACAGATTGTTTTCCCATTCTGGTATAAGATTTCCTGCATAAAAAGTAATTCCGCTTGGCGATACAACAGGATCCCAATAATAAACAGGCTGCTCCATTCCTTCTTTTTGCTGAATCGCCGCACCAATGGGTTCACCGCTATACTCAATTCCATATGTAATTATCGGCCAGCCATAATTTAATCCAGCCTGAAGACGATTAATTTCATCACCTCCTCGCGGTCCGTGTTCGCTCAACCAAATTTCTTTTGTAATTGGATGCACAGCCAATCCTTGCGGATTTCTATGTCCGTAAGTAAACAATTCAGGCAATGCTCCTGCTCCCGCAAAAGTTGGATTTCCCGCTGCAGCTTTCCCTTCTTTGGTTATTCTAATCACTTTTCCTAAACTAGCTGTTAAAGATTGCGCTAAAGGTCTGGTTTCTAAAACGGAGCGTTCTCCTGTACTCACAATAAGATTTCTTGTTTGATCAAAAAGAATTCGTCCTCCATAATGCAAATTACTTGCGTTTGCTGGACTTGAACGATAAATTACAGTCGCATTTTCGATCGTTTTTTCATCATTAGATAATTTTCCCTTTGCCACCGAAGATATATTTCCGCCCGAAACTGCTTCAGAGAAAACCCAATAAATCATTCGGTTTGAAGCAAAATCAGGATCCAAACACAACCCTAATAAACCGCCTTGTCCTGAAGCATTTACTGCTGGAAGACCAGTAATAGGAGCACTTACAACTCCTGCGGGAGTAACAATACGCATTGTTCCTGTTTTTTGAGTAACCAAAAGACGTCCGTCCGGCAGACTTTTTACTCCCCACGGATTTGTTAATTCTGATGTAAGAACAACAGCCTGAAACGCAGTATTGGTAGTCACGCCATTTACTCGGGTTTGTCCTGCAAATGCAGGTTTATAATTAGAATTTGGTTTTTCTTTTTCTACAGGATCCGTTTTTGTTCCTCCATCATTCTTTGCTTTATCATTACTTGAACAGCTAAACGTCAAAAAAGCAGTTGAAAGAACAAAAATGTATTTAAATTTTTTCATAGCAGTTATTAGTTAATTTGGGTTAATACAAACAAATATCTAAAATTAAGAATATTAAATCTTATATGATTTACATTTTAACTTATAGAATTTCACCAATTTACAAAAAAAAAGTCCAATCGAGTTGAATTGGACTTTTGAATTATTTTAAAGAAAAACTTAGAGTTTTATTGCAATTTTCCCAATCGTTTTTCCTGATTCTAAAAGCTGGTGCGCTTTTTTTAGATTATCTGCTGTAAGACCTATTAATGTTTCATTTAAAGTGGTTTTCAAAACACCTTCATCTAACAAATCTGCTATTTTATTCAAAATGTTATGCTGTTCGATCATGTCTTCTGTTTGAAACATCGAACGTGTATACATTAATTCCCAAGAAAAGGATACGCTTTTATTTTTCAATTTATTCAACGCCACAGGGTCACTGCTACCCGTAATTGAAGCAATATGTCCTTGCGGTTTTATCAATTCAACCATTAAATCCCAATACAAGTTCGTGTCAACAAAATCTAGAATAAAATCTACATTTTCAAAACCAGCTTCTCTAACAGATGCAGTTAAGTTTTTATGATCAACTACAAAATCAGCTCCTTGTTTTTTGCACCAATCTATCGTTTCTGGACGCGAAGCTGTTGCAATTACAGTTAAACGAGCGATTTTTTTAGCAAGCTGAATTGCAATCGAACCCACTCCTCCGGCACCTCCAATTATTAAAATTGATTTTCCCTTATCCTTTTCCGGATTTATTCGGATTCTATCAAATAAAATTTCCCACGCTGTTAAACCTGTCAACGGTATAACAGCAGCTTCTTCGATACTTAACGATTTTGGTTTTCTTCCGGTAATTCGTTCATCAATAATTTGATATTCGGCATTGCTTCCTTGTTTTGTGATATCACCCGCATAATAAACTTCGTCTCCTTTTTTAAACAGCGTAACATTTTCGCCGACTGCTTCTACAATTCCAACAGCATCCCAGCCAATAATCTTCGGGTTTTCTAAAACGGTATCTTTGGCACTGCTCTGACGAACTTTAAAATCTACCGGATTTACTGAAATGGCATCTATTTTTACTAATAAATCATGAGCGGCAGGAACTGGTTTTGACGTTTCAAATTCGATAAAACTGTCTTTTTCCGCTATAGCTAATGATGTTTTAAATCCTATTGCTTTCATTTTTATACTTTTTTATTTCGTTATTTCTGTTTTTAGTACCTACCTCAACTAGTTTACTTTAACAAAGATACAAGGAGATTAAATTTTAAATATGGTATATTTTAATCCTATAATGGTACAAATTCAGCATTGTAAATATAAAATCATCATACGCTCTGAATATTATAATTGTAAATTTGTAAAAAGTAAAATACTCTATTATGGTTATCAGAAAAGCTGTTATCTCCGACTCTAAATACATTGCTCCAATTTTGTTACTTGCAATGGAAGACATTATTTATAAATTTATCTGCAAAAACGATTATAACAGCGCACTTGAATTTCTACAGCATTTTGTCGAAACAGAAAACAATCAGTATTCCTATCAAAATTGCTATGTAGCCGAAGCTGACAATGAAATTATTGGTGCTGTTAATCTTTATGATGGTGCCGATTTGCAAAAATTGCGAAATCCGATAATCGAATATGTGCGAAACAATTATAATCCCGATTTTAATCCCGAAGATGAAACACAGGCTGGAGAGTATTATATTGACTCTTTAGGTATAAATCCTAAACATCAGGGAAAAGGAATTGGTTCTGCAATTCTGCAATTTTTAATTGATAAATACGTTCATAAAAATAAAGAGACTTTAGGTTTACTTGTAGAGGAAGATAATCCAAATGCCAAAAAATTATATTTAAAGCTTGGTTTTAAACCCGTTGGACATAAAACTTTGGTGAAAAAGAATTTGGAACATCTTCAAATTAACTAAAATAAAAATAAATGAGAAACATATCGACAGCAGATGCAGGATTAGTATTAAGAATAGTTTTAGGAATTACAATGCTTTCGGCAGTAGCAGATCGATTTGGACTTTGGGGCGCACCAGGATCTAACGCAGTTGCGTGGGGAAACTGGGAAAATTTTGTTATCTATACACAGTCTCTTAACACGTGGGCAAGTAAATCGACCGCAGAAATATTAGGCGCAGCAGCGACATTTTTTGAAATTCTGCTTGCCGTATTATTACTCAGTGGCTTTAAAACTAGAATTGCAGCTTTTGGCACCGCCGTTTTAATGCTTCTTTTTGCGCTCGCAATGGCTGGTTCTGTTTCAATAAAAGCACCATTTGATTATTCTGTTTTTACCAGTGCAGCTGCGGCTTTACTGCTTTCAACAATTGCTAAGACCACTTTTGCGGTTGATAATAGGATTTGATCTGTTTAATGAAGAATACTTTGTAAAAAACACAAACTTGCATTTTTCAAGTTACTACTTCAATTTAAAAACTTTAAACCAAACTTTGTTTCTTCCATAACTCAAAATACTTTTCTTTTTTGTCTAATAAATCATGATGATTTCCTGATTCAATAATTTTTCCATTTTCCATAACTAGTATTTCATCTGCGTTAGCAATGGTACTTAAACGATGAGCTATAATAATAATTGTTTTTCCTTGCTTCTTAAAATTTTCTATAGTTTGTTTAACTATCATTTCAGAACTCGTGTCCAATGCTGAAGTAGCCTCATCCATTAACAATATCTCAGGATTTTTATACAGCGCTCTGGCAATAGCAATTCGTTGTTTTTGCCCGCCTGACAGCATTGTTCCATTTTCTCCAATTTGAGTTTCGAAGCCATTTGGTAATTTCTCAACAAATTCTGTAATTCCTAATTGTTTCGATAAATCTAATATTCTTTGAATGTTTGGAAATGAATCACCTAATGCTATGTTTTCTATAATATTCCCAGAGAATAAATTTAATTGCTGCGGAATAACTCCAATCAAGTTTCTCAAACTTTTATAATGTATAAATTGAGTATCATAATCCCCAATATAAATTTTTCCTTCTTTAATTGGATATAAATTTTGAAGTAATGAAATTAATGTAGTTTTTCCGCTTCCACTTTCCCCTACAATTGCTGTTGTTTCATTTTTTTTAAATAGAGCATTAAATTCTTTAAAAACCTCCATTCTAGAACCATACCTAAAACTAACATTCTCAAACTTTATATTTCCTATATTTTCTCTTTGCATTTCAACTTTATTCTCTGTTTTTTCACGCTCCAAGTCCATAATTTCAAAAAGCCTGTCAGCCGCAATAAGAGCATTCTGAGCAGTTTTATTCATCCCAATTAAGGATGCGACTGGAGAAGTAAAATAACTGATTAAAGCATAAAACGAGAACAATTCTCCAGGCGTAATAGCCCGATCAATAACATAACCAGCCCCTACCCACATTAAAATAATGGTAAATAACGAAGCTAGAAATTGTGTCGAAATCCCTGAGAAAATACTATTTAACCCAGATTTATAAGTATTAAATAATAGTTTTACAAATTTGTTTTCCGTTTTTAGATTTGAAAATTCTTCAATTCCAAATTCTTTAACAGTTCTAACATGGGTCACACTTTCAACTAACTGCGTTTGCAATTCAGCAGCATTCTCCATAATATTTCGTTCTACTTTTTTATTGAACTTATTTAGAATAAAGTAAATAAAACCATAAAAAGGTATAACTGCCAAAATTATTAATGCTAATTTCCAATAGTATGTAAACATTAAAGTAAATGAAAAAATCACAATAAAAATGTTTACAATCATATCAATTGCAACCTCATTTATAAACGATCTAATTTTTACAGCATCATTTATTCGCGACGTAATTTCACCTATCTGCATCGTATCAAAAAAACGCTGCGGTAAATGTAATAGATGTTTATAATATCCTAGAATTAATTTCGCATCAATCAACTGCCCTGTTTTCATTACAAAAATACTTTTTTGAGAACCAATAAATCCCTGTAATAAAATGATGCCGATCATAGAAACGCTCAATAAATTAAGCAGTTTTCTATTACCTTCTACTAAGACATAATCCGTAATTTTTTGAATATAAATTGACATTGCCAATCCCAAAACCGTAAAAATTATCGCCCCAAATAAAGCCTGAATTAAAATGTTTTTATGTGGCTGAATCAAATACCAAAAACGAGTTACGGGTGAAGTTTTTTCATTGTATGATTTAAAATTATCATTTGGGGCAAAAAGTATTAAAACACCAGTCCAAACTTTCTGAAACTCTTCAAAAGTGTATATTTCCATTGTGCCAAGACCGGGATCCATCACTGTAATTTTAGATTGCTTTTCAGTTTTAGATTTTTCAATTTTATAAATTACCAAATAATGCTGTAATTGTTGCTGTACTACTACATGTGCAATTGCAGGCAGCGGAATCTTATCGAGTGAATCTAGACCTCCTTTCACTCCTTTTGCAGTAAAGCACATTTTTTCTGCAGCCTCGATAATACCCAGCACATTTGTACCGCATTTATCTGTATGTGCATATTGACGAATTCGTGCTATTGGGAGATTAACTTTGTAATGATTTCCAATAGATGCCAAACAAGCAGCGCCACAATCTTTAATATCATGTTGTTTAATTTTTATAGATGCCATTTTTTAGTATTAATTCTAGATTGATAATTGTTTAGGATTTAGCCAATCATCTATTTTATCGAATAGTAAATCAAACAAACTTCTTCTGGTTATACTGTATCTTGCAGTAAGAGTCATTCCTTTTGAAACCTTAGTGGTATATCCTGATGTGAGTTTCATTTGGGTAGAGTTTAATGAGCTGCGTACTTTAAAAAAAGACTGATTGTCTTCCACAGAAATGTTATGATCAATATCAATAACTTTCCCTTCAAGTAATCCCCATTGATTATAATTGAATGCATCGATCTGAAATTTAACACTTTGACTTTTATGAATTAACCCAATATCATTGGGAGAAATCATGTTTTCAACTATTAAATGATCGACTGCAGAAATATTTAATATTGTTTGACCTGCATTTAAAAATGACCCTGATTGTACACCTGAAAAATTTTCAATTGTTCCCGAAATAGGTGCAGTAATGACATAATTATTCTCTTCAGCTTTAATTTTTTCAATGCTTCCACTTAGATTTTTTATGCGATCTTCCAAATCTCTTTTTTGGTTCTCCCAAACTGATTTTTGCTCACTTACATAACTTTTCAATGCTTCACCAGCTGAACGAAATTCATATTCGTATTTTTCGTATTCGACTTTTGCAATTATATTTTTATCATACAAACCTTTATAGCGGTTAAAACTAGTTTGTGCTTGCAAAACCTTGCTATGAAGTTCATTCTTGCGCGCTTGAAATTTTGAGAAATCTTCTCTGGCCGTTGAAGTTTTTAACACAGTTATTTTACCAGACAATATAGAATTTACGTCTTGCAAAAGCTCTGAAACAGAATTTGATACCACGTTTTGAGTTTTTTTCTCTGTTTCAAGATTCTGCATAGCAATTTTTAGCAAGGTATCTCCTTTTTGTACTACAGCATTATTTCTAATATTAAGCAGAATAACTCGACCGCTCACTATTACACTCACTGGGACATTATCTGTCGTACTTCTTATAATCCCACGGCTTTGACTGGTAATATCAACCTTTATAATTGGCAACAATATTATGAAACCTATAACTATGATCATCACAATTAAATAAATCGAAAAACTTTTTGTTTTGTTTTTCGAAGTAAGATTTTCAATTGTATTTATGGGATCTAAACTGAAATTCATATTTTTGATAGTTACTTATTTTTCTTAAAAAAAACACTACAATAGTATTTTACGCTATTGCAGTGTTTAATACACTATAATAACATTCATTATTAATCACTTTTCCATGTACAGAGTTTTGATTTAGCAATAGAGTGCTATTATCTTAGAAATTAATATTGGTTTTGATGCAGATAATGAAGTTTTAATAAATATTTATTAAGGTTAAAATAAATTATATAAGAATAACCATACACAAATACTCTAGCAATAAATTAAAATAAAATAATCATCTCTTTATGGTAAAACGGCAAATGATCTACCAAAAACAAATCCAATATAAAACAGTACAAAAGCTGCAATTAAAATATAAGCTATAAACTTATTTGTCTGCTTTTTCGCATAGTCTTCAATTATTAATAATATAGCTTTCATAGTTTTAAAATAATTATTAATTTATTAGACAAGAGTCGGTAAAAACTCTTGCCTAATTTAAAATTGTTTACTTTTTTTAGTGCTTACGAGCATATTCTCTGCCTAATTCCCATCCAAAATAGAATGCGGCACCCGCTAGACCAATAACTTCAGCAATAATACCTCCATCTAACTCTATACTTTCTTCTTTAGAAAGCTCTACTAAATTTAATTTTTCTAAATTCATAATTATATTTTTTTATTGTGATTTATTAAGCAACATATTTTTCATACAAATATCCAGCTATAAAGCCGTAAATTGGAAAAAGCAACAATCCGCCGCCCTCAACTTCTTGTACTTCCTGAGCATTAAGCTCTACTACTTTTAAATTTTCTAAATTCATAACTTTTTGTTTTTAATAGTTAAACATTTTGTGATAATTGTTCTTTGATAATTATTCCTATTCGTTTTTAAATGAATTAAAAAATCATCTGCACGATCACCTTCCAGCATATAACAAATCATTACTGTAAGGTGTGTTAGAACATATTACCCGATAATTTTCATACAAAAGAAAGCTCAAATTAATAACAAGGTTTCAAAAACAGAAACTATTAAACTAAAGCAATGGTAACTGCTTTGAAACCAAGTAAAATTAAACTCACTTATGAAATTTATTTGTAATATCCAGCGTCACCATAGCCTGTGGTATCACTCAAAGAGTCTGAAAAATCTAAAAAAGCGTTCCAAATCATTCTTGACCCCACTCCTAGATCTTTAAAAAAACCACCTCCATCGATATTTTCTAATTGGAAATCATTTAATTCTTCTAGATTTAATTTATCAGTATTCATATTTTTTTTTTTTTAATAGTTAAATAATAGTGCGAATGTTAAAATAATCAAATTGTATAACGAATGAATAATTAAAGAATTGATAAAGCAAGTTTGTAACCTAACTTTTGTTAAAATAATACACAATACAAATTGTGGTATAAATAGTAGCACTATTGCAAACGGATTCAAAAGATCTAATTCTACTTTATCATAATTATCGAAGTGTACAGTAACAAAACTCATAACTGAAAAGCAAATAAGTAAAATTTCAATTAATCTAGGTGAGAAATTCTTTTTAAACTGATTAACTAAAACTAATATGATAAACACTGTACAGCTAACTTGAGTATAAATGTACCTTGACGATAAAAGAAAAATAAGACAGATGATAATACTAGCAACAAAATACATATTCCTTCTTAACGACAATCTAAATGCTATCTCTTCTAATAGTGGAGATAAAAAAACAGCTCCAAAACAGCTCCAATTTAAATTATTAAAAAAACTTTCTTCTAATTTATTATTTATCGACTCTTCTAAATCAAGCAAAAGTTTAATACCTTCAATAAAAAGAACAATAACAATACAAAGTAGTACATACTTAAGAATGTAAATAATATTTTTCTTTTGAAACGCTGTTAAAAAGTAATTCATTCTTTTCTTTTATTTAATTTATTTTACCAACTCCCACTTGACACTTGATTACGAGGGACAGAATTCCAGCCTTCTTTAAAATCTGATATAGCGTCATAAATTGAAGCTGCTTCTAGTAAAACCTGAAAGGCTCTAAAAATATTACCTCCTTCAACTTCGTGTACTTCTTGAGCATTAAGCTCTACTAATTTTAAATTTTCTAAGTTCATAACTTTTCATTTTAAATAGTTAAATATTTTATGATAATCCTTTTATCATAGTGCTCAGTTTTTTGGGTTACTTAACAGCTGAATCAATCCCACATAATTAGCTAATTACATTATAGAAAAGAAATATTTTTCTTCTAGTGACGTCTTACTGTAAAAAATGTCTCACTTTTCTTGAACCAAAACTAGACAAACATCATATTGCTCGCAAATACTGCCTATCGAAATTCAGGAAAACCGGTACTTAATTCAGGAATACCACAAAAAAAAATAATCTAACCAATTAAAAACCAAGAACTTAATACCAAACCAAAAACAACATATTTATTAATACAATTCTACATATATACTCTATTTTTGTAAGAAATAATAGTATATGATTCGCATTAAATTTCTAAACCTCCTCTTTCTAATTTTGTTTCCTGTTTTCTTATTAGGCCAGGATACAAAAAAAGACCTTACAAAAATTTCATATCTGCAATTAAAGAATTTGTTTTGGGAAAATGATAAAAATGCTCCCAAACAATTCCCATACGCCAACGCGTATTTAATCAAAGCAAAAAAGGAAAATAATCCAGTTGAAAAAGCAAGAGGGTCTTTTTTGATTTCGTTGATATCTGAAAATACCAAAGCTTTACAATATTTAGATAGCGCAATTATTTATACAAAAAATTTAAATGATCCGAAATTTCCAGCTTATGCTTATTCAGGAAAAGGATTTGTATACAAGAAACAGTTCAAATATAAAGAGGCCATTGATAATTTTTTAATAGCTGAGAATATTGCTAAAAAGAATAATATGGATTTGTATTATGATACAAAATTTTCTATTGCTGCATTAAGGTCAGAAGAATTGGGAGAAGTAAAAGAAGCATTAAACTTATATAAAGAATGTTTAACATATTATAATGATAAAAAAGTCAGGAGTCCAGATTATTCGTACTCATATCAGCTCCTCCTTTTCGGTCTGGCTGATGCTTATAAAGCATTAAAAATTACTGATTCTTCAACTTATTATAATAAATTAGGTTATTTTGAATCTAAAGCCACAAAAAGCAATCATACTAATGCACTCTTTATTCTGAATGAAGGTGCTAATAAAATTTTTAAAGGAAATTTTAGAGAAGCTTTAGACAGTATAAACAAAGCATTACCTGAAATAACATTTTATAAAGACAAAGGAAATATATTAGCGGCATATTATTATACTGCTAAAGCATATGAAGGCCTTAATAATAAAAATGAAGCTGTTAAAAATTTTATTAAAGTAGACTCTATATATAATATTAATAAAAGAATTACTCCTGAGTTTATAAGTGGTTATCCTTATTTAATCTCATATTATAAAAGAAATGGAGACAAACTTAATCAGTTAAAATACTTATCAAAGTATATGCAAATTGATAGTGTGCTCCAAAATAACTATAAGGAGTTAACAAAAAAATTGCAAAGGGAGTATGATACTCCTTATTTAATTCAGGAAAAAGAGAATTTGATTCAATCTCTTAAAAAAGAGAATGTCATATCATATTGGGGTATCGTATTTTTAATTTTAATAACTATAATAACTACTGGTTTTGGTTTTTATCAATTTAAATTAAAAAAGAACTATCATAAGCGTTTTGAAAAAATAATGCAAAGTTTAGATAAAAACAATCAAACTAACAATCAGCAAAAAGAGCAAAATTTCGAAATAAATAAATCGAAAACAAGTACAATAGGTATAAATGAAGAATTGATAAATCAAATCCTAAAAAAACTAGCCGAGTTTGAAAAAACTAAAGGTTTTTTAGACGCCACGACTACAATTCAGTCTTTATCTGAAACATTTGAAACTAACAATAAATATGTTTCAAAAATTGTTAATGTATATAAAGAAAAAACTTTTACCCAATATATTAACGATCTAAGGATTGAATATGCTTTAAACTCTTTAAAAGAAAAAAGTAAATTAAGAAAGTATACAATCCAAGCGCTTGCCCTGGAATTTGGTTTTAATAATGCTGAGTCTTTTTCAACCGCTTTTTACAAAAAAACAGGAATTAAACCAACATACTTTATAAAACAACTAGAAGTTCCAAAAAACACAACAAACTAAAAAACAACACCTTATAAATCTAAATTTATCGAAATTCATGAATTACGATAAATTCGAGAAGTAATAAATTTTAATTATAATAATCCCCCTATATATTTGCTAAAATTTTAATACAACTAATTATGAAAACAAGGAAGACTAAAAAAGAAGTCAATAAGTTTGATTTAGAAAAGTTCAATATAGCAAAATTAAAAAACTTACGATCTATCAATGGTGGAGGTACTACATCTAATAATAATGATGATGATGATAAAACCGTAACAGACGTACTTAACGGAGGTAACGACAGGAAAGTTTAATCTTTGCAAAATAATTGTATGAAATTTCAGAATACTATATTATTAATAATTCTTTTTGCAATAATAAGTTGCAGATCTTTTAAAGAAAAACATGATAAACCACTTGTCAATACATCAAAAAAAGAATTAGATTCTAAATTGCCACAAACTTGGTATCAAAAGGATTTTCAAAAAGATAGTATTAAGGGGATTTCAGTAGATAAATGGTATAAAGAAAATAAGCAAAAATCTAAAACTAATATTATAGTTGCTGTTTTAGATACTCAAATTGATTTCAACCATGAAGATTTACAAAGTCAATTTTGGACAAATCCAAAAGAAATTGCAAATAACGGCATAGACGATGATGCAAATGGATACATTGACGATATTCATGGTTGGAATTTCACCTCAAATAAAAAAGAAGAATATGTTGTTTGGGGAAACTTCGAGTATGTTAGATTTATAAGAGAATTTGATCCTATTTTTAAAGATAAAAAAGAAAATGAGATTTCATTTCAAGATCTGCCAAATTATAAAGAATACCAGAGAGCTTCAAAGCTATTTGAATCCGAAAATACAGGATATGGAAGATGGCTGAGCTCTTTAGATCATAGTATTACAATGTTTCCTATAGTTAAGGATACCTTAAGGCATTATTTTCCAAAAGAAGACTATACCTATGTACAACTGGATAGTTTATACAAAAAGTATAAAATTAATGACAAGACATATAGACAAATGCGAGAGTCTAATGATAAAGACTTAGGTGCATTAATTTACTATATGATGATTAATATCAAAAATAATGAAAAAACTATAGAAGTTCTGCAAGATAATCGCATTGAAATAGATTCTATTCTAAATAGAAATCTAAACAAAAAATTTAATGACAGAAAATTAATCGGTGACAATCCAAATGTTTTAGAAAAAGGATATGGAAACGGTAATATCAGTATATCTAAAAAAGGATTTAAAAATCTTCAAGGACACGGAACTAAAGTTGTTGGTATAATTGCAGCGAATAGAAAAAATAATATTGGCATAGAAGGTTTTTCAGACAACATAAAAATTATGCCACTTAATATTTCCTATTCTGGAGATGAAAATGACAAAGACATTGCAATGGCTATTTATTACGCCGTTGATAATGGGGCTAAAGTAATTAATATGTCCTTTGGAAAAGAATTTTCTGTCCATCAACAATGGGTGTCTAATGCTTTTAAATATGCTGAAAAGCATAATGTTCTTTTAGTTCACGCCTCTGGAAATGAAAGATTCGATAATGATAAAACGCCATATTACCCTAGTGACAATAATTATGATGGGACTCCTGAAATTTGCAATAATTTTATCAATGTTGGTTCAATTTCAAAAAGATTAGACAATACATTTGTTTCTGCATTTTCAAACTACGGAAAACAAAATGTAGATTTATTTGCTCCAGGCGAAGAAATATATACTACAACAAAAAATAATACTTATGGAACTGACTCCGGTACTTCATTAGCTGCTCCAATGGTTTCTGGAACAGCAGCATTAATCTGGTCTTATTATCCAAAGCTTACAGCTGTACAGGTTAAACAAATTATTATGGATTCTGGAACTGCTTATGATCTTGAAGTTATAGTACCTGGAACAAAAGATAAAAAAGTTCCTTTTTCAGAATTATCTAAATCAGGAAAAGTTCTAAATGTTTATAATGCAATGTTGCTTGCTGAAAAAGTGAGCAAAATGAAAAAATGAAAAAACAAGTTAAAATTTTCCCTTTTTCACAGTATGTAATTCGAACACCATTATTCCCTTTGTCATTTTACTTGGATCTTTTAGAAGATTACTCATTAAAAAAATTAATCAGGACTTACAATATACCTTTGATTAAAGAAGCGATCAACCTAGCTTCACCTGAACTAATAAGAGAACTGGACAAATGGATTAATACTGATTTTACAAATAATAAAAAATCAACATTAGAATATACACTGCTAAAATATATTGCGAGAATATCTTCACGCTGTACTCCTTTTGGCTTGTTTGCGGGATGTTCTGTTGGAAAAATAGATACTGGAACTAATATAATATTAGATTTCCCTGAAAAATACAAACGTTTTACTCAGTTTGATATGCAATTTTGGGTGGCATTACTGCAAAATATTGCTAAACGAGAAACAGCAATTTTTCACTTAAAATATTTTCCTAATTCTTCTATTTATGAATTTGGTGATTTTTACAGATATATCGAATACAAATACATAAAAACAAAGCGTGAACATACTATTACATCCATACGAAAGTCTGATGCATTAAAAGATATTATGCTTAAAACAAAATCAGGATTAACCATAAACGAAATGGTTTCTTTTTTAGCGAGCAATGATTCTGAAAAAGAAGAAGCTAGTGAATTTATTATACATCTAATAAACTTCCAGTTTTTAGTAAGCGAAATAGATGCCGCTGTGACTGGCAATAACGATTTTGACAAGGTTTTCTCCATTTTAAAAAACATTCCAGATCTAAAAAGAGAATATCACTTTTTAGAAAACATAAATAAACAAATTTCAGATTTAGATACTTCTTTAATTCCGACAGAAAACCAATATCAAAAAATCAAAGAAGACATCCTGAAAGAAGGATTTGAATATGATGAAAAGTATCTCTTTCAAACCGATTTAATTACAACTGCCAGAGCAAATAGTTTAAATGTAACTATAGCAAAAAAAGTAACTAAGGGACTCTATTTTTTAAATGGTATACAACCTAAAAAAGAACCTAATAATCTTAAAACATTTATTAAAGCATTTTCTAAGAGATATGAATCACAGGAAATGCTATTTATGAATATTTTAGATACAGAATCTGGACTAGGTTATCCAATAAATCAAGAGATGAATGATTCACACGAAATTCTGGAAGCTTTCTCTTTTAAAGAGAAAAAAAATATAAACGAAAGCCAAACTTGGACTTCATACGATTTAATTTTAGAAAAAAAACTTCAAGAATGTCTTTCAAAGAATCAAGAAAAAATAGAATTATCAGAAAGTGATTTTCCAGATTTCAACTCTAATTTTGAGTATACTCCGGTCACATTCTCAGCACTAATTGAAATTTACAATAATGAAACATTAGCAATTGAATCTTCCGGAAATATAAGCGCCACAAAATTTTTGGGAAGATTTTGCAATGGAAATCCTGAGATACATAAGTTAACCCAAGAAATTGTTCAAAAAGAAGAGGACTATCATCATGATAAAATTTTAGCTGAAATTGTTCACATTCCGCAATCCAGAACAGGAAATATTTTGCGAAGACCTGTTTTAAGAAATTATGAAATTGTCTATTTAGCAAATTCAGGTATTGAAAAGAAAAAGACTATTGATTTAAATGATTTATTAATATCTGTCAGGAATAATAAAATTGTATTACGTTCTAAAAAACTTAATAAAGAAGTTATCCCTTGTCTGTCAAACGCGCATAACTTTTATAATAATTCTTTACCAGTATATCATTTTTTGTGTGATTTACAAGTACAAAATACAAAGCCGATATTTAGTTTTAATTGGGGAATCTTAGAGTCACATTATAACTATTTCCCAAGAGTCGAATACAAAGAAATTATACTCTCTAAAGCCAAATGGATTATTACTAAAGAAGAAATAACTTCATTTTTAGAATTAAATAGCAAAGATATGTTTGAAGTATTCTCAAATTGGAGAATAAGTAAAGATATTCCACGTCTTGTTAATTGGGTTAATTCTGACAATACATTATTACTATATTTTCAAACAGAAATTGGAGTTCAATTATTTTTAAAGTCAGTTCATAATAAAGATAAAATTATTTTAGTAGAGTTTCTATTTTCTGAAGAATCTATTGTAAAAAACAATATGACACAAGGTTTTAGCAATCAATTTATAATATCATTTTTTAAAGAGAGATCATAATGCAAAGAAATTTTTGTTTAGGAAGTGAGTGGCTGTATTATAAAATTTATACAGGAGTTCAAACAACAGATCTTATTTTACTTGAAAAATTTTATCCAGTCATTTTACAATTAAAAAAGAGAAAAATCATCCAAAAATGGTTCTTCATCAGATACAAAGATAATGATACACATTTTAGAATTCGATTTTTGATAGAAAACAAAAAGTTTTTATCAAAAGTAATTCATATGCTTTATCCTATTATAAATGATTTACTTCAAGAAAATTTAGTCTGGAAAATTCAAACAGATACTTATAAAAGGGAATTGGAAAGATATGGTGAAACCACTATTGAAAATTCTGAATTTTTATTTTGGAAGGATAGTGAAATGATGATTCAATATCTTACACTAAAAAAAACATTCCCAAAAAAAGAAATACCTCTTTTATTTAGTTTTGGCTCAATCGATTCTTTTTTAAATACTTTTCTACTATCCAATTTAGAGAAGCTTAAATTGATGGATACCTTACAACTGTCTTTTAAAGAAGAATTTAAAACCGATAAAACTTTAAAAAAAGAACTTCATAAAAAGTATCACGGATTTGCTGACGAAATAGAATCTTTTTTAAGTGGAGATGTCGAAAATAGATTTCCAGATCTTTTTGAAATTATTGAAACAAAACGAAATCAATCTTTAGAAAAAATACTAGAAATTAAAACCAAAATTCAAATTCCGCTTAATGCTTTTATATCAAGCCATATTCATATGATGCTTAATCGTCAATATACATCCAAACAAAGAATGTATGAATTGATTATTTATGATCATCTATATCGTTACTACAAATCTAAAAATTATATAAAAAAGGATTTATAGTCAAATATCCCTAAACATTAAACCATAAACTAAAAACTTTTTTAAGCCATTTTTAAGCCCCTTATTTTTTCAGGAACTGATATGTATTCGTAAATTAGCCACAAACAAAACATATCTTAATGACAGTACTTACATTTACCCTGATTATGCTTCTTGGCGCTTTTATGGCTGGTTTCATTGGTTCGTTGTCAGGATTGGGCGGTGGTATAATTATTATTCCTTTATTGACTATTATACTTGGTGTTGATATACATTATGCAATTGGAGCAGCTTTAGTTTCGGTAATTGCAACTTCTTCCGGCTCTGCGGCGGCTTATGTAAAAGAAGGAATTACAAATATGCGTCTTGGGATTTTTCTTGAAATTGCAACCACTATTGGTGCTGTTGGAGGTGCTTTACTTTCGGCAATTGCTCCAACTTCTTTTATTGCTGTTTTATTTGGACTTACATTGATTTTTTCGGCAATAAATTCTCTTAGAAAAAAAGAAGAGCATATTGTTTTAGAATCAAGTCCTTTGGCTAAAAAACTAAAACTGGAGGGAACTTATCCTACTCATAACGGAGAAGTTGTTCATTACGGAACAAAAAATGTTATTGGAGGTTTTAGCATGATGGGACTTGCCGGAATGATGTCTGGTTTACTCGGAATAGGTTCTGGTGCTTTCAAAGTAATTGCAATGGATAATATTATGCGTATTCCGTTTAAGGTTTCAACTACAACAAGTAACTTTATGATGGGGGTTACAGCAATGGCAAGTTCAGTAATCTATATTCAAAAAGGATATATTGAACCCGGAATATGTATGCCGGTTGTTATTGGTGTATTGTTTGGCGCTATGGCAGGTGCTAAAATTTTGGTTAGAACAAACCCTAAAAAACTACGAATCTTTTTTGCGTGCTTGATCTTTGTTCTCGCAATTAATATGATATATAATGGACTTAATGGAAAAATCTAAAGTTATGCAGCACGAAAAATTTGGAGAAAAAGATTTTCAAACCATTATTGGTAATTTACTGCGTTACGGCGTTTGGATTTCTCTATCAGTAGCTTTTATTGGAGGTATCGTTTATTTAATGCATCACGGAAGCGACATTGAAAATTATTCCGTTTTTAAAGAAAATGACCGCAATATCTTTGAAGTAATTTCGATTGTTTATCAGGGAGTACTTCAAGGTAATGGCGAATATTTAATCTATTTTGGAATCATTTTACTCTTCTTAACACCAGTTCTAAGGGTTATATTCTCTTTGTTTTCATTCTTCCTTGAAAAAGATTATTTGTATGTTGTGATTACGTTAATCGTTATTCTGATTATTATAACCAGTATTTCTTTTGGATTCTCTCATTAATTTAAAAACAATCAAGCTTATAATTGAAATAAAAATTTTAAATCGTATTCTTTATTAACTGACCTAATCGTTTTAAGTCAAATTCTGTTTTTTCATTCCATTCTACAGCAAAATTAAGCCTCATACAATTATTATATTGATCGTGCTGTGTAAAAATTCTGCCCGGTGCAAAACCTATTTTTTGCTTTACTGCGGTATCAAAAAGTACTGCAGTATCAATACTCTTATCTAATTCTAGCCAAAGAAATGAACCTCCCTGCGGCTGCGAAATCTTTGTGTTCTCTGGAAAATGATCTTCAATCGTTCGCTGAAAATGAAGTGAATTAGTGTATAATGTATTTCGAAAATTTCTTAAATGATGATCGTATCTTCCATGCTCCAAAAAATCAGCAACTACTTCTTGATACAATGAAGGCTGACAAATAGTTTGCACTAATTTTTCTCTGATTACCTGATCCTTAAACTTGCCCGGAACAACCCATCCTACTCTATATCCCGGAGCCAAAGTTTTAGAAACAGAACCGCACCACATTACAATACCAGCTTCGTCATAATATTTACAAGGTTTTGGTCTTGATCTTCCAAAGAAAAGATTCCCATACAAATCGTCTTCTATAAGAGGAATATTGTGATGAGTGAGCATTTTTACCAATTCGATTTTGCTTTCATCCGGCATCAAACTTCCAAGCGGATTACTGAAATTACTCATAAAACAGCAGACATCAATTTTATGAATCACTTTTTTCAACGCTTCTAAATCGACACCTGTAACTGGGTGTGTGGGAAGCTCAATAATATTAAGTCCCAAAGTTTGGGCAACTTGAATAATTCCAAAATATACAGGACTTTCAATTGCAATAGTATCACCTCTTTTGGCAACTGCCCTTAAACAATTATAAATAGCATTCATGGCTCCAGAAGTAATTACAAAATCATCTTCAGCCAGTTTCCCATCCAATATAAGAGACCATTTTGCTACATTTCGTCTCAAGTTGGCGTTTCCTTGAGCTGGTTCATATGTTGTACCGCTTTCTGCCCAATTTCGTGCAACTTTTAAAAGCCCTTTGTTCAGTTTTGCAATTGGAAGCAGACTTTCGTCAGGAACTCCTAATGAAAATCGGCTGATACTTTTATCCTGCAGTGTATCAAAAACCTTTGTAATTAAATCTTCTGGAGCAGCCTGCTTTTCAGATAGTTTTAATTTATTCATTGAAGGTATCGCCAGCTTCCTGTTTGAAGTATTACTAATGTAGAAACCAGATTTTGGTCTAGATTCAATCAATGATTTACTTTCAAGTTCTAAAAATGCTTGCTTTATGGTATTTAAACTTACATCGTGCAACTTTTGCAAAGCGCGAATTGACGGAAGTTTGTCCCCAATTTTTAGAGTTTCAGAGAATATCTGCTCTTCAATTATATTTGCAATTTTTAGATATAAAACTTCTTTTGCCATCTTTTTATCCTCCAATCTGTATCCTGTAAAAATATAAAAATTAAATCTGTAACCATTAAAAAATTAAATGCAAACACTTAACCAATTGCATAATTTTTCGGTTGCATTCTGAATTTTAACCGAACGTGTTCCTGTATCTTTAAATGTTGAATGGAAAATAGTTTCTGCATGAAACTTTAAATTTTGTTCTGCTTCAATATTGTAAAATTCTTTCTCCCAATACGAATTAATTTCAGGCTCTTCTGCATTATTAATGGTAACAAAAGCATAGCCAATAACTCGATTTTCAAAAGAAGCAACACTTAATGGAAGTCCTAAATTATTAATTAAGTACAATGATTTGTCTTTGGAATTACTATTCACAGCACTTTTATTCTGGCACATATTTACAACAGCTTTTAATGATGATACATTAACTTCATTAAACTGAATTTTGGCTGTATTAGTGGTTTTCATTTCTCTAGTTATTTAGTTTCAAAGCAAAATTAGCGGGCTGAACAGATTAGATACAGATACAAAAAACAATTATTTTACAGGTACAGTTGACTAATATCAACAATCTTAAAATCGCTTTTTTTGAGAAGAGAAAAAAATAAATTTAATATCTTTACTATTATGATAGAAATAGGAATTGACAGTTTTGCTTCGGCAATGTATGGCGACAACAACACTTTAAGCAGTGTTGATGCAATGGAACAACTGCTGCAAAGAATTGAATTTGCAGATCAGGTTGGGTTGGACGTTTTCGGAATTGGAGAACATCATAAAAAAGAGTTTCTTGACTCGGCTACAGCTGTTATTTTAAGCGCAGCTGCAGCGAGAACAAAAAACATCAGACTGGCAAGTGCAGTTTCTGTTTTGAGTGCTGCTGATCCTGTGCGTGTGTATCAAAGTTTTGCAACACTTGATTTAATCTCTAAAGGAAGGGCTGAAATTGTTGTAGGCCGAGGATCTTCGATTGAAGCTTATCCCCTTTTTGGATACAATCTTAACGATTATGATGCTCTTTTTCAGGAAAAACTGGACTTGCTTTTACAAATTAGAGATAATGAATTTATAAACTGGAGCGGAAAATTTCGCCCAGCAATAAATAATCTGCCAATTTATCCTAGAGCATTACAGGAAAAACTTCCAGTTTGGCTGGGCGTTGGCGGAACTCCAGAATCATTTGTCAGAGCAGGAAGTTTAGGTTTGCCTTTGATGGCTGCTGTAATTGGAGGACAAACACATCGTTTTCGTCCGTTGATAGACTTGTATCGTGAAGCTGGAAAAGCAGCAGGCTTTAAACCGCATGAACTAAAAGTAGGTTTACATTCTCCTGGTTATGTTTCGAATACAACTCAAAAAGCTATCGACGACTATTATCCGGGATATTCAGAACTTTGGACAAAATTAGGAAGAGAACGCGGCTGGCCTCCAGTAACAAAAGACAAATTTGATGGTTTGATTGATGATCTCGGCGTTTTAATTGTAGGAAGCCCCGAAAGAGCTGCCGAAAAAATTCTGCGTCACAGTGAAGCACTTGGCGGAATTTCGAGATTTACTTTTCAAATGGACAATGCAGGACTAACACATTCTCAGTTAATGAATGCTATAGAACTTATTGGTACAAAATTAATTCCTTTAATACATAAAGGATAGTTTTTTTTTGCCGCTCCCGATAGTTATCGAGATAAAAAGAGTAAAAGGGTTGTTTTCACGCAGATTTGGCAGATTAAGCAGATTTACTTTTGATATTAGAAATAGTAAAATCTCAGGAGATCAGCGTGAAAGCTATTTAAATCTGCGTGAAAGCTATTTTGATACAGATTAAAAAATCCTCTTAATCCGTGGCTAAAATTATCCTATAGCTATCGGGATAAAAAGAGTAAAAAGGATTGTTTTCACGCAGATTTGGCAGATTAAACAGATTTACTTTTGATATTAGAAATAGTAAAATCTCAGGAGATCTGCTTAAATCCCTTTAAATCTGCGTGAAAGCTATTTTGATACAGATTAAAAAATCCTCTTAACACGTGGCTAAAATTATCCTATAGCTATCGGGATAAAAAGAGTAAAAGGATTGTTTTCACGCAGATTTGGCAGATTAAGCAGATTTACTTTTGATATTAGAAATAGTAAAATCTGAGGAGATCTGCTTAAATCTCTTTAAATCTGCGTGAAAGCTATTTTGATACAGATTAAAAAATCCTCTTAATACATGACAAAGTTTCTTTATGGCAGCATCCCCTTACGCAGACCTTCCACAACAATAAACGATAAACAAAAAAGCATCCGCCAAAACTGACAGATGCTTTTTCGTTTATAAAAATTCTACGGTTTTAATTAAAACTTGTACGTTACACCAACTCTTACATTAATTGGCTGTTCTGTCTGCCAGTAATAAGCTGATAGATAAGAATAGTACGAACCGCTGTAAAGGTATTTGTTCAAGATATTAAATACGTTTGCCGTAACTTTAAATTTTCTAGTGTCATAAGATAAACCTCCATCAAGTTTAAAATAGTTAGGAAGTTTTTCAAGTCCTACACTCCAAGTATCTGTCATACGTCCTACAAGATAAGTTCCTCCAATAGATGCTCCAAGACCTTTAAAGGTTCCGTTTTGAATACTGTAGTTTAACCAAGCATTTGCAGTATGTTTTGCATAACCCGGAACAATCGAACCTTCTTTAATAGTCGACACATTAGACTCCAATACAACAGATTCTGTAAAAGCATAATTTGCAATTAAATTAAGACCATCAAAGATTTTTCCTCTCAAATCAAGCTCAACACCTTGCGCTCTTTTTTCGCCTAAAACAAGACTAAACTGCTGCCCTGGCGTATTTGCAGGATCTGATGTTAATTCGTTTTTCTTTAAAATGCTGTAGGCAGCCAATGTTGTACTCCAAGAACCATCAAACCAGTCTTTTTTAACACCAAATTCAACATTGTTTCCTGTAAGTGGTTTTACACTTTCTCCGCTTTTAATAATACCCGATTGAGGCGTAAAAGCCTGATCGTACAAACCATAAACCGCTAAATTTTCAGTAACAGAATAACTAAGTCCTACACGAGGCGTAATATGACTGTCTTCTTGTGTCGATCCCCAGCTTGATTGGCTCAGCCAAGTATATCTTGCAGCAAGCGTTAACCTTAATTTATTCTCAAAAAAACCAAGTTCATCTTGAATATAACCAGCAGCATATTTAGAACTCATAAGTCCGCCTGCTCTCTGGCTTAAAGGTGTTTTATGATCAAACTCAGGAAAACCATTAGAAGGCGTTCCGTAATCTGGATTATAAACATTAAAAGGCTTATCAACAGTATCAAGATCATGCGATTGTCCCCAATCTGCCATATAATCTTTGTTTCCTAAATCAACTCCACCTAATACTTTATGCGATACAGAACCTGTATTGAATTTTCCGTTAACAAATATTTGTCCTAAATACATATTACTTTCAGCATCCCAAATACCAACATTTCTAATAATTTCACCTTTTGCAAGAGTTCCTTCAGAAACACCGTCAAAATTTCTATCTACATTACCTGGTCCAACTACTCCCGGCCAAGAACTATATCCTTGTTGAATGTATTTAAAATATGAAGTTTGCGCAGTAAGTTTCCATTTATCATCAAATTTATGTTCAAACATCAAATAACCGCTGTGATCTTGAATATTAGTATCTGGTAATCCCGGCTGTGTCATTGTAAAACCAACTGGCAATGTTGCATATCCATCAGATTCAGGTCCAAATACATAAAAAGAACCTACTTCAGTCATATTTGCATATTGAAAATTATACTCCGCAGTAATTTTTGTTTTATCATCAATTTGGTATGAAATAACTGGTGCAATTACATAACGATCATTATGTTCGAAAGGACGATGTGAACCTTTTTTTTGTGCAGCACCATTAAAACGGTATAATAATTTTCCCTTTTTATCCAATTTTCCGTCTAGATCTATACTTGCTCTGTAAAAATCATAGCTTCCTCCCATTACAGTCGCTTCACCTTTAGTAATTCCAGTTGGCTTTTTAGTCACCACATTATAAAGTCCGCTTGGATCACCGCTTGAAAGCATAAATCCTGCAGGTCCTTTTACAAACTCAATATGATCTACAAAACTCATATCTTCCGTTAATGGTCCCCAAAAAGAAGAAACTACATTAAATCCATTACGGAAAGCCTGAATTTGCGAACCACGCATTGTAATATTAGTGTACATATCGCCCCAATGTTCTATACGTGTCGCACCACTCACATTACGAATTACACCGTCGCTCATGCTCACAATCTGCTGATCTTTTAAGGTTTGTGCACTTACAATTTGAATGTTTTGCGGAATCTCTAAAACTGGCGTTTGAAGACGCAGTGACAAAGACGGTTTGTCCTGCTTGTATTTGTTTTTTGTAATTACAACCTCTTCGAGATCTTCTTGGCTTTCTGAAAGCGAAAAGTTTTTAGTAGTAGTTTGGTTTGCATAAACCTCAATCTCATTTTCTACAGCATGAATCCCAACCGCTCGAACACTTAATATATAGGAACCCGGCTTAACATTTTTAATCTCATACAATCCGTTATCATTTGTAACAGAAGTATATTTTGTTCCTTTAAGAACCACAGAAATTCCTTCTGCGGGTTGTTTTCCGCTTAGCGAAACTTTACCGCTTACCTTCCCCAAGTTCTGACTTATCATGTTTAATGAACTTAAGAAAAGCATCAAAAAGCAAAATTTCTTAATCGTATTTATAATCATTTTAGTAAAATTTTAAGTTTTATTTGGCAAAAGTAATTGCTAATATTTTTCTATGCAAGTTATTTTTAATTATTCTAAATAAAATTAATTAAAAAATTCTCTTAGATTATTAACGACCAAATGGCATTTTTTCTCTCTGCAATCAAAATATCAATAAACTCTGCCTATCTTTAGTATTAAAATTTTATGTCATCGAAACAAAACTCTAGATATGAACAATACCACATCAATCAGAAAAGTTGCCATTGTAGGTTATAATCGAATTCCGTTTGCAAGAGCAAATACTGCTTATTCTAATGTTGGAAACCAAGATATGATGGTTGCTTCCTTAAATGGGCTTATCGATAAATACCGCCTAAACGGAAAACTACTTGGAGAAGTTGCGGGCGGAGCAGTAATAAAACATACTTATGATAATAATCTGATTCGCGAATGTGTAATGAAAACTTCTCTAGATCCAGCAACTCCTGCCTGCGATTTACAACAAGCCTGCGACACCGGAATTGAAAGTGCAATTTATATTGCTAATAAAATTGCGCTTGGTCAAATAGAATCAGGAATTGCCGGCGGAGTTGATTCCATAAGTGATATACCGATGTCAATAAGCGAGAATTTGCGAAAGATTTTATTAGATGCTCGAAATGCAAAATCATTAGGAGGAAAATTAAAAGCATTTCTAAAAATTCGTCCAAAGGATTTATCACCATTAGTACCTAAAAATGAAGAATCCCAAACGGGCCTTTCGATGGGCGGACATACTGAAATCACAGCAAAATACTATAAAATATCTAGAGAAGAACAAGATCAATTTGCTCTTAAAAGTCATTTAAATATGGCAAAAGCCTATGACGAAGGTTTTTTTGATGATATGATTACGCCTTTTAACGGACTTGAAAAAGATAATAATCTAAGAAAAGACAGTTCGCTTGAAAAACTTGCAAAATTAAAACCAGCATTCGATAAAGTAAATGGAACTCTAACTGCTGGTAACTCAACTCCTCTTACCGACGGGGCTTCATGTATTCTTCTTGCCAGCGAAGAATGGGCGAAAGAACAAGGTTTACCTATTCTAGCCTATATTACATTTGCCGAAGTTGCTGCAATTGAATATGTAAAAAATCAACAAAACCTTTTATTGGCACCTCTTTTTGCAGTAAGCAGAATGCTTGAAAAAGCAAACTTGAACTTACAAGATTTTGATTATTATGAAATTCACGAAGCCTTTGCTGCTCAAGTTTTGGCAACCTTAAAAATTTGGGAAAGCCCTCAATTAAGTGCAGAAATTGGTTTAAAGAAAACACTTGGAGCAATCGATCGCGAAAAATTAAATATAAAAGGAAGCAGTTTGGCAGCAGCACATCCTTTTGCTGCAACGGGCGGAAGAATAATTGGTGTTATGGCAAAATTGTTAAATGAAAAAGGCTCTGGACGCGGATTGATTTCGATTTGCGCTGCAGGAGGACAAGGCGTTACGATGATAATTGAAAAATAACATTTTAAAATCTGACAATTACACAATAAACTCAATCGGTTTACCTATAAAAATAATTAAAACTGTAACAAAATTAAAAAAAAGGTCTCTATAGATAAAAAGCTATTATTAAATCAAAACTAATATTACTTAACCTTTTTATTATGAAAACATTAAAACTTGTTACTGTATTCGTCTTTACTTTTGTTTCTTTTTCCAAAATAAATTCTCAGACTGCACAAAACGATAGTTTAAAGCTTGATTATACTAAGATTTATTCACTCGCATTAGACGGAAATCCTAAACAGGCTTTATCTTTATTAGAAATCGATCCTAACAAAAAAATATCTAAAAAAGACTTAAAGTTTAAAACCGATTTTGAAAACCGTTTTAAATTTAAAAATGACAAAAGCGATTTCCTTGAAACCCGAAAATCAAAAATCGATCAATTACTGAAAATATACAGAGATTACTGGAGAATGTCTTTCTTAGACAAGGAAAAGAAAAATGACACGCTGCTTATGAAAAACGTTTTCAATTTTCTTAAAACAAAACTTCCTTCTTCAGAAAAATTGACTTTTAATGAAGACAGTATCAATGTTTATCAAAAAAAATACATTTCAAGTTTAGGGTATCACACCACAGGATTTGGTAAAACGGGAGGTTTGTACGATTTATTAGTTTGGAAAACGGAAAAAGATACTGTTTACAACCTCAATTACGACGGAAAAGAAACAGATGTCAAAATCTATTTTATGGATGATTTTGTTACTTTGGGCTGGAGCGAATATGCCACTTTAGGCCGCTATTATCCTGCAGGATGGGCAACAAAAGAAGCTTTGTTTTGTGTAAAGAAAGCTTATGATTTAAAATCAGAAACCTTTAAAATTAGCTACATCGGACACGAAGGAAGACATTTTGCTGACTATAAATTGTTTCCAAAATTAAAAGGAGTTGGTTCTGCTGATTTAGAATACAGAGCAAAATTGACTGAATTATCTCTTTACTCTCCCGATGGATTATACAAAAGATTGCAATTCTTTATCAATAATGGCAATTATGACAGTGAAAATGGTCATTCTATCGCAGCCTTTTGTGTTATAAGAGATTTATCCAGACTATTATTTCAAAATGACTACGAAAAAGACCTGGATAAATGGAAAGCAATTCCGGCAGCTAAAATAAATGAAGCCGCCACTAAACTTCTGGAAGAAAACACAAAAGCATTGGAGAAAATTCCAGACGTAGAAAAACTTATCAAATAATATATCTATTCCACTTCAAACAAAACACAGCCTAATTATAGAGCTGTGTTTTTGTTTTTATAACATTTTACATCTGAATATCAATTGGTAAGATAAAAAAACTAAAATTTTACCGAACATTTTTAATGCGTTTAAATAGTTTTTTATTTACAAAAAATCAAATTTTTATAGTAAATTAGACTTTCTTATAATTGAGTTTCTTGTTTAAGCTTTTGCATGAATTTATTTTAAACCGTAAAAGAATGATGGAATCAAAAATACCACACGGGCCTCTTCCCGAAAAATGGAGTACTTATAAAGCCAAAGCCAAGCTTGTAAATCCTGCAAATCGAAAAAAACTAAATATTATTGTTGTTGGAACAGGACTTGCAGGTGCTTCCTGCGCTGCCTCATTAGCAGAACAAGGCTATAATATTAAATCATTTTGTTTTCAGGATTCCGCAAGACGAGCACATTCTGTAGCGGCGCAAGGCGGTGTCAATGCTGCTAAAAACTACAAAAATGATGGTGACAGCGTTTACAGAATGTTTTATGACACGATCAAAGGCGGTGATTTTAGATCTCGTGAAGCAAATGTTTACCGCTTAGCCGAATGTTCTGCAGCTTTAATCGATCATGCCGTTGCGCAAGGCGTACCCTTTGCAAGAGAATATGCTGGGTATTTAAACAACAGATCTTTTGGCGGTGTTCAAGTTTCAAGAACCTTTTATGCCCGCGGGCAAACGGGGCAGCAACTATTATTGGGTGCCTATCAAGCCTTAATGAGACAAGTTTCTACAGGAAAAGTCACCACATACACACGTCATGAAATGCTGGACTTGGTCATTATTGACGGAAAAGCAAAAGGAATTATTGCTCGAAATCTTGAAACAGGAGCATTAGAGCGTCATAGTGCAGATGCTGTAGTTTTGGCTTCGGGAGGTTACGGAAAAGTATATTATCTTTCGACATTGGCAATGGGCTGCAACAGTTCTGCAATTTGGAGAGCGCACAAAAAAGGCGCTTATATGGCAGGTGTAAGCTGGATTCAGTTTCATCCTACTTCTCTGCCCCAACATGGTGCTAATCAATCCAAACTTACTTTAATGTCGGAATCATTGCGTAATGACGGACGCATTTGGGTTCCTAAAACGGCCAAAGATGATCGAAATCCAAATACAATTCCTGAAGAAGAAAGAGATTATTATTTAGAACGCCGTTATCCATCTTTCGGGAATTTAGCTCCAAGAGATATTTCGTCACGTGCAGCAAAAGAAAGAATTGATGCGGGACATGGTGTTGGGCCAATGAAAAATGCTATTTATCTCGATTTTTCTGATGCCATAAAAGCGCAGGGAAAAAAAAGTATAGAAGCAAAATACAGTAATCTTTTTGCGATGTACGAAAAAATCACTGGAATCAATGCTTATAAAGAACCAATGCTAATTTCTCCTGCAGCACATTTTACGATGGGCGGACTTTGGGTTGATTATGAGTTAATGACCACAATTCCGGGATTATTTGCTTTAGGCGAAGCTAATTTTTCAGATCACGGTGCCAATAGACTCGGTGCCAATTCGTTGTTGCAAGCTTGTGTCGATGGTTATTTTATAGCGCCGTATACTATTCCGAATTATCTATCAGGAGAACTTAATGCTCCTAAATTTGATACCAATCATCCTGCTTTTGAAGAGGCTGAAAAAGCAGTGAGAACGCAGTTAGATCATTTTTTAAATAGTAAAGGCACCCTCAGTGCAGATTATTTTCATAAAACGATAGGAAAACTTCTTTATGAAAAATGCGGACTTTCTAGAACTAAGGAAAACCTTGAAGAAGCGATTACAGAAATCAAAAAACTAAAAGTTTCGTTTGAAAAAGACCTTTTAATTACAGGCGATGATACTCTTAACAGCGAATTAGAAAAAGCGGGACGTATTGCCGATTATTTAGAATTGGCCGAATTAATGTGTTACGATGCTTTGCAGAGAGAGGAATCCTGCGGAGCTCATTTTAGAGAAGAATACCAAACCGCCGAAGGTGAAGCTGTTCGTAATGACAATGATTTCTGTTATGTTTCGGCTTGGGAATATCAAGGAAAAGATCATCCGCAAAAATTGCATAAAGAACCTCTTGTGTTTGAATCTGTAGAACTTGCGGTAAGAAGTTATAAATAAATGATGAATTGTAAAATGGGAAATGCAATTGAAAACAGAATGTTGCACGCAAAAACCACAAACCATAAACTATAAACCACAAACTAAAAGCATATGAAACTATTTTTAAAAATATGGCGTCAGTTTGATACTTCCTCAAAAGGAGAAATTGTAGATTACGAAATAGACGGCGTTTCTGAGCATATGTCTTTTCTAGAAATGCTTGATCTTTTGAACGAATCACTTATTCAGAAAAAAGAACGTGTTATCGAATTTGATCACGACTGCAGAGAAGGCATCTGCGGACAGTGCGGTGTTATGATTAACGGACGTGCACATGGACCTTTAAAAAACACCACAACCTGCCAGCTTCATATGCGAAGCTTTAAAGACGGCGAAACTATTTATATTGAACCTTTTAGAGCAAAAGCTTTTCCGGTACTTCGAGATTTAAAAATCGATAGAAGTGCTTTCGATTCTATTATAACTTCTGGCGGATTTATTGGAGCCTCAACTGGTCAAGCGCCTGAAGCCAACAGTATACCAATATCTTATGAAACTGCCGAAGCTTCGTTTGATGCTGCCGCCTGTATTGGCTGCGGTGCCTGTGTTGCCACTTGTGTAAATGCAAGTGCAGCTCTATTTGTTGGAGCCAAAATAACTCATTTGGCTTTGCTTCCTCAAGGAAAAATAGAAGCTTCAAAAAGAGTATTAAATATGGTGAAAGAAATGGATGCTGAAGGTTTTGGAAACTGTTCTGATACAAGAGCCTGCGAAATCGAGTGCCCGCAAGGAATTTCGGTGCTTTCTATCGCAAAAATGAATTATGAATATAGCAAGGCTGTACTTTTGAGGAAATAAATTTTGATGTAATTTTTTTTAAGCCGCCGATTAATAGGATAAAAAAATATGTCATTTCGACTGAAAGGAGGCTCGAGCGATAGCGAACTGGCGAAGCAAATCGCACTAGAAATGCCGTAACAATGATCGCCAATCTTTGTTGACTCACTAGTGCGATTTCTCCTTTCAGTCGAAATGACAAATAATCTGCTTAATCAATATTTTAATACAAAACTTAGCGTTTTAGTGCCTTTGCAGTAACAAAACTATTACACCGCAAAATAAGGCGTCAAAATATCTTCAAAATTATAAAGCCCTTTTTTCTTGTCTTTTAAGTTCTCGGCTACAAAAACAACTCCGTTTCCAAAGGCTTCCCTTGAAATAGATTCATGAATTAGCCGCACGGTTTGGAACGGAAATCCAAAAATAACTTCGTGTTTTCCTACTATTCCTCCTGCTCTAACTGAATTTATATTTTCTTTTTCAATATCTAAGGCTTCTGCGATTTTTACCGCAGTTCCAGATGTTCCTTCTTTTTTCTTAAAATGCTCTTCGTTTACTTCAATATCAACCCAAGGTGCAATTTTCTTTAAAAATTTAGCCGCAAACAATAAATAGTTTACTCCTAAGGTAATATTTGGTGACCAAAAAACAGTGGTTTTATTGGCTAATTTTTTTAGCAGTTTTAATTCTTTCTCTTTATAATGTGAGATTGCCGAAATGATTTTTACTTTTCGATCAGCAGCACACTCTCCGTAAGTATAAATTCCCTCACTTGACGAAAAATCAATGATAACATCTACTGGATGTTTTTCCAGCAGCTCTTCAACGCCAGTATTAGAACTAGAATAGATTAATCCAGGTTCTTCTGATTCAATTCCTAAAAACTCTGGAACTGATCTGTGTTCTAAAACTTTGCTTTGTCTTAAAACCCATTCCAAAGAGAATCCTTTATTTTCTAATAGTATTGAAGCTACTGATTTTCCAGTTTTTCCGAATCCGATTAATCCTATTTTCATATGTAATTTTTTTTTATTGAGTATGAAACTCGTTAGCAGAAATTGACCTATTTAAGATGAAAAGTAAATCATAAAAAATGCGTTTTATGAATCTTAAAAAAGGTCCTAGTAAGGTAAAAATAGGGATTATATAACAGGCTGACTAACAAAAACTGCATTATATAACATTTTTTAATGCTTTTAACAGGAATAATAAGCGTATCTTTTTGAAGCAAAAAATGGTAATACTAATTCAAAAAAAATACCAAAAACAATAAATTTCAAACCAAAACAACTAAATCAAACCTGCCAAATATGTCAGGATAGTTGAAATAATTCTCATAATCTTTTATTAAAACAAATAAGATACTATATTTGCAACACTGTTGCGTTACTTGTTTTTACTAATGATACTAACAAATAGCGCACAGAAATACCACTAAATGAAAAAGAAAGTCGTAGTTGTCAACTTCATAATATCTTTAACTGTATTGTTTACAATGCTGTTTCAGACTATTCACTCCTACGAACACGTTTTTAAACAATTATCTGAGAAACACTGCGATCACAAATATACTGCTGGTCAAAATGAGATAACACACAGTCATTCTGCAGACACAAACTGTCCTATCTGCCATTTTGCATTTAGTACATTTATTCCAAACAACTTTCAGATCCTATCTTTCCATACAGTAATTTCTGAAATATCTTACCAGTTTGTTTATTCTCAAACTGTTTCTACGTTTTTCAAAGGCAGTCTTTTTGCCCTTCGTGCACCGCCCGCATTACTTTAGTTTACAAAATTTTATTCGTCACAATTTTAAAATTGCCTCATGCCTATTTCACTGTAAATAAGCAAAATCGCGTTTTATTATTATGTCATTATTTGAGCTGTTTTATTCTAAAATCAGTTCAAACGCCTGAATAATCAATTTTCGTAAACAAATCTTCACATTTATTTTTAAGAACTAAAAATCAAGCTTTTACAAAACTGTATCAGCTCGAAGCTTCTATATCAAAAATCAAAATAATCCATCCAAATACATAAAAAAATATGCTGACAGCTGAGAATCTCACCAAAAAATATGGTGACAATATTGCTTTGAACAAATTGAATCTAACGATAAAAGAGGGTGAAATTTTTGCTCTTTTAGGTCAAAATGGTGCAGGAAAAACAACAACAATTAATCTTTTCCTTGGATTTATTGAACCTACAGACGGCGAGCTGCAAATCAATAATATCTCGGTTACAGAAAATACGCAGGAAACAAAAAAACACGTGGCATACATTCCCGAAACGGTTATGTTATATCCTAATCTAAGCGGTTTAGAAAATCTAAAATTCTTTTCGTCGCTGGCTGGATTCAAATATTCTGCTGGTGAATTGACATATTTTTTAACGAAAGCAGGTTTGCAAGCTGCGGCGCACAACAAAGATTTAGGAGGTTATTCTAAAGGAATGCGTCAGAAAGTTGGAATCGCTATTGCGATTGCCAAAAAAGCCAAAGTGCTTTTGTTAGATGAGCCTACGAGCGGTTTGGATCCAAAGGCTTCTAATGAATTTTCGCAGATTTTAAAAGAACTTTCTGCAGATGGAACGGCTATTTTAATGGCAACGCACGACATTTTTAGAGCCAGAGAAGTGGCTTCGCACATTGGAATCATGAAACAGGGAAATTTAGTTACAGTAATCGAAGCTGACAAAATCTCTGCAAATGAACTTGAAAATCTGTATTTACAAACGGTATAAAAGGAAATCGAATTTCCATTAAAACAAAAAAATGAAACATTTATTCAGCCTTTTATTTTTAATAATTGGCACACATTATATACAATCTCAAACGGTTAACAGGAGATCAAAAGACACAATCGCTAAGGATTCTATCAAACGAAATGAGTTGCAAACGGTTGAAATTGTAGGCCGCTCAACCAAAAAATACAACAGCGATTACTCGTTTGCTGCAACAAAAATTGCCGCTTTAAACAAAGATATTCCGCAGTCTATTTCGACTATAACTAAAGAATTAATTGCGGATAAAGCTGCATTCTATCTAGCCGATGCAGTAAAAATGTCAAGCGGCGTTATTCCTGCGAGTTATTACAATCAATACACTATTCGAGGAATCAGTCAAAACGAAGAAGGTCAGATTATTAACGGAATGCGAACACGCCAATACTACTTTTTACAGCCTTTAACGAGTAATATAGAACGTGTTGAAGTTATAAAAGGTCCGTCGAGCGCAACATTTTCATCTGTAGATCCGGGCGGAAGCATCAATTTAGTAACAAAAAAACCATTGGCAATAGACAGAAAAGAAGTTAGTTTGAGCGTTGGAAGTTTCAGTACTTTACGAGGAACGTTGGATTTCACAGGTCCTTTAAACGAATCAAAAACACTTTTATATCGTGTAAACGGTGCTTATCAGCAGGCAAAATCATTTCGGGATTTAGTTAACAACAAATCGTTCTTATTCTCTCCTTCTTTCAGTTATATCCCGAACGAAAAAACAGCTATTAATACGGAATTGATTTTAAGTAATATGACGGGAATTCTGGATAGAGGTCAGCCTATTTTTGGCGCTGTTGCAGGAAAAACAAGTCTGAACAAAACCCCGATAAGCTTAAATCTTGGCGCACCGAGTGATTTCTTTAAATCGAAAGAAATGATCTTGACAACCAATTTTGCTCATAAATTCAGTTCAAAAATTGGTTTTAATGCTGTTTACATGAAACAAACCTGGACAGAAGATCTTCAGGAACATAGAACTACAAATGCTTTTGCGGTTGATATGAACAATAAACCGGTTACCAATCTCGCCATGATGCAGTTTGTACAGCGTCAGCAAAATTGGGATATTGACAACTTAAGTGCTTATTTCAATTTTAATTTAAAAACCGGAAAATTAAATCACAAACTACTAACAGGCTACGATTTAAGCAGCTGGAACAAAAACAAAGGCGGCGGGCAAAATGCGGCAAGAGGTTATTTGTTGAAAGACGGAACGGTTGCAGGTTCTTTTGTCGCAGCAAATGCAGCAAATTACCAAACGGTTACCATTGACGGCGTAGTGATGCCTAAACCAAATGTTGATTATTTTAATTTGGGCAATCCTACTTATAAAATCACAAGTCCTAACGATTATACTTTAAATGTTAGAACCGCTCTTCCATCAGCCTTAACAACAACAAATGCGGTTTATATTCAAGATCAAATACAATGGGAAAAATTTACTTTTTTATTGGGATTGCGAAATGAATGGTTTGAAGACATTACGAATTATGACACTAATAAAGAATTAAAAGTAAAAAAATCGGCTTTATTGCCAAGAGTTGGAATCACGTATGCTGTAAACGATGCAATTAATGTTTATACAACTTATCTCGAAGGTTATCAGCCGCAGTCAAACACGGTGACTTTAATGCCGCAAACAGGGACTTTGCCTGCCGGAAGTTTATTTGATCCTCTTGAAAGTGATTTGAAAGAAGTGGGTATAAAAACGACTTTTTTAAATAATTCTATGAGTTTCAATGCCGCGATTTACGAAATCAATCAACGCAATATTTTAATGAATGCTAATGATCCAGCAAATCCTGATTTATTGGTAACGAGAGGTGCTGAACGAAGCCGTGGTTTTGAGTGTGATCTTGCCGGATATATTACGGCTGACTGGCAAATTAATGTTTCGTATAGTTACATTGATGCCGAAATTATTCAAGACAATAATCCTGCATTAATTGGTGCCAGAAAACAAAATACACCAAAAAACAGCGCCAATTTATGGACACGTTACAACTTTGCTTCTGATTCTGTTTTAAAAGATCTCGGAATTGGCTTTGGAGTTCAATATCAAAGCAGTAAAGTGCCTTGGTTTACAAGAGATTTTACACTTCCTGATTTTACCATTTTTGATGCTGCATTGTTTTACAAACCAAGTAAAAGTAATGTACAGATTGCCGTAAATGCAGGCAATTTATTAAACAAAACCTATTGGCTTGGTGCGCAGAATTATTTGCGTTTGTTTCCGGGAAGTCCTAGAAATGCAAGTCTTACTGTAACTTATAAATTTTAATTCGTTGAAGTGAAAAATATTTAAACACATAGAAACATAGATTTTTTTTTCTAAAGAAGATAATTGAAAGAAACTAGTTTCTAACACATAGCTATATGAATTTATACAAATGAAACGTCTTGTAAAAACCAACCAAAAGCTATGTTTCTATGTGTTTAAACATTACACTCAACAGGTAAATTTTAATTAACATGAAATTATTACACACCGAAATACTTATTGCTAAACATTTTAAGAACTCCGTTTTTAAAAACGCTGCAATATATGTAATTACACTTTTTATTGGTGCTCTGCTCCTATTTGCAGCGTTTTCCGGCTGGGACAATTACAAAAGTCAAAACGAAACCAGCGAAAAATATCAGCATGAATCGCGCGAAGACTGGTTGAAAAATCCAGATAAAAATCCGCATAGAATGGCGCATTACGGAAATTTTGCTTTTCGAAAAAGTACGTCTTTAAGTGTTTTTGAATTTGGAATGGAACCGTTTTTTGGAAATGCAATTTTCCTAGAAGCGCACAAACAAAATACGGCTAATTTCTCTGAAGCAGGATTCTCAAACAGTATGCTTCGTTTTGGCGAAATCAGTATTGCGATGGTTTTGCAGGTTTTGCTTCCGTTATTAATCTTTTTTATTGGATTTAATTCTGTGGCTTACGAAAGGGAAAACGGAACTTTAAAAATCCTTTTAAGTCAAGGAATCAGCTGGAAACAACTTTTGTTTGGTAAAATCCTAGGCGTTGCAAGCGTTGTTATGCTGCTTTTTGTTCCAACCATTATTGTTTTAGTTTTGATTTGGTTACTGCTTCAAAATTTCTCTATTTCGGCAGATGAATCGATCAAAATGCTGTTGTTTATTGGGTTTCATTTTATTTACCTGATGTTCTTTTGTGTTGTTGCCGTTTTGATTTCGGCTTCAAGCCAAACATCAAAAAAAGCGCTGGTTTCTTTAATTGGAATCTGGTTGATTTTTACCATTATTCTGCCAAGAACAACTCAGGCAATTGGAGCGTATTTGTATGAAGCGCCATCAAAAATTCAGTTTAACAGCGATATCGAGAAAGATATTTTGAAACAAGGCGACAGTCATAATCCAAACGATGTGCATTACAAGGCTATAAAAGATTCTTTATTGAGAGTTTACAAAGTCGATTCCGTACAAAAACTTCCGTTTAATTATTCTGGGTTTATTATGACTGAGGGCGAAAAAATCAGCTCGAATATTTACAATAAACATTTAGAAAATCTTCTACAAATTTATGATGAGCAAAATAGTTTTTCTAAAGCTGTTTCGTTCCTAAATCCTTATATCGCAATGAAAAATTTATCGATGGGATTATCAAATACAGATTATGATTCATACATCGATTTTCAGAAACAAGCCGAGAAATATCGTTACGAAATGGCGCAGAAAATGAATGCTTTACAAATTAAATACATCAGTAATAAAAAGCCGCAGCCTAATGATAAACCTTTAACGATCGGCAAAGAACATTGGGCTGATGTTGAAGAATTTCATTATGAACCTAAAAGCATCTGGGAGGTTTTGAAAACCGAAATCGCCTCTGTTATTTCTATTCTTTTGTGGGTAATTCTGTTGTTTATTTTGATCCGAATTGCCGCTAAAAACCTAAAAGCCATTTAATATGTTAGTACTCTTATTTAAAAATTTTATCCGTTCGAAAGGCACCAAAATTGGATTGCTTTTTTTACTCGCAATTGGCTTTATAAGTCTTTTAATTGGACATCAGTTTCAGGAAAAACAACAGAACAATATTACCGAAGCAGTAATTTACCAAAAGGAACATATAGCGAGAAATGCCGCTTTTCATAAAGACGAAATTGGACTTCTGCTCTACTACATCAAGTTTTCATTGGTAAATAAAACACTGCCTATAAACAGTTTATCGATTGGGCAGCGCGATGTAAATCCGTCTATTCAAAGTGTTACCATTCGTGGTTTGGAAGCTCAGAAATACGATTCAGAACTTAATAATCCCAGCAATCTTTTAGCCGGAAATATCGATTTTAGTTTTGTGCTTTTGTATTTATTTCCACTTTTGATAATCGCTTTTTCATATAATATTATTTCTGAAGAAAAAGAATCTGGAACTTGGAAAATTGTAGCGACACAGAGTCCAAACACCTTTTTATACATCTTGAAATTATTCTACGTCCGAATTTTAATTTTAATTGGACTTTTGACTTTGATTCTTTTAGCAGCGGTTATCTTTTTACAAATTCCAATTGACAAATCGCTTATTGTATTTTATGGACTTTCTGTTTTATACTTATTATTTTGGTTTGCCGTTTGTTTTTTTATTGTTTCGCTGCAAAAAAACTCAAACTTCAATGCGGTCATTCTATTGACAATTTGGTTATTCTTGATTATAATTCTTCCGGCGGGAATTAATACGTACATCATCAATAAGTACAAAGTTCCTGAGGCTTTAGAATTAACGCTTACGCAGAGAAATGCTTATCACGAAAAATGGGATATGGACAAGCAGGAAACGCTGGATAAATTCTACAAACATTATCCGCAATTTAAAAATTATCCTTTGCCGGATAAGGAATTCAGCTGGCTTTGGTATTATGCCATGCAGCAAATGGGTGACGACGAATCTGCTGTTCATTCAAAAGAATTAGAAACTAAACTACAGCAGCGTAATAATGCCGGCGAATTTATAGCACAGTTTATTCCAACGCTTCATACTCAAATTCAGTTGAATGAAATTGCAAAATCAGATTTACGAAATCAGCTTTTATTTTTAAAGGAAACGACAGAATTTCATGAAAAGCTGCGTTTGTATTTCTATCCAAAAATATTTGACAATGCTCCGGTTAATCAAGAAAAATGGGAGAATTTTAAAGTTGAAACTTTTAATGATAACTCTGATACTAGTTTTGTAAAAGCGTTTTTACCCTTATTGCTTTTTAATTTATTGCTGATTGGTTTTGGATGGCGAAATTTTAAACGTAAGGTTATTTAACCGCAAAGAGCGCAAACAATTACGCAAAGTTCGCAAAGTTTTACACAAAGCTTTGCGAACTTTGCGTTTTTACTAAGCTTTTTTTAAACTCACAGATTTGTCATTTCGACGAAGGAGAAATCGCACTAGAAATTCCGTTGCTATTGCTGCCAAAACTTTGTAGATATACTTGTGCGATTTCTCCCTCCGGTCGAAATGACATTACTTTGTCTTGAATAAAACTTTCTAAACTTATTCTGAATAAAATCATTCGAATTAATCTTTATTTGAATTTTATTTAGAATTAATATAAATAAACTTTTATATTTGCCGCTTTCTTAGCAAATCGAAGTACTTTTCAAAATTTACTTAATATTGCTTTTTCAAAGTAAATTTCGTTTAATGAACAATAATACCAGTTTCGAATTAAATCTATTCCTGTCCTTTAAGGAAGGAGACGAAACTGCGTTTAAGTTTTTCTACGACAAGTATTTCAGACGAATTCAATCTTTTAGTGTTCAATTTATTTACGATTCAGACGAAGCTGAAAACCTTGCGCAAGAAGCTTTACTTCATTTGTGGCAAAATAGAGAAAGCGTAGATTCTATCAACGGGATTCAGGCTTTTTTGTTTACTTACGCCAAATCTAAATGTTTGAATTTAATTCGTCATAACAAGGTAAAGGATAAGTTTAAGAATGATTTATTGAACTATAAAGAGAGAGAACTGGATATTGAGGTTTTAAATTCGCTTCAGTTTGATACTTTAGAATTGACTGAACTTGAACATATAATTCAAGAATCGATTAACGATCTTCCTCCTAAAACCAGAGAAGTTTTTATAAAAAAACGCTTTGAGAATAAAAAAAATGCAGAAATCGCCGAAGAAATGCAAGTTACCTTAAAAGCTGTTGAAGCCCACATGACAAAGGCTTTGAAGATTTTAAAAACAAAATTATCCGATTATTTATTTCTTATTTTTATCCTTATTTATAATAATTAAGAATAAAAGGTAGGGTTTTTTATTTCTGAGGTGTACTTACTATAACCAGAAGTTTAATATTTAAATATGACATCAGAAATAATAAATAAATACCTTTCTAACGAAGCTTCGGAGCAAGAAGTTCAGGCACTTTTTGAATGGATTGAAGCTTCTGCCGAAAACAAGAAACAATTTATTGCAGCAAAAAAAGCGTGGGTTCTTTCCGGCTTATCAAACGTTGCTGCAACTGATGCTGTTTCTGTAATTCAAATGAAACCAAAAAATAGACTGAGGCAATACTTAAATTATGCTGCAGTATTTTTAGTTCTTTTAGGATTAGGAACTACATTTTTATTATTAACTAATACTTCTAAAACCTCAAAAGAGATTGTTCTAGAACTTGGCGACGGCCGTTTAGAATATTTTTCTGAGAAAAATCAAACTGCACTTTTAAATGATAAAGGAGATTTAGTGGCCAGAAAATTTCCTAACGAAATCATTTATTTTGGTAAAACTTCTGATGAAAAGGTGGTTTACAATACACTTACGATTCCGTACGGAAAACGATTCAAACTTAAACTTTCAGATGGTACAATTGTAAATTTAAATGCAGGAAGTACTTTGCGTTATCCACAGCAGTTTGGCATCAACGGCAATAGAAATGTTTATTTAACTGGTGAAGCTTTTTTTGATGTTGCCAAAGACAAGGAGCATCCGTTTATTGTAAACGCCAATCAGGTTGATATTAAGGTTCTTGGTACAAAATTTAATATCAGCGCTTATCCAGAAAACCCTACTATTAACAGTACTTTGATAGAAGGGAGCATTGAAATGTTTGAAACTGCAAATCCTGCAAATGTTGTTTTACTTGAGCCAAACCAAATGGCTACTTGGCAGCATAATGCAAAAAAAATTACTTTAAAAAATGTTGATCCTGCCTTTTACTCAGCCTGGACAAAAGGTGAATTAGCGTTTAAAAACACCCCATTTTCTACAATCGCAAAGATTATTCAACGTACCTATGACGTTGAGATTATCAATGAAAATTCTGATTTGGCCAGACAGAATTTTACTGGTACTATAAAAATCAGCGAATCGAGTGTCGAAAACATTTTAGATCTTCTAAAACGTGACACGCCTTTTAATTATTCAATTGAACAAAAAACCATTACCATTACCAATCCTCGATAAATAAATAAACATGACATTTACGATACAACCCGTTTTAAGAAAAATTCTATTTTTCTTAGCCATACTTATATCTGGATTTAAAGGATTTTCTCAAAATAAATTAATAACGTTACATGTAAAAAACAAACCTATAAGCCTAATTATCAAATCGATTGAAGAACAGACTGATTTTAGAATAATTTATAATGCCAGAAAAATAAATGCTGATCAGCTGGCTGATTTAGATGTCAATAATGCGTCTCTTGAA
Source organism: Flavobacterium sp. FlaQc-30 (assembly GCF_044005885.1). Lineage (NCBI taxonomy): Bacteria > Pseudomonadati > Bacteroidota > Flavobacteriia > Flavobacteriales > Flavobacteriaceae > Flavobacterium > Flavobacterium sp. FlaQc-30. Next base: position 58,226 of record NZ_JBIPCO010000008.1, on the reverse strand, counting down.
ACCACTTTGAAACTGTTATTGAAGGGTAAAAATATTTCTTTTTACATTCAGAAAAAACAGGTTTTATTAACGAATGCTGTTCCTGACGTTACTGCAAATACACAGGAAACAGAAAGATTTATAAGCGGTACGGTTTATAATGCAAAAGACAAACTGCCGCTTCCAGGTGCAACTATACGCATTAAAGGAACTGGAATGGGTGCTATTACTGACTTTAACGGAAAATTTGTTTATCTGTTAAAAGGAAATAATATCAATGATCTTGTTCTTGAAGTTGGCTTTTTGGGTATGGAAACGCAATCGCAAAAGGCAGACAACAAAAAACAATTTGTTTTTCATCTTCAAGAAACTACTGATGAGCTGAATCCGGTTATTATTACCTCATCATACGGTACAACAAAGTTGAAGGAGGAAATCGTAGGAAGTATCTCTACTTTGAACGCAAAAGATATTGCGGTCGAACAGGCTTCTGAATCTGTTGATAAAATGATTACGGGACAAATTGCAGGAGTTTTGGTTGAAAATACAACAGGAGTTGGAGGTCCCGTAAAAATTAATATCCGCGGACAAGGTACTCTGCCTTCTTTTACAAATGCTAGAACTGGAACTTCTACACAGCCTCTTTTTATTGTTGATGGCGTTGTTATGAGCGAAGAGTTTGGTTTAGACAGTACTTTTTTTAGTGGAAATGGAGATGCTACAGAAACCTTTTCTAACCCGTTAATGAAGATTGCTCCAGAGAATATAGAAAGCATTTCGGTTTTAAAAGATGCTGCTGCAGTTGGTATTTATGGTGCTGATGGTGCAAATGGTGTAATTTTAATTACAACTAAAAAAGGAAAAAAGGGAAAAACACAATTTGGATTTTCAAATCAGCTTGGTATTTCGTCAGCCATTAATCAAATTAAATATTTAAATGGCGAACAGTATACTGAACTGCGCAATGAGTTTATAAAAAATACTTCACCAGGAAGTGCTTTAACGCCGTACAACGGGGTAAACACAGATTGGTTTAGTTTATTGAACAGAACTGGTGTTTACAACAAATATAACTTTAACGTTTCGGGTTCAACTTCAAAATTTTCATACCGCACTAATGTGAGTTATACCAAAATTGATGAACCTCAATTGGGTAATGATACGAAACAATTAAATGCGGGAATTAATTTGGGTTTTCACCATAAAAATCTAAATGTAAGCTTAATGCTTAATCCAAGTTTTGTACAGCAGCACGCGCCAAATATCTTTTATTCATTTGCTTACCTTCCTACTCTGTCTCCTTATAATGCAGATGGTTCTTACTCTTTTTTAGGCTCAAGCGGTATTACCAGAGGAAATCCTCTGGCGGCAATTGAACAAAATAAAAATGAAACGAATACTTACGGACTTTTAAGCAGTTTGAATGTTTCTTATCAGCTTAGCAAGGCGATAAAGTTCTCTACTCTTTTTGGTATTGATTATACGGATAAAGAACAGGATCGCTACTATTCTGCTGAAAATGAAAGCGGACAGTTTTTGAATACTTTTAAGTTGAATGGTATTGATTATCCTAGATGGGGACGCCGTCTTATAAACCAACGAAATTCTACAAAATGGAACTGGCAGGGACAACTTTTGTTCGAGAAACAGCTTACTGAAAGCCATGGCATTGATGGGGTTTTAGGTTTTGAACTTGCTGAGGATAAAACCAATTTTAATTATAAATCTGCTGTAGGTTTTGTGAATCCAAATCAAGTTAATGCTATTTCGGATGCTGTTATGGATGACAACCCAAATACGCCGGAAGATGAATCAAAAAACAATCAAACATTTGGAAATGACATAAGTTATAATTCGAGAGTTTCGGCATTTGCCCAGGTAAATTACAACTATAAAAAGCGCTATTACTTTTTGGCTAATTTCCGTCGCGATGAAAGTTCTGTTTTTGGTGTCGACAGCAATGTTGCTTTCAATGGCGGCGCAGGTGCAAGCTGGATTATAAGTAATGAAAATTTTCTTAATTCTAATTCTTGGATTGATTTCTTAAAATTAAAAACCAGTTACGGTTCTACAGGAAACTCAAGAATTGGTTCTTACAGATCTAAAGGTTTATACACAATTCATCAAAATGGTTATAATGGTTTAGACGGAGCAGTTCCTAATACAGCTCCAAATGGGGATTTAAGCTGGGAAAAAAACATAAAATTCAACGGCGGAATCGATTTTAATATTTTTAAACGTCTGGAATTTTCTGTTGAATACTATTATAATAATTTGAGCGATTTGATTGCAACACGAGATATTCCTACTGAAACTGGGTATAATTCTCTTCAATTAAATGCGGCAACCATGTATAATAAAGGTTTTGAATTTTCAACCCGAATTAAATGGGTTAAAAGTGATGCTTTTAAATGGACTACGGCTTTTAATATTTCTACAATAAAAAATAAAGTAACAGAATTAAAAGGTTTAGGAAGCGATTATTCTCAAGCCGAAATGGCGCTTGCACAAAAAATAGGTTACAGCACCACTACCATTTGGGGATTAAACTGGGTGGGCGTTGATCCTGCAACGGGAAGAGACTTGGTACAAAAAAATGGTAAAATCTACGATATTATGACTTATAGATCATTGTATACTATCGCAGATTGGGAACCAATCGGCGACCGACAACCAGATGCTTTTGGAGGATTTTACAATAGTTTTTCTTTTTACAGCAATCTTGTTTTATCATTTAGAGGAGATTTTCAAATTGGCGGTGAATTCTTAGCAAAAGATGTTCTTATCGATAAATATTCAAATACATTCAACAGAAACCTTTCTGTTAATGCTAATGATCATTGGAGAAATCCTGGAGACATTGTGTCGCAGCCCGCAGTTACTTCAACTCCAATCGTGGCAAACCTCAGCAAATATGTTTATGATGCGACTTATATCAGATTGAGTAATATTAATTTAAGCTATAATATACCGCTAAAAAATACATTTCTAGATACACTTGCCGTTTTTGCAGATGCAACTAATGTAGCATATTGGTACAAAGAAAAAAGCCCGAAAGGAATGAACGGAATACGCGAATTTAATTATACATATCCGCAAGCCAGAACAATCTCGCTTGGTGTTAATGCTAAATTTTAAAAAAATGAAATATTTAAAATATATAACAATTGCTGTCCTGCTATTTTCGGTACAAAGCTGCAGTGACTTTTTAGAGCAAGAACCTGGATTACAAACTTCTATAGATGAACTTTTACAAAATAAAAAAGGTGTTTTAACTGCCTTAAACGGATTGTATCGTGACGTAGAAGCAAATACCAGAGGCGAACGTTTTGCTGTTTATGCTGATATGCAGGGAGGAAACATAAAATTTACTCCTGCTTCAGCTGGAAACAGTAAAGGACAAATTACGGCTGCGCCAAATGTTAGAGCCGTATATTCTTTTGAAGATTTATCTGAAACCAGCAACTTTAAATTATTTTACGATGAAAGCTATGATATTATAAATCAAGCCAATTTAATTCTAGAATATATTCCGTCGCTGCGTGATGCCACTGATGTTGAGAAAAATCAAATAAAAGCCGAAGCCTTGGCAATAAGAGCTTATACACACTTTTTACTTTCCTTAGTTTACAGTCAAAATTACGGTTACACACCAAATGCATCGCATTTAGGAATTGTTTATAATACTGAATCTATCAAATCTGGCTTAAAATATCCGGCAAGAAAAACAGCCGCCGAAACGTATTCTTTAATTATTGCTGATCTAAAAACGGCTTTAGACAATTATTCCAGTAACGCCGCTTTAGCGGGACCATCGTATTCGTTTTTCAATAAAAACAATACAAAAGCACTTCTTGCAAGAGTATATCTGTATAAAAAAGACTGGGCAAATGCTTATGAAACTGCAAATGATGTTATTGCAAATTCAGGTATAACATTAGTAAGCTCTTCCAATTTAATTGCACAATGGTCGCAGGCAGATATTCCTCTTTCTGAAACATTATTAGAATTTTCGATTCCAAAAGATGCCGAAGGTTCTGTATCATCATCAATGTCCTCTTATTTTGGATATGACGGATCTAATTATGCCGCATATGTCGCTTCAAATGACTTAATTAATTTATATGAAAACAGTGATTTAAGAAAACAACTATTTATTACTGCCTCCCTGCCTACTTTAATAAACGGAGTGCTTACTGGAGCAAATTACAACTTTACTAAAAAGTTTCAGGATAACGCGGGCTATGTTGCTTTTAGGTTAAGCGAAATGTATTTAATACGAGCCGAAGCTGCTTTAGAAAACAATAGATCTGATCTTGCATTTGCCGATATTAATACCATTCGCAGCCGTGCAAATGCTTCACTACTTACCAATACAACCAATTTAAAAGAAGCACTATTATTAGAAAGAAGAAAAGAATTGTGTTTTGAAGGTCAGCTTTTCTTTGATTTAACTCGTAATCAAAAAGGAATTACAAGAAATGACGGTTGCATTTCAAACAATTGCAGCATCGAATATCCATCGCTAAAATTTGTACTGCCTATTCCAATCTTTAATATTAATCTTAATGAAAACTTACAACAAAATGAATCGTATTAAGATATTCAGCATATTAACTTTAACCGCATTATTTATTTTTTCTTGTTCTAAAGACGATTACAAGATGGGTTCTGAAATTGACCCGCATTTGAGATTTAACTTTTTCGTAAAAAGCGACAATACTCCTTTAGAATATCCTGCGATTAATGGAACTCTTATTCCACAGTCAAACTATGTAAACAAAGCAATAAAAACATTAAAAGTTCCTGTTGCTCTAACAGCCTATTCCCTAAAAAATACCGTTACAGCCAATTTCAGCTCGACGATAACAGGCGACAATTCAGGTTTCAGATTAAATCCTGTCAATGAACTTGTTTTTCAAGGAAACAAATTGACTGACACAATTTCTATTTCGTTTGATAAAAGATGGGCGGCAAACCAAAGTATTACATTGAAAATCGAAACAATATCAGATCCAAGTATTCATATTGGAAACCTAAATACGGAAGCTAAAAATGATACCTTCAAAATTGATTTGGCTCCAATAACAACAAATTATACATTTCCAATAAGCCGATTTGATATCAAAGGAGAAGCAGGAGAAAAATTTGACTTTAATGTTAATTTTCCAAACGGATATTTTCCTTCTGAAATGGAAAATCTTGAAATATTTGAATCCTTAGATGGATTTAATTATTCATTAACTCATGATCCTTTTAAAGCAAACAGCAATTCTGTTACTTATCATTTTACCCTTTTAGAAAACATTAAAAACGATGATGTTTATTACGAATCAGCTATTTCACTAGTAAATGCTGGTGATTATACGGCAACAGGAAACACGATTTTACAAATCGTAAAACCAATCAAATCAAAAAGGGATGTTAATGCAAATCCGGCATCTAAATTTTATGATTTATCAAATGCTTTTTACCTTACTTACGGCGAAACTTGGTTTGATAGAAGCGGTGTTTGTGCATGGCAGGCTTACAATGCCTTTACCTTTCCTATTGTTGTTCCCAAAAGCCATGAAAATGCTGTTTTATACAGCGATAAAGGAACTGCAAATCCAAATGACGATGTTTATCACGATGCTTTCAGAATTGGTTTTAATGTAGCTTCTGGAACAAATACCACAAATTCATTCAACCTGAAAAGATGGTTCAGCAACGAAAGTACAACAGCAGCAAATTCGCCTGGATTTAATATTTCATCCGCTTTAGAGTTTTTTCCAGCAAACGGAAACAGTAAAACAAACGGAAATGTTTTAGTAATTCCGCAATACATTACCATCACAGGAAGCAATAAAAACAAACATATAATTGCAATTTCAGGATCAGGAACTTACAAAGAAATTAGTACTGGTTTATTTGAAATTTCGTTCGAATTAAAACTAACAAACGATGCGCTTTTTGGAGGAACTGTCTCTACGCAATATAGAATATACAACAATAGAACATATCCTAAACCTGCAGCTCTAAACATCGACTGTCCTAAAGAAGTTGATCTATAATTTTTAATTGACAGCTTTAGGTTTGCGGATCACACTAATCTAAAGCTGTTAAAAAAATACATTCAAAAAAAGAACAAAAACACAAAAAACAAAATTGAAAAAGCTAATCTTCCCTATTCTCTTTTTGGTAAGTTTAACGGCTTACAAAAGCATTGAGCAGCCAAATTACATTGATATTCAGGAATTACGAAAAATCTACTCTAGCGGAGATTTGTCCAAATGGCCTGCGGCAGAACTACATGAAAGCATCGATAAGTCGAAATTTCAAGATATTGGCGTTCTACCTGCCGTTCCATATCCTGATTATAATCCATATTCTAAAGAAAAAGAAAGTTTAGGCAAGATATTGTTTTTTGATCCGAGGTTATCTCGAAGCGGACAAATTGCCTGCGCATCCTGCCATAATCCAGAATTGGGATGGACTGATAATTTAACACGTTCTTTTGGTCACGACCGCCAAACAGGAAAACGTAATTCGATGACCATTTTAAACTCGGCATACGCCACTTCCCTATTTTGGGATGGACGCGCAAAAAGTTTAGAAGATCAAGCACAATTTCCTATTGGAGATCCTTTAGAAATGAATGAGAAACTAACAATTGCCGTTGATAAAATTGCCAAAATTAAAGGCTATAAACCGCTTTTTGAAGCCGCTTTTGGAGATAAAAAAGTTTCTTTAGAACGCATTCAATATGCCATTGCTACATTTGAAAGATCAATTAATAGTCCGAAAAGTAAATTTGATCAATTTGTAAGCGGAAAATCAGACATTTACACCGATCAGCAAGTAAAAGGGATGCATTTATTTCGAACCAAAGCACAATGTATAAACTGCCATAATACACCTTATTTTAGTGACAATGAATTTCATAATGACGGACAGACTTTGTTTGGAACAAAAAATGAAGATTTTGGACGTTATAATGTTACTAAAAATGTAAAAGATATTGGCAAATTTAGAACGCCTACACTTCGTGAAGTAGTAAATACTAAGCCATGGATGCATCACGGACATTTTCCAACTTTGCTTGATGTTGTTGAGCTTTATAATTTAGGAAATCCCTCTCCTGTTCAAAAAAAATATTTGGGAACAGCACGAGATTCTTTGATTCCGAAAGTTGATCCTGCGCTTAAAAAGTTGAATTTGAACAAAGAAGAAATAAGCGATTTATTAGCTTTTATTGAAACTTTGAGTACACCAACGAGAAGAATTATGACACCAGAAATGCCAAAATAAACCCGTTAAATACAATACTCTTAAAGCCTGTTTTCATTTAGAAAACAGGCTTTACTTTTATACAAAATCTAAACTGTACTTTTACTTTTTTCGATAACAATTTGCTATTCTCACATTGAAGTATAAAATGACACCGCAGCTAAAATGAGATTGCCATTTTTTAAATTTGTTTGTAACAAAAAGAAATTCTCCTTTTTATAAAAAATACCACTTATGAAACTTGAACACATTCAACTTCAGACAGCAGATATTAAACAGACTGCATTATTTTATCAAGATATTCTTGGTTTACCGATTTTAGAAAACAACTCCGAATTTGTTACTATCAAAGCAGGAAACTCAACTTTAAAATTTATTGAAAACAGCGATTTCAGCTCAATATATCATTTTGCCTTCAATATTCCAGAGAACAAACTTGATGAAGCTATTGAATGGTGTAAAAACAAAGTCGATTTAATTGTAATTGAAGATCAAAATGTTATTACCAATTTTGAAAACTGGAATGCTCACGCGGTTTATTTTTATGATAATAATGGAAATTTATTAGAGTTTATTGCCAGACATGATCTCGATAATTTTCAAACGGAAGAATTCAGTTCTAAATCCATTTTAAATATTAGTGAAATTGGAATCGTAAATGAAAATCCATTGGAATTAGGAAATCAATTAATCGCAAAACACGGCTTAAACTTCTTTACTAAAAATACAAACAGCGAAGCTTTTGCTGCAATTGGCGATGACGAAGGTTTATTAATTATGGTAAGACCTAATCGAAATTGGTATCCTACCCAAACTCCTTCTGAAAGTAATAAAACAGCTATTAGACTTGAAAATAATGGGCAGATTATTGATTTAAAATTTTAAGCAATTTCAAATTTCAGTTCACTATTAATTTCTTATTTTTATAAAAAGTTGACACTATTATACCAATAACATAAAAATTTTTAAAATGCCATTTGTCCGAATCAGTCTGCCCAAAAAACTTTCTCAGGAAACAAAAAACACTATTTCAGAATCGATTCATCACTCTTTGATCGAAGAGTTTAATATTCCAAAAGATGATTATTTCCATGTTATTGAAGAATTAGAACCTCATCAAATAAAATATCCAGAGAGTTATCTCGGAATTTCACATTCTGATGAAATAATTTATGTTCAAATAACGGCTGGGCAAGGAAGAACTTTAGAACAAAAGAAAAAGTTATATCATCAAATTGCTACAAGAATTTCGTCAACAACATCAATTTTAATCAATAATGTTATCATTGTTTTATTAGAAAATAATGGACATGAAAATTGGTCTTTTGGAAATGGTGAAATCCAGGAACAGAAACATTTAAAAAAGTAACATTACTCAAAATATAAAGCCCAATTCAAGTAATTTGAATTGGGCTTTATTTATGTTTAAAGTCAAAATTTAAAACTTCATTTTCTGAATTCTTACGGCATTCAATATCGCCAGTAAGGCAACTCCAACATCGGCAAAAACGGCTTCCCACATAGTTGCTAATCCGCCTGCACCTAAAATCAGCACAAAAGCCTTTACAACAAAAGCGAGCGTAATATTCTGCCAGACAATTTTTTTGGTTTGTTTTCCAATATTAATTGCCATTGCTATTTTACTTGGTTTATCATCTTGAATTACAACATCGGCAGTTTCGATTGCAGCGTCGCTTCCTAAACCTCCCATTGCAATTCCTACAGTGCTTAAAGCAATAACGGGCGCATCGTTTACGCCGTCTCCAACAAATGCAACGGTTTCATTTTTAGCCTTGATTTCATTTACTTTATTTACTTTATCTTCTGGAAGCAAATCTCCAAAAGCATTGGTAATACCCAGTTTATCGGCTACAAATTGAACCACATTTGTTTTATCACCGCTTAACATTGTTACTTTTACACCTAATGCTTTTAGTTTAGTAACCGTTTCCTGCGCGTCTTTTTTAATTTCATCTGCGATGGTTAAATAACCTGCAAATTTTCTGTCGTATGCGATGGCAATTGTCGTATAAACAACTGTGCTGGGATCTATGTTGTACGGTATCGAAAATTTATCCAAGAGTTTAAAATTACCAACATGCAATTCCTTTCCGTTAAAAAGTGCTTTTAATCCGTGTCCTGAAATTTCCTCAACATTTTTCAATTCAATCGATGAATCAATTCGACCAACATAATTATGAATTGCGGTTGCAACAGGATGCGTGCTATGGCTTTCTAAAACATTTACCAGATTCAGAATTTCTTTTTTATCAAATTCAGGATTAATAATTACTTCCTGAACTTTAAAAACACCTTCTGTCATTGTTCCGGTTTTATCCATTACAACATTCTGTATAACCGAAATACTGTCTAGATAATTACTGCCTTTAAACAAAATTCCGTTTTTACTTGCCGCTCCAATTCCGCCAAAATAACCTAGCGGAATACTAATTACTAACGCACACGGACAAGAAATAACTAAGAAAACTAACGCGCGGTACAACCATTCATTAAATACATAATAATCTACAAAAAGCATTGGCAATACACAAATTGCGATTGCGAGATAAACAACAATTGGAGTGTAGATTTTGGCAAATTTTCTAATAAACAATTCTGCAGGCGCTTTTTTTGTTACAGCAGTTTGAACCAATTCTAGAATTTTAGATAATTTACTATCGCTGTATGCAGTTGTAACTTTTACTTGAACAATTGTATTCTCATTTATCATTCCTGCGAGAACTGTTTCGCCTTTCTTTTTGGTATCTGGTTTACTTTCTCCCGTTAAAGCTGCGGTATTAAAAGATGCTGTATCTGATAATAACTCTCCATCTAATCCCAGTTTTTCTCCTGCTTTAAGCTGAATAACTGATCCTATTTTCACTTCAAAGGCTTTTACTTTTACAGCAATATTATTTTCAAAAATAGTAACCTCATCAGGGCGTGAATCTAATAGACTTTTAATATTCGATTTTGCTTTGCTGACTGCCATTCCCTGAAATGTTTCTCCAATGGTATAAAACAGCATAACGGCAACACCTTCAGGATATTCTCCAATTGCAAATGCTCCAATTGTAGCAATACACATTAAAAAAAACTCCGAAAAAACATCTCCTTTTATAATGCTTTCGTAAGCTTCTCTCAAAACAGGAAAACCTACCGGAAGATAAGCGGCAGCGTACCAAACAATCCTTACATAACCTGAAAACCATGTTTGAGGAAAATAGTTATCAAAACCAATTCCTATAAGTAATAAAACAAAGGATATGATGGCAGGCAGAAACATTTTAAACAAACTTCCTTCGCTGTTGTGTTCGTGATCATGTCCGTGATCATGCCCGTCATGATCAGAATGTACAGGCTCATCATGTGAACAGCTGCAGGATGGTTTTGCTTTATTTTTTGTACTTTTTATTTCTTTATCTTGATGTATCATGGGGAAACTTCTTGTTTAAACTTTTTCTAAATAATGCACTAAATTTACGGTTTTTATGCCAAAGTTCATTGCTGCAAAGACACTAAGCCGTTAAGTTTTTTATTAAAAAAAACATCCTAGTTTGTTATTTCGACTGAAAGGAGAAATCACAAACGTTACTCTACAAAAATTGGCAACACACTTTGTCAAAATTCTAGTGTGATTTCTCCTTTCAGTCGAAATGACATAAAATGAGAAAAACTTTGCACCTTATTTGCAAATAATCTAGTGACTATGCTCACCTCCGCCTTTCATGGCAGACAACAAATAAAAAGCTCCTTTTGTAACAATTTTAGCTCCTGATTCAATGGCACCAACAAACTTAATTTCTGTAAAACCTAAATCTGTTGTTCCTGGAACTACTTCAACGGCTTTAAAATGAACTTCTTTCTCGTGAGCTTCCTCTTTTTCGCCTGCTTTATGTTCGTGCTTTTCTTCTGCATGAGCTTCTTCCTGAACAAAAACAAAGTATTTATCGGCATTTCGAACTACGGCATCTTTTGGTAAAGCCGGAACAGTTGCATTAACAATATTAATATTTGCCGAAACATACATTCCCGGAATCAATCCTTTTGCATCGGCTGGATCAATTTTAGCATGAACTGCAACAGTTTTACTTTCATTAGAAAATGATTTATTGATTCCGAAGATCTTTCCTTTAATTGATTTATTAGATTGGTTTGTTAATACAAAATCGATAACCTGACCAATTGAGATTGAACCCAAATCTTTTTCATAAACATTCAAATCTAAATGCATCTGACTATTGTCTACTACTTCAAACAAAGAAACTCCGGTTTGTGCAAAAGCACCTTTGGCAATATTAATTTTCCCAACATAACCGTTAATAGGTGCCACAATTGGAACTACAGAAGTACTTCCTTTTGTAGAAACATGCAAAGCTTCTAATTTGTTTTTTGCAGCTTGTGCTCGCGCTCTTTCAGCCGCTAATTTGGCTTTTACTTCCTGAAATGTTTTTCTCGGATTTACGTTTTCGTCACTCAATGTTTTCTGACGATTGTATTCTAACTGCAGATATTCAACATTGGCTGTTGCCGAATGATATTCTTCCTGCATTTCGATAACTTCAAGATTTTGAATCGTTGCCAATACTTTTCCTTTATTGACAAAAGTTCCTTCTAAAACAAAAATATCCTTCACCGTTCCGCCGATTAAAGTCGAAACTTCAGCTGAATTTTGCGGGGGAACCGTAGTATATCCATTTGCTTTGATGATTTTGTTAAGATTTCTGTCTTCAACAAATCCTGTTTCAATACCTACCGTTTTATACTGAGATTCTGTTAATGCAACTTCTGTAGTAGATTTTTCTTCTTCTTTTGTTTCTTCTGTCTTTTTTTCATTGCATGAGATTAATATTCCGCTATAAGCTATAAGCAGTAAGCTGTAAGCAATTTTTCTTTGCGAACTTTGCGTTAAAATCTTTGCGACCTTTGCGGTTAAAGAATTATATATATTTTTCATTTTAATTGTTTTTGATGGTTGGAAATTGGAGTTCGATAGCACTTTGATTAAAACTGTGTGTTGCTTCAGCAAATTGTTTTTTAATATCGATTGCCTGATTTAAAAAACTAATATAAGACCAGTAACTCAAATCACCGTTTGCATACGTTTTTTGTGCTGTTTCAATAATCTGATTGGCGTATTGTAAACCTTCATTTTGATAATAATCCAGATTCTTCTGCTGTTTTTTGAAGTTGTTCTGTAATTCTTCTTTTTGAAGATTCAGCATAATCTTATTTTTATCTAATGCCAATTGTGATTGCGAAATACTGATTTCAGCCGCTTTTGCTTTTGCTGTATTTACTCCTCCAAATAATGGAATCTGAAGACCGGCTGTAAAACCTTGAAATAAAGATTCTTTATTAATTGTTTGTGCAAAATAACCTAAACCTACCTTTGGCGTTCGCATGGCTTTAAATGTTTTAGCTTCCTTTTGAAAAACCGAAATTTCTTGTTGATACAAATCCGTCATTACACTTTCGGCTTTTGAATCCTGATTTTCAATAAAAGAATATTTTAACGAAGTTGATTCATCTGGCAGTATATTTTCATTCGTTTGAATAAAAAACTGAAGCTGTTTTTGATAAATTGCCATATCATAAGCCAATTGTTCTTTCTGGGTTTCGATTTCCTTTACTTTCGCTTTGGCACTTATTACCTCAATATTACCGCTTTCTCCAGTTTTAAAACGAAGCTCAGCATTTTTTAGAAATTTGGTATAAATCTCATTTAATTCAGAATTCAACTTCTGAATCGAAATTCCGTACAAATACTGATAATAAGCCAATGTTACCGCTTTTTCAATCTCATAAGAAGATAAAGCCTTGCGTTTCTCTGCCAATTTTGCCAGTTCTTCCTGCAACTGTCTGTTAGCCTTTGTAATATTTCCTAACGGAAAAAATTGCTGCACCGAAACATTGTGATCATAATCAGCACTATTAAACTGTCCGCCTTGATATTGCACCTGAAGCGGATCTGGTTGAAAAGCAGTCTTCTGTAAAGTCTTTTGCTTTTCTATTTCCTTATCCGCAATTTTTAAATCAATGTTGTTTGATTTAGCAAGTTCTATTGCTTTCTCTAAAGATATTTTAGTTTGCGCTGATGCCAATGTGGTTATCAGTAAAAATGTGATTAACCACAATGTTTTATTCGCCAATAGGAACTTGTTTAACCGCAAAGTTCGCAAAGAATGCGCGAAGTTCGCAAAGGGAATTGTATTGATTTTATATAGTATTTTCATTTTTTATCTTTTATATTTCACGCAGATTTTAAAGGATTTAAGCAGATATATGAAGATTATTTTTTGTCATTTTTAAAATTAAATCTGCTAAAATCTGCCAAATCTGCGTGAAAATCATTTTACTTTATGATTAAACTTTTCCAACATTAAATACAAAATCGGTAAAACGATTAAAGTCAGTAAAGTTGCAGAGAATAGTCCTCCTATTACAACTGTAGCCAATGGTTTCTGAACCTCTGCCCCGCCGCTTGTAGACAATGCCATTGGCAAAAATCCTAATGAAGCTACTGCTGCAGTCATTAAAACGGGACGTAATCTGGTTTTGGTTCCAATTAAGATTCTTTGCAACGGATCTAAAATCCCTTCTGTTTTTAATTGGTTAAAACACGAAATCAAAACAATTCCGTTAAGAACCGCAATTCCAAACAAAGCGATAAACCCAATTCCTGCAGAAATACTAAACGGCATTCCGCGCAGCGAAAGCGCAAAAACACCTCCAATAGCCGATAAAGGAATGGCAGTAAAGATTAAAAGAGCCTGCTTGTAACTTTTGAATGTAAAATAGAGCAGTATTAAAATCAAGCTTAAAGCAATAGGCAATGCAATTGAAAGTCTTTTTGTAGCTTCGATCAAATTTTCAAATTGTCCGCCATACGTTACATAATAACCTGCAGGCAGTTTAAAATTTTTATCCAGTTTTTGCTGAATTTCTTCAACAACCGTTTTAATATCACGACCACGTACATTTAATCCAACCGTAATTCTGCGTTTCCCATCTTCACGAACCACCTGAACCGGCCCTTGCTCGTAATCGACTGTCGCCACCTGAGAAAGCGGTACCTGTTGTCCGCTTGGAAGCGGAATAAATAAATTGCTTACATCAGTAATATCAGCACGATTATCTTCATTCATTCTAACCACAACATCAAAACGCTTGCTTTCATCATAGATTTTTCCCGCGCTTTCTCCCGCAAACGACGAACGAATGATTTGATTAATATCAGAAATATTCAATCCGTATAAGGCAATTTTGTTGTAATCGTATTTAATTGTTATTTGTGGCAGACCTGTTACTTTATCTGCTTTTAAATCGCCAATTCCTTCAATACTTTTAATCTTCGAAATTAACTCGGCTGCTTTTGAATCTAGAATTTCCAAATCATCTCCAAAAATCTTGATCGCAATATCGCTTCGGCTTCCAGTCATTAATTCGTTAAAACGCATTTGAATTGGCTGCGAAATCTCAATATTCGCTCCAGGAATCACTTCCATTTCTTTTTTCATGGCATTTGCCAGTTCTTCCCAATTGCGATATTTGCCTTTCCATTCTTTCTTATCTTTCAAAACAATAATCAAATCGCCGCTTTCTATCGGCATTGGATCTGTTGGGATTTCACCACTTCCAATTTTCGTTACTATTGTTTTTATCTCTGGAAATTTAGCTTTTAGAATCTGTTCGTATTTAGTGGTTGTTTCAACCATCTGCGTAAGCGAACTTCCTGTCATAATTGTTGCATTGATAGCCAAATCGCCTTCTTCGATTGTAGGGATAAATTCTCCTCCCATATTCTGAAAAACAATAACACCAAATACAAACAATCCTAAAGAAGCTCCTAAAACTACTTTTTTAAACTGAAGTGCTTTCCTTAAAAATGGTGTGTATAAATTCTCGAACCAACGCATCATTCTATCGCTGAAGTTTTCTTTATGTTCTGTTTTTTTCGAAAGAAATAAAGCACTCATCATTGGTACATAAGTCAGCGAAAGTATAAATGCACCAATAACTGCAAAACCAACTGTCATTGCCATTGGTTTGAACATTTTTCCTTCGGTGCCCACTAAAGCCAAAATTGGTAAATACACAATCAAAATTATGATTTCGCCAAAAGCGGCACTATTTCTAATTTTTGATGCCGAATTGTAGATTTCAGCGTCCATTTCTTCCTGCGAAAGTTCTTTTTTACGTTTGAGTTTTTGCAAATGATGCATGGAAGCTTCAACAATAATCACGGCGCCGTCAACAATAATTCCAAAATCGATTGCACCAAGACTCATTAAATTTCCGCTTACGCCAAAGGCATTCATCAAAATAATGGCAAAAAGCATCGCCAGCGGAATTACAGAGGCTACGATTAATCCTGCACGAAGATTTCCTAAAAATAAAATCAACACAAAAATGACAATTAAAGCTCCTTCTAATAAGTTTTTTGTAACGGTTCCGATGGCGTTATCTACTAATTTTCCTCGATCAATAAAAGCCTCGGCAACAACACCTTCTGGCAGACTTTTATTAATTTGGATCATTCTTTCTTTAACACGATCAACAACTGCGCTGGAATTTTCGCCTTTCAACATCAAAACCATTCCTGACACGATTTCACCTTTACCGTCTTTAGTTGATGCTCCATAACGCAATGCAACGCCTTCGCGAACCTGCGCTACGTCGCGCACTAGAACTGGCGAGCCATTTCGGTTTTTAACCACTACATTTCCAAGATCTTTAACTCCTTTTGCCATTCCGACGCCGCGAATAAAAAAAGCATATTGGTCTTTCTCAATATAAGCACCGCCTGTATTTTGATTGTTTTTTTCTAAAGCATCAAAAATCTCGGTAATGGTTACGCCAAGACTGTTTAATGTATTTGGGTTTACGGCAATTTCATATTGTTTTAATTTTCCGCCCCAAGTACTTACGTCTGCAACTCCTTCAATTCCTTGCAATTGCGGAATAATGATCCAATCTTGAATGGTTCTTAGTTTTACGGCATCGTATTTATTTTCGTATCCTTTTTTAGCATAAACATCGTATTGATAAATTTCGCCTAAACCTGTAGAAATTGGCGCCAATTCTGGCGAACCAGCATATTCTGGAATGTTTTCTTCTGCTTGTTTTAAACGCTGAAATATTTGTTCACGCGCCCAATAAATATCGACATCGTCTTCAAAAACAACGGTAACGACAGATAATCCAAAACGTGAAATACTGCGCAGTTCTATAATATCCGGTACTGTTTTTACAGCTTGTTCTAATGGATATGTAATTAATTGTTCGACCTCTTGACTTGCCAATGTAGGTGCGGTTGTAATAATTTGAACTTGATTATTGGTCACGTCCGGCAAGGCATCAAGTGGCAATTTTTTAAGCGAATAGCTTCCCCAAGCTATTAAAACAAGGGTAAATAGTAGTATAACGAATTTGTTTCGTATACTAAACTGAATGATTTTATCTAGCATTTGAAATATTTAATGACATGAGAAATTAGACAAAAATTTGTCTTGTAATTTTGTGGAAAGTCCACAATTCTCTGACCCAAATAATGCCTAGTTTTAAAATTTAAAACTAAACAATTGGGTTATCATTATGCTATTTGCGGCGGCTGCCAAATACTTCCGTAAAAATTAGAAGTAAATACAGAAATGTAATTTGGTAAAGAAGTAGAAATAATGGTGTGAGCAGCAGGAAAATCATAACTCACCGAATATTGAAAAGTCAAAATTTGTGCTCCACAGCAGTTGCAAGCGCAAAAAGGAGAGCATAAATCATTGTCTTTATCGTGAGAATGATTGTTTTCTGATGAAAACTGAGCTGTTTTATGCATAGCACTACCTACTTCCACATCTGCACAAGGCATATTTGAAAGTACAGTTAAGTAAAGTGATAATACTATTGCGATCCATTTCATGACTGTAAAAATAATACTTTATCTCTTTAGTTGAAACAAATTATTTTACTCTGCTGTTTTTTAATTGCATTTTCTAAAAAAAATAGTACAAGTCAAAAGAAAATTTATTTAACTTTAACAATAATTAACATAATATTATACATTCAAAATTTCAACCTTTTATATCCTAAATATCTAAAAAACAAAATCGTACATACCTATCAGTTTAAGAATACATTAGTTCTATTTTATTTTGCGCAGTTTTATTAATTAACAAATACCACAATCAATGAAATGCAACACAGTAATATCAGCCTTTTTATTATTCTTTAGTGTACAGATTTTCGGTCAGGTTTATACCGATAAAATCGTAGGACAAAAAAATCAACAATTAAAAGATAGTCTTAAAGTAGAAGAATACCCATACGCTCTTCCTATATGGGGCGAAAAAGTTGCTCAAAAAGGCTATAAATTACCTTACTCAGCGGGATTATCAATAAATTATTTTTGGCAGGATTCTCAAATCGATATTAGTGATTTGAATGTTGGTTTCAATAATGGTCCGCAATTCAACTTAGATGAAATTGTGCGTTTTGACAAATCTTCGGTCGAAGCCGGTGCACTTACAATACGACCTGATATTTGGTTATTACCTTTTTTAAATATCTATGGAATTTTTGGAAAAGCAAATACTGCCACAAAAATTAATGCTGGTATTTGGATTCCAGATGCTGATAATAATTGGTCGCAAGTGGCTTCTTTCAGTACTAAAGCCAATTTTAACGCTACAACTTTTGGTTTGGGTATGACGCCAACAATTGGTATTGGCGGCGGCTGGCTTGCATTGGATATGAATATGGCTTGGACAGACATTAGTTCTTTAGATAAACCTGCATTTTCGTATGTTTTTGGACCTCGACTAGGTAAAACTTTTAAGTTTCATAAGCAAGATCAAAATATCGCTTTATGGGTCGGAGGTTTTAGAGTTCATATTTCTGGCGATACTAACGGAAATATTGCAATGTCTGATATTTTTGATTTAACTACTGCGCAAGGCAAAGTTGACAGTGGTTTAGAAAAAGTAGCCGAGAATCAAACAAAAGTAGATAACTGGTGGAACGGGTTAACTCCTGCGCAACAAGCTAATCCTATAAATGCGGCAAAGCATAATACTGCCAACAGAGCATTAGAAAGAGCTGGAACTTTTTTAACTAATCTTGATGGTGCCTTGAGTACTGCTGGAAATTCTTCTGTTCAGTACTCATTACAAAAAGCTCCAAAAGATATGTGGAATTTTATTATTGGAACTCAGTTTCAATATAACAAACACATTATGTTTAGGGCAGAATGCGGATTTTTAGGAAGTCGTACTCAAGTTTTAGGCGGACTTCAATATCGTTTTGGACTTTAAACCCAATTGTATGAAAAAAGGTTTACTCTTGCTTGCTGCATTATTAAGTATGTCTCAGGCGAAGTCTCAGGTGCTGATTTCCTTAATTTTTGGAGACAAACTAAATTCTCCTTTTTTAGAATTTGGATTAGAAGGAGGTATAAATTTTTCTACAATTTCTGATCTGGATAGTTCTGGAAGTAATCCTGGTTTTAATTTAGGTTTTTATTTTGATTTACGATCAAAACAAAATCCTGCTTGGATGATTAATACTGGTGTAATTGTAAAATCGCCAATGGGAGCGCGACATATTCCGCTGTATTCTTTAGACGATGCGAATTTAGATAATACTTTTGCAGGCGGAACTGTAAATCGTGAGATTCGATATTTTAATGTTCCCATTTTGATTAAGTATCAGTTTAAAAATAGAATTTATCTAAAAACAGGGCCTCAATTTGGTCTTTTAGCCAAAGCTTTTGACGAGTTTTCTAAAGAGGTAAATAAAGATGATGTGGTTTACAAAAAGAACATTCGAGATCAAATTCGTGTTATTGATGCCGGACTTGCTTTAGGAGCGGGTTATCATATGAATGTTGGAAATGGCTTGAACATAACAGTTCAATACTATTATGGTTTGGTTCCTGTAATGAAAGGCGATGGCCCAAATGTATACAACAGATCTTTGTATGTAACTGCTGGTCTGCCTATTGGAAAAGGAAAAGCTGCTCAAAAAAGAGCTAAAAAAGATGCCGAACTCAATAAAATTATTCTGCCAGAAGATGAAATGCCTAAAAAGTAATTAACATTACGCTTATAGGGAAAGAGTCAAAAAAAATCCAAATTTCTAGATTCAAGAAATTTGGATTTTTTTTATTAAAATTTAAAAGCTTTTATCTGCTCCATTCAGCGATACTGTCTTTGTTCATTTTTACATAATCTTGGTTGTTTGCAGCTTCAGCAGCAGCCAATGAGATTTTAGCCGTTTCAACAGCACCTTTTTTATCTCCTTGTTTTGCCTGAATCAATGATTTCAATCTAGAAACGTAGTAAGGTTTTTCAGTACTCATATCAAGAGCTTTATCAATGTAAGTTCTTGCTGTTTCGATATTTCCATTTGATTGAAACAAATATTGTGCAGCAGCAAAATAGTCATTCCAAGTTGGTCCAGCCAATGTTTTTTCGATACTTGCAGTTGCAATTTTTGCAGTTGGAACTTCAAATTTTAAAGCAACGTGAGAGTTTTCCCAAGCCATTTCTAAATAACCAAAATTAGGATCTAAACCATTAATTCCAATTGTAAAAGTTTCTACCGGTGTTGGCAGTGCATTTTCTTTTACTGTTGTTCTTAATGCTACATAAGCATCACTCCAATTTTCTGGCAATCCCCAGTTGTCTGTAGAAAGGTAAAAAATAACTTCCCAGCTTTCGATTTTAGGAATAGTGTAAATTGCATACTTCCCTTTTTTCAAAGTTTTTCCATCAATTACAACATCATCACTAAAATTAATAATTGTATTTTCGTTTGCTCCTGTTCTCCACAATTTTCCAAACGGAACTAAATTACCAAAAACTGCTCTGCCTCTCGCACCTGGACGCGAGTAAGTAACCTCAACATCTGTTAACCCAACTGTTTGTTTAATATAAGCTTTTGGACTCGCTTGTGGTGTTTTCACCTGAGCTTCAGACGCAAAAGGAGCCATTATTATAGCTAATGCGATAAGTAGTTTTTTCATTATTAAGAGTTTTTTTTGTTTGTTCAAATTTACAAATTCAATTACCGAACAAATGTTAAAATTTACATAATTCAAGATTGAAAATCAGCTATTTTTTTGGCATTTAATTCATTGAAATTATTAATGATTAAATCCGCTTCATCTAAGTCCTGCATGTTCGAATGAAGACTGTTATATCCTACACAAAAAATCCCAGCACCTTTTGCTGCTTTTACACCATTTGTACTGTCTTCAATAATAATACAATTCTCTTTAGGAGCAATTGATAATGACGCTGCATGAATAAAAATAGCAGGATTTGGTTTTGACTGAGGAAAATCTTCGCCACTCACAATATGAGAAAAATACTGGTGCAGATTAAATCTCGTAAAAACTCTTTCTATCGTAACCTTTGATGCCGAAGAAGCTAAAATTAACTGGATTCCGTTTGCATGTAAATCTTTAATTAAATCCTCAACACCTTCCAGCAGATACAAATCTTCTTTTGTGTCAAAAGCATCATTAAAAATACTTCTTTTTCGTTGAATCAAATCTTCAACTTCATGAGTTATCGAAGGAAAATGTCCTTTTAATGTTTGAAATGTATTTCGAGTCGAAAATCCAGTAAATGAAGTATACATTTCCTCGGAAACTTCGATATTTAATTCTGAAAACTGCTTGTAATAAGCATAACGATGAACGGGTTCTGTGTCGACAATTACGCCGTCCATATCAAAAATTACTGTTTTAATCATTTTTTTTTAGGTTCTTAGGTTCTTAGGTTCTGAGAGGCTAAGATTCTAAGTTTTTTTCTGCACTAAACTCAGCACCTTAGAATCTCAGCCTCTTAGCGCCTTATTTTTTAAGTAAATAACGAATTACTGCTTCAGCAGCATGAAGTCCGAACAAACCAGGCATGTAGCTGTTAGTTCCGTAAAACGATTTTTTAAAATTTTTCCCGTCAGTCAATTTTAAGCTGTTTTCATCTTGAATTTCAGATGAAAAAACCACTTTTAATTTATTGATTTTTACCGCTTTTAATCGCTTGCGAATTGCTTTTGAGAAATAACAGTTTATAGTTTTAGAAATATCAGCCACTTTTACTTTAGAAGCGAGCATCTTTCCTCCTGCTCCCATACTGCTGATGATTTTTACTCTTTTGCGTTTTGCCGCAATAATCAAATTTAATTTTGGCGTAATACTGTCAATACAATCCAAAACATAATCAAACTCAGGAGAAACAATTTCAAAAGCGCGTTCTGGCGACAAAAACTCCTGAACACGAGTTAATTTCAATTCGGGATTAATATCCATTAAACGATCACCGACAATAGTAATTTTAGGCTGACCAACTGTTGAATGCAAAGCAGGAAGCTGTCTATTAATATTCGTAATATCCACAACATCGCCATCAACAATTGTCATATTTCCAACTCCTGCTCTAGCCAAAAATTCGGCTGCAAATGATCCTACTCCGCCTAAACCTACTACCAGCACGTTTGCATTTTTTAGATTTTCTAATCCTTCTTTTGTAAATAAAAGCTCAGCTCTTTCTGTCCACTCTGCCATATATTTTCTTTTGTTGTTTTTGTTTTTTTATTTGTTTCAAGTTCACTGCCTGTCAGACTGAGCGAAGTCGAAGTTCAATTTGAGCGCCCCTTCGACTTCGCTCAGGGTGACAAACTCATTTTACTTTTTACTATTTACTTTTCACTAATTACTAATTACTTCTCACCAAAAACTCTTTCAAAATTTCTATTAATAATCTCTTGTAATTCTTTAACTGTACTATTTTTATATACTGCCGCCAAATTGTAAACCTGTTGAATACTCTCGTCGATTGTATCTGTTTCTAAAAAAAATCGATCGTTTGGAATATTCTGAAAAACGTCTTTCAAACTTGGATTTTTTAATAAATATTTACCAAACGAAATGTAAAATCCCGCTGCAATAAGCTGCTCAGCAACTTGACTATTTTTAGAAAAACCGTGAACAATCATAGGAACTGAAATTTTCATTTTCTTTTTGATTGCAATAATTTCCTGAAACGCAGCAACACAATGAATAACAACTGGTTTATTGTATTTTTCGGCTAAAGCCAATTGTTTTTCAAAAACCTGAATTTGAAGTTCAAGCGGAATTTCAACACGTTTATCCAAACCGCATTCTCCAAGTGCTAAGCAGTTTTTGGTCTGTAGTTTTTCTTCAATCATTTTCAAATCATTTTCTAAACGATCTTCTTTAATATACCAAGGATGAATTCCAATAGAATAATAAGGAATTGATGCATCAAACTCTTGCGGATATTGATTTACCAATTCTAGAATATCAGAATGATTCGTAAATTGATGTGTATGAAAATTAAAAAAGTCCATTAATGAAATGTTTTTACACCAGCTTTAATTTCTATTTTCAAATCATTTTCTAACGGAACAATTGGGCAGGAATACTTATGGTTGTAAGCACAATACGGATTGTAAGCTTGATTAAAATCGATTGCAATTATATTTCCTTTTGGGATTTTTAGATCAATATATCTTCCGCCTATATAACTTTCTTTTCCGCAGGTTAAATCTGAAAAAGGAAGAAACAAATGATCTTTATATTTTTTTTGTTTAGACAACTCAATGTTTCTATACACATTCAACTGCATTTCGATACCATCAATTGTAAAATAAATAGTTCCGAATTTTACATATTTTGGCGTTCTGGTTCCAGTAGTTTTCATTTCAAAAACTTTTTCGTTCTCTGCTTTTTCAAATCTTGCATTAACAAAATACTTTCCATTAATGGGATAAAAATCCAATGCTTTAAAAGATTTTAAATCTTCTTCCATCAACGGACTTGTCTTAGCATCAGCATATTCTGAGTTTATTTGCTTTTGAAATTTTTCGGCATCAATACTCTTAAATTTCATTTGGCTGAAACCAAAACTAAAAGTTAAAAGCAAGCTTAGGATAATGTAGTTTTTCATCGTAGAAATTTAGTGCAAAAATAGTTTAAAAGTAACAAAATGACAACGGCAGAACATGACAAAGTTTTCTAACTTTGTTGCAAATTTTAATCATCGTAATGCTCAAAACTGCTTTTAGTCACTATATAAACAACTTTAAAGGATTTTCTAGAGAAATCTGGATACTTACAATTATCACTTTTATCAATCGTGCCGGAACAATGGTACTTCCTTTTTTGTCTAAGTATTTAAAAGAAGACCTTCATTTTACGTATAATCAAGTTGGCTGGATTATGGTTGCGTTTGGTTTAGGCTCTATGCTTGGTTCTTGGCTGGGCGGCAAATTATCTGATAAAATTGGTTTTTATAAAATCATGATTTTTAGCTTGTTTACTACAGGAATTTCAATGTTTCTAGTACAATTTGTTACCACTTTTTGGGGCTTATGTATTGCAATGTTTGTTTTAATGACTATTGCCGATATGTTTCGACCAGCAATGTTTGTATCTCTGGGAGCATATGCAAAACCTGAAAATAGAACTCGTGCATTAACACTGGTTCGTCTTGCTGTAAACTTAGGTTTTGCAGCCGGACCTGCACTTGGCGGTTTAATAATTATGGGAATGGGTTATTCTGGATTGTTTTGGGTTGATGGTGCCTCTTGTATTATTTCAATTCTAATTTTTGCATTATTAGTTAAGGAAAAGAAAAAAGTAGATCATGGTGACAAAACTGAAAGTGCTGCTGAAGTGAAATCTGTATTTCATGATGGAATATTCTGGGTTTTCTTATTTGTAAGTTTCATAACGGCTATGATTTTCTTTCAATTATTTACAACACTACCTATATATCATTTTAAAAAATTTGATTTAAGTCCATTTCAAACTGGATTATTAATGACTTTAAACGGACTTTTAATTTTTGCATTTGAAGTTCCGACGGTTGGTTTTATAGAGAGACGAGGATTTCCTAAAATCAAAATAATAATTCTAGGATCCTTTGTAATGGCTTCGAGCTTCTTTCTTTTATTAATTAATTTTTGGGCTGGAATGTTAGTAATCAGCATGATCTGTATTTCGATTGGCGAAATCTTAACCTTTCCGTTCTCGAATGCATTTGCATTAAGCCGTGCTCCGCGTGGCCAAGAAGGACGCTATATGGCACTTTATACCATGAGCTTTAGTCTGGCACATATTGTTAGTTCTAAAGTTGGATTTGAAATTATCTCTGATTTTGGCTATCAAATAAACTGGTTATTTATGGCTTGTATTGGAATAATTGCAACTCTTTGCTGCCTTTGGATTAAAAAAGCTTTACTGCAGGAAAAAAAATAAACAAATCCTTTATTCAAAACTAAACCATTAAAATTCAATTCATTAACTTTGAACTTGAATAACTTTTCTGTGTCTTTTATTCTACAATAACGTCTTTTTTAGTTAAATAACTATTTTTATAGTTGCGTAACTAAAAAAATAGTTATAGCTTTGAATTAAAATTAAAAGACATGCAAAAGTTAACCAACAAAGAAGAAGAGATAATGCAAATTTTATGGAAGTTGAAAAAAGCTTTTGTAAAAGAAATTCAGGCAGAAATAACTGAAGATCAACCACATTACAATACCCTATCGACAATAGTTCGAAATCTGGAGGAAAAAGGTTTTGTAGCGCATAATGCATTTGGAAATACACATCAATATTATCCTGCTGTAACTCTTGAAGCCTACAGCAAGAAATATATGAAAACGGCAATTGACAACTATTTTAATAGTTCTTATAAAAATATGGTTTCGTTTTTTGCCAAGGAAGAGAAAATCTCTGCAGATGAATTACGCGAGATATTAGCTATGATCGAAACTCCAAAAGAAGAAAAATAATGGTTATGGAAGCACTTTTCATTTATATTGCAAAATCTACAGGTCTAATCGCACTATTTTATTGTGCTTATCAAGCTTTACTTCGCAAGGAGACATTTTTTAACAGCAATAGATGGTTTTTATTAACTGGTTTAATAACAGCTGTAGTTTTACCTTTATTAGTTTACACTAAAGTTATTTGGGTTGACCGTGCTCCATCATTTAATATTGACTATTCGCAGCTTCAGCCGTCGCAAATTACCCAAGAAACTTTTGAACTTAATTGGAATTATATCTTACTAGCGGTTTATGCTGTCGTTTTTTTGGCATTGATCGTAAAATTTGCTTTTGATTTTTATAGTTTAAACACAATTTTAAAAGGCCGAAAAGTAAAACAACAAGCCGATTTTAAGTTTATTGATGTTGCCGAAAATATAGCTCCTTTCTCCTACTTTGACTACATCGTATACAATTCATCAATGTATAACGAACAAGAATTAGAAAATATCATTGAACATGAGAAAGTACACAGCGAACAAAATCATACTATCGATGTTTTAATTACTCGTGTTTTTTGCATTATCTTTTGGTTTAACCCAATAATATGGCTTTATAAAAAGGCAATAGTTCAAAACTTAGAGTTTATTGCTGATAAGGAAGCTGCTAAAAAACTATCTGACAAAAAAGCCTATCAATACACGCTTTTAAAAATAACAACGCACGAAACCTGCGTTGCAATCACCAATCATTTTTATCAATCATTAATCAAAAAACGAATTGTTATGTTAAACAAAAATCAATCAAAAAAACGAAATTCTTGGAAGTACTATACTGTAATTCCAGCTCTTGCCGCTTTTGTGTTCTTATTTCAAATTGAAGTAATTGCAAAAGAAAAACAACTGGTATTAAAAGGAGTTTCTGAGAAAAAAGAATCAGAGGACATCTACAAAATCAAGAAAAATTCTACGGATAAAGAATTAAACGAAATCAAAGAAAACTTAAAGAAAAAATACAATATTGATTTCGAAACTTCTGAAATACGAAGAAATGCAGAGAATGACTTAACATCAATTAAAATTGATATTAAAAACGGAACTCAGCAGGTACAATCTATTCAAACAAAAGGCGATCAACCTATTAAGAGTTTCGGAATAGTTGTTACAACTGATAAAGAA
Source organism: Flavobacterium sp. FlaQc-30 (assembly GCF_044005885.1). Lineage (NCBI taxonomy): Bacteria > Pseudomonadati > Bacteroidota > Flavobacteriia > Flavobacteriales > Flavobacteriaceae > Flavobacterium > Flavobacterium sp. FlaQc-30. Next base: position 31,998 of record NZ_JBIPCO010000008.1, on the reverse strand, counting down.
GGCAGTAAAAAAGTTGGTATTCAAACTTCTGATGAAACCAATGATTCTAAAACTGGCAAAAAAGCAAAATTTGTAAGCAGCACAAAAACAATAACTAAATCAAATACTAATGATAGCAATAATTCTGATGTTAGTGCAAAAACTGACACTAATATTAATACAAATATTAGCACTACTGTAACGACAGATTCTGACAATAATGTTACGACAAAAGTAATTACGACAGATGGAAATAATTCTTCAATAACGATCTCAAATTCTACTAGAAGCAATATGAAAAAAGGCAATCAATTAGTAGTTATAAATGGCACAGTAATGTCAAGCGATTACAACCTTGAAGAGCTTAAACCAAATGAAATTAAAACGATTGTTATATCTAAAGGAACTCAAGCAAAAGCTAAATATGGAGAGAGCGGATCGAATGGTGTAATTGAGGTTGAAACATATAAATAGCCTAAAAATGCAAAAGTTAACCAACAAAGAAGAGGAAATTATGCATATTTTATGGAAGCTTAAAAAAGCTTTTGTAAAAGAAATTCAGGCGGAAATTACTGAAGATCAACCGCATTACAATACACTTTCGACTATTGTTCGCAATCTTGAAGAAAAAGGCTTTGTGGCACACAATGCATTTGGAAACACTCATCAATATTATCCTGCAATTAGTTTAGAAGCTTACAGCAAAAAGTACATGAATACTGCGATTGACAACTATTTTAATAGTTCATACAAAAATATGGTTTCCTTTTTTGCCAAAGAAGAGAAAATCTCTGCAGATGAATTACGCGAAATCTTAGCTATGATCGAAACTCCAAAAGAAGAAAAATAATCGATATGGAAGCACTTTTTATTTTTATTACAAAATCAAGCGGTTTATTAGTACTGTTTTATTGTGCTTATTTCTTTTTACTTCGTAAAGAAACTTTTTTCAATAGTAACAGATGGTTTTTATTAGCTGGATTATTCACCTCTATTGTTTTGCCATTTTTGGTGTATACTAAAATCGTTTGGGTTGACCCGGCGCCAATAATTGAAAACTTTAATTATACTCGAGGCTATTATCCGCAGACTATCGAAAAAGAATCTTTTGAAATTAACTGGAATTATGTTGCAATTGCAATTTATGCTCTTGGATTTCTGGCTTTAATTATAAAATTCGCAATGGATTTTTATAGTTTAAATTCCGTTTTAAAAGGCAAAAAAGTACAACAGCAAGCTGATTTTAAATTTATAGATGTAAATGAAAACATTGCTCCTTTCTCCTATTTTGATTATATCGTATACAACTCATCAATGTATACAGAGGCTGAATTAGAGAATATTATTGAGCATGAAAAAGTGCACAGCGATCAAAATCACACAATGGATGTTTTGATTTCTAGAGTATTTTGTGTGCTGTTTTGGTTCAATCCAATTATCTGGCTATACAAAAAAGCGATTTTGCAAAATCTCGAGTTTATTGCCGACAGTGAAGCTGCCAAAAAAATTTCAGACAAAAAAGCGTATCAATACACGCTTTTAAAAATCACGACACATGAAAGCTGTGTCGCAATCACCAATCATTTTTATCAATCATTAATCAAAAAACGAATTGTCATGTTAAACAAAAATCAATCAAAAAAATGGAATTATTGGAAGTATTATGCCATACTTCCTGCTCTTGTTGCTTTTGTGCTTTTATTCCAAATTAAAACAATAGCGCAAGAAAAAGAACGAAAAGAAGCTCAAGAAATTACTTCAAAAACAGATCCGATTATTGTATTCAAAATCAAGAAAACAACAACTGATCAGGAACTAAAAGAAATGACGGCTAAACTTAAAAAAGAGCATGATGTAAATGTTGTTGTTTCTAATGTTATCAGAAATTCTAATAATGAATTAACATCGATTAAAATTGACATCGACAAAGGAACCGGAAAAGCACAAACTTTAGAGATTGAAGGCAACAATCCTATTAATGAAAGTGGTATTGTAATTACAACGAACAGCAATGGCTCCAAAAAAGCCGGCATTCTTACTGGTGAAGAAATTGACGAACCAATAACAGCAGGAAGTCGTGTGGTAGATATTAAGCATTTTAACGGCAAAGATATGCCTGAACCGCCAGTTCCGCCTGCAGCACCAATAACTTCGGCACTACCTCCGCCGCCTGCTCCTCCTGCACTGCCTGAGTTACCTAAAAACTTAGAACTTCCAGCTCCGCCAAATATGTCTAAAATGCCAAAAGCACCAATACCTCCAAGAAATTTTGAGGATAAAGTTGCAGTGAAAAATTTCGAAAAAAAGATGGCGGAATTTGAAAGAAAAATGGAAGCTTTTCAGCCGCAATTATCAGCTTACGAAAAACAAGTAGATGAAATTATGGCTAAACGTGAAGGTGGCTATGACAAAGAAATGGAAAAGTTCGAAATTGCGATGGATAAATTTAACGCAGAAATGGACAAATACAACGCTCAAATTGACCAGCAATTTGGAGGTGATTTCGAAAAAAAGATGGAACAATTTGAAAAAGAAATGAAAGTATACGAACAGAAGATGAAAGTGTACGAAAAAAACATTCAGAAATTTGAAAAAGAAAATAAACGTTCTTAATCTTTAATTTAAGAATATGTTACAAAAAAGACTTTGCCTGACCGCAAAGTCTTTTTTTGTATCTTTGCGCAAAATTAACCTGCGATGTACAAATTTTTAGCCAAATTAAACAAAATACTTTTACCAAGTTTTACCAAACAAGGTTTAGATATTTCTAAAGCCAAAAAATGACAAATGGCTCTTATTGGTTACAGAGCTTTTATTACTAAACGGGCCTTAGAATAATTTAGTTTAGAATAAAAATCACATTTGAATCGGTATTTTATAAATCGAATTCAAAATAGCAGCATAACGTAAATGAACCGCAATGAGATAAAATTTGCTGTTCACTTTACATGAATTTCTCCATGAAAAATAAAGAATTAAATATCCCCCCTGTTCCTGCCGTACTTTTAGCAATCATAAGCGTTCAATGCGGAGCTGCAATTGCAAAAACTCTTTTTCCTGCTATTGGAGCAGCCGGAACGGCATCTATCCGAATTGGGGTTTCGGCATTGATTCTGCTTTTAGCATACAGACCTAATTTAAAGCAGATAAAACCAAACCAATGGAAAACTGTAGTTCCTTACGGCTTGTGCTTAGGAGCTATGAACTTAACTTTTTATTTAGCTATTGAAAGAATCCCAATTGGGTTAGCTGTTACTCTAGAATTTGTCGGTCCTTTATTACTAGCAATAATTGGCTCAAAACGCTTAATGGATTATTGCTGGGTATTATTAGCTGCCGCCGGAATTGCATTAATAGCACCATGGTCAAATGACTCAATAGACATAGTAGGAGTTTTATTTGCTCTTTTAGCTGCAACCTTCTGGGCAACTTACATTATTCTAGGCGGAAAAGTATCAAAAATAATGCACGGCGGTCAGGCGGTTGCAACTGGTATGTTATTCGCCTCTCTACTTATTTTACCTTTTGGTTTTTATGAAAACGGATTAGCTAATCTGACTCCTAAACTTTTTGGTTATGGTGTTGCTCTTGCCCTTTTATCAAGTGCAATTCCGTTTACTTTAGAGATGAAAGCACTAGGACAGCTTCCACCCCGTACATTTAGCATTTTAATGAGTTTAGAACCAGCCGCTGCTTCAATTTGTGCTTTTCTATTTCTACAAGAAAAACTGAACTTTTACGAGATTCTAGCAGTCGTTTGTGTTGTATCTGCCTCTGTTGGCGCTACATTAACAGCAAAACGATAAAAAACAAAAGCCTTGCAAATACAAGGCTTTCATAAACGTAGGTATTGTTTTGGAGATTTTAAATTATTTCTTTGGCAATAATACTGTGTCAACAACATGAATTACACCATTTGATTGATTGACATCAGCAATTGTAACTTTAGATTTATTTCCGCTTTCATCGCTTATATATAAGTCTTTTCCTTTCATCCAAGCTGTTAGTGTTCCACCGTTTACTGCTTTTATAGTTGCTTTTCCTTTTCCTTCTTTAATTGCTTTTGCAATGTCTGATGCATTCCATTTTCCTGCAACAACATGGTAAGTCAAAATATTTTGAAGCATTTTTTTATTCTCTGGTTTCAACAATGTTTCAACAGTGCCTTTTGGCAGTTTATCAAAAGCTGCGTTTGTTGGAGCAAAAACAGTAAATGGTCCTTTTCCTTGAAGTGTTTCTACTAAATCAGCAGCCTTTACAGCAGCAACCAATGTTGTATGATCTTTTGAATTAACGGCATTTTCAATAATATTTTTGTTCGGATACATTGCAGCGCCGCCAACCATTACTGTTTTTTGAGCAAAAGATGTAAATCCTAACGCTAAAGTTAAAATTGCTGCAGCTAAAAATTTTCTAGTTTTCATAATTAATGTTTTAAGTTATATCTTCATTTACGGAGAACTTTTTGTTTTGGTTTTAAAGAAATCTGAAATAATCTCAAATAATACCTAAACATTCTCAAAATCGATTATAAAACAAGCTTTTAACTATCCAAAACTTTTTTATTTTTTTTTAAAGACACGATGATTTTTGTCTCTATTTTATTATTAACTTTAAATTCAAAACCAATTCATTATGGAAAATCTACCTAAAAAAGTCAGAAGTAAAAAGTTAAACACAAGAGTTGATTTAACTGCAATGGTCAATGTTTCTTTTTTACTGATTATATTTTTTATGGTTGTTGGTGAATTATCCAAGCCTAAAGGAGCAAACTTAGATCTGCCAGATAATGGTGATATTGTATGTGGACCGATAGGTCATATTAAGCCAAATCGTTTATATACAATTTTACTTGATGATAACAATAGAATAATAACATATTCTGGTATTTTAACTTTTCCAATTGAAATTCCTAAAAAATTTGAATTCGGAAAAAAAGGTATTCGTGAAGAAGTATTTTTAAAAAAGAAACAAATTCAAGAATATATGGTATCTGTAGGAAAGCCTAAAAGTGGAGTAATTGTAGTTATAAAACCAAGTTCAAAAAGTAATTTTCAAAATCTAGTAGATATTTTGGACGAAATGGCAATTGCAAAAATCAACACTTATGCAATAGTCAACGAATTTACACTAGAAGAATCAAAATTATTAGCTTCAAAATAAAACAAACATAGCCAATGGTTTCAACTATTGGAACACAAAGAAATATCACAACACGTTTCCCATGCTTGAAACCACGGGCTATATTTGAAAAACAAGTAGAAAAAAAACAGTCAATATAAGAACTTAAAACCTGACACTAGACTGAAAACCAAAATGACGAAGCAAACAAAGAAAACCTGAAACAAAAAAAAGTCCCACATTGCTGTGGGACTTTCTATTTATAAAAAATTGAGAATTATTTTTTCTCAGTTTTTTCCATTTTAGCTTTTAATGCAGCTAATACATCATTGTTATCTCCTAAAGTTGCAGCTGGTGCATTAGTAGTAGAGTTAGATGAAGTATTTTCAGTTGCAGCTTTCACGTTTTTCTCTTCTTCTTCTCTGAAGATAGCAGTGTGAGAAGCAACTACTCTTTTGAATTCTTTGTTGAATTCAATTACTTTGAAATCAGCAGTATCACCTTTTTTCAATTTCTTTCCGTCTTCTTTTTCAAGGTGACGAGTTGGAATGAAAGCAACGATATCATCTCCGAATTCTACAGTAGCTCCTTTGTCAACGATTTCAGAAATCTCACCATTGTGGATAGTTCCTACAGCGAAAGAATCTTCGTATTGATCCCAAGGATTAGCAGTAGTTTGTTTGTGACCTAAAGATAATTTACGTCCTTCAACATCTAATTCTAATACTACAACATCAAGTTTTTCACCAACGTTTACAAACTCAGATGGGTGTTTAATTTTCTTAGTCCAAGAAAGGTCAGAAATGTAGATTAATCCATCAATTCCTTCTTCTAATTCTACGAAAATACCAAAGTTTGTAAAGTTTCTAACGATACCTGTATGTTTAGAACCTACTGGGTATTTAGAAGTAATGTCAGTCCATGGATCTTGAGTTAATTGTTTGATACCTAATGACATCTTACGATCATCTCTGTCAAGAGTTAAGATAACTGCTTCAACAACATCTCCAACTTTCACGAAGTCCTGAGCAGAACGTAAGTGAGTTGACCATGACATTTCAGAAACGTGGATTAAACCTTCAACACCTTCAGCAACTTCGATAAATGCACCGTAATCAGCGATTACAACTACTTTACCTTTAACTTTATCACCAATTGTTAAATTAGCATCTAAAGCATCCCATGGGTGAGCGTTTAATTGTTTCAATCCTAATTGAATTCTTGTTTTCTCATCATCGAAATCAAGGATTACAACGTTTAATTTTTGGTCTAATTCAAGAACTTCACTTGGGTGGTTGATTCTGCTCCAAGAAAGGTCAGTAATGTGAATTAATCCGTCAACACCACCTAAGTCAATGAACACACCATAAGAAGTAATGTTTTTAACAACACCTTCTAATACTTGTCCTTTTTGTAATTGACCGATGATTTCTTTTTTCTGTACTTCAATATCAGCCTCGATAAGCGCTTTATGAGATACAACAACGTTTTTGAATTCGTGGTTAATTTTTACCACTTTGAATTCCATCATTTTGTTTACATATACATCGTAGTCTCTAATTGGCTTAACGTCAATTTGAGATCCTGGTAAGAACGCCTCGATACCGAATACGTCAACGATCATACCTCCTTTAGTTCTACATTTAACAAAACCGTTAACGATTTCTCCAGTTTCATTAGCTGCAATAACTCTATCCCAAGATTTGATAGTACGTGCTTTTCTGTGAGATAATACTAATTGACCTGTTTTGTCCTCACGGATGTCGATTAATACTTCAACTTTGTCACCTACTTTTAAGTTTGGGTTGTAACGGAATTCATTTAAAGAAATAACACCTTCAGATTTAGCATTGATATCAACGATAACGTCTCTATCTGTAATTCTAACAACAACTCCTTCAACTACTTCTTCTTGATCTGTAGCGATGAAAGTTTTTGATACTAGTTCTTCAAACTCTTGTAAGTTTTTCTCATCTACTGCATCAATTCCTTCTTGGAAGTTATGCCAGTTAAAATTTGCTAAAAACTCTTCTTGTGATTTTAATTGTTCAGACATGCTGATAAAAAATTTGTATTCTGTTTTTCTTGAGTTTCTCAAAGCGATAGAAAAAACAGAAGTTGTTTTACATAAATGGTTGATACCTAATGGAAACTCTTCTCTGCCAAAAGGTTTGCAAAATTACTACAAATTTCTGTACTTACAAAATAAATTCAAATGATTATCAGTCAATTGCTCTGAAGCAGACGTTTTTTGGGTTTTCAAGACCTGAAGTCCCGCTATCCGTTACAATCTTTTATACCGAACCCCGGCACAAAAAGATTTTCACTTCTATCGGGGCTAGATTAGAAAATTTAATAGTTTTTAAGAACCTTACTCAAAAAATTCTAAGATTTTTTTTAAGTGTTGTGTTTTTCAACAACAAACCCGACAGGTTTTAAAAACCTGTCGGGTTTACTCTGCGTAACTATCTTTGTCAAAATTTTTCTTAAAAAGCCTTCCCATGTCTTGAGTTCTCGCTTGTTTGTGTCCAAACTTCAGCTCTGGTAAATTTGCGATTTTCGAAATGCAATTCTAAATTTGGTAAAACATCAAATGAACGATTGGTTCCTATATCTAACCTCATACATAGATGATGAGAATTAAATGCATTACTTTCTCCTGACCAAAATAAGTTCAAAGTCGAGAAATTAATTTCAGGAATCTTTTTTAATTTTTCCTCAGGAACATATAAACTTTTATCTTTAAAAGTAATTTTAAATAATATCCAGTTTTTCCCCTCAGATCGAACAGTTACAATTTCTCCTGTTTTATAGTATAACTGAACTTCTGAAATTTCTTTTTTTCCAGTAACAATTTCCTTACAGAATTCTTCCAGTTTTGAATCAATAGATTCAAATTGAACTACATCTTTACTTTTTAAAATAAATACAAATTTTTGAGGAATTTCTATTCTATCCTTATGCGCATAAATAAAACTGAAATTAAAAAATAAAAATATCCCAAAAATGATCTTTAATGCTTTCATATTAATTTTTATAAACTTTATTTCTTTTTAATCCAAAACAATCCTCCCAAAACTGAAACCGGCGCAAAAACAAAAATTGCAAACAATTGCGTCCAGGAACTACCACTCGATTTAAAAAGTGAAAAAGTGGCAAATCCAGCCATAATAGCAAATAGGATATAATTGACTTTTAAATTTTTAGTTTTCGAAATAAACTGTGTAACAAGTCCACTTAAAAAAGAAAAAACCGCTCCATATACAAAAGTCAAACCCATAAATAATCCTGAAGCGTCAGAATGCGGTTTAACTCCCGAAACTTGGAATAAAAGCACAGAAGTGATTACAAAAATAGCATAACCTGCTATTACAGCTAAAATTTGTCGAATCATAATTTTGATCTTTTAAATCAAAATTAAGTTTTTTGATTTAATTTCATTCTTTAAAACAACAAACCCGACAAATAAAATTTATCGGGTTTGTGTTATAGTATTTTTATTTAATGACTCAAATTCTCGATTTCCTTCGGGTCATGTTTATGTTTAAATAAAACAGCAAAAGCAATCGCAATAACCAGAGCATAAGCTGCAAAAGACAACCAGATCGTATGCCAGTCTTTCATTAATATTGGATTTGCAAAAATTCCATCTGTCGAAATCGAATTTCCTTGGCCTTTTACAAATTCTAACATCTTAGAATTTGTTGCATCAGTTTGTAAAAATCCTGCTAATTCAGTTGTATTGGTAAATGATTTTGTAAAGAAACGATCAATAGCCCAACCGGAAGTTAAACTTCCTAAAACGGCTCCTACTCCATTGGTCATCATCATAAACAAACCTTGCGCCGAAGAACGAATTTTAGAATCAGTATTGCTTTCTACGAATAATGAACCTGAAATATTAAAGAAATCAAACGCCATTCCATAAACAATACAAGAAAGAATAATCATCCATAATCCTCCAACAGGATCTCCAAAAGCAAATAATCCGAAACGTAAAACCCAAGCCAGCATACTAATAAGCATAACTTGTTTGATTCCGAAACGTCTCAAGAAAAATGGAATCGCTAAGATAAATAACGTTTCAGAAACTTGAGAAATCGACATAATAATAGTCGAATACTGGATCACGAAAGAATCAGCATATTTTGGAAAATGCTTAAACTCATCTAAAAACACATCTCCATATGCATTTGTCAATTGAAGTGCTCCTCCTAAAAACATAGAAAAAACAAAAAACAAAGCCATTTTGTAATTACCAAATAATTTAAAAGCTTCTAAGCCCAAAGTTTCGGTTAACGACGCATCTTCTTTAGTTAAACGCTGCGGTTCACATTTTGGCAATGTAAAAGCATAAATTCCTAAAATCAAAGCTCCAATTCCAGCAATATAAAACTGATATTCAGTTGCTTTACTTCCACTTAAATTAGTAATCCACATTGCAGCTATAAAACCAATAGTTCCCCAAACACGAATTGGCGGAAAATCTTTTACAATATTTTTATTATTTAGCTTCAGCGAAGTATAAGAAATTGAATTACTTAATGCAATTGTCGGCATATAACAGCACATTGCAGCAAACATTACATAAATAAAATTATCTGGAGTAGTCACATGAGCAATTCCAAACAAAACTGCCGCATAAGCAATATGTAAAACACCATATAATTTTTCGGCATTTACCCATCTGTCAGCAATAATTCCAGTTAAGGTTGGCATAAACAAAGAAGCAATTCCCATGGTTCCAAATACTAAACCAAATTGTGTTCCTTCCCAATTTTTGGTTCCAAACCAGTAATTTCCAATTGTAATAAGCCAAGCTCCCCAAACAAAAAACTGAAGAAAACTCATTACAATTAATCTATTTTTAATTCCCATATGATGAAATTGTCTTTTTAGTAAAAATGAAGCGGTAAAACTACCATTAAAAATAATATCTACAAAAAATTAAATGGTTTTTAAAGCATCATTTACCAATTCTAAAACGGCTTCAAACTGCTCTTTTTTATTTAAGTAAGAATTATCTATTTCTATTGCATCATCAGCTATCACTAAAGGCGAATCTTCACGATGTGTATCAATATAATCTCTTTCCACTACATTCTTTAAAACGTCTTCATACGAAACATTATCTCCTTTTTGCTGTAATTCATCAAAACGCCTTTGTGCACGAGTTTCTGCACTAGCTGTCATAAATATTTTAAGTTCTGCATTTGGAAAAACAACGGTTCCTATATCTCTTCCGTCCATTACTATTGCTTTGTTTTTTCCCATTTCTTGTTGCTGCTCTACTAATTTAGCGCGTACTTCAGAAACTTCTGCCACTTTACTCACAAAGTTAGAAACTTCAATTGTTCTAATTTGTTTTTCGACATTTTCACTATTCAGATACATTTCGGCAAAACCTAATTCAGTATTAAATTTAAATTCTAACTGAATCTTTGACAAAGCATTTATCAGAGCACTTTTGTCAAAAAAATCAACTCCAATAAATTTATTCTGCATGGCAAAATAAGCTACCGCACGATACATTGCTCCCGTATCTACATATACATATTCAAGTTCTTTTGCCAATTGTTTCGCTAATGTACTTTTTCCTGTTGATGAAAATCCGTCGATAGCAATTGTAATTTTTCTCAATTTTTTATGTTTTAATTTTTAATCCTAAAAGCTTCTAGTAATAAATACTCATCAAAATATCAGATTCTGACTTATCTATAATTTTAGCTATTCTTTCAAAATACTTTTTGTTGACCATTGGACAGCCAAAACTGTTACAAATGTAACCATCTTTCTCTTTATACGGAACATCATAGTAGTAATGAAAAACAATATCTCGCTTAAAAGCATTACTATTAGTTGTATCCAAACCATACAGCCTATAGGCTTTTCCGAACTTACCAACATAAGAATTCCCGATCGAATATCTGCCTAATGAAGTACTTAACGAATTTGGTACATTGCTAAATTTAAGTTTTCCCTTGGTTGGTGTTTCAGAACCTAAACCATGCGCAACTAAACCTTGATCTATAATTTTATTTGTTTTTAAATCATAAACAAAGAATCGATTTTTTCCAGACGGTATTTTCATGTCTATTAAAAACACAATATCCTGATTGTATTTCGAATCTTTCTTAATCAACTTTTTTACTTCATCTACTTGCGAACTAAATCTTTCTTCATTTTTTTTATCTTCTTTCAAGTTCTCATTTCTGTAAACAAATTTATAAACTGCAAATGCTAAGAGAATAAAAACTGTGGCAAATAATGTCTTTTTCATAAATAACTAAGGCAAAAAAAATCCTTTTAAAATCGAAAACACAATGGTTCACAATTATAAAAGGACTATACTTTTTAAAGTACTTCTAACTATTATTTTAATAATAAATATCTAAGATAATATTCGACTTAGAACTATCAATTATTTTTTCAATTCGTTTAAAGAACTGCTCGTTCACCATTGGACAACCATGACTATTACTTATATAATAATCTTGTTCGTCATAAGGAACTGCAGAATAGTAATGTAAAACAATTGCTCTTTTTAAAGCATTATTATTAGATTCTTCTAAACCGTTTAATCGATATGCTTTTCCAAAAATTCCTTTATAGCATTTTTCAATAACATATCTGCCTAACGCAGTACAATTGGAGTTTGGTGTATTGCTAAATCTAAGCAACCCTTTTATTCCAGTTTCTGAACCAGAACCATGCGCAACAAGCCCTTGATCTAAAACCTTGTTGTTTTCTAAATCGTACACAAAGAAGCGATTTTTTCCAGAAGGCACTTTCATATCAATCAAAAAAGCAATTTTTGTATTGTATTTTTTATCGATAGTAATCATGTTTCTTATGTCGCCTATTCTGCTGTTGATTCTTTCAATTTCTAAACTGGTAATAGATTCTTCTTTGAAGTAATGGTTTGTGCCCGTAAATAACCCCACAGTCATAAACAAAAATAAACTAAATATTTTCATACAAATTATTGAAAATTTAAAATTAGACCAAAAAGACTTGTATTCGCCGCCAATGTGTATCTCGAATATGAATAATTAAACTTTAATTTATTCATTTTCAGACCAAATCCTAATGAAACTCCTGAAAAATTACGCTTTTCTTCTACTCGTAATTCTTCCCCTCTTCTAAAATTATATCCTAAACGCAGATTTATTGCTTTTTTAGGAAATAACTCCACACCAAAAACAACATGCCTTAAAGCGTTGTTAACAAACGAAACTTTCTCGCTGCTTGTCGATCCATCGATATTAGTTTCACTTCGAACGGGATTCGAAAATGAAATATTCCATTGTTGCAAATTCTCTAATGTAAGATGCCAGCGAATAGGAATATGTTCTAATTCTTGCGATGCTCCTGCAGTAATTTCAAAGGGCAAATTTTCCTGTATTCCTGAGTAGGTTGTAAATTGTGTACCAATATTACGGATTACTAAAGCCAAATTTACGTTATTTTTTTCAAATATATACAAAAATCCTAAATCAATAGCGCTCCCAATAGAATTATAACTCTCTAAATTTGAAGTTATTAACTTAACATTAGCTCCAATATGAAGATCGGTATACGGAACATTGTAGGCATATCCCAACGATAATGCACCTTCACTTCCTCTAAAATCCGATGTTGACTGCCCATTTTCATCATAACCTTCAAATGATCCGTAGTTTATATAATTAACTCCAGCATAAAATGTTTGCACGTGTCGATCATAGGTATAGGCATACGAAGCACTTCCATAAGAAGCTTGTCCGTAGTAATTTCCATAATTTAAAGCCAAGTGATTATCCATTTCGTCATTTAAAACTGCAGGATTAGACATTGCCTGATTAACATCTTCATCATAAATAGTGATCGTTTTACCTCCTAAAGCTGCCTGTCTTGGCGATGCTGTCAAATTTAAAAATTGATAGGTGTAACGCCCGCCAACTTGTCCGAATGAAACCGAACAAACGAATATTATAAAAAATAAAACATAATGTTTTAACATTCTTTTCTTGGCGTTCCTATATGGGAATAACGCAGTTGCGAAGGTAAAATTATAAACCTAAAAAAATAAATTACAGTATAAAAAAAATCCAAATCCCAATCTTAATTAAAAATTGGAATTTGGATTTTAAATAATTCATGCTTCAAATAGAAGTTTTTATTTCAACACTTTAGCATTTTTTACATTTTGATCTGTAAGTGCTAAAGCCAATACTTCGCTCATTTCTTTTACATAATGAAAAGTAAGTCCTTCTAAGTATTCTGCTTTAATTTCATCAATATCACTTTTATTTTCGTGACATAAAATGATTTCTTTAATACCGGCTCTTTTTGCAGCTAAGATTTTTTCTTTAATTCCGCCAACTGGTAATACTTTACCGCGAAGCGTAATTTCTCCAGTCATAGCAAGATTTTTCTTCACTTTCTTTTGTGTCAATAACGAAACTAATGAAGTCAACATTGCAATACCTGCACTTGGACCATCTTTTGGAGTTGCTCCTTCTGGCACGTGCAAATGGATATTGTATTTTTGAAATAGCTCAATTCCTAAACCTAACTTTTTAGCATTTGCTTTGATGTATTCTAGAGCAATTGTAGCCGATTCTTTCATTACATTACCAAGGTTTCCTGTAATGGTTAAAGCTCCTTTTCCTTCAGAAATTAAGGATTCGATAAATAAAATATCTCCTCCAACACTTGTCCAAGCTAAACCTGTTACAACTCCTGCAACATCATTATTCTCGTATTTATCACGCTCTAATCTTGGTACACCTAAAACTTTCACGATATCTTCATCTGTAACTTTTTTGTTATACTCTTCTTCCATCGCAACAGCTTTTGCTGCATTACGAATTACTTGAGCAATTTTAGTTTCAAGATTACGAACACCTGATTCTCTTGTATAACCTTCAACAATTTTTTCTAATTGTTTTTTTCCAATTGTCAAATCTTTAGACGTTAATCCGTGTGCTTCTAATTGCTTTGGAAAAAGATGTCTTTTAGCAATTTCTACTTTTTCTTCAATTGTATAACCAGACATTTTTATAACTTCCATTCTATCACGCAACGCAGGCTGAATCGCCGCCATATTGTTTGAAGTAGCTATAAACATAACTTTAGATAAATCATATCCCATTTCTAGGAAATTATCATAAAAAGCACTGTTTTGTTCTGGATCTAAAACTTCTAATAATGCAGATGATGGATCGCCGCTGTTACCGTTTGACAACTTATCGATTTCGTCTAAAATAAAAACTGGATTTGATGTTCCTGCTTTTTTCAAACTCTGAATAATTCGTCCCGGCATTGCACCGATATATGTTTTTCTATGTCCGCGAATCTCCGCTTCGTCACGTAAACCACCTAACGAAATACGAACATACTCACGACCTAAAGCCTCTGCAACTGAACGCCCGATAGAAGTTTTTCCAACTCCTGGAGGCCCTGTTAAACATATAATTGGTGATTTCATGTCATTTCGCAATTTTAAAACTGCCAAATGTTCAATCATTCTTTTTTTAACTTCATCAAGACCAAAGTGATCTTTGTCTAATATTTTTTGAGCGTGTTTTAAATCAAATTTATCTTTAGAATATTCGCCCCAAGGCAATTCTAAAAACAACTCTAAATAGTTACGCTGAATTCCAAAATCAGGAGATTGCGGATTCATGCGGCGCATTTTAGATAATTCTTTCTCGAAATGTTTCTGCGTTTTTTCGTCCCATTTTTTGGTTTTCGCTTTCTGCCCCATTTCGTCCATTTCTTCCTCTTGCGAAACGCCGCCCAATTCTTCTTGAATGGTTTTCATTTGTTGGTGCAAGAAATATTCGCGCTGCTGCTGATCTAAATCAAAACGAACTTTTGACTGAATGTCATTTTTTAATTCCAGCTTTTGTAACTCAACATTCATATAACGCAAAGTTTCAAGAGCTCTGTCTTTTAATCCGTTTATAGATAACAAACCTTGTTTTTCTTTTACGGATAAATTCATATTAGAAGAAACAAAATTGATCAAAAACGACTGGCTTTCAATGTTTTTTATCGCAAATGTAGCTTCTGATGGAATGTTTGGACTTTCTTTTATAATTTGAATTGCCAATTCTTTTACAGAATCTAAAATAGCAGTAAACTCAGTATCATTTTCATCTGGACGTTCTTCTGATACTTCTTTGATTGTAGCAGTTATATAAGGCTCTTCTGAAACAACTTCGTCAATTTCAAAACGTTTTTTTCCTTGTAAAATAACTGTTACATTTCCGTCAGGCATCTTTAAAACACGTAAAATTCGTGCTACAGTTCCTATTTTATGAATATCATCTTTTGATGGATCTTCGTCTTCTTCGTTAATTTGAGAAACTACTCCAATAATTTTTCCGCCGGCATTGGCATCATTTATCAGTTTAATTGATTTATCTCTTCCTGCAGAAATTGGAATTACAACTCCCGGAAATAAAACAGTATTACGCAATGGTAAAATTGGAAGCGAAACAGGAAGTTCTTCATTGTTCATTTCCTCCTCGTCCTCTGGAGTTAATAATGGAATTAATTCTGCTTCTGAATCAAATTCTTGAAGTGACAGATTGTCAATAGTAAGTATTTTATGATTTGACATAATAATATATAAGTCGTTTTGTCATTAAAAGTTTAATCCAAATTGCAAATGGAGCATAAAAGACTATAATTTCTATTAAGTACTGCAGTTACAAGATAGGCCATAAAATTAGACAATCATTATGCCAAATCCAAAATAGTCAGTTTTGAATTTTATATTTTAACTAGTATTTGCATTTATTTCTAAAAAAAATAAAATTATTTTTATAAAACTGTAACAAACAAAAAAAAGCACCGTCCTTATAAAAAACTAGCAACCATTACTTGAGTATAACTAATCAAAATATCGAAGAATTAATTGCACTTTGTAAAAACAATAATCAAAAGGCTCAATTCGAAATTTACAATCGCTATTCTAAAGCTATGTACAATATCGCTTATAGAATTGTAAAGGACGAACATTTTGCACAAGACGTCATGCAGGAAGGTTTTTTGAAAGCGTTTACAAAGATTAACGATTACAAACAGGAAGTAGCGTTTGGAGCTTGGCTCAAAAAAATTGTAATTAATTACAGCATTGATTTTTATAAAAAAAATAATGCTTTCCAAATGGAAGACCTGAACAAAACACTTTACAAGATTGAGGAAGATAATTCTATTTTATCTGAAAATATCGATCTCAATTCACTTAAAGTACAGCAGGTTCTGGACACAATTTCAGGTTTAAAAGATAACTACCGAATGGTTTTGACCTTATTTTATATTGAGGGTTACGATCAGGAAGAAATCTGTGAAATCTTAAATATTAGTTATGCGAATTGCAGAACTACGCTGAGCAGGGCTAAAGAAAGTTTACGAAAAAAATTAGAGGATTTATGAGTTCGCCAATTAAAAAAAGTTTGTGCGCACAAACGCCGGTAAATAAAAAGCGATATCATCTATCACCTCTACAAAATAAATTTTGGATATTATGAAAAAGGAAAATGACGAATTAGATCAATTGTTTAACAAGTTTGAAAACCAATGGGATGTTCGCGAAATGAGCTCAGATCATCAAGTTGACTTTTTAAATAAATTAAATAAAAAACAACCTAAGAGAAAAAATTATGCTGTGTGGGCAATTGCAGCTTCGATAGTTCTGTTTTTGGGAGTATCAATATTGTACAACAATAATGAGAAACCGAAAGAACTAAAATTTGCATCAACTGAAACGCAGCGTACGGATTCTATCTTTAGTATTTTGATTAAAAATGAGCTGGTTAAATTAAAAGAAAAAAACTCTCCAGAAAATGAGCAAATTATAAATGATGCTTTAAAACAAATGAAAGTCTTTGATGCTGACTATGAAAAAATCATCAAAGAGGTTCAGAAAAATGGAGAAAACAAACAAATTATTTATGCTATGATAAGCAATCTGCAGACTAGAATATCATTCTTGCAGACTGTTTTACAGCGAATTGAAGAAAACGAAAACTTAAAAAATACTTCTCATGAAAAAACATTATAATTTACTCATCTTACTTCTTTTGATTCCTTTTTTAGGTTTTTCAAATGATGGTGCTTATATCACAAAACAAAAAAATATTAAAAAAACATATATCGTAAACTCAAATGCAGGTATCGATATTGATAACAAATATGGTAATATCACTGTCTCGACTTGGGATGAGGATAAAATAGATCTTGATATCATTATAAAAGTTACTGGGCCAAATGAAAATTGGGTTAACGAAAAACTAAATAATATTGATGTTAATATTACAGCTCTAAAATCAATGGTTACTGCTGTAACTTCTATTGGAACTTCTTCGTTAAAAAGTAAAGGAAGTACTAACTTTTTTGAAATCAATTATGTTATCAAGATTCCAAAAAACGGTTCTGTAAAACTGCTTAATAAGTACGGAGATATAGCAACTGAAAATATTTATGGCGCTACAGATATTGCCTGTAAATATGGTAAAATTTCTTTAGGGAAGTTAAACAATTCAAGCAATAACATAAAAATAGAATATTGCCAAACTTCAGCTATTAACTATATCAAAAGTGGAAATATTACAGCAAAATATTCTGGATTAAAAATTAACGAATCTGGTAATCTAAATTTAGATACTAATTATACTGATTTAGTAATTCTTGAAGGACAAAATATAAAATACGACTGTAATTACGGGACGTTCAAATTTCAGAAAATAAACTCCTTTACAGGCTCGGGAAATTATCTAACCATTTCTATCGCTGAGATTTCGAATAGTGTAAATTTAGATACAAACTATAGTAAAATCAATATTTCTAACGTAACAAGCAAGGCTAATAATGTCAATATAAACTCTGGTTATTCTGATGTTTATATGGGTTATGATATGAATTATTCTTTTGATTTTGATATTAATACAAGATATGGAGGCATTAAAAGCGATAATTCTCTAGATGTTTTGGTTAATGAAACTAAAAATGCCAGTAAAAGAATCAGCGGCTTTAATAAAAAGAAAGGTCAAAATAAGGTTACTATTAATTCTACTTACGGAAACGTAACATTAAACAAAAAACAATAATCATAAAAATTTAAAGAAATGAAAAAATTATCTCTATTAGTAGTTTGTGGTGCATTCTTAATTGGTTTTATGGCTAATGCGCAATCAGAAAAAATAAACGGAAACGGTAAAGTTGTTACTGAAACAAGATCAACAGCGGGCTACGATGCAATAAAAATTGCAGGTTCTTTTGATGTTGATTTAGTTGCTGGAAAAGAAGGAAAAATTATCGTTAAGGGTGAAGAAAATATTTTATCTGCAATCGTAGTTGAAGTTGAAGAAAATACTTTGAAAATTTATACAAAGAAAAATACTAACATCCGTTCAAGTATAGGCAAAAAGGTTGAAGTAACAATTCCGTTTGAAAAAATATCAGAATTAAGTCTTTCTGGTTCTGGAAATATTAAATCAAGAGATATTATCAAAAACGATTCGTTTTTAGCGAAACTTTCAGGATCAGGAAATTTTAGTTTAGCGGTTGACTCCAATTCTTTTGAACTGAACTTAAGCGGATCAGGAAATGTAAATTTAAAAGGCAATACTGATAACTTTACTACAAAACTTTCGGGATCTGGAGATATAGATGCCAGCGCTTTAAAATCTAAAAATGTAGTAGTTAATGTTTCGGGTTCTGGAGACAGTAAAGTAAATTGCAGCGAAACTTTGACTGCTCGAGTTTCTGGTTCTGGTGATATTAAATATACTGGAAATCCTGAAAAACGTGATGTAAAAGTTTCTGGATCAGGAAATATTTCAAAAGTCTAACACAAAGAATGTCACGAATTTTTATTCATCATCAATCAATAACAAATTCTAATTCGTGACATTTAAATTTTTATAAGGCGTTTTATTAATTTAAAACGTCTTTTTTATGCACTCTTCTTAATAAGAAAATAGAAGTAACAAAGAAAACTGCTAAAATAACAATTGCCGCACGAGGACTTCCTGTTATTTGATCGATAATTCCGTAAACACACATTCCTATTACAATTCCTATTTTTTCAGCAACATCATAAAAACTAAAAAACGAAGCTGTATCTTCTGTTTCTGGCAAGAGCTTTGAATAGGTAGAACGTGACAAAGCCTGAATTCCGCCCATAACAAATCCGGCAACTGTTGCCATAACATAAAAATGCATTGGTAATATTATGAAATAAGCCAAAGCACAAAAAGCAGCCCAAATGGCATTAATAAAAATCAGCGTTGGAATATTTCCAAATTTTTCTGAAGCTCTCGAAGTTAAAACTGCACCCACAACAGCTACCAGCTGAATTATCAAAATACAAATTATTAAACCAATAGTACTTTCTTCTTTTGATGACCATTGAATTTCCTGTGCTCCAAAATAAGTTGCAACCAGCATTACAGTTTGTACGGCCATACTTGAAACAAAAAAACCACCTAAATAACGTCGTAAAGGAACATTTTCATTCAGTAAACCCCAAACCTTTTTCAATTCTTTGAAGCCATTAAAGACAACAGATTTTGTTAGTTTTTCGCCCTTTTCTTTTCTTCCTTTTGGTAAATAATAATACGTATACTGACTAAATAATATCCACCAAACTCCTACCATGATAAAAGAGTAACGCATCGCTTTCATTGCTGGTTCTGGACCAGAAATATTAAACCATTCTGGCTTCATAATCATCGCTAAATTGATAACCAATAAAATAACGCTTCCTATGTAACCTAAAGAATATCCTTTTGCACTGATTCTATCTTGTTGTTCTTCAAAAGCAATATCTGGTAAATATGAATTGTAAAAAACTAAACTTCCCCAATATCCTAATAATCCAAAGAAGTAAAATGCCAATCCGATATAAATATCAGTCAATTCAAACCAATACAATCCCATGCAGGATAATGCTCCTAAATAACAGAAAAACTTCATAAAGCATTTTTTATTTCCTACATAATCTGCTATACCTGATAATAGTGGTGAAATAAAAGAAACAACTAAGAATGCTGCCGCGGTAATAAAACTAATTAGTGCTGAATTCTTTAAATGAAGTCCAAAAACATCAATATAATGATCTCTTTTTGAAAATAATGCTTCATAAAAAATAGGAAATACTGCAGATGCTATTGTAAGTGTATAAACAGAATTTGCCCAATCATAAAATGCCCAGGCGTTTAATAGTTTTTTATCGCCTTTTTTTAATTCTTTCATAGAAATGGTTTTGTTAACAGGCTACGAATTTATCTCTTTTTTATGATAATCAAATAGAAATTCAATAAATCATGTATTAATAAATTATAAACAAGGCTATTGTGCAGTGTCATCTATAGAAACAAAAAAGCCGTCCAAAAATCTGGACAGCTTTCAAATTATCTTTGTATTATTTTGTTTTTATTTTATAACTCCAACTTTCAGTGCTGTAGCTTTTGCTTCTGGAATTAATGCTTTTAAGTTCGCAATTCTCGTAGCATCAGAAGGGTGTGTACTCATAAATTCTGGTGTTCCAGATGCTCCTGATTTTGCCGACATTCTACTCCAAAATGCAATAGCATCATCTGGATTATACCCTGCAATTGCCATTAAAGTAAGTCCAATTTTATCTGCTTCACTTTCATTGCTTCTACTAAACGGAAGCATTACTCCAACTTGCGAACCTACTCCATATGCTTGTGCAAAAATATCTCTTGTCGATTGCGATTTACCGCTTGTCGCTGCATCTAAAGCTGCTCCACCAATTTGCTGCAATTGTGCTGCACTCATTCTTTGTGCTCCATGATTAGCCAAAGCGTGTGAAACTTCGTGTCCCATAACAGTTGCCAAACCAGATTCATTTTGCGTAACTGGCAAAATTCCTGAATAAACTACGATTTTTCCTCCCGGCATACACCAAGCATTTACCTCTTTATTATCGACCAATTTATACTCCCATCTATAATCTTTTAAATATTGAGATTGTCCTAAAAAGGTTAAATATTTTTCAGCAGCTGCTTTTATTTTTATACCAACTTTCTCTACTAATTTTGCATCAGCCGTTCCTGTTATTACTTTATTTTCAGAAATAAACTGGCTGTATTGCTGAAATGAAGAGGGAAATAATTCGCTATTTGAAACAAAATTTAAATTCTTTTTTCCTGTCACTGGATTGGTTGCACATCCAATAAAAAGAGCCGCAGATAACCCTAGTAATAATTGCTTTTTCATGATTCTGATATTTTTCAACATACAAAAATACAATAATTATTAATGTAGCTTTTATATAATTATTGACTAATTTATCAGAATTAACTTATTCTCCAATTATATGAAGTTCGCTAAAACCTTTTTCAACAATTAAAAACTGATTTACTTCAAAAGCAGCTTTATCAAATTGTATTTTTTCGTTGTCAATTTCAATCTCACTCACTTTAAATGGTAATCCAATCAAGTTGATTTTGTATTTGCTGTAAGGTGTATCATATTTACCTTCTTTGTGAAGTTGAATAATTAGTTCTTTTTCTTTTCCTATTGTTCTAAAAGACAAAAAGCTGTAACGTCCTTTTTTATAATCATAACCATCTTGCGCATCTTCGTAAACTACAGATTTTTCTTTGCCATTTTTATAATATACATCAAGTGTTAATTCGTCAAATTCTAATTCTCCAACATATTGCTGCACTGGATATTTTGGAATTACGGCGCCTGCTTTTATAAAAACTGGAATTTCATCAAATTTTGTATCAATCCACACTTCACGTCCTCCAACTGAAAATTCATTTGTCCAGTAATTATACCACTCTCCTCTTGGAATATACATACGTCTTCCTACTGCGTTTGGCTCAAGAATCGGACAGACTAATATTTGATTTCCAAAGATAAATTCGTCGTTGCGATAATGTGTTTGTGTATCATCTTGATCGAAATAAACTAATGGTTTCAACATTGGAATTCCTTCTTCGATATACTGCCAAAACATGGTATATAAATACGGTAGTAATTGGTAACGTAAGCTTACAAATTTTCTAGTAATATTAATCACTTCTTCATCAAAAGCCCAAGGTTCTTGATTACCGTGATCTCCTGAGGAATGTGTTCTGCAAAACGGATGAAATACGCCTAACTGAATCCAGCGTGCATACAATTCGCCAGTTGGCTGTTCCGCAAAACCACCAATATCAGAACCTGTAAATCCCATTCCTGAAATTGACATTCTTTGTACCTGAATATTAGCAATCCATAAATGTTCCCAAGTTGCTACGTTATCTCCTGTCCAAGATGATGTATAACGCTGTGCTCCTGAATAAGCTGACCTTGTTATAACAAAGGGACGTTTAGGATAGGCAAAACGCTTTACACCATGATAAGTCGCTCTTGCCATTTGAGTTCCATAAATATTATGTGCTTTTCTATGACTGCAAGGGTTTCCGTCGTAAACATGGCGAACATCCATTGGAAATGTTTTATTTGGAACTTCCATAACAGCTGGTTCATTCATATCATTCCAAACTCCTTTTACTCCAATATCAGCCACTAATTCTTTAAATAATCCTGCCCACCATTCTCTAACTGCAGGATTTGTATAATCTGGAAAATTACATTCGCCCGGCCATACTTTTCCTTTCATATAAGGTCCATCGGCTCTTTTACAGAAATAATCTTTCTCTAAAGCTTCTTTATAAACCCAATAATCTTGATCTATTTTAATTCCCGGATCTATAATTACTACCGTTTTGAAACCATCTTCGGCTAATTCGGCAACCATTCTTTTTGGATCTGGAAAGTAATTTTTATTCCATGTAAAGCATCGAAATCCTTCCATATAATCAATATCCAAATAAATGGCATCGCACGGAATTTGAAGTTCTCTAAATTTTGAAGTGATTTCTTTTACTTTACTTTCAGGATAATAACTCCATTTACATTGATGGTACCCTAAAACCCAAAGCGGCGGAAGTTCTGGTTTACCTGTTAAATCTGTATAATTGGTAACAACATCCTGCATTTGCGGCCCGTAAATGAAATAGTAATTCATTTCACCACCTTCTGCCCAAAAACTAGTTACATTTCGTCTTTCCTGACAAAAATCAAAGAAAGTCCTAAATGTATTGTCGAAGAAAATACCATAAGACTGTTTGTTATGTAAACCTATATAAAAAGGAACTACTTTGTAAAGCGGATCTTGTTCTTTTTGGTAAGCATATTGATCTGTAGCAAAATTCTCAACTCTTTTACCTTTTAAATTCATTTGAGTTGCCTTGTCACCAAGTCCGTAAAAACATTCACCATCTTTAGATGATTTACTCATTTTTACGATATTTCCTCCATATTCGTAGCTTTCTTCCCAATGAAAACCAAGCTCATCTTCAAGAATTAGAAAATCGTTTAAATCGTAAATCGATAAACGAAGATCTGATTTTTGAATTTTACATTTTACTTTACTGGTTTTAATTTGAAAATAAGTTTCTTCTTCAGTTAGTTCAAGAAAATTATAACCATGAAGCTGGGATTTATCAATTGCATACGAAAAGTCATTGCTGAAATATCCCTTTGTTGTAAAACGAAATCGAATTAAACTATCTCTAAGAATAGTAACTTTTAGGATTACTTTATTATCTGTATTAAAAAAAATGGAATCGCCTTCGTGTTGAAAAGAGACAATTTTTGATGGATATAAATCGCCTTTGTATTCTAATGCCGTGTTTGTAATCATATCTCCAAATGAATTAATTATAAAACGTTAACGCTCTTTCAAACTTACAAAAAAAGTTTATAAAGCCCTATGAATAAAAGGTTTATTCACGAAAACGTTTTTTCTGAATGGGTATTAGAATTCTTCTCCAAAAATCATCAATTTGATAATTTAAGAACGAAATACTAATAAAATAGTTGTAAAATTTAATTTGCCAAATTTTTATATGAAAGAAAAAACAGTAATACTTAAAGGAGGCAGAATTAATTCAACAGAAAATTCTCTTCCGTCATATGGTATTGCTTCTGCTTTTACTACTTTAGAATTTCCAACATCGCTTCCACCATAGACTGCAGCATCGCTATTAAAAATTTCCTGTAATTTTCCCTTTTTTGGCACTCCGATTCTATAATTTTCTCTTACAATCTGTGTGAAATTGAGAACCACAATAACATTTTCATCAGGTTTATTTCCTTTTCGGATATAAGATAAAACCGCATTTTGATGATCTGAGTAATTAATCCACTCAAAGCCTTCGCCTGTAAATTGCTTTTCGTATAAAGCAGGATATGATTTATACAGCTTATTTAAATCTGTAATTAGTTTTTTTATTCCTGAATGAAAATCATATTGAAGCAGATGCCAGTCTAAACTATTCTCAAAATTCCACTCGCTCGTTTGACCAAATTCAGCTCCCATAAACAATAATTTTGCTCCGGGATGCGTGAACATATATCCGTATAATAATCTCAAATTGGCAAATCGCTGCCATTCATCGCCGGGCATTTTATAGATAAGAGATTTTTTTCCGTAAACTACTTCGTCATGCGAAAACGGAAGCATAAAATTTTCGGTAAAAGCATACGTCATCGAAAAAGTCAAATCATTTTGATGGTATTTTCTGTAAACTGTTTCTTTTTGAAAATATTCTAAAGTGTCATGCATCCAGCCCATCATCCATTTCATTCCAAAACCTAAACCACCTGTAAAAGTGGGCCTTGAAACCATCGGAAAAGAAGTACTTTCTTCGGCGATAGTCTGTACTCCATCAAAATTAGCATAAATTACTTCGTTGAACTCTTTTAGAAAACTAATCGTATCCAGGTTTTCTCTTCCGCCAAAAATGTTAGGTTCCCACTCTCCATCTTCTCTTGAATAATCAAGATACAACATCGAAGCGACGGCATCAACCCTTAAACCATCGGCATGATAATTTTGAAGCCAAAAAACAGCATTACTAATCAAAAAAGCTCGAACTTCATTTCGTCCATAATTAAAAACCAAACTTTTCCAATCAGGATGGTATCCTTTTCGACGATCTGGATGTTCGTATAAATGTGATCCATCAAAAAAACCTAAACCATGTGCATCATCTGGAAAATGTGAAGGAACCCAATCTAAAATTACTCCAATTCCTTCTTGATGCAGTTTATCAACTAAAACCATAAAATCCTGCGGTTTACCAAAACGTGATGTTGGCGCAAAATATCCCGTTAACTGATATCCCCAAGAAGGATCATAAGGATACTCCATTATTGGCATGAACTCAACATGAGTAAAACCAGTTTCTTTTACATATTTAACTAAATCATCAGCAAGCTCCAAATAAGTTAAAAAACGGTTATTCTCGGCACGTTTCCATGACCCCAAATGCACTTCGTAAACAGAATAAGGTTTATCTAACGCATTATTCTGCTTACGATTCTGCATCCAGTTTTCGTCTTTCCATTTGTATTCCAAATCCCATACTACAGATGCCGTATGCGGCGGTTTCTCACAGTACAAAGCAAATGGATCTGCTTTTTCAGTTACAATTTCGTCAATATTCGACTGGATTTTATATTTATAAAGTGCTCCTTTTGTAATTTCTGGAATAAATCCTTCCCAAATACCAGAGGAATCCCAACGTACATTTAAAACATGTTCTCCCTGAGTCCAATAATTAAAATCACCTACAACCGAAACTGTCTGTGCAGTTGGAGCCCAAACGGCAAAGTAAACTCCTTTTACTCCATTAACTTCAATTAAGTGAGCTCCCAGCTTTTCATACAATTTGAAATGCTTTCCAGCTTTGAATAAATCAATATCAAAATCAGTAAACAGAGAATGTGTAATTACTTTTGTCATATTTGTTTTTTAAGGCAACTATTGGAATTTAGATTTTTTAATTGGAATTTTTAATTTTATTCAATTCTGAAATTATCCGAAAGGACTGCCCCTTTTTTAATTACAACAATTCCGTCTTTTATGCTGTACAATTCATTAGTAAAATTGTCTAGATGTTTTCCGCCGCTAATATGAACATTGTTTCCAATTCTAACATTTTTATCGACTAAAGCATTTTTTATAAAGCAATTTTCACCAATGCCTACATGAATTTTATTAATTGTACTCTCATGATTTAGTTCGTCAAGATCCTGATAGAAATCATTCCCCATAACATAACAATTTTCAAGTACCGTCCCTACTCCAATTCTAGAACGAATACCAATTACAGAACTCTTAATTTCTTTTGCATTAATAATGCAGCCTTCAGAAATTAAGGATTGATCAACTGTTGTATTTCTATATTTCGACGGTGGCAATAATCTAGGTCTCGTAAAAATTTTATTCTCATTATCGAATAAATTAAACTCTGGAATATCAGCAGTTAAACCAATATTTGCTTCAAAAAAGGATTCGATATTTCCAATATCAGTCCAATAACCCTCGTACTGATAACTTAGAATTTTATGCTTTCCAACGGCTTGCGGAATAATTTCTTTTCCAAAATCCTTTGTATCAGGATTCGACATTAATTCTTCGAGTAATGGTTTATTGAAAATGTAAATTCCCATTGAAGCTAGATATTTTTTGCCTTTTTCCTGCATTTGCTCACTTACTTCAGATTCCCAATCTGGCAGTAATGATGCGTCTGGTTTTTCAATAAAAGCTTCTATACAGCTTTCATGATTCGTTTTTAAAATTCCAAACTCTGGTGCATCCTTAGCATTTACAGGAAGTGTTGCAATGGAAATAGCCGCATCGGCTGCAATATGAGCCTCCAGCATTTCATTAAAATCCATTTGATACAATTGATCGCCAGAAAGAATTAATGCGTGATCAAAATCGTGTTTTAAAAAATGAGACATACATTGTCTAACGGCATCTGCAGTTCCTTGAAACCACGTTGGGTTATCTGGTGTTTGTTCCGCTGCCAAAATATCTACAAACGACTGGCTGAAAATACTAAAATTGAAAGTATTCTTAATATGCGCATTTAAAGATGCTGAATTAAACTGTGTTAGAACAAATATTTTAAAAATATCCGAATTAATACAATTTGAAATAGGAATATCGACTAATCTATATTTTCCGCCAATTGGCACTGCAGGTTTTGATCTCGTTTCGGTTAACGGAAATAAACGTGATCCTTGTCCTCCTCCTAAAATAATAGCAACTACATTTTTCTTTTTAAATTTCATTTTTCTCAATTATTAGGTTGTATATCTCGATGTATTCTTGGCAAACTCTTTCCCAGGAATGGTCAGCAGCCATTCCTCTTTCTAAAACTTTATTGAAATTTAATTTATTATTATACAGCTTTACTGCTCGATTTATAGAATAACATATATCTCCAACTGAAGCTTGATCATGACAAATTCCGTTTCCTTCGTCCCCAAAGTCAATAACCGTATCTCTTAAGCCTCCAGTTCTCCTAACTATCGGAATTGTTCCATAACGCATCGCATACATTTGATTTAAACCGCAAGGTTCAACTCTAGAAGGCATTAAAATATAATCTGACCCAGCGTAAATCAAATGCGCTAATTCTTCGTTATAACCAATAAAAACATTGTAATTACCATTATAATCATTTCTTAATTGCACTAATTGTTCTTCTATAACTGCATTTCCAGATCCTAAAATCAGAATATTGATATTTTCGAAATTTTCAGATAATGCTAAAGCAGATGCGTGAGGTAATAAATCTCCTCCTTTTTCCTCAAACAAACGGCCGATAAAACTAAATAACGGTTTTTCAGGATCTAAATCAAACTGCTCACAAAGCTTTTCTTTATTTTTTTGTTTTCCAGATTCAAAAGTTTCAATCGAATAATTCGCTACAATCATCTGATCTTTTAAAGGATCCCAAACTTCAATATCAATTCCATTTAAAATTCCTCTCGATTTACTGCGAACTGATTTGAACAAAGATTCCAAACCATTAGCAGCCTGATTTATTTCATTTAAATAACTTGGAGATACCGTAGTAACCGCATTTGCACATTTTACACCAACTGCTAATGAATTAATCGAATTATTCCATTCTAAAAATCCAACATGCTTTAAATCAAATTCCGGTAAATAATGCAGCTTATCAAATCCAAACCAGCCTTGATACAAACCATTATGAATTGTAATTACTGTTTTTACATTCTTCAAACTATCATACTTGTAAGCAAACTGAATTAAAAATGGAATTAATCCAGTGTGATGATCATGACAATTTATAACATCTGGAATTGTATTTCGACAAATTATCCAATCTAAAACTGCTATCTGAAAAGCTAAAAAACGTTCTATATCATCTTCATAGCCATAAATATTAGGACGGTCAAATAATTCTTTAATTTCGACAAGATATAATTCATACCCTAATTTATTAGTAGTTTCTTTCAGGATACTAAACGGGAAATTAAAATTTCCAAGTTTAACTGTTCCCCAATGAACACATTCAAAGTCATTCTCTTTTCTAAACTTAGTATCATAACACGGAACAATTACTCGTACCTGATGACCTGCATTAGTTTGGTATTTTGGCAATGCACCAACAACATCAGCTAAACCGCCAACTTTTGCCATTGGATAACATTCGGCACTAATATGAAATATTTCCATGTTAAAAATTATAACAAATTGTGAATTATTTTTCAGCAGTCCTATATAAATAGCTACTTTTATGTTTTTTAAATTTAGCAAAAAATAAACAGAATTAAGCCCACAAGTAAAATTTATTGATATGTCAAAAAAGGCAAACAATCCTACTAAATCATTAAAAATTCCACAGTTTATTATTGTATCATGTAAAATTTGTGCTTTAATTTCATCAAAACTAGTCACATCATATACAGCAAAATTATTTACAACACCTATAAAACATAAGGTTCCAAAACGAGAATTTGAGATGGATAAAAAAAGCATCCAAAACTTAATCTACGTCCCTGAAATAAACAAAAGTGTTGTGACATATCAGTATGGCAAAAGTGATCGTAAAGTTTTATTAGTTCATGGATGGTCTGGTCGAGGCACGCAATTATTTAAAATTGCCGACGAGCTTTTAGAAAATGATTACTCTGTAGTAAGTTTTGATGCTCCCGCACATGGGAAATCAAAAGGAAATACGACAATTATGTCTGAATTTATTGCTTCTATACTAGAAATAGAAAAACAATATGGCCCATTTGAATTTGCGATTGGTCATTCTTTAGGAGGAATGTCGGTACTAAATTCAATTAAAGACGGCTTAAAAGTGAAAAAAGCTATTGTAATTGGAAGTGGAGATATTGTTCAGGATATTCTTGATGATTTTGTTGCTAAATTAGGTTTAAAACAAGCCATAAGCGAACGCTTACGTGAGTTTTTCGAGAATAAGTATCAAGTAAAAATGGATAATTTTTCAGCTTACAGAGCCGCTCAAAAAGTAAAAATACCTGTTTTGGTTATACATGATAATGATGATCCTGAAGTTCCCCCAAAAGCTGGAATTCATATTCATCAAAATCTTGAAAATGGAGAATTATTCTTAACAGATGGTTTAGGGCATAGAAAAATTCTAGGAAATCAAAATGTAATTAAAAAGACTTTAGAATTCATCAAAAACTCTTAATTTCATAAGAATTAACGTTTTACCTATTTAATTCAAAAAAAGAAAAAAATGGATTTATTTGGAGAAACATCAAATTGGGAAACTAAATTAGAGCCCATTTTAGAAAAATATAAAGGAAAGAAACATCCTTTAGAATATAAGAACACTTACCAATTATTGGTTATGGTTGTTTTATCAGCACAAGATTCTGATGCAAATATCAATAAAATAGCACCAACTTTATTTGATAAATACCCAACCTTAAATAGTCTCTCAAAAACAGACTTGGAAACATTTGTTCCCTATATCAGTAAAGTTCGAAACTTTCAGACAAAAGCAAACTGGCTTTTAGAAATTGCAAAGACTATTCAAGAAGACAAAAATATTCCACTAACTATGAGTGGTTTAACAACCCTAAAAGGAATTGGAAGAAAATCGGCAAATGTAATTTTAAGAGAAACTAATCAACCAGCCGAGGGCATTATTTCTGATTTACATGTAATACGAGTAGCTCCAAGAATTGGAATTATAAAAGAAAGTAAAGACGGAAATAAAGTAGAAAAAGATCTCATGCAAATACTTCCTAAAAATATTTGGTCTGAAATTGGTATGGCTATATCTTTTCTTGGCAGAGAAACCTGCAGACCAAAACCAAAATGCGAAGAATGCCTTATAGCAGATGTTTGTCACTACTATTTACAAGAAGTAATCTAAAAAACTACTTTCTTCGCGTATCAATTAAATAAATAATCTTCCAATTATCTTTTTCTTTAAATAATGTAAAAGTATTTACACCCGAATGACTTAATTTATCATTGATATAAAATTCATAAGGTGCCCACACATGTGCCATTGCCCCATCAATTTGAATATTATAACTCAATATTTTTTCTTGAAATTTAAAATTCGCAGGAATTGATGCAATAGATTTATATAACTCTTCTGCGCTTTCATTTGACAATTTATTGCCTTTAGTTTTACTTTCACTTATCGATTGTAAAATAACCTTATCCCCACAAACTGATTTCAATTTAAGCGTGTCTTTTTTATGAAAACCTTCAAAAAATACATCAATACATTTTTGAACATCTTGCTTTTGGGCATTAGATACTAACCCAAGAAATAGAAATAATATAGCAATAAAACTTCTCATAAAATTTCAATTTTATTAAACTCCAAATTGTGAAAGATGATGCTCTAAATGTTTTGCAAACATATTATTCCATTCTTTCGAAGTCAATTTTCCAAAAGAGTGCGATTCTTTACCTTCGAATTCATTTGTGCCTAAAGTCTGAGTTCTAATCAAATAGGATAGGATATTAGCCTTTTCTTTTCAGTTTCAAAATCACGATTTCCTTTAATTATAAATTGCGGTGCCGTTTGATTATTTTTAGGATAAGGTTTATCATCAACCACCTTGCTCTTTACCAATAATTTTAAAATAAACTTCATAAAACCGTTTGGTTTTGGATGAATATCTTCATATACCATTTCGTACGACACATTGCAATGGGCAAGCATCTGATCAACAGACATTTTACCCCAAAGTCCATTTGAATCAGGTTTAAGCTGATTTATTCTATTAATAAACTGATCACAATCTTCCTTTAAAAAAACATTTTGCATGATTAAAAAATAGTATATAGTTAAATATGTAAAGTAAAAATATAAAATTTACATACAAAATACATACTTATTCTTTTATAAATTAAATTTTACCAATAGCATTAACAAAATTTTCATTTATGTCCAAAAAAAAACTTCAATTAGCAAAAGCCAATTGAAGTTTTAGTACTCAGAGCGGGACTTGAACCCGCACGAACATTGCTGTTCACTGGATTTTAAGTCCAGCGTGTCTACCAATTTCACCATCCGAGCATTATGTGGTACCTCCAGGGATCGAACCAGGGACACATGGATTTTCAGTCCATTGCTCTACCATCTGAGCTAAGGTACCATTTTTACTTAAAAATTAAGTAAAATTTGAATAAAAAACCCCATTTCTATGAAACAGGGTTTTAAAAAGAAAGGCGACGACATACTCTCCCACAAAATTGCAGTACCATCTGCGCAGGCGGGCTTAACTACTCTGTTCGGGATGGGAAGAGGTGAGCCCCGCCGCAATAACCACCTTAAGGTTGTTAGTAATTAGTTATTAGTGCTTAGTAATTAGTCCTTAGACTCTTTACTAGTTACTTTTCACTAGTTACTGCTCTACGTCGAGCTAATATTTTAACATACTGAGATAAAGAAAAGTACTTTTATTTACTATTTTTAGAAAGTTTCTCCCCCACACCGAGGTGTGGGGAAAAGGGTGTACATAAGCTTACGGATTATTAGTACT
>NZ_JBIPCO010000007.1:0-372365 GCF_044005885.1 Flavobacterium sp. FlaQc-30 | reverse complement strand
TGAATATTTTTCGCTATTTGCACGGCATTCCTTATTCTATTTGGGAGAAGGGAGAAAAAGAATATGATTACGATATTGGTTTCACGACAGAACAAGAAGATAAAAGAGATTATAGTATAGCCATTGCAGGATATACCAAAGATGGCAGTATAATATATTCAAATAAAGATCCGATTCCATACATAAAATGGAATGAAAATATCAAGCTAAAAGTTGCAAAAGGTAAAAAGCTTCCTGTACAATTTTGGATGCGATGGCATTCAAGAGATGGCAACGAATGGTACGAAGCTCAAATTGTACTACCAAAAAATCTAGAGAGCCTATTTATTGAATTTCAAAACAAATATGGCAATAATGTATTTCTTACTGTAGGAATGGATAAAGTTTCGGAAAATAAACCATACACATTTGGAAGGATATGGCTTGAAAATTCAAAAGAAAAAATTGAAATAATGAAATTTAGAGCATCAAAATTCAATTTAGAAAAAAATGATTTTGAAATATCACAATACTCGCTTCCAAAAGATTTCGTATTTCCTAAATGGGAAGGCAGAGAACCTCTTGAGTTTCCAGAGTTAGATTACTGGCAGGAAAAATAATGCTGTTTTATTTGATAAAAGGAAATTTATAAAAGAGAAATTTATGTACCCAAAAACTAGTTTTTTTATATACTGTTTTTTAATTATTGGTTTATTTGCCAGCTGTCAGCCTAAAGACACCCCGCTCCCACATGAATCCTTTCGTGTGGCTATATATTGGTTAAG
The DNA here is from genome assembly GCF_044005885.1 of Flavobacterium sp. FlaQc-30. NCBI lineage: Bacteria > Pseudomonadati > Bacteroidota > Flavobacteriia > Flavobacteriales > Flavobacteriaceae > Flavobacterium > Flavobacterium sp. FlaQc-30. The sequence continues at coordinate 371,601 of NZ_JBIPCO010000007.1, read as the reverse complement.
TTACTTTTCTTTTAAAAAAGTTTAATAAAAAAAAAAATGATTTAGCAAAAACTTCCCACACGAAAGGATTCGTGTAGAAACAAGAAAATTCAGCTCGAGCGGTTTTAAAAAACAGTAGATTTGTCTAAATCAAACTAAAAACTAATTGCAAAGATTTATTGCAAAAAAAATACACCTGACATTCTACTTAAATGCCAGATGTACATACAAATCAATCTTAAAAACTAATTTTTATTTTACAGTATAGGTCATTCGGTTTGCTTCGCAAACCCTGAAATAGCCTAGTGCAAAATTGTTTGCGTCAGTAGTATTAATAATATTTCCTCTTATATTGCCGGGTGCCGCAGCAAAAGGATTCGAATTTGTTACCTCCAGAATTAAACTCATATAATTAGAGAAATTTTTAGAAATACCACGATGTGTAATATTTAAAACTTTTCCCGGCTTTAAATCTGTATCTGTAAATTTTTCATTTATTTCATTTCCATTAATAAATTCATCACTTGTAGATGTGTATTCCGGAAAAGGCAGAAAATCAGTTTTATAATCTGTCAGATAATAATTTGCCTGATCGGCAGGGTCTTTATAATAAAATGTTACCACAATAAGGTCTGGTCCTGAAATATCGGCCATAAATTCCTGATCTATTTTGTCAATTGGCGGTACACTAATTAATTTTTCAGTCGCTGTTAAACTCTGTCCATCAACGTCTACAAATAATTTGTATTCCATATTAATTACAGGAACAAAATTAGTACAGACATATAAACCCGGCTCAGATTCATTGAATTTAAAAACAACTCCATTGCTATTCTCCACTCTCACCTGTGCTCCTGAAACCTTTGGCGTAGTGGCACTGTAATAAGGAGCCATTCGGGTTATTTTTATCGATTGTTGACTGCCGTCAGTTCCTTTTTCCCAAATGATTTCAGCATCAATTACTATTTTGGGATCTCCTGTTTCTAAATCAAGTTCGACAACCTTATCGCAAGATGAAAAAAGTAAAACAAAAAGAAGACTGAATAGCGTAAACGCTTTACTTTTAAAATTGTATTGTTTTAATCTAAGCATACTATTAAAATTTAAAATTATAAGAAACACCAGGAACTAATCCATAAATAGACAATTGTCTAGACTCGTTCATTCCTGTATCATTATTTTGTGCAAACGTGATCGATGCAGCATTTTGCCTATTATAAAGATTGTAAATACTAAATACCCAATAGCTTTGCCATCCTTTCTTTTTATCTGGTTTAGGAGTATAAGTTGCGCCAATATCTAAATGATGATAAGCTGGAAGTCTGTTTGAATTTCTCAACGTATAGTTAGGTATGTTTCTTCCGCCAAATTCGTAATAACCATTTGGGTATGTTACGGGCTGACCTGATTGCAAGCTGAAATTAGCATTGAAAGACCATTTAGGATTGAATTCGTAATTTGCTGTAACATTCAGATTATGCAATTTATCATAACCAGACAAATACCATTCGCCATTGGCAATACCTGGTTCTTCAGGTGTTCTTCCAGGTGTTTTTTGCTCTGCTTTAGACAAAGTATAAGAAACCCATCCTGTAAAACGACCCGTATTTTTTCTCAATAATAACTCCATACCATAGGATCTGGCTTTTCCGTTCAAGATATCTTGTTCAATATTATTGTTACCTAACAAATTTGCTCCGTCAATGTAATCAATACGGTTTTGAATCTTTTTATAAAATAATTCACCTTCAAAAGAGTACTCTTGATCCTTAAAATTTTTGAAATACCCTGCTGCATATTGATCCAGCAATTGTGGTTTTGTAAAAGGTCCACTTGGCGTCCAGATTGTCATAGGCAAAGGTGCACGGGTATTAGACAACATGTGGATATATTGCGCCATTCTGTTGTAGCTCGCTTTTACAGAAGTTTCATCATTAAAAGCATATGATAATGCCAATCTTGGTTCAAAATTATTAAAAGTGCTAATGGTTTTTCCTTTTCCGTAATAAGTACTTCCAATTGGTGTTCCTTCTTCATAAATATGATATAGCGGATTATAAACTACTGCTTCTCCATTTTCATAAATATTGATACTTTCGCCTCCCAAACGATTAAACATACTGTAACGAAGTCCGTAACGAAGATTTAACTTTTCTGTAATTTGATTCTCAACATCGAGATATGCAGAAGTTTCTAAAGCGTATTTTTTATCTAATTGTTTATAATTATACTGCGAATCAACACCATACGGCTGTACAGTTCCAGGATTAAAGTCATAATATAAACCGTCTATACCATAGTTAAGTTTAAAATTGTCTGATATCGTGTGGTTCCAGTTGTATTTTAAACCATAGTTGGTAATCTTACTATCCCATTCAAGTTTTTGAAAGGGTATTTGCAGATTAAATTTGTAATCACTGTAAAAAATAGACAGATTTGTATTTAAGTTGTCTGAAAACCTATGTTTCCAACTAAACGTTCCCATAGTATTACCGTAGGTACTGGCAAAAAAATTATTAATATCAAATAAATCATTTCCCGTATAACCAGAAAAAGCAATCGAGTTATTTGCGCCTAGACGATAATTTAACTTCGCATTAATGTCATAAAACATGACAGAACTTTTAATATCAGTAAGTTTTAAAAACAAATGAGCATAAGAAGCACGACCAGCAATAATAAACGAACCAACATCCTTTTTTAAAGGACCTTGTACTAAAAGCCGGCTTGAAATAAGACCAATACCTCCATTTACTTTATAATCAGTAAGATCTCCTGTTTGCTGACTTACATCAAGAACTGACGAAACACGACCTCCAAATTTAGACGGAATACCTCCTTTGTATAAATCTAATCCGCTAACGACATCTGCATTAAAAATAGAAAAGAAACCAAACATATGCGAGTCACCGTATACAGGAGCGCCATCCAGAAGAATTAAGTTCTGATCAGCAGCACCTCCACGCACATTAAAACCAGAAGAAGCTTCGCCTGCATTTGTAACCCCCGGTAAAGTCAACAATGATTTTAATGGATCTGGTTCCCCCATTGCCGTTGGTAATCTTTTAATCTCTGCCATCGAAAGCTTATTAACACTCATTTGTGTATTTCTAACATCAACAGCTTTGTTACCAGTAATCACGACCTGCTCCAGCTCGTGACTGTCTGGCTCCATATTGAATCTTACCTTAGTATCATCAGAAACTGTAACTTGCTTTTCTTTATTTTTAAAACCAACATAACTAATTATAACCGTATAGGTGCCTTTGTCCAAATCCATAGAAAACGTTCCGTTAGCATCTGTCGAAGCACCTGCAGCAATCTCTTTGATGTAAACATTAGCACCAATAACAGGTTCTTTATCTTCATCTAGAACTTGTCCTGTCAGCTTATTTTTTTTTTTAGTTGTTTTTGCAGCTTTATGCTTTACGAAAATATTATTACCTACAACCGAAAATTGAACCAATGCAGTTTTATTAAGCTGATTAATAAGCTCTTTTATTTCTACATTGTTATAAACACCTTTTTGAGTAAAATACTTTTGATTTGTATTTATCTGATCCGTAAAGGCAAATTTATAATCCGTTTGATTTTCAATTTGCTTAAAAAATTCTTTTAATGTTACTGTTTGATCTACAGTTACGCTTATGTTTTGGGCACACATACACCAACTGAATAAAAAAAAGCATGCTGAAATTATACACTTCATGAAATTTTGTATTTTTGAATATTATTAAATAGACAGCTTCGTGCTGCCTTGACTTTGGGAAGGATGTTTAGTTTCGCGGCTAGGACATCCTTTTCTTTTCTACTGAAAAGTAATCTGCTTTAATTTCTCATTTACTTCAAAGTTTAGGTTATACATTTCTGATATTAATTGAACAATTGTTTTTAAATCTTCCTTTTTGTTTATTCGTACTGTAATTTTCTGGCTGTGGTATTCCTCAGGAATAGTCACTTTATAACCATAATTTGTTTCTATGTAAGTACAGACAACGCTGAGTTTTTCGTTATCAAAATCTGTAAATCTGTTAAAATGAGATACTGAAGCTGTTTCTTCTCCGTAAGTAAATTTCTCACCCGGTTTAAGTATCCATTTCTTATCTTGGTTCTTCACACTCATCTCAACACTTCCTTCAAAAAGCTCTACAGTAACTCCTTTTTTATTGTAGCCTTCAACTGTAAAAGAAGTTCCTAAAACTGTCGTTGTTGTTTCATTACAAAAAACCTGAAACGGATGCTTTTTATCTTTCTTAACTTTAAAATAGGCACGACCTGTAACTTCAACTTTTCTGTCAACAGCAAAATTATTGGCGTACACAATTTTAGAATTTGGGCTCAATTCTACACTTGAACTGTCTGGCAATGCCACAATTTTTAATATTGAAGTGGAATTCTCAATTGTAATTCCAGCAAGATTTACACTGCTGGCCATAACATCTTTATTAAAGTAAATTCCAGTACCAATGAAAATAAAAACCAACACCGCTGCCGCCGCTGCATAATAACGCCATGGCTTAAACTTTTTCTCTTTTACAGGAAATGCTTTTGCCTGAAAGGCTTCCCAGGAAGCTTCTTTTTCACTATCAGAATGCGCAACGGGAGTTTCTTCCCATAGTTTTTTCAATTCCTCCTCTAATTTCTTTTCATCCATATCTCTTGAGCGCTAAAGTTTTTGACAATGAAATCCTTGTTTATTAAAAACGCCATAAACCATTTCTTTTATTTCTCTATTGGTTTCAATTCGCAAAATTTTATTAGAATCCTCCAAATCAAAATTCATTATACAATCAGAAATGATAAACTGCAGAAGTGCAACCATAAAGCTTGCATCTTCCTTGCTTTTTACATCTGTTTTATAAGATTCAATATGCATTTTAAGTTCTCTTTTTTTATATATAACAAACGAGAACAGAAAAGTTCCTAATGATCTTCTATTTTTTTTCGAATAAATTTACTGGCGAGATAAATATGATTGGCAATAGTCTTTTCAGAAAGATCTGTAAGCTCCGCAATCTCCTTATAGCTAAGGTTTTCCAGTTTATGTAGTGTAAATATTTTTTGTTGTTGTTCAGGAAGCTGATTTATGAAGTTGTACAGTTTTTCTTTTCTTTCTTCAAAAACTGTGGTATCAGTAACTTCCTCTTCAAATTCAAATCGCAGAGAATCAAGTTGAACTACTTTATTTTCTCTATTAACATGATTAATAATGATGTTTTTGCATATGGTAAACAATTGCTTGTCAAACAAAACATCTTCATGGAGTAATTCTCTCTTATTATAAAGTCTTAAAAAAGTTTCTTGAATAAAATCCTGCGGAGTAAGAACTGTAAAATCAAATCGTTTTGCAATACTTATCAGCTTATCGTAGTAACTTAGATATGCTTTCTTGAAAGCCTCCTCATTACCATTCTTTAAACTTAATATAAACTTTCTATTGTCCATAATGCAAATACGATAATTAGTCTTAACTCAATGTCTAAAATAATATTGTATTTTAAAATTGGCATTAAAGACTTTTTTACTTAGTTCCTTAAGCAAATCTTAAGCTGCAAATTACAGGAATTTAATTCGAAAAATGAGCAGCGTGAAAAGAAAATAGTACAAAAAAAGTATTCTTTTCAGCTTTATTTATGCTGATAATCCAAAAAAACACAAATTTTTATCTTACAAAAAATAAGCGTATTTTTAACTGTTATTTTCTTTTTAAAATTCAGTTTTACAATTTGCAATCATTCCTTAAAAAAAAACGTTAAAAATTACAGAATACAGAACTTATAAATTGTTTTTATAATAAATAAAGTAAATAAGTCCTTTTCTATGAAAGAAATAAACCAAACCGAAACTACCCTGCACTCGCTTCAAAAAAGAATTGTTGCTTTTTTCTCGAAAAACGGGAAATTGTTAGGTCAAATTACCTTGACCTTAATTTTCTTTATAATTGGTTTTTGGTTTATAAAAGAAGAACAAAGTGAATTGTATCAGATAAAAAACAGTATTACTGCAGCGCAGCCTCAATGGGTTCTTGTTGCTTTGCTCGTTACAATTCTATATATTTTTCTACAAGGTTTATTGTATGTAGTTTCTTTTTCTGCCATTGGAGCTAATATCAGCTGGAAAGATGCCAATGCTTTATTTATAAAACGAAATTTTATAAGTGTATTTCTTCCTGCCGGAGGTATCACATCACTTTTATTCTTTACCGAACGTTTGTCAAAAAAAGGAGCAACTAAAACTGAAATCCATTTAGCCTCTGCCTTATACGGATTTGTTGGTATTTTATCAGTCGTACTTCTTGCAATACCTCTATTTCTTTTTTCTCTTCTAAAGGGAAGCATTGGCTACAGCGAATGGCTGGTTCTAGTACTTGTTATCTTTATTCTGCCGCTGCTTTTTGTTTTAATTAATTCGATAATTCAAAAAGGGAGTTTTTATAAGTTTCTGCTGAAAAGTTTCCCAAAAACAGAACCTTTTATCACCGATTTACAACAGTATAACATCAATAGAAAAAGCTTTCTTAAAATTGTATTTTGTTCTTTATTAATTGATCTTACAGGAATTATACATATCTATATTGGTATGAAAGCGATACAGGTCGAAGCTTCTCTCCTAGCCGCTTCAGTTGCATATGTAGTTGCCGTAATCTTTTTAATAGTTTCTCCTTTATTAAGAGGTCTTGGCGCTGTCGAAGTCTCTATGAGCTATATCTTAATTAAATATGGTTTTAATAATATGGAAGCCGTTGCAATAACACTATTCTATCGTGTTTTCGAGTTCTGGCTGCCTTTGCTTGCCGCTGTATTCTTGTTTGCTTCAAGAATCCAAAAACTGATTTTGCGAATAGTTCCTGCTCTGCTTTTGTTTGTACTTGGTGTTATAAATATTATTTCGGTTGTAACGCCTGCCATTCACAGCAGACTTTTAACTCTTAAAGATATTCTGCCTATTGAAGCTATACATACCTCAAACTATTTGGTGCTCACTACTGGTTTATTTCTACTGGTAACGGCAGCTTTTATGCTGAAAGGACTCAGAATGGCTTGGTGGTTTGCCGTCTTATTATCTGTAATTTCACTGATTGGAAACCTTACAAAAGCAATTGATTTTGAAGAATCTGCTATTGCATTTTTAGTGCTTTGCGTTTTAATTGTAACACGAAAAGAATACTATATAAAAACAAATCGTAGACTGAGTCTTATTGGTTTACAAACTTCATTATTAAGCATATTAGCCGTTTTAATTTATGGAGTGCTTGGCTTTTATTTCTTCGACAAAAAACACTTTAATATTGATTTTAGTTTTATAGAATCTATTCGATATACACTTCAAAACTATTTTCTAATTGGCAGCGATAATCTGCATCCAACAGGAACATTTGCGATGCATTTTTTACTATCGCTCAAAATCAGCGGATTTCTTTCTTTTGCCTTCTTAATTTTTACCTTGGTTAAACCTTCAATTCTAAAAAACACTGTCACTGCACAAGAAAAAGAAATTACCACTGTACTTCTTGAACAATATGGCAATTCGAGTTTGGATTATTTCAAAACCTATTTTGAAAAAATGCTTTTTATTTCAAAGAATCAAAATGCGTTTCTTTCTTATAGATTATCAGGAAACTTTGCGGTTGTACTAGAAAATCCCGTTGGACGTGATGAACAAGAAATCCGTTCTTGTATTCTTGAATTTGATAAATACTGTTATGATTATGGATTAAGAAGTATGTTTTATCGCATTCCAGAAGCCAACTTAAAATTGTATACTCAAATGGGTAAAAAATACTTTTTTGTTGGTCAGGCTGCTGTTGTAGATTTACAGGAATTTCATCTTGAAGGACAAAACAGAAAGTCTTTGCGCAACTCTATAAAAAAAATCACCGATTTAGGTTTGCAAGCTGTTATTAACGAGCCTCCAATAAAAGATGGTTTACTACAGCAAATAAAAGCCGTGAGCGATCAATGGCTTGTAGAAACTTCACGAAAAGAAGTACTTTTTTCTCAGGGCATTTTTCTTTGGGAAGAACTCAAAAAACAAACCATTATAACGGTAGAAAATAACGAAGGCAAAATTCTTGCATTCTTAAATATCATTCCAGATTATAAGAAAAACGAAAGTACTTACGACTTAATCAGAAAAACAAATGATGCGCCAAATGGTATTATCGATTTTATGATGGTAACACTTTTCAATCATTTAAAAGCGCAAAATGTTTCCTTTGTAGATCTTGGTCTTGCGCCTATGAGCGGAATCGAAAACCCGCAGACTATTCAAGAAAAATCAATGAAATATGCTTATGAAAAATTAAAATCATTCTCCCATTATAAAGGTCTTCGCGATTTTAAAGACAAATTCTCACCTTCATGGCAAAATCAATATATTGTTTTTAATGATGATTACGACCTGCTTCAAATTCCGCAGGTTCTATCAAAAGTAATTAAAAGTTGAGTCGAAAGTTATAAAGTTGAAAGTCTTAAAGTCCAAAGTCATAAAGTCATAAAGTCATAAAGTCAAAAGAAAGAAATTATTGGGATTAAATTATATCTCATTCTTTTAAAGTTGTTACTTGTTTGTTTTGTCTACTCGTTGTCTTAATATACATTACTTAAATTGCCTCCAGTTTTAACTGGAGGAGAAAAATTAGTCATAAATTCAGGCTTTAGCCAAATTTAATCTAATGCGATTTGGCTAAACTCAATGTCATTAAATTAAGAGAGTTTTGATATGCTAATAACTAATAGTAAGATTGTCGATTTTACAGAGTTCATCCAAACTAAAATTAAGACATAACCCGTGGTTTCAACCACGGGAATACGAGGTGTGATATTGTATTGTGGAAATGCTTTGTGTTCCAATGGTTGAAACCATTGGCAATGTTTTGATAATGGTTGAGAATTTACTTTTTAAACAACTTAATAACATTGAACTAAAGCTGGAGACTATTCATTTTCTTTCTTCTTTTCAAAGTGCCAAAGGACTTCCATAAAATCTGTAGTAAAAAACAATACTAAAAAATCTTTTATTTCTGAGGAAGCAAATCATCTAAATCGGACAGTTTATAAAACTTAAGATCATTTAGTTTCATGTACTTGCAGATAAACTCCAAAGTTTCAATTTTTACCTGATAATTTTCAGTTACATTTTTCACTGGTTTATGACCGCACAAAAGCAAAATTTTATTGTTTTTCTTTGCGTAATCAAGCAATTCTAAAACATAAGGAATACTAAAATGAATATGACTGTTATCAATATCAAAAGCAAATACTATTTTTTTATTATTAAAATAACTATCCTGCTTTTCTGGAACTTCACCGCCAAAAGCTCTTCCTCTAATAATTTTAAAATCGGCAGATAATGCCTTATCAAGCGCATCAGATCTTAAACCGTAAGGATATGCAAATGAAGTCACCTTAAAAGATTTATTTTTCATGGAAGCAATCATAGGATCAATTTCCTGCTTCATATATTCATCGATTCCGTTTTTTTGTACAAATTTCACCGCATTGTAATGATGATAGCCATGACCTGCAATTTCATGGCCTTCTTTTTGAAGCTGCAGCAGTTTTTTCATTTGTGGAGCTCCAATAGAATCTATTCTGCAAACATTAAAAGTTGCTTTCCATCCATATTTCTTCAAAGCCTGATCAGCCTCAAACCATTCATCAACATAAGCATCATCAAAAGATAAAATTACGCCAGCCTCATATGAATTTGGCTCTGCTTTTTGCTTTTTACCGTCACAGCCTAAAAAGATTAGTAACAGTAAAAACGTCATTATTTTGATCGAAAAAGACTTCATAAATTGTTATAAATTATTTGATAGTAAATTTTGTTGAATGATAAAATTAAGATCCAAATATAAACTTTTTTTGAAATCATTTACTTACACAGCATATAAATAATGTGCTCCTATATTCTCTATTATTTTTCTTGTAACAGGTTGTACTTTTAACTATTTTTATAGTCAATAATTTCTCCGCTTTCAGATGATTATAAAGAAAAAAGACACTTGGTTTAAAATGCTCTTTGAATGGAAAGGTTCTGTTCTGCCACAGCTCTTGCCCAGACTTCTATTATTACTGTTATTCTCCTTTACAGTAGTTTATTTTAAGCCTTATCTTGTACAATACAACTTACATATAAATCCTGCCATTTTTACTTTGTTTGGAATCGCGCTTGCTATTTTCCTCGGATTTAGAAATAGTGTAAGTTACGACAGATTTTGGGAAGGCCGAAAACTTTGGGGCGCACTGCTTAACGACACTCGATCTCTAGCCAGACAAAGCATTACTTTGATCAATGAAAATGATCATGACTCAAAACGTGATAACTTCCTTAACTTACTAATTGCATTCGTTTACAGTCTGAAACATCAGCTTAGAGAAACAGATTCGGCACAAGACATGACGCGTCTGCTTCCAAAAGATTTTACAGAACAACTTAAAGAAGTACAATTTAAACCTGTGATCATTTTACGTGAATTAGGCCTTTGGGTAAAAAATGCCAAATCTGAAAACAAGATTGACAGCATTACCCAACTAGCATTCGAAGAAAACCTAAACAAACTCTCAGATATAGTTGGCGGCTGCGAAAGAATAGCCAGCACACCTATTCCGTATACTTATAGTGTCTTACTACACAGAACCGTTTATATTTATTGCTTTTTATTGTCTTTTGGCTTTGTAGAAACAATGGGATGGATTACACCGTTTATAATTGTATTTATTGCATATACTTTTGTAGCGCTTGAAGCAATTGCTGATGAATTAGAAAACCCTTTTGGACTTCAGCCCAATGATCTTGCTTTAGATACAATGTCGCAAATGATAGAAAACACACTTTTAGAATTGAACAATAAAAAAGTAACTCCAATAACAAATTCAAATGACTATTGTATTTCTTAGTTTATAATAGCCAGCCTTACAATTACATCTAATTATGAATAAAGTATTATTAGTTGAAGACGATCCGAGAGTTGGACTTACTTATAACGTAGACGAAGACAAAACTCTTGTTTTAAGAGGTGGTTCAGGAGTATTTACAGGAAGAGTTCCTTTTGCATGGTTAGGATATGCTTATTATAATGATGGTGTAGGTTACGGAAGCTGCGATAAAACAATCTAACTCCATCATTCGTTCTAAAAGATTGTATATAATTTTTTTTTGATTATCCTTCAGTTCCACCTTTAATGGAACTGAGGGATTTTTTATCATAAAATGTATTATTTCAATAACGAAGGCAAAATATACTCCTGTACAATTTTATCTGCCTGAGCATGAGCATAAGGTTTATTAAATGCTTTTGATGTAATAATAATCACAAGTGGAAGTTCTTTAAAAACAATAAATTCGTTTCCGCCATTTCCGGCACAATAAAAAGTTTCATAACTCTTACCCTTAAAAACAAAAGTTTTATTCCAAAACAAGTAACCATAAAACTGATTATCTCTTTCCGGAATCTGAATTTGTTTAGTAAACGATTTATCTATCCAATCTTTACTTAATATTTTTTTTCCATTCCAGATACCGTTGTTTTTATACAATTGAGCATATTTTGCATATTCCAGCGAAGTCATTTGCAAACTTCCAGCCGTATTAACCACTTTTTGAGGCGTATATTGCCATTGATATTCTGTAATATTTAAAGGTTTAAAAAGTTTCTCTGCTGCATATTTCTCCAACCCACCAGGAACAGATTTATCCAGAATATCGCCTAATACTACAACTCCTGCTGTAAAATAATCCCATTGGCCTCCGTTTGTTTTAGCTTTATTCATTGGTAAATCAAGAGCAAACTTAACCCAGTTGTCTGTTGGATACATGTTTTCTTCATTACCAGGCGATTGTCCATCCATGTCAGATCCATCAATAGCAGAACTCATCGTAAGCAAATCTTTTATTTTTACCCTATCTTTTTCAACGTCGTAATGATCAAATTGCTTTAAATCATAGAACTTGCTCAAAGTAACATTTTCATTTTTAATATAACCATCCTGAATCGCTAACCCCATTAAAGTTGAAGCAAATGATTTTCCTGCAGAACGTGTATCATGTAACGTTTTTCTATTGGCATCATTAAAATACTCTTCCAGCATTAATTTACCTTCTCGAATTACCACCACACTTGTTATTTCTTTTAAATTATATTGACCAATAGCCGTATTAAGTTCCTCAATTTTCTTTTTGTCAAATGGCAAAGCCGAAACTTCCCAGCCGCTATTAGGCTGTATTTCCTGAATCTCGATTTCTTTTGCCGATAATTGAGGTGCTTTTACAATTAATTCTACCTGTCCCTCGGCAATTAAATTTCCCGCTTTAACCTCACTTGTATCATTCAATTTTATATACGGTCTGATTTCTATTTTTAGTAAATGCTTCCCTTCTACTAATACTTTTTCCCCTCCATTATTCTTAAATCTCTCCCACATATAAATTGCCCACCAGTCCTCTCCTTTTGAACTGGTAAGAGGAACACGAAAAGTAATAGATGTTTTTTTATTTCCTCCAGATCCAAAATTAGCTCCAGAATGAATGTTTTCTTTATAAATAAAATTACCATCTACATAAAAGGTAAATTGAAGATTTCCTAATTCTAAAAGTTTCTCTGCTGGTACATCTGGTGCTAATTGATGCAGATAATTGACAACAGAATTATCCATAAAAACCCTGATATTTAAATCAGATTTGCGTTTAAGCTCAAATGATTTCAGCATATCAGAACTTTTGTATTGTTCTAATGGAATGTTACCATTCATAAAGGTCACTTTGCCTGTATTCGATTTTTGAAGATCAGTTGTATTAGCATCTGCGGGATACAAATTATTGTTTTGAGCCATTAGATTATGGCATACAAAAAGTAGAAACATTGTCAGAATTCGATTCATGATTTGATTGATTTGATTGATTAAAGGCAAAAATAAGTCTCCTAAAACTGTAAAACTTGTACAGAATTAACATTACAATTATTTTTTGAAAAGAATCTTTTTATGTGCAGAAGGGTTTATACCGTTGATTTCCTTAAAGCAGCGATTGAAATGGCTTTGATCTGAAAAACCACATTGATGCGCAATTTCTGTAAAAGACTGGTGTTTAGACCCCATTAACGAAAGCGCCTTTTCAACTTTTAATTTCCTAATATATTCACCCAAAGTACAATTAAAATACTTAGAAAAATCTCGAGAAAGATGCATAGGATGAATATTAAGTATTTTAGATAAATAATCAAGAGTCAGCAAATCGGCAAATTGTTCATGAAGAATTTCGTCAATCATAGTGACCCATTTTGGATTTTTATGCAAGACATCTACAGAGTTTTTTTTAAGTTTAGACAATATTTCCAGCAATAAAGTTTGTGTAGAAAGATCTGAATCACCATCATCTATTTTTGAGGCCCTAAAAATTTTATACATCAGCTGTTTAATATCGGGATTACTAATTTTAGTACTTCCTTCTAAACCATCGCTGGTTAAGGACAATTTATCAAACCATTCCTTCTCTATTTCAAGATGAAAGCCTCTTGTAAACACATCATCTGGTTTGATATTATAATGTGCATCTTGCCAATTATGAAACAACAAACTTCCAGGAACACAATTATAGACTTCTTTTTTATTTCCTTCCATCACATTTCCTTCAAGAATAAAAGTAAAATAAGCATGTTCGTGATAATGCCAGTCCACTTTAGGATGTGTATAGACAGTATCTGTCAAAGTAAGTCCTTCAAAACAAATTGTCTTATTTGTTTCTCCGTAAAACTCCCCTTTTTGCGAATGTTTCATAAGTACTTTGAATAGAATTACTGATAGGTAAAAAACTTTCTTTTGAAAATTAACGATATAAATATAATAATGATTCCGTTTAAATTACAAAAGAAGAAGCAGTATAAAATAGAAATAGCAGGTTAAACGATTTCATGCCTTATTAATCCAGCTGTTTCTATCTGATAATTTAATATTTCCTGATCCTTTATTTTATTTATTATTCGAAACGAACTTAATCTCCTCATTTTAACCATTATCTAAGATATAATTTCTAAATTAGTGATATGGAAACAAATCCGGATGTACTCATTATTGGCGGCGGACTAGCCGGTTTGACTGCGGCTATACATTTGTCTCAAAAGAAACTAAAAGTAATTTTGATCGAAAAATCAAGTTATCCTCGACACAAAGTTTGCGGTGAATATATCTCTAACGAAATCCTTCCCTATTTGCAATGGCTTGGCGCCGATGTTTTAGAACTAAATCCCACCAACATTTCAAAATTTGAATTTACTGCCGGCAACGCGAAAAAAGCTTCTGCAGCACTTCCGTTAGGAGGTTTTGGCGTAAGCCGATATACACTCGATCATTTTTTATATCAAAAAGCATCAGCTCATAATTGTACTATTATTAATGACACCGTAACTAATGTATCTTTTGATAATGATGTATTCACCATAAATACTTCAGATCATACTTTTAAAGCAAAAATAGTTTTAGGTGCTTTTGGAAAAAGATCAAACATAGATCAAGTTTTGACAAGAAGCTTTATTCATAAAAAATCGCCTTGGTTAGCAGTAAAAGCACACTATTCTGGAAGTTTAGACGATGATCTTGTGGCGCTTCACAACTTTAAAGGAGGTTATTGCGGAGTTTCTAAAGTCGAAAACAATGTCATAAACATCTGTTATCTGGCAGATTATAAAACCTTTAAACAATATAAAAACATTGAAGACTATCAGCAAAATGTACTTTATAAAAATAAGCATCTTAAAGACATTTTTGAGAATAGTCAACTCCTCTTTGATAAACCATTAACTATAAGTCAAATTTCTTTTGACAAAAAACAAGCTGTTGAAAACCATATTTTAATGATTGGCGATACGGCTGGACTTATTCATCCGCTTTGCGGCAATGGAATGGCGATGGCAATTCACAGTGCCAAAATAGCATCAGAATTAATCTTAGAATATTTTTCGGAACAACAAATGCCTCGTGAAATCGTCGAAAAAAAGTATACCGAAGAATGGAATATTCATTTTGGAAAAAGAATGCTTTGGGGCAGAATTCTTGCCCAGATCTTAACTCATAAAATTATTACAAACATACTTGTTACAATAGCAGCATCGTTTCCTAAAGTAATATCTAGAATAATAAAACAAACACATGGCAAAACAATAGCAATTCACTAAATGGCAGTTAGCACCCAATATAGAACACTCGCTCCTGAGATTATGGATGATTTTTCTCTTCAAGGAGAAGAACTCCAAGCCGCACTTGACCAAATTGCACGTATAAATCAATTGCTTGGCGGCAACAAACTCACTCTTCACGGAATAAAACAATTGCTAAAAAAGACGGATACTGCCAAAACAATAACAATTGCTGATATAGGCTGCGGCAATGGCGATATGCTGCGAATGCTGGCGAAATTTGGTAAAAAAAATAATCTCAAATTTAAACTTATCGGCATTGATGCAAACGCTTTTACAATAAAATATGCACAAAATTTATCTAGAGAATATCCTAATATCCAATATTATTGCGAAGACATTTTTAGCCCAGAATTTGAAAGCCTAAAATATGATATTGTATTATGCACCTTGACGTTGCATCATTTTACCAATGTCGAAATATTAAATATAATTACTATCTTTAATAAGAATGTTGAGGTTGGAATTATTATTAACGACCTGCATCGCAGCAAACTAGCATATCGTCTTTTTGAATTGATCTGTGTTCTTTTTAGTTTGACTAAAATGTCGCGTGAAGACGGACTAGTATCTATTTTAAGAGGATTTAAAAAAAATGAGTTGGAAGAATTCTCCAAAAAACTAAAATTAAAAAACTATACCATAAACTGGAAATGGGCATTTCGCTATCAATGGATAATTACTAAAACATGAGTGTAAAAATAGTAACAGTTGCCAAGCAGCTACCACAATATTCAAGAGAAACGTCCGAAATAATTCCAATGCTAGAAAATTGGCTTCACGGACAAGACGAACGCTTCATCAAAAAAGTCAAAAAAATATTTGAAGGCGCCGCTGTAGACAAACGTTACTCTATAATGGATCCTGAATCTGTTTTTACAGCAACTTCATTTGAAGATAAAAACGATATCTATAGTCGGGAAGTTATTATACTGGGCGAACAGGTTCTACAAAAAGCACTCGAAAAAGCCAATTGGAATCCCGAAACTTTAGACTATATCATTACTGTAAGCTGTACGGGAATAATGATTCCGTCTTTAGATGCATATCTTGTCAATAAAATGAAATTAAGGCAAGATATTGTACGGCTTCCTGTAACCGAAATGGGTTGTGCAGCGGGAATATCTGGAATAATTTATGCTAAAAATTTCCTGAAAGCTAATCCTGGAAAACGTGCTGCTGTAATTGCTGTAGAATCACCAACGGCAACTTTTCAACTTGATGATTTTTCAATGCCTAATATTGTAAGTGCTGCTATTTTTGGTGATGGCGCAGCTTGTTGTTTATTATCTTCCTATGAAGAGGATTTAGGTCCCGAAATACTCGATGAAGAAATGTATCATTTTTATGATGCTGAACATATGATGGGATTTAAACTCACTAATAATGGTTTAAAAATGGTGCTGGATATAGAAGTACCAGAAACTATTGCTTCCCATTTTGAAGATATTATTCATCCGTTTCTAGAAAAAAATAGTTTAAAAATTGAAAATATAGATCATATGATATTCCATCCCGGCGGAAAAAAAATCATTAATAAAGTAGAGTCACTTTTCTCAGAATTAGAAAAAAACATAAACTCAACTAAAGAAGTACTTAAACAGTATGGTAATATGTCGAGTGCTACAGTTTTATACGTTCTAGAACAAATTATGGACGAAAATCCGCAAGCAGGAGAAAAAGGATTAATGCTCAGTTTTGGTCCAGGATTTTCGGCACAGCGAGTTTTATTGCAATGGTAATATTGTATAAAACTGAACGCGGATTTTACTGATTCGCGATGCGAAAACGCGGATTTAAACGGATTTTAAAATTGAAAAACGTTGGACAATGAATAAATGAAATAAAAAAATCAGTTTTAATCAGCGTCTTTACGAAGTAAATCCGTAAAATCCGCGTTCAGTCAAACATCAAACCATTAAACAAAAAAATCATGACCTTAGAAAATATCCAAGCACAGTTACCATACAGCAAACCTTTTCTATTTGTAGATGAATTGCTCCATGTAGACGAAAATAGTGCTATTGGAACTTATACTTTTAAAGAAGATCTAGATTTTTATAAAGGCCATTTTAAAGATAATCCTGTAACTCCAGGAGTAATTCTGACCGAAACAATGGCGCAAATTGGCATGGTCTGTCTAGGTGTTTACCTATTAGGAAATAACTTTAATAAAGATACTATAATCGCTTTTACATCAGCCGATATGCAATTTTTAAAACCTGTTTATCCAAACGAAAAAGTAACAGTAACTTCTCAAAAAACATTCTTTAGATTTGGAAAATTAAAATGTGAAGTAGTAATGACAAACGAAGCCGGGCAAGAAGTTTGTAAAGGCATTTTGGCGGGTATGATTACAAATAGATTATGAGCAAACGAGTTGTAATAACAGGATTAGGCGTTGCTGCTCCAAACGGAGTTGGAATCACCGAATTTAGTCACGCCATAAAAAACGGAATATCAGGAATTCGACATGATACTCAGTTGGAAGAACTTCAATTCTCTTGTCAAATAGCAGGAAAACCTGAAATATCCGAAGAATTAAAAGCCCTGTATTTTACAGAACTGGAACTTCGTGGTTTTAGCAGTACCGGCATCTTATATGGTGTTATTGCAGGTATCGAAGCTTGGAAAAATGCAGGATTACCCATAGAGCTCAACGAAGAACCTGATTGGGACAGCGGAATTATTTTTGGTTCTGGCACTTCAGGAATTGATAAATTTCGCGAAAGCATATATAAAATAGATGAACTTCAGGTTCGAAAATTAGGCAGTACTGTTGTGGCTCAAACCATGAATAGCGGTATCAGCGCTTATCTAGGCGGTAAACTAGGGCTCGGGAATCAAATTACCACAAATTCGTCTGCCTGCTCAACTGGAACCGAAGCTATTTTAATGGCTTACGATCGTATACAATCTGGACAGGCCAAACGCATACTAGCAGGAAGTACGGGCGATAGCGGACCTTATATTTGGGGAGGCTTTGATGCCCTTCGGGTTTGCAGTTCAAAATACAATGATAATCCCGAACAAGGTTCCCGACCTATGAGCGCCTCAGCTGCAGGATTTGTGCCTGGAAGTGGTGCAGGAGCATTAGTCATCGAAGATTTAGAAACCGCCTTAGAACGTGGTGCAACTATTTATGCCGAAATATTAGGCGGAAATGTAAACTCGGGCGGACAACGTGGTAACGGAAGTATGACAGCACCCAACAGCACAGCTGTACAACGCTGTATTGCCAATGCAATTAAGCAATCCGGAATTTCTGCAACTGATATTGATGCAGTCAACGGACATCTTACCGCAACCACAAAAGACAGTCTTGAAATTGAAAACTGGACTATTGCATTAAACAGAAAAGGAAAAGATTTTCCGTATATCAATTCCTTAAAAAGCATGACAGGACATTGCTTAAGTGCCGCAGGAAGTATCGAAAGTATTGCTGCAATACTACAAATTCACGAAGGTTTTATATTTGGAAATATAAACTGTGATGATCTTCATACCGAAATTACTACATTGATTCATCCATCTAAAATACTTTTAAAAACAATCGAAATTAGTCCAAATATAATTGCCAAAGCCAGTTTTGGTTTTGGTGATGTAAATGCCTGTATAATCCTTAAGAAATTTTCATAACAGATGACAAATTATAGTAATAATTCAAATCTCATTTGAAAAAAACATAACCCAAAACTAAAAACCAATATGAACAAAGAAGAACTTATCGCTAAACTAAAATTGATTATAAAACCATACACTACTAATACCGAAGCGTATAACAACCTTAATGAAAATACTGATTTCATTAAGGATCTAAATATCAATTCGGCTAACTTGGTAGATATTGTACTGGATATCGAAGAAAACTTTGATGTAGTAATTGATAATACCGATATGGAACGTATGCTTAATGTAAAAGTTGCCGTAGAAATCATAGAAACTAAGTTATCCGAAAAATGATTGGCAATGATGTAATAGATATTCAACAATCACGACAGGAAAGCAATTGGCAGCGTAAAGGTTTTATACAAAAACTATTTACACAAGACGAACAATTGCTTATTTCAAATGCACCAAATCCAGAAATTATGGTTTGGCTGCTTTGGAGTATGAAAGAAGCGGCTTATAAAATCTATAACCGTCAAACCAAAATAAGAGAATATATCCCGCAAAAACTCGTTTGTTCGATCACATCTCAAAACCAGAATACTGCTACAGGAATTGTTACTTGTTTTGATACTGTTTATTATACCAAAACAACACTTTCTAAAGACCATATCCATACTATTGCAGTCAATATTTTAGAAAATCTTAATGATGTGACAGAAATCGAAAGAAAGTTTATTCTAAAAGATAAAAACGGTATTCCCTACTTACTCACTTCTCAAAATACAATTCAGAACGTATCAATAAGTCATCACGGACGATTTGAAAAAGTGGTGACTATTCTTTAAAGTGCCCCCAGCGGGGTAAAATATTTATAGAATTGCAATAAGACAAACAAAAAAGTTCCATAGAAGCGGAATATATTTATATTCTGAAAAAAAGTATCGCTCCTATGGAGCTTTATATTCAAAAGATCTATTTATCTCCTTGAAAATTTAGAATCATTCTATCAGCTTTTATCTGGTTATCAAACGCTTTTTGAAGTAACTTCATAATGAAATAACAACAGGTGCACTAATGGAAGCTGAAAATCATTATATCAACCGAAGCGGCTGGCTTAGAGCAGCTGTTTTAGGCGCAAACGACGGAATTTTATCTACAACCAGTTTAGTTATTGGTGTTGCTGCCGCAACTACCACACGAGAGCCTATTTTACTCGCCGCAGTAGCAGGTTTGGTTGCGGGAGCACTTTCTATGGCAGCAGGAGAATATGTGTCTGTAAGCTCACAATCTGATGTTGAAGCAGCCGATTTAAAAAGAGAAAGTCATGCTCTGAAAACCATGCCCGAAATCGAACTTGAAGAACTCACTGATATTTATGTACAAAGAGGATTAAGTAGACCTTTAGCACACCAAGTTGCAATGGAATTAACAGCTTATGATGCACTCGAAGCTCACGCCAGAGATGAACTGGGAATAAACGAAATCACACAGGCAAATCCATTAATGGCAGCTTTTGCATCGGCTGTATCGTTTATTGTTGGTGGATTATTACCCGTTTTGGTAGCCATTTTTGCTCCTATACGCGATATGGTATTTTGTCAATATGCTTTTTCAATACTCTTTCTTGCTTTTTCAGGAGTTTTGGCCGCTAAAGCAGGAGGTTCAAACATATTAAAAGCAGTACTTCGTATTTGTATTTGGGGAACTTTTGCAATGGTAATGTCGGCACTCGTAGGATATATTTTTGGCGTTCAGACTACTTAAATGAAAAGAGCAACCCAAATCAGGACTGCCCTCTTACCAACAATTAACTAAATAATTCTTTTAATCAATATCAATCTTTTTTGACTTTATGACTTTCAAACTTCCGACTTACTTATTCATCTCCGCCATTCATAAAAGTCATTAAAAGTGTATACGCATTCTTAATCACAATTTTTGACGATTTATCAATAGTCGAAGATTTAATTTGACGGAAACCATCAGTCGTAGTTCCGGGTTCTACTGCAACCATTTTGTATTGATTATTTCCGCTTAAAGCGAAAACAAAAAACTTACCCTGCCATCTTACCACAGCATCTTCTGGAACTGTAATCGCTTTCTCGTTTTCAAATTCCGCTTCAGCATTAATAAAAAGTCCGGGAATTAATGTTTTATCATATTGGTTTACTTTACATATAACTTCCGCCGCACGATCATCATTAAGGCTGCGATTGATATACGCTATTTTTGCAGGGAATTTCTTTGTAGGATTGGCATTCGTAAAAGCACTTACCGTTTGCCCTACTGAAAGCAAATGAATATCTTTTTCAAAAGCATTCATTACCAATACAATATCACTCATTTCCATCAATTCAAAAAGCATATCTGTTGGAGCAATATATTTACCCACATTTACATTTATCTTAGATACTACACCATTTATTGGCGAAACAATTGAAACCGTTTTACTGATATTTGAAGCTGAAAGCGTTTTGACATTAATCCCTAATAAAGATAATTTTTGTGCCAAAGACGACATATAAATACGCTGAGTCTGCATTTCTGTAGCCGTTTGTTCGTACAATTTATCGCTGCTTGCTTTCTTTGCATTTAGTTCTTTTTGTCGGTCGTACTCGCTTTTAGCCAACTGAAATTTTTCTTTCGCCGTAAGGTAATCTTGCTGTAATTGTATGTATTGCATATCTTCAACAACGGCTAATAATTGTCCTTTTCGAACATGCATTCCCGCCATTAAATCTGTTTTTTTAATATAGCCGCCAAGCGGAATACTAACCGAAACAACACTTTTTGGCGGAACCGTTACAGTTCCTTGAAGTTGTAATATTCCTTTTACCGTTCTTTCTTCTGGATTTCCCACAACAAGTCCCGCATTTTTAATCTGTTCGCTGCTTAACTGAATGGTATTTTCCTGTTTTTGTACTGTTTCCTTCTCTTGATTCTTTTTATCACTATTACAGGAAACCAGCAATAAAAGACTAAAAATCGTGATGATATATATTTTCATGATATTATAAATTAGTGAGAGTTTGAAGATTTATAATCGCTTTATTGTAATCGTTAATCCTGTCGAGATATTCATTTTTAATGGTAATCGCCTGATTTACGACCAAAACCCATTGCAAATAATCAATATCTCCATTTTCCAGTTGGCTGTTTGCCGCATCAATAATCACAGTCGCATTTTTAAGTCCTTCGTTCTCGTAATAATTAAGACTTTCTTTATACTTTTCGGCTTCACTAACCGCATTAGCGATTTCTGTTGTCATTTCAACTTTTAACGATTCTGCCATCATCTTGTAATTTTCATATTCAATTTTTGCCGCTTTATTGCGTGAAGACTGACTCGAAAAGAATAACGGAATCGATACTCCCAAATTCACATAACTAAACCTGTGACCGCTGTCATAATACACTTCCTGCCCTGCAGCACTGGTTTGTGTACCAATAATGCTTAAATTATTATATCCTACCGTAATATCCGGCATTAGTTTAGCCTGTTCCGCTTTCCATTTCCATTTTGCCGCTTCTGCTTCATGATTCGAAAGTTGAATTTGCGGAAGTTCTGCTGTATTTATTTTTTCATTTAATGAAATAGCAAAATCATGTTTGATGTTTGCCGAAATAGGAACATGCACTATACTATCCTGCAAAATTGTATTAAAAGATTTCAGCGTAATCGCAATATCTTTATTGACCATCGTAAGCTGATTGGTATAAAACTGCCTTGCCGATTGAGAAGCGCTTTTCTCTAATACATTGGTTTCTCCCGCTCTATAACGTAAATCTGATTTTTGCTCCATTAATCTGTAAATAGAATCGGCGTAAGCCAATAATTCCTTTTTACTATTGAGCCAGATATAGTAATAAAACAAGCTTCTCACATTCGATTTAATCTGTTGCGAAGTCAATTGTGAAGTCACTTTGGCAGCATTATAATTTTCCTGCAACGCTTTTTTCTGATGGGTGTATAAAGTAGGGAAAGCAAAAGTCTGACTCACACCAAAACGTGAATCATTAACAGCACTGTTGAACTGACCATAATCAGCATCTAAAGCTAATTTTGGGATATCATACGCTGATTTTTGCAATTGTTCTTTGGACTTTTCGTTAAGATGAGCCGATTTAATTCTTCTGTTATGCTGAAGCGCAATCAACAAAGATTCATCCAGAGAGACAGGCTTTTGCTGCGATTGCATTGAAGCTGTAACCAATAAAGCGACAAGTAATAAAGTCAGTTTATCCATTTTATATTTTTTAATTTTTTTCGAAAATACTTTGGTATGATAGGTCATTAAATAAATGGCCGGAAGTACAAAAAGTGTCAGCAAAGTTGCCGTTATCAATCCGCCAATAACTACCGTTGCTAACGGGCGTTGAACCTCTGCTCCTGCTCCGTTACTCAGCGCCATTGGCAAAAATCCTAAAGAAGCCACTGCAGCGGTCATTAATACAGGACGTAACCTGTTTTGGGTTCCTGTAAGGATGATTTGGAACGGATCTGTAATTTCACCTTGTTTTTGTATTCGGTTAAACTCCGATATTAAAACAATTCCGTTTAAAACTGCTACACCAAAAAGCGCAATAAAACCAACACCGGCTGAAATACTAAAAGGCATATCTCGCAAGGCTAAACCAAAAACACCTCCAATTGCCGATAATGGAATTGCCGTAAAAATGATAATTCCTTCTTTAAACGATCTGAAAGCAAAATACAATAAAGCCAAAATCATAAACAAAGCTGCTGGAACCGCAACTCCCAAACGTGATTTTGCCTGTTGCAAATTCTCGAAAGTTCCGCCATACGTAACATAATATCCAGGATCAAATTTGATCTGGCTGTTGACTTTTTTCTGCAATTCTTCCACGATAGATTCTACATCACGACCTCTTACATTAAAACCAACGATAATTCTTCGTTTAGCATCTTCACGCTGAATTTGGTTAGGTCCTTCAACCTCTTTTACAGAAGCCACTTGATACAACGGAATCTGCATTCCGGAACGGGTTGAGATTAAAAGGTTTCGAACGTCCGAAATGTCTTTTCGCCCGCTTGCTTCCACTCTTACCACCATATCAAAACGCTTTTCGCCTTCGTAAATACTTCCAGCTACAGCTCCTGCAAAAGCCGCATTTACGGTTTGATTAATATCGGAAACATAAATGCCATATTTTGCCATTTCTGCCCAGTCATAATCAATTACGATTTGAGGCATTCCCGTTACTTTTTCAACATACAAATCTGTTGCACCTTCAACCGTTTTACTAATTGCGCCCAATTGTTCTGCATATTGAGCCAACTTATCGAGATCTTCTCCATAAATTTTACAAACTAAATCCTGTTTGGCTCCCGTCATCAATTCATTAAAACGCATTTGTACTGGAAACTGAAAACCTGTTGTAACTCCTGGAGCAACTTGTTTTACGGTTTCGGTCATTTTATCTGCCAGTTCTGGAAACGAAGAAGCGCTTGTCCATTCTGATTTATCTTTTAGTACAATAATCATATCTCCGCCCTCAATAGGCATTGGATCGGTAGGTATTTCAGCACTTCCAATTCTCGAAACCACTTTTTCGACTTCAGGATATTCCGTTTTAAGTTTATTTGAAATTTTCTGAATGGTTTCTGTTGTCGTCGAAAGATTCGTTCCTAACAACAATCGGGTTTCTACCGCGAAATCGCCTTCTTCTAACTGTGGAATAAACTCTCCTCCCATTCGGCTGAAAAGCAGCAAAGCAATTCCAAATAAAACAAAAGCCGAAATGACAATTCCTTTTTTCATCTTTAAAGCTTTGGTCAGCCAATTTTCATAAAGTCCTTCCAATTTTGTCATAATTCGGTCAGAAAGATTGGGTTTATGACTAACCTTTTTACTGATGAACAAAGCGCTTACCATTGGAACATAAGTAAGTGACAAAATAAATGCTCCCAAAATAGCAAAGGCAACTGTTTGTGCCATTGGTTTAAACATTTTACCTTCAATACCTTCAAGAGATAATATTGGCAGGTAAACAATCAGAATAATGATTTGTCCAAATACTGCGGCATTCATCATTCGTCCTGCTGAACTGGTAACTTCTTTGTCCATTTCTTCCTGCGAAATGGTATCGATTCCTTTGTATTTTTTGGCACTATGAATATGATGTAAAATCGCTTCAACAATAATAACGGCACCATCGACAATTAAACCAAAATCGAGCGCACCAAGACTCATCAAATTTCCGCTTACGCCAAAGGTGTTCATCATAATAATGGCAAACAGCATGGCTAACGGAATCACAGAAGCTACGATAAATCCAGCTCGTAAATTTCCTAGAAAAAGTACCAGAACTAAAACGACAATCAAAGCACCTTCGATCAGGTTTTTCTCCACTGTACCAATCGCATTGTCGACCATTTTAGTACGATCTAAAAAAGGCTCAATTTTTAAACCTTTTGGCAGAATCTTTTCGATTTCGGCAACACGTTTTTTTACATTAACGATAACATTATTGGCATTTTCGCCTTTCAGCATCATCACAATTCCACCCACAGATTCGCCAATATCATCTGTTGTTAAAGCACCGTAACGTATCGCTGAGGACATTTTTACTTCGGCAATATCTTTGATTAAAATTGGAGTTCCTGCCTGCGTATTTTTAACGATGATATTTTGAATATCTTTAATATTTCGCTTCAATCCCACACTTCGGATATATAATACAGTTGGTCCTTTTTCAATATAAGCTCCACCTGTATTTTCGTTATTACTGCTTAAGGCGGTAAAAACTTCTTTTATAGTCAGGTTTTGTGCTTTTAATCGCGACGGATTTACGGCAATTTCGTATTGTTTCAGCTTTCCTCCAAAAGTAGCTACATCAGCAATTCCGGGAGTTCCCAATAGTTGTCTCCTAATTGTCCAATCTTGAATGGTACGCAAATCTTCAAGCGAATATTTGGTTTCGTAACCGGGTTGCGGTTTTAAAACATATTGGTAAATTTCGCCCAAACCTGTTGTTGCTGGCGCCATTTCGGGAATACTGGCATTCTCTGCAATTTCTACTTTTTGCAAACGTTCTGCCACTTGTTGACGCGCCCAATACACATCGGTATCATCAGCAAAAACAATAGTTACAAGCGAAAGTCCGAAACGGGAAATACTGCGGCTTTCTTTAAGTTGCGGAATATTGCTGATCGCCTGTTCGATCGGGAAAGTGATTAAACGTTCTACATCTTCTGCGCCCAAAGACGGAGCAGTTGTAATAATCTGAACCTGATTGTTGGTGATGTCAGGAACGGCATCAATTGGTAAACGGGTAACTTCAAAAACACCGTAGATAATCCACAGCAAGGTGAAAACCCCAATTACCAGTTTATTTTTAACTGAAAATTGAATGATCTTATTGAGCATAATTTGATTTAATTTTTTAGAAATAATAATGTCATGGTTAAAACATCAAAATGTCTTAACCACAATAAAATCTTAGAAAATTAAATTATGCCAAAGGAGGTCTGAATACTGCAAACAATGCAGGATTAGAATATAAGTTGGAAGTAAAAGGAATTATGCCTGACTCTGAAAAATCAGTACTAAAAGGAATGTCAAATGTGTGTTTTTCTGCAGGAACAAATACAAGCTGAAAAGAAGCGCTCGAAATATGCTTAAACGGAAGCTGCATATCGCGATCAGTATCATTATCGTTGATGTCGTCTCCCCAATAATGCATTTCCAAAAAATCTATAAAACTTATATTGTGTCTTTGCTGGTGTTCATTGTAATGTTCGATCAATATAGGCAATTTATAAAACTGCTGAAAGAACCCAATATTGGATACGATTAGAAAGATGAATATGTAGACGATTAGTTTACGCACTTTACAAATTTAGAACATCTAAAAGAATAATCTGTTATCTAAAAAACAAAAAACTACTAGATTTTTAATATTTAACAAAAAATGCTTTCCAATAGTTGAAACCAGTAGCAAGGTTTCAAACTTAGGATAATCAGACACAATATCTAGAATAAAAAAGAGGTCAAGTTTCGCGGCTTGCGAAACTGACCTCTTTTTTATACATCGTTCAAATTAAAAAGTATTTCTACTTTTTTATACTATCACTTATTCTACCATAATTTCATCTACAAACAGCCACGCCGATTGTCCTTCTCCTGGATGTCCTTTTGGACACTGACCTAAATTCTTGGCTGTAACACGGACAAACTTAGCTTTTTGCTCCGCAAATTGAGCGGTAAAATCTTTTATCTGAATATCCTTTTCTGAAGCGGCTATAGAGTTCGTCACTGTTTTTACTTCCTTAAAAGTAACGCCATCTTGTGATATTTCAAATTTTACATATTGCGGTAAAAATATCCATTGGCTCCAATTTTGAATACAGCCCAAAGTAATACTGCTTATTGATGTACTTGCTCCCAAATCTATAGTCGCAACTAAATCATTTTCATTGAAACCGTGCCATTGTTTGCCAATATCTTTTGTTCCTCTAAAACCATCAATTAATGTATTCACTCCGTTAGCACGATAATGACTGCTGTTGGCATTTGTGTAACTTATTGTTTTTCCAGTTGCTTTATTGAAGGTAAAAGATTGTTCTGCAGGTTTTGCACTCACTACTTTATTATTTATAACCGTGATTGCTTTTACGGTCATAGAACTATTTACTACAAATGGTTTTTCATATTTAATGCTGTTTGTAGATGGTGCGCTTCCGTCAGTTGTATAATAAATTACTGCATCTATTTGATCTGTATCAAGTTCTATAAAAAGTTTATTGTTTTCGACTACCGGCTTAATATCGACTTTGAAATTTCCTTTTGAATAACGGATTCCTCTTTGCTCAAAACCTACTAAATGGGGTTGTAAACGTTCAGCAAAATTTTTCCAATCACGCTGCTCTTTTTTAGACCACAATACTTCAGCTAATGCAAGCATACGAGGCAGAATCATATATTTAACATGTTCTGCAGTACTTATGTATTCTGTCCATAAATTGGCTTGTGCACCCAAAACACGTTTAGCTTCTTCGGCGGTTAATTCTACTGGAATTGGGTCATAATTGTATACTTTTTTCAGCGTATTAAATCCGCCAATTGCAAGAGGTTCTGTTTCAGGATCACCTTGATAATGGTCAAAATAATATGGAGAACCTGGTGTCATCACTACATCATGTCCCATTTTAGCCGCTTCGATTCCGCCTGCTTCTCCACGCCAGCTCATAACAGTAGCTTCTGGAGCTAATCCGCCTTCAAGAATTTCATCCCAACCTATCATTTTTCTGTTATTCGAAACCAAGAATTTTTCCATTCTGCGAATGAAATAGCTTTGTAATTCTTTCTCGTCTTTCAATTGTTCCGTTTTCATTCTAGCTTGGCATTTAGCACAATGTTTCCAGCTCGTTTTGTCTACTTCGTCTCCACCAATATGAATATATTTGGAAGGGAAAATTGCCATTACTTCTGTTAATAC
This sequence comes from Flavobacterium sp. FlaQc-30, assembly GCF_044005885.1. Classification (NCBI taxonomy): domain Bacteria; kingdom Pseudomonadati; phylum Bacteroidota; class Flavobacteriia; order Flavobacteriales; family Flavobacteriaceae; genus Flavobacterium; species Flavobacterium sp. FlaQc-30. The sequence goes on along the minus strand of NZ_JBIPCO010000007.1, from coordinate 343,358 downwards.
ATCTTGCAAGAATGAAAAAGCTTGATCGTTTCCTGCACAATAATTACTTTCTACTTTACTGGCTAAGAAATTACCCGACTGTGCAAAATTATTTTTAGAATTACACGAAAGTTCTGGATATGCCGCCATTGCAGCTTCTGAGTGACCAGGCATTTCGATCTCTGGCACGACGGTAACATTTCTTGCTTTGGCGTAAGCTACAATTTCTTTGGCTTGTTCTTGCGTATAATAACCACCATAAGTCGATTTGCTTCTGTCAGCATTAAATTCTATTTCAGCCCAATTCCATGATTTTCCCCAATCATCAACACGCCAAGCGGCTTGTTGGGTAAGTTTAGGATATTTTTTAATTTCTAAACGCCAGCCTGCTCCATCGACTAAGTGCCAATGAAAAACATTCATTTTGTAAGCTGCCAGTAAATCGATAAATTCTTTTACCAATTCTGGAGAAGCAAAATGACGGCTCACATCCAACATCATCCCTCTCCATTGAAAGCGAGGATAATCTTTTATTTCCATACTTGGAATTTGAACTAAATCATTGGTACGACTAAAAGGCAGTGTCTGCAATAAGGATTGTACGCCGTAAAACAGTCCTTTGGATGTATTGGCTTTGATATGAATTTCTTTTGGGTTTATAGAAAGTAAATATCCTTCGTCTCCAATTTCTTTGATTTTTTCGATACTAAAAACAATCTCTTTTCCGCTTGGCTTAGTATTGTTTAATTCAAATCCTGTAACGCGTTTTACATATTCTTTAAAAAAGTGAACTACTTTTTCGGCAGCAGGATCTTTCTTATCTACTTTTATAACAGTAGAATTATCAAAGGAAAAACTGCCTTGTTTGATTTCTAAACTTACGGGCTGTGGTATTATATGAACGGACTCCTGTGCCTGTGCCTGTGCCTGTGCCTGCGCCTGCAAATGCATTGAAAACATCAATGCTACAGCTAAAATTACGGTTGTGGTTATTTTTTTGGTTTTCATTATTTGATATAATTAGCTAAAAGTTAAGCGTTGCGGTTATTTTATTTAAACACATAGTTGCCTATGTTTTTGTTTTTTTTTACGCAGATTTAAAAAGATTTACGCCGATAAGTGTAGATTATTATTCATAGTATCTTAGTTTAAATCTGCTTTAATCTGCAGAATCTGCGTGAAATAAACTAGGCAAATAACAAAAGACAGCCCTAGTTGAGCTGTCTTTTATTGATTGCGTATTATTATTGCTCTTTAAAATAATTTGCTCCCCACATGGTATAACGTTTTTTCATGGTTTCAATTTTTGTTTGAAATTGAGACCAATCTTTTTTATCTTTTGGAGACCATAAAACTTCACTTAAGGCACTCAAACGAGGGAATATCATGTATTCTACTTTGGCAGGATTTGCCATGTATTCTGTCCAAACATTTCCTTGCGCTCCCATAACGAATTTTGCTTGCTGCTCATTCAACTCTTTAGGAATTGGCTCGTAGCTGTATACTTTTTCTAACGGCAAGAAACCTCCAATGGTAACTTCTTTTTCGTTTTTAGTTTGCGAATGATCTAAATAAACGTGGCTTCCTGGAGTCATAATAACCTGATGATTTTCTTTTGCAGCAGCAATTCCGCCAGCTTCTCCCTGCCAGCTCATAACGATAGCATTTGGAGCTAAACCTCCTTCTAAAATTTCATCCCAGCCAATTATAGTTCTTCCTTTTCCGTTTACATATTTTTCGATACGTTGAATAAAATAACTCTGAAGACCGTGTTCATCTTTTAAACCTTTTTCTTTAATCATCTGCTGACAAAATTCGCTTTTTTTCCAAGCGTCTTTTGGAGCTTCATCACCGCCAATGTGAATGTATTTTGAAGGGAATAACGCAATTACTTCATCCAATACATCTTCTAAAAATTTAAAAGTATTTTCAGTCGGAACAAAAATATCAGCATGTACGCCCCAAGTTTCCTGAACGATCTTATTTCTTCCGTTAGCCATTTCTTGCTTACTCTTATCTGAAATCATATTAGCAGGAAGATTGGTTTTCTCATTAGGAAAACAGCTCAACTCAGGATAAGCAGCAATTGCAGCACTGCTGTGTCCCGGCATTTCGATTTCTGGAATTACTGTAATAAATCTATCTGAAGCATATTTTACAATGTCTTTTACTTCTTCTTGTGTATAAAAACCTCCTTCTGGCGTATTATCACTTCCTTTACCTGGATATTTACCAATGATGCTTCCGTTTCTTTTAGAACCAATTTCTGTAAGTTTTGGATATTTTTTAATTTCAATTCTCCAACCTTGATCTTCGGTTAAATGCCAATGAAAATAATTCAATTTATGTAATGCTAAATAGTCAATGTATTTTTTAACGAATGCCACTGAGAAAAAATGACGTCCAACATCAAGCATAGCACCTCTGTAAGCAAAACGAGGTTCGTCTTGAACATTTACTGATGCTATTGCAAGATTACTGCTTTTTTCTGCAGGCAGTAATTGAATAAGAGTTTGAATTCCGTAGAAAGTTCCAATAGGAGAATTTCCTGTAATTTCGACACCATTTTTATCTGATTTTAAACTATATCCTTCACCTTTAAGCCCTTGAAAATTTTTAAGACTTGTTAATTTGATATAATTCTTGGTTGCTTTTTTTACTACTGGCAATACAAAACCATAGTAATCAGACAAATAATCATTTAAAAAAGCTGCTGAAGCATTATCTTCTTTATTGGCAGCGACCAAACTTGTTTGTGCATTAATCACAAAACTCCCAGTGTTCTTAACAACTTTTACGGGTTGCGGGATAATATTTACTTCTTGTGCAAACGACACCGTGCAGCATAACAGAAGCGAAAAGAGAAATGACTTAACCATATTTACTATTTTTTAATTATTTTAAAATTACAAATTCTTTGTGTGTACGATAACACTTTTTAAGCAAATCATAATAAATTTACTTAAAATCACAATCCCGATAACAATCAAGACAGATTTTAAGTCTGAAAAAAAAAGATACTTTTTGCACAAAATCAGCAAAGCTAGGAATTTTGACAAAAGCTTATCTTCAAAAATGGCTTGCGCATTTTTGTCATCCCGAGGAACGAGGGATCTCCGCAAAATAAATTACCAATCTTTGTCGAGCTGCTTACGGAGATCCCTCGTTCCTCGGGATGACAAGATTGTGGTTGTTTTTTGTAAACCATTTTTTAGATCTTTATCAAAAGCTCATTGTGCTTTTGATTTAAATCTCTGTTCTAATATACTATAATAACAGGTTGCATTATTTTATTTCGTATAAGCCACAGCATGTTGTTTACTGCTGCCTAAACCATCCATTCCTAATTCAATCACATCTCCTGCTTTGATGTAAATAGGTTCTGGTTTAATTCCTAAACCTACACCGGGAGGCGTTCCTGTGCTGATAATATCACCCGGAAGCAAAGTCATAAACTGGCTTAAATAATGAACTAAAAACGGAATTTTGAATACCAAATTTGAGGTATTACTGTTTTGGAACTTTTTCCCGTTTACAGTTAACCACATTGGTATATTATTCACATCTGCGATTTCATCCTGAGTTGCCAAAAAGGGTCCAAGCGGCGCAAATGTATCGCTTCCTTTTCCTTTTGCCCATTGTCCTCCACGTTCGATCTGAAAAGCTCTTTCGCTGTAATCATTCAATAAAGCATAACCTGCAACATAATCTAAAGCTTCGGCTTCTTCTACATAACTTGCTTTTTTTCCTACTACAAAAGCCAGCTCAATTTCCCAATCCGTTTTTTCGCTGTTCTTTGGAATAATCAAATTATCATTTGGTCCGCACAGTGAAGTTGTGGATTTAAAAAAGATAATCGGCTCTGCTGGAATTGGCGCATTGGTTTCATGACAATGATCCACATAATTTAATCCAATACAAATTATTTTTGAAGGTCTTGCTACTGGAGAACCTAAACGTACATTTGAATCCACTTCTGGTAAAACAGGGTTATTTTCTAATGCTTTTTTTAATTTCTCTAGTCCGTTTTCTTCAAAAAATGCTTCATTATAATCTGTTACTATTGAAGATACATCAAATCTTTTTTCATCTATTAAAATACCCGGTTTTTCTTTACCAGCTTCTCCAAATCGTATTAGTTTCATTTTATTCTTATTTAATATATTATACTTTGTCTTATTTGTTTAAAGTTTATTTTTGCCGATTATTCAATTACATAAATCACAGCACTTCTAGCTCCATGCGCTCCTATTACCAATGATTGTTCAATGTCGGCTGTTTTAGATGGTCCTGCTATAAAAGCACCGAATCCTTCTTTCGACACATCTATTTTTTCATAAGCTTGATGTAAAGTGTCAACAATATTTCTTTTCTCGATTACTAAAACCAAATGCTGGCAAATAAAGGGAACGAGTCTGTTGATCATCTCACTTTCGTAAACCCAAACAGCACCATTCTCTGCAACTCCAATTGTTCCTTTTACATAAGCTTTTTCAACTTTCTCTAATTCAGATGCTGCTAAAAAAGCGGCTTGTTCGTCTACTTCACCAAGTGCAGCGATTGTATTTACAACAAAACTTCCGTTCTGCTTATCCGCTTTTAATTGATCTATCAGTATTCTAATATCTGTAATCAATTCGGTTTTTCCGCCAATACTTTCTAAAACTGTTTTAAACTGCGCATATACATCATCATACTGAATTACAACGCTGCTGTCAATAACAGGAATTTCAATAAATTCAGGCTGATTCATTGCTATAGCATTCAATATGTTTTCTCTTGCACTCATTTTTTTATTATCAAATATTTTAATTTTGGCTTTTCTTATTCTTTAAATACCAATCTCTAAAAGATTCCTTTGGAGGAACTGGCATTTCTCTTTGCTTGAACCAAACATTTAGTTTATTATTAACTATAAAAGGGAATAACTGCATACTTCTTCTCCCAACTTTTCCCATCAAACGATAGATTTTAGGATTTGAAAACAGGAAATTCATTCCTTTCATGCTTATTTTTTTACTTGTTGCAGCATAACCTTCGGAAACAATCACTTGTCTCCATTTCCATAACTGCTCGTGAATGTTGATTTTTACTGGACATACATTAGTGCAGCTTCCGCATAAAGTTGAAGCAAATGGCAGATCGGCATTAGCTTTCATATCTAAATTTGGATTTAGAATAGAACCAATTGGTCCTGCAACAGCTGTATGATAACTATGTCCGCCGCTTCTTCGATATACAGGGCAAGTGTTGAAACAGGCTGCGCAGCGAATGCATTTTAAGGAATTTCTAAAATCTTCTCTTCCTAATTGTTTACTTCGGCCATTATCAACAATGACGATATGCATTTCCTGATTCGGTCTTGGTTTATGAAAGTGACTTGAATAAGTTGTAATAGGCTGGCCTGTGGCACTTCTAGCTAATAATCTCAAAAACACTGATAAATGTGCTGCTTTTGGAATTAATTTTTCAAAGCCCATACAGGCAATGTGCACTGGAGCTGTGTGTGCTCCCATATCGGCATTTCCTTCATTGGTACAAACTACAAAACCGCCTGTCTCTGCAATGGCAAAATTGACTCCAGTAATTGCCAGATCAGATTCTACAAACTTGTTACGCAAGTGTTGTCTTGCTGCCTCGGTTAAATATTGCGGATCATTATTTCCTTTTTGAGTTTGTAAATGCTCATGAAAAGTGGCACTTACATCTTCTTTTTTTAAGTGAATTGCCGGCAGTACAATATGACTTGGCGGTTCTTTTCTGAATTGAACAATACGTTCTCCCAAATCGGTATCGACTACTTCAATTCCGTTATGCTGTAAATATTCGTTCAAATGACATTCTTCGGTAAGCATACTCTTGCTCTTCACGATTTTCTGAATACCATGTTTTTTAATGATTTTATGAACAATTTCATTATGTTCTTTCGCATCTGAAGCCCAGTGAACTTTTATGCCATTGGCAGTGGCTTTTTCTTCAAATTCTTTTAAATAATTGGAAAGATTAGAAATTGTGGCGTTTTTAATCTGCGATCCCCATTCACGCAGCTGCTCCCATTCGGGCAAACCATGCGCAGCTTTGTCTCGTTTTTCACGAACAAACCACAAAGTTTCGTCGTGCCAATTGGTTCTTGGCTCGTCTGCTATAAACTTTTCTGCTAAATCAGCATGGGTTGTTTTCATAATTACTTTTTACTAATCTCTTTCAATTCTGCATTAAACGTATAACTTTTACCTGGCTGTGTCGTAATTTCAATATTGTTGTTACCGCTTTGCACTTTACAAACTCCACCAACTTTTGATAGTACTTTTACGCTCACCAATTTACCTTGTTCCCATTTCATATCTACTTCAAATCCGCCTCTAGCACATAAACCTTTTACTTCTCCTTTTTTCCACGTCTTTGGAAGTGCCGGAAGTAACTGAATTTTATCTTTTTGGCTTTGAATAAGCATTTCAGCCATAGCAGCAGTAATTCCAAAATTACCGTCTAGTTGAAACGGCGGATGATTACAAAACAAATTTGGCAATGTATTGTATGTCAGTAATCCGCGAATCATAATCTCGGCACGGTCACCTTCGCCTAAACGCGCCCAAATTGCGCAACGCCAAGGCCAAGTCCATGAGCGGCGGCTGTCACCAAGAGTAGATTCTACTGTAAAAGGTGTGTTTTCATTTTTTCCAAAATTTCCACTTCTGCTGCGCAATGAAAGAATAGCTCCTTTGGCTAGTTCCGGCGTAGTAGAAATACTAATTTGACGTCCTGGATATACCGCAAAAAGATGCGATGTATGGCGATGCTCATCATTTGGGTCATCACTGTCTGCTTGCCATTCCTGCAATTGTCCCCATTTTCCAATTTTATTTGGAGCTAAACGGGCTTGCATATCCGCCACTTTGTTTTGATAATCATTATCAATGCTAAGTGCTTTGGCTGCGTCTAGATAGTTTTGGAACAAATCCCAAACCAACTGCTGATCCATCATTACTCCATCTTCGCGCGGACCATGCTCAGGCGACCATCCATTTGGAACCATTAATTGTCCATTTGGCATCGTTTTTAAATTGTCTTCCCAATATTCGCAAACTTCTTTAATAATAGGATATGCCGTACGACGTAAATACTCATTATCCTTCGTAAATGCCCAATGTTCGTATACATGTTGCGCATACCAAGCACTTGCTGGTATATTCCATTCCCAGCCATTTCCTCCAAATATATTTTGACTGGTTCGAGCTGTCCAGCCGCGTGTTTTTTCTCCAAAAGCTTTGCGAGTAGCAATACGACAAGGTTCTTGAGCTGCTACGATAAAATCAATTAATGGCAAATGACATTCTGATAAATTAGTCGATTCGACTCCCCAATAATTCATTTGCACATTAATATTATTGTGATAATCACTTGCCCAAGCAGGTGTATTGCTGTCATTCCATAAACCTTGCAAATTAGCAGGCAAACCTCCACGACGAGAACTGCTTGCTAATAAATAACGCCCATATTGAAACATCATTTCTTCCAAATCAGGATCAACCCCGCCAGCGGCATATTTTTTTAAGCGTTCATCGGTTGGTAAAATAGAAGTTGTTGCATCCGTATTTCCTATATTCAGATATACTCGCAAAAGCAACGAACTCAAATCTTTTATGTGAGCTGCCTTCAGTTTTTCATAACCTTTGGCTTTAGCGGCCGCTAATTCTTTCTCAATACGCGGCATTGGATCTTCTCCTCGCCAATCTGACTTAAAATCAGGTTTATAGTTTGTTCTAGCATTTAAAATCAATGTTAATGAATTACAGTTTTCAAAAATCAATTTTTCACCTTCAAAGCGTATTTTTCCTCCTTTATTTTGTACCAAAAGTTTGGCTGCATATTTCAGTTTATTCGGCATTTCTCCTATAAAACTTATGCTATTTGTACTGGCTTTGCTTATTGCACCTTGAGCTGAATGAAGATCAATTGTTCCTGAAAAAACATTCTTCCCATTAGCTTTATATTCAAAAACCATTACTTGATCTGGATAACTGGCAAAACCTTCACGGCTAATTTTTATATTATTCTGAGTAAAATTAGTTTGATGAATTCCTGTCGAAATATCAAGCGAACGGGAATAATTAGAACAAGCACTTTTATCTATAAAATCAATTGTGATTTCTCCAAAATTACGGTAAGAACCAAATCCGTGATCGCCTGTTTCGTATTCGCCATCCCAGTTGTTATCACCCGACCAAAGGCTTTGTTCGTTAAACTGAATAACTTCTTGTTCAACTCCGCCAAAAAACATAGCTCCCAACCGTCCATTGCCAATAGGTAAAGCTTCAGCAGACCATTTCATGACTGGCTGTTTATACCATAGTTTTATGGGTTGATTCTTCTGTGCCAAACAGACTGAATCAACAAATAATACAAGTACTAAAAGCGTAAATAATTTAATTTTATTCATTATTCTGAATATACAATTAATGATGACTATATCATTTACTCCCTCGATTTAAGTCGAAGAAATTTTCTAATCTACTTATAAACCATTATTCAATATTTCGGCAATATGAATTGTTTTTGTTTTACTTCCTTGTCGTTTTAATATTCCTTCTAAATGCATTAAACAACTGGTATCTCCTCCGGTAATATAATCTACTTGATTATCTTCGTGCTCTTTTACTCTGTCCTTACCCATTTTTACGCTTACTGCTTCTTCAAACACACAAAAAGTACCTCCAAAGCCACAACATTCATCGTTTCGTTTGGGTTTACTTAACGTAATTCCGTTTACCATTTTTAGTAATTGCTCGGGTTTCGAAAATTCAGGCAGCACTCTTTCTGTCATTGATGAAAGATGTAATCCTCTTTGTCCGTGACAACTATTGTGTAAGCCCACTTTGAATGGAAAATCAGCATTAATGCTTTCTACTTTTAGAACATCTGTTAGAAACTCTGTAAGTTCATAAACTGAATTACGAATGTGTAATGCTGCTTGCGGATTTTCTAAATCCTGTAAATGTTCTTTTACATGTAAAACACAGCTTCCTGATGGAGCTACTATATAATCAAATCCTGTAAAATTTTTAACAAAATTCTTATCACAGCCTTTACTTAAACTGGCAAAACCGCTATTGGCCATTGGCTGACCGCAGCAGGTTTGTTCTAAAGGAAAAGTAACATCACACCCCAGCTTTTCTAATAATTGCAAAGCAGCAATACCCACATTGGGATAAAACTGATCTATATAGCAGGGTATGAATAAGGCAACTTTCATTGTAATTTAATTATTTAATTTTATAAAACCTCCATCTATAGGATAATCGCAACCGGTAACAAAACCAGATTCATCGCTGCATAAAAACAAAGCTAAAGCTGCAACTTCATCTGGTTTTGCCATACGTCCGATAGGCTGAGATTTTGATAATTTTTCGAACATTTCTTCTTCTTTACCCGGATAGTTTTTGGCAATAAATCCGTCTACAAATGGTGTATGTACACGTGCTGGTGAAATAGAATTACAACGAATATTTTCGCTCATATAATCTCTCGCTATTGATAAGGTCATTGCCATTACAGCGCCTTTGGCTGTAGAATAGGCAAATCGATCCGAGATTCCCACCCAAGCCGCAATAGAAGCCATATTTACAATTACGCCTCCGCTAGAATTTCTAAATTGTGGTATTGAAGCATGCAAACAATTGTATACACCTTTTACATTCACGCTCATCACTCTGTCAAAATCTGCTTCGGGAGTAGTGTCTACTTTACCTACGTGAGCGATTCCGGCATTGTTTACCAGAATATTGATATTTCCTATTTTCTCAAATGTTGCTATTACTTCTTGTTGGTTCGCAACATTACAAGCGTGCGAAAATACTTTTCCTCCATTAGCTTTTATTTCATCGACAGCGCTTTTAGCACTTTCTTCTGTTAATTCAACAATATGAACTTCAGCTCCTTGTTTAGCAAATAAAACCGAAATGGCTTTTCCTATTCCGCTTCCGCCACCAGTAACAACTGCTTTTTTGTTTTGTAATGAAAACATATGATTAGATTATTTGATCTTTTAGATTATTAGATATTAAGAGTTACGATTTATAATTATTACAATGATACTCCTCGTTTCCACGGAATAAAATCGTCTTGATTTAATAATACTGCTTTTGGAATAATTTCACCGCTGGCTGCTTTGATACAATATTCTAAAATATCTTCTCCCATTTCTTCAATGGTTTTTTCACCGCTGATAATTGGGCCGCAGTCAATATCGATAATGTCACTCATTTTTTTAGCTAAAACCGAATTTGTCGCTACTTTGATTACTGGACAAACCGGATTTCCTGTTGGAGTTCCTAATCCTGTTGTAAACAATATTAATGTCGCCCCAGATGCTGCTTTTCCTGTTGTTGCTTCTACATCGTTTCCTGGTGTGCAAACTAAACTTAAACCTGCTTTTGTAGCTGGTTCAGTATAATCTAATACATCAATTATAGGAGCGGTTCCACCTTTTTTGGCAGCACCGGCACTTTTTATTGCATCGGTTATTAAACCGTCTTTAATGTTTCCTGGAGATGGATTCATATGAAATCCTGAACCTACTTTATGTGCTAATGCATCATAAGACTGCATTAAATCAATGAACTTTTTTGCTGTTTCTTCTGATGTACAACGATCGATAAGATTTTGCTCGACACCGCACAATTCTGGAAATTCTGCTAACAATACTTTACCGCCCAAAGCCACCAGCAAATCTGATGTATAACCTACCGCAGGATTTGCCGAAACACCACTGAAACCATCGCTTCCACCGCATTTAACTCCTAAACATAATTCGCTCAAAGGTGCTGGAGTTCGTTCTTGTTTGTTTATTTCAATTAATCCTTCAAATGTTTTTTTAATGGCATCTGCGATTAATTGTTCTTCACTTTTTGATTGTTGCTGCTCAAAAATGTATAATGGTTTATCAAAAGATGGATTTTGTTTTTTGACATCGTTTGTAAAATCTTGTACTTGCAAATGCTGACATCCTAAACTAAGTACTGTTATTCCAGCAACATTTGGATGATTTGCATATGATGCTAGTAAGGCACTTAAGGTAGCCGAATCTTGGCGTGTGCCTCCGCAGCCTCCTTGGTGATTTAAAAATTTTATACCGTCTACGTTTTTAAAAACTTTGTTTGTATATGGTTCCGGAGCTAACTGAACGTCAATTGAATCCAGAGTTTTTCCGTTTTTATATGCTTCAAGTAAAGCATGAGTATACTGAGTATATTTATCACTTACAGAATACCCTAACTCATTATGTAAAGCTTCGCGTATTACATCCAAATTTCTGTTTTCGCAAAATACTGTTGGTACAAATAACCAATAATTGGCAGTTCCTACACGACCGTCGTTTCTTTTGTATCCGTTAAAAGTTCTGTCTTTATATTTTGAAACATCTGGCGCCTGCCATTCAAAATCAACTTCACGAAATTTATAAGGCTCAGCTGCATGTTTAAGGTTTTCAGTTGTCATAAGACTTCCTTTTCCAACATCACATTGTACTTTTCCAACCAAAACGCCGTACATAATAATTTCATCTCCCGCTCTCAAATTGGTTGTATAAAACTTATGCTTTGCCTTGATTGTGTCTTGCAGAATGTAAGTTTCATTCTCAAAAACTACACTTTCTCCTTTAGACAAATCTGTTAAAGCCACCAGTACATTATCATCTGGGTGCATTTTTATAACCAATCTTTTACTTCCGTTTTCTAACATATTATATAAATAGAATTTATGCTTTATTTGTTTTATGTCCGTTAAATGCAAACAATAGAATTACCGAGAAACAGGTCAATGGAACAACATAACCATATTGAATACTTCCTGTAATATCCGAAATCAGTCCTAAAACAGGAGGAAGCAATGCTCCACCAACAATTGACATTACGATTAATGAAGAACCAATTTTTGTGTTATGTCCAAGTCCCTCAATTCCCATTGAAAAAATCGTTGGGAACATGATACTCATAAAAAATGCTATTGCTATTAAGGTATAAACCACTAACATTCCTGTTCCTGTTATGGCTACTATTGATAAGCCAATATTAATAATGGCATAAATGATTAATAATTTTCTAGGCTGTATGTATTGCATGAAGAATGTACCTGCGAATCGTCCAAGCATAAATGCCAAGCCAAAAAAACCTAAATATTTGGCTGCAACACCTTCTGCAAGTCCAGCAGAAGTTGTCGCCATTTTAATAAAAAAGCTTCCAACGCAAACTTGGGCTCCTACATAAAAAAACTGCGCTAAAATCCCCCAACGTAAGCGCAGTGATTTCAAGGCTCCGGCAAAACTTGCGCCGTCAGCTCCTTCTTTATCTTCATCTCTTACATCCGGCATATTCGTAAAATAAAACAAAACTGCTACTGCCAAAATAATTAGTCCTAAAACTAAATACGGCATTTTTACACTCGCTGCTTCCTCTAAAACATAAGCATGCAATTCGGCAGGAGCCATAGCGTCCATTTGAGCTTGAGTTAGATTTTTACCTGATAAGATCATTGGGCCAATATAAGCCGGAGCAATAAAAGCAGCTAACCCGTTGAACGATTGAGAGAAATTTAATCTTTTTGTAGCTGTTTCTGCTGGTCCTAATATAGTTACATATGGATTTGCCGCTGTTTCTAAAAAAGTAAGTCCGCAGGCGATAACAAATAAAGCTCCTAAAAAGTAAATGTACTGTAGTGAATTCGCGGCTGGAACAAATAAAATGGAACCAATACCAAATAGAACCAACCCGATCATAATACCTGATTTGTAACCGTACTTTCGCATGATATATCCCGCAGGCAATGCCATAACAAAATAGGCTATAAAAACAGAAGAATCTATTAAAGACGATTCTAGGTCTGTAAGATTAAACGCTTTTCGTAAATGTGGAATAAGTATTGGATCTAGATTGTGTACAAACCCCCAGAAAAAGAATAAACTGGTAACTAATATAAAAGGAAAAAGCCATTTCTTATTTTCTTTTGTACCAGCCTCTTTTTGAACATCCAACTGCGTTATTAATGCCATATGCTTTTTATTAAAATTATACTTTTTTACGATTATAAAAATATAATACTTAAAGTATAATTATTAATTCAATATTACCCTTGTTTAATTATTAATTGTCTATTATGATAATTTTAAACAAAAGTACCTTTAAAAAGAATGCGGATAATATTGATTTACTACAGATCCATCTTCAAACAGATCAATAATAGCGTATCCCGGAGGCGTTTGTTTATAGTAGCTTTTTCCTGCCGAGTCTTTGTCTCCTGGTTCCCACCAAAAACCGCTCAAAGCGCCATTACAGTAATAATGTACATTGTTGTAAACGGCTTCATCCTTTAAATGAATGTGTCCGCTTAAACAAGTAATCTTTTTATCTTTATGTTTATAAAAAAGATCACTGATGTATTTTGAATCGGTGTGGTTTCCTCCGTCAACATGAGTACAAACGGCAAGAATAGGAAAATGACTCATGCAGACAACTGGTGTACCAACAGGCAAACTTTGTAGATCTTTTTCTAGCCATAAACGCTGTTCGTCGTCTAATGAACCGCCGCCGTTATTACTGTCTAGAATCACAAAATGCCATCCTCTTTTATCAAAGCTGTAATAGCGGTTTGGGATTCCTAATTGCTTTACAACATAGTCTTTCCCATACATAGTATCTTGCTTGTTTGGCGCTGCCCACCACATATCGTGATTTCCGAGACAACTGTGCAATTCAAAACCGCTGATTCCTTTGGTTGTATCATTCCAAATTTTCCATAGTTCATTTACTCTTTCGCGAGTAATATTATCATAATCTGCTGCAAAAATGGAATCTCCGCCGTTGAGAAAAAAATCTACTTTGTGTTTCTTTATTTCTTCTAAGCATTTTATAAATCGATCTGGCGCATTTTCTTCTGGTCGAATATGAACATCGGTAATATGTGCAATTCGCAAAACCCTTTTAGATTTATTATTTTTTTCTGCTGCAGAAATAATAGAACTTGAACCTGTTAACGCTACAGTTCCAGCAGTCAAACCAATATATTTTAGTAAATCTCTTCTTTTCATCTTGTTATTTGTATATTATAATTTCTCTCGCAGATTGAGCAGATTTTATTTTAAAATCTAATTTTTTACACGATTGAATAGGAATAAAATTGGCAACAAAAAGGGCTTTAACCAAACTCTTAAATTTTGGCTAAAGCCCTAAATATCCATATTACTATTTACATCCATCTGAAGCTGGACGCTATTCGCTCATATAACTAACTATTTGTTTTTCAAATAAGTGAAACACCTCTTTAAGAATTCTAAATCTATGTTTCTATATGTTATTTACACCAAGCGATTCAATACTATAAATTCAATATTTATTTCACCGAATAAGGTCTGTCTTTTGCCGCAACTCCCCAAGTTTTGGAAGGTTTATCTCCCATCGTAAAAATTAACTCACCGCCTTTCATAATATCCGAATGAAGAATATAACTCTGAGTATAAGACTTTCCGTTTAAAGTTGCTTTTTGAATGTAGATATTCTTTGCACTGTTGTTTAATGCTTTTACAGTAAAACTTTTTCCATCCGCTAAATTCAATGTTGATTCGTCCATACTTGGACTTCCGAAAACATAAATTCCATTGAATGGATTTACAGAATACATTCCCATTGCGCTCCAAATATACCAAGCTGACATTTGCCCGACATCTTCATTTCCGCACAATCCATCTGGTTTATCGCTGTATAAATTATCAACAATGTAACGTACTTTTTCGGCTGTTTTCCAAGGTTGTCCAACGAAATTATAAAGGTATGTAATATGATGACTTGGCTCGTTTCCGTGTGCATACTGTCCAATTAAACCTGTAATATCACTAGAAGCTTCTGCACCCATATCGCCTGTTATTGTAAACAAAGTATCTAGTTTTTTTGTAAATGACTTTTCACCGCCCAGCATTGCAATTAATCCTTCTACATCATGAGGAACTAACCAAGTATACTGCCATGCATTCCCCTCAGCAAAATCATCTTTCATGTGTGCCGATTTAAACGGATCAAAAGGGGTTCTCCATTGCGTATCACTTACTTTTCCACGTACAAAAGTCGTTGAAGGATCGTAATATTTTTTGTAGGCTTTTGAACGATTAATGAAATAATTGTAATCTTCGGTTTTGCCCATTTTTTTTGCCATCATTGCAATTGCTCCGTCTGAAATAGAATATTCCATACCAATAGCTACTGATTCTCTCAAACTATCTGCTGGAATGTAACCTATTTTTTTTACGAAATTCAATCCGCGATCGTCCTGCATTGCTGTTGCTTTCACCGCTTCGAAAGCCAACTCGCCATCGATTCCTTTGATGCTTTTTAAATACGCATCAACAACAATCTGAATTGCACTATTTCCTGGCATACAATAGGTTTCATTCCCCATTAAATGCCAAACTGGAAGATGTCCTGTTTCTTTATAAATCGCCAGCATCGAATTAATAATATCCGAAACTTTATCGGTTTGTGTTAACGTAAGCAAAGGATTTGCTCCTCTGTAAGTATCCCACAACGAAAATGTGGTTAAATTGGTAAATCCTGCAGTTCTATGGACTTGTTTGTCTGAACCGTAATAATCTCCATTGCTATCATTGTAAGTCGATGGCGCAATCATGGTGTGATATAAAGCGGTATAAAATGTTCTCATTTTAGTAATATCTTTCGATTTTACCTCAATTTTATTCAACTCTTTGTTCCATTTTTCATCCGCTTGAGCAGCCACTTTTTCGAAGTTCCAGCCTGAAATTTCTTTTTTAATATTCATTAAAGCGTTTTCTGTACTTACTGCCGAAATTCCTACTTTAATTTTAATCACTTCATCTTTTAAAGTTGAAAACTGAAGTACTGCTTTGGCACTATCTCCCAAAACCACTTTATTAATCATCTCTCTTGTATTGTTGTACAACTGGATTTTCTTAGCTGGTTTTGACAAAATTGCTGCAAAGTAAATACGCTGATCCGGTGCCCAGCCTTTCGAGAAACGATATCCTTCAATCAATGTATCATTTTTTACTCTGATATAAGTATCTACCGCTTTGTCCCAGCCAATTCCTTCCACTAAATCTAAAACAATATGTGATTTATCTGAAGCGGGAAAAGTATACTTCTGAAATCCAACTCGCTCCGAAGCCGTCATTTCAGCTTTAATTCCGTTTTTCTTTAAAATAACAGAGTAATAACCTGGTTTTGCAACTTCATCTTTATGATCGAAACCTGAGATATAACCGTTTTCCATGTCTTTGGCGGTTCCTTTTTTCAGATTGATTTTACCAACAGCGGGCATAAAAAGTAAATCTCCAAGATCACCAATTCCAGTTCCGCTTAAATGCGTGTGTGAAAATCCAATAATTGTTGGGTCAGAATAATGATAACCCGAACACCAATCCCAGCCTTGTGAGATGTTTACTGGTCCTAATTGAACACCTCCAAAAGGAACATTCGCTCCCATAAAAACATGTCCATGAAATCCTGTTCCAATAAACGGATCTACATACTGCGTTAAATTTTGTTTACTAGTCTGTCCTTGCATTTGCAGGCAGCAAAGACCTAAAATTGCAAAAAATGTTGATTTTAAATTTTTATTCATATTTTTTTGTTTGATATATCCTTCCGTAGTAACATTTATTTTTTTGCCACGAATTGCACGAATTTTCACTAATCTCTAGCGGAGCAAATCTGAGCTTCTTTACTCTTTCTTCTTTACTCTTTCTTCTTTACTCTTTCTTCTTTACTCTTTCTTCTTACTTATCTCTACTTCACAATCTCAAAACTACCTTCCAACATTGTATCTCTTGAATTCGATCCGATTTTCAATGTGTAGTTTCCCTCATAGATCTTAAATTGTTTTGTAGTCTCGTCCCATTTTTGAAGCTCTTCCAGTGGAATTTGCAATGTGATTGTTTTTGATTTTCCTTTAACCAACGAAACACGTTTAAAAGCTTTCAGTTCTTTCAACGGCATTCTATCAACGTTCGGATATTCTACATACACCTGAGCAACTTCATCAGCATCATAATTTCCTGTATTAAAAATTTCGATTTGCATTGAAATTTCGTCTGAACTCATTGTAACTCTCGTAGGTCGTTTAACCCAATTGTAGCCAAAAGTGCTGTAGCTTAATCCAAAACCAAAAGGATATTGTACTTCTTTATCAGAATAGCGATACGTTCTTCCTGCCATTGCATAGCTGTTATAATCTGGTAAATCGCTGAACGATTTGTAGAAACTAACCGGTAAATGTCCTGATGGAGAAACTTTTCCAAAAAGAAGATTAGCCAAAGCTGTTCCGCCTTGCTCTCCTGGATACCATGCAAAAACAATAGCATCTACATAAGGCTCAATTGCCGAAATATCAACAGCACTTCCGCCTGTTACTACAGCTATAAGCGGCGACTTAGTTCCTTTACGAAGTGCTTTTATATACGCAATATGCGACGCTGGTAAATCCATATTTTTTCTGTCACCTTTTCCGTCAGCAAGGAAAGCATCGCCTTCTTCGCCTTCGTAAACTGGAGTAAAACCAATTACGGCAATCGTCAAATCGGCCATAGAAGCTGCCCAAACACCACCAAAGTTTTTTGTGTCTGTAAAATCGCATCCCATATCATATTCTACACGAGTATCAGGATCTACAGCACCTGCAATTCCTTCTACAAAATTTACGGCTTTATCTGTAATTCCGTGATAATTGCCTAATAAAGCATCTAGTGAAGCTGCATTTGGTCCAACGACAACCATCGATTTATAATCGTCTTTTTTCAACGGAAGCAATTTTGCTTTCTTCTCTCCCACTTCACCATTCTTCAACAAAACCATGCTTTGTTCTGCCATTTTTCGGCTTAGATTTCTGTGATAGGTATTGGCAATACTGTCTATACCATATTTTCGATACGGATTATCTTCTGCTTTGTCGTAAAATCCAAGTTTAAACTGTGTACGTAATGTTGGTGCTAATGCGTTATCAATATCTTTTTGAGTAATTAATTTTTGATTCAAAGCGTTGATAGCATCTTTTTGTAATAATCCGCTGCAATCCATATTTACTCCTGCTTTAATTGCTTCAGCTGCTACAGTTACGCTGTTTGGCAGGGTTTTATGGCTTTCATAAATATCCTGAAGAGCCCAACAATCGGTAACAACATGACCGCCAAATTTCCATTCATTTCGTAAAATATCTTTTAGTAATGTTTTACCTGTACAACATGGCTCAGAATTTACACGGTTATAAGCGCACATTATGGTTTCTACTTTTGCATCAACTAATTTTTTGAAAGCGTATAAATACGTTTCTCTCAAATCTTTTTCATCTACAATCACATCAATCGAATGTCTGTTTTTTTCAGGACCGCTGTGCACGGCAAAATGTTTGGCACAAGCTGCCGCTTTCATGTATTTTGGATTTGTTCCTTGTAAACCTTTTACATAAGCGGTTCCCATTTTTCCAGTTAAAAACGGATCTTCACCATAGGTTTCTTGTCCTCTTCCCCAACGCGGATCTCTGAAAATATTGATGTTTGGCGACCAGAAATTCAGTCCCATATATTGCAAACGACGATCTTTGGCTACAGCCATATTATTTTTGGCTCTGGCTTCGGTTGAGATTGCATTTGCAACCTCGTTTAATAAATTGTCGTTAAAGGAAGCTCCCATACCTAAAGCTTGCGGAAAAACGGTTGCTTTTCCTGCTCGTGCTACTCCGTGCAATGATTCGTTCCACCAATTATACTGCGGAATATCTAATCGTTTTACGGCTTTGCTTTCGAATCCTAATAAAGATACTTTTTCTTCAATTGTCAATTGTTTTAGTAAATCATCAACTCTTTTATCTATTGATAGATTTTGATTTTTGTAAGCTGCATTTTTTTGCTGCGCATAATTGATTCCTATACAAAAACAAAAAAACAGTACAAATCGGAAATTTCTTAAACAATTCATTATTGAGATTTTAAAATTTTATTATCGTATTTCTTTTTTTACTAAATCGTTTTATCAATTAAAGCAAATGGCTGTAAAATTCAGGTATGCCAAGTGTTTTCAAAAACTATAACTTCCTATGCTTCAAAGAATCAATATTCTTCTCTATCACTTTATTTGAAACATTTCAGAAATTTAAAGATAGAATATCTTTTTGATTAAATAATACTCCAATTTTATCTAAATTTAATTTACAATTACCTTTACTTTAACTTAAAAAACAAAAAAGAGATATCTCTTACGAAATATCTCACTTATATAAATACAATCTTAAATTTAGATAAAATCCTGCTCTATAAAAAAGGTGAAGTTGATACTTATATTATCTACTTCACCTTTCTGTGGATTTTCTTATTTATTCAGATTTTCGAACATTACGATTGCGGTGTACAAAACTCCTGCTTCACCTCTAAAAGTTCCTGATCCTCTTGGTTCATTTTTTATCGAATACCATTCGTAGAAACCGTTATTGTCTTTTACGCGTTTCAGCATTGGCTGTACTTCTCTATATGCTTCTTCTACATATCCGTATTTAATTAATTGCTGAATTGTTCTTGCTCCAAACCAAGTCCAATCGCCGCCATTTTGATAACTGTAAACTGGATTCATAATTTTGTTTACAAAAAATCCATTTGGATAGGGGGGATAAAGTGTTAAGCCAATAGATGGCGCTCCCGCTTCTTTTACTCTTTTTACCATTTCGTCAAGCGAAGCTTTTACTTCTGCTTTGCTCAATAATCCTGCTTCCATTGCAACTGTTGTTCCTCCGAAATAAAAGATATTATTCTCATCAAAATCTGCTGGAAATGGCGAACCGTTTAAATACAAATGTGGAATGTATTTTTGATTTTTAGCATCCCAAAGATAAGTTCTTGTATTTTTTGCAACGTCTGTTTTGATTTTATGCCATTTGGTTTTAGTTGACGGAATCATTTCCATTAAATTATTTAATGCTACAATAAACATTGCATTATCATAAATATCGCAAGCCATATGCGTATTTCCGTCAAGATCAACTCCGTAACCATCCTCCGGCTGTACATCACCCCAATCTGCAGTTGTTGCGCCAGTAATTAAGCCGTATTTTGTGGTATAGCGGTTTTTCATTAAAAAGTCCATAGACCATTCTAATCTTTTTGCAACGGTTTTATCTCCAACTTTTTCTGTCAGGATTGATTTATCACCTGTTAATTGAATGTACTTATAAACGGCTTGTACCAATGAAGTTTCCTGATCGGTTTCAACCGTGTTTTTATGTGCAGCATATCTTGGTTCTAACTTTGAATAAGAGAAGTCTGTTTCTCCTGCTCCAATTTGTTCTTTAGGAGTATAACCGTCAATAATGTTTCCGTCATCTCCCTGCATTCTAAAAAACACTAACAGATTTTCTTTTATATCTTCTTTTTTAGTTACTTGTGCGGCTAATTCGATAAACGTATTATAATCACGAATCCACACTTCACGGTAACCATCACCAGCATTTACGCCAGTTTTAATTACTTCTAAAGCTTTCTTTTTTACGAACGCCATATTTTGATCGTTCTTGATTTTCTCCGACATTTTTTTGTCAATCGGCATTTTTGGCTGCGCTGTAAGTGTCAGCATAAAAGCAAGTGCCGCTGCTGACGAAAGTATTTTTTTCATGTTTATTTAAATTGGAATTATTGTTTGTTGTTTTTAGTTCGTTGCGATTAGTTTTTTAAACACATAGAGACATAGATTTTAACTGTAAATAAAGAGTACAAAAAGAAATATATTTCTTTCACATAATTGGCTTCGTGAATTGTCACCCTGAGCGTAGTCGAAGGGCGTTCTAATTGGCACGTGGGCTTCGACTACGCTCAGCCTGACAACGACTTCGCTTGACAAATGATTATCAAAAAAAGCCACCCCGATAGCTATCGGGAATATGTGTAAAAAAAATTATGATCCAAATTCACTTGTACTCATTGACGGCGGCGGTGTCTTAATTCCCCATTTTGTATTTGGTTTTGCTCCCATTTCAAAAAATAAGGTTCCGCCATCGGTTAGTTTTTTACGATCAATCCAGGCATTTTCTATTTTCAATCCATTGAAAGATGCTGATTGAATGTATTTGTTTTTCTTCGAATTATTTTTGGTCTCGATTACCAATTCTTCACCTTTATAATATTTCGGATCAAGTTTAATGGTCACTTTATCAAATAATGGACTTCCAAACTGAAATGTCGGATTCATGGCTGCATGTCCCTGAACATCAAACAATCCCATTGAAGCCATTACAAACCAAGCTCCCAATTGTCCTTGATCTTCGTCTTGTCCAAATCCGTAACCGTGAAGTGGTTCTGCACCATAGAATTCTTCACAAATGGCACGCGACCATTTTTGGGTAAGCCAAGGTTTACCCGAATAATTAAATAGAAATGAATGATGTAGACAAGGCTGGTTTCCGTGATTGTAAAGCATTTCTAAACCTGAAAAACTATCAATTCCGTTGCCGCCGCCAAAAGTCGATTTTTGACTTTCATTAAACGTGGTTTCCAGACGTTTGTTGAATAAATCTAAACCTAAAACCTTGATTAATCCTGCAGGATCTTGCGGCACATACCAAGTATATTGATAGGCATTTGCTTCTTGAAATCCTCTCCAAGCTTGCATTGGATTGAAATTTTCGATGAAATTTCCGTTTTCATATTTTGGACGGATAAACTTGGTTTCGGGATCAAAAATATTTTTCCA
Organism: Flavobacterium sp. FlaQc-30; assembly: GCF_044005885.1. NCBI lineage: Bacteria > Pseudomonadati > Bacteroidota > Flavobacteriia > Flavobacteriales > Flavobacteriaceae > Flavobacterium > Flavobacterium sp. FlaQc-30. The sequence continues at coordinate 321,633 of NZ_JBIPCO010000007.1, read as the reverse complement.
ATTTCCTGCTTGTTTCGTTAGTTTTTTATAATCTTCGGTCTTACCTAAAGCTTTTGCAAATTGAGAAACTCCGTAAGAAGTATAGGCAAATTCCAGCGTGTGAGAAGCACCAAAATTAAATACCCAGCCATTTGCAAGTGTAGTATCTTTTGCTGGAATATATCCATCTTTTACAAAGTAAGCCAAGTCATATTTTCCTGAACCAAACGGACGTTTGCTGTAACCTGTTTCGTTTTTATAGGCAATTTTATAAGCTTCTTCTACATCAAAATCTCGAATTCCGCTATTGTAAGCCGCCGCAATCATCAAACCAAAACAGTTTGTTTGTACGCCATTTGCATGCGCTCCAGCGGCGGTTCCGTCGTGTAACCAGCCTGTTTCTTTTGCAAAATCAATATTTGATTGAAGGTATTCGCTCAAATAATCTGGATACGCCAATGCCCAAAGTTGTCCTAAATTCCAGAATCCGCCCCAGATACCGTCTGTGTTGTAATGATTGTATTTTGGTTTTCCATTTCCGTCAAGCGGAATTTTACCAATTGTACCGTCATGTCTCGGATAACTTCCGTTAGCATCACTGGCTAATCCACGTCCTAGAAGAGCGTGATATAAACCTGTGTAGAATTTTACTTTATTGATACTGTCTTTTGTTTCTACTTTAATTCGACCTAACTTTTCATTCCATTTTTCGTGTGCCGTTTCTTTTACAGCATCAAAAGTTTGCCCTGTCGCTTCGGTTTTCAAATTCAATTTTGCATTTTCGATACTTGTATATGAAAGCCCCACTTGCATTTCGACAACTTCTCCTTTTTTGGTAGCGAAATTGATATACATTCCGTTTCCAATTCCCTTAGTTTCCTTTTGACCGTCAAACGTTTTATCTTCTACAAATGAACCAAAAGACTGAGGTGTTTTACTAAGCTGAATTACAAAATACATTTTTACACGCTTTTCAGGATCGCAGAATTTCAAATACTCGGGAAAAGTTTCTATTGTTCCTTCTAATGTATTTTTTCCAGAAAGTTTCATCGTTGCTTCGGTAACGCCGCTGCTTTCGCCTTGACGATGCCCAATATCAAAAATAATATGTGATGCTGCAGATTCAGGAAAAGTGTAACGATGAAAACCAACTCTTTCTGTCGCTGTCAACTCTGCTTTTATCCCATATTCTTTTAAGAAAACAGAATAATATCCCGGTTCTGCATATTCTTCTTCTTTATCAAATAATGATCGATATCCTGTTTCTGGTTTTTCTAAAGTTCCCGGCGTAGTCTGTAATTTTCCTGTTATTGGCATTGCCACCAAACCGCCAATTTGGAACTCGTGAAAATGTCCAAATCCTTCAATCGAATTATGACGATCGTCGTAGCCGCAAGGTGCCCAGCTTCCGCCGCTTCCGTAAGCATTGGTATGCGGAGCCAATTTTGCCATTCCAAAAGGCAGAGAAGCAGGCGTATAAAAAAACCAACGTCCGTGCACGGAACCTATCTGCGGATTGACCCAAGCTGTTGCATTAAAATCATCTTTTTTCTCCGAACAGGAAAAAAGCGAAATGATCATTGCGAACAATAGTATTGTCTTTGAAATTGTTTTCATATATCTTAAATTTAATATCAGGGCATTTTTTTTAATTGCAACGGTAAATTTTTGACGCGGATTTTAACCTGTTGTGTGCAATTATTTCCAACACATAGAAACATAGCTTTTGCAGTCGAAAATAGGCGTTTCACTTTTTTAAAATACACATAGCTACACTATGTGAAAGAAACGTGTTTCTTTTTGTCTCCTTTTTTAAGCATAGAATCTATGATTCTATTTGTTAGATTATTATTATTTTTTGCAATTACACCCAGCGGGTTAATTTTATATCTTCAGTATAAATTCTGAAACGCCGCTTCCTGTCATTTTAATTTCAGCTGAATTTGCATTTTCAACTCCGGTTGTTTTATCTATAATTGCTTTTGGCTTCAATGATTTCCATACAAATTTAGTTTGCTGCTCTGATTGTTCTGGATTGAACAAACGCATCAATATTGTACCATCTTGATTTGGTGTTAAACTAGTTACCACGATTCTAGAATTAGTCAATTCGAATAAATTTGCAGGCAGTTTTACCTCTTCTTTTACAGTCATGGCAATTAACGGCTGTGTAAACTCTGCTGCTTCTTTTTCCATTACTGTTCTATCTGTCGTTTCATGAGGTCGCAGTGCGTATTTAAAATTTACAATGCCGCTCTGATCGGCTTTATAATTGGTGTGCCAATAATTGTTCATTACGTATGAAAACCATGTAGAAGTCGGTTTCTCCGTCTTTTTCCATTCTTTATAATTGGGCACAATCTCTTTTCGTTCATCAACCATACTGTTTGGTTCGACCAAAGGAGACTCTAAAAGCATCCATTGCACTCCTTTATCTCCCGATGAAACATCAAGCCATCTTCTTCCATAAAGAAAATCCATATTTGATCCTGCCAATTGATCTTTCAAAAACTCAATGGTTCCATAACCTGCATCAAGCGTAGTTTTTGTTAATTGTGTATTGAATGGATATCCAAAATGAACACCTTCTTTGGTACGAATGGCTTTTTTATCCAAAATATTATGTATCAATACTTGATTACTTCCGCTGTAAAGCGAAATAATTCGTTCCAATTTATTAGCTCCCGGCGCATCAGATGTAATCGAAACTGAGGTTATTACTGGTCCGCTTTCCAAAGTTTTAACCTGAACATTTGTATTCGTTTGAACTTCTTCAGGATTTAAACCCGGAACGTACCAGTAACTATTTAAGCCTTGTTTATTGAAATCGCCCGCATAATTATAATCTGAAATCGTTCTTAGATTCGTAATACTTCCGTTAGTTTTATCCCAGCCAAACTCAATTTTTCCGTTCGACAAAGAATGATCGCCTAACACAAATTGATTACTAAAGTCCGATTTTGTTTTATCTGTAATTTCATAAAATGCAGTTCCTAAAGCAGGAACATCGGTTGCAATAAAGGCAAATTTTCCGTTGCTCAATTGCTGTAGTGGTGTAATTTTTCCGTTTGCATCTTTTACCGATTTTCCTTTTACACTTGTTTCAATAAGTACCAATCCCGTTCTTTTCCAAGATGATGTATTGAAAACTGCAATTTTCTTGGATTTTGAATTGCTTATAGTTTCAAACAAGTTTTTCTCTAATGCATTGATTTCTGCATCGGCATCAAGCATAAACTGTTTTTTTATGCGCCATTGTTCTGTCACAAAATGAGAATCTGGATCAGATATACTATTGTGCGCTCCCCAAGTATGTTCGTGAAACATTATAATATTTCTCCATGCATCGTAAAAATTCTGCTCATTGTACTTTTTAGGCTGCAACATAGTATAAAGCGTCGTTAATTGCTGCAAACGCAAACTGTTAACTCTGTTTTTGCCTTCTTCATCAGCTGTCGAAAGTGCTCCATCTTCCCAATATGGTGTCAAATCACCCTTTACAGTTGGTATTTTATCGCCGTACTTTTTCTCAAATGCTTCAAACATTTTATCAGCAGTATTGAGAATTAATTTTGGAGAAGCATATTTTTCATTCCATTTCTTTACAAAATCAGAAGCATTAGGTTCTATTGGAGCATTGTCTGCAATAATATTAAAACGCCATTGCACCATATCGTATGGATAATTATTGGCGGTTAATTCGTTTAAATAATCTGCAATTTTCTTGGCTCCTCTTTCATAAATATCACCCGGCTGCATGCCGTGCCATGACGAATATCCTTTGGCTCCAGCCCAAAACAATACTTTGTCTTGTCCAGATGGCGACGTCCACCAAACAGGTTTGTCTCCCCAGTTTTTAAGAAAATGACCTGCTCTGTCTCCTCTATACGGATGATCTAATCCCATAAAATTAGAACCTATGGAGAAATATTTTACGCCTCCTTTTGAAAGCGCAGTAACGGTTGACCAAGCAAATCCGGGTACATCAGAAATCATTGCGCTGTTTATGGTAAAACCAAATTCTTTTCGAAGTTTGGCTGCATAATCTGTGTAATGAAACATTTCTTCGGCCTGACTCATTCCGGTAAGCATATTTACATATAATGCCGAAAGCAGAATGTCACCATTTTTTACTGCCGCTGTAAATTTCTCTTTTTGAGTCGGTGTTGCAATTTTCAAATAATTTTCGACTGCCCAGATGGATTCTATATTCCATTTAAATTTTGCTTCTTCTGGATATGATTTTGTTTTTTCGATCATTTCGAGTGCATCATCGATATTTTTATTGTGCACTTTTACAATTTCTGGCTGTAAATGCGAATAACCAATATCTGTATGTGAATGATGAAGTAAATGAAATTCTCTGTAAATAATAGGTTTAACCGCGAAAAAGTCATCAATAAAAGTTTTGCCCGCAAGTTTTACCTGCACTTTTATATTTTCGTCTTTTGTAACCGCTTTAATCGGAATGTCAAAATTGTTCATTCCGTCTTTTGCGGTATAGGTATAGCTTTCTTTTCCGTTGATTTTTACATTTACGGTTTCGTCTTTACCAAAATGCAAAACACTTAAAGCCAGCGTTTGTGTACCGTCTTTTAAAAGAAAAGGCATTGGAGTTACTTTTACATTTTCTTCAAATGCAAATTTGAAAGTCATAAACCAATCGTTGCTGTTTTGCTTTTGACCAACAATTTTTATTCGAACAGCTTGTCCGGGTTTTACTTTATTGGCAGGAAGACGCAAGAATGCATATCCTTGAGAATCGCTTGCTCCATCTAATTTTATCTGCTGAAATGCTAATGCTGATCCGTCATCTGCTTTAAAAATCCAGTTTGTCTTTTGATTTTTAGGTAAAGTGGTAAAAGTCAGAATCTTTTTTCCGTCCACGTACAAATCAAAATTTCTGTCTCCGCTGCTCGATCCTGATGAATGTCCTGCCACCCAGCTGAAATATACATAATCGTCTTTTATGGCTTTTGGAGCGGGAGCTGTTTCCCATTCTATTGTTTTATTTCCGTCTGTCGTTCTCGTTAAAAGTGCCACAGTTGCATAATCCTGAAAGGCCGAGTTATAGGTAATATTCTCTCCTGTAATTTCTTTTGCAAAACCATTAACCCAATTAATTTTCCCAAAAAAAGGAACTTCTTTTTGAGCAAAAAGAGATTGTGTTACGAAAAGCAGCGAAAAATAAAGAAATAGTCTGCTTATATTTTGTTTTTTAAAGTTCATATATTTTAATCAATTATGGTCTTGTTATTTCCAATTCTTTACTGGATTTTAGCAGCGCTGAAAGATTCGCTACGACATCAGGATATTGAGATGCGAGATTGTTTTTTTCTCCAATATCTTTACTCAAATCATACAGTTGCGGCTTTGGGTCATTGCCTAATTCGATATTTACATCGCGATCAATACGTGGTCCGTTTGAAGGTTCAATATATTTCCACTTTCCTTGAATAATCGATAATGGTCCTCCTTGTTCTATCAAATAAGATCTGTCTTTTTTAGATTTTCCTATAAGTTGTTCTGCCATATCGAAACTATCTGGAGCGTCTTCCTTTTGCAACGATTGTCCTGTGATTTTTGCTAAAGAAGAGAATAAATCTACATGACTTAGTAATACTTCTGTCTTTTTATTTGGCTGTACACTTGCCGGCCATTTTACGATGAATGGAACTCTGGTTCCTGCTTCAAAAGAGCTGTATTTTCCTCCGCGTAACGGTCCCGCTGGTTTATGACTGCCTAACATTTCAACAGCTTTATCCATATAACCATCGTTTACCACAGGCCCGTTGTCACTGCTAAAAATGATCAGTGTATTTTGACTGAGTTTCAGACTGTCCAATGCTTTTACAATTTCACCAACTGTCCAATCAAGTTGCAATATGGCGTCACCTCTAAGTCCCATTCCGCTTTTGCCACGAAACATACTATGAGGATAACGAGGTACGTGTATATCGCCAGTTGCGAAATACAAGAAAAATGGATTTGAAGTATTTTTTGATATAAAACTGATGGCTTTTTTGGTTATGTCACCCGCTATATCAGCATCTTTCCAATAGGCACTATGACCGCCGCTCATATATCCAATTCGGCTGATACTGTCTACAATTGTTTCGTTATGTCCTTGATTTGGATCAGGTTTCATTCGCAAAAGCTCAGGATTTTCTTTGCCTGTTGGATCATTGCCTACTTTTTCTTTATAACTAACCGTTATAGGATCTTTTGGATCAAGATTTACTACTTTGCCGTTTTCTAGGTACACACACGGAACTCTATCTAAAGTAGCGGGCATAATAAACGAGTAATCAAAACCAACTTCTTTTGGTCCAGGTTTAACTTCTTTATTCCAATCAATTCCATTCATTCCCAATCCTAAATGCCATTTACCAATTACAGCTGTAGTATAACCAGCTTTTTGCAGCATTGAAGGAAGAGTCGCTTTATTAGTCGGAATAATCAATGAGGCATCTCCGGGAGCTATTCCGGTTCCTTTTTGTTTCCAAGGATATTTGCCGGTAAGCAATGCGAATCTTGAAGGTGTACAAGTGGCCGAAGTTGAATGTGCATTGGTAAATTGCAATCCTTGCTTTGCCAATTTATCAATATTTGGAGTACTGATTTTCGACATGCCGTAGCAGCTTAAATCGCCGTAACCCAAATCGTCTGCATAAATTACAATTATGTTAGGCTTTTGCTGCGCCCAAGTCGTAAGGTTAAAAACTAAAAGTATAAATAGTAGTATGTTCTTTTTCATAATATTTAAAGTATAAAATGAGGCTGCAAATAGTAAATTATTGATCTAACCTTTTGGACGTAATTAGTTTACATCCAGCTAAAGCTGGACGCTATACATTTTTATAAATCCATTTATGCTTTCTCAATTTCTTTGAGTCCTTCTGCATTTACATCTAAATTCCATGATTTCTCAATTTCTTCAAGGCTTTTTCCTTTGGTTTCAAATAGCTTCTTTTTGGCGTAAGCAAAAGAAAGAATACAGAAAAAGGAGAAGATGAAAAATGTCGCTGCAATACCCAATCCGTCTCTCATTATAGGAAACAACAAATTCACCAGCCAATCTGATACCCACATGGTCATAATACAGATAGACAAAGCTGTTCCTCGAATGTGTGTTGGAAAAATTTCGGTTGAGATTACAAATTTTAATGGCCCAAGGGAGAAGGCAAAAAACAAAAGAAATAAGATGATACAAAACAGCATAAACCAGCCTGTAATATTCATCATAAAACAAAAACCTGTTAAAGCCAATGCAAAAGCGGCGCATAATGAACCTACAATATATAAAGGTCTGCGTCCCCAGCTGTCTACTTTTGAAATTGCAATAAAAGTAAAAAGTACGTTGGCAGATCCTAATATAACCTGATAAAACAAAGCATCACTGGTCACGATACCTGCTGATTTTAAAATTGTCGGGCCGTAAAAAATAACGCCATTAATTCCGCTGAACTGTGACAAAGCGGTAAGTACCATGGCCAAAATCAGTAGTTTGCGCAAAGGCAAACGAAGCAATTCCTGAATGCCGCCAGATTTTTGACTTGCCATTTCTTTAATAGAATGCAATTCTAATTGGGCTTTTTCGTTTCCATTTATTTTATTTAGTATTTTAAAAGCCTCTTCATCGAGTCCGAATTGCACTAACCAACGCGGGCTTTCTGGAACTATAAGCAATAACAAACAAAATGCTGCGGCAGGAATTACACCCACAATAAACATTCCGCGCCAAACATTTTCAACAAACAACCAATAAAGCAAACCATGACCTGCCGCAGAATGTGATACTGCATATTTTTGAAGGAAAAAATTACTGATATACGCTGCCAAAACTCCTACAGTTATAGCTAGTTGATAAAATACAACCAATTGTCCTCGTTTATGAGAAGGCGCTACTTCAGAAATGTAAAGCGGTGAAACATTTGAGGCTACTCCTACTCCCATTCCGGCAAGAACACGGAATAAAATTAATACTGGATATTCTTCTGAAAATGAAAAACCTACAGCGCTGATTAGAAACAATATGGCTGAAACAAACAATACTTTTTTTCTTCCGATTTTATCACTTAAATAACCAGAAAAAGCCACGCCAACAATACAACCTAATAAAGCGCAGGAAACAAATAATCCTTCTTGTGCTGATGATAAGCCGTACTGCATTTTTAATGGTTCGATAATTCCGCTGACAACGGCCATATCAAAACCGAATAAAAATCCTCCTAATGCTGCAATCAGCGTTATGAGCGATATGAAATAATTGGTTTCTTTGGTTTTCATAATAGTTTTGGTTCTTAGATAGTAGTTATAGTTAATTGTATTCCTATGGCTATATTAGAAAAGGACTAAATGGTGGTTCATTTAATTAATGTCCTTTCTGTTAACACCAGTTATCTTTTACATACGAAACCACTACAAAAGCTTTTTTACTGCCAATATGATTGATTTTGTATTTTGGAACATTTGCGGGAATAACAAAAGTTTCGGCATATTTGAATTTTTGACTGTTTTTTCCTGCGCTTACTTCGGCAATGTCACCTTCGACAAGCATACAAATATGACATTGTCCTAAAGTTTCTATTTCAATTTCGCCTGTAAATTCGTAGCGGTCAACAGCATAAAAATGTTCTTCGTGGGTAGGCAGACTTACTTTTCTTCCATTCGGAAATTCTTTACTTACACTTGGTTTCGAAATAAATTCTCTCTCCACTCTTTCTCCTTTTCTATCAAAATAAACGTTTTTAAATCCGTGTTCTACATTGATCGGACGTGGTTTTCCGTCTAAACCGGGGCGAACCCAATCGTACATTTTAAAGGTGAAAATATAAGGCGTGCTGCTTATTTCCAACACCATATTATTCTTGCCCGAAGCATGAATCGTTCCGTTAGGAATTAAATACAAACCATGTTTTTCGGCTTTGAATTTTTGCACATATTTTACAATATCAATCTCTTCTGCTTTTTCCTGAGATTCGATTAAGGCTTGTTTAAATTCGTCTGGATTTATATCTTCTTGGAAACCCAAATACACTTCGGCATCTTCTTCACAATCCAAAATATAATAGGTTTCGTCCTGTGTAAATGCTTCTCCAAAATTTTCTTTAATATATTCTGGACGCGGATGACATTGTACTGAAAGATTTCCTCCATCGAAAGTGTCTAGATAATCGAAACGAATTGGAAAATAATTCCCAAAACGGTCAGCTGCTTTTCCTAACACTTTTTTATTATCCTGAAACAGTAAAAAATCAAAAGAAACTTCTAACAAATTGTTATTTCCCTCAAACACGATTCCGTTTTCTGGACTGATTAATTCAAAAGACCACGCATAATTTACTTCGTCCTGATTTAAATCAGTAATATTCTTTTTCATCCAATCACCTCCCCAAACTCCTGCTTCAAACCAAGGACGTGCACGCAACGGACTTTCGAGCATTAGATTCAATGCATTTCTAAAATCGTTTCCTTTCATCCAAGTGATTTCATCGATACGCTGCTCGTCAATAATAATGTCGATTTTTGAAAGCAAGCGTTCTTTGTGACTATTTAAAACTGGCCATTCTATAAAATACATTCTTTTATAAATTTGAGAATAAGCCAAAGTATCGTTACTGCCCATATTTTTTGCAGAACCGGCTCTCATTCTATACTGAATTTCATTTTTTGGAACGTCAACATAAATAAGCTGTCCTTCCCAATTTGACAATGAAGCTCCAGTTCCGTATACTATACATATATCTGTACTTGCGTCTGGCTTAAGTTTATTTAATTTTTCGGCTTCGAAGAAATCAGAAAGTTCTCCCAGATATTTTTTTCCAAAAACAGGATCATCTCCATTTAGGTTTGGCTTAATCATTTTACTAATTTCTTCGCTTGATTTTAAGCAGGAATCAATATCGTACCAAAGCACATTTTTCTTTTTTTCGATCAAAGCCGAATTTAAATGATGTCTGAAATTTTCCCAAAGGACACCGCCAAATCCATCAATAACAACAATCTTTTGTCCTGCTATTTGATTCGCCAAACTCTCAAATCCCACAAAAACTTGAGATTCTGAAGGAAAAGAAGGAAAAACATTGTATTCTCCATTTTCTTTTATAATAGCTTGTACAGGCAATAAAGGTTGTGTCGTTTTTCTTTTATATTGAATAGATTTTTCCATTTGTATTTTATTTTTCTTATCTGCAATAATTGTCGCTCCTCTAAGAATACTCAGTTCAGCATCATCACAGAAAATAATATTTACTTTTATTTTTAATTCTTTAAAGGCTCCTTCTAAAGCGGGCATAAATAGCGCTTTGGCTTTAGAAATATTACCGCCGATTACCAGTTCTTCGCATCGAAATTCTTCAAACCAAGGAAAAAGAAACGTTCCCATATTTCGACCGAAATTGGCGAAAACTGTTTTTGAAATTTCAGTATTTAAATTTGCAATTGCTTTAACGGATTTAATATTTTCTCCCGAAAGTCTTTTGTACTCTGCCAAAAGCCAGCGGACTGAGAAATAATCATCGGCTTTTTGTTCTAAAAAAGGCTGGTTATAAAAAGCGCCGCCTTCTGGAATGTCAGGATGTTTTTTAATTAGTTCTCCATCTAACATTATGGCAGAACCAAATCCAGTTCCTAAAGTCACAAAAACAGTTCTTGCACTGCTTAAGTTGTGACGGAAATAGGCACCTTCGGCAAAACAATCTGCATCGTTTGCAAAAACAAAAGGAACATTTTTTAAACCTGTATTATTCTTTAATGCCTGCTGCATATGAATTCCAAAAGTGGTCTCGAATTTTCCGCCCACTCCCAAAACTTCACTCACTCCTTTCTCGTAATTAAAAGGCCCTGGAAAAGCAATTCCAATCGTATCAATATTATTAGATTCAATCAAAGCTTCATCAATAGAACTGCTCAGCAATGAAATAATACTAGATGCTTTTTCTTTTGAATTGATTTCCTTTCTAATTAAAGTCTGCGATTGTTCATTAATAATGTTCTTATCGATAACGCTTACTGTAATATGACTTCCGCCTACATCAATTCCTAACTTTTTCATTCTATTTTAAATCGTACGTTTGATTTCGATTGTATAGGTAAACCAATCGTTTCGATAGTAACAAATGTTATATTCGATTGGTTTTCTAGCCGTATCAAGAACAGCTCTTTTTCTTTCTAAAACGGGCTGATTTTTCTCAATTTTTAATAGACTTGCAATACGTTTACTTGCGGCAATAGCTTTTAATTCTTCTTGCGAATACACAGGAACGACATTATACTTATTGCCTAATATCTCATATAATGGCGTATCAAAATTCTCATTGACAGAAAGTCCGATTCTTGGATGAAAATAAGATTCGAAATACACCATCGGACTGTCATCAATACTTCTTGTACGCTGTAAAAGCAAGACTTCGTCACCTTCATTGATTTGAAGGTATTTAGCAACTTTAGCACTGGCTTTCACCATTTCTACATTCAAAGAAAGATTTTTAAACTCTAGTCCCATATCCTCCATCTCGTGCGTAAAACTCATCCAGTTATTCAGATTGGTGGTGATTCTATTCTGAGAAACTCGTGTACCAGAACCTTTCTTTCGTACTAACAGCTTTTCATTTACCAAAATGGCAATTGCCTGACGAAGCGTATTACGAGAAATTCCCCAGCGTTTAGCCAAATCCACTTCTTTTGGAAATAACTCTCCATCTTTAAAATCGGGATGTTTGATCAATTCACGCAATAACTCCTCCACTTGTTTGTGCAACGGAGTTTTACTGTCGTGATCTAATAACGGTATTTTGTTCATATGTTCATACATACGACAAATGTACTCGTTTTTTATTACGAACAAAATTATTTTTTAAAAAATGTAATTAATTGATTACTAAACATTTTTAGTAAAACCATTTCTTACTAAAACGATACAGTAAATTAGCTGATTATCAAGTAACGACTCTAAAATTGAACATTTTTTCACTAAAAAAAGTTAGTATGTTCCTATTAGAGCTTAAAAATTTCTATCTTAGCTTTTGCGAAAAACGGTATACATTACAATTGTACTTCTCTATTTTATAATTTTCAAAACACTATGAAACTGCATTTTTAATTCTGATTTCATTTTAGATTTGTAATTTTATTAAATCGATTTAGCAAATTAGCTCTGGGTCAATACAAAAAACTATGGAGCAATATTAAAAGATGAATTTAACCGCAAAGTTCGCTAAGATTATTTAAAGTTATAGTTTTATAAAAACACAAAGTTCGCAAAGCTTTGCGTTGATCTAGCTTTGCGAACTTTGTGTTTTCTATGTGCAAAGTAAAATTAAATCTTAGCGCCCTTTGCGGTAAAAATGACCAGAAAAACTGATAAACCAAACAAACCATAACATGAAAAAAACATTATTTGCTCTCTTTATCTTTTGTACAACTACAATGTCTTTTGCTCAAAAAACAGCCAAAGCAATAAAAATTACTTACCAAAGAAGCTACAACGGAAAAATCAGCGAAAACCAAGATCCTTTGCTTTTATTTGCTTCTAAAGACTTAAGTTTAGTAACATCTGATAAGATCACGCAGCAAAAAGCAGATTTGCCTTTTGAGCAGACTTTTGTTGATTTTAATTCTAAAACTATCCTGCAATGGGCACAGCTTAAAGCAAATAAATCTATTCTTGGTCAGGATAGCGAGGCTTTGGGAAAACAAAAGTTTGAGTTTAGTAATGAAACTAAAAAAATCCTGAATTATACCTGCAAGAAAGCTACAACATCTGTAAACTCAAATAAAATAGAAATTTGGTACACGAATGAATTAGGTTTAAAAGGCGGGCCGAGTGTTCTTGGACAAGATTTAGGTTTAGTTCTAGAAACTAATCGTAACGGAAATTCTATTGTTACAGCTTCAAAAATCGAGATTCTAAAAACGGTTCCTGCTATTTTAAAAATACCTGCTGTACAAACTGTTGACCAGCTGACATATAAAGACTTATTATGGAAAAGCCGTTTCACTAATATTTCAGTTTTCGAAAAAGAGCAAATTAACTTTTCATCTGATTCAAAATCAAATGACAGCATTCTCCGATTTGCAAGTGGTACTATTATTGTTCGAAAAGTCAAATTTCCTGAAATAAAAAATGGCAGTGCTATTTTTGTTGATGTAACACAGCAATCTAATGGTGATGCTTACGACAGAACCGGCTCCGTTTTTATGATTCCAATGGATAAAAAAAGTTCTTTTCTTGACGGATTAAAAAATGGTGCTACAACGCTTCCTGTATACGAAAACGGAAACGGTAAAAAATATCAAGGTGTTGCTGCAACAGATGATTATGCGCCATTGTTAGAATTAATGCGCTTTTTTACTCCGTTTGGTGTAAAACATTTCAACTATTTACAGCTTAAAAATAAAGTTTGGCAAGACAGTGTTTTCTATCGTCAGGACATTTCATTATTACAGCCAAAATTGAGCAATCAGGAGGTTTATATCGGAATGTTTATTGGGAATTATGATGCAGGCGGACACAAAGCGAGTTTGAATATATCTATTCACGAAGGCGAAGATAACAATGAAAAAGGCGATTTTATTCTTCCTTTGTTCAATACACTAAACGTAATGGAAATGGCAGGGCAAGATTATGCAACTATGTTTGATACTGAAAAAGGTTTGGAAATGTCATTTGAAGTACCGCAGGGATATAAAAACTTTAAATTAAGTTACACCACAACTGGTCATGGAGGCTGGGAAAACGGTGATGAATTTTTGCAAAAAAAGAACTCTATTTTTATTGATGGTAAGGAAGTATTTGCATTTACACCTTGGCGTACAGATTGTGGTTCGTATCGATTGAGTAATCCTGCTTCGGGCAATTTTGGAAATGGTTTATCATCATCAGATTTAAGCCGTTCTAACTGGTGTCCGGGAACAACGACGAATCCAAATTTAATTGATTTAGGAAATCTTACACCTGGAAAACATACTATTCGTGTTTCTATTCCGATGGGAAAACCAGAAGGAACGAGCAGCAGCGCATGGAATGTTTCGGGATTCTTGGTTGGAGAAAGGTAATTGATAATTAAACTTAGATAATATAGACTTACTGATTAAAGGCAAGTCTTTATATATTTAAGCTTCAAAAAATTAAAATTAACTCGTTGGATGTAACTCCTAAAAAATTAAACATATAGAAACATAGATTTTATATCTACAAGAGGTGACAAAAAAGAAATACAATTCTTTCACATAGAACAACTATGTGCATTTTAAATAAGTGAAACGCCTTTTTTAAGTACTCCAAAACTATGTTTCTATGTGTTAAAACAATTACGCCAAACGAGTTAATTCTATTTTTTACTATTAAAACTTTACTATCAAACCACCTAACTTCAAAAAAAACATGAAAAAAATCACACTTTGCCTGCTGTTATTCTCAATAAGCTTAACGGCAATAATGGCTCAAACCTACACTCCTACTGAAGGCAATCTAAAAAACAGAAAAGAATTTCAGGATGATAAATTTGGTATGTTTATTCACTTTGGTCCATACAGCGTTCTGGGTAACGGCGAATGGATTATGAACAATCAAAATATCAAAGTAACGGAATACGGAAGGTTGATTAATGTTTTTAATCCACAAGATTTTGATGCCAAAAAATGGGTAAGTATTGCAAAAAGTGCTGGAATGAAATACATTACTTTTACTACACGTCACCATGATGGTTTTAGCAATTTTGACACTAAATTGTCGGATTGGAAAATTACAAATACGCATTTTAAAAGAGATTTACTAAAAGAATTGGCAGATGAGTGTCATAAAGAAGGCATTAAATTATTCTGTTATTATTCGCTTTTAGACTGGACAAGATCTGATTACCAATACGAAACTGGAAAAACAGGAAAAGGAACTGGCAGAACTCAAAAAAGCGATTGGGAAAGCTATATTCGTTTTATGAAAGGTCAATTAACTGAATTACTGACTAATTACGGAGAAATTGGCGGTATTTGGTTTGATGGTCATTGGGATCAATTGGATAATGATACTGATAAAACATTACAGTCAAAAGTAAACTGGCATTACGACGATATTTACAAACTGATTCATACTTTACAGCCTAATTGTTTAATTTCAAACAATCATCACCTTACACCTATACAAGGCGAAGATTTTCAAGCTTTTGAGAAAGATTTACCGGGTGGAAATTCGACAGGATTTGGCGGACAATCTGTTTCTCAACTGCCTTTAGAAACTTGCGAAACAATGAACAATTCTTGGGGATTTAATATTAATGACCGCAAATACAAATCGACTAAAGATTTAATTCATTATTTAATCAATGCTGCTAGTTTGAATGCTAATTTTCTTTTAAATGTTGGTCCAATGGCTGACGGAACTATTCAGCCCGAATTTGTTGAAACGTTAAAAGAAATTGGAGTTTGGATGGGGAAAAACGGAAATACAATTTACGGAACGAGAGGCAATGTAATGAAGCCGCAGGATTGGGGTGTATTTACTGCTAAAGATAAAACTTGGTTTGCACACATTATCAAAGCTCCTAATCAAGCTGATTATATTTTTATTCCTGAAATGAAGCAAAAAATTAAAAAATGTTATTTGATGGACAGCAAAAAAGAACTGAAATTCAAACAGCAGCCTGAGGGAACATTTGTGTATTTAAATGGTGTCAAAATCGATACAATTGATACTATAATCGAAATGCAGATACAATAATTCAATAAGCTCATAAGATCGTTAAATTTTATGGGCTTATTTAAAATATCATAAAAATTAATTATTACAAACATGTTTAAAAAAGTTATTCTCTTTTCTGCAGTTGCTTTTATTGCAGCTGAAAAAGGAACTGCACAATCTACATTTTCTGCTGAGAAATTTCTTAAGCACGATACTTATTTGGCTTCAGATAAGCTGGAAGGACGTCTTGCAGGAACAAAAGGCAACAACGAAGCTGCAGCTTACATTAAAAAGTATTTCAAGAAATTTGGATTAAAAAAATTCAATAACAGCTATTATCAGCCTTTTAAAATATTCATGAAACCTGATATTAATAAAATAAAATCAGACAGTGTATCAACTCAAAATGTGGTTGGATATCTTGAAGGTTCAGATGAAAATTTGAAAAACGAGTATATTGTTATTGGTGCACATTATGATCATTGGGGATGGGGCGGAAAAGGTTCTGGCAGCAAGAAAAAAGATACGCTGGCCATTCACAATGGAGCTGATGATAATGCTTCTGGTGTTTCGGCACTTTTGTCGATATTAGAAGAATTTCACCATAGTAAAACTGCTCCCAAAAGAAGTATTATTTTTATTTCTTTCAGCGCTGAAGAAGAAGGTTTATTGGGCTCAAAATACTTTGTAAATCACTTACCTGTAGCTAAAAATGCTGTTAAAGTAATGATCAACATGGATATGGTTGGAAGATTAAACGACAAAAAAGAACTTTATATGGGCGGTGCAGGAACTTTTCCTGATGGAGTCGAATTGATGAAAAAACTAGGCGAAGGCAGCGGACTAAATCCAGTTGTTTTTGCTGGTGATGTTGGCGGTTCTGACCATGTTACTTTTTACAAAAATGATATTTCGGCTGTAGGCTTGCATACTGGAGGACATCCGCAATATCACACTCCCGAAGATGACACTGCTTTAATTAACAGCGAAGGCGGTGCTTTAGTCTCAAAATACATTTATAATGCGCTGGTTTCTATTGCAAATTATGAACAACCTTTGACTTTTATTAAGCAGAATTAAAATGCTTTAAATTCTATTTGACAGCCTATTTTTTTTTAACCGCTAAGAACGCTAAGATTTACGCAAGGTTCGCAAAGTTATAGTGAAACTTTGCGAACCTTGCGTTTTTTTTCTTTGTATACTTTGCGGTTAAACTTTTGACTATTCCTTAAACTTTTACAGCTGACTACCTGTTTATAGTATGATAAGAAGAAACTAAAGAAAATCCTTTTAAAATAAAAATCGGCAAACTACAGTTGAAGTAACTGTTTGTCCGCCGATTTTTTTATGCCGTAATTGTATAACTTATGCTAAAGAACTTTTCTTGAAAAAAATCAGTTCTAAACTAAGAACCCCAGAATCAAGAAATATCCTGAATCTGGGGTTCACCAATTACTAACCAAACATTAAAAATGAATTATTTTACGTCCCAGAAAATTTTGGTACTTAAATTATCTTTGTCTTTAACAGTATTGTAATTTGTTGTATTATAAACACGCTCAGAGTTTGGATATGTCCAACGCGTTGGAGGTGTTTTTCTAATACTGCTTGTTTCATCATCCATGAAACTTAATGCAGGAAGTTTTAATCTTCTTTGTTCTGCCCAAGATTCATCAGCTTGAAAGATGTTGTAGTGGATGTACTTTTGAAAAGCAATTAACTTCAATTGATCTGCAGCTGTTGTTGCCCCAGCAAAGTTAATTTTTGCAATATAAGCATCAATTTCAGCAGCCGTAGGCTCTGTAGTTGGCTTCCAAGTTAAAACATCAGCCTTATCTCCTAATCTTACATAGTACTCCACAGATTGTCTGATTGCTTTCTCAAAATATGGTTTTGCAGCAGCACCATTACCGCTTCTTGAATAATACTCTGCAAGAAGTAAGTTTACTTCGGCAGCATTGATTAATGTACCAGGCAGCCATTTGTTTTTACTAATTACAGATCTATTATAGATTGCAATTTTTGTATCAGCAATTAATTGATCCTGAGCTCCTGATGCCATCAATGGATCAAGCCCTACATAAGCAGTTGCACTTGCACCTTTTTCAAACAACCATGGTTTACGGGGATCATCATTGGTGTTCATATGATCAATCATTGGTTTTGGGGCAAGATTGTTGTTTCCAGACTCTAAAGCATCAAAGAAACCTGAAGTATCTAAATCAGTATCCTGAGTATACACTCTAAATGCGATATTCTCTGAGTTTTCATCCACAATTTTTGCTTCTGCAATGATTGCAGCTATTTCTGAATTTGCTCTTGCTGCAAAAGCCGGAACTGCTGAAACTCTATTTAGTAATTTCAAACGTAAAGAGTTACAGTAGTTTTTCCACATTACCAAACTTCCTTTGTTAATCAAATCTTGGTTTTTGAATTCTACCTCTACCTTAGCAGGCAAAGCAATCGTATTCAATTCAGTAGAAAAAGCTTTTAAATCATCTAACATTTTAATGTAAAGCTCCGTTTGATTGTCATACTTCGCTGCAGCAGCGTCATAATTACCACCAGTCATACTAATTTTACCTGCTTCAGAGAAAGGAATATCTCCAAAATTATCAATCATTTTTGAGGTATGATCGTACAAGTAAATTGTAGAAGTAACAGTATAAATTCTATTTGCTGCCTGCTCAGCTACAGGTAAAGCAGCCATTACTTTCTCTAACTCTCTATATTGAGTAATGAATTTGTAATATCTATCCCACCTGTTAGTTACAGCTGCGCCAGGAACGTAACGTCCCGATCCATTAATGATACCATGAGCTTGAGTATAACTTAAAGAAGTAGTTCTAATTACTGTAAAATAATTCCAATACGATGGGATAACATCCTCAAAGTTAATTTTCATAAACCCAGCAAACTGTTTTGGTACATTTGTGGATGTTACTTTAGATGGATCTCTATACGCACTTTCAAAATCACTGTCTGAACAAGAGCCCAAAAAGATTGCTGCTGTCGTTAATGATATATATAATAATTTTCTCATGTTGTCTGTTTTTAAATTATAATTTATGCAATTAGAAAGATGCTCTTAACATTACTCCATAACTTCTTGTCGAAGGGCCTACTCCTGCATTGTTTACGTTTTTGTCCCATCTAGAACCAGAAGTAGTTGCTTCAGCATCCATATCTTTAATGGTTCTGTAGATATAAAACAAGTTACGTCCAAATAAAGAAAGACTTAATTTAGTAGCACCAATTTTACTAGCGTATGAAGCTGGAACGTTAAATGCAAGAGACAACTCTCTTAATTTCACGTAATCATTCTTTTGAATGTACAATTCATAACGTGAGCTGCTGTATTGTGGACCTCCCCAGTTGTATGTCATTACATAGTAACCCGCTTGAGAGATAACATTTGTATTTGGAGCACCATCTGTAGTAACACCGTCCATCAACATACCATCACGGTATAAAGTTTGCCCAGCTGGTCCTGCAGTTGCAGTGTTAGGAACCTGAACTCCTCTACCATTACTATCCATGTAATATGTTAAACCACCACGCTCGTTTGTACTGTATTTCAATGATTCCTCAGTTAAACCTCTTGCTGTCATCCAGTTAATACCTGTTGGCATTAAATAACCTCCGTACGAATAATCAATATTTACATCTAAAGTGAAATTTTTATACGTGAATGAGTTCAACAAACCTCCCACACCTTTAGCCATAGCCGATCCATATTTTTCCCATTTGTCACCATCAAGCATATAAAAACCATCTGAGTCAACCATTTTATTGCCATTAGCATCTGTTCTGATTGGGTGAGCATAAATACCTCCCATTGGGTCACCTACAACAGATTTTAACTGAGCAGCAGATCCATCATAATCAGCATGTAATAATTCACTTGCACCATTAGCTAATTTTACAATTTTATTGATGTTTTTAGCCCAGTTTAAAGTTACATCCCAAGAAAAATCTTGAGTTCTAAAAGGAGAGCCTGTTAAAGCAACTTCAAATCCTTTATTATTTAATTCCCCTACGTTTGCCAATATTTTACTTGCTCCAGTAGTTGGCGCTAAAGTCATATCAAGAATTTGATCTTTAATTTTTGCATTGTAGTAAGAAAAATCTAATCCTAATCTTCTATCAAAGAACTTTGTTTCAAAACCAAGCTCGTACTCATTTTTCATTTCAGGTTTAATTCCTTCATTTCCATAAACATCCTGAGAAGTTGTAATCAAAACTGGATTAGTAGTTCCCTGTGTACCTAAAGTTGTTTGGTCGTACGCAACGTTAGCTCTGTAACGATCTGGATAGTTACCTACTATACCCCAAGAGCCACGCATTTTTGCATAACTAATGAACTCAGGTAAAGTAACCGCATCTGACAATACAAAACTTGAGTTTACAGAAGGATAAGTAAAAGCATTATTATTTGGATTCATTGTAGAAGTACGGTCTCTTCTGATTGTTCCTTCAATGAACAAATAATTTCTAAAGCTTCCGCTTAAAGTTCCAAATACTGCATCTTTAATAGTTTCGTATCTTGAAGATGTACTTGTTGCTAAACCAATAGATGAGTTCATATCATACCATCCTTCAACACTTAAACCTCTATTTGTAGAACGAGATAAAATTCTGCCAGTTTCTTGTGTTCCTGAGTAACCAAGAACAGCATTGATTCCAAAATCTTCGTTAATTTTTTTATTGTAAGTTGCCAATAAATCACCATAAAGAATATTATAGTCTTGCCCTTCCATATTAAAAGAACCTGAAACATCTCCATCTCCACCAAATTGATAAAGTAATGGTATTTCAACAGGGTTTTTATTCTCGATGTTTACAGACGTTAAATCAGTCGAAACACGACCACGAAGTGTTAAATCTTTAGTAATAGAAAGCGTTTCAGTAACGCTCGCAATTAAACGGTTTGTAACCTCAGTTTGTCTTTTAGCATTTGTATTCCAAAAATAATCAGCAATATCACCTCTAAAACCATTACGGTAAATATTCTCACTTGGAGTCAAACTTTGAGTACCTTGACCAAAAACGTATTTATACCCTAAACTTGTTTTGTATTTTGCTTTATACCAATCACCATTATCAAATGGGCTAAGCATTCCAGTAAAATTATTAACCAAACGATCCATACCGTAAGCACGGTTTGTAATATTTTGATTCAAGTAACTTATAATTACATCTGTTTTTAATTTACCTGTTTTGAAAGATGCATTCAAGTTAAAGTTGTTTTTCTTGTTATTGTTACCCATACTTAAACCTTCAGATTCAATATGTGTGTAAGAAAAACGAGTGCTGCTGTTTTCTGTATTGTTTGTAAGTGCAATGTTTGTAGTTGCATCCCAAGCATTTTGAAACATATTTTTATATCCATCTTTTTGAGGTGAATACGGACGTACCACTCCATCCCAGCTCATGATAGGCTTACCATCAAACCAAGGACCATAATTATTACCACTATTGTTAACTCCTCTCATATCCGCAATACCATCGCCATTTGTATCGTAGTGAGCAAAACCGTCTGGAGCTAAATATCCTACAGAGAAATTTGGATTTGTCCATCCTGGACCTCTTTCATACTGAAATCTTGGTAAGTATGCAATTTCGTTACCTGAGTAGCTGGTACTAAAATCAACACCTAGTCCTTTTTTCCCCTTACCTGTTTTAGATGTAATCAATACAACTCCATTTACAGCTTCAGAACCGTATAAGGCAGCAGCAGATGCACCTTTAAGAATAGAGATATTCTCAATATCTTCAGGGTTAATATCTGCTAAACCATTGTTTTTTACACGTTGTTGGTTCCAGTAATCACTATTGTTTACCTCACCATCACGAATAGGCACACCATCTAAAATGATAAGCGGCTGATTTCTACCTGTAATAGAGTTGATTCCACGAATCTGGATATTGATTGCTCCTGCTCCACCCGGAGTAGAAGTAATACGAACACCTGGCGCTTTACCATACAAAGAGTTAGCAATTGTTGGAGATGCTGTTTTTGTGATCGCATCCGCTTTGATTATACTTGTCGCATAACCAATTGCTTTATTCTTTTTAGTTTGTCCTAAAGCGGTAACTGTAACTCCTTCAAGTTCATTTGTTGCACTTGCCAGCTTAACTTCCATTCCATCAACAGCTTTTAATTCTGTTGTTTTAAACCCAATCGAACTTATAACGATTGTAGCACCTTCTTTAACTGAAATCTTGAATGCTCCATTCTCATCAGTAAGCGTTTCTTGTTTCGTTCCTTTTTCCTTAACAATAACTGAAGGAATAGGAAGATTTGCGTTGTCTGTAATTACACCGGAGATTGTTTTATTTTGTGCACTAACTCCTTCGTAGCACAATACCATTAGAAAAACTAACAGTGATTTGTATAACAGTTTTCTCATAATTAATATTAGTTTGGTTTGGTTTTAATTTTTGTTTAAATTGAAAGGTTCTGAATTTTTAAAAAATAGTAAATACTAAAACCTTTAATTCTATATTACTTAATTTACCCTTTCAGCATTTAGTAATAATTTAAGTTTCCTGAATAACATTTTTTCTATTTCTTTTACATCATAAGCGTCTTTGTTTTTATTTAATAATTTGTTTAGCTCTCTTGAGTTGCTTACTAATTCAACTATATCGTTTTAGTGATATTCTTTAAAAAAAAGGGTGCAATTTTTAAACCGATTCCCTTATTGTCAAACTTCCTTTTTTCTTTTCTTTTACAACCTTATAATTGCTGCCGTCAGTCATTTGCTTCATCAACAATTTGATTGTTTTTTTTCCCATCTCTTCAATTGGCTGTGATAATACAGTTATTGATGGCGAATGAAGTCTAAAACTGTCATGATCATCAAAACTAATAACTGCTTTATCTACAGGAATTCTTAACCCAAGCTTGCTCAAAGACTGTAATCCAGCAAGAAGCAAATAATTTGCTCCAAACAAAACTGCATCTATATCACTTGTTTTATCCAAAAATTCAGAGATCTTTTCAATTCGTTCTTCTTCACTAATATGATACTCTAAATCTAAAATTTTAGATTCATCATATAATCCCACTTCTTTTAATGCTTTTGTATATCCTTGCTTTCTCAAATTCATCTGAATCAACTGAGAAGAGTTGGTGACAAATGCAATTTTTCGAAATCCTTTTTTTAATAAATAATGTGTTGCCGTTTCTGCTCCCTCAAAATTATCAAGTACTACATGGCTAACCTCCTGCTCTTCAAAATAACGATCGACTAAAACAACCGGACATTGTAACTCTAACAGTCTGTCTATAGTCGATTTCATATTCTCGGTTGGCGTTATAATAAACCCATCAACATTTGCCTGCAATAAACTATTAACTAACTCAACTGCACGTTCATCATTTCCACCCGTACTGCAATAAAAGACTCTATAATTTAAGTCTATTGCTTCACTCTCTATTACTCTTGCTAAATCAGAAAAAAACTGATTTGAAATATCTTCTACTATAAGCCCAATCGATCTTGTTTTACCAGTTCTTAAACTGCTTGCGATCATATTGAGTTTAAATTTCATTTCTTCACTAACCTTAAAAACTTTTTTGATCACTTCCTTACTTATCCCCATCTTCTCACCTTTATCATTAAGAACAAATGAAACCGTAGTTACCGATACATTTGCCGCCTTAGCGATATCTTTGATAGTGATCTTTTTTTTCATAAAACGTTAAGTTTATCTTAAACCTTAGTTAATTTATTAAAACAAATATATTTTAATAAAACGATTTACAAAAACGTTTTAGTATTTTTTTTTGCAGCAAAATGACTTTTTTAACATTTAAAAAAAGTATAACCCAATTTTACTCCTAATTGATCTCAAATAAAACAAACACAAGCAATTAAATGAATATTATTTTTCTGACAAACCTTTAAAAAGCACCAAAATTTGAGAAAAATTAAAACTTCAAAAAAATGAAGAAAAAAATCAGTGTTATTATAAATTATTTAACATAAATATATGTTAAGCTTAATTCTCTTTAACAAATAACAATTTTGTAATAAATGTAACTTTTTTTAACATTTTCATTTTCATCAATTTATTAACTTCATCAAATAATCATCCCTTCATTTTAAAAATTTACTCTCTTACTTTTTCTAATTTTTAAAATTGTAAGCTTTTATTTGCATTTGTTTTTATAAACTGATGTTTCTCTCATAAAGCACTCCCATTTTTAGTGCAAACTGCTTCTTTTAAACTCAAAAAAAAGCCTCTTTATACCCTTTTTTTTCAAAGTTCATAAACAACATAAGCACTTACCATCCAGTGATTTGAAGTTCCGTTAGCATTTTTTTGAGCTTCTGGAATACTAAAAACGGCGGTATGTTTTCCTTCATTTAATTCTAATGGAACAATCATAGGCGGAACATTACTTCCTGGACACCAATTAGAACGGCTTAAATCACTGCTTGCAATTGGTTCTTCAATTTCTTTTACTGCATAAGTTCCTTTATCATCCTGAATATAAGGCGCTTTTCTTTTCTTCAACCAAACTCCCGTTCCCGGATTGAATCGGCGAAAACTAGCGCAATCATCTCTCCACGGAATAAAATCAATTACTTTTTTTCCATCTATTTTTACAATGTTCTGTTTCTTAACAAATTCATCACCTTCACCATGACCTCCATGTCCAGTAGTTATGTAATATAATTTTGGGTTCTTAGCTCCTTTTGGCAGATTGAACTCTACTTGAAAATCTTTGTAAGCAAATAATTCATCATTACCTTGATTTGGTCCAAAAGGCTCTGTATTCAAAATTGGGACAACGATTCTATTCTTTGGCAGATCACAGCTTAACTCGCTTGGAGTAAGATTTATAGAGGCGTTTACAATATGTCCTCCTTTAGTATAATTTCCTATATGAACTCCAACCCAAACTTCACCTTGAAGTAAAGTTGAAAACTGCGAAATATCTTCTTTCCATCTCACCTCTTTCTCCCAATACGGAATGTAAACGGGTTTGCGCT
Source organism: Flavobacterium sp. FlaQc-30 (assembly GCF_044005885.1). NCBI lineage: Bacteria > Pseudomonadati > Bacteroidota > Flavobacteriia > Flavobacteriales > Flavobacteriaceae > Flavobacterium > Flavobacterium sp. FlaQc-30. Next base: position 296,967 of record NZ_JBIPCO010000007.1, on the reverse strand, counting down.
GTAATGAATCATTGCTAAAAAAGCCAATACCAAAAGTGGTCATAAAACGCATTAATTCTACTGTTGGTGCAAAGTTACCTTCTGGAGCTATCATTTTGATTTTAGTATATTCATTCGAAGCAAACTTTTTTCCTTTCACTACTTCTTCTAATGAATTATTCTTATCAACCGGAAGAACAAAAATTGATCCTGCTCTATCGTAACGATCACCGCCCGAAATAACACTAACATTAATTTCGTATTTAGTATTTACTTTTTGTTTAGGGAAAGCCAATTTTTTAAAAACATATTGCCCACCGCCATAATAAACGTTTCCATTAGCATCAGTCGAAAAGTCTTTGCATTTATCATCATGCTGTACTCTTACCTGATTAAATATTTCAAGTTTTTGCCCTGTAACCTGATTACTAAATAGTAATGTACTTAACAGTATTGCAAAAATTATTTTTTTCATATTCTTTAAATTTCTTTTGTATTTTTTTTCAGAGATTTAAATCCTCCTAGCTAAAACTCAAGATTATTTGGTCACTGTAATAATTTCTCTTAATCGAATGTCTCTTGACGAAGCTCCAATCATAATTCTGAAATCTCCAGGTTCAACAACCCATTTCATATCTTCATTTAACATTTGTAATACTTCTTTGTTAATCTCAAACGAAACTTCTTTTGATTCTCCAGCTTTAAGCGAAATTCTCTGAAAACCTTTCATTTGTTTTATCGGCTGTGCGATAGACGACAAAAGATCTCTTACGTACAATTGAACCACTTCGTCACCATCAACTTTACTTGTATTTTTTATGGTGCAATATACTTTTGTGGTTTCTGGTTTTCCGATTTGTTTTTTGTCGAATCGCAAATTGCTGTATTCAAAAGTCGAATAACTTAATCCGTAACCAAATGGAAATAAAGGCGCTCCGTTTAAATTGGTATAATCATCAGAACGTCCAGTTGGTTTATGATTGTAAACTAATGGCAGCTGTCCCTCAAAAACAGGAAACGTGATAGGCAAACGTCCTGCAGGATTTTTATCTCCAAATAGAATATTGGCTACAGCATGACCTCCGTCTTCACCCGGATACCAAACATCCAAAATCGAAGGCACATTATTGATCCATTTATCCATTGTAATGGCACTTCCTCCTACTAAAACTACAACAACTGGTTTTCCTGTTGCTGCAACAGCATTGATTAATTCTTCCTGATGTCCCAGTAAACCTAAATACGCTCTATCGTTAAATTCTCCTTCTTCAATTCCCGCGGCAATTACAGCAACATCAGATTTTTTAGCTGCTGCAACAGCTTCTTCAATCTTCTTTTGCCAATCATTATCAACTCCTACGTTCCAAACTAGTTTGAATTTAGCATAGCCTTGCGATTCGAAAAACTCAATTTTAATATCGTATTCTTTATCTTTCTCAAAATTGAAATCAACCAATTTTGCCGAATACGTTTGGCTTTTCCAATTGTCAATAATCAGTTTTCCATTCAAATACAAACGGTAACCATCGTTACCTTCAAAACCAATTTTATAAGTTCCTGATACTGGCGATTTTATTTTTCCTGTCCACTTTGCAGAATAAAAATCATAATTTATTTTTTCTTGATCTGGAGAGTATAATGTCCAATCAAAACTAATTGTATTATCTAATCTTGTCAAAGCAGGAGTTCCGCTTAATTGTACATTGTTGAAGTATTCTGCTGATAATCCGTTTACGGCTTTTCCTTTTTCAACGCTGAATAAATTAGCAGACGGAACAACAGTATATTCAATATTTCTTCTTGCACAGCCTTCTGCCAAATTAATTACAGCTGACGAACCTAGCTTTGCTTTTATACCGTCAAGCATACTTACTTTTCCATTTCCGGGACCACTATAACCACCTAAACGTGCTTCGGTGATATCATTTCCTATTAAGGCAATTGATTGTATTGATTTTTTAAGAGGTAGTACATTGTTATCATTTTTTAACAAAACCATTCCTTTTTCTGCCGCTTCTCTTGCTAATAATTTATGAGTAGGATTTCCGTTCCATTTGTTCGTTTCTCTTTCATCAGCATATGGATTCTCGAATAAACCCAATTCAAATTTTAATCTCAAAACTCTCGTTACGGCTTCGTCAATATTTTTCATATCTATTCTTCCGTCTAAGAAAGGCGGCTGAAATAATTTATAATGATCGTAGGCTGTTTGAAAAATAACATCTAAGCCATTATTGATCGCATTTGCACTCGATTCAGGATAATCTTTTGCAGTATAATGCAATACATTTCCTCCGCCAACAGCATTTGCATCTGAAATGATGAATCCTTTAAAATTCATTTCGCCTTTTAGTTTTTTATTCAACAGCCAGTCATTTGCTGTGCAAGGACTTCCGTTTATGGTATTGTATGAAGTCATAACGCTTCGGCTTCCGCCTTCATTAAAGCAGGCACGGAATGGAGGAAACTGATATTCTTCCAAGTAACGTTCATTATAATCAATTGGATAACTATCACGACCGCCGTCTCCGCTGTTTGCAAGGAAATGTTTTGGAGTTGTGATTACTCCTCTTTCTTCAAAAGACGACACATAAGCGACTCCCATTTTTGAAGAAAGAAAAGGATCTTCACCATACGTTTCCTCAACGCGCCCCCAACGAACATCTGAAGCTAGATTTACAACAGGTGATAAAATTTGACGAATTCCGCGGCTTTTTGATTCTAATGCAATCGCAGTCGAAACTCTTTTCATTAATCCGGGATCAAATGTTGCTGCCAATGAAATAGATTGCGGAAATGCTGTTGCTCCGTCTCTTACTAATCCGTGTAATGCTTCATCAAAAGCGATTATAGGAATTCCTAAACGTGTTTTTTCGACAAAATACTTCTGCATTTTGTTGATTAATTTTACTGTTTCTTTTGCGTTACTTGCTGCGCTGTAATCTAAAATTTGATTACTTGCATCGGTACTTCCTTTGGCACTTACCTGAAAGCCAAAAATTCCGTTTTTATAATTCTCTGCTCCATCAGACAAATCGCCGGGAATCATAAACATCTGCCAAAATTTTTCCTCAACTGTCATTCGGGATAATAAATCCTGAACGCGTTCGTCTACGGGTAATTTTGGATTTTTATACTTTGGAGTGTTCTGTGAAAAAATGGTTTGAACTCCAAGAAATAAAACTATTAAAAGTGTTTTTTTGTTCATGATAATACTGCTGTTGTACTGAATGGATTGAATGTCTTCTTTATAAAAAATGCCATCCTCAAAAGTTGAAGATGACATTTTTTATGCTTTTATTAATTCGTCAAGAAACCTCCTTGACCTCTGTATAATTTAATTGGCGCATCTAATGTTACTTTGATACAAGTCACATATTTATCTGCTGTATTCTCTGGTAAATCGATATAAACCAATCCCGGAACTGCGCTCCAAGAAATTTTCCCTACTACTTTGTGCGTTAATTTTACATTTGATCCTAAAACTGTAATATCTTGAATTTTATTATCAAGACCTTTTAACATCAATTGCCCTGAAGTTTTTCCGTGTACAAATAAGTAAAGTGTTTTTGAGTCTTTAGAAAGCGTAGTTGGTCCATAAAAATGTCCTAACGGAATTCCCGGAATAGTTCCAAAAATACCTTCACCATTTCTTCTGTTCCAATCTCCAAGTTCTTTCAATGTTGAAACAACTGTATCTGGATATGTTCCGTCAGGTTTTGGTCCTATATCAAGTAATAAATTTCCTCCGTTTGAAACTGCATCTACAAAAATCGTAATGATTTCGTAAGGTGTTTTCCAATTGTTATCACTCACACGGTATCCCCAATTTTCATTCATAGTCATACATAATTCCCACCATTTGAATGCTGGACGCACAACCGGAAAGTTTTGTTCTGGTGTATCATAATCGCCATAACCTTGCAAACGTCCGTTAATGATTGTGTTTGGATTTCTATCTAACATCATTTTACGCGTTTTCTCAGCCTGCCATTCATCAGCACTATGTTCCCAATCACCATCAAACCACCATAAATCTGGGTTGTACCAATCTGAAATTTCTTTAATTTGCCCTTGAAAGAATTTCTGAAAACGTTCCCAGCGAGCTGGTTCTTTTTTAATATCATAACGTGCTTTATCTTTCAAGAAACCTGGATAATCATTGTGTGTCCAATCGATTAAGGAGAAATAAGCACCGCATTTAATGTCTCTTTTGCGTAATTCTTCAAAGAATGGTTTAATCATATCTTTTTTGGCAGGAGTTGTTTTTACTGAACTCAACTTACCCAATTTAGTATCGTACATTGCAACACCATCGTGGTGTTTTGTTGTAATTACAGCATATTTAGCACCCGAATCTTTAATCATATCTGCCCAAGCTGCAGGATCGTATTTACTCAAAGTGTAGCTTTTTTGCTGTTTCATATAATCTTCTACCGAAATTTTTCCATTGTGAAAACTCCAAGATTCAGAAACATCGGCAACGGAATAAATTCCGGCATGAATAAAAATCCCAAGCTTAGCATCTTCAAACCATTTCATTTTTTCGGCAATATCTTTTGCAGCAATTTTGTTCTGCGCACTGCCCGCAATAGATGCTCCTACGAACAAAGCGGTTAAGATTATCTTTTTAATCATTTTAAGTTTATTTTGTTTGTTTATTATTTAATTCTGATTGTTGTTGAAGCACCTTGTAATCCTGCACTTTCTGCTTTTACTGTAAATTGTCCTTTTTGCCCTTTTTTAGCTTTAACAATTACTAACACTTTTCCATTAAAAGCAGGTCTTTCTGTACTTTGAAACGGTACAAAACTTGTGGCATCACCATTATCTGTAGCTACAATCTCTCCAGCTCCTTCAATTGAAAATTTCACTAATGGATTTGAACGTGGAACTACTAAACCACTATTATCAGTAACATCAACTGTTACAAAAACCAAATCAACATCGTCTGCAAGAACTTCTGTTCTATCTGCTGCCATTTTTAATTTTGCCTCTGCTCCTGTTGTTTTAACAATATCTGTTGCCCATACTTTGCCATTTTTATAACAAACCACTTTCAGCTCACCCGGTGTATACACTACATCGTCCCAAGTTAAACGGAAATCTTTTCCAGCTTCCATTTTCTTTCTTCCAAGGCTTTTTCCGTTTAAGAATAATTCACCTTCGTTTCCAGAAGTATAAACGTGTACAGGAACAACTTTCCCAACTCTTTCGCTCCAGTTCCAATGAGGCAGAATGTGCGCTGTAGGAACGTCTGGTCTCCAATGTGATTTGTAGCTGTAATAACGATCCTTTGGAAATCCTGCCAAATCGATTATTCCAAAATAACTGCTTCTTGACGGCGGATTGCTTTTTTGTAATTCTGCCAATTTTGCTTCTAGTTCTTTTTGTTTAGAAGGATCTGTTCTAAAATTCAATAAATTCGTTTCATCTGAATTGTATGGCGTAGGTTCTCCCAAATAATCAAAACCTGTCCAAACGTATTCTCCTAATAAATGCGGGTATTTTGCATTGGTGCGAAATTGTGTATCTGGCGAACATCCCCAACCCGGAAAAGCATCATCATAAGATGAAATCTGCCAAGATTTTTTATCGAATTTATCATCAAAGAAATATTCTCCTCTTGAACTTACAGTCGAAGCGGTTTCGCTTCCAAGCGTTGGTTTATTTGCATATCTTGGATCAACATCCCATTTTGGCTGTTGGTCAAAAAAGTAATTTACTCCCATAATGTCAAGTGCCATAGCTGCTCCTGAACCTCTACCTCCGTCAGGGTCATTATAACCGTTAGAAATTGGGCGTGTTGGATCTTCTCTGCGCATAATATCAGCCAATTCTTTGGTTAATTTTACGTTTTGCTGATCTGGAACTTCGTTTCCAATTGACCAAATAAATACCGACGGATTATTTCTGTCTCTGCGAACCAATGCCATTAAATCTCTTTCATGCCATTCGTCAAAAATCACATTGTAATCAAATTTCTTTTTTCCGATTCTCCACGCGTCAAAAGCTTCATCCCAAACTAAGAATCCCATTTTATCAGCCAATTCTAACAATTCTGATGCAGGCGGATTATGAGAAGTTCGTAATGAGTTACAACCCATTTCTTTCAACATTACTAATTGTCTTTTTAATGCCGATGTATTAATGGCAGCACCCAGCGCCCCTAAATCATGGTGGTTGCAGGTTCCGAATATTTCTACTCTTTTTCCGTTTAATAAAAACCCATTTCTTGGTGTAAACTCAATGGTTCTAATACCAAAAGGAGTATTATACGTGTCAACTACTTTTCCGTCGACGCTGATTTTTGTTTGTGCTACATAACGATTTGGTGTTTTTAAATCCCATAATTTAGGATTGTTCAAAACCGAATGTGTTTCTGCCTCTTCACTTCCGTTAGCTTTAATATCGAGTGTTGAAGTAATTAATGAACCTACTTTTACTTTGAGATTGTCATTAATATCAATTTCATATAAATCAGTTGTAACAACTGCTTTTACAGGCTTATTTGAAGCATTTTGTACGTTTACCAATACTTTAATATCAGCTGCTTCTTTGGTAATATTTGGCGTTGTCACAAAAGTTCCCCAATGCGCAACGTGCACTGGACTAGTTTTTACCAGCCAAACATGACGATAGATTCCGGCACCTGGATACCAGCGAGAATCCCAATTTTCAGTATCTAAACGAACAGCTAAAATATTTTCTTGACCAAATTTTAAAAACGGAGTCAAATTCATGCGGAAAGAATTATAACCAAACGGCCATGTTCCAACATAATTTCCGTTTAAATAAATTTTTGCATTGGCCATAGCCCCATCAAAATCAACAAAAATTTGTTTACCAGAATCTGAAGCAGGAACCGTAAAATGCTTGCGATACCAGCCAATTCCTTTCCAGGGCAATTTTCCAGTTTCGCCTCTTAACTCAATTCTAAAAGGTCCTTTGATCGCCCAATCGTGCGGTAGATTTAATTTTTCCCAATTAGATTCGTTTAAAGAAACTGCTTCTAAATTTTTAGGTTCTTCTTTTACTAATCCGTCCGCTTGAGATCCGTATCTTGAAAAGAGCCAGTTATCATCAAAAGACTGTGTATCTGTTGATCCCATTCTCTTTATGGCTGCTTGCTGCGAAAACACAGACGATCCAATGATTAAACAAAGCACTATTATAAGACTTTTGCTTATCGAAAACATCTTTTTGTTCATGTTTGGTTTATTTAGTTATTCTGTTTTTTGGTATTGTTAAAGCAAATTTGTTCCGCTACAAGGAGCGATCTAAATGTGTATATCCTCCATCAACATATATCAGCTGTCCTGTTGTATGACTTGATTTATCACACAACAAGAATACAGTCATATTTGCAATTTCTTCTGCAGTCGTCATTCTGTTTTCTAACGGAATTTTGGCTGTAATATCTTTTAATTTTTGTTCTGGATTTTCAAGAGTGTTAATCCATGTTTCGTATAAAGGCGTATAACATTCAGCCACAATAACCGAGTTTACACGTATTCCGTATTTCAATAATTCAACCGCCCACTCACGAGTCAAAGCATTACGTCCGCCATTTGAAGCTGCGTAAGCCGAAGTATTCCCTTGTCCAGTATCGGCAGTTTTTGAACCTATATTTACAATTGCCCCTTTTGTTTTTTTCAATTCTGGCAAAGCGTGCTGCGCAATTAAATAATAATGCGTCAGGTTCTTGTGAATCGATGCGATGAACTTTTCATAATTACCGCTTTCTAAACCAACGCCATCATTTACACCTGCATTATTCACCAATCCATCAATACGACCGTATAAAGCAATAATTTGATCTATAGCCGTTTTACAAGCCTCTGGATTCGTTAATTCTGCAACTACAGACAAAGCTTTTCCATTCTCCGCTTCTATTTGTCTTATAGCCGCCTGATTGTCATCGTCATCTCTTCCAATTATCACAGGAATAGCTCCCTCACCAGCCAGAACCTTACAGATTCCTAGTCCAATTCCTTTTGCACCGCCGGTTACGATAATTATTTTGTCTTTTAAATTAAGGTTCATTTATTCTTTATTATGGTTAGATAGTTTTTTTGCGCAACCCGTAAATTGTTTTTTTTTAAACACATAGAAACATAGTTTTTATGTGTTTTAAAAAAGTAAATCAAAAAGAAACTCGTTTCTCACACATAGCTATGTGTCTTAATACAAGTGAAACGCCTTTTTTGAGTTCAATAATTCTATGTTTCTATGTGTTAAAAAATAATTATGCCCACAGATTATTATTATAAATGATAAAATTGAACTGCATTACTGCTCCAAAATTTATCTTGATCTGCTCTCGAAAATTTCGAAAAATAATCTTCAACAATATCACAGGAAGATGAATACGAAGCGGCAAGCAAACTCACTGGCCAGTCACTGCCAAACATCAAGCGATCAATTCCAAATACTTCAGTAACCACATCTAAGCAATATGTAAAATCCTCACGCGTCCAATTACTCCAGTCAGCCTCCGTTACTAAACCTGAAACCTTACACATTACATTCGGAAATTTGGCAATTGCTCTAATTCCTTTCTCCCACTCGTTGAATTCTTTATTTTTGAAATCTGGTTTAGCCAAATGGTCGATAACAAATTTTTGATTTGGAAACTGAGCAACTAATTTTGCAGCGTTCTCCAAATGTTTAGGAAAAATCAGAATATCATAGGTGAAATTATGTTTTACCAATTTCGAAATTCCGTTTTGAAATCTTTCCTGCAGCATAAAATCAAGATCCGCTTCAGCCTGAACAATGTGTCTGAAACCTTTTAATTTTTCATACTTGGCAAAATACTCTAAACGTTCATCAATATTTGCAGCACATAAATCGACCCAGCCAACAACACCTTTTATAAAAACATTCTCTTTGGCAAGATCTAAAAGAAAATCTGTTTCCTCTTCACTTTGATCTGCCTGAACTGCCACACAGCCCTCGAATTGATTTTTTATCAATAAAGGCTCTAAATCTGAAGGCATAAAATCCTGCTGGATTACTTTCATTTCATCAGTAATCCAAGCGTCTTTTATAGGATGGTATTTCCAAAAATGCTGATGACTATCTATTTTCATGCAAATCGAATATTTTGTCCATCAACATCCATTTTTCACCCTCTTTTGCCCAAGGCAGTGCTTTTTGATACTTCCACATCAATTCTTCCCATTTTTGTACGACAGGATTATTAGCATCCATTTCTCCTTTTCTTTCAAAAGTAAAAGTTTCATTTGCTTCAATAATCATAAACATTCTGTTGCCAACGCAATAAATATCCAGATTTTCAATACCAGAATTGGTGATACTTTCTGTAATTTCCGGCCAGATTTTTTCGTGATACTTTTTGTATTCTGCCATTAAAACCGGATCTTCAGTTAAATCTAATGCGAGACAATATTTTTGCGTTACCATATACTTTATTTAAAACTTTAGATAAAATATCTAAATTCATTTATTTTCAATTAAAAACTATTAAAGTAAAACTGCAGATTAAGCACTAACTTTAATAACAACACCTGCTTGTTTTGCTAATTCTGCACGCTGCGATTTAGGAACCGAAACACTGATTCCACCGCTTACTTTTTTATAACTTAACTGTGTTTTACTTCCTAAAAGCACCACATTTAATTTGCCTTTTAAATCATTCTTGATGATAATTTCAGAAGGAATTTCTTTTTCATTTGCTGATGGAAGATAAATTCCAAAAACTGTTTTTTCTCCTTTTGAAGTGTAATACAAATTACCCTCAGAATATGGAGCGATTGGTTTTGTAGCATAAATTGCTTCACCGTTTACATCCAGCCATTTTCCAACTTCGGCTAAGGCTTTTTGTATTTTAGGTTCAAAATCACCTTTTCCGTCAGGACCAACTCCAAGTAGTAAATTACCGCCTTTTGCCACAATTCCAGTTAATAACTGAATTACTTCTGTTCCTGATTTATATTTATCATTTGGAACCCAGCCCCAATCGTTGCCAAGAGTAACACAACTTTCCCACGGTACCGCGATTGGTTTTTCGAGTACTTTGCGCTCAGGAGTTAGATAATCTTCATATTCACCTGGTACCCAACGGTCAACGACAATAAGTCCAGGCTGCTTTTTACGTGCCGTTTCGGCAATCAATTTCATATCGATATCTAAGTTCTGACGGTTCTTTTTTCCTTCAATTTGTTTTGCTGGACGAACCCATCCTCCGTCAAGCCAAAGAATATCAACTTTACCATAATCTGTTGTTAATTCATTCAACTGATTTTGAGTGTATTTTACAAAGTTCTGCCATCTTTCAGGATGTACTTTTACATCGTAATTTGGATTTCGATCTTTTGGCGGATAATACTTCCACCAAAAATCTTGTGAAGTCCAGTCTGGTTTCGAAAAGTAAATTCCCACTGATAATCCCTCTTTTCTAGAAGCATCCAAAACATTTCTTAATACGTCTGGTTTTGCATTCTTAGCACTTGGCAAATTCGGATTTGTGATTTTAAAATCGGTAAATTTTGAATCGTACATACAAAATCCATCATGGTGTTTTGAGGTAAAAATCAAATATTTTGCGCCGGCACTTTTAAACATTTTTGCCCATTTCTCTGAATCTAAATTTACAGGATTCAAGCTAAATCGTGCTCCGCGATAATCTGAAGCAAAAGAATCATAATCATCATAACCATTGCGAGTCACCCAATCTTCTGGAGCCAATCCCCACGATTCGCAAATTCCAAGTTGACTGTATAATCCCATATGAATAAGAACTCCAAACTTATAATCCTGCCATTTGGCCAAGTTTTCTTTAACGGCTTTATCCTTTGGAGCAATATAAGTATCTGCAGGTGTTTTTTCATTCTCCGGCATAATATCTCCTTGCGCCTGAGACAAAGTTCCTACGGCAAAACAACAAACGGATAATACTAGTTTTAATCTGCTTTTCATATGCTATAATTATGTTTTTCTAAACTTATACCTTATTATAAAACAGAGTGCCTTTCTTTTAAGTAAAAACTAACTTATTTACTAAAACGTTTTATATATTTTGACACTCCTTTTTGATGCAATCTCAAAAAAATAAAATTATCGTATTATTAAGTCTTATATTACTCCAAAATTATCATTAATTAAGCATTTATTATCTTTACAATTAATTTCATAAAAAAAGGAAGAAAAAATAATGCAATCCCGATTTTTTTTAGCCTTTTAAAAGAATATCTGCTTTTTATTCTTTATAAATTCAAACAGTTTGTTTCTATTTTCTTGCAGAAATAAAGCTGTTTTAGTAAAATAGCGCTGTATTTATCTTTTCATATAAATATGACCTATATTTATAAATAGAATATGGAATCTAAAACTAGACTAATGCTTTCTTTCTATATTCCTTTGGCGTTGTACCAATTAATTTTTTAAACAGCTTATTGAAGTTTGAAGCTGTTTTATAACCACACTCATAGGCAATTTCAGAAACGCCTAAATCTGTTTCGATTAAATATTTGCAAGCATTGGAAACTCTAATTTCATTAAGATATTCTACAAAAGGCTTTTTGGTTTTAGCCTTGAACATTCTACAAAAAGATGTAGGTGTTAAATTGGCAATTTTAGAAATTTCATCCAGTGATATTTCTTCTTTAAAATTTGATTTTACGTATTTGAAAACCTCTGCCAGACGATCATTTTTATTGTCATCGCTTACCGAAACATACGAACTGTCATTGATGAATCTTAAATCTTTGCTTTTTGATAAAAGGAATATGATCTCAATTAATCCCATAACCACTTCAAAACCTTTTTTCTTGAGCAGCTTTTCTAATTTTTTAGAAACAATAGCATTTGTTTGTCCAGTAATCGAAACTCCTTTTATAGCCTGCGAAAAAAACTTTTTGATTTCCTGCGCTTCGGGAAGTTCATAAAAAGAGGTTCCAAAAAGATCTCGACTAAAATAGATTACAATCGCTTTGGCTTTTAAACTATTAATTCCTTTATAGAAAATTTCATCATTAAGCCAAACGTGCGGAATATCATCTCCCAGAAAAACCATATCGCCAGATTCAAATGATTCAACAGAATTTCCAATAATTCTTTTTCCGTGGCTTTCTAAAATATATACCAACTCAAATTCTGGATGTGAATGAAAAGGCGACTGAAAAAAAGATTCTTCACGCGAGAATACAGACAATGATGTATTGGTATAAGAAGCAATGTTAGTCTTTACAATTTTCATTTTCAGAATAGTAATGATAATTAATAATTAAATAAGGATAAAATCGAATTAATCACTTATTTTTTTTAGATATAATTTTAAATTTCCCAAAAAACAAAAATAATAAAAAATTCATACGAGAATACTAAATCGATTTACTAAGTTTGAAAAATATAAAAATAAAGACGAAAATGAATAATTAATTTTCATTTATTACAAAAAAAACAGCACTATTTTTTCTATGCTTTACCTTGATATATTGGCAGATTATGCAAATAATCAAAGATAAAATAGAGGTGATTGTATAAAAAAAAATGGACTTTATAATTAGGAAGAGATTTCTCAAAAACATTCAAAAAAACTAAAAAACAAAATACAGAAAGGTTTTCCTTTAAAACAAAACCTTTCATTAATACCATACAATTCATCGTTTTTTACTCTTCAAATTTAAAATTTTAGGTAAAATTTATTTTGAAACGATTTTGGAGTAAAACTGAAAAAACTAAAACTAAAATAAAAATGAAAAAAGCCCTCGTGATTTTCCTTATTGGCTTGAGTGTAAACGCTGTTGCACAAACCAAAACTACTGGTAATGTTGTTGAATATTTTGGAAAAGAAAAAATTATTACAACCGCTGAGGGGAGTGTTTTATACAATTTTAATACTGGTTTTACCCTTCCTGCTGATAAAAAATCAGGAACGCTTTTTAATGGGCAAGATCCTGTAGCCTGGCAATATTCGGTTGGGAAATTTGTAAATCCAAACAAACAAAAAGGAGATTGGCAGCCTATTAAAGTAGATTCTGTCGGCGTTTTTAGCGGCAAGAATATGAGATCGGCATTTTTATTTACGGAATATAATGCACCAAAAGAACAAATCGTACTGTTGGAAACAACCGGCGGCACTCGCACTTATATTAATGGTTTCCCGCATGAAGGTGATCATTATGATTTCGGATACACATTGATTCCGTTTAAACTTCGTAAAGGTATAAATGAATTTGTGCACACAAAAGGTCGTTTTGGACGTGTGAAATCAAAACTTGTCGTGCCTTCAAAAAGTATACAGTTTACCAAACGTGATTTAACTTTACCGGATGTTATTAATGGTGAAAATGACGAGAAATGGGCTTCTGTTCGTGTTATAAATGCAACAGAAAAAGAGCTGAAAAACCTAGTGATCAAAGCAAAATTATCAAGCGGAGAAACTGCAGTTTACGCAACAGATGCTATTATGCCTTTGTTTGTTAGAAAAGTAAAGTTTAAAGTTCCGGCAGCAAAAGTCAATTTTACAGGCGAATTGAAGATCGAATTAACGCTTACGGATAAAAGCGGAAAGGTAATTGACAAAACTGAATTTCCTATTCAGCAACGTTCTGCGACTGTTCACCATGAACGTACTTTTGTAAGTAAGGTCGACAACAGCGTACAATATTACAGCATTGCTCCTGCATTAGAAAGCGGTCCAAAAGCTTTAGTACTTTCAGTTCATGGCGCTTCTGTTGAAGCCAGAAATCAAGCAAGAGCTTACAAACAAAAAGACTGGGCGCATATTGTTGCCGCAACAAACCGTCGTCCGTTTGGTTTTAACTGGGAAGATTGGGGAAGAATTGATGCGATGGAAGTTTTGGCAGAAGCTAAAAAAGTATTCAACACTATTCCTGCTCAAACTTACTTAACGGGGCACTCAATGGGTGGTCACGGAACTTGGTTTCTAGGAACGACATATCCAAGTAAATTTGCTGCAATTGCACCTTGTGCCTCTTATCCTGATATTGCAACTTATGGGTTTGATAAAGGCGATGAAATGCATGATATGTTTAAAGCTTATGGTCCTATCAAACGTTCTGCGAACTCAGGTCGCGTTAGAAGTCTTGTTCAAAACTTAAAACAATCTGGCGTTTATATACTGCATGGCGATGCCGATTCGACTGTTCCAATTTCGCAAGTGCGAGAAATGCGAGAAATTCTAGGAACTTTCCATCCCAACTTTTGTTATTATGAATATCCAGGCGGAGAACATTGGTATGGTGATCATTCTGTAGATTGGTTTCCTATTTTCGAATTTTTCAAACGCCAAACCATTCCAGCGAATAACGAAGTTAAAGAAATTGATTTTCATACCGCTTCTCCTGCTGTTTCTTCAACTGATTATTGGATAAAACTGCAACAGCAGATTCTTCCGTTTGATTTTTCAAATATTAATGCAAAAATAGAAAAAGAACAAATTACCATTAAAACAAAAAATGTTTCTATAATGGAACTTGACTTGGTTTCTCTTGATTTAAAAAGCGAAATCACAATCAATATCAACGATCAAATTTTAAAAACAGCAACTGATAAAAAAGCAATTCTGGCTTTAAAAGACAATAAATGGTCTTTAATTAACGAGATCAATACGAATCAAAAATATGGTGATCGTCAAGGCGGTTTCAAATTCGCTTTTAACAACAATGTGGTTTTTGTTTATGCTACAGGCGGATCAGCTTCTGAGCGCGAATGGTACTTAAACAGAGCTCGTTTTGATGCCGAAACTTTTTATTATAGAGGAAACGGAAGTATTGATGTGATTGCCGACAGCGAGTTTTCATTGGATAAATACAAAGATAGAAACGTAATTATTTATGGAAATGCTTCTAATAATAACGCTTGGAAATTAGTACTAAAAAACGCTCCTATTCAAATTGACAATCAACAGGTAAAAATTGGCAGCAGAATATTGAAAGGATCTGATTTAGCTGCTTATTTTGTGGTGCCTAGAAACGACAGCAAAACGGCAATGATTGGTGTTGTTGCTGGAACTTCAGAAAAAGGAATGAAGGCAACTTGGGCAAATAATTATATTTCTGGAATTACTGGTTTTCCTGATGTAATGATCTTTAAAACTGATTTACTTTTGAATGGTTTGCCTAATATGAAAGTAAGCGGTTTCTTCGACAATGACTGGTCTGCAAAAACGCTTGATTTTTTTCAATAACAAACAATTTAAAAACCGCAAAATCATGATTTTATATTCAAAAAAAGCAGACTGATATTTATTTACTAATACGATTTAGTATTTCGATAAAAAACAATTACTTTTAACGAAAATTTAAAGAATACAAAACAAACGGTAATCGTTTAAGACAGAATAAACAACCTTTTGGCAACCCTGTTAATTAGTTTGTAATATATGATCGCAAATTAGAATTCAGAAAAAAACAAACAATTTCTAGGATGCCGCTGCTTTTTGAGAGTAACAATTAAAAACGAAAAATAACATAGAACAAAACTAAAAAAATGGAAAAAAGATTTGCAATAGCGATGGATGTCGGCGGTTCACATATTACTTCTGCAGTTGTTGATCTTAATGAGATGAAAGTTTTTAAAGAATCCCTTTTTAAGGTTTCTTTTGATTCCAATCTGCCTACCAATGAAGTAATGGATTTTTGGGAAAATGCGATTCGTGCAGTTTTAGAAAAACCACAATTAGAAAATTTATCTGGAATAGCCTTGGCAATTCCTGGTCCGTTTGATTATGAAGAAGGAACCTGCTGGATTAAAGACCAAGATAAATATGAAAACTTTTACGGCTTAAATATTAAGGATCTGCTGAGAGAACGTTTTGATTTTGATCAAAATCTTCCTATTGTTTTTGAAAATGATGCTAAAAGCTTTGGCAAAGGAGAAGTCTATAAAAACATGGAAAACCTGCCTAAAAATGTTATGGCAGTTACTTTAGGAACTGGTCTTGGTGCCTGTTTTATTAAGAAAGGAAAAATTGTAAGCACTGGTCAAAAAGTACCGCCAAATGGAGAAATATGGAATCTTGCTTACAAAAATGGAATGGCAGAAGATGCTGTTTCTTTAAGAGCATTGCTTAACGGCTATCATAATTTGAGCGGCGTTCATGTTAATAGCGGATTGGACTTGTATCTTTTGGCTGTTGATGGAGATCAAAAAGCGATACAGGCTTTTACTGAATTTGGAGAGGATCTTGCCGAAATTATAATTCCGTGGCTGAAAAGTTTTAATGTTAGTATGCTTGTTATTGGTGGTAAAATTGCAAATGCAGGAGACTTGTTTTTAAATGTTCTTAGAGAAAAATTAGAAGAATCAGGAATCGAAATTGAACTGGTTATTTCAACAGATAATGAAACTACTGCTTTACTAGGAGCTGCAAGCTTACTTTATGAAGCTTAAAAATAAACCCATTTCTGATATTAAACAATCAGATTTACAAAATAGATAATAATGACAAATCGTAGAAATTTTCTAAAAAAAACGGCAATGGCATCTGCGGCTGTTGCATTCGGTTCTTTTGCCGGGCGAGCGGGAGAACTTGAGGAACAAAATGAACTTCTTGACGGAAAAGTAAGAAAACCAATTGTACTTTCGACTTGGCGTTTTGGTCTGCAGGCCAATGAAGCTGCTTGGGAAGTTTTGAAAAAAGGAGGACGCGCTTTAGATGCTGTAGAAGCAGGTGTAAAAGTTCCAGAAGCTGATCCAAAAGAAAGAAGCGTTGGTTACGGCGGAAGACCTGATCGTGACGGACGTGTAACTCTGGATGCTTGTATTATGGATGAAATGTCTAATATTGGTTCTGTGGGTTGTCTTGAGTATATAAAACACCCTATTTCTGTTGCTCGTGCCGTGATGGAAAAAACTCCTCACGTTATGCTTGTTGGCGATGGAGCGCTTCAATTTGCTTTATCGCAAGGTTTTCCGAAAGAAAATTTATTACTTCCTGATTCAGAACGTGAATGGAAAGAATGGTTAAAAACATCCGAATATAAACCAATTGCGAATATCGAAAATCACGACACTATTGGTATGATCGCGCTTGATGCTGCAGGAAATCTTTCTGGTGCCTGCACGACAAGCGGTATGGCATTTAAAATGCACGGGCGTTTAGGAGACTCTCCTATTATTGGTGCGGGTTTATATGTCGATAACGAAATTGGTGCTGCAACAGCAACTGGACATGGCGAAGAAGTAATTAGAATTTCGGGCTGCCACTTGGTTGTTGAATTAATGCGCCAAGGTAGATCACCACAAAAAGCGTGTGAAGAAGCTGTTTCAAGAGTTGTAAAATTGATGAAAAACCGAAATAAAAATCTAAAAGACATTCAGGTTGGTTTTATTGCCTTGAACAAAAAAGGAGATCACGGTTCATATTGCGTTCAAAGCGGTTTTAACTACGCCGTTTATGACGAAACCGGCAATCGCTTAATCGATCCTGATTTTTATCTTAAATAACATATTACTTGTTATTGATTCGTTTCTAAGTATCTCTTCTGTATACTATAAATTTCTTCAACACATAGTCCTATAACTTCAGTACTATGTGTTGAAATTAATAATATCCAAAAAATATTAAATAAAAAGCTATCTAACCAAATACAGATAAAACAAACAACCACAATGAAAAATAAATTCCAATTATTATTTACAGCATTAGTCTGTGCCAGTGCCTTCTCGCTGCATGCCCAAGGTGATTTCAGCATGGAAGCCAACAAATCTGAAGAAGCAGGTTATATTGCACCAAAAGATCCATTAGTAAAAGCAAATCTTGACAAATGGCAGGGTTACAAATTTGGTGTATTAATCCACATGGGGCTTTACACTCAATTAGGAACAGTTGAATCTTGGGGATTAGCTCCTGAAGATTGGGTAACTAGAGATGGTTACAACGATTACTACAAATATGCTACTGATTATAGAAATACAAAATACAAACTCAATCCTACGAATTTAAATTCAGAAAAGTGGGCTAAAATGTTCAAAAATGCGGGGGCAAAATATATGATATTTACCTCCAAACATCATGATGGATTTTGCATGTATGATTCGAAATTTACTGATTTTAAAATCACAAATCCAGAATTGCCGTATAGCAAAAACGCAAAAGCCGATGTACTAAAAGATGTTTTAGATGCTTCAAGAAAAGAAGGTTTGGCTGTTGGTGTTTATTTCTCGAAGCCTGACTGGACAACCGAAACTTTTTGGTGGCCGTATTATCCGCCAAAAGACAGAAACCCAACTTATGACATTACTAAATTTCCTGAAAGATGGAAAAGTTATGTGCAATACACTCAAAATCAGCTGAACGAATTGACTACAAATTATGGTAAAGTTGATATACTATGGCTTGACGGCTGCTGGGTTCGACCGCTTTCAACCATCAATAAAAAAGTAGAAGAGTTTTGCAAATATCCTTATGATATGGATATTGACATGAAATTAGTCTCAGAAACTGCCCGCAAAAAACAACCAGGTATGCTCGTTGTAGACCGCTGGGTTCCTAGTGAATATGAAAACTATTTAACACCAGAACAAAAAACACCTGAAAAACCATTAAGCGTGCCTTGGGAAAGCTGCATTACTCTTGGTGGAGCTTGGGGATGGGTACCAAATGATCATTATAAATCTTCAAAAGAAGTCGTTCAATTAATGACAAGCATTGTTGTTAAAGGCGGAAACTTGTTACTGGGCGTTGGTCCAGATGCCAAAGGAGAATTTGATCCAAAAATTGAGACTACTTTAGCTAATGTTGGAAAATGGTTAGCTGCAAATGGCGAAGCTATCTACGACACTAAACCTGTTGCACCATACTTAGACGGAAAAGTGGGTTATACTCAAAAAGGAAATGCTGTTTACGGCATCTATATGCCATCTAAAGAGGAAAAAGAGCTACCAGCGTCAATCACTATCAAAACGGATAAAAAAGGCGGTTTAAAAGTCTCTTTATTGGGTACTAAACAAAAACTAGCCAGTAAAAAAGTAAGCGGCGGTATTGAAGTTACAATTCCGCAAGAACTTAGAACTTCTTTAGCCGCACAAGAAGCTGTTGTAATTAAAGTGATTTAAGATTCTAAATAAAATATTAAATTCTAAAGATGAAAAAACAATTAATAACAATTTTGGGATGTCTCGCCTTTTTATCTGTGACAGCTCAAAGAATTAGCGCTCCTGTTCCGTACGGTGCATTGCCAAGCGAACCGCAATTACGCTGGCACGAAATCGAGCAATATGTTTTAGTCCATTTTACGCCTACAACTTTTCAGAATAAAGAATGGGGATATGGCGATGCCGATCCTAAAATATTTAATCCAACAAAATTTGATGCCAGTCAAATTGTAAACGCAGCAAAATCTGGTGGTTTTAAGGGCGTTATTTTTGTGGCTAAACATCATGATGGATTTTGTTTGTGGCCGACAAAAACAACAGCTTACAACATTAGCGCAAGTCCGTTTCGTAATGGAAAAGGCGATATGGTAAAAGAATTTGAAACCGCAACACGCAATGCAGGAATGAAATTCGGACTTTATTGTTCGCCTTGGGACAGAAATAATGAAGATTATGGAAAACCTGAGTATGTTACTAAATACCGTAATCAATTAAGAGAATTATACACGAACTACGGTAAATTATTCATCACTTGGTTTGATGGTGCAAATGGCGGCGACGGCTATTACGGAGGCAAAAAAGAAAGCCGAAGTATTGACCGTGCTACTTATTATGATTGGGACAAAACGTGGGCAATTTCTAAAGAATTGCAGCCTGAAGCTGTTATCTTTTCTGATAATGGTGAAGTGCGCTGGGTAGGAAACGAAAGAGGTTTTGCAGACGAAACTTCTTGGGCTACTTTTACGCCTGAACCAATAGCTGGAAAAACGGTGGCTGTGCCAGGAGAAACTAATTATGAAAAAGCGCCAACTGGAACTCGAAATGGTAAGTACTGGAAACCTGCTGAGTGTGATGTACCGCTTAGAAATGGCTGGTTTTATCATGCTAACGAAGACAATCACGTAAAATCAGTTTCGGAGTTGTTTGAAATTTACTGTAAATCTGTAGGTCGCGGTGCTGGTATGGATATTGGTCTTGCACCTACAACAGAAGGTATATTGCACCCAAATGATGTAAAAGCGTTGAAAGATTTTGGAGATTTTTTAAAGCAGACATTTTCTAATAATCTTGCGCAATCTGCTGTGATTACAGCTTCGGAAGTTCGAGGTGAGAACCAAATCTTTTTCGGGACCAAAAATCTTACTGATAACGATCGTTACTCGTATTGGGCAACAAGTGATAATGTAAAAAAAGCATTTATAACTTTAGAATGGGATAAAGAGCAAACCTTTAATATCATTCGTTTAAGAGAAAATATCAAATTAGGTCAACGTATTGAAAAAGTCGAAATTGAAGCTTTCGCTAATAAAAATTGGAAAAAAATAGCTGAAGCGACAAGTATTGGCGCTAATCGATTGGTACGTTTACCAAATTATATTACAACTTCAAAATTGAGAATCCGCATTGTAGAATCTCCAGTTTGTATCACTTTAAGCGATGTAGGTGTTTTTAAGGAACCTGAACAATTGCCTCTTCCAAAAATTAAAAGAGACAAAAATGGTACTGTTTCTATCACCACTGAAACAACTGTAAATCAAATTCATTATACAATTGACGGAACAGAACCTACTTTACACTCACCAATTTATAAAGCAGCTTTTTCGTTTTTAACTTCTGGCGATGTTAAAGCCAAATCTTTTGGAATGGATATGAAATCTGGTGAAACAGCCATTCAATCCTTTAATGTTTGCAAAAAAGACTGGAAAATAGTTACTGCTTCTTTCGAAAATGAACAAACATCACATGCTATTGATGAAAATGCAGAAACTATTTGGAGTACCGCAGATAACACATCTTTAATGCCTTTGCCACAATTTATAGTTATTGACATGGGACAAGAATTGGATATCAAATCTTTATCATACTTACCTCGTCAAAACGGAACTGGCGGAATTGTCAAAGATTACCAATGGCAGGTAAGCAGCGACAATACAAATTGGACTACAATTGCTGAAGGTGAATTTGCTAATATTAAAAGTAATCTTGTTGAGCAAAACATTACTTTAAAAGCATCAGTAAAAGCCCGATATATCAAATTTACAGGAAAAACAACTGTAGACGGCAGATATATTACTGTTGCTGAAATTGGCGTAAAAACGAAATAATCCTAATTTCTTTTATTAGCTTATGAAGCAAAAAAAAGACCATTCAATTGAATGGTCTTTTTTTACTTTAATTGTAAATAGACTTTTACTCTAAATTATTCCTGAATGACTTTTAACGTTGTTCCGTTTACAAAATCATCGTGATTCATAAAAAAACTATTTAATGTTTTTCCGTTTAACTGAATTTCTTTGATTTTTCCGTCAGTATTCTTTACTCTTTCAATTACTACATTTTCTTTATTATAATACCTTGAATCTAACTTAATTGTTACTTTATCAAACATTGGTGTTGTAATGGTATAAATTGGATCTCCCGGAGATATTGGATAAATTCCCATCATAGAATACACCAGCCAAGCTGACATGGTTCCTGTATCGTCATTTCCAGGTAATCCTTTGGGTTCATTTCTGAAATATTCTCTCACCAATTTCTTAACCATTTCCTGACTTTTCCATTCTTCTCCTTTTACGTAATTGAATAGATAAGGATACGCAATATCAGGCTCGTTTGCCATATCAAATTGTTTGATGTCAAAAATTTTCTGCAATTGATCAGAGAAAACTTTATCACCGCCCATTAATTTAATAAGTCCTTTTATATCATGCGGCACCATAAAAGCATATTGCCACGCGTTGCCTTCTATAAATCCAACATTTTCCTGAAAATTAGCCCCTGCATTAGGATCAAAAGGCTCATACCATTTTCCGTCAGCTGTTCGTGGTCGAAGTAATTTTAAGTCTTTATCATACAATTTTTGATAGGATAATGATCGTTTATAAAAACGCTTATAATCTTCTTTTTCTCCTAAGGCTTTTGCCATAAGCGCAATCGCATAATCTGAAGCATTATATTCTTCTGTTGTTGAAACTGATCCATGATAATTTGTAGACAAATATCCTTTTTGAAGGTATTCTTTAAGCCCTGGACGCAGCGGATTTTCTTCAATTTGATCCGCTCCTTTCAGCATGGCATGATAGGCTTTGTAAATATCAAAATCCTGAATTCCTTTTAAGCACGCATCCGCTATAACTATACTCGCAGGATCTCCAACCATTGTAAATGTTTCCGTCGAATTCAATTCCCATTTAGGCAGCCACCCGTTTTCATCATACATTTGCAGCATACTTTTTATCATATCAGATTGCTGCTTAGGATAAACTAAAGAAGTTAACGGATGCATATTGCGATAGGTATCCCATAAAGAAAACACTGTATATCGAGTACCCAAGGTTTTACCAATCTTACTTCTTTTTATTTGAGGAAATTCTCCGTTAAGATCATTTAAAGTATTGGGATGAATTAAAGTATGATACAAGGCTGTGTAAAAAATAACCTTATCTTGATAAGAACCGCCTTCTACCAAAATTTTAGAAAGCTCTTCGTTCCATTCGTTAAATGTTTCTTTATAAACATCATCAAATGATTTATATCCCGTTTCTTTTTCCAGATTCTCACGAGCGTTTTGAATACTTACATACGAAACTCCTATTTTTACTTCAACCGTTTCTTCTTTATCAAATTGATAGGTGAAATAAGTCCCAATGCTATCTCCAACAACCGTTTTAATCGTATTTTTCATCATTCGGGTTTTACCATTATAACCCATCCATTGTGCTTCTGTACCTTCGTATTTAGGTGTATTTTTCCAAACGCCAAAATTATTTGCTGGTTTCGAAAACTTGGCTACAAAATAAACAGGATAAGCGTCTTCAGGACTATTATAGCAAAATGAGCCTACAGAACGCATTCCTTCAATCTCTGTTGAAGAAACAACTTTTACCATCGCTCCTTCTTCATTTGTTAATCCTAAACCAAGATTCAATAAAATATTAGACTGCCCTTTCGGGAAAGTAAATTTGCTTACTCCTACTCTTTTCGAAGCCGTAAATTCTCCTTTAACTTTATATTTATCAATGTTTACACTATAATAAGCGGTTTTAGCCAATTCTTTAGAATAAGTAGAGCCATATTTTAAGTGATTGGTTTCGACCGCTCCTGTTGTTGGCATTAACAAAATAACACCTAAATCAGGACAGCCTACACCACTTAAATTTACCTGACTAAATCCGGTTAAGAATGTATTCTCGTTTACATAAGGATTCGACAGCCATTGACTGTCTTTTTCTAAACTATTTTGTCGTCCAGCTACATTAAAAGGACTTATGCTTGCCATTCCTCTTGGAGCAATCGGTCCAGGAAAAGTAGCTCCATAATTAGAAGTCCCTATAAGCGGATTTACAAAATCTGCAGGTTGTTGGGCAAAAGTATTTATGCTAAAAAACAGCATGCTGAAAAAACATGCTGCCTGTGTTATTTTACTATTAAAAATCATATTTAATTCTCTATCTGTTAATCGCTTCAATTTTTAAAGTCCAAGCTTCTTTACATGGTAAATTATTACGTAAATTTTCTGGAATTGTAACTTTAAATCCGTCCGCAAATTTAGTCCATTTCAATGGTATTTTCGAACCTAACATTGTAATTTTTGTTCCTTTTTTAGGATTGATCGATTTTAATGTAATCTCTGCAGGAATTTTATCTTCTCCCTCTTTTGCTAGATAAAACAAGTAAACACTTCCTGCTTTATTCTGTGTCATACAAATATTATCTTCCTTATAAGGTGCAATTGGTTTAGTGTCATAAATTGCAGTACTGTTTACTTTCATCCAATCTCCAAAAGAGGCTAATAAATCGTACGCTCCCTGCTGCCATTCTCCTTCTGGACTTGGAGCAACATTCAACAATAAATTCCCGCCTTTTGCCACTACATCAATAAGCATATGAATCCCTTGTCTGCCTGTCATATATTTTGCATCTGGAGTGTACGACCAGCCGCCGCCAGAAGTAATACAAGATTCCCAAGGATAAGGAAGTGTTTTTTCAGGAACGCGATTTTCAGGTGTCAAGTAGTTTTGATTCTTACCATGAACTGCTCTGTCAACAACAATTAAACCAGGTTGTTTCTGACGTGCTTTTACAACCAATTCATCCATTTTAACATCTTGGCTTACCACTCTATGTTTTATAAAACCGTTTTTATATGTGTTCTCTAAAAACTTAGATTTATAGTGCTCGCTAATACTCTTTTGATCTCCTTTTTCTACCCAGCCGCCATCAAGCCATAAAATATCAACTTTTCCGTAATTGGTTAAAATTTCTAAAATTTGATTGTGGGTAAAATCAACATATTTCTGCCATTTTTCAGGATATAGTGCTGGATCATAATTTACGTTTCTATCAAACGGAGGAAAATAAGGATCCCAATAATTTTCGTTGTGCCAGTCTGGTTTAGAAAAATAAGCTCCTGTTGAAATGCTTTCATTTCTAAAGGCATTAAAAACTTCTTTCAAAATATCCGCTTTTGGATTACTGCTGAAAGCACATTCTTTATCAGTTACCTTGTAATCTGTGTATTTAGAATCATACATCGAAAATCCGTCATGGTGTTTTGTGGTAAAAACCATGTATTTCATTCCTGCCGCTTTTGCCGCTTTTGCCCATTTTACAGGATCAAACTTTGTTGGGTTAAAGGTTTTCTTTAAACCTTCATACTCTTTTACATATTGACTGTAATTACTCGGATTACTGCCTTTTTTACGCTCGCACCATCCATAATCTTCAGGACAAATCGACCATGATTCTACAATTCCCCATTGACTGTATGTTCCCCAGTGCATTAATAATCCAAACTTTTTACCTTGCCATTGTTCTAAGTTTTTTAAAACTAATGGATCTGTTTCCGGTACATAACGTTCGTCTTCATAAATAGCCTGAGAGAACATTTGTGCAGAAAATAATACTGCGATTAATACTATTACTTTTTTCATCTTTGGTTTGTTTTTTTTGGTTTGGTTTTACTGCAAAAATTTGAACTTAGATCGCAAGAAACTTTAGTTTTACACTAAATAACCACGATCATTGTCATTTCGACGAAGGAAACTCGAGCGATAGCGAACAGGCGAAGCAAATCTTCGAAAGAAACTCCACAATCAAAAGCGACAATCTTTGTAGAGCTACTCGCGAAGATTTCTCCTTCGTCGAAATGACAAAAATGCGCAAACTAACTTCAATCTTAAGCTTTTATCAAAGTTCCTTACATCTTTGGTTTAAAACTTTTACATAGTTTAATTCTTATTATTTAATTCACTAAAATCTCATCCACAAACAACCAAGAACTTTCGCCTCTTGGACTTTTCTTTAAGTTTGACGCAATTACTTTTATGAATCGAACATTGGTTTTTTCAAAATTGATTTTAAAATCTTTTAACTCTGAAGTTGGGTTAGATGCATATGGGCGTGATATTTTACCTACTTCTTTGTATTTTATACCGTCATTTGAAACTAAAACTTTTACTTGTATCGGGAAAAATATGCCCGCACCTTGACTTTCTAAAGTTCCAACAATTACTTCTTTTACACTTTCTTGTTTTTCTAGATCAATAACAAGTTCCATGTCGTTAACCAGCCAAGCCTGCCATTGTCCATCATGAAAGTTCTTAGATCCACGAATTGTATTTACCATCGTAAAAGGACCGTCGCCTTTGTAACTGTTATTAAATGGTGTTAAGTAATTAACTTTATGCGCCACTGCTTTGTGAAATACAATTGTGTCTGTAAACGTTTTTCCAACTGGTTTTTCGTTTTGAAATAGAGAAGCTTTTAAAACTGTAGTTTGATTAAACTGAATTGGATTTGTATATTTTACAGCATTTACATCTAACGTTTTATCCCCTAATACATATCGAATATCTGGATTTGGAAACTCATTTTTCAAACTCACATTAATTTGTTTCTTCACTATATCTGCGTTTGAAACTGCTGTAACTAAATAAGCACTTTTTGCATAATTGATTCCCAAATAATCGTAACGTTTTAATAAGGGTGCTAGTCTTGTTGTAAAGTCATTCCAATTACGGCTTTCTTTAGAACTCCATAAAACTTCGGATAAAGCAGCTAATCTTGGAAAAATCATATACTCCGAATCTTTTGGTGCCAAAAGGAATTCGGCCCATAAATTAGCTTGTCCGCCCAAAACATGTGCCGCTTCCTGCGGTGTCATTCCAGATACAACGGGATCAAATTCGTAAACTTTATTTAAAGGATTGTAAGCATCAAAAGCTAATGGTTCTTCATTTTGAGGTCCTTGGTAGAAATTAAAATAACAAGGAGATTCTGGAGTCATAATAACATCATGACCTTGCTGTGCTGCTTCTGTTCCTCCTTTTGTTCCTCTCCAGCTCATTACGGTAGCTTCTGGAGCTAAACCGCCTTCTAAAATTTCATCCCAGCCAATAAGTTTTTTGCCTTTAGAATTGATGTATTTCTCCATTCTTTTTACAAAATAACTTTGCAGTTCATGAACATTTTTTAAGCCATGTTCTTTCATTCTTTTTTGGCAATGCGGACATTTTTCCCAGTTTGTTTTTGTTGCTTCGTCACCGCCGATATGAATATATTTTGAAGGAAATATTGTAATTACTTCATCAATTACGTTCTGAAGAAACTCAAATGTAGATTCTTTTCCTGCACAGTAAATATCCGTTATTGGCCATAATCCGCCAGATGGCACACCAATACGCTGATCAAAACACGCTAATTCTGGATATGCAGCAATTGCACTGCTTACGTGTGCCGGCATTTCGATTTCAGGAACAACTTCTACATTTTTTGTTGCAGCATATTTTACGATTTCCTTTAATTCCTCTTGAGTTAAAAATCCGCCGTAAGTACCTTTTTGGTCAGGGTTTGTAAGCAATCTTGCATTCCATGCTAAATTTTCCTGATCGACTCTCCATGCCCCAACTTCTGTTAATTTTGGATATTTTTTAATTTCGATTCTCCAACCTTGATCGTCTACTAAATGCAAATGCAAAACGTTCATTTTGTGCATTGCCAAACGATCGATTGTTGCCAGAATATAATTTTTATCAAAGAAATGACGCGATAAATCCAACATTAAACCTCTCCATTGAAAACGAGGTTCATCCGTAATAGTTACATTCGGAATTTCCCATTTTGCAAGATTTACAGCATTTTTACTTTCAATTGCTGTTGGAAGTAATTGTCTAATGGTCTCTAATCCGTAGATAAAACCTGCATTCCCTTTTGCTGTAACAGTAATTGTATTGTTATTGATTTCTAATTTGTAGGCTTCGTTGTGAAGATTAGAATCAACTTTAAACTGTATGTAATTATTCTTTGGCGCTTTTGTTCCAATAATTGGGCGCCAGCCTGCTGCAGCTCCAAATTTATTTATTAAAGCGTTTGAAATATCTTTTTGAAAATCTGTTGTGGCAACAAATACGGTATTCTTAGAAAACTCAAATGATCCTGTTTGTAAAACCAGCTGATTGGGTTTTGGAATGATTTGAATGTCTTTCTCTGTAAAAACTTTTTGACTGTAACCCGAACTTAAAACAGCTAAAAATAGTAAGGTGAATAAGGGTTTTAATGTTCTCATAATTATTATTTTAAATAGGATATGATTTTAAACTGGTGTATTTTTTTATCCTTAAAAAGATACTCTTTTTTAGAAAACGCTATGTATTTTTCTGTGTCATTGCAACATTCTTAAAAAACACAATAGGAAGCATTTACGGCTCCCTATTATATTCCTTTATTTTATTGTTCTGTCAAAACGTTTGGTATACGCTCGCAGCTGTTATTGAAGTAATTTGTAACGATACTATGCTTTTTTTCTAAAGAAAGTATTTGATTATTTTAAACTTGCTTTTGTTTCTTTAATTGTTTTAAAGTTACTTTCAGACAAAGCATTTCCATCAAAGAAAGAAACTCCTACTGCTCCGTTTTCTTTTGCATATAAAATAGCTTCTTTCAGCTCTTTATCTGTCTTTAAACCTGGAACATAAATTCCTGTGTTGATTTTTGTTTTTTTATCTTTTAAATCAGCAACACCTTGTTTTGTAGCATAACCAACCCAGTCAATTTCCTCATCATAAAAACTGTTGTAAATCATTGGATATACTTGATCAATATTCCATTTGTCCCAACGCTGGCGCACCATATGATCTGCCATTTCTGGATAAGGAAATACCGCTGCAGTAAGGTTTTTGTTGTGTTTATGCACAATATCATAAGCATCATTAACCACAGCTTGAATAGCATTTAATCTAAAGTTTTTCCACTCCATATCGATTGAAGTATTGTGGCTTTCTTTTGGGTTTTTATGGTGGATTTTTTCGAATGCTTTTACACATTCGTCACAATAACAAAAGTCAAATTGAGGCAATTCTACATCTTGAACTAAGTTGTATTTTGGCAATAAACTAATTGGTAAAAAGATGTCTGGGAAACGAATATAATCTAAGTGAACACTTTCGATTCCTTCCACTTTTGCTAATTCTTCAACTAATTTTAAAACATGCTCTCTAGATTCTTTTCTAGTTGGGCATAACCATTGGTAGTAATCTACATAAGGGCGTGTATCAAAGCAGGATTTACCTTCTTTGCTTACTTGATACCATTCTGGATGCTGCAATGCAATTGAGTCTCCAGGTCTGTTCATTGCCATAATCCAAGCATGTACTTTTAAACCTTCTTTTGTTGCCAAAGGCACTAAACGGCTTAAAAGTTTCGGATCTGTCGAAGTATTTATCAGTACTTCATCAATTCCTCCGTCTTTATATTTTTTAAACTCTTTAGTATAATCTGCATCCGATTTTTTGGCATCGGCTGTAGTCCATACTCCAAATTTAAAAGTGGTTTGTTCTTCTTTTTTAGTACATGAAAAAATACTAAATGCTAATAAAAAAAGTAATAGTTTTGGTAGTTTCATAGTGGTTTATTTTGTGATTATTTTTCCATCCTGCCTTATTACAAATGTTGTATTGGTGAATGGACTTTTTACTAAAATATTATATCCTGATGAGTGATTCTCTATTGTTGGTTTTAAAACTTTACCATCAACACTAATGCTTTTTGTGGTAAGATCTGCAATAGACTTTGCCCAAGTTTTATGTTTTTCAAAATATCCTTTTTGAGCACGATATAAAGAATACAATTCCCATCTTACTTTTTCGTCTTGCGGAATTGTAAAGGTATCTTTTCCTTCTTTGGAGGAGAAGTAAACATAACCCCATTTTTCTGGCTCATGCATATTGATTACCCCCATTGGTGACCAAACCCAGTTGTACTCAGGCAAAAATTTTCCTTCGGCATCTTTCTTTCGCTCATAAGTTCCATTTTTAACGCTGTGCTGCCAGTTGACTCTCGAAAAATTGACTCTCCAAAATTTATCAACGGGAACATTTTGATCAAAGAATGTGGTTTTGTAAGCTGCCCATGGAATTGCCATTTCTAAAACCCAGCCTTCATCTGTATCATTTGGATTATTAAGTGTTCCGTTAACTTTTACTGCCGATTTTAAACCTGGAATATTCCAATCGTTTGCCACGACAATATCACTTTCTCTATAGGGTTTTGTCAAGAACAAATCCCAAGCTGTATTTAAAGCGTTTATTTCTAATTCGTAATAGTTAAAAGTATCACTGTCTGGATCAACAAAAACTTCAAAATCATTGTTGTAAAAAATAATGGTATCGCGTTGTTTTAAATTTGCCCAAACGTGCGGTTCTTCCATTTTTGCTAATATATAGAAATTGGTTTCATCCCAAAGCATTTTTACTTTGGTTGCATACTTTGGTTTTACACCATTTTCAATATCTTCAAAAAGATCTGTCCAATCTGCTTTACTCCACGAAGCATCAGATTCGTCTCCGTCAATTACGATTGGTTTGGTTGTTTTTGCCGCAACATAGGTTTTAGGAATAACTGGTTTCTTTGACTGTGAATATCCAGTTATCGAAATCAAGCCTAAAGCAACAGCAAGCCATTTAAGTTTTAAAACCATCTCTTTTTTATAAACTGTTATCTTTTGTAAACTGAACTACTTCACTTAATTTACCAAATGCAATAGCAACTACTGTATCAGCTGCACCATAATAAACGGCTAATTTATCTTCTTCTGTATCATGCAAAGCGGCACATGGAAAAACTACGTTTGGTACATCTCCAACCATTTCATAAAGTTCTGCAGGTCCTAATAAATAAGGCTGTGTTCTGTATTTTACTTTGTCTGGAGAATCAACATCTAAAAGTGCTGAACCCATTGCATAACGGAAACCGTTGCAAGTATTAATAACTCCGTGGTAGATCATTAACCAGCCTTCGTTTGTAAGAATTGGAATTGGTCCTGCTCCAATTTTGGTACACTGCCAAGCACTATCTTCAAATGGAGTTGGTTTCATTACCAAACGGTGTTCTCCCCAATATTTCATATCTGGGCTGTAACTAATCCAAATATCTCCAAAAGGTGTATGTCCGTTATCACTTGGACGGCTTAACATAGCATATTTTCCGTTGATTTTTTGCGGGAACAAAACACCGTTTCTGTTGAATGGCAAATAAGCATTTTCACATTGAAAAAACTCTTTAAAATCAAACGTATATCCGATACCAATCGTTGGTCCGTTGTAACCATTACACCAGGTAATCCAGTAACGATCTTCGATAAAAACAACACGCGGGTCATATTTATATGCAGATTCGATCATATCTGTATTACCTGCTTTCATTTCGATTGGTTCGTGATTAATTTCCCAATCGATTCCGTTTTTACTAAAACCGGCAAAAATGTTCATTTGAACTGCTTTATTATCACAACGGAAAACTCCCGCAAACCCATCTTCGAAAGGAACTACAGCACTGTTAAAAATACTGTTTGATGATGGTATAGCATATCTTTCAATAATAGGATTTTCAGTGTATCTCCACATTACATCATTACTGTTTTCGGGTCTGTCTTGCCAAGGAATAGTGCTCATTTTTATATTTTTTGTTTATTGTTTTTTTTCTGTTGTTTGTTGTAAAGACTTTATCAAAGCTTTTTTTCTAAACACATAGAAACATAGTTTTTAAAATTTAAAAAGTGGTTTTGGTTAGTTCAAAAGATGCAGCTATATGTGTGGAACCTTTCTTTTGTAATTATTCTTTTCTAATTATAAAAATCTATGTTTCTATCGTGTTTACTATTTTTTTCTTAATCCGTTATTTTTCGAACTTTATCCAGCCAAGTGAATTTTAAAATTATCATTGTTACTAAAAATACCAATAATGCAGCAAAAGCTTTTGGATAATCTCTGATCACAAAATAAATTGGAAGTAAAATCATGCTTGACTGCCACACAATTCCGATTACACAATTTAGCATATCTTTCCAGAAATCGTTGTTTTTTTCGAAACTTTGGTCTTCTGTTTTTAATGTTTTATAAACTGGTCCCCACCATCCCCAAGGTCTAACATTGGTATAGAAAGATCTTAAAACTTCCATATCTGTAGGTTTGCTTAAAAACGTTCCTAAAAGACATCCTAAAATTGAGAATCCAAATATTGCTGGAAACAAGTAAATCGCCTGTACTTGTGATAAATCATACAAAAATGTTCCTTCTGCAAATGTTCCTTTATACTGTCCTAAAACAAATTGTAAAGAAGCTACGATTAAACCTGCAAACATTCCCCAGAAATATCCCCAACCGTTAAAACGCCACCAAATCCATTTTAGGAAATTGGCTGCCACATAACCGCCGTATAAAGCACTTGTAATCCATAGCGTTAAAGAATTAATCGATTCTGCGAAGAATCCCATAAAAACTCCTAAACCAACCACTACGAAAGAAGAAATCTGACTTACTTTTATATAATGTGCATTTGATGCAACAGGCTTGAAATATTTTTTATAAATATCATTTACAATATAAGCTGGTCCTGCATTTACAAAAGCAGAGAATCCAGACATAAAAGCAGCTAATAAACCTGCTAGTAAAAGTCCTTTAATACCTACTGGAAGATATAAATTGACCACTTTTGGCATTAATAATTCTAAATCGGCTCCAGTTAAATTTAAATTAGCATTTAATTCTGGCGCTAAATTTATCAAGGCAATTACAACAATTCCTGTAATTAATAAATATCTTGGAATGAATAAAATCAAGTTGGTAAAACCACTCATATAAGCAGCTTCTTTTACAGATTTTGTCGACAAAATTCTTTGTAAATCATAACTTGGCGTTGGTCCTGCAACACTGGCGAAGAAACCTTTAAACAATGTCATTCCGATAAAAGCGCCAAACATTTTATACCCTTCAGAATCAATTAAATTATTGAAAGTCTGGAATTTTTCACTCCACTGCGTTTCAAACTGCCATCCAAAGAAGACGTTTTTCCATTCTTCGGTAATTACTGAGTTTATTTGAATATCGGTATAATTTATAAAAGCGTAACCTGCAATTAAAACACTGGCAATAATCATAATTAAATATTGCACAACTTCAGTTGCTACAACAGAGAACATTCCGCCTTTTACGGTATAAATTGTAGTTAAAAATATGATTATCAAAGCATAAGAACGCTCTGAGGTTAATAGAATTAAATCACCAGAATGAAGCGTTAAATCCCAAGGAAGAATAATCGTTATAAATTTCCCAATTCCTTCAAAAAAGTAAGCAATGAAACCTATTGTAGAAATAATCGCAAAAATAGCGACAATAATATGAGATGCTTTTCCGGCTTTATCGTTTCCAAAACGAGTTAAAATCCATTCAGAACCCGTCATTACTTTTGACCTTCGTATCCAAACGGCGAGAAACATCATTACAAAAATCTGATTCCAAATGGGCCAAAGCCACATAAACATAAAGCTTTTTACGCCGTATAAAAACAGTACTCCAATCATCCAGGAAGTCCCTGAAACATCAAACATTCCTGATCCGTTACTTAAACCTAAAAAATACCATTTGATTGTTTTTCCGCCAAGGAAATAATCATCTAAACCTTTTGAAGCTTTTCTGGAAATCCAGATTCCTATTCCTACTGATAGCACAATGTATGCTATGATGATTGATATGTCAATGATATTCATTAATTATAATATTGTTTTTAGGGGTTAGTTAAATTTATGTTGGTTTTCCATTTTTATTCGTTACATTTTTAGACCAATAAGGTTGATCTATTGCTTCGACTTTTATGGCATGGACTGCAATGTAAAGTCTCAGGATTTGAAGATGTTGATCCTACATAGATTTTAGAATCTTTAAGAAAAACTTGGTAATAACACGGTATTGATCTTTTGTAAGCATGACTTGATATTTTATAATGTTGAGTGTTTTTCTTTGTTGCAAAAGCAAGTTTTTTTCCAGCGGTTTTAAATAAAAAAATTCTCAAATCACTAATTACTGTTTGTTGAACAAAGAAAGCTTGTTGACTATTATTTTTAATTTGCTTTATTTTACAGCTTACTTTTAGAATTACAAACAAAACTTACAAGTAAGACCATTCATTAAAAAAAATAATAATTTAACTTTAAATTTATGCAAAATTGAATTTTACTTAAATTATTTTAGACAAACGACATCTAAACAAAGACAAACATCAAAAAAGGTCTCAAAACATACTTTGAATTATGAATTTCAGCACGAGCAAATTATATCGAATACCATTACAATATCATATCCTTTTTTGGCTTACTTATTTCTTGTTTAATACTTTTCGCTGGGGGATTTATTTTAATGATTACGGCTACTCTTTCAAGACTAATTTACTGGGCTTTCCTATCCACATGACCTTGTGTTACTTGAATATTCTAGTCTTTATGCCTCATTTGGTTTATCGAAAAAAATACCTTTTATATATACTTGCGGTTTTGTCTTCGATATTTATAATGGTTATTATAAAATTCAATCTTACGTATTTATTGATAAATCATGATGTTTGGCCGGAAGGACCAGAAACTATCGACAAACTTTCACTCAATTACACAATTGATATGATGATTGGCGAATTGTATGTAATCACTTTTGTTACGGCTATTAAGATTACATTAGATTTTATGAAAGAGCAAAAACGCGTAACTGATCTTGAAAAATCGCAATTAGAAACAGAATTATTGTTCTTGAAATCTCAAATATCTCCGCATTTTCTCTTTAATACACTTAATAATATTTATTCGCTGTCTGTCGAAAAATCAAACAAAGCACCAAAAATTGTACTTAAGCTTTCAGAGTTAATGCGCTATATGCTGTATGACACAAAAAATACCAGACAATCGCTGGAAAATGAAATATTATGTATTCAGAATTATCTTGATCTGGAGCGAATTAGGAACGATGATCGATTGATTATAAATATGTCTGTTTCGGGAGATATTCACGACAAAGAGATTGCTCCTATTATATTATTGACTTTTATCGAAAATGCTTTTAAACATGGTGTAAACAAAAACACTGGAAAAGTTGTAATTGATATTAAATTTAAGGTAAAAGGCAATTTTCTGCATTTTTCAGTTTCGAACCCACAGCCTGAAACTACTGATCTTGAAGACAATTTTAATGTATCAAGCGGTATAGGTATCGAGAATGTAAAAAAAAGGTTAGAACTAGGTTATAATAAAAACGAGTATAACCTTTCATTTAAAAAGAAAAAGAATATTTTTGTCGTAAAGCTTGTAATTAAAGTCACTTAAGACGACTTTTCTTATATTAAATTTATACGCTGGATTATTTTGCTTAAAAAGTAATAATAGAGAAATGAAAATAAATTGTTTGATTATAGATGACGAGCCATTGGCTATTAATGTTATTAAAAATTATTTAGAGCCACTTGAAAATTTTGAGGTTGCAAATACTTTTAGTAATCCAATAGAAGGTTTAAATTTTGTAAAAAACAATAAAGTTGATGTCATTTTTCTAGATATTAATATGCCGGTTCTTGATGGTATTAATTTTATAAAAAGCCTCGAAGATCCGCCTTTACTTATTATTACTAGTGCGTACAGTCAATTTGCAATAGAAACTTACGAACTTGATGTTTTGGATTTCTTAGTAAAACCTATCGAGTTTCCAAGGTTAATGAAAGCCTTGAACAAAATCAGTAAAAGACTGGAAAATAAATCCAATCCTACTCCTGAAAATTCTGCCGAAAATCCTTTTATTTTTATCAAAATAGATAAGAAAAGAATGAAGAAGATTTTCCTGAATGAGATTTTGGTTATCGAAAGCTTGAAAGATTATTTAAAAATAAGCACCTTAACAGGCAAATACATTATACACAGTACCCTGTCTGACTTTACAGATTTACTACCGGAAAGAAATTTTTTAAGAATTCATAGATCGTATACTGTTGCCATTGATAAAATCGACGCAGTTGAAGGAAACAGCGTAGAAATTGAAGGCTTAAGATATGTAATTGGCAGATCGTACATGGATCATGTAAA
Organism: Flavobacterium sp. FlaQc-30; assembly: GCF_044005885.1. Lineage (NCBI taxonomy): Bacteria > Pseudomonadati > Bacteroidota > Flavobacteriia > Flavobacteriales > Flavobacteriaceae > Flavobacterium > Flavobacterium sp. FlaQc-30. Next base: position 261,509 of record NZ_JBIPCO010000007.1, on the reverse strand, counting down.
ACAAAGAATTTTAAATTCTGCTAACTAACTTTTACAAACTACAATTCCAGAATCTCAATCTTCGAATCTTCTAAATCAGTTGTGATGTATAATTGACAGGAAAGCCGAATATTCTCAGCCGTATATCCAAGTTTAGATAATGTTGTTGGTTCGTTTCGATCTTTTTTTAACGCATTTTCTTTAATATCATTCAACTTGATAATGCAAGTGGCACATCTGCCAACGCCGCCGCATTCGCCAAAATCATCTAAAAAAAGCTTATCTCGAAGCAAAAACATCAAATTTGGATATTCGTGTACATAAGTTTCAATTTTATGAATTGTACCATTGTGTATAACAGTAAAGCAAATACTCTTTCTATTTGTAATCAAAACTCAGGTTATTTATTGTTGAGCAAAAAATCTCTCAGAATTACTGCATGATTTATTATAGGATCTTTTGCGGCATATAATAATGTCAAAGATTTCTTTTCTGCCATATTTCTTAAACGTGTTGTTTCTTCACTTTTTAAACTCAATTCTTGAATGTAACGTTTAGTAAATTCGGCGTAACGTTCCTCTTCATGAGCAAACCACTTACGTAGTTCTGTCGATGGTGTAATTTCTTTATCCCATTCATCAAAACTTAAATCTGTTTTACTAAGTCCGCGCGGCCATAATCGATCAACAAGGATTCGGTACGTTCCATCACTTGTTTTATTATCATAAACCCTTTTTATAATTATAGTTTTCATTTTTATTAGCTTCTTTTTGCAGCTGATACTTTTTATTTATTAGAAACAAAATTCAGAAACAGCCACCATAACACCACATTCTATAAATTTACGAATTAATTGACAGTTTGAAAACATCATTTTATGGGTTCTTCATCTTTTATTAAAAAAGACAGAAATTTAAGATCCCTACACGCTATTTTAAATAAATTTAATATTGTCTGCCATTTTTTAATTCTAATTTAAAAAATAAATTAAATTTGTGTCAACCCATAAAACACAAAGCAATGAGTTTAAAAGATTTATTAGACAATAGTAAAGACAAAAGTCTGTCAGAACAAAAGTGGCATATGTTAAGACAATTTATCACTAAACGTTTGCTTACTGGCGGAAATGCAACCATTGCCGAATTAAGTGCTGAAATACAATCGAGCGTTCCAACGGTGACTAAAGCTGTTAACGAACTACTGGCTGAAGGTTATGTTGTTGATATGGGCAAAATTACAAACAGCGGAGGAAGAAGACCTTCTTTGTTCAGTATTAACCCAACTTGTGCTTATTTTCTTGGGGTTGAAGTAGGATTAACAAGTATGTCTATAGGACTTCAAAACATTAAAAATGAATTAGTAAGCATAGAACTTGGAACTTCATTTGCATTAGAAAATACTCAAGAATCTTTATTAAACTTCTGCAACTTAATCAACTCTTTTATAGAAGACAGCTCTGTTGAGAAAAAATTGATTGTAGGAGTCTGCATCAACTTTTCTGGGCGAATTAATTCAATGGAAGGTTTTAGCTATAATTATTTCTTTAGCGAAAACAGACCTTTAACCGAAATAATCTCTGAACAATTAGATCTTCCTGTTCATTTAGAAAATGATACTCGAGCAATGGCGTTTGGTGAATATTGTGAGGGTGTTGTCGACGATGAGCAAAATATAATTTTTGTAAACTACAGCTGGGGAGTTGCTATTGGGATGATAACAGATGGAAAACTTTATTATGGTAAATCGGGCTATTCTGGAGAGTTTGGGCATAGTACTATTTTTAATAATGAAATCATGTGCAAATGCGGAAAATTAGGTTGTTTAGAAACCGAAATATCAGGCTGGTCACTTGTAAACCAATTTAAAGAAGCAATAAAAGACGGCAAACAATCTAAGGTTCTTCTTGACGATTCTTCATCAGAACTGCAGCATCATACTATAATAAAAGGAGCGGTAAATCTAGAAGATACTCTTTGTGTCGACCTTGTGACACAGCAAAGCGAAAAAATGGGACGTTATTTGTCTATTCTACTCAACATCTTCAATCCTGATTTATTGGTGATTGGAGGAGATTTCGCACAGTTAGGCGACTATTCCTTACTGCCAATTCAATCTGCATTAAAAAAATATTCATTAGGTTTAGTTAACCGAGATATGAAGCTTAAAAAGTCTACTTTAGGCCGTCGTGCAGGCGTTATAGGTGCATGCTGCGTTATAAAAGAAAAGATGTTATTCCCTCTAATCAACAACTAATTTTTAGTTTTCTTTCTTAATTATTAAAATATTTTAATAACTAAAGTTATTATATTAAAATATTTTATATCTTTACTTCGTAATAATAAAATAATTTATTCATAAAGTTATCATAACCTTGATTAAGCTGTTAAAATTTAATCAATCTATAATAACTAAAAAAAATGAATATTGATTTTATTGTTATGAAGCATTCAACATTAATACATCATTGAATATGAGGCTGATTAAATCCTCATTAAAAAACAAATACAGGAAGGAGAAAAAGGAGAATACAAATTTTTATACAGTAACAATAGAATTAAAGATCATAGAGAATTATCATTAGAACCAATTGCATACCCCATTTATTTTCTAATCATAAAAAAGCCAGCTAATGCTGGAAACATAGCTGGCCAGTTCCGTTAAGGAACAATGATTGGAGAATAAACATATAGACCTTTAACAAAGTTATTATTAACCAAACCATTACAAAAGTATGAAATTATTGCCTAAAAGTAAACCTAAAAATTGTAGGTTTACTCCTAAACACGTAAAAGTTATTAAATTAACGTCGACGTTACTTTTAGTTTTTACTATGCAGTTAGCTGCTGCAAAAACGGAAAGAAGTATTGTTTTTACAGATAAAAATGTAAAAAAGAACAGCACTATTCAAAAGAAAGTAACCGGAAAAGTGACCAATGAAAAAGGAGAATCACTGCCGGGTGTAAATATCGTTGCTAAAGGAACTAATGTAAGTACACAAACCGATTTTGACGGAAACTTTGCTTTTGAAGTTCCAGATAATGCTACAACCTTAATCGTTACCTATATAGGTTTACAAGATCAGGAAGTAACAATAACAGGAGGTTCTCTTAACATTGTTTTGAAAGAAATTGGACAGCAGATGAATGAGGTAATTGTAGTAGGATATGGTTCTCAGAACAGAAGAACTTTGAGTACTGCCGTTTCTAAACTAGACAAAAAGGTTTTAGAAAATGTACCTTATTCAAACGTAACCCAGTCTTTACAAGGAAGTGTAACTGGTTTGGTGGTTAAAACTTCATCTGGTCAACCTGGAAAAGCATCCAATGTGATAGTCCGAGGAGGTACATCTATCGACAACCCTTCTGGAGCAACACCTTTGTATATTGTTGATGGTGTAATTCGTACGCAGATTGACGATATAAATTCAGCAGATATTGCTTCGCTTCAAGTTTTAAAAGATGCCGCTGCTACCTCTATTTATGGTGCAAGAGCTTCAAATGGTGTAATTATCATTACTACTACAACAGGAAAAGCGGGTAAACTAAAAGTTACTTATAATGCCTCTACACAAATCAGCCATATTGCAAAAAAATACGACTTTATGGATGGCGGAGATTATATTAAATTTCAACGTCAAGGTTTGTATAATGCCGCAGAACTTGCTGGACTTTCGACAACTACAGGTATTGCACGATTAGGACAATTAACTGGTGCTACGCCTGCAGGAACAGGAAATAATTTGCAGAATAATACTCCTTTTGCAACATTACTAAAGTCTAATTTATCAGCAGATACCGTTAGTCAATTACAGGCAAAAGGCTGGCAGGAAATCGCAGATCCATTAAATCCAAGTAATACTATTATCTACAAAAGTACGGATTGGAACGATGTTTTATTTCAAAGTGCTGTAACGCAAAATCATAATCTTGGTTTCAGCGGAGGTACTGATACTGGTGTTTTTGATTTGAGTCTTGGTTATTTAAAAGGCGATGGAATTACCATTTTTACAGGTTATCAAAGATTTACAAGTAAATTGAATGCATCATTAAAAGTTGCTGATAATTTTACTTTAAACGGACGTGTGTTATTTTCTAAATCGAGCAATAATCAAGTTGTTGCTAATAGTGTTGTTTTCAACAGATATTTAGGAAACTCGCCTACAACAAAAATGTATTTAGAAGATGGTTCACTGGCTCCGGGGCAAAACAACATCAATGGAAATCCATTGTATCAAATGGGTAAAGTAAAAGGAATCAACGAAAACAATAAACTGCAAATGAGTGTAGATGGTGAATTAAAACTGGCAACAGACTTTACCTTCACTCCTTCTATGTCTCTTTACAGCGAAAACGAAAACGACAATACTTTTCAACAGGCTTTTTTAAGCGGAAGCAGCGGATTGGTAGACAATACACGTACAGCAACTCGATTAAGCAATCAAATTTATCAAGTACAATACGAAGGCGTTTTTGCTTATAAAAAAGGATGGGATGCGATTGGTGATTTTGATGCCAAATTGGGAGCTTCAAAATACGATCGAACAATTAAAGCTTTTAATGCTTCAGGAAAAGGAAGCCCTTCTGACTTAGCACAAACTTTAGATTCTTCTCCAGTTCCGGTTTCAGTTTACAGCAACAATACTAAATTAGTTTTAAACAGTGTATTTGGACGTTTAAATTACGATTATAAAAACAGATATTTTGCTACAGCTTCTTTCCGTTATGATGGTTCATCAAGTTTAGGACCAGACAATAGGTATGGATTTTTTCCAGGAATCTCTGCTGGATGGAATATGCAGGAAGAAAAGTTTTGGACTAAAGTTATGCCTAAATTCTTTTCATCTCTTAAACTTCGCGGGAGTTATGGTGTAAATGGTAACTTAGGAACTTTAGGTGATTTTCAGGCTGGCGGATTATATGCTGGTTCTACAAATGGGATAGCCAACAGTTACAACGGACAATCGGCAATTATTAATTCTCAAATTGCAAATCCAGGTTTAAAATGGGAACAATCTGAAACAATAAATGGTGGTTTTGATGTAGGTTTTAATAACGATAAGATTAGAATTATTGGAGATTTCTACAACAAGTTAACTTCAGATTTATTAACGAATTTGACTTTACCTTCAAATAGTGGTTTCTCTACCGTTTTAACTAATTTAGGAGGATTAAGAAGTAAAGGTTTTGAGCTTGAAGTACAAGCAAATCTTTACAATCAAAACGATTGGAAAATTAATGTTGGAGCAAACGTTTCGCACAATACAAACACGGTTGAAAAGCTTCCATTTAATGGAAACACAAATAACAGAATTGGCGGAACAGAAATTTACGATGTAAAAAGCGGTACTTACAAATATGTAGGCGGATTACAGGAAGGCCAAAAAATTGGAGATTTCTATGCACACAAACAATTATATATTCTTTCAACTCAAGCTGAAGCCGATGCTTACAACTTAAAAGTTCAAGATACATATGTAACAAAAACTGCTGCAAACGGCGGTAACCCAACTGGTAAAAAATTCGCTGGAGATGCCGTATTTGAAGACACTGATAATAATGGCATAATCGACAGCCGAGACAGACAATACATGGGTAATATGTTCCCAACATTTGTAGGAGGATTTAATTTTGATGCTGCTTACAAAGGATTCTCTTTAACAGTTAGAACAGATTACTCGTTAGGAGCTACAATTTACAACGAAGCAAGAGCACGTTTCTTAGGTCAGTTTCAAGGAAACTATGGTTTATTAGCCGAAAGTGCACAAGCTTGGCAAAAAGAAGGTGATATTACAGATGTTCCTCGTTACCGTTGGGCAGATCAAACTAATCAAAATAACTTATTTAGATCAGAAGCAAGCGGTGCAGCTTACAACACAAATATGTTTCAAGGTAACAGCCGTTACTACGAAAGCGGAGATTACTTATGTATTAGAGAAATCACATTCAGTTACAACTTTCCAAAATCGTTAGTCGAAAAAGCAAGATTAACATCATTTCGTTTGTACGTAACCGGAAGCAATTTATACTACTTTACTAAATACAAAGGATTAAGCCCTGAAGTGCAAGGTATCGACGGAGGATCTAGTTTAGGATTAAACGCTGCTGGATCTACTGGTACTTATCCAGTGCCTAGAAACATTATACTTGGTTTAAATATCGGTTTGTAAATTTTTAATACTAAAATCATGAAAAAGAAATTTCTTTTATATACAATACTATTTGCTGGTTTCTCTCTATTCACCTCTTGTCAGGACGAACTAGAACTAACATCTGATAGTGTAATTACCTCTGATAGTTTTTGGAAAACAGAAGACGACGCAAAAGCTGGTGTAAACGGCATGTATGTTAACTTCAGAATCCAAACACAACAAAATTATTATCTTCTTGGAGGTGCAAGAAGTGCCGAAATAACTGGAGGAGTTCAATCTCCATTAACATTAGCAAATTATTACAATAACAATCTTACACCGCAAAACATCGATGTTGATTGGGCTGGATTGTACACTACAATACATCAGGCGAATTTGATTTTAAAGTATGTCCCGCAAATTCCATTTAGTCCAAATACAGTAAAAGAGCAAAAAAGATACATTGCACAAGCATATACAATGCGTGCTTTATGCTACTTTATCATGGCGCGTTCGTGGGGCGGTGTTCCAATTGTTACGGAACCAACAGAAAACACAAATCAATCGCAATACATAATTCCGCGTAACACAATCCAAGAAACATTTGCATTTATAAAATCGGATTTAGACAAAGCAATTGCCAATTTTCCTGATACAGCAATTAACACAACGCAATTAGCAATGGCATCAGTTCAAGCCTTAAAAGCCGATGTTTATTTGTGGACAGCTAAACAATTGGGAGGAGGAACGGCAGATTTAAACACAGCTTTAGCCGCTGTGAATGCAATACCAGGAACTCCAACTTTATTGCCTAACTTTAAAGATGTTTTTGCGTATGATAAAAAAGGAAATGCCGAAGTGCTTTTTGCAGTTCGTTATTCCCTAGCAGATTTACCATCTTCATTGTCAGACAACTGGAATCAATTTATGTTTGTTGGCCCAAGTGATTTTGCTCCATTAACAGCAGCGCAGGCAACTGCCGTTTTTGGAACTTTAGGAACTGGAGCTGGTAATGCCGGAATCTCGAGAGTTCAACCTGATATTACAAGATTCAACTTTGCTGCTTCAGATACCAGAAAAGCAGCAACATATTTAACTTTATACAATGGTACAACTCCTGTTGTTACAGGAATGGTTAAATATAATGGAACGGTTGACGGTACAATTAGACGATTTGTAAGTGATATTATTATATATCGTTGGGCTGATGTTTTATTAATGAAAGCTGAAATTAAAAACGCTTTAGGTCAAGATCCATCAGCAGAAATGAATTTGGTTATGAAAAGAGCTGATGCAACGGCATCTTTCACAAACGGTTCTCAAACTGCAAATGATGATTTAATTTTAAAAGAACGTTTAAAAGAATTGGCTTTTGAAGGTAAATCATGGTGGGATTTGGTTCGTTTTAACAAAACAAGCTTAGTTCCATCTATGACAGCTGGTAAAGAAGTTTTGTTCCCAATCTCTCAGAATACCATTAATTTCAATCCAAAAATTGTTCAAAACCCGCTAAGTAAATAACATTTTAAAATACAAGTTTAAAATCAGGCTGAGAATCACAAAAAATCTCAGTCTGATTCAAACAAAATACATCAATAATAAAAAATACAATCATGAAAATTGAACATTTACAAGGTCTTATTGCTGCACCTTTTACTCCATTCGACAGCAGCGGAAAATTAGATTTAAGCTTGATTCCTCCTTATTACGCTTTTTTAAAAAGAAACGGAGTTACTGGTGCATTCATAATTGGTTCAACTGGAGAAGGTGTTTCTATTTCGCTTGAAGAAAAGAAAGCTGTTGCACAGGCTTGGGCTGATTGCTCGAATCACGATGCCGATTTTAAAGTAATGGTTTTTCTTGGCGGAACTTCGCTTACTGACTGCATCGAATTAGCAAAACACTCTTATGAAATTGGTTTATATGCCGTTTCTATAACTGCACCGTTTTATTTCAAACCATCAAACGTTGATACACTGGCAGAAATTTGTATTAAAGTCGGAGAAAGCGTTCCAAATATGCCTTTGTACTATTATCATATTCCAGTATTAACAGGAGTAAATATTGCAATGTATGATTTAGTTAGAGCGTTAGACGGAAAACTGCCAAACTTTGCAGGCGTGAAATATACACATGAAGATTTCATGGATTTTCAAAGCTGCATGAGTTATGCTGATGGTAAGTTTGATATGCTTTGGGGACGTGACGAAAACATGCTTTCAGCATTGGTTTTAGGTGCAAAAGGTGCTGTAGGAAGTACTTTTAACTACGCTGCTCCATTGTACTATGATTTAATCGACGCTTTTAATGCAAACGATTTGGTTAAAGCTCGCAAACTGCAGCAAAAATCTATTGACATGATTCGTTTCTTAGGGAAATACGGCGGAATTTCTGTTGGAAAAGCGTATATGAAATTGGTTGGACATGATTTAGGCGAATTTAGATTACCGGTTAAAAATATGAGCGCAGCACAATTTGAGTTATTCAAAAAAGATGTTGAAGGTTTAAATTTTGATGTATTTAAATCAAAATAATTAAGTTCGTTTTTCTAAAACAAGCCTTTATGAATACTGTATTTTCTTCTTTAATTTTTACCTTTTTTATGATGTCGACAACAATAAGTTCAGCGCAAAAAACAACTATAAAAAGCGTCGAATGGCAAAAAGCCGCGCAATTACAAAATGAAGACGGAAGCCTGTCTCTAGGTTTTGCAGGTCCGATTAACGGAGTTTATAATGACGTTTTTATTACGGCAGGCGGAGCAAATTTTCCTGATAAAATGCCTTGGGAAGGAGGAAAAAAACACTATTCGAAAGAAATTCATGTTTTAGAAAAAAACAAAGATCAATATCAATGGAATAAGAAAAATTCCATTTCATTGCCAGAACCTATTGCCTACTCAGGAAGTACATCGACAAGTCTTGGAATTGTGTATGTGGGAGGTGAAAATGAAAAAGGACTTTCTAAAAAAGCATATCTTTTAAAATGGAACAGCAAACAAAATGAAATTGAACTAAAATCACTACCCGATTTTCCTATCGCTGTTACCAATATTGCCTTGACTAGTTTAAATAATATAGTATATGCGATTGGCGGAGACGAAGCTGCAAAATCATCTGATTTGGTTTTTAGTATTGATTTAAATGCTGTTGAGCCGGAATGGAAATCACTTCCTAAATTGCCATTTGCTTTAGCGAATTCAGTTGCAATAGTTCAGAAAGATGAAAAAGAGACTAACATTTATATTATTGGCGGAAGAACAAAAACACCATCAGGAATAAGTGATTTACATAATACTACATTGGCTTTTAATTTAAAAAGTCAAACTTGGAAAAGTAAAGCCATAATTACTGACGGTAAAAACACAACGAATTTTTCTGCGGGTGCCGGTGTCGCATTTGGGAATCAATACATTTTGATTGCCGGCGGAGATAATGGAACTACTTTTCATAAAATCGAAACGTATTTATCCCAAATTTCAAAAGCTTCTTCAGAGGAAGAAAAATCAAAACTTATTACAGAGAAAAACATATTAAATACAACACATAACGGTTTTTACAATGCTATTTTACTTTACAACACACAAACAAATAAATGGTCAAAAATTGGAGAACTTCCCTTTCTTGCGCATGTAACTACGCCGGCAGTGTTATGGAACAATAAAATTGTTTTATCGAATGGAGAAATTAAACCTGGAATACGCACGCCGAATGTCATGATAGGAAGTATCAAATAATATCATTTTAAGATTAAAATCTAATACGTTTTTAAAACCTGCTAGATCTACCAAAACACAATCAAAAAAACCACATCAAAAAAAATGAAAAACTCTAAATATTATCCTTGGTTAGTAGTCGCCTTACTTTGGATTGTAGCGTTACTAAACTACATGGACAGGCAGATGCTTGCCACTATGAGACCATCTATGGAAAATGATATTCCAGAATTGGTGTCTGGTGAAAACTTTGGACGTTTAATGGCCATTTTTCTTTGGATTTACGCTTTAATGAGTCCAATTTCGGGAATTATTGCTGATAAGTTAAACAGAAAATGGCTTATTATAGGCAGTTTGTTTGTTTGGTCTGCTGTAACATATGCAATGGGTTACGCCACAACCTACAATCAAATTTATTGGCTGCGAGCTCTTATGGGCGTGAGTGAAGCATTATACATTCCTGCTGGTTTATCTTTAATTGCCGATTTCCATCAGCAAAAAACAAGATCGCTTGCCATTGGTATTCATATGACTGGTCTATATGTAGGTTCGGCATTGGGTGGTTTTGGTGCGACGATTGCTGCAAAATTTTCTTGGCATACGACTTTTCATCATTTTGGGATTGTGGGTATTGTGTATTCATTCATTTTAGTTTTCTTATTAAGTGAGAAAAAAGTCGAAACTAAAGTTTCTGATCCTGAGCTTAATAAAACACATGAAAAAGATTCATTGTTTAAAGGTCTGGCGTTATTATTTACCAATATTTCATTTTGGGTAATTCTATTTTATTTTGCTATCATAAGTTTACCGGGCTGGGCAACTAAAAACTGGCTTCCTACCCTATTCTCGGACAACTTAGGTATTTCAATGGATCAAGCAGGACCTTTAGCAACCATCACTATTTCATTTTCATCCTTATTAGGCGTTCTATTTGGAGGTATATTATCAGACAAATGGGTTCAAAAAAATATAAAAGGAAGAGTTTATACCAGTGCGATAGGCTTAAGTTTAACAATTCCTGCATTAATGCTAATTGGTTTTGGACATTCTTTATGGCACGTGGTTGGTGCAGTTTTATGTTTTGGTATAGGATACGGCATGTTTGATGCCAATAATATGCCTATTATCTGTCAGTTTGTTTCTTCAAAACACAGAGCAACCGCTTATGGTGTTTTGAATATGACAGGAGTTGCCTGCGGTGCATTGGTTACGTCATTGTTAGGTAAATCAGCCGATACCGGCAGCTTAGGTTATGGTTTTTCCTTAATGGCCGGTGTCGTTCTGGTTGCATTAATCGCTCAAATCAGTTTTTTACGCCCCAAAGTAAATGATTTTGCCGATGCCTAAAACGTAACGCAATCCCTTAATTTATTTATCCTGAAAATTAATTAGTTGGCTTTTGGTTTTATAAGTCAGGGCGGAGCCTTGCGCTCTGCCCAGCTTATAATGTATTAAGTTTTAAAAATTTAGTTAGAAAATGAGAATACTAAATCGAAATTTACTCTTGCTCGCCTTGTTTATTTTTGTGCTCGTTCACACTAAAATAAATGCACAGCAAAACACCGTAAAAGTTGCCTGTATTGGAGATTCTGTTACCGCTGGATATCTTCTAGCCAATTCAAAAACAGAATCATATCCTTTGCAGCTCCAAATTTTGCTGGGTAATAAATTTGAAGTTCTAAATTTTGGACACAGCGGTGCAACACTTTTAAAGAAAGGAAGTAAGCCTTATTATAAAACAGAAGAATGTGCCAAAGCTATTGCTTATAAACCAGATATTGCCATTATTCATTTAGGCTTAAACGATACTGATCCTAGAAACTGGCCGAATTACAGAGAAGATTTTAATGCTGATTATTCTTGGATTATCGATACGTTAAAAAAACAAAATCCAAAAGTAAAAATATACATCTGCCGCATGACTCCTATTTTTAACGAACATAATCGTTTTAAATCTGGAACACGAGATTGGTTTTGGCAGATTCAGGAACATATCTCTCAAATTGCAGTCACAAATGACGTAAAACTCATTGATCTTCATGAAAAATTATACAATAGACCCGATCTTTTTCCAGATGCTTTACATCCAATAAAAGAAGGTGCAGCAATCTTAGCGCAAACTGTTTATGAAAATATCTCTCAGAATTTTGGAGGTTTAAAACTTGGCGCCGTTTTCAGCGATAATATGATACTGCAACGAGAACATCCAATTGTAATTTACGGAAACGCAAATGGAGGCAGTAAAGTTGAAGTACTTTTTGACAATCAAAAAGAAATCGTAACCACCAATGAATATGGAAAATGGAAAGCCATTTTTCCTGCTATGAAATCTGGTGGAACACATCAAATTAAAATTTCATCAGAAAAGAAAAGCATTGTTTTAAAGAATATTTTAATTGGAGATATTTGGTTCTGCTCGGGACAATCGAATATGGCATTTCCACTGAAAAATGCCGAAAACGGAACTTCGGTCATTAAAAATGCTCAAAGCAATACGACATTACGTCTTTTTAATTTTGAAGTTCTTCGAGAAACAGATGAAAAAGCTTGGGATGCTGTTGCTTTAGAAAAAACCAATCAATTACAATACTTTTCAGGAAAATGGAAAGTCTGCGATTCTATAAGCGCTAAAAACTTCTCGGCAATCGCCTTTCATTTTGGTCAAAATATTAACAGAGAAGAAAATGTACCAATAGGTTTAATCGAAGTTGCAGTTGGCGGATCTCCTATCGAATCCTGGATAGACAGGTATACTTTAGAACATGATGATAAAGTTATAGATGTTTTGACCAATTGGCGAAAATCTGATTTTATAATGCCTTGGGTGAGATCACGTGCAGATGAAAATTTAAAAAATGCTGTAAACCCAAAACAACGCCATCCATACGCACCAAGCTATAACTATGAGGCAGGAGTTGCCCAATTTACAGAATTTCCCATAAAAGGATTTCTGTGGTATCAAGGCGAAAGCAATGCACACAATATTGAATTATACGAGCATTTAATGCCTGTAATGGTTCAAAGCTGGCGAAAAGCTTGGGGAACTTCCCTGCCCTTTTATTACGTACAATTATCAAGTATAGATCGTCCGTCTTGGCCCTCATTTAGAGATATGCAAAACAGAGTTCAGAAAGAAATTCCAAACAGCGCTATGGCGGTGAGTATGGATTTTGGCGATTCGACAAATGTACATCCGATAAGGAAAAAACAAATTGGAGACAGACTAGCTCTACTTTCCTTAAAATACACTTATGGCAAAAACATAATTGCGGAAGGTCCAGCTATTTTAAAAGCGATACAAAAAGGAGATGTAATTCTAATTTCTTTTTCAAATGCAAAACAATTACAAACTCCAGATAAAAAGGAATTAATCGGTTTTGAATTTGTAACCGAAAAAGGAAACAGAATGGAATGTAAAGCTGAAATAGTCAATAATCAAGTAGAGATTACTATTCCGAAAAACGAAAAGATTAAAACGGTCTTATATGCGTGGCAACCTTATACGAAAGCCAATTTGGTAAATGAGGAAAATCTGCCATGCTCGACTTTTCAAACGGAAGTAATTTCTTCAAATATAAATTAGAATACATCTCCCAAAAAACATATAAAACTTTTACACATTGAAAATACGATACAAAAAGTAAAATATAGTAAATCAAAGCCTAACGATATTGGTAGGTATAAAAAAATACTTAAAAAATGAGTTATACAACGACAGACCTGATAGATTTAAAAGATTTTTATCAGAAGCAATTACTTAAAAACACCATTCCTTTCTGGTTTCCTCGCTCTATTGACACTGTTCATGGCGGTTATTTGTTAATGCGAAATCAAACTGGTGAATTAATAGATGATGATAAATCGGTTTGGTTTCAAGGACGCACAGCTTGGCTTCTTTCAACGCTTTATAATACAATTGAACCGAAACAAGAATGGCTGGACGGCGCAAAATCAGGTATCGATTTTATAAACAAACATTGTTTTGATACGGATGGAAGAATGTTTTTTCATGTAACCCGCGATGGAAGTCCTATTCGCAAACGCCGTTATTATTTCTCTGAGACTTTCGCTGTTATTGCCATGAGTGCTTACGCTAAAGCAAGCGGTGATGAAAAGGTCGCTGAACAAGCACGTCATTTATTTGGAGAATGTATTAAATATGCCACCACACCAGGATTGTTAGAATCAAAATATACTGCTGTACGTCCGGCGAAAGGAATTGGTTCTCCAATGATTATGATAAACACTGCACAACAAATAAGAGAAACTATTGGTGATCCTAGATGTGACGAATGGATTACTAAATGGATTGCTGAAATCGAAAACGATTTTGTTAAGCATGATATTGAATGTGTAATGGAACAGGTTGCTCCAGATGGTTCTATAATTGATCATATTGACGGACGAACTTTGAATCCTGGACATGCTATTGAAGGTGCTTGGTTTATCTTGCATGAAGCAAAATATAGAAATAATGATCCTCATTTAATAGAACTCGGCTGTAAAATGCTCGATTACATGTGGGAACGCGGCTGGGATAAAGAACATGGAGGAATTTTGTATTTTCTTGATGTATACGGAAATCCTGTACAGGAATATTGGCAGGACATGAAATTTTGGTGGCCTCATAATGAAGTAATTATTGCCACACTTCTCGCCTACACTATGACTGGAAATGAAAAATATGCAAAATGGCACAAAATGATTCATGACTACTCTTACAGTAAGTTTCATGATAAAGAAAACGGAGAATGGTTTGGTTATCTGCATCGAGACGGAAGCGTTGCACAAACTGCAAAAGGAAATCTTTATAAAGGACCTTTTCATTTACCACGCCAAGAATGGTACTGTCTGCAGCTTCTAAATGAAACTTTAAACCAATAATTTAGATATATTAGCAACAAAAATTCGTATTTTATTGAGCGTTTCTGAAAAAGAAAACTCAAAAATCTATTTTTATTTTAATTATGAAAAAATATTTCACATTACTATTATTAACTTCTGCAGCAATGATTTATGCTCAGAAGGACACTTATAAAATCGCAGATGGCGTAATCACTAGTCAGGATTTATTTAATAAATCGATGGTTAAGGATGTTTCTTGCTTTAGAATTCCATCTATAGTTACGGCTCCAAATGGCGATTTAATTGCTGCTATTGACGAACGTGTTCCTTCTTGCGGTGATTTAAAATGGAGCAAAGACATTAATATTGTTATTCGCAGAAGCGCTGATAATGGAAAAACATGGTCGGAGATTGAAAAAGTAGCCGATTTTCCTTTTGGGCAATCTGCGTCAGATCCTTCGATGATTGTTGACAAACAAACTAATGAAATCTTTTTGTTCTATAATTTTATGGATTTAGACAAGGAAAAAGATGTTTATTATCTGCATGTTGTAAAAAGCAGTGACAATGGTAAAACTTGGAGTAAAGCTCAAGATATTACGAGCCAAATTGCGAAACCGGAATGGCATAAGGATTTTAAGTTTATAACTTCTGGACGCGGAATACAAACAAAAAACGGAAAGTTGTTGCATACTTTAGTAAATTTAACGAGCGGCTTATATATTTTTGGAAGTGATGATCATGGAAAAACATGGTACTTTATTGATACACCTATAAAACCTGCAGACGAATCCAAAATTATTGAATTGGCTGACGGAAGCTGGATGGTTAATGCAAGGGTAAACAAAGGCGGAATGCGATATGTGCATACTTCTACTGATGAGGGAAAAACTTGGAGCACTAAACCAGAACCTAAATTGGTAGATCCAGGATGTAATGCTGAAATTATTCGATACACAGCTAAAGCTGATGGTTATGATAAGAATAGAATTTTGTTTTCGAATGCTAAAATGGAAAAGGATAGAATGAATCTAACGGTTCGTATTAGTTATGATGAAGGAAAAACATGGACAGAGGGAAAAACTATATATGGCGGCGGATCGGCTTATTCGTCTCTTACAATACTTGAAAATGGAGATATTGGAGTATTTTTTGAAAAAGACGATTATACTCAAAATACTTTTGTAAGCTTTTCATTAAAATGGCTTACAGATGGGAAGGACAATTATAAAAAACCTTCTCAAAAAGGAAAATCAAAGAAATAAAAACGGCTTAAACTCAATGTGGATTTAGAATTTGCTGGGTAGTTTAATTTACATAACAAAACAATGAAACAAGCTATTGTCAATGCTATTGTGCATACAGGTGAGGAAATAATTGATAACGGTGTGATTATCATAGAAAATGGAGTTATTCTTTCGGTTCAAAAGGAGATTCCAAATGATATACCTCAACTCGATTTAAAAGGAAAGCATATAGCAGCAGGATTTATAGATATTCAGATAAATGGAGGTGAAAAACTTTATTTCAGCCAAACTCCTACTGAAGAAACGATTCAGGATATTTATGATTCAAGTTTAAAATATGGAACAACTCATGTTTTGCCTTGTTTAATTTCATCGTCTAATGAAACGATTCTGAAAGGAATTGAAGCGACTCGAAATTACATTCAAAAACACAACAATGGTGTAATTGGAATGCATTTAGAAGGCCCGTTCTTAAATCCTTTGAAACGCGGGGCGCATAGTATCGATCAGGTTCGTAAACCAACAAATAGTGAACTTGAAGAAATTATTAGATACGGAAAAGATGTAATAAAAGTAATTACAATCGCACCGGAATGTTTTACTGACGAACAATTAAATATGCTTTTAGAAAGCGGCATTACAATTTCGGCAGGACATTCTACAATAGGTTATAAAGAGGCTCAGCATTATTTTTCGAAAGGTATAAACCTTGTAACACATTTGTTTAATGCAATGACTCAGTTTGGTCATCGCGAACCAGGATTAGTTGGTGCTGTTTTTGAAAATGAAAATGTTTATGCACCGGTAATTTTAGATGGAGCGCATTGTGATTATGCTGCTGCGAGATTAGCTTATAAACTTAAACAAGATAAATTCTTTTTGATCAGTGATGCGACATTTTTAGGACGAAAAGTAGAAAGTTTTAAATGGGATAATTTTGATGCTCATCTTGAAAATGGCTTTTATAGAAATGATGAAGGTAATTTGGCTGGAGCCACAATCTCCATGTTAGAAGCAGTTCAAAATGCATATAATCATTTGAATGTTTCTGCAGATGAAGCTGTAAAAATGGGAACAACACGTGTTGCAAATGCAATTGGATTAGGAGAAAAATTTGGAAAAATAAAAACGGGCTTTCCTGCAAGTTTTGTTCAATTCAATGGTGATTTATCCAATATAGAAACGTTGCATTTTTCTAAAACCTCAACGGCAGTTTTATAAAATGGTTAAAGAAAAACTGCTTCCGATTACTGCTAAAATCAAGGAATTTAAAATCATTTTTGCTGGAGTATTATTTGCCTTTTTATGGGCATCAGCATCGACTGCTACCAAAATAGGTCTTCATGCTGCGCAGCCTTTTGTGATTTCTATTTTTAGGTTTGTAATAGCAGGAAGCATTATGCTTTTTATTTCTCATATTTTAATGGCAAAACGGCTGCCTCAAAAAAAAGAGTGGATTCAAATTAGTATTTATGGTTTGTTTAATATTACTTTTTATTTAGGCTTATATGTTGTTGCTATGCAAAAAGTATCTGCCGGTTTAGGGAGTTTGGCTGTTGCGACTAATCCTGTTTTTATTGTTTTGATCTCGGCGATTTGGTTATCTCATAAAATTAAAATCAAAAACATTCTTAGTCTGGTTCTTTGTTTTATTGGTGTGTTTTTAGCGGCATATCCTTTATTACAAAACAGTTTTGCAACTCCTGGCGGCATACTTATTTTGGTTGCAAGTATGATCGCTTATTCGTTAGGAACTATTTATTATTCTAAACAAAACTGGAACGGATTACACATTCTTACCATAAATGGGTGGCAAACCATTATTGGAGCTGTGTTTCTGATTCCAGTATTATGGATCACCTATCGATCTGATCAAAATGTTTTTAACAGTGATTTCTGGTTTTCGACTTCGTGGCTGGCTATTGCTGTTTCTATTGGAGCAGTTCAGTTTTGGTTGTATTTATTAAAAATTAATCCCATAAAAGCCTCTTATTGGCTTTTTCTATGTCCAATTTTTGGATTCTTAATTGCCTATTTTATGGTAAATGAACCGCTTACTTTGTATACCCTTTTTGGTGTAATCTTTGTAATAATAGGATTGTATACCAGTCTTTCTATCGACAGAAAGAAAAACACATAAGTAAACTACCATTAAATTGATTTTTTGAAGAAGAGAAAAGCCTTTTTAGCCACAACTTTTAAGGCTTTCTTTTTTACACATTGTCAATACAATTGATTTTATTCCATAAAAAAAGCCCGACGTAAATCGGGCTTAAATGGTATAAAGTAAGATAGAATTATTTAGTTTTTTGGATCAACACTCAAAGCCGGCATCGACAACTGCTTGCTATTTAGTAATTGCTTAGCTTGTTCAATGGTTCTGTATCTGCCAATCTCCATTGGTCCGCCATAAGCACCACTTTGTTGTGGTCTTGGAGGAACAGCAGCATAAGTTTTCATAAGTTCAAGAACAACCTGATCAAAAATTACCATTGTCCATGTTTTCTCTGTAAAACTGTTCATGAAAAGATCATAACGCTCTTGCGGGTCTTGCCATAAATCGTACACAGCGGGAACGGTTGCAATATAGGTTTGATCACCTCTCCAACCCAGTTGTTGTCCTGGTGTATCACTTCCTGCCTGCGCACCATTATCTCCGCGTGTATTAAATACTGCTTTCCATTTTCCGATACGTGCGGCTCCAGGAGACAACTCATTTTCTGTAAAATAAAACCATCTGTCACGAAGTGGTTTTCCTTTTTTGAATAAAACATTCGACATATCGTAGCTGTCAAAAACCATTGGTTTACCTTCTCTATCATTTTTAGGCAGTTCAACTCCTGCAAGGCTTGCAAATGTTGCCATCAAATCTAAACCTCCCACGATATCATGGCTTTGGCTTCCTGCTTCAATTTGACCAGGCCACCAAGCAATAGCTGGAACTCGGCTTCCTCCTTCTCTATCTGTTCCTTTTGATCCTCTAAATGGCGTATATCCAGAATCAGGATGAACGTCTTGCCATGCTCCGTTATCAACTGTATAAATTACAATGGTATTATCTGCAATTCCAAGCTGACGAATTTTATCCATAATACGACCAACATTATAATCCATTTCTACAACGGCATCACCATATTTGCTTTTCGCTGGTGATTTTCCTTTAAATTGTTTTGATGGTAAATTAGGCTGATGGTTTTTGGCAAAATTGATACACATAAAAAATGGATCTTTTGATTTTCCATATTCATCAAGCTGTTTTAAATTATTATCTACCATATTCATATCCAACTCCGCAATGTTTTCTTCTGTTACAGGTCCTGTATCACGAGCTGGTTTTCCTGCTTCTCCTTCAAGAATACCTTTAGTTGCTTTTTTAATGAAATCAGAAATTTCAGGAGCCATATCAGGATTCCATGAAGGGAAACAATACGTATAAGCATTTAAGTGATACAAAACCACATTTTGCATTTTATCAAAACCATGTGCAATTGGCATAGCATAATCTGCTTCACCCAAATGCCATTTTCCAGAAAAATAAGTTTTATAATTTGCCTTTTTCAAAATAGATGCCAATGTCCATTCAGCAGCAGGAAGTCCACCTCCTTCACCCTGAAAAGCAACAGTTGTCATACCGCTTCTGTTTGGAATTCTACCGGTAATCATTGCAGCTCTTCCCGGCGTACAACTTGGCTGTCCATAAAACGACCAAAACTGCATGCCTTCCTTAGCCATTCTGTCCAAATTTGGAGTCGGCATTCCACGGCCAACACCACCGCCATAAGCTCCTAAATCTCCCCAACCTGTATCATCAGAAATTACCATAATGATATTTGGTTTCTTTTTCGTTTGAGCACTGACAACTCCAATAGAAGCTATGCAGAACAAACATGCAAAAAATATTCGTAAGGCATTTTTTTTCATAGTTTAAAATTTAAGGATTACTTATAAATGAAATTGTATGGGAATACTTTTTAATTATCTGCCGAAGACTTTGTGCAAATAATTGATTCTCAAATTTAGATAATTCCACAAGCCGATAGGAGTCAATACTTTGTAATAATGTTCCATATTATAAGATGCAACCAATTTCTTTCTTCAAGAAAAAAAAGTTTAAGTCAATATTTCTCACAAATCGACTTGTAAATCTTTTCTATATCTCACTCTAAAGCCCACAAAACACAAAGCGCAATATATCAGTTCGTTACAAAAAAACAAATACAATAATTCACCTTTTCTTCTACAAAAAAGCTCATCATAAAAACTTATTTAATTTACTTTTCTTGTTGCATATTATAACTTGAAACATATAAATCAGCCTCTTAAAGCTAACTTTTCATAAATTTGAGTACCCCCTATTTACAATCACCAAATCATTCTTTTCGAAATTAACGAACAACATAAATTTTAATTTAATGTGGTTATAAATTGTTCGTATCCACTTTGCAATCTCGAAGCCTATGAGACAATCTCTACAAATTAAGAAGCACTTTAAAAAACTGATTCCAGTATTATTTATAGTTCTGTTTAATACTATAAATTCATTCGCTCAAAACTGTACAGTAAATGCTGGAGTTCTAAATGTTACTATTTGTGAAACTGATGCTTTAGTTTTAGAAGGAAGTACTCCTTCGCCCATTATAGGTACCGTTTTGTGGTCTCAAATTTCAGGCCCTGCAGTTGTTATCAACTCACCAAATAGTACAAGCACTACAGTATCTGGTTATACAGGAGGGAATACATATATTTTTAGATACAGTGCAGTATGCGGAGATGGTATCTCAACCTATCAGGATAAAGTAGTTAATGTTGCACCTATAACTCGAGCACAAGCTGGAGGAGACGTAGCAAGTTGCCCTAACAGTGCAGGAACGTTAACTATTACTGCAAACACACCTCAGAATACAGGTGAAAATGGTTACTGGGAAATTGTAGGCAATAATAATGCAGGGGTTGTAATTAATTTTCCCAACTTACCAACTTCGACTATAAATCTGCCTGCAACAAGCTGCGGGGTAACCACATTACAATGGGTTATTGAAGGTCCAGAACTTGCTCCTGGAATTCGTTGCAGAACTACCTCACAAATTACTGTGACTAATTATGGCGGTGTCAAACCTATTTCGGCAGGGCCAGACCAAACATTAAGTAATTGTTACACTACTACACAAAGTACCAATTTAAATGGTACGTATGGCGGATGCGGCTTAAACGGACAGGGAGGCTTGTGGGCATTTGTAAGCGGTCCAAATACACCAACAATAAGCAGTCCAACATCAAATACTACTCAAATTTCAAATCTAACTGAAGGTACTTATACTTTTAGATGGACAGTAACAGGACCTTGTGCTTCTGGAAATGATTTAGTTTCGATTACTGTACCACCGGCAACACAAGATGTAACAACATTACCAGGCGGTGATGAAAATATATTCTTTTGTGACAATAGTATCACTCAGGTCACGCTTATTGCACAAACCCCTTTATATGCAGGTGAAACGGTACAATGGACACAAATTGCGGGCGGTCCAGGTGCTGTAATTGTTTCACCAACAAATCCTACTACATTAGTTACAGGCATCTCTGATTCAGGAGATCCTTATAAATTTAGATATACCCTTACTAATGCCAACACCGGCTGTGTTTTTACTAAAGATTATAATGTTCAGTACAATGGTGCGACAAGAACTATTGTTGCGAACAATGGCAGGGATATTGTTGGCAGCTGTAATGCAACCGTTTTTACAATTCCGCTTACCGTAACTGGTACGGGAGTAAATCAATATCGAATCACACATGGACCTGATAATTCTCCTTTAGCACCTTTCCCTACTACACTGCAAAATGTTGGCAATTCACTAACTTTAACCCTTACAGCTCCGGGAGATTATGTTGTAGAATTCGTTAGAAGTGAAAATGGTTCACTAAATGTTGGCTGTGATTATGGTTTTGATACTTTAAATATTCTTGTTTCTGGTGCTCCAACACCTTCTAATGCAGGATCTGATGTAAGTTTACCTTGCGGCGACACCACTACGATGCTTTCTGGTGTTATGACTGACGACGGCTTGCATTTTTGGAGTCAGTTAAATGGTCCAAATGAAGCTATAATTGCAGATGTTTTTGCAACAGACACGCAAGTAAGCGGGCTTATTCCCGGCACTTATGTTTTTCAATATATAACAAAAGGCGGCGGTGCTACCTGTGGTTTTTCAGTTTCAACTGTAAACATATATGTCTCTGGAAGTACCTTAAGCAGTACTGATGCAGGTCCTGATCACGTGGTTTGTACAAAAACTGATGTACCGCTTACAGCCAAACCTGCAGAAAGTGGAGAAATAGGCGGATGGAGTCAAGTCTCTGGGCCAGATACAATAACATTCTCTAATATACATGATCCTAATGCAATTGCTTCAGGATTTTTGACCTCAAATGCTACGTATGAGTTAAAATGGACAATTTCTTATCTGCATCCAGGACCATCATGTAGCGCCTCCGTTTCTGATAATATGCTTATCTACACGACCAACAATATTGCTCCAACGAGCTCTGACGCTGGACCAGATACTTGCTATCCTAATGGAACCAATACTTTTAACTTAAGCGGAAATACACCCGAAGGCTCAGATTTTGGAACTTGGACGGTCACTCCTTCTACAGGAGTTGTAATCGCTGATGTAAATGATCCAAATACTTTGGTCACAGTTCCTACAGATGGAACTTATACTTTTACCTGGGCAATAGTAAATAGATCAAGAATATGCATACCAAGTACGAGCAGTGTAAAGGTAACTATTGCTGGCACGCCGCCGGCAGCAAATGCTGGTCCTGATCAAGAAATTTGCGGAAGTGTAATAACTATGGCTGCTACAGTAAGCAGTGGTGCGACTGGAACATGGACACGAATATCCGGGGCTGGTAACTATACCATTAGTGACCAACATGATCCAAATGCTGTTTTTACGTTTACATTCAGTGGTTACTATATTTTTAGATGGACTGTAAATGCAGATATTTGTGGTGAAGCTTTTGATGATATTAATTTAACAATCGGAATTCCGCCTCACGTTGCTGCCGCTGGACCAGATCAAAATGTTTGTAATAATACCTCTGTAACAATGGCTGGAAATGCTTACGATAGTTTTTTTGAAGAAGGTCAATGGTCTGTTCTGACTGGAGCGCCAAATCAGCCTAATATTGTTGATCCATCTAATCCAAATACGGTTATTAATGGACTTGTAAAAGGAACTTATACTTTCAGATGGACAATTAATTCAAAAAGTGTGTTTTTATGTCCGCCAACATTTGATGATGTAATCGTAACTGTTTTGCCAGCTGCCAATGCAGGTCCTGATAAAACATATTGTGATGTAACCAGTATACAGCTTATAGGAAATGAAAACTCTTCTGGAACATGGACACTCTTTAGTACCACAGGAAATGTAAATGATGTTGTTATTACACAATCACCTCCAAATAGTTATATTGCAAATGCTACAGTGATTCCCGGAAACACTTATGTCTTTACCTATACTATATCTTCTTCTACCAATCCAGTTTGTCCTGGATCTTCAGATAATGTTACTATAGATGTATTTAGCGGTGCAAGCGTTGATCCTAATGCAGGAGCCGATCAAAACCTTTGTATTGCTGATGTTGGAGGTCAAACAGCTTTAGATGGAAACACACCTCCTCCAGATGTTTCAAAAGCTGAATGGAGATTTGTTTATCAGCCAACAGGAAGTGTTGCCGTTATTCAGACACCATCAGCACCAAAAAGCAATGTTTTAAACTTAACTGTTCCTGGACTTTATATTTTAGAATGGGTTTTTGAAAGTGCATCTTGTCGAACACTATCAGATATAGTTCGTATTGAAATGAATGCCCCTCCTAGTAATGCAGAAGCAGGACCTGATGATACTGCAGCTTGTCAAACTACATACACAACAGCCGCTTTGCCACCTGCAGTAGGTATTGGAACATGGACTTTTGATACTGTTCCAGCTGGAAGTACAGCTGTAATCGATAATCCAAACAGTCCTGTAACAACCTTATCAAATGTTACCGTCCTAGGAACTTATATATTAACATGGACAGTAACAAATGGTCCTTTTACAGATCCGTCATCATGTCAGCCTTCTGTTGATAAAGTTTCAATAACCTTTAATGACATTCCACCTTCTAAAGCAGATGCAGGACCTGATCAAGAATTATGTAATGTTGACTCTACTACTATGGCGGCAGTTCCTGTAACTTCTGGCATTGGTACTTGGACTAAGGCGTCGGGACCCGCTGTCAATATTGGTGCTCCAAATGATCCTAATTCTGTAATGCTTGGACTTCAGCCTGGTACCTATGAATTTTTGTGGACGGTGACAACATTAAATAATAATGGTTGTATTTCTGAAGATTCAGTTATAGTTACCATTTACAACCAGCCATCAACTGCTGATGCTGGACCAAATCAGACAGTTCCACAATTCTCTCCCGTAAACATGAACGCTTTACCTCCAACAGTAGGTACAGGAGAATGGACTCAAATAACAGGACCAAGTACGTTAGGTTTCGTTGACAGTACATCGCCAACAACAGCTGTTAGTGGAACTATTGCTGGCACATATCAACTTCAATGGACGGTAAGCAATGGAAATTGTGCTGTTTCTTCTGATGTTATGACCCTTACAATACTTTCTGTTTCAGATCTTGAATTAACAAAATCTGTATCTCCTACTCACGGAAGTGCGGGAGATGTAGTAACCTTTACAATTCAGATTTTTAATAACAATTCACTTGGAGGAACAGTAACAGCAACTGGTGTAGCAGTAAGAGATTATATTCCTACTGGTTTTACCATAGTGCCAGGATCAGCCAATTTATCTGGACAATATAATGTAGGAGATAATACTTTGACTTGGTACAATCTTACGATTCCTAACGGAGGAAGACTAAACTTAACATTCAAAGCTACAATAAATGCAGTCGGAAGTACATTAAATAAAGCCGAAATTGTAGAATCTAATCAATTTGATCCTGATAGTACGCCAAACAACCAAATAGAAACCGAAGATGATCAGGATAGTGTTTCGGTTTCAATAGACTCAGCTGATCTATCACTTCAAAAAACAGTTTCTCCAACGTCTGTAAGTATAAATGATAATGTAATATTTACGATTAGAGCAACGAACAGTGGTCCAAACAATGCCACAGGAGTAACGGTTTTAGACAAACTTCCACCAGGTTATACCTATGTCAGCGATAATGGCTCTGGCAAATATAACAACACTACCGGCATCTGGAATATAGGCAACCTAAACAACGGAAACTCTATCACATTGCAGATTACCGCAAAGGTAAATGTGGCGACATCTGCTAATTATAAAAACACGGCAGAAATACAAACTGCACGTCAAGTCGACCCAGACAGTACACCTGGAAACGGTCTTCCTGAAGATGATATGGCAAGTGCAAATATTACATTAAAATCTGCAGATTTAGAGCTTACTAAAACGGTAACTCCAACATCTGCTGCTGCGGGTCAACAAGTAGATTTTACTCTTAATCTAATCAATAAAGGTCCTGGAAATGCAACAGGAATAGCTGTACAAGATGTTATTCCGGTAGGTTATACATTAATTCCCGGATCTGTATCAGTTGGAGGAACATACCAAGTGGCAACAGCTACGCTTGAATGGAAAAATATAGCATTGGCAAATGGTGCTAATACTAACTTGACTTTTAGTGCATTTGTAAATCCGTTAGGAAGTTATAAAAATGTCGCTCAAATAACTGCCAGCGATTTACCAGATCCTGACAGTACGCCAAATAACGATGACGGTGACCAAAGCGAAGATGATGAAGACAATGCCGAAATTACTTATATAGGTCCTTCTGCTGATTTGTCATTGACTAAAAATGTAGTTGCAGGAAATACAAGTCCAGTAATAGGAAGTCAGATATCATTTGAACTTATCATTAGAAATGACGGTCCAAATAATGCAACTGGAATTGAAGTTAAAGATTTACTGCCAACTGGTTATGAATTTGTTAATTACAGTTCAACTTCAGGGCTTTATGACAGTACTACAGGTATTTGGACGGTTGGTTCCCTTGATAAAGGAGCTGTAGAATCGCTTATTATTGATGCCAAAGTACTGCCAACAGGAGTTTATAAAAATATTGCTCAAGTAACGGCCAGCAGTCTCCCTGACCCAGATAGTACGCCTAATAACGATGATGGTGATCAAAGCGAGGATGACGAAGCTAATGCAGTAGTCACTCCTATTCAACCAACATCTGATTTATCACTTACTAAATCGGTAAATAGATCATCACCTTTAATTGGCTCCAAAGTTACTTTTGAAATTATAGTTACCAATAATGGACCAAATGATAATACTGGCGTACAAGTAACCGATAAGTTACCATCAGGCTATACCTATGATTCATTTACAGTATCTACTGGAACATATGACCCAGCAACAGGTGTCTGGATTATTGGAAATTTAATAAATGGAAAATTTGAAACGCTTCAAGTTACTGCAGTCGTAAATCCAACAGGAGTTTATCTTAATTCTGCTGAGGTAACTGCCAGCGATCTTCCCGATCCAAATTCTACTCCAAATAATAATGTGACCACAGAAAATGATTATGCCGAAATTTCGACAACTCCAGTAACAGCTGTATCGGATTTATCTTTGACCAAAACAGTCAATAATACGACTCCAACAGTTGGTTCTTTAGTTACTTTTACAATTATTGTAACGAATGGAGGACCACAAGATAATACTGGTGTTGAAGTTACTGACTTACTTCCTTCTGGATATACATACAACAATTTTACACTATCAACTGGTGCTTATGATCCAACTACTGGAGTTTGGACTGTAGGTAATTTAGTTAATGGAAAATTTGAGACTCTGCAAATCACAGCACGAGTAAATGCATCTGGTAATTATACTAATAGTACCGAAATAACAGCTGCTGATCTCCCAGATCCAGATTCAACTCCAAACAATGGAAATACAACAGAAGATGATTATTCGACCGCAACGACAGTTCCAATATATCAATCTTCTGATTTATCATTAACGAAATCGGTTAGTAATACAACACCTCTGGTACGTACATTAGTAACTTTTGAAATAATTGTTACAAACAACGGTCCGCAAGATAATACAGGAGTTCAAGTTAAAGATTTATTACCTACTGGGTACATCTTAAATGGATATACAATTTCGACTGGAACCTATAATACATCAACAGGTATCTGGAATGTAGGTAATTTGATAAATGGTAAATCTGAAACTTTACAAATAACTGCCATTGTAAATCCTACGGGTGACTATATCAATATTGCTGAGATAACAGCAGCTGATCTTCCTGATTCAGATTCAACACCCAATAATGGAGTAACAACAGAAGATGATTATGATACTGCATCTGTAATTCCAATCCAGCAAGTAAATGATTCAGATTTATCTTTGACTAAAAAAGTTAATAATCCAACACCATTAGTTGGGTCTCAGGTGACTTTTGAAGTAGTAATTACCAATAATGGTCCAAAAGACAATACTGGTGTTAAAATAAAAGATTTACTGCCATCAGGTTATACTTATAATTCCTATACAATTACAACTGGAACTTACGATTCGCTTACAGGATTATGGACTGTGGGCAATCTAATAAACGGTAAATCAGAAACGTTACAAGTAACCGCAACTGTAAATAACTCAGGAGACTATTTAAATGTTGCCGAAGTTACAGCCAGTGATGTACCTGATCCAGACTCAACGCCTAATAACGGTGTTACAACTGAAGATGATTATGCGACAGCAACAACAACTCCAATAAAAAAATCTTCAGATTTATCATTATCCAAAATAGTAAATAATGCCACTCCGCTGGTTGGCACAATAGACACTTTTGAAATTGTAGTAACCAATAGCGGACCACAAGATAATACTGGTGTTCAGGTAACTGATTTATTGCCTTCTGGATATACATACAATAGTTTCACTGTTTCAACTGGAACTTATAATCCGACCACAGGAATATGGAACATAGGAAACTTGAATAACGGAAAATCTGAAACTTTACAAATAACTGCAATCATAAATCCAACTGGAAATTATCTAAATTCTGCCGAAATTACAGCAGCAGATCTTCCAGATCCTGATTCAACTCCAAACAATGGAGTAACATCAGAAGATGATTATGATAGTGCATTTACAGTACCGATATTAAGAGGAATTGACTCTGACTTATCGCTGACAAAAAAAGTAAACAATGCCACTCCTTTAGTAGGGTCTCAGGTAATTTTCGAAATTATTATCAGCAATAACGGTCCATTAGATAATACTGGCGTTAAGGTTCGAGATTTGCTTCCAAACGGATATACTTTTAATGGCTATTCGATCTCTACAGGAACTTATGATTCGACAACAGGAGTTTGGACTGTAGACGGTTTAGTTAACGGAAAATCAGAAACCTTAGAGATAATGGCAACCGTAAATCCTACTGGGGATTACACTAATGTTGCAGAGGTAATTGCAGCAGATCTTAAGGATCCTGATTCAACACCAAATAATGGAATATCAACTGAAGATGATTATGCAACAGCAACTACAGCTCCAACGAATGTGTCGGCCAATCTATCTTTGACCAAAACGGTTAATAATTCAACACCTTTAATTGGAGCACAAGTTACCTTTGAAATTGTTGTAACCAACAGCGGCCCGCAAAACACTTCTGGAGTACAAATAAAAGATTTACTCCCATCCGGTTATACTTTTAGCAGTTTTACCGCTACAAAAGGAACTTATAATAAAAATACAGGAATCTGGAATATTGGTTCATTTTTAAATGGAGATTCTCATACACTGCAAATCACTGCAATAGTAAATGCTGCAGGAAATTATCTCAATACTGCCGAAGTAACTGCAAGCAATATGCCTGATCCTAATTCAACTCCAAATAACGGAGTTGCCACAGAAGATGATTATGCAACTGCGCTTGTAACACCTTCAGTTCTTATGGCCGATTTATCGATCAGTAAAACTACACAAACAGGCAGTACAATGTATGAAATTGGTTCGACTGTTATTTTTAATATCACAGTAACAAATGATGGTCCCGGCGATGCAAGCGGTGTGAAAGTAAAAGATTTACTTCCTGCTGGATTTACTTATCTAACTAATTCAGCAACAAGCGGAGTTTATAATTATGCTACTGGAATTTGGACTACTGGAACCGTTAACAATGGAGAAACTCAAACTTTAGATATTTATGCCAAAGTAAATCCACCGACGGGCGCAGCAAATGAATATACTAATGAAACAGAAATTACTGCCAGCAATATGCTTGATCCTGATTCAACACCAAATAACGGAGTTAAAACAGAAGACGACTACGACAGTACTCAAATCAATGTTTCAATCGCTGATTTAAGTTTAGAAAAAACAGTAAGTAATAAAAATCCAAATGTAGATGAGGTTATAACCTTTACATTAAAGCTTAACAACGAAGGACCAAGTCAAGCAACCGGAGTTGCCGTTGATGATATCATTCCGCTGGGTTATCGAAACATTACCAACATCTCAAACGGAGGATTATTTAGAGGCAACATCATAAAATGGAATAACTTAACTGTTCCAGTTGGAGGCATTACTTTAACTTATCAAGTTACGGTTGCAAGCCCGCATGGACTTGACGGTTACGATTATTTGAATATCGCCCAAGTAACTGCTAGTGATCAATACGATCCAGACAGTAAGCCAAATAACGATAATGGTGATCAAAGTGAAGATGACGAAGACTCAGAATTCATCAACATTTCATCAACAGATATTGCTATAAACAAAGAGGTTGACAAAACAGATGTACCAATGTACAGCACCGTAACCTTTACTATTACAGCTGAAAATCTTGGAAACCTAACTGCTACAAATGTCGAAGTTCAAGATATACTTCCTAAAGGCTATAAATTAGATACATTCACTGTATCGGCTGGAGTATACAACAGTACAATAGGAACTTGGACGATTCCGTCTGTAGCTGTAAAAGGTTCTCAAACTTTAACGATAACTGCAAAAGTGGTTGATTTTAATGACTATTTAAACACAGCTCACTTTGTTAAAATGGATCAAATTGACAGCAACTCATCAAATAATCAAGACAGTGCAACCGTTGCTCCTAATTGTTTGAAAATTTTCAATGAATTTTCTCCAAATGATGATGGTCAAAATGATACTTTCTACATCGATTGTATCTCACAATATCCAGACAATCAGCTCGAAATATTTAATCGCTGGGGTAATTTAGTGTATTACAAAAAAGGATACAATAACACTTGGGACGGCAAGGCAGACGGATCTGCAAAAACACTTCCAGAGGGCACCTATTTCTATATTCTTGATCTAGGAAATGGTTCCCCAAAAACATCTGGATGGCTTTATTTAAAATAAAATAGCAATAACCAAAATAGAATTGGCTATGATTAAAAGTATAAAAAAGATTTTCACAATCCTTACAATGCTTTCTGTATTTGGTGCGATGGCTCAGCAAGATCCCCAATACACACAGTATATGTATAATACGCTTAGTGTTAACTCTGCGTATGCCGGCTCATTAGGGCACTTAGCTATAACAGGAATTTATAGAACTCAATGGGTTGGACTTGAAGGAGCGCCAAACACGCAATCTTTTACGCTCGATACTCCTCTTGGAAAAAACGTGGGTTTGGGTTTATCTGTTGTAAGCGAAGAAATAGGCCCTTCAGAAGAGCAATATCTAGATGCTAACTTCTCTTACACCATTCCATCAGGACAAACCCATAAATTGTCTTTTGGAATTAAAGGCGGCGGGAGAGTAATAAATATTGACTGGACAAAAGGAAGCTATAGAGATCCAGATGTTCAGTTTCGTGAAAACATCACCAATAAATTTCTTCCAGTAGTTGGTGCGGGATTATACTGGCATGGCGAAAGAGATTATATCGGATTGGCTGTTCCGAATTTTATGACCAGAGAACGATACAATTATGATGATATTGCCGATGATTTGGTTAACGAAAGAATGCATGTCTATCTTATTGGAGGAATTGTTTTTGATCTTTCAGCTCACACTAAGTTTAAACCAGCCGCAATGGTAAAATATGTAGCCGGAGCTCCATTAATTGCCGATTTCTCAGCCAATTTTATGTTCAATAACTGCGTAACACTAGGTGCTTCTTATAGAACAGGAGATTCTGTAAGTGCCCTCGCATCGTTACAAATTACACCGCAGTTTCTTGTAGGTTATGCTTATGATTATTCTACTACCGAATTACAAAACTACAATAGCGGCACACACGAAATTATGCTTCGATTTGAATTAGTATCACGCAAAAAGGGATTAAAATCTCCTAGATTCTTTTAATACTAGCAGCTATGGAAAAAAGAATTATTATACTCGCCTTGCTAATCATCCAAATGGTTAATTCGCAAACAAAGAACAAAACGGCCGATGCTCTTTTTGATAAAATGTATTATATAGATGCCGCAAAATCATATGAACTGTCAGTAAAGAATGGCGATACTTCAAAAGAAATTTTGCAGCGCTTAGGAGATGCACACTATTTTAATACCCAAATGCAAGATGCCAGCAAATGGTACAGCAAACTGCTTGCTGATTATTCTGCCGAAGTTTCAGCAGAATATTACTTTCGCTATGCACAGTCCTTACAGGGAATCAAGAATTACGATCTGGCAAAAAAATGGATGAAAAATTTCTCCGAGAAACAAAAATCATCTGATTCTAGAGCTCAAAACTTCTCTCTAAAAACAGTAACTCTCGAAGATATAAAAAAGATAAAACCACAGTTTATTTTAGAGAATTTAGAAATCAATTCCGCTTACTCCGATTTCGCACCAATGTTCTATAAAAGCGACTTAGTTTATTCAACAACAGTAGATTCCTCTTATTTAAAAACAGCAAAATATGGATGGAACGATCAGCCGTTTTTAAATATGCAGCTCGGAAAAATAAGCCCTACACAAACAAACGTAACTTTTAAAGAACGTTTTGCAAAAGAAATTACAACCCAATATCACGAAGCCTGTGTCGCTTTTTCTCCCGATGAAAAAACAATCTATTTTACTAGAAACAATTACAATGGCAAACTAAAAAGAGACGACAAAGGTGTAAATAATTTAAAATTATATTCTGCCAAAGCAGTAGAAAACAGCAACGGTACTGTTCGATGGGAAAATGTAAAAGAACTTCCGTTTAACAGTGACAACTATTCTGTTGGACAGCCAACTGTAAGCAAAGACGGTAAAAAACTCTATTTTGTTTCTGATATGCCCGGAACAATTGGTTCTACCGATATTTTTATGGTAGACATTTTGAGCGAAGACCAATATTCAAATCCTAAAAACTTAGGCGAAAAAATAAATACTAGCGGACGTGAAATGTTTCCGTTTATAACAGCCAAAGCGCTGTACTTTGCCTCAGACGGTTTTTTAGGTTTAGGAGGTCTCGACGTTTTTGAAAGCCGATTAAATAATGAAGTTTTTGATTCACCAGTTAATCTTGGCGCACCTTTAAACAGCAGTTTAGACGATTTTGGATATATTGTAAACGAAGAAACCAACAAAGGTTTTGTATGCTCAAACAGAAAAACGGGAAAAGGCGATGATGATATTTACTCTTTCGAAAGAAGCTGCACACAATCTATAGAAGGTTATGTTTTTGATGCCATTTCGAACAAAAAAATTCCAGGTGCCATAATTACACTCAAAAACAATGAAAACCAGCAATTGCAGCAAACCGTTTCTAGAATGGATGGAAAATTTGAGTTTGAAGAAAACATCAACTGCAATACACCATACACTATAGAAGCGGCTAAAGATAATTTTACAACCTCATCAAAAGCAATCGTTACTGCTGAGAATTCAGGAATAACCCAAGTGCCAATTGGACTTGATCCAAATCTAATAGAACGTAAAGATGGTATTCTAAAAATCAAAATCGGAATTATTTTCTTTGACCTCAACAAATCAGATATACGATACGATGCTGCAATAGAACTTAACAAAGTCGTTTTATTAATGAATCAATATCCTACTGTAGTGATAAAAATCGAATCTCATACAGATTCAAGAGCCGATGATCAATACAATCTGGAATTATCTGATCGTAGAGCCAAAGCAACCAGAGATTATATAATCTCTCAAGGGATTACTGCTGAACGAATTGAAAGTGCGATTGGTTACGGCGAAACCCAGCTCATCAATAATTGCTCAAACGGGGTTCCTTGTACAGAAGCACAACATCAAATGAACAGACGAAGCGAATTCATTATTACAAAAATGTAAAAACCTTAAATTACAAAGTTTAAATTCCAAACTCTAAGACTACGATTTGGAGTTTAAACTTTAGAATAGGGAATAAAAAAAAACGGTATTAAACCGTTTTTTTTTATTTGAATTCTTATCAAGAATATATTAATCCCAATTACTTTTTGTAGAAGCACTATACTTCCCTCCTCCAGTAAAAAACAAAACAAGTGCAGTAAAAAAGTAAAGACCAAGCAATTCTAAAGCCCAGCCTCCATGCTCACCCATTTTAAATATATCAGCACTATGAGCCATTAATGCTGCAACAAAACAATTAAAAGCATAAATTAATGCAGCGATTCTGGTTCTAAAACCAACTATAATAGCAATTGGTGCTAAAATTTCTCCCACTAATACTCCATACGAAAAGAAACCTGGAAGACCTTTTTCAACAAGCATTCCCGAAATATAGTCTAAAGCTCCATTAAACTTTGCAAAACCATGCAAAAGCATTAATAATCCAATTGTAATACGAAGTATTAACAGGCCAAAATCATTGTTTTTTCTCATTTTTTTAAAATTTAATTTAGTAAGACAAACCAGTTTTATAAACAAACTTTTTCATTTTGTACGATAACTGCTGGTAGTAAAAATAGCAAAAAAATCATACAATCTAAATCTGTCAAAAAAATCTGTTTTTTGTTTTATTGAAAGCCTCGTAATTTTTTTTATCATAAATAAGCAAACGTTCACTTATTATTATATCTTTGCTCTCAATTTAAATATCCTTTCATTTGAGAACTAGAGATAGTAATAAAGAAGAATTAGTTAAGCAAAAAACGATAGAAATGATTGTAAAGTATGGCATTGAAGGCTTTGCAATGAATCGTTTGGCAAAAGAATGCGGTATCTCTGTCGCAACCCTTTATATTTATTATGCAGATAAGGAGGATCTCATAAAAAAAATAGGGATTGAGATGGGAACATTCTTTTTTAAAAGCTCTTTAAAAGATTTTACTCCCGATATGCCTTTTGCAGTAGGGCTTGCTAAGCAATGGGAAAATCGGTCTTCATTTATGATGAACAATACTGATAAGCTAGTTTGCTGGGAAATTCTTCAAAACTCAAACTACGGTGATTTTATAGTAAATGAAAGCTTGATGGAATTAAAAGAAATCATGACAAAATTTCTAAATGGAGCCATCGAGAGAAAAGAAATTGTACCAGTTTCAAAAGAAGTATTTTGGAGTATCGCCTACGGACCTTTATACAATTTACTGCGTTTTCATGAAAAAGGAAAAGGATTGGGCGGAACCACTCCGTTTAAATTAACAAACGATGTACAACAAGAAGCATTACGTTTAGTAATCAAAGCACTAACACCCTAAAAATTAATAGCCATGAATGTCATGATATTTGCTACTAATATAAAAACAGAAACCAGCAAAAATAAAATTGCAGCATTCTTTAATACAAACAAATCAATCCTGCAATGGAGTATCGATCAAGAAGATATTGATTGTGTACTTAGAATTATAAGCGAAAATCTTAACGCAGGTCAAATAATCGAGATGTTGAACTTTCTTGACTTTGACTGCAAAGAACTTTAAAATAAATGAACGAAAAACAAACACTCAAAACAGGCTTTAACGGCTATCAAAAACTTGTCATATTTCTATTAGCCCTTACACAATTTACAGTTGTGCTCGACTTTATGGTAATGTCGCCCCTTGGAGATATTATGATGAAAACATTAAAAATTACAGCATCTCAATTTGGTATCGCCGTTTCGGCTTATGCCTTTAGTGCCGGAATTTCAGGACTGTTAACAGCAGGATTTGCTGATAAATTTGACCGAAAAAAACTTTTACTTTTCTTCTATATTGGCTTTACAATAGGAACTGTATTTTGCGCCATCGCACCAAGCTTTATATTACTTGTTGCAGCTCGTATTTTCACCGGTATATTTGGCGGTGTAATTGGTTCTATTTCTATGGCAATTGTTGCCGATTTATTCAGCTTGCAGCAAAGAGGAAAAGTAATGGGATTTATTCAAATGGGATTTGGAGTAAGTCAAGTTTTAGGAATTCCGATTGGACTATATATTGCTAATGCTTGGGGCTGGCACGTGCCTTTTTTATGGATAGCCGCCATGGCAGCGATCATAACATTGGTTTTATCCTTTAAACTGCAGCCAATTGTGGAGCATTTAAGTTTAAAACAAGAAAAAACACCTATTCAGCACTTGTGGCATACTATATCAAAACCACACTATCAAGTTGGTTTCTTGTCTACTGCCCTGCTCTCTATTGGAGGTTTTATGATGATGCCCTTTGGAAGTGCCTTTGCCATTAACAACTTAAAAGTAACTAATGATGAGTTACCATTGCTTTTTATGATTACTGGTGTTGCAACACTAATTACCATGCCTATCGCTGGAAAACTTAGTGATAAATTCAGCAAATTCAAACTTTTTGCTTTTGCCACTTTGTTTGCTATAATTGTAATGAATGTTTATGCGCATTTTGCCGCTACTCCATTTTGGATTGTATTAGTTACCAATATTTTAATGATGATGGCGATTATGAGCAGAATGGTGCCTTCAACAACATTAACCTCAGCTATACCAGAACCTCAGGATCGAGGAGCTTTTATGAGCATTAACTCTTCTCTACAACAAATGGCAGGAGGTTTTGGTGCTATGATCGCTGGATTAATCATTGTACAAAAAGACAATTATGCACCATTAGAACATTATGATACTCTAGCAATGGTTGCTTCTGTTATTATGCTTATAAGTATTTATTTAGTCTCTCGCGTCAGCAAAATTGTATACAAAAAGTGATAAGAAATAAGCTTTTATTTTAAGCAAAAAAAGAAACTAAACTAACAACTTTAAACTCCTGCATTATTTGTAGGAGTTTTTTATTTATCTGTAGGGATAAAAACTAAAAACTAAGATATTTTTCTGTTTTTGGAGAACGAAAATGTCTTTAAAAACTACCTTTAAGATTCATCGAATACAAAGAAACCCCACTATATCTGAATTTACTTAAAAAACTAGTAATTAATAAATTACAAACATTTTTAAATAATAAATTACTTTAAGAAACTAACATTTATCATGTTTTGATTTTTAGTAAATTCTTTCCTTTGTTTGACGCAACCAATATTCAAAACCAACCATCTCATAATGTATAAGAGCACTAATTTTAAAATTAAAAAAGCAGATAAATGCGTCACGTTTATTAATAAAGTAAATATTGATAAAAATGCACATTGATACTGATTTGCTGTATACGTGGGGAGCAATTGCAAAAAAAATTCCCAAAAACGCTATCATTTTTTATGAGAATGATCCTGCTCTATCCTTTTTTCAAATTTTAGAAGGAACTGTAAAAATGAGCTATACCAACGAAGATGGTAAAGATCTTACTATTGGTGTATTTAATAAAGGAGAGAGTTTTGGAGAACCGCCGTTAATTATTGGCGAGCCCTATCCTGCATCGGCATTAGCTCAAACGGACTGTGTTATTTTAAAGCTTTCTCGAATTAATTTTTTTTCCTTTCTAGAAGAAAACCCTGAAGCACAAAAGAAAATACTAAAACTATTTGCCTCAAGAATTTATAATAAAATCGTCTTCTCCAAAAACATTATTAACCATAAGCCCGAACATCGAATACAATATTTTTTAGATAATTTTAAAAGACAGCATTGCACAAAATCAAATCAAAAAATTAAGATTCCATATACACGTCAAGAAATTGCTGATTTTACGGGATTAAGAGTTGAAACTGTTATTAGAACTCTCACTCTTATGAAAAAGAATAAAAAAATTGAAATCATTGATCACAAATTATTCTACTAGAACGTCTAAAAAATTACAACTGTATGACTCAAATCATAATCTATGGTTCAAATATTTACGTCCTTTGAGCAAAGGTTAAATGATAAATTATTAATTCAAATTTCATAACGTTTTAAAGTAAAAAAGCGGGAACTTCAATAGTTCCCGCTTTTTTAACTTATTACTTTATTCATCATTGCTTTTGAGATATTATCAGCCCTAATTTTAACTTCTCTAGCTTTTTCTCCTTCAAACAAATCATCGACTGTTTTCTTCCATAATTTTGTCCAGTGTTTAAAATGAGCCTCCGTCAAAAGGCTTTTCTGATTTAACATTCGGTGTTTCATCATCGGGTTTCCATCAAAATTACCAGTATGGAATAAAATATTATCCCAAAAATCATACATTATCGGAAGGTGTTTTTCCCAGTTTACCGCCGCTACTTCTGTAAATAAATAACCAATCGTAGGATCAGTTCTAATCTTTAGATAAAAAGCATCTACCAGTATTATAATATCATCTTTTCCCTTAATATCTGTTTTCATCTTTCTATTTGTTTCTTCATTTGTGCTTAAAATACTTTTACAAATCTTTTTTATTAAACTTTTTAAGAGATATAAAAAACGGAATTCCTATCCATAATAGTAATAATAGAAACGATAATATCAGTCCAATTGTTGTTCCAAAAAAATCTTTAAAAATCGCTCCTGTATATCCCATCATTGCCGATTGATCGAGATGCAGTAATATTTGAATACGTGCCAAATCTATAGGACTCAATGCTGTTACACCTACCATAGCTTTCTCTATAGGATATTCGGAAAACTGAAAAAGCAAAAACAATACTACAGCATCAAAAAGCATGGCAAAATAAAGCCAGAACATTATAGCAACTCCAATTCCTTTTGCTTTGTCTCTTGCATAAATACAGCTTAAAAAAGCCAATGAGACAAAAACTACTGAAATGAGACACCCTACCAAAAGCATCATCAATCCAACTACTCCTGGTGCGTTTATTATAAGCGGAATTCCAGCTCCAAGAAAAAATGCGGTAACCATTGCAATCGAAAGACCTGCAAATAAACTAATCCAAATTTTTTTTCTCTTTAAAGGCTGACTCAACAAAAGTTCAATAAATTCGGCACTGTTATAAAGATAAATCGTAGAAAACAATATCGACACTAAAGGTACTGTAAACAAAATTACATTCAATATAGTAAGCAGTCCTTTGGCTGAATTGTCTTCTAATCCGAATGATCCCCAAGAAAGTAAGGCTAAAATAATGGTGTAACTAACAACAATCTTATTTTTAAGTATATCGAGTAAAACAATTTTAATTATTCTGTTCATGATGTTTCTCTTTTAAGATTGCGGCAATGGCTTTTGAAATTTTGCTTTCGCCTGTATATTCAAGTAAATCGCTGATCGTTTTATGAAAATGTACTTTTCCATCCTGCATGAAAATAATCTGAGTAATCATATCATCGAGTTCACTTAATAAATGTGATGTTATTAAAATTAATTTTCCAGCGTCACGTTCTTTCAGAATTTTTTCTTTCAGAATTTCAGATGCTAATGGATCTAATCCTGCTGTAGGCTCATCAAGTATAAGAACATCAGGATTAAAAAGAAAAGCCAGTGCAGCACTTACTTTTTGCGTTGTTCCGCCAGAAAGCGTACGCATTTGTTTAGCATACATTTTGTCAAGATTAAAGGCTTTTATCAAATCTTCGTCTAAAACTGTTTTTGAATTTCTAATTTCTTTAATAATACTAATTATCTGTCCTATTTCCATATTATCAGGATATCTCCCAATCTGCGGCATATACCCAATCTTATTTCTGTAATCAAACTCTTTTAAAATAGAATTTTCATTAAACAAAATATCACCGTTGTCAGGAAGCACCATTCCAAGAATAGATTTAATGAGAGTTGTTTTTCCGCATCCGTTAGGACCAATCAATGCAATACATTCTCCCTTTTTAAATTCAAGATTTACATTTTCTAACACCTGAAGTTTTCCAAACTTTTTACTTATATTTTTTATAGTAATCATAAAATGAGAGATTTCATATAGGGGGTTTCATCAATAAAATTATCTGGTGTAATACTTGGCAGTACCTTTTCTGATTTATCTAACAGGGTAATCATAAAACTCCTGAATAAAAGCATTGCCGAAGGATTATTTTCAGTAAGAACAGCAAAAAGACTCAATGGATGAAAAGGCACATCGCCAATCCCGTCTTTGTTTAAATCATATCCTTCATACTTATCCCAATAATTACTATTGAAATGATTTAAAACGAGACTTCCATTAGTACTGATATCAAAAGTATTGGCAAGAAAATTATTGAATGAAATTTCGTTATCCATACAACTTGCCTGAATCTTCATTCCCCAGCCATTGTCTTTAAATATGTTATGATTAAGCATTACTCTGCTCGTACCTTCCATATAGATTCCAGAAGTATTACGTATAAATTTGTTTCCAATAATATAACTGTCTGCAATCTCTTTCAGCAATAAACCATAGGCGGCGTCTCCCCAGTTTTCTTCAAAATAATTGTTAAACATTTTTACATTTTTGGTAAACATTACAGCCACTCCTGCTCCATTGTTTTTAAATACATTTGAGATGTACGAATCGTCATTAGAAAACATAAAATGCAGTCCGTATCGAATATTTCCTTTAGAAATGTTTCTCCAGATAATCGAATTCGAAACAAACTCAAAATAAATCCCGTCACGATGCCCGGAAATTCGGTTTCCGATAATTTTCATACTATCGCTTTTCCAACAATGAATTCCGTTTCCTATACGTTGTTCTTCTGTCTGATGAGCTTTTATGGTGTTATTTTCAATTATGCAGCTGCTCCCTTTTTGAGCGTAAATGCCAAAAAAGTTATTTTCCAGTATATTATTCTTTACTATTACACCTATTTTATCATAAATCTTAATGCCGCAAGGATCGTTCAGCGAACCGTAACCAGAATCAATTACTTTAAAACCAGATACAACAACACTATCAGCTTTGATAGAAACCACTTCATATTTTCTTTGTCCATCAAGAATTGGAAAATCCTTTCCTTGCAGCACAATTCTTTTATTGATCACGATATTTCCCTCACGATACACTCCTTTATAAATCAAGATTGTATCGCCAGGGTTTGCCAGATCAATAGCTTTTTTTATACTTTTTATTACCTTGTTCTTCCCAACCTCAATAGTCTTCGACTGCAGATTGAAACAAAACAACGATAGAAAAAGACAGAGAAATAATTTCATATTTTTTAAAAATTGTGTTTTGA
Source organism: Flavobacterium sp. FlaQc-30 (assembly GCF_044005885.1). Classification (NCBI taxonomy): domain Bacteria; kingdom Pseudomonadati; phylum Bacteroidota; class Flavobacteriia; order Flavobacteriales; family Flavobacteriaceae; genus Flavobacterium; species Flavobacterium sp. FlaQc-30. The sequence goes on along the minus strand of NZ_JBIPCO010000007.1, from coordinate 221,128 downwards.
GTTGTCGTTCTCTTATTTTTCAATAAAAGTGCTCCATTCCTTTTCTTGTCCGTGAGACTCTGCTTCAAATGCTTTTGCTTGACTTTTATTAGAAAATGCAGCAATGTTTCCATTCATTGGACTTTTGATTGCGCCTCCAGAAACATAAAAAGCTTTTTCGGCAGGAATTAATTCATTTTCTAAAGTATAATCATGAACATAGTATCCCTTAACTTTTAATTCTGGATTTTCCTTGGTATAATTAACCATACAAGCAATATCATCAAATTTATAAGCTCTGCCTTTTTCAGTAATAATTTCAGCACCATGTTTTCCATCCGTAATACCCATTTTGCAAAAATCGCAGTTGTCCGTATTCAGTTTAATTGGAACTGGTTTGTCATTTGCGCATGAAGAAAATAAAACGGCCAATATTGCCATACTTAGTACTGTTTTTGTTTTAAAAAAAAGCATTTTCTTTTCTTTTAATACAGCAAGAAAAAGTAAAACTCCAGCAGTAATCAGCATCCATCCGCCGATATCGGGTATCGAATAGGCTCCAAAATTAAGCAGTTGCTTATAACCTAAAACGGGCGGTTGGTATGCCATTCCGGGTACACGAATTGCAGCATTTGGATCAAGGTTGTGACCATATTCATAATTCCAACGATAAAAATCAAAACCTGCAGCTATCCCAAAAAGGACAAAAGAGCCGAAGAGTGTATATAAAATTTTCTGATTTTTGTAGAATATGCATCCTAAAGCGATAACTCCAAAAAAACCTAGAATAATAGGAAGAATTGTAAACTCAATAAAATCTTCTGTATGCAAAGTTTTCATACCAATATAATGATTAAGTCCGTTGATAATCTCTACATCACCCGCAATTTTAGAAGCATGAAGTTTTAAAACCAATCCTTCTGGATATTGAGGTGCAGTTAATTCAATTTTCCACATGGGCACAAAAATGGATCCAATAAACAGTAATCCTGATAACAAGAGAACTATTTTAGAAAATGTCGAAATTGTATTATTTCTCATAATAATTCAAAATAAAAAAGGGAACAAAGAATATGCTCTGTCCCCTTTACTTGGTTAGTAGTTATTCTTTTGGTAAATTAGTTCCCAGACTGTAGCTAATTGGAACGTTACTTCCTGCTGGTGAAACTCTAACATAACCCTGCATTTCTTGATGTAATGCACTACAGAAATCTGTACAATAGAATGGGAATATTCCTTTTTTCTGAGGTGTCCATTTTAAAGTAAGTGTTTCTCCCGGCATAATCAGCAATTCGGCAGTATTAGCTCCTTTAATGGCAAATCCGTGAGGAACATCCCAATCTTGTTCAAGATTAGTAACATGGAAATAAACCTCATCACCTACACGAATTCCTTCGATATTATCTGGAGCAAAATGAGAACGAATACAAGTCATGTAAATATGTACTTTATTTCCTTCTCTAACCACTTTAGTTTCTTTTTCCCCTTTGGCTGCAAAAGGATGCTTGTTATCAGCCATTTTGTAAAACTTCAACTGTCCGTTGTTACGAATCTTATCAGCTGGAATTCCTTGTGCATAATGCGGTTCTCCAATTGTTGGAAAATCAAGCAGCAGTTTCATTTTGTCTCCGCTGATATCAAATAATTGTGCACTTTGTGCTAGTTCAGGACCTGTTGGCAAGAAACGATCTTTTGTAATTTTATTATAAACTACCATATATTTTCCAAATGGTTTTTCTGTATTACCACCCGGAACCATAAGGTGACCTGGAGAATAATAAGTCGCTTTTCTATCTAGAACTTTAAGATCTTTAATATTCCATTTTACAACCTCGGAAGAAACAAACATTGTTGTATATGCATTTCCTTTACCGTCAAATTCAGTATGTAAAGGTCCTAATCCTGGTTTTTGAACTTCGCCGTGCAGCGCAGCTTCATATTTTACTACTGGAATACCTGCATAAGAACCATCAAATTGCTTATTAGCAATCGCTGCTTTCAGTTTTGTAAAACTAAATACAGGAATCAAAGCTGCCAATTTTCCACTTCCAATAATATATTCACCTGTTGGGTCAATATCACAACCGTGAGGTGATTTTGGACAAGGAATCATGTAGCAAATATCCTTAAGTTCTGCAGCATCAAGAGTTAATACTTCTTTTTTAGTTTCAGATTTTGCTGTTTGCGTTTTTTCATCCCAAGTATTATGAACGTAGTTTGCAGGTACACGCTTTCCTTTACCAGCTTTAATATATTCCTCTGCTTTTTTCCAGTTAACCGCCATGATAAAATCTTTATCATTTTTAGATGCGTTTACCTCCAGTAATGTATTTGCTTGTTCTGTATTATAGCAAGAGAAAAAGAACCAGCCATGAGACTCTTTTTTACCTGGATGACTAAGGTCAAAATTAACTCCAGGTGCTACAATTTGAAAAGCAAGATCTAACTCTCCCTCTTTACCTACTTTTACAAAACTTAAATATCCTTTAAAGTTTTTCTTGAAAGTATTAATAGGCACATCTCCATTATCATTATCAGGAGGAACACTAAAACGGCTTGCTCCTACCACATACTCTGTATTTTGAGTAATAAATGGTGAAGAGTGATTTCCTGCACAGTTTGGAAGTTCGATAATTTCAGCTGTTCTAAAAGTTTTTAGATCAATACGTGCAATTCTAGGTGTATTGTTTGCATTGGCAAAAAGCCAGCGTCCGTCTACTTCACCATTTGTCTGCGACAAATCAAGGTGATGCTGATCATCCCAAGGCACATATCCGTGAGAAGTGTTTAACATTGGTTTTGTTTCCTCGCTGTAGCCGTAGCCGCTTTGAGGATCTTCAGAGAATACAGGCATTACTCTAAGCAGTCGCCCGCTTGGAAGTCCGTAAACACTCACTTGACCACTAAATCCGCCAGAGACAAAGTTGTAAAACTCATCATACTTACCGGGAGCAACATATACTTTGCTGGCTACATCGCCATCAACAGCATCTGAAGAGTCTTTAGGCTTGCAAGAAACAAAAAAAGCACAGCCCAAAGTAATGGCAAAAACTGATTTTAAAAAGTTATTTTTCATATGGTTATTATTTAGATTTCTGATTTATTTTGGAGATTATTTTACTCCATCATTCTGACGCATATATTCCAGAATACTTCTAGCTTCATCATCACTTAAACCTTGATTAGGCATTCTAATCATACAAAGCTCTAATTGAGCCTGCAATTCTGGATCTTTATCAATCATAGGATCAGGATTTGTGATAAAATTCATAATCCATTGTGGTGTTCTTCGTTCCGTTACACCTTTCCATCCCGGACCAACAAGTTTCTCATCTGTAGGTTTGTGGCATGAAGTACATTTTACTTCGGCAGCTTTAAGCCCTTTTTCTGCCATTGCTTTATCTAAGGAAGCGCCTAATTCTACAGTCGAATATTTCCCGAGTCCCCTTTGAGGATCATATGATTCAGCTTCGGCAGTTTTTTCTGCAGGCGGCGGAGTCGAAAAATCTTCATCTGTTTTTGATTTATCCTTTCCGCAGGACACGAAAAAGAAAATGCCAAACATTGCTATTAAAAATAATTTGTTCATGTGTTTGCTTTTTTTTATTTGTTAAACTACAGGTCAAAGTTCCACAAGATGTATTTCTTAAATTATGATTACGATCATACTTTAAAGAAAAAGTTGATGATACCTTCGTACTCTAAAATAAACAGATGAAGTTTTTTGTTTACATATTTCTCTTTTCAGTGGTTTTCAGACCTGCGTTTCCATTTTTGGATTATGTGGTAAACTACCATTACATTGTTACCGAATTATGCGAAAACAAAAATGCACCTGAACTAAGCTGTAATGGAAAATGTCATTTGAAAAAAGAGCTGGCAAAAGCGTATAAAAATGATGTTCCAGCCTCTAACGAGAAAAAAACAGAAACAGCAGAAACAGTTGTACTATTCATAGTAAACCTTCCAGTATTTTGTTTTGAAACAACTCACAAAACCTACTTAAAAATAAACTCAGTTTATAAAAATCTATACTCCCATTTAGACGCAGTTTCTGTATTTCGCCCACCGGCTTTCAACTATTAATTTTTCAATGTTTTACACTTTATTTTCTCCGAAATCTATTTCGGCAGAAATCGTATTATCCTAATTTAAATTAATATTCTATGAAAACTTTAAAATACATTACCCTTTTCCTTTTAGCGATTACCTATATTTCATGTTCTTCTGATGATGATTCTTCAACTTCAATTCCTGCTGATGAAACACTTGGACTTCAAAAAATTCAAGAATTAACGAATGACAATCATGTAGTTGAGTTGTACTCAAAAAAAGGCACTTTAATTCAAGGCTACAATGCTGTTACCATTAGAATAAAAGACAAAAAAAGCAGCGCTTATATTACGGATGCACAAATTGATTGGACGCCAATTATGCATATGACTATGATGCAGCATTCATGTCCAAAATCAGCTGTGACCAAAACGGCAGATAAAAAAACCTTATACTCAGGTGATATTATTTTTCAGATGGCACAAAACGATAAGGAGTTTTGGGAACTTAAAATTAATTATACTATCAATAATGTTGTTTATACCGTTGCAGATACTATTGCGGTAACTGCATCGCCAAAACGTACTGTAACCTCATTTAAAGACAATAACGGCAACAAATATGTACTGGCTTATATCGCACCCGAAAATCCGAAAGTAGCCGTAAACGATGCTGCTATTGGACTTTATAAAATGGAAGATATGATGACGTTTACTGCGGCAAACAATTTTAAAATAAAAATAGATCCTAGAATGCCAAGCATGGGAAATCATGGTTCACCAAATAACACCGATTTAGTACAATCTCAAGCAGGAGATTTCTATAAAGGGAAACTTTCATTGACCATGACTGGATATTGGAAAATTAATATGCAGGTTTTAAATGCCTCAGATGAAGTACTAAAAGGAGAACCTGTAACAACAGAAAATCCTGCAAGCAGTCTTTATTTTGAAATCGAATTTTAAGCGTTCATTATTAACAAGAAAGAGGCAATTGTAGTTGTCTCTTTCTTATAATTTATCTAGTGATGAAAAAGATAATAGTATGTATTCTAACTATTTTTTCAACAATCTGCTGGGGACAAGAACAACAAAAAGACAGTCTTTTGGCTCAAAATTTAAATGAAATTATTGTTATTGGAAAAAAAGCAGCTTTACATCAAAAACAGCCAAAATCATTGACTTCTGTAGAAGATTATCTTCAAAAATCTACAAAAGTAAATATGATAAAAAGAGGCGCTTATGCCTGGGAACCTACAATTAACAACATGTCTACAGAACGCACTGTTATTACTATTGACGGAATGCGCATTTTTGGAGCTTGTACTGATAAAATGGATCCTATAACCTCTTATGTTGAAGTATCAAATTTATCAGAAGCTGCGGTTGCTTCTGGTCAGCAGGCAAGCTGTCATGGAGCGGCAATTGGCGGCTCTATAGATCTAAAACGTTCTGTTTTTAGTCAAAATACTTTGGGGTGGAATGGCAGTTTTAACTCAGGTTATGAAAGTAACAATCAGCAAAAAATTATTGGAGGTTCATTGGGCTACAATAATGAAAAGTTTTACGCTCATGTTGATTTTATGCATCGTGATGCTGAGAATTATAAAGCTGGTGGAAATCAAGAAATCAATTTTTCTCAGTTTACAAAATACAACATTGCAGCAACTGCTGGATATTTTATAAATAAGAGAAATAATCTAGAAGCTTCGTTAATTTATGATAACGCAACAAATGTAGGTTATCCCGCTCTGCCGATGGATGTTTCGCTGGCAAAAGCCGAAATTATGTCTTTAAGCTATCGTTACACACCCGATTCTGGTATTATTTCAAACTGGGAAACAAAGGTTTACGGAAACAGCATAACTCATAAAATGGACGATACTAAAAGACCATCTGTTCCCATTCATATGGATATGCCTGGCTGGTCTGATACCTATGGATTTTATTCTAAACTAAAAGGGAAATATAAAATACACGATTTTACGGCAGACTTAAATGCTTTTTACAACAAATCGATTGCCGAAATGACAATGTATCCTTCTGATCCCACAGAAAATTTAATGTTTATGTACACTTGGCCTGATGTACGAACTTTTTATAACGGTTTATCGCTTGAAGATTATATTAAAATAGCTTCAGAAACTACTTTGAGAATTGGAACTTCTGTTGGATTTCATTCAAATGATGTTGCAAATGATTTTGGATTGCAGAGTCTGCGTATTTTTTATCCTAAAATGGAGGCTTCAAAAAACCGTTTCTTAAAAAGTTTCTCTGCAAACTTTACTCAAAAAAAAGGCAATTTTGAATATGGTTTTGGAGGTGCTTATGCAGAAAGAGCTCCTTCTGTTTCTGAAGGTTATGGTTTTTATCTTTATAACAGCAGTGATTTTTATGATTACATAGGAAATCCATTTTTAAAGAACGAAAAAGCCCTAGAAGCCAATCTTTTACTGGGGTATAAAACAAATCAATTGAGCACAAAAATTACAGCGTCATACTTTCATATTAATGATTTTATCGTAGGGCAAATTGATCCTAATATTCTGCCTATGACAATTGGAGCGTCTGGTGTAAAAAAATACGAAGCTTTAAGCTATGCCTCTATTTTTAATGCCGATTTAAATTTAGAATATTCTCTATTTGAAAACTGGCTTTTAAAAACACAGCTGGTTTATAGTTTAGGCAAAGACAATCAAGGAAACAATCTTCCTTTTATAAGTCCAATACGATACAGTGTAGGAATTGACTATAAAAAGCAGAATCTAAATTTAGGAATTTCGGCTTTGGGAAATCTTGCTCAAAAAGAATTTGCAGCAACATACGGTCAGACAAAAACACAGGATTATTTGATTTTTAATTTCAATGCTGGATATGTATTTCATTACAATCAAAATTTAATAAAACTGCAAACGGGTGTAGAAAATATCTTTGATAAATATTACACCACTTTTTCAGACTGGAATAAAATTCCGCGAATGGGACGCAACGTCTTTGTTAATCTTACTTTCAGCTTTAGATAAACCTTTTTTGAACTACATTTTTTTCCAGTTTTACGTTTGACTTTTAAAACAGAACATAAAAAAATAAAAATAATACAGTATGATTGGAATCATAGTTTGAAAATTTTGATGACAATATATTTACGCTATTAAAATTTACAATCAAGCATCCTAAAAACTACCACTTTCATTACAAACTTCAGTTTTACCAACTGTCGCATTTCTTTAGTAGAGCTTGATTTTTTCAAAAAAAACAGATTAAAAAAAATGGATAAACAATTCTTGATACAGGAAATAAACCGCCTAAAACAGCAAAAAAATGCTGTCATTCTAGCTCATTATTATCAAAATGAAGACATTCAAGATATTGCAGATTTTGTTGGCGACAGTTTAGAATTATCCAAAAAAGCACAGGCAACCAATGCAGATGTTATTGTTTTTGCGGGAGTTCATTTTATGGCAGAAACCGCAAAAATCCTTAATCCGTCAAAAAAAGTACTGCTTCCAGATTTAAAGGCCGGCTGTTCACTCGCTGACGGCTGTGACCCGAAAGATTTTAAGATATTCAAAGAAAAATATCCAGATCATGTTGTGGTAACGTACATTAATTGTTCTGCCGAAATAAAAGCGATGAGCGATCTTGTTTGCACATCATCAAATGCAAAAAAGATAATAGGATCAATTCCTCAAAACAAAAAGATAATTTTTGCTCCCGATCAAAATCTGGGAAATTATCTAAAAAAAGAAACTCAGCGTGATTTAGTACTCTGGGAAGGTTCTTGCGTGGTTCACGAAGCCTTTTCATTAAACAAGTTAATTGAAATTTATATAAAAAATCCAACGGCAAAAATTGCCGCCCACCCGGAGTCAGAAAGTCATATTTTGAAAACGGCGCATTATATTGGCTCTACTTCGGGTATTATTAACTTTATTAAAACGGATCCTGCTTCCGTTTTCATCGTGGCTACGGAGGCCGGCATTCTGCATCAACTTTCAAAAACTGTACCTGATAAGACGCTGATCCCGGCCCCATCCACAGAAGATAACAGCTGTGCCTGCAGTGAATGTGCTTTTATGAAAATTAATACCCTTGAAAAACTCCTGCAATGCCTCAGTAACGAAAGTCCAGAAATTAAAATAGCTGAACCCTTAAGAGTTAAAGCCCTGCAGCCAATTGAAAGAATGCTTGAATTATCATAGAACAAAAAAAACAACAAAATGCTTAAAACTGACATCTTAATAATTGGCTCAGGTATTTCGGGACTTTTTCTAGCTATGAAAACAGCTCAAAAAAGACCCGATTTGTCAATTGTAATTATGACCAAAGAAAGTGCTCAAAATACAAATACACAATTGGCACAAGGCGGTATTGCGGTTGTAACCGATTTGATAAAAGACAGCTTTGACCAGCACATTAAAGATACACTGCTCGCAGGCGACGGAAGCTGTGATCAAACTATTGTAAATATGGTAATTAAGCAGGCGCCAGAAAGGTTAAATGAGCTTTTAGACATTGGAACTTCTTTTGATAAAGATGAGCGCGGACAGTGGAATTTGGGTTTAGAAGGCGGTCATTCTACTCATCGCATATTGCATCATAAAGACAGTTCTGGCTTAGAAATTGAAAAAAAACTTCTAAATATCATAAAAGAACTTCCAAATATACAGTTACTCGAAAATCATCAAGTTATTGATTTGAATACTGAAAAAAATGAAGAAGAAAATCTTTGCACTGGAGCTTTTTATTATGATAAAAAAAGTAACTCCGTAAAATACATACAAACCAGAACTATCATATTGAGTACAGGCGGCTGCGGCCAGCTTTTTGAGAACACAACCAATCCTGAAATTGCCACGGGTGACGGTATTGCAATGGCTGCCCGCGCTGGGATCGAAATTGAAGACCTCCAATACATCCAGTTTCATCCCACCGCCTTGTTTGACGGCAGCAAAAATCCGTTTTTTCTAATTTCAGAAGCAGTTCGTGGTTTTGGCGCTTATGTTGTTAATGAAGATCAAAAAAGATTCTTGTTTAAATATGATTCACGAGGCGAATTAGCAACACGTGATATTGTTTCTCATGCCATTAACAGCGAAATGCTTCAATCTAATAAAAAACACGTTTATCTTGATTGTCGTCACTTAGATTCAGTCGAGTTTTACAAAGAATTTCCTGTAATTGCAAAACAATGCAATCTAGCAGGTTTAAAACCCGAAAAAGATCTAATTCCAATTGTTCCGGCGGCTCATTATCAATGCGGCGGGATAAAAGTTGATCGCAACGGTTTAACGGCAATTCAAAATCTATATGCCATAGGAGAATGTGCCCGAACAGGATTACATGGCAAAAATCGTTTAGCCTCCAATTCGCTTTTAGAAGCCTTAGTTTTTGCACATCAAGCCTCAGAACAAATAGATAAAACAATACAAAATTTTGCATTTTCATCAAAAATACCTAGTCCAAAGTTTTCCCAAGCAGACAATAGTACTACCGAAGCTTTTGCTATCCTAAAAAAAGAACTGCAAGTCTTAATTACCGTTTTTTATACCAGCGAAAATCGTGATAAAGATCATGCAGTAGAAAAAATAAAAATGCTGAAAAATGCAGCCGTTTCTCTAATCGAAAAAGACAAAATCGCAATTCCTTTTATTGAATTCAGCAATATGCTTGTCACAGCCTTAATTATCATTAAACAATGTAAAAAAATAAAAGAACCCATTCTAACTAATTGAATGATTAAAACCTCTCCAAAAAAATGGAAATAACACCAAAAAATACAATTGGCGAAATCGTGGCAGATGATTTCAGAACAGCAGCAACTTTCTCTAAATACAGTATTGATTTTTGTTGCAAAGGACACCGTACGATCGAAGAAGTATGCAAAAAAAGAGCTATTGATGAAGAGTTATTAATTGCAGAAATTGAAAGAACTCGAACAAGCGAAGCAAATCAATCATTTGATTATAAAACCTGGCCGCTCGACTTACTTACAGATTATATAGAAAAAACACATCATCGTTATGTAAAAGAAAAAACGCCGGTACTATTTCAGTTTTTAAACAAACTATGTAATGTTCACGGCGAAAGACATCCAGAATTATTCGATATTAATTCTCTTTTTTCAGCATCAGCTGCAGATCTTTCGGCGCATATGAGAAAAGAAGAAGTTATACTTTTTCCTTTTATCCGAAAAATGAAAACGGCTCAAATAAAAGGTGATTTTCTAGAAATGCCGCATTTTGGAACTATCGAAAATCCTATTGCAATGATGAAGCAGGAACATAATACTGAGGGTGATCGTTTTAAAAAAATTGCCGCTTTGACCAACAATTACTCTCCTCCTGCTGATGCCTGCAATACCTACAAAGTAACATTTGCAATGCTGGAAGAATTTGAAAACGATCTGCACAAACACATTCATATGGAAAACAATATACTGTTTCCAAAAGCTATTAGTCTCGAGAAAAAATTTGAGAAAGTTTCTTAAACATACAAAACATGGAAAAATATGTGATCAAACGTAACGGCGATTACAAACCTTTTGAAGCCTATAAAATTAAAGACGCCATTGAAAAAGCCTTTCAGAGCGTAAATCTGCCTGTTGATAAAAAGATATACAAACTGGTTTCTTTAGGTCTTGAATCAAAATATTCATGGCCGGTAGAAGAAATTCAGGACATTATAGAAAGAGTTCTTTTTGAAAATGGTTATTTTAAAACCATGCGCTCATTTATTATCTATCGTCATACCCGAAAACTGCAGCGGGAACATATTGATGGTTTCAATGACAGCACGACGTATGTCGACAGTACACAAACTATTGAAGAATATATCAACCAATCTGATTGGCGTATTAATGCCAATGCCAATACCTCCTATTCTAATGCAGGATTAGTTAATAATACCGCAGGAAAAATAATTGCGAATTACTGGCTGGATAAAATTTACAATAAGGAAGAAGGTTTTGCACATAGAAATGGTGATTTACACATTCATGATCTCGATTGTTTAACTGGTTACTGCGCTGGTTGGAGTCTGCGTGTTTTATTAAATGAAGGATTCAACGGCGTGCGCGGTCGTGTTGAAAGCAGACCTCCATCGCATTTTAGAGAGGCGCTTGGACAAATGGCTAACTTTTTAGGAATTCTGCAAAGCGAATGGGCAGGCGCTCAGGCTTTCAGTTCATTTGATACTTATCTTGCGCCATACGTCTTTAAAGACCAGCTCACTTACGATCAAGTTTTAAAAGCGATTCGAAGTTTTGTTTATAACCTGAATGTGCCCGCAAGATGGGGACAATCTCCTTTTACGAATATAACTTTAGATTGGATCGCTCCTGATGATTTAAAAGAGCAGATTCCAACTAGAAATAACGAACATTTATTTCTTACTTCAAATGATTCAATCTTAATAAAAAAGGCTAACGAAAGAGGAGTTGCAGCTTTAACGAATTTAAAATATGCCAATTTTCAAGAGGAAATGAACTTGATTAATAAGGCTTATTATACCGTAATGACCGAAGGTGATGCAAACGGACAGCCATTTACGTTTCCAATTCCTACGGTTAATATAACAGAGGATTTTGACTGGGAAGGTGAAAATGTTGATTTATTGTTTGAAAATACAGCTAAAATTGGTTCTTCATACTTTCAAAACTTTATTGGAAGTCAGTATATATTAGATGAAAATGGCAACAGAATAGAAAATCCCGAAGCTTATAAACCAAATGCTGTTAGAAGTATGTGCTGCAGACTTCAACTTGATTTACGTGAATTATTAAAACGAGGAAACGGCTTATTTGGAAGTGCCGAAATGACTGGAAGCATTGGCGTAGTAACGATCAATATGGCTCGCTTGGGATATTTACATAAAGGGAATATTATAAAACTGTTTTATCATTTAGATGAGCTGCTCCAAAAAGCAAAATCGACTTTAGAGAAAAAAAGAATCTTTATTCAAAAAATGTACGACCGAGGACTTTATCCTTATACACAACGTTATCTTCAGCATTTTAGAAATCACTTTTCAACCATCGGTGTGAACGGAATGAATGAAATGGTGCTTAATTTTACGGATGGAAAACAAAATATTACCACCAATTCTGGGATTCATTTTGCAACTGAAGTTTTAGATCATATTCGATCAAGAATGAAAGAATTCCAAGAAGAAACAGGAAACTTATACAATCTTGAAGCTACTCCTGCAGAGGGAACGACTTATCGTTTTGCAAAAGAGGATAAAAAACGTTTTCCAGAAATTTTGCAGGCAGGTCAAAACAGCAATATCTATTATACAAACAGTTCACAAATTCCTGTAGATCATACCGAAGATCCGTTTGAGGCTTTATTGCTTCAGGACGAATTACAATGTAAATATACCGGCGGAACGGTACTGCATCTCTATATGCGAGAAAAAATAAGCAGTCCAGAAGCCTGTAAAAACTTTGTGAAAAAGGTATTGACAAATTTCAAACTGCCTTACATAACGGTTACACCAATTTTCAGCATCTGTCCTATTCATGGATATCTAAATGGCGAACATGAATACTGCCCAAAATGCGACGAAATTTTACTCAGCGAGAATAATCAAAAATCCGAAATATATGAAAACACAATGTCATGAAATTCTAGCACAGCAGCAAGTTAAAAGAAGCAAATGTTTAGTTTACACAAGAGTAATGGGCTATCATAGACCCGTAGAAAGTTTTAATATTGGAAAAAAAGGCGAACATCAACAGCGTACCCATTTCAAGGAATCCACTATCCAATAAGGCAGTTTACAACATTACGCCCTTTACTTTATTAGATTATCCGGATAAGACAGCCTGCATTATATGGTTTGCAGGCTGTAATATGCGGTGTTTATATTGTTACAATCCTGATATTGTTCTTGGCAAAGGAAGTATTGATTTCGAAACAGTTCTTGCGTTTCTTAAAACACGCAAAGGATTATTAGATGGTGTAGTATTAAGCGGTGGCGAATGTACCATGCATAAAAACATAATCATTTTTATAAAAAAAATAAAAGCCCTAGGTTTTACAGTGAAAGTTGATACTAACGGTTCGAAACCAAATGTTCTGCGAAAACTGATCTCTGAAAAACTGATCGATTATGTTGCTTTAGATTTTAAAAGCCTTCCAGATGCTTTTAAAGAGATTACAAAATCAAATCTATTTTTAAAATTTGAAGAAAGTTTATTACTTTTAATAGCCTCTTCAATTCAGTTTGAAGTACGCACAACAGTACATTCAAATCTTATCAATAAATCTGAATTATTAAAGATGAGAACCTATCTTGAAACTCAAAATTTTGAGGGAAACTATTATATCCAGCATTTTAGAAATAATGTGCCAACACTAACATCTCTAGGTCGTTCTGATCAAAAAATGAGTAGTACCAATTTTTCTGCATCAAAAGTAAAAATTGTTTTTAGAGAATAATTTCTAAAAAATGCTGCTCTTACCTTTTATCAATCCAAAACCAAAAAGCTCATGAAACTGCACCATTTTCTTTTGATAATTCATCTTATCTCAGCAACAATCTGGGTGGGCGGACATCTTGTTTTAAGCATTCGATACCTGCCTTTAGCTTTAAAGCAAAAAGACCCAGCAATTATTTTAAACTATGAGAAAAAATTTGAAGCTCTAGGCATGAGCTCTCTCCTTTTACTAATTATTACAGGAATAATGATGGCGTATGATTTTGGAGTTTCTTTTGATTCTTGGTTTAGTTTTTCCAGCGGAATCGAAAAAGTTGTTTCTGTAAAACTCTTATTATTACTCTCTACTTTTTTACTTGCACTCATTGCTCAATTTAGTATTATTCCAAATCTCAGCAAACATAATATCAATAAAATGGCAGTCCTTATTATTAGTGTTACTTTAATAGGTGTAACGATGCTTATTTTAGGATCAAGTATTCGATATGGAGGAATATAATACAAGACTTAGTTCTTAAAATTTGTCATCCCAAGGAACGAGGACACGAGCTATAGTGAACTGGCGAAGCAATCTTCGCAAGTAACTCGACATAGTAAAATACCAATCTTTGTGGAGCTTCTCGTGAAGATTCCTCGTTCCTAGGAATCACAAAAATGCGAAAGTCTTTGATAAAAGTCTAATATGGTTAGGGATTTTTTTGTCATTTCGACGTAAGGAGAAATCGCACACGAAACTCCGTAACAAAAAGCCTCAATGTTTTCAATTAATAAAAAATATGCAAGATAATGTTCGATTTTGAGCCGTCAATGATCTTTTCTAATCTTTTAAAGAAAACTTCACTTACCATAGGACAACCTTGACTGTTTGATATATAATACTCCTGCTCATCATTTGGAACTGCAGAGTACGAATGTAAAACTACTGCTCTTTTAGCCGCGTTACTATTAGTTTCATCAAGTCCGCTTAATTTATAGGCTTTACCAAACATTCCTTTATACGATTTACCTACGGAATATCTGCCTAACGAAGTACATTTAGAATTGGGTTCATTACTAAATTTCAAATCTCCTTTTACAGCCGTTTCAGATCCTGATCCATTAGCCACAAGTCCTTTATCTAAAATTTTATTGTTGGCTATATCATAAACAAAAAACCTATTGTACCCAGATTTGATTTTCATATCAACCAGAAAAACAATCTTATCATTATACCCAGAGCGATTCTTTAATAATGCTTTTACTTCAGTTAGCTGCTGTGTCAGTCTTGCATCTTCAATAATTGCAGCAGGCTTGTCGTTTACGTTTTCTACAGGAGTATTAAAAAAACTTACAATAAAGAATAGTGTTAAATTGAATATTTTCATAACAGAATTAATTAAGAATACTTTTTACTTCATAACAAATGATTCAGAACGTTCTAAATCATTTTTCTCAGCAGCAAAAATAAACGTAAACCTTAATCTAACTAATCCTCAAACGTCTGAAAAACAACAAAATAAGACTTATTTCATTCGAGATCAAACAGTTTTATTTCCCAAAACTTAAAATAAGAACATAAAAAAAGGCCTCTAAAGGCCTTTAAGATAATAGTTTTTTATGTTTTTTTACCAGCCTTTTACAGCACCGCCTTTAAACTCGCGAATTGCAGCCTGTTCTACTTCTGGTGATTGAAAAGCTTGCAAAAACTGCTTTACTTTTTCTTCATTTTTATTGTCCTCACGGCTTACAACAAGATTTACATAAGGCGAATCTTTATCTTCCACAAACAATGCATCACGAGCAGGAACTAATCCAGCCTGAGAAGCAAATGTATTATTGATAATTGCAATCGTTACATTTTGATCGTCTAAAGCACGAGGTAATTGCGGTGCTTCTAATTCTAATATTTTCAGATTTTTAGGATTGCTTACTATATCTGTTACTTTAGGTAACAAACCGATTCCTGATTTAAGTTTCAGCAAACCATTTTTCTCTAAAAGCAATAATGAACGACCTCCATTTGTTGGATCATTTGGAATAATAACTGTGCTTTCGTTTTTCAATTCCGAAAGACTTTTTATTTTTTTAGAATAACCAGCAATTGGGTATACAAATGTTTTACCAATTATCGCCAATTTGTAACCTCGTTGTTTAGACTGTTCGTCAAGATAAGGTTTATGCTGAAAAGCATTTGCATCTATATCTCCTTGACTCAAAGCTTCATTTGGAATTACATAATCATTAAATGAAACGAGTTCAACTTCTAGTCCGTATTTTTCCTTAGCTACTTTTTGTGCTGCCTGAGCAACAGCATATTCTGGTCCAGCTGCAACACCCACTTTAATATGATGCGGGTCATTATTTTTGCTTTTTCCGCAATTCGATAAAACTAATGACAATGCAATAATTCCACCTGCTTTAATAAAACTTTTTATATTTTTCATTCCTATGTTTTTAATTTTTACTACTTAATTTTTAATTGAAATTATCTGTGATCAAATCGTTTTGATAAAGCATCTCCAGCAAACTGAATCAAGAATACCAAGAGTACCAGTAAAGCTAACACTGAATTCATTGTTACAGCATCATAACCAATATATCCATATTGATATCCTACCTGCCCTAAACCGCCGGCACCAACTGCACCACCCATTGCAGAATACCCCACAAGTGTAATTAATGTTATAGAAGCAGCGTTTATTAATGACGGCAATGCTTCTGGAAGTAATACTTTATATACGATCTGCAAAGGAGTTGCTCCTAAAGCTCTTGCGGCTTCAATTAATCCTGATGGAAGACTCAAAAGACTGTTTTCTACAAGACGAGCAATGAACGGTGCGGCACCAATACTTAATGGAACCAAAGCTGCGCTTACACCAATAGAAGTTCCTACGATTGCACGTGTAAACGGAATCATCCAAACGATTAAAATAATGAATGGAATAGAACGAAATACATTTACTAAAACAGACAATATTCTATTTAATACGGGTTGTTCTAATATTTGATTCTTTCGAGTCAGAAAAAGTAAAATTCCTGTTGGAAGACCTAGTAAAAAGCCAAAAAAGCCAGACACAAATGTCATTACTATAGTTTCCAAAGTTCCCTTTAATAATAAGTCAATAATGGATTCAGACATAACCTATGATTTCTGTTTTAATATGTTTTGAAATAAAATATTCGATAGCAGCTTTGTAATTCTCCCGTTTACCAGATAATTCAATCAGCATTACGCCAAAATTAACATCTCCCGCTTGATCCATTTGAGCACTTACAATTTTGAAATTAGTATCAAAAAGTCTGGAAACTTCTGAAATAACAGGCTCATTAACTGATTTTCCAGTCATTTCAAGTCTTAATAACGGATTTAAATTTCCGTTATCTTCTTTTTGTAATTTTTCAAGATAAACCGTAGGAACATCAAGATGCAATGATGATGCAATAAATTCCTTCGTTAAATCGTGTTTCGGATCTGCAAAAATTTCTCCAACACTTCCCTGTTCTATCAATTTTCCATGACTAATTACGGCTACTTCATCGCAAATTGATTTTACAACCTCCATTTGATGCGTAATTAATAAAACCGTAATATTTAAACGACGGTTTATATCTTTCAGCAAGTTTAAAATTGATCGTGTTGTTGCAGGATCTAGTGCACTTGTCGCTTCATCACACAGCAAAACTTTAGGATTATTAGCTAATGTTCTCGCAATGGCAACTCTTTGCTTTTGACCTCCAGAAAGGCTTGCAGGATAATCGTTTGCTTTTTCTGCCAAACCTACTAACTGAAGCAACTCTAAAATGCGTGTTTTTACAACTGATTTTGAAGTGCCAACAAGTTCTAACGGAAAAGCAACATTCTCAAAAACAGTTCTAGAAGAAAGCAGATTAAAATGCTGAAAAATCATTCCTATTTGTCGTCTTTCAATCGCCAATTGGGCACTTGATAACTGCATTAATGCTTTTCCGTCTACAATAATCTCTCCTGAAGTTGGTCTTTCTAAAAGATTCACACATCTTATCAGCGTACTTTTCCCTGCTCCAGAAGTTCCAATTACACCAAAAATCTTTCCTGGCGGAACTGTAAGTGAAACATCAGATAAAGCAGTTACAATCCTGTCTTTTTGATGAAAAGTTTTAGTTACATTTTTTAATTCAATCATTTTGTCTATTCAATTTTACTTAGAATATGGAAATTTTAAATAAAAAAGCCTTTCAATTAAATCATGAAAGGCTTTTAAAATAAATATCATTATTTTTTATATACAAGCCAGATCAATAAATCTCACAGCAGTCATACAGCACATCATCATGCTGCAGCTATAATATTTTTTTCTCTGGTTATCATTTTTCATTGGTGCGGCAAATTTAAAGAGTTATTTTGAAATAAAAAGCAAAAAACATCAAAACTTTTATTAACCTATCAAAATAATAGGTTATTCTGTTTTTCGTAAAGAAAACTACTCCTCATACATTTCCATCCACAATCTGGTTTCTTCAAGATCAAGTTCTTTTTCAATTTTTCTAAAAATCTCTTCATTAACAGATCCTCCTTTATGCATAACTTCAAGTTTCCCACGCTCTACATTTAGAAGATCAATCTGAAGTTTTGTAAAATCATTAAAAATCTCACCTCCAAGCATTTTTCCATTTCCAAAAAAATTAGCCGGCAGTTCCGTTTTTTGTAAACGATTAAATTTCACTTCATATTTACTTTTAATATTGTGCAGTAAATCACCATCTAATAATGAAAAATTATCTTCAATATGAGCAATCGTTTCGGATACAATTACATTTCGAATATTATATTCCTCGGCAAGTATAGAATAACGCTCGATTTTTAGCTTCTTAATCACCCAAGGAAGCGTAAGACCTTGAATTACTAAAGTCGAAAGTATGACACAAAAAACCAGATAAATAATCAAATTTCGCAGCGGAAATGCTTCCGTTTCATTCAGCATAAGCGGAAGTGCTAATGCTGCCGCCATAGAAACAACACCGCGCATTCCAGACCAGCCAAAAATAATCATATTGCGGTAGTCAAACTCCTCTTTTTGCCTGATTCGTTTACTAAGCCATCTGGGAATCAAAACGGCAGGAACTACCCATAAAAAGCGAACCAAAATAACCACTGCACTTATCGCTGCCCCCCAAAGCAACAATGAAGTTCCCGAGTAATTACTAATTCCAGCCATAATCTGTCTCAACTGAAGTCCAATTAAAATAAAAATCAAACCATTTAAAATATTAGTTAAAACACTCCAGATTGTCCCCGTCATAATTCGGCTTTCATGCGTAAAAATAGTTCCTGATCTTGCCGATAAATAAAGTCCTGTAGCAACAACAGCCAAAACTCCTGAACCATGAAAATGCTCTGCCAGCAAATACGACGCAAATGGTGTTAGCAGCGTAAGAGTAACCTCGATTATTTCGTCGCAGACAAATCGCTTATGAATATAACTCATTATAAAACCAACGACTAAACCAATCGCAATTCCAATTAACGACATCAGTACAAAATTTAATCCTGCCTGCCACAACACAAAATTTCCAGCTGTGATCGCTGTAAGTGCATATTTATAAGCTACTAAACCACTCGCATCGTTAACAAGACTCTCTCCTTCAAGAATCGCAATAAGCCTCGGATTCAATCCTAAACCTTTGGTAATAGAAGTTGCTGAAACAGCATCGGGAGGAGAAACGATTGCGCCAATTAAAAAGGCTAACGGCCAAGAGACATCTTCTATTAATTCGTGTGCTGCAATTGCAACCGCAACTGTAGTAAACAAAACCAATCCGACAGCCGCCAAAGTTATAGGCCGAATGGATTGTTTAAAATCTGACCAGCTTGTGTACCAAGCGGCATGATACAACAAAGGAGGTAAAAATATAATAAACACAACTTCTGGACTAAGTGATATTACAGGAAGTCCAGGAACGATACTTATAATTACACCACAGAGAACAAGCACTATTGGAACCGGAAAATTATATCTTTTGCTTACAAGACTCAAAAAAGCGACGCCAAACAGCAGCATTATAATTACGGTAACATTTTCCATTTATTACTGATTTTTAGTGGTTTTGGATTAAATTTTCTAGTTGCTAAATTAAGATTTTATGATAATTATTAGTGGCGCTTACTAAAAAAATAATCCAGTGAATTTTTATCTGAATGGAGAAGCATTGCCGTGCGCCTTTACAGGAAATATTTTATAAGTATCTCGTGGGCATATTAGTCAGGAAAACTTGTTTTCCCTGTCTTACGTCATGCTGAAACAAATCTAAAGCACTATCTATTTATTGACCTATATCAAACTTTTACATTACAAACCACTTTAGATTTGTTGATTCAATTATTTCTAAAACAATTTCAAAATACAGTAAAATGATTAGTACAGAATTAAGTCCGTTAGTTCAATTTGGAATTACAAGCAAAGAACGCGTAGAAAATGCTTTAGTACAGCTTAAAAGCGGAAAAGGAATTATAGTAACTGATGATGAAAATCGCGAAAATGAAGGCGATTTAATCTTTTCAGCCGAACACATTACAGTAAAGGACATGGCACTTATGATTCGTGAATGCAGCGGAATTGTTTGTTTATGCCTTCCGAATGAAAAGGCAGATCAATTAGATCTTCCGTACATGGTAAAAGAAAATACCAGCAGTTTTCAAACGCCATTTACTATAACAATTGAAGCAAAAAAAGGTGTCACGACAGGAGTTTCTACTGCTGATCGAATTACAACAATTAAAACGGCTGTTGCGCAAAATGCCAAACCCGAAGACTTGGCTAGACCAGGACATATATTTCCGCTTCGTGCCAAAGATAATGGAGTTTTAGAAAGAAACGGTCACACTGAGGGAAGTGTCGATTTAATGAAATTAGCCAATTTAAAACCTGAAGCTGTTTTATGTGAATTAATGAATGAAGACGGCAGCATGGCAAAACTTGACAAAATCGTTAGCTTTGCACAACAACATGATTTAGTAGTTTTATCGATAGAAGATATTATCTATTACCGTAAATTCGTGCGAGATTACAACTAAAATGATATACGAACAGCTTGGCAATTATATTAGAAAAAGCATTGCTATTTCTGATGAAGATTTAAAAACGATATTCTCCTATTTTAAACCTTTAAAGAAAAATAAAAACGAGATACTGCTTGAACAAGGACAAACTAGTCAGCAGACTTTTTTTGTTGGTAAAGGCTGTGTCCGAATCTTTTTTATTAATGAAGAAGGAAAAGACGCGACTCGATATATTGCTTTTGAAAATCAATTTGCCACAGCTTTAGTTAGTTTTATAACTAAAATGCCTACTGTAGAAAATATTCAGGTAATCGAAAAATCTGAATTGCTTGCGATATCACATGAAGATTTTAATCATTTGATGAAAATCATTCCGCAATGGCGGGAATTTTATAGCAATTATTTAGAGAAAGCATATGTAAATAATGCCAATCGATTAATGTCATTTACAACTATGGATGCTTTGGAAAGATACAATCAGCTTTTAAAAATCAATCCAACAATTGTAAAACGACTTCCTAATAAAATTGTGGCATCGTATATCAATATTTCACAGGAAACGTTGAGCCGATTGAAATCTAAAGTTTAGTTTTTAATTTAAACACCTAGTCCCAAATTTTTTTCTCGTTTTTTGTCATTTCGACGTAAGGAGAAATCTCCGCCAGTAACTCCGCAACAGTAAACCAATCTTTGTAGAATTTCTCGTGGAGATTTCTCCTTACATCGAAATGACAAATAGCAACGTTTTATTGCTACACTAAACTTTCTGGAGCTTCTGTCGAAGCCATTGATAAATAAATATGAACAAAAAAGCCGAATCTTAATTTTAGATTCGGCTTTTGATATTTATGATTCGCAGCTGCTGCAGCTAACTAAACTTGTTACTAATTCTTTCGAAACACTTTGGCTTCTTTGGTAGTACAAACTTTTTACTCCCAACTGCCACGCTTCTATCATTAAACGGTTTACTTCTTTAATTGGAAGTTCTGCCGGAATATTAAGATTCAAGCTTTGCCCTTGATCTACAAATTTCTGACGAATTGCCGCCTGCTGTACAATTTCAAGCTGACTGATTTCTTTAAACGTTTTAAAAACATCTTTTTCAGCTTGAGAAAGCTGTGACATATGCTGAACACTTCCGCCATTTAGCATAATTTCTCTCCAAACTTCTTCATTATCTAAACCTTTTTCTTCAAGCAGCTTTTTCAGATATTTATTTTTACGCATAAAATTACCTTTACTTAAACCTGCTTTATAATAATTGCTGCTAAAAGGTTCAATTCCTGGAGAAGTCTGTCCTAAAATCGCCGATGATGATGTTGTAGGAGCAATTGCCATTGTTGTTGTATTACGTTTTCCGTAACCTTTTAACAATTCTGGTTCACCATAAATTCTAGCCAATTCCTGCGTTGCTTTATCGGCTTTATCGCTTATATGTTTGAAAATTTCTGTCGTTTTCATTTTAGCTTCCATTCCTTCAAACGGAATCATATTTTTCTGTAAATACGAATGCCATCCTAAAACACCAAGCCCAAGTGCACGATGTCTTTTTGCAAATTTATTTGCCGCAGAAAGATAATAATTTCCTTCTGTTTTTTCGATGAATTCTTGCAAAACAGCATCTAAGAAAAATATAGCCAATTTTACAGCTTCAGTATCCTTCCATTCTTCATAAAGCTCCAAATTCATTGAAGATAAACAACAAATAAATGATTCATCGCTCGTTGACGGAAGCATAATTTCGCTGCATAAATTACTAGCGTTAATTCTAAGATTCTTGTCTTTGTAAACTTGTGGTTTGCTTTTGTTTACATTATCACTAAAGAAAATATATGGCAGTCCTTTTTGCTGACGGCTTTCTAAAACTTTTGCCCAAATTTGTCTCTTATCGCTGTCACCGTCAATCATTTCCTGCATCCAATAATCAGGAACACAGATTCCAGTAAACAAATTCTGAATAGGATTTCCGATACTTTTAATTTTCAAAAATTCCTCAATATCCGGGTGATCAATATCTAAATATGCCGCAAATGCACCACGACGTACTCCGCCTTGCGAAATCGTATCCATTGCAGTATCAAAAAGCTTCATAAAACTTACTGCTCCGCTGCTTTTTCCGTTATCTGTTACAGCACTTCCACGCTCACGCAGTTCGCCAAAATAACCAGAAGTTCCTCCTCCAATTTTGGTTTGCATAATCACTTCGCCCAGTTTATGCGTAATTCCTTCAATTTTATCTGGAACGTGTACATTAAAACAAGAAATTGGAAGTCCTCTTTCGGTTCCCATATTTGCCCAAACCGGCGAACTTATACTCATCCAGCCGCGTTCGATCATTTCAACAAAAGATTCTTTTAACTCTGGTTTGTAAAGTCTTCTGGCTGCTGCAGTACATATTCTGTCAATTGCACCTTCAACAGTTTCTCCTTTTAAAAGATAACCACGATTTAAAATTTGTTCACTCTCTGAGTTCTTCCACCACATTTTAGACCCATTTTCATTTTGCGGAAGATCATTTACTTCATTTATGTCTATTGTATTCATATGTATTTTTTGCTTTTAGAAAAGATCGTTTGCTGTTATACTTTTGTCGTGTTTTGTATATTCTACAGGACGTTTAGCAAAAAAATCATCCAAACTGTTAGCAAAAACTTCTTCTTCAAACCAAGCCAAAGCTTTATAATCTTCCACTTTTACATCAAATATGGTTGGAATATTGATTTGTTTTAAACTCTCATCAATTCTAAACTTCATGAAATTAACCAAATCGCCTTTTTTGATGCTTTCAATCTCACCTTCTTCAAATATCCAATCTAAAATATCTGCTTCAACTGCAATTGAATCTTTTACTGTTTCTCTAACAAGTGTCAGCGTTTCTTCGTCAAAATAATCAGGAAACTCTTCTCTGATTTTATTGATGATATAAATTCCGCCATTAGCATGAATTTGTTCATCGATTGAAGTCCACGCGATAATGTTGCTCACATTTTTCATGTAACCTTTAAATCGTGTAAATGAAAGCAAAATTGCAAACTGACTGAAAAGTGAAACGTTCTCGATTAGAATACTGAATAGTATCAGCGAAACCATATATTTTCTGTTGTCTTGCGAACGAGTATCTTTAAGTACATCTGACAAATATTCTACACGTCGGCGAATAACTGGAACATCTAAAAGTTTCTCAAATTCATCATTGTATCCTAACACTTCAAGCAAGCGGGAATATGCCTCTGAATGTCTAAATTCGCACTCTGCAAAAGTACTTCCTAAACCATTAAATTCAGGTTTTGGAAAGTGCTCGTAAATATTTCCCCAAAAGCTTTTTACGGCTACCTCAATTTGAGCAATAGCCAATAAACTATTTTTTACTGCAGTTTTCTCTGCTGATGTTAAATGTGCATGAAAGTCTTGAGTATCAGCAGTAAAATCAACTTCTGTATGAACCCAATACGCTTTATTTATAGCTTCTGTAAATTGTAAAACCTCTGGATATTCAAAAGGTTTATAATTGACTCTTTTATCAAATATAGACATAATATATACTATTTAAGTGGTGACTAAAAAAAGATAAAAAACGAAAGTCTGAAGTGGTAATTACTTTATTTTTTATACTTACAAAATTAACCCACAGTTCTATTTTTGACCAAAGATTGATGTTAAAAAACCAATCAATTATCAACAGCCAAAAGCAGTCCAAAAAAGTGGTAAAAAAACTACTTATCAACAGGTGCATAATTTTCAGTACTTGCTGAATTATCAGCTATTTATACTAAATCTAAATAGAGTTGTCAACAATTAAAACTGAAATAATACCAAATTTTCAAAAACACTTATCAACATCTAACTCCAAATTTTGCCTTCAAAATCTGTTATTTAACAAAATACAAACGCCAATAATTCACAAAAAAGGCATGTTCCTTTTTCAAATTAAAAAACAAAAAAAAGCCATTCACATTATAAAAAAATAAAACATAAAAAACTCTTTATCAAATATTTAAACCATAAAAAACCAAAAACCTATAGATCAATTTAAACCAAAATATAATATTGATATCTAAGCCTTCTAAAAACGATAATCGATCGTTTTTCAAAAGCGTCTAAAAAGGCAACATTAAAAAATCATTAGAATTATTTTTTTTGGCATCAATAAAACTTGATTTAAAACTATAAATCTTTACATTTGTCCTTTATTTTTATTTATTCTAAATAGATCATTATCCCCATATATAAAGGGACGTTAAACAACAATAATAAATTATGAAAAAGAATCTTTTTATTTCATTGGCTTTAACAGCTGTTTTGTTTGTTAATGCACAGCAAAAAAACACTTTACTAGAGCAATCTTTCTGGAAAAACTCACCTGACGTAACTGTAGTAAAAGCAGAAATAGCAAAAGGCAGTAATCCTGCAGAAGCAAATGCAAATGCTTTTGATGTTACCACTTTAGCTATTAACAATGATGCTCCTATTGCAACCATCAAATTCTTATTAGAGCAATCTGGGAATCCAATAAATAAAATGACTCATGATAACCGTATTTACCTGCATTGGGCTGCCTATAGAGGTAATACAGAATTAGTACAATATTTAATTGCAAAGGGTTCTGATGTAAACTATGAAGACAGTCATGGCACTACTCCTGTAGATTTTGCAGCATCAAATGGTCAATCTGATCCTGCTTTGTACGAAGCTTTTTTTAAAGCTGGAGTTAATCCGAAGAAAAAATACCAAGGCGGTGCTAACTTATTACTTTTAGCTATTCCTGCTGATAAAGATCTTAAAGCAGCGGAATACTTTACTACTAAAGGAATGTCTCTTAAAGATGTTGATAATGACGGAAACACTGCTTTTACATATGCAGCAAGAACTGGAAACATAGATCTTTTAAAGAAACTTTTAGCAAAAGGTGTAAAACCAACTGATAATGCTTTACTTTTTGCAGCGCAAGGAAGTCGTAGAGAATCTAACACTCTTGAAACTTATAAATATTTAGTTGAAGAAGTAAAAATCAAAGCAACTGCAGAAAACAAATCAGGCGAAAATGTACTTTATTTCTTGGCTGGAAAACCAAATCAAACTGAAATTGTAAAATACTTTTTAAGCAAAGGTGCTGATGCTAATAAAGCAAATAAAGAAGGTACGACTCCGATAATGATCGCGGCTTCGGCAAGAGACACTTCTATATTAGAATTATTACTTCCGCTTGCAAAAAATGTAAATTCTCAAAACCTAAAAGGAGAATCGGCTTTAACTTATGCTGTGCGTTCAGGAACTCCTGAAGCTGTATCTTTATTATTAAGCAAAGGTGCTGATGTAAATGTTACTGATAAAGACGGAAACAATCTAGGGGTTTACCTTGTTCAATCTTACAGACCAGCTGGAAGAGATAGAGAGGCTGCACCAAAACAAGATCCTTTTGATGCTAAAGCAAAATTACTTCAAGATAAAGGGTTAAATTTAGCTGCTGCTCAAAAAGACGGTAATACTTTATATCATTTAGCAATTCCAAAAAATGATATTTCTCTACTTAAAAAAATAACGGACTTAAAAGTGGATGTAAATGCTAAAAACAAAGATGGTTTAACAGCATTGCACAGAGCCGCTATGGTTGCAAAAGATGATTCTATTCTAAAATATCTTGTTTCTGTTGGTGCAAAAAAAGAGGTTACCACAGAATTTGATGAAAGCGCTTACGCATTAGCAAAAGAAAACGAGTCGCTTACAAAAAACAACGTTTCAGTAGAATTTTTAAAATAACTCTTAAAAGTTTTGAGTTTTGAGTTGTAAGTTTGTGTATAGATTTTCTTTATATCAAACAGAACTTAAAACTCAAAACTTATAATTCATAACTCATAATAACTCATATTTCAATGAAATCAATACTTAAAATCGCTCTTATCTGCCTAATTTCATTTCAGGCAAACGCACAAACAAGCAAATACAAATGCATGCTTCAAATGGCTAATTATATGGGTGAAGGAGCTTATATTGTGGTATCACTTGTTAATGCTAACGGCGACTACGAAAAAACTCTTTATGTAATGGGAGACGATAAAAAATGGTCTAAATCGTTAAAAGAATGGAATAAATTTCAAAGTAAAAAAAACGAAGATATTAGTGCCAAAACAGGTGCTTCTGTAACTGGCGGAGATCGCAGCATAACAACAATAGAAATTGAAAACTCTAAGATAAACAAAGGTTACAAATTAAGATTTGAATCAGCTGTTGAAGATCAAAAATACTATGTAAGCGATCTTGAAATTCCTCTTACTACTGAAGGTTTAGCCGCAAAAACAGATGGTAAAGGGTATATCAGATACGTGAGACTGAATAAAATATAATTCAAGCAAGTAACTTGCTCAAAATTCAAGCTTTGTTAAGGTTCTAAACTTTGACAAAGCTTAAAACATTTGATTACATTTCAATAGATTACACTCAATGACTCTTTCATTCTGGCGTTACGCACATTTGGCCTTAGCCCTATTTTCTTCGATATTTCTGCTTTTAGCTTCTGTAACAGGTACTATTCTTGCCGTTGATGCTGTACAGGAAAAAACACTTCCGTACAAAGTCGAAAATTTTGATGCGATAACCTTAGAGCAAACGCTGCCGGCATTAAAAAAAGCATATCCAGAAATTACAGAATTAAGTGTTGATTATAATCAATTTGTAACGCTTCAGGCAATTGATGAAGATGGAAATGATATTAATGCTTATATAGACCCAAGAACAGGTAAAACTTTAGGAACACCTGCAAAAAAAAGTGAATTTATTCAATGGATAACTGCTTTTCATCGTTCTTTAAACCTGCATGAAGCAGGGCGTTTTTTTGTTGGTGTTATTTCTTTTTTATTAGTCCTGATTTCTATTTCCGGTTTTGCTCTTGTTTTAAACAGACAGAGAGGAATTCGTAATTTTTTCTCCAAAGTCATTAAAGAATACTTCGCGCAGTATTACCATGTGGTTTTAGGGCGATTGACTTTAATTCCGATTTTGATTATAGCATTAACAGGGACTTATTTAACGCTTGAAAGATTCAACTTTTTTATGGGCGATAAAAAAGCCAAACCTGTAAAAACGGAACTTTCAGCAGAAGCTAAAAAAACTTCAATCTTTAAAAGCACACTTCTTTCAGATGTAAAGAAAATCGAATTTCCGTTTACTGATGATCCTGAAGAGTACTATATCATAGCATTAAAAAATAAAGAAATTGAAGTAAACCAAGTTACAGGAGCCATAATTACAGAAAAACAGTCGCCAATTACTGCTCAATTTGCCGATTTGAGCCTTGATCTTCATACAGGACGAATTAATGCTGTTTGGGCTGTAATATTAGCCATTGCTTGTATTAATATTCTATTCTTTATTTATTCTGGTTTTGCGATTACTTTAAAACGCAGATCAAGCCGAATCAAAAACAAATTCAAAGCACACGAAAGCAATTACATACTTTTAGTTGGTTCTGAAAACGGAAGCTCTTTTAGATTTGCAAACGCAATTCATAAACAATTAATAGATCAAGGACAAAAAGCTTTTATTGCAGAATTGAATAGTTTTTCGATTTATCCAAAAGCAGAACATATTATAGTTTTCTCTTCAACACATGGTTTAGGAGATCCGCCATCAAATGGAAATAAATTTAAAGCCTTACTGCAAAAACAAAATCAAGAGCAAAAAATTAAGTTTTCAGTAGTTGGTTTTGGTTCTACTGCTTATCCTGATTTTTGCAAATTTGCTGTTGAAATCGATCAGCTTTTAGAAAATCAAAACTGGACAGAACGCGTTTTAGAAATGCAGACTGTAAATGATAAATCGGCTGTGGAATTTGTAAACTGGGCAACATTATGGAGCGCCGAAACTGGAATTCCTTTAGCCACAACACCTTCTTTATACAATCATGTTCCAAAAGGTTTACAGAAATTAATGGTTTTAGATAAAACCGCAATTTCTGAGGAAGAACATACTTTTCTTGTAACATTACGTGCTAATATGCGCGCCAAATTTAACTCTGGCGATTTATTAGCCATTTATCCTGCTAATGACACACGAGAACGTCTCTACTCGATTGGAAATCATTCTGGAAACATACAATTAGTTGTAAAACTACATCCGCACGGATTGGGTTCTGGTTATCTTAATGATCTTACTCCTGGAAATGTAATTAAAGCTAGAATTATAAATAATAAAGCTTTTCATTTTCCAACAAAAGCTCCAAAAGCGGCTTTAATATCAAACGGAACTGGTATTGCTCCTTTTCTAGGAATGATTGAGCAAAACAAGAAAAAAACCGAAACACATTTGTATTGCGGTTTTAGAATGGAGACAGAAACTGTAACGAGTTACAAAAAGTTTACAGATGAAATGATTGGGAAACAAAAGCTGTCAAGTTTTCATTTGGCATTTTCACGAGAAGCAGAACATATTTATGTAATGGATCTTATAAAAAGAGATGCTGTGTTTTTTGTTGATTTACTAAAACAAGGCGGCGTAATTATGATCTGTGGTTCACTTGCCATGCAAAAAGATGTTGAAACCATTCTTGATGAATTGTGTCTGGTAAATGGAACCAAAGATCTCCTGCATTATAAAAATAACGGACAAATATTAACGGATTGCTATTAGTTAATTGATAATTATAAATTGTTAATGGTTAATTTTCAAATCTTTATTTTCCAAATAGTCAATACAAATCCCAGAGGGGTGACATATTTTAATAATTAAAGATCGCTCCACTGGGGCTTTTATAAAATTTCTATCAAAAAAGATTTTTCATGCTTAGAAAAAACGGGAACATTTATCTAATTCTTTCTCTCCTACTATTTAGTTTGTCTGCACATTCGCAGGTTTTGCGAAAAAGAACTACACTTCTTATGGGCGGTCGTTTTGATATCAGTATTGTTGCCAAAGATTCTCTAACTGCTGAAAAAAATATAACCGAAGTAATTGCTGAAATTACCCGAATTGAGAATTTAATCTCGGATTGGAAATCAACTTCACAAGTTTCTGAAGTCAATCAAAATGCCGGAATAAAACCAATTAAAGTAGACCGAGAAGTTTTTGAACTAACGCAAAGAGCAATCAAATTTTCTGAAATAACAAATGGCGGCTTTGACGTAAGTTTTGCTGCGATGGATAGAATCTGGAAATTTGACGGATCGATGACGGAAATGCCTTCGGCGGATGCCATAAAAAAATCTGTAGAAAAAGTAGGTTACAAAAACATTATTCTAGACAGTGTGCAATCGACTATTTTTCTAAAACTAAAGGGAATGAAAATTGGTTTTGGCGCTTTAGGTGAAGGCTATGCAACTGATAAATGCCGTACAATGATGCTTGAAAAAGGCATTAAAGCCGGGATTATAAACGGTTCTGGTGATATGAGTACTTGGGGAAAACAACCTAATGGAGAAGACTGGAAAATAGGTATTACAAATCCGTTTAAACCTGAAAAACTTTTGGCAGTTGTGCCTTTAAATCAAGGTGCTGTAACCACTTCTGGCAGTTATGAAAAGTTTGTTGTTTTTAACGGCAAACGATATTCTCATATTATAAATCCTGCGACTGGTTATCCTGTAACTGGATTATGCAGCGTTACAATCTTTGGCCCAAATGCAGAAACCGCAAATGGACTAAGCACTTCATTAATGGTATTAGGTCAAAAAGACGGTCTGC
Organism: Flavobacterium sp. FlaQc-30; assembly: GCF_044005885.1. Taxonomy (NCBI): domain Bacteria; kingdom Pseudomonadati; phylum Bacteroidota; class Flavobacteriia; order Flavobacteriales; family Flavobacteriaceae; genus Flavobacterium; species Flavobacterium sp. FlaQc-30. Next base: position 190,968 of record NZ_JBIPCO010000007.1, on the reverse strand, counting down.
TCTTACTGCAAAAATTCCCAGAATACAGCTGCCTTATGATTACTGATAACGGAAAAGTGATCAAATCGAAGAACTTCAATATTAAACATTTCAAGGCAAAACTTTAATAATAGTCTCTAATTTTAAAGATTAAAATATTCGATTATTAATACTTTTTAAACTGTTTTCTCGTTTTATCTGTTTTATTTTACCACACAAAAAACAAGTAAAAAACTAACAACAAAGCACTTACAATTTACCCTAAGGCCTTTGTTTTCCCTGTTTTCCCAACATTAGAAATTCTAATTCTATTCTAATGATTTTCTAATGTAAATCTAATGATTTTCTAATTCGTTTATTTAGATTAAATTTAAATAAACTCATAAGTTTGCTGCACAATTTATTTACTACACGCAGTTATGAGGTTTATTTATTTTATCTTTTTAATGGTCACAATTACGGGATGGTCACAAACCGGTACTATTACAGGAAAAGTAACATTTGGCAAACATGAAACAGCTCTTGGAGCAACAGTATTGGTTTCTGGCACACAAAAATTCGCTATTGTTGACAATGAGGGTAAATTTCAAATCAAAGGTCTTCCTTTTAAAAAATACACTTTAGAAGTTTCTTCACTAGAAGCAAATACAAAAATGATCGAAGTTCATTTGAATCATTCTTCACATCAAATTGCTATTACATTAGAGAAAAAAAATGATACTAAACATTTAGAAGAAGTTGTAATCACAAAAAAGACGGCTAAAAAAGAGATTATAGATAAAGGTTTTTCTGTAAATGTAATCGAAACGCAAGAGGCTGCAAAAAGAAACATTCAAACTAATGATTTATTAGCGCAATCAGTTGGTGTTCGTGTTCGACAAAACGGAGGTTTAGGCTCAAGTGTAAATTATAACCTAAACGGAATGACAGGTAATTCAATCCGAATATTTATTGATGGTATTCCAATTTCAACCTACGGTTCATCGTTTAGTTTAAACAGTATTCCTCCAGCATTAATTGAGCGTATTGAAGTGTACAAAGGTGTTGTTCCTGCATATTTGGCGGATGATGCTTTAGGCGGTGCAATTAATGTAATACTAAAAAAAGGAGCCAAAAATACCCTAAACGCATCTGTATCTTATGGTTCGTTTAATACCATTCAATCTAATTTCAACACTACTTATCGAGATAAAAATGGTTTTACTTTAAAAGGTTCCGGTTTTTATAATTACTCTGATAATGACTATGAAATTTGGGGAAAATTTGCTTACAACATTTTATCAAACGGACAAAAAACGCCTATTAAAGCAAAACGTTTTGAAGATGCTTACCGTTCTTACGGAGGTCGAATCGAAGCGGGTTTTACAAACGTTAATTGGGCAGATACGTTCTTGATAGGTTTTAATACTTCTGATGATTATAATGAAATTCAGCACGGACAAGCGATGTCAAGACCTTATAAAGGTCGATTTACCGAGTCTGATGCCAAGGTAATAAGCATTAATTACAGTAAGAAGGATTTTCTTGTAAAAGGACTTGAGTTTACAGTTAATTCTGTTTTCAGCCAAAGAAACGAAGTACTGAGCGATACGGTCAAATGGAATTACAACTGGTTTAATGAAAAAACATTGGGGCTTCGCGGTGAACCTATTTTATCACCTTACGGAGCGCAACAAGGCGCACCTACTATTTTGCATATCAACAGTAAAATTTTTAGCACCAGAGGTGGTTTAAATTATTCACTGAATGAGAATCATAAGTTTGTATTCAGCAGTATGCTATACTCTTTTGAGCGAGACGATTATGACGAAATGAAGTCTGAACTGGAAAGGAATTTTCAGCAAAAACGAGACCTTGAAAAAAGCGTTTTATCATTGGCTTACGAACTAGAAGCGTTTAATTCTCGATTAAGAACAAGCTTATTTGGAAAAAGATACAATCAAAAAACAGAACAAAGAACACCAGTAATAGTTAATACTGGAGAGCAGACCACTATTCAAGAAAAATTAGAAAAGAACAATACCACTTTTTACGGTTACGGATTAGCTTCATCTTATTTTATTCTCCCAAAAATGATGTTTAATTTATCTGCAGAAAGAGCAATAAGACTTCCCTCAGAAGGTGAAATCTTTGGTAATCCTAGTGAAAATCAAACACCAAATAGTGGATTAAGACCAGAACAAAGTGATAACTTAAATATAGGCTTACGATTTGGGCCGTATAAAATTAACAATCATAAATTTAGTTTTAACGGTTCTGGGTTTTGGAGAAATTCTAAAGATAAAATTATACTTGCATTTAGTAATCGTGTAAATGAAGCCTTGCAGACATCTCCATTTGTAAATTTAGGAACAGCGCAATCATTGGGTTATGAATTTTCGGCTGAATACTCTAATAATAACAGATTGTTTGTATCGATGAATATGTCGAAGTTTAATTCACTGTATAAAACGAAATACGATGAGAAAGGACTGTTGTTAGAATACTACAATCAGCAATTACCAAATGAGCCGTATTTTACTGTAAACGGTAACATTCAGTATAATTTTAAAGACATCCTGCAAAAAAATTCAGAATTAAATCTCTATTACAATGCAGGCTATGTAGGTGCATTTTATACAACATGGCAAGAAAGTGAAAACGATCAGACACCAAATCAATTTCCGCAGGATTTAGGGATAACTTATACATTCCCAAACAAGAAATTTATAGCAAGTTTTGATGTCAAGAACATTACAAATGTTCAGGTCTACGACAACTTTGCTGTTCAAAAACCTGGAAGAGGTTTCTACTTAAAATTAAATTACACTCTCAATAAATTTTAGTAAATAATTAATTTTTTAATACACATAGATATGAAAAAAAGTACATTTAAACTACTTGCATGTGGATTGGTTTTAACCACATTTGCCCTTACTACAAGCTGCAGCAGTGATGATAATAAAGAGGAACCATCTGTATTGCCTCCAGTTACTGAAAACCGATGGATCACGGTTGCAGGAGCTTTAATGCAAACGAATCCTGGAGATGGAAACGGTGGTACAAGAGTTTTTTCTGTTAGCAAAGAAGATGCTAAAAACCCAAACATTTCTATTAATGCTTTTGATAATGGTGAGCCTGTACAATCAACAAGAACAGCTCGTTTACAATCGTCTGTAGATGGAAGCACACTATTTAATATTACCTATACTGGTGCTAATGGTGGTGAATTCATGACTTACAAAGTTAATGGAGGAAAAAGCTTTACACAATCAGGAACAACAGTAAATATCTCTCAATATGCAGGAACATCTCCTAGATGGGTAAAACTTTTTGACGGCGATAAAACTGGTGTAGCAGTAAACGTAACTACTCCTACAGTTGTTACACAAACAGATGGAAAAACATATAAATATACAAGAGGTTCTGCAACCGTTTTAAGCCTTGATTTACAAAAGTTCTTAATTTCTGATTACAGACAATATGAAATTGCATTAACTGCAGCTGAAGAAGCTTTAGGTCACCATATTTTCCGTTTAGATGCACCAACATTAAACAAAGCAGGAAACAAATTAATCATTGGAACTTGGATGCGTAAAACGAATCCTTCTACAGGATTGATCGAAAGTGATTTTGAGCGTTTAGGATCTAAATCTGTTGTTGTTGACTATCCTTCATTACAAAACCCTAAAGTAATTACTTCGACAGTTGGTTTTGGAGATACAAGCGGATACAGAAGTTTCAACAGTTTTGTAGCAAATGATGGAAACATCTATCAAGCAACTCAAAGAGATACTAAAAAAGGTTCTTATATTTTAAAAATCAACCAAAGCAATGAATACGACAACTCTTATGTTTTCAGTTTAGATACTGCCCTTGGAGTTAAAGGTTCTTATATTGATGCATGGAGATATGTAGGAAACGGAATTGCTTACGCAGTTTATACTTACGAAGGTACAAACCAAGGTTATGTAGCAAGAATTGATCTTAATGCAAAAACAGCTAAACTAGTTGAAGGTATTGCTTATGATACAGCTTTAGATTTTGGTCAATACCAAGGTTTTGTAGTTGACGGAAACGATATATATATTGCAGTTACACCAGTTGGTAAAGATGGAAACATTTACATTATCAATGCTGCAACTGGCGCTGTTACCAAAGGTGCTAAATTGGTAAACAAACCAGGAAACCACTACATTGGTGTTTTCTAGGAACGATAACTTGAGTTATAGCGATAATTCTTGATTTTTTTTTAAATGGTAAATATTCCGCTCCTATTTTGGGGCGGAATATTTTTTTACTTAAAATAATTCATCTCCATTTCCATCTAAATATCTTATTGCTTTAGATTTTGTCATTACTATAAAATACTCTTGATTTTCTGCTGGATAAATAACTAGATATTTAGGTTCAATATACAAATTTTTGCTAGGCAGGTAAAGCCCCGATAAACGCGTTTCAGAATTAAAAACATCTATATAATCTTCCTTGTTATAACGGCAGATAAATTTACTTTTAAATAATTCTGTTCCTTTTGAATTCATTAAATAAGTAACATTTTCTTTTACCCCATAAAGGTTATTATTATGTATGTCTATAAAGCTAAAACCTGATTTTTTTGTTAGTGTATCTTTGGTTTTATTATCAATTATATAATACTTATTCATATAACTTTCAGAACCATACTTCGTTGAAATCCAAAAATCATCCTCTTGATTGGCTTTATTTACTGATGTTCTTTTTTCAATTTGTTTTTGAGCTGGAGCATCTATTGCAACTTCCAATTTATCAGATTTACTTTCAAAAGGGTAAGACATATATTCTTTTTTATTATTTAGAATAAAATACTTACCATTTTCATATTTAACTTTTGGAGCACCATTCTTTAATTGGAGCTTAAAAGATGTGTTTAAAAGATTATATTTTCCATTCAAAATCACTATTGAAAAATTATCTACAAAAGGAAAAATAGAATCATAAACACAGGGAGAAATTTCTTCATTTCTAAAACTTACTAAACCCCATTTTCCATTTTTAAATTTTGGAATGCAATTAGCACTTATTTTATTGAATATTTTTCCTTTAAATTTAGAATTAAAATCACTTTTTTCCTGACTTTGTAAAATATCCATTTTTTCTAGTCCATAGCTAAAATCTGATTGAGAATATAATTGTCCTGTCAATTTTATTTTATTCTCTATAATGACAAATTTAAATTTATATCGAGTAGAAATTTCATTAGGTTCAAAATTATTTTTGTACTTAATCACAAAACTGATGTCAATAAAATTTATGACCTCTTTTTTATTCTGCCTTTCATGATAAGTCAAAGTATCATACGATACAACAGATTGCAACAACGCAAAATTTTCATTAAAATCTCTTACTTTATTAGCTATTCTTTTAATATAATAATTATCATACTCTTTACGAATTTGTATAGGATCTGGCTTATCTTTATTTTGTATCAATGCTAAAGAACTAAACTCCTCAAACGTTAAAATAAAAGTATTAGAAACAACCAACGGTTTTACTAGAAGTTGATCCTGAAAAGTTTTTATTGTTTTCTCTAATTGCTTTATATCATTAATAGCAAAAGATTTAAACGCAGATATTACAAAAAATAAAAGGGTAATTTTTCTTTTCATTTATTATTTTTAAGATATTAAATCTGAACACAAAGTTCTTTTTAATAGCTAAAATAACATTATTTTTTATTTGCAATTTAAAATAGAAAAAAAGATAAAATCAATATTCTAATGCTATGGTATTAATCAACTTTTATATTTATTATTTCTTCAGAAATTCCATTTCCTGTCGATGCCTTCAACTGAATATTTTCTTTCATCCCATTCGATTGAATTATAGCAATACATTTTCCGCTGAATAACTTGCAGAAACTAGCTTTAAAAGAATCCAAATTGGCTTGATAACTATTATCAACTCCAACCAATTTTCCGCCGCCAGTAACTTCAAAATTGATTAAATCTGTCGCATTTGGCAATAAGTTTCCAGCTGCGTCAACTGTAGAAACAGTTACATAAACTAAATCGTAATTATCATTTTTGATTATTGTTTTGTCTGTTTTTAAATCAATTCTAGAAGTTTCTCCATCTGTATGAATTTCTTTTTCTAAAACTACTTTTCCATTCTTTCTTGAAACTGATTTTTACAAAAACAATTAAGCAGAATCCTTACTTCTGATTTTAGAAATAGAAACTAAAATCAAGGACAAAATCACAAAAGCAATTAGAACCAATAATCCGTTTACAAGCGCAGTTTTAAAACCTAGTTTCGTAACATCTATAAAAGGATAAGGATAAAAACTAGATAAAAAGCCATGAAATATTGTGTAAATCATATACAAGATTGGATATAACAGCCAATACAGAATAACTCTAAAGGAGATTTTTTCTGGACTTATAAAAAACAGCCAATAAAAGAAAAATAAAACAGGAACAACCGTATGAAATATTTCACTCACGATAAGGTGATGTCCTTTTAAATCAGCAATTGAACGAAGAAGCAAATTAAAAACGATTCCTACAATCAAAATATAAACGGTAATCGCAGTGATGGTTGTACATTTTCTAAAAAAAGCATTTGCTATACTTTTTCCGCCAAATAATAGTATTGCTGTACAAAGAAAAACGATGGTATTTGTGGTAATTGTAAAAAAGCTAAAAAAGCGAACTGCGGCGCTAAAAAAGGTGAAATCAGATCCATTTAATAATAAATAAAACTGTGTTGGTAAAGCGTACAACTCCAGGGCAAAAATAATACCCAGCAAAATTTCCCCTTTAATTCTTGTGGTATTTTCTTTTTCCATATTTCATGTAAGTCAGTTTACTAAAATAAAAAAAAATCCGCTTCGAAATTTTGAAAGCGGATTTTTTATGTTTCGCTCCTCTGGAGCTTGTTCTATATACAACATATTTTCTCTATACCTATCTCGCTCTTCCAGCGCTTAAAAAAATTATTGCTCGTCTTTTTCTTTAGAACAAGTTCAAGTGGAGCTTACTATTTATAAAAAACAATATAAAATTAATTAACCTTTATCTGAATTGACGAAACTGAAATTCCATTACCAGTCAAAGCCTTCAACTGAATATTCTCTTTTTTCCCATTCGATTGAATAATCGCAATACATTTTCCATTAAACAATTTACAAGAATTCGCTTTAAATGAATCTAAACTGGCTTGATAACCATTATCAACTCCAACCAATTTCCCACCGCCTGTAACTTCAAAATTGATTAAATCCATGGCATCGGGTACTAAATTCCCCTCTTTATCCCTCATAGAAACAGTTACATAAACCAAATCGTAAGTATCATTTTTAACCGTCGTTTTATCTGCTTGCAAGTCAATTTTAGAAGCTTCTCCGGCTGTGTGGATTTCTTTTTCTAAAACTGCTTTTCCATTCTTTCTTGAAATTGCTTTTAAAATTCCTGGTTCGAACTTGACTTTCCATGAAATATGCAAATCATCGTTTTGTTTTGATTTTTTTCCGAGGGATTTTCCGTTTAAGAATAATTCCACTTCATCAGCATTATTGTAATATGCCCAAACTTCAACTTCTTGATCTTTTTTCCAATTCCAATGTGGGAAAATATGCAAAACGTCTTTGTTCGACCATTCACTTTGATACATATAATACACATCTTTTGGAAGTCCAGCTAAATCTACAATTCCAAAGTACGAACTTCTCGCTGGAAATGGATACGGATCAGGTTCTCCGATATAATCAAATCCAGTCCAAATAAAAGTTCCCGCCATGAAATCTTGTTTCTTGATCGTTTTCCAGTTTTCTTCGTGCGTTGCTCCCCAATACGATTTCACCTGATCGTAAGCCGAAACCGTCCAATCAGCATTTCCGTCAAACGGCGCACCGTGTTTTGTCGGCCACGCTTTAATTCCATCAGGAAAATCATAATGTCCGCGTGTTTCTAAAGCCGAAACACTTTCAGAAGCCAATATTTTTTGTCCTTTAAAACGAGTTGGAAAATCTTTATAATCTTCATGTTTGTAATTAAATCCTAAAATATCTAAAGCTCCAGATTGGTAAATGAAATTCTTCTCAATTATATTTTCGGTCAAAGCCGAAGTTACAGGACGAGTTGTATCTAATGATTTTACAATTTTAGCTAATTCTCTGGTAATTGCAATTCCAGTTGAATCAAACTGTTCTCTAATTTCGTTACCAATACTCCACATCATAACCGATGGATAATTGCGGTCTCTCTTGATAAAATCTTCTAAATCCTGTTTGTGCCACGCATCCCAATCTTTATGGTAATCGTTGGTTACTTTTTTCTTTTTCCAAACGTCAAAAGCTTCGTCCTGAACAATAAAACCCATTTCGTCGCACAATTGCATCATTTCTAACGAATGCGGGTTATGAGACATTCTGATTGCGTTTGCTCCCATTTCTTTCATTAAAGTCAGTTTTCTTCTAACCGCATGAATGTTTTCAACAGCTCCCAAAGCGCCATTATCATGATGCAGACAAACTCCGTAAATTTTCGTTGGAGCTCCGTTTAAAGAGAATCCTTTCTCTGAATCAAAATTAAAATAACGGAATCCTAGCGGTGTTTCGTAATTGTCGACAAGTTTAGATTTCTCATAAACTTTAGTAATCACTTTATACAAATATGGATTTTCTGTACTCCACAATTTCGGTTGCTTTAAAACCAAATTATGAACCTTTTTTTCTGATGTTTTAGCACCAATTTTTTCTGTTGAAGTAAAATTAGCAACTTCTTTATTCTCAACATTTACAATCGAAGTAACCAATTTAAATTCTTTTGCAGAAGTGTTATCATTATCAATTGTTACTTCTAAATGTATTGTTGATTTTTCTGCTGAAACTTCTGGAGTCGTTACATAAGTTCCCCACTTCCCTACATGCAGTTTTTCGCTCGCAACCAATCTTACATTTCTATAAATTCCCGAACCTGTATACCATCTAGAATTTGGCTGCGCATCATTATCAACTTTTACAGCAATTACATTCTCTTTTCCAAAGTTCAAATATTGAGTCAAATCATAACCAAAAGAAATATAGCCGTTCGGACGTATTCCTAAAGATTTTCCATTTATGAAAACTTCACTGTTTTTAAAAACACCATCAAATTCAATCGAAATCGTTTTGTTTTTCCAATTATTAGAAACGGTAAAAACCTTGCGATACCAGCCTTTTCCCGCAGCTAAAAATCCCTGTGCTTGTTTTGTTTTACTGTTTTTATCAAAAGCACCTTCGATGCTCCAGTCGTGCGGCAATTGAAGTGTTCGCCAATCTTTCGAATTAAAATCAGCTTGAATTGCTGTTGGATAATCTCCTAATTTGAAGTTCCAATTTTTATTGAAGTCTTCGACAATCCTGGCTTGTTTTTGTGCAAAAATTGAAACTGAAAACAATAAGGCAATTGTAATTTTTTGAAATATGTTTTTATGTTTAATCATAAATATGTTTTTTTATTCTAATCTAATAACTTCTCTGTCATTTCGACCGAAGGGAGAAATCACACACGGCATTCCGCAATGTAAATCGCCAATCTTTGTCGAGTTTCTAGTGTGATTTCTCCCTTCGGTCGAAATGACAAACTAGACTTAGTATCAACTTTGCGCAGGCTTCGACTTCGCTCAGCCTGACAAAACTAATTTCACGGTACAGAGAAAAACCTTTGTCCCTTTGCATCTCTGTAACTTTGAACCTCAAAAAAAATTATTGAAACTCAAAATTATCTAACATTAATCCTTTCAAATCATCACCTTCCAACGTTATTTTATATGTTCCAGCGTTAATATAACCACCCGAAGTTGTGTTTAAAATTTTCCATTTTTCAGGCGATGGAAAAAACTCAATTGTATCATTTCGCATTAAAATTCCGTAAGCATCTTCCATTTTGAATTTGACTTTTAACGGAGTTTCATTTCTATTCATAAAACGGAAACGCATTAAATAAATTCCGGCAACACCCGGTTTTACTTCAAACTCGATGCTGTTGTTTGTCTTTTTTGTGAATTCAATATAATCAGCTTTTTTGAAATTTCCTTTTTCGATTCCGTCTCCCGTTGTTTTCGTTTTTTCAGCTTCAATAATTACAACTGGTCTTGAATCGTCTTTTTCGCCCATATCATAAATTGGAACAACGGCAATTGAAGATATTGCTTCCGCATTATCAAAAACGACTTTTTCTCCTTTCTTTACTTTTTTAGTGAAAACCTCAAATGAAATTCCGTTGCTGTTTTTCGCTTTTTCTTCAATTTTTTTATAATCAGAAAGCCAATTTAATGTCTTAGTGATTTTACTGTCAATTAGAACATAAACAGTCGATTCTTCTTTCACTGTAAATGAACCTAAAACTTTTGTACTACTAGAAAACTGTAAATAATCTGCTCCAAAAACTTCCGAAGGCAATTCTGTAAAAATCACTTCTGAGTTTGTGAATTGCTTCGAATTAATATCTAACCAAGAAGCAATTTTAAAATCTTTAGAATCTAAACTTACATTCTGAATATTTTTTGGTGATTCATTTGCTGGTTTTACATTTTTATCTTTTGTCGCAATCGCAATCGCAGAAATAATTGCCTGCGAAGCTTTTACATTAGGAAACGAAATCACGATTTTTCCGTTTATACTTTTTACAACAAAAGTTTTCTTTAATGCATTGTCATGCCCTGCTTCTGCCCAAATATCAAAATTTTTTAAAACAACATTGTTGTTAATAGAAACATCAAACAAACGCCATCCTTTACAGTCCATTCCTCCTCCTGTTCCGTACCAAGGTTCTGTGAAATACAATTCTACCAAATATTCTCCGTCTGGTGCAGGAAATTCATAACTCAGTTTATCAACACCATATCTAAAACTTTGAAATAACGCTGAATCTTTTGTTCCGTTAACTGGATCAAAAGTTGTTCTTTGACTTGCGAAAAAATCAGGAAGTTTTTCAAAATTATCTATCCAAGATAATGATCCCCAAGTATTTTGTCCGTTTTTGTGCGTATCAGAAAGCCAAATATTTCCTAATGAATCTGTCAATTCAGAACCTCCGCAATTTACTCTGTAAATATAATTATAACCGCTTTTCGCTTTTATAACATCTGCTTTATTGGTTGTTAAAGCCTCAAAATTTGGTGCTTTTGGAAAATTATTCAAAACAATATAATCTCTAGCAACTGCTTTTCCGTTAACATATCCAACGGCATACAAAACATTGTATTGAACATTGACATTGTTAAACTGAAAATGCTGTCCGATTCCAGGATTTTTTAGCTTCCCTAAAGAAGATTTATTCACATCGTTGAACAATTCTACTTCTTCACAATTCGAATAAATATCAATTCCATTTTTGATTCCTGATTTTTCCCAACGACTTGGCCAAGTATGCGAAACGATATAAACCATCGGATTGGTTTTGTTCGAAACATAATTCGCACGATACATATAGAAAGCATCCAGAGGTTCTCCCCAAATTGTAAAAAGTCCTTTATAATTTACGGGCCCGACTTTATCAATATCCCTAAAACCTTCTCCATTTTGCACGCGCCCCGGATTTTCGTGCGAAGCAAAAAGCCAGTTGAATTGTCCCGCAATTTTATCTTTCACCGATTCGGCTTCGCGAACTTTGATTTCCATTAATTGAGAAAAACGGTTTTCACTTAAAGTTCCCTTTTGATCAAACTCGCCTTCAGTATGTAAATCAGCTGAACGCCATGCGCCGTATTCTCCGTTTAACAACTGAGTCGTCATTTCTAAATGATACTTTAATGGATCTCCGCCATACGTTCCCGACCAGTTTTGAACTACATTCCAATCTGTTCCCTCTCCGCCGTTACAAGTCGTTACAATTCTTTGTGAAGCTGATAACGGATCCATTTCACGGATAATCTGCGTACATTCTTCTGCAAACTCTTTCGGGATTGTACTTTCATTCTGTAATCCCCACATTACTACAGATGGGCTGTTTCGGCGTTCCTTAATCCATTCTCGCAATAAAGTTTTAAAGTTCTCTTTAAACTCAGGCGTATCGTACCAAATATGCGCTGAAAACTGACTCCAAAACAAGGTTCCGTTTTCGTCTAATTCTTTTTGATATAATAAATTATGAGGTTGATGTGCTTCTCTAAAAGCATTAAATCCACCTGCTTTTATCTGTTCAATTCTAGAATGAATCATTTCATCTGAAAACGAATGACTGTTTCCAACTAAATGTTCGTATTCACAAGTTCCGTTGATGAATACAGGTTCATCATTGATAAAAAAGCGGTTGTCTTTTCCGTCTCGGCTAACTGGCCAGCTCACCCAACGGATTCCATAAGGCGTTGTTAATTGGTCGATTATTTTTCCATTTTCATAAACTGAAGTCATCAATTTATACAAGTACGGATTGGATGGCGACCATAATTTCGGATTCTGAATCTCAGGAAGTGTAAGTGCTATTTCCTTTGTTTCTCCTGAACTGTTTTTGATATTCGTTTTTTGGGTTGCAACTTTCTTTCCTGAAGCATCAAAAAGGATATTTTCAATCGTTACATTTCGATCTGAAGTGCCGTAATTCTTGATTTCTGTAGTGGTATGAAGAATCGCTTTTTGTTTTGAAACCGATTTGTCATTCCAAATATGAACTCCAAACGGCTGAATTCTAACATCGTTTGTAATTACCAAAGAAACGGGTCTGAAAATTCCCATTGGTTGCGAACCTTCTGAAAATCCCCATTCGCCAGAACAGCCTCCGCATACCCAAGGAAGATCTGCTATAAAAGATGGATGCGCTGCTTTTACTAAAATCGTATTTTCCTTATCAAAAGAAACTGCTTTTGAAATGTCTATTGTAAAAGTAGTTCGTCCGCCTTTATGTTCACCTACTTTTTTGCCGTTTACCCAAACAGTTGCGTACGAACTAACACCTTCAAAATAGAGGAAATGCTGTTTTGAACTGTCTTTTTTATCAAGCTTTAAAGTCTTTTTATACCAAGCTGTACCATGCAAATTCCCATGTTTTGTTCTTCTAAAACCATAATACTGATCCCAGTTGTGAGGAACATTTACATTTAACCATTGATCTGATTTTGGATTCTCCACAAAAGATTTCTCGTCTTTCGGATTATCCAAAATAATGGTTTCCCAAGATGAGTTCAGCGAAACTTCCTTTCGAACTTTCGCCGAACCTTTTGTGCTTTGACTCCAAACAAAGCATAAACTTGAAAAAAAACAAAAAATAAAAAAAACTACTCTGTTCATATTATTAAAACCATATAAGTAATTATAAGGTTGTTTAAGTTTTTATTTAACCTTCTTTTTGTCATTTCGACCGAAGGGAGAAATCACACTAGTAACTCCTCATAGTTATTCCCAATCTTTGTCGAATCCCGCGTGTGATTTCTCGTTCCTCGAAATGACAAACTGTACGGAGCTTTTTGCGAAGATCCCTCGTTCCTCGGGATGACAAGATTGTGTTTATATTCTTAATTAGACCTAACAAGTTTTAAAAACCTGTTAGATCTAAATTAAATACGAGTTCGCGTGAGGGATTGAGGCGGTATCCTTTTATGTAGCGGAGCGGAATAAAAGATATAGCCGAAAGCCCGACCCGGAGGGACACGCCCAAATTATTCTTAATAAAACAACCAGTCAATAGCTGCTTTTTCTCCTGCATCAATATATCCAACATCACGCGGCGTTATGGTTTGATCTACATCGATGAAACCTAAAATCAATACTTTTCCTTTTCCTAAATCTAATTTATTCTCACCCGGCTGAAAAGTATAGGTATGAATGTTTACACGTGGTAATTCTTTTAAATTTATCGCACTTGCTAAAATTACTTCGGCTTGACCGTGAGCGTTTCCTGCTGCATCTGTTTCTAAACTTGGCGGTAACAAAAACCTCTTTTGATCTGAATTGAAATATCCAACCACTAATTTAACCGCTTTTGTGTTTCTAAACTTCAAATGTGTTCCTTTTTCATTTTGATCGTTTTCTACGAATGAGAATCCTCTTAGGTTTTGAAGTTCAGGAGCAACTTTGGTTAACTCAGAAATATCTGTTCCGTACACTTTTGTTCCTTTTTTCACTAAATAAGTTCCTGGTTTTTCATCAATGAAACTTACTTCTGCCGTTTTCCAAGGTTTTCCTTCTTTCGTCTCAATTTTACCATCTTTAGAAGATTTTAGTTTTTCTAAATTTCTTTTAAAATTGGCTAATTCACGCTCATAATGTGGTAATAATTCAGCCCAAGTTTTGTTGTTTCCGTCGTCTCCTCCAATTGGAATTCTACGTTGAGCCGTCTGCATACTGTTTGCATAATAGTACGTATCTTTCGTTAAGTTTACCAATAATTCGTAGTGCTCGATGCTTTTCTCTAAATGAGGCATAGCTTTATCTAAATCAGTAATGTCATTTGAATAACTGTATCTTAAAACCAATAAAGCAGCTTTTACTTTCTCTGAGAAGAAATCTGCAAACGCTTTATAAGCATGCATATCATTTTTAAGACGCGCAAATTCTTCTTTGTCTTTGGTTACGCTTGCTTCAGCTTTGTCAATCGCTTCAACGGCTAATCTTCCGTGTTCTGTAATTTCGGCAATAATCTGTGTTGGAAGCTCACCAGAATGTGGCTCCTTGTTCCATTCTTTTTTAGCATATTCTAAAAGCAATTCACCCGCAGGTCCACATGATTCGTGGAATCCTGGATAAACTCTCCATTTTGATGGATTTACCAACTGACTTTCGAACATTCCTAACAATAAGGTTTGACGGTTTCCTTCGGTGATTCCGAAACGTCTTAAGGTTTTTGGAGCAATTTCTCCTGTTTCTTCGTAAGCTCTTAAAATGTTATTTGCTGCTTCTTGAGAAGTTCCGAATTTCGCAGCTAAATCTTTATCCCAATATTTCACTTCTTCGTTACGGTCTCTTTTGCTGTCCCAAGCGTATCTTGCCCAAGCTTTGTACCAAATCCAATCACGATCCATTTCTAGTAAACGTTCTCCTGATTTTGTTTTATCTGCTGAATACGGCCAATCCCAATACGATGCTTGCGGATATAAGTGTAAAGCATTTGCTCCGTGAACGCTATGCATAGCTTTTACCGTTTTCTGGATAAAATCTGGTGAACCGTATCTAAAAGGTTCTAAGTTTGCCAAAATATGAACGTTTTCAATATGAATTGATTTAAGAGCACTCAACTGCTTGTGCGTTTCTCCCCAAGGACCACCCGGCGTGTAAGTCGTTAAAGATTCTCCTGTATATTTACTTTCTGTATATAAGTTTTTATATAATGGAAGTGATTTTTCCATTACCAAAGGTCCGTCTGTATCGTGAGAACGCAAAATAATTGGCGGTTCTTCTGTTTTTCCTAATGCTTGTAAACCATCGCGAACGCCTGGAATAATGGTTTTGGTAAACCATTCTACGTCATCATCAACTGTATTTATGGCTTCTCCCAAACAAACCATTAATCCTACGTTTGGATATTTTTCAATAAAAGCTGCAATTGATTTTCTTGTATAATCTGACAATAAAGGTGTAATCGGTCTTGAACGATCTTGTGTTTTAATATTATAATGTTCTGCAAAAGGTTTGGAAACAAGAATGTTATAAAACATCTGAATTACCCAGATTCCACGCTTGTTTGCTTCAACCGTAAGGAATTTATAAATTTCTTCATTCTTTTTGAAATCCTCATCGCTTACTTCAACTGCAAACGGATAATCCTTTAATTTTACTAAAGAAGCAAACGGATGTCCGTTCCATAAATACAAAGAATTCATGCGGTTTTCTACCAGCATATCCAAGTATTTTACCCATAAAGCTTTATCATAAAACCAAGGAAAAGTTTCTGGTGTATACGGATATTCGTAAACATCACGTCCCGGAAGATAAACAGGTTTCTGCATTCCGATACAAGCTCCACGCAAAACCATTTCTGGACTATCTTCAACATTAATTTCTGATGGAAGCTGACCTGAACTTTTAATACGATCTGCTAATTCTAATGCCCCGTACAAAGTTCCTGAAGCATCTGTTCCTTCAATGTAAATTACATTATTTTGAGTACGAATCTGAAAACCTTCTTTCTTTGTCAATTTACTATCGTCGATTTTGGCGCTTTTAGCATTTTGTTTCCAAAAATCAGTTCCTTTTTCACCAATGACAATTACTTTATCTTTTGATTTTTTGAATTTTTCAGCAGAAGCAACTTTGAAACCTTTTGCAGAAAGGGTTCCTGATAATTTCTCTGCTCCAAATTTTGCTCTTGGCGAACTGGCATCACTAACAATAGTGATATTTTGTGCTGTCGCGAAAGAGACGTAAAAACATAAAAAAAGTAATTGTAAATATTTCATGATATGTTGTTTTTGGGTATCCATTCTAAAAATAATCTGCTAAATCTGCCTTTATCTATAAAAATCTGCGTGAAATTTTTTGTACGCAGATTAGGCAGATTTAAGCAGATTTTGTTTTTTTTTGCCACAGATTAAAAAGATTTTCACAGATTAAAAAAAAAATCATTTTAATCATTTTATCCCTATAGCTATCGGGAGTGGCTATAATATTAATTCTGGAAAACGCGTTTTAAATAAGCCACATTTGCTCCGTAATTGGCTTTTACATTATGAACTTGTGTCACATCACGAGAACGCTCTACAATAAGCCATCCGCTCCATTTCATTTCGTCCAAAGTTTGTTTGATTTTTGGCATGTCGATCGCTTTGTCATTTTCTAACCAAAATTGATCGGTATTTGAAGCGTGAATCTGTGCTAAATATTTCTTTCCTAAGATTTTTAATTCCGAAGAAATATCTCTTTTATTATCTAAAGCATTCGCAAAATTGAAAGAGCTTTTAATGTATTTTGAGCCAACTTCCTCTAAAAGTTTTTTCTCTTCTGTCGCACTCAAAGAAGTCTCAATTGCGATAACTCCGCCAATTTTCCCTACTTCTTTTCCTGCCCACTGCAATCTCTTGATCACTTCTGGACGTAATTCAGGATTCTTAACCAAATCGGTTTGAGTTCCTAAAGGCAGATACGCTACTTTAACCTTCATGTACTTCATCGCTTTGATACAATCCGTAATCATTGGTGTGATTTCTCTTGTCGCAAAAGATTGTGCATAAAACCCAGACATGGCAATAGAACTAATTCCTACTCCTGTTTCTTTTGATTTATCTAAGAATTTTTGTCTTTCGACTGGGTCGCCTAGTTTACTGTCAAAAGTTGGTCGGTTTCCTAAACCTCCCATATCCAATTCGATTCCGTCCGCTTTTATTTCAGCAGCTAAACCAAAAGCGCCTAATTTTTGTCTTTTTAAAATCATCCAGTCACAAACTGCCACTTTATACTTTTGCTTTTTGCTCGAAGACTGAGCTGTTGCAAAGCTGTTGAATATTACTGATAGAACAACAAACAGTACAATAAATAAATTTCTATTAGATTTCATGGTTATATTTTTTTTGCCACGAATTACACCAATTTCACGAATTAATATTAGAGAAAAAATTAGTGGAAATTAGTGGAATTCGTGGCCAACTGTTCTTTACTCTTCTTCAGCTTTTACTGCCGTAACTACTTTTCCTTCGTCGCCTGGCCAAATTCCGTTTTTGATAGGAAGTGCAATCAGTTTACTTGGATCAACTTTTACATATTTCAGTTTTTCTCTTCTCCAAGTATACACAATATGCACCATTCCATCAGAACTCTGAATCATCGAAGGGTAAGAATATTGACTGATTTTCGAATCTTCTAAAACCAAAGCAGCATTCCAATTGATTCCGTCTTTAGAAATGGAAACATTCAAAGGCGTTCTTGGTCCTTTTGCTTCTTTTCCTGGAGGAAGAACATGATTGTAAACTAACAAATGTCTGCCGTCTTTAAGTGTAACAGCATCTGTTCCTGAGTTGTTATTTGGAAGCCCGATTAACTCAACATCCGACCACGTTTTTCCGTTATCTTTTGAGAAAGTGCTGAAAATAGCTCGGTTTCTAGTTCTTCCAATTGCTTGAATACTTCCATCTTTATGAAACAAAATACTTGGCTGAATCGCATTGATTTTTTGTTTTCCTCTTGGAAGCGTATCGCCCATCACCCAAGTTTTTCCGAAATCTGGAGTAGATTCCATACGAAGTCTCCAGCCATCGCCTTCAATACTTGACGGACATAACAATGTTCCGTTGCTTAATAAAACAGGTTTGTTTTTGATTGGACCTAAGAAACCATCAGGCATTTTTTTAGCCTCAGACCAAGTTTTTCCGCCATCAGATGAAGTTCTGATTACGCCCCACCATTCTGATGGTTTTGGTCCTATTTTGTAGAAAAGCATTAAATCGCCACCTGGAATTTGATATAACACTGGATTCCAAGTAGGTAATCTTGGTCCTTCTTTCATAACACCATCGGCTACTTTAACTCCCTCACCCCATTTATCACTTCCTTTAGGTTTGATGCTTACATAAATACAAACATCAGGATTTCTTTCGTGAGTTCCTCCAAACCAAGATGAAACTAAATCACCATTTGTCGCTTCGACAATTGTAACAGCGTGACAAGATGGATAAGGTGCTTTATCATAAATAAATTCATCTACTAAAATTCCTTCTTTCCAAGTTTTTTTTTCTAAAGCTGATTTACAACTTCCTAAAAGGAAAAGTCCAAACAAGACAAATGCTAATTTTGTTATTTTCATTCTCAATTTTATTATGAATTAAAATTTTCGATTATAAATACATACCTACTATTTTTTTAGGCAAAAATATTTATTAAGTGTAAAAATAACACTAAAAAATTAACAATGTATCCTGTACTGTCCCGAATTACTAAAAATGTAAATTATTTAACGTTTATAGCAAAATTTCCTGACGAAAGTGTAACAATTATTTGATTTTTTTCTGCAGAATGCACGTAAGAACTCTTATCTAACTTTTGTTTATTGATCGAAATAGCAGCCACGTCGTCTGTTGGAAGATATACAACCGCAGAAGTATTCGCAGGAATGGTAATATTCCAAACTAAAGATTTTTTGTCTTTTTTCCAATTACTTTTTATTGTTCCGTAAATTGATTCGTAAGAAGCATTTACAGAAGTCAATCCTGCATTGAAGTCAGGTTTCATGATAATTTGTTTGAAACCTGGAATTTCAGGATTGCTTTTGATTCCAGCCATATTTTCGTAATACCAAATCAATAAATCACCTAAAAGCATGACATGGTTTTGCGAATTCATTGCAGGATCGGCAGTATTTCCATTCCAAAGTTCCCAAATGGTTGTTGCACCATTTTCGACCATATAACCCCAGCTTGGATAGGTTTTGTTTGAAGCTAACTTGAAAGCCAAATCGCCACGCCCAAAATTGGTTAATGTTCGCATTAAAAACTGAGTTCCGATAACGCCTGTACTTACGTGACCGTTTTTAGTCACTTCTACTTCATTAACCAGATTTTCGAAAACTTTTTGCTGCAATTCTTCTGGAACCATTCCGAAAGTCAAAGGCAGTAAATTGGCTGTTACCGTATTATTGGCGTAATTATTTTTTGATGCATTGAAATATTTCGAATTAAATGCCTTTTTGATTCTTGACGCTAATTCGTCATAATGTTTGATGTCATTTTGAGCATTGGCAATTACAGCAAACTTTTTCATGATGTTTAAAAGCTGATAATAAAACGCACTCGAAATCAATTCGCCATCTGTTAAACGAGAAGGATCTTTCGAACGAATTAATTCCAACGATTCTGGCGGCACACACCAGTCGCCGTATTTATCTTTGGTCATGATATTATCAACCAGATAATTTTCTTCCATATAATCCATCCATTTTTTCATAGACGGATATTGTTTTTCCACTACTTTTTTATCTCCAAACTGCTGATACAACATATCTGCAACTGTAATATAAGTTCCCGGCCAGGTTACATTATCGCCATAATAACGCCAGAAAGCCGGCGCTACATCTGGAATTCCGCCATCGATAGTTTGGGCATTTTTAATATCATCTAACCATTTTGCGTATAAAGTCTGATGGTCAAATAAAAAACTTTCTCCGTAAGCTCCCGTTGTTCTGTCTCCTAACCAAGGCTGACGCTCGTTTCTCTGAGGACAATCAATTGGCATTCCTTTATAATTTCCGCTGATTCCCCACCATGCATTCTTAAAAATTTGGTTCATTATCGGGTTCGAAGAATCGAAAGTTCCCGTGGTCTGAATATCATCATAAACTACTTTCCCAACAAAATTTTCTAAAGTAGGTTTTGTTTTGAAGCCGGAAATTTCAACAAATCGAAATCCGTGATAAACAAAACGAGGTTCCCACACTTCTTCGCCTTCGCCTTTTAACGTGTAAATATCAGTCGTTTTGGCATCACGAAGATTGGCAATATATAATGAACCATCTGGCTGTAAAGACTCTGCAAATTTCATCGTGATTTTTTCGCCTGCATGTCCTTTTACTTTCAATTGTAACCAGCCAACCATATTTTGCCCCATATCTAAGATATAAGTTCCTTTTGCTGTTTGTTTGATCGAAATAGGTTTTACCTCACGTTTAATTTTCATATTCGCTGACATCTGTCCTTCATAGAATCCGCCTGGTTCCTGAACATATTCTGCCAAAAGCCATTTTTTATCATTAAAATTAATGGTATTCCAGCCTTTCATTTCTTTACGAGCATCATATTCTTCCCCATCGTATTCGTTGTTGGATAAAATTGGTCCGTCAGTTGTGATTTTCCAAGTATCATCGGTTCTAATCACATCTCTGCTTCCATCTGTATATTCTACAAACAACTGCAAAGCCATTTTCGGATAACCAAAAGTTTTGATTTTATAAGGTTTATAATCCTGACGCATGGTAAAAAAACGTCCATTTCCTAAAATCGTTCCCAACGCATTTTTCCCCTCTTGCAATTGCGAAGTCACATCAAAAACATTGTATTTTACATTTTTGGTGTAATCCGTAGGAACGGGCGCCAGAACTTGATCTCCAATTTTATTTCCGTTAATGAATAATTCATACAAGCCCATCCCTATAATATAAACTTTGGCACTTTTGACTTTCTTTTTTAAGTCAATTTCTTTTCTCAGATAACGAGCTGACAATCTAGAATACTGCGAAATACTATCGCCTGGAGAAGTTTTTTCATACCCAATCCAGCGTGTCGATTTCCAATCTGCATAAGTCAAAATTCCTATGCTGAAATGCGCCGTTTCTGCCGATTTTACTTCTCCTTTATTGGTAAAAACAATTACTTTCCAGTAAACGTCTTGTCGGTCTTTTAGCTTTTTTCCGTTATAAATTACACTTACAGAAGCATCACTTTGTACTTTTCCGCTGACCCATAAATCGGTATTCCCTGCATTTAGTTTTTCTAAAGATGAAGAGGCTAAAATTTGATAATGAGTTTGTTTTACATCGTTTACGTTCGCTTTTATTTTCCAACTCAATCTTGGCTGTAAAACATCAATTCCTTCTGGATTGGTCAGCATTTCGCATTTTAAATCACTCACAATAATCTTGTTTTGGGCTTTCGCCGAAAATGTAAAAAGTGAGATGATTAAGGTAAGATGTAAAAAAAACTTTTTCATAATGTTATTTTAACCAATGTAAAGTCCCAGAGGGACGATATATTTATAGATTTTATAATAGTAGGCTCAATAAGCCCCAGCGGGGCGATATAATTTTTCTATAGGTATCGCTCCACTGGAGCTTTTTATCATTTGGGTTTGTATTTTCTATAAATATTATGCTTCTCCGAAGCTTAATACCTACATTAATTCTAAAAAAAAATTAAGCTTTTATAAATCGTCTTAATTTATCCAATGTACTTAAACTTTCAAACGCAATTTTATTTTGTTCTAATATTTTACTTGATTCCCAACGCATCTTCCACTCAGGATCTTTCAGCTTTTGTCTCAGCTTTGATACTACAGCTGGATTACTCTTCAAAACCTGTTCATCAATCCAATCAGGGAGAAATTCTAAAGCATTCAAACGAATTTCCAAATCCATATGATCCAAACCCTTTAATAATGTTTCCCTAACACTGTCTGCATTATATGAACTTATATCTTCAACTAAAATCTCAATTAAAACAGCCGAAAGTTCTTTAATTTTATTTTGGTTCAGTGCTATTTGATACACTCTGCTAAATTCATCGCATAGAAAATCTGCCCATTTATCAATATCTTCATCTTCGCTTAGCGAATAATAAACAAAGCTAACTTTATCAGACTGTGCAAAAAGTTGATTTTCACAGAAACGTTTTACTCCATCGAGATCTTTTACAGCTAATTTCTGAATATCTTTAATCGCTTTTTCTGATTCTTCATGTTCAAGTTCATAATACTCATCGAGAGTAATGATTTGATCAAAATCATGTATAGGTTTGTAAATTATTTTTTTTTCAATCATAAGTCTTAGAATAAATTTTCTATTCTGAAATTACTCTCTCCAATTTATCAGAAGCTGCAATTTCTCTTCCGTTTTTAAAGATTCTAAAACCTTTTCCTTTTTTGTATTTTTCTCCTGTTTTATCCCAAAGAATCGTAATAATATTACCGTGATACAAAACATTATCCAGACAAAACCAATCCCATTTTTCTTGTGGAATCAACGGATTTACTTCAATCTTTTCATCTGCTCTCGGACGTAAACCAACTAATCCTGTAATCAATAAATCGTTAAAAGTCGAATGGTTATAATAACGGCTTCTTTCTCTGTCTCCCATTAACCAATATCCGGTTGTTTCATCCAGATATTCACCCAAATAAGGTCTTCCTCTGTAATATTGTGATTGAACATACAATTCCATCTCCTTGAAATAATCAGGTTTACCCACATAATTCTGATTGTAATTATTCAAGACATTCGCTAAAGCCGTTAATGTCTGCGAACTTGCAAATGGCCAGATGGCACCGTCCCATTCGCAGGTTCCTGTTCCGTGTGTTCTAAATCTCGGACTTCTTCTTTCTGCTGTTGTTAATCCAAACGGAGCCGAAAATCCTTTTTCGTCTTTAATTTGTTCCCACGCTTTTTCAAATCCTTTGTTTCGCTCAGGCAGATTAAAATACCACGGAATAAATCCGATTGCTTCTCGAACCTGTGCCAAAGTATCTTTTTCTGTAAAGGTCTCAAAAAAATCGCTTTTCTGATTCCATAATTTCGTTTCTACCAATTTTTGCAGAACATCAGCTTTCGCTTTGAATTTTGCTTCTGCTTCTTTATCGCCCTTCATTTCAGCCATTTTAGAAATCGCTACAGCGTTTCCGTACATATAACTGTTAATCGTTGGTCTTGCATTTTGCACTTTTCGTCCGCCACTTAAGGATTCTTCCATTCCGTCTTTTACGTCATGTTGCCAAAACAAACCATCTTTGCGTTGACGGTCTTTTTCCCAAACACCATAATCAGTAACCATATCCGGATACAAATCCAATAAGAATTTTTCATCCTTATTCACCAAATAACGATTGTACAAAGCATCGGCAGTCCAACTGCTGAATTTATACAATTTGTTCATTGGCTTTCCATCATTTCCTCGATACCAGATTTTCACATCCTGCTCAATATATTTAGGATCATGAACCCATCTAAATTCATTAATATGATGCCCCAAAGCACAACTTATCATATTGTATTTATCGGCATACGAACGGTCAACCAAAAACTCTGTTATTGCAAATCCTTGTGGCGTATTTTTAATATGCTTACGAACGCTCCACCATCTGAAATAATAAATCTCTTCAAAATTCTGCTGTGGACATTCAAACAACGGAATATTCTTTTCCATCCAAGTCCACGCACTGTCATTTGGAATCGCAAACTTCAAGTTTTCATCTTCCATTGTATTGAAATAATCAACATAATGTTTGAAGTTTTTTTCTTTTAAAATAACTGATTTTCCTTTTTGAGAATGGTCTGCACCAGATTTGCAACTGCTGTTTATACATGCAATTACTATTGAAAGTGTTATTATTTTATGTTTGAAATATTGTAACATTAGTTTTCTTTTTTAATTCTTTTACTCAATCTTGTCATTTCGACGAAGGAGAAATCTTCGCAAGTAACTCCGCAAAGCAATTCACCAATCTTTGTCGAGCTTCTAACGAAGATTTCTCCTCCGTCGAAATGACAAACTGTACTTAAACCCGACAGGTTTCAAAAACCTGTCGGGTTTAATTCGTTGTTTTTAAATCCCCGTAAAAGTATACGTGTGCCCTGCTTTCATATTCACATCGTAAATATTATAATTTGGCAATTGAACTTTAGGCAATTTTGCTTCCTTAGAAATAATCGGTTTCTTCACTTCCACATCATAAAACAACGGATTTGAATTTTTCCCTTTTGCTTTTTTGATTGAAGAACCGCTTAATGAATTCTCTACTTTCAATCTACAGTTTCCTCCAATTTTAGAATAAATTTTTAAAGTCGAAACTTTGTTATTTTTCCAAGTCATATCGATTACGAAACCGCCTCTTGCTACTAAGCCTTTTATGCTTCCGTCTTTCCAAACCGTTGGTAAAGCTGGCAGTAACTGAATTGCATCTTCCTGACTCTGCATCAGCATTTCGGCAAAACCGGCAGTACATCCAAAATTTCCATCAATTTGAAATGGCTGATGTGCATCTAACATATTCGGATACGTTCCCCCTCCTTTTCTTTGATCTGCTGTTACCAAATGCAATTGATCCTGAATCAATTTGTAGGCATGATTTCCATCTAATAATCTTGCCCACAAATTCACTTTCCATCCCATTGACCAGCCTGTAGATTCGTCTGTTCTGTAAATCAATGATTGTTTTGCTGCTTCAAATAATTCTGGTGTTTTGATTGGCGAAATCTGATTGCTCGGATACAATCCGTACAAATGCGAAACGTGTCTGTGATTGTCTTTCGGATTGTCCCAATCGTCCTGCCATTCTTGTAGCTGATTGTGTTTTCCAATTTTCATTGGAGGCATTTTTGCCAAAGCATCACTTACTTTTTTCACATAAGCAGCATCAGGAGAAACCAAAGCCGAAGCTTCGATAACATGCCTAAACAAATCAAAAATCAGCTGATTGTCCATTGTAGTTCCCGATGCAATTGTTGCTTTTCCCGTTCCGCCTGCATGTGTGTTTTCAGGCGAACTTGACGGCACAACCACTAAATATCCTGTGTTCGGATCCACAATCATAAAATCTAAAAAGAAATCGGCTGCGCCTTTCATAATTGGATAAATTTCTACCAAATATTTTTTGTCGCCCGTGTATAAATATCTTTCCCATAAATCCTGACAAATCCAAGCACCACCCGTCGGCCACATTCCCGAAGCAGCTGAATCGACTGGAGCAGTAACGCGCCAAATATCAGTATTATGATGCAAAACCCAACCACTGGCGTTGTACATCATTCTTGCCGTTTCTGCACCGGTTACACTTAACTCTTTCGCCATTTGAACAAACGGTTCGTGCATTTCTTGAAGATTCGTTACTTGCGCTGGCCAGTAATTCATTTCGGCATTGATGTTTGTCGTGTATTTACTGTCCCAAGGTGGAGTGACCATATCGTTCCAAATTCCTTGTAGATTGGCTGGCTGTCCGCCTGGCTGTGAACTCGAAATTAAAAGATAACGTCCGAATTGGAAATACAACGAAGTCAACTGTGGATCGAATTGTTTCGAAAAATCTCTGATTCTTTCGTTTGTTGGTTTCTTTGTCAATTCATTTGAACCTAAATCTAAAGCAACTCTGTTGAAGAATTTTTGGTAATACTCAACGTGGGCTTTCTTTATGGTTTCAAAATCTTTTGCTTCGGCTTTCGCTAAATAGTCTTTGCTTTTGGCAATTTCATCTCCCGAAATATCCTGATAGTTTTTGAAATTGGTTGCAATTGAAATGTATAAAGTCACTTCATCGGCTTTGTTAATGCTTAGAATACCGTTGCTGGCATCGATTTGGCCACCTTTATTTTTAGCTGTTAGTCTGCCTTGAAATTTTACTTTCCCTTTTACACCTTCAAAGTTAGTTCCAACTCCCGAAAGTATAATCTGGTTTCCTTCTGTCGAAGCGACTGTTTTATCAATCGGACTGTTCATGAAAACGTTACAAGTGATCTGTCCTGGCTGACTTGCAGAAAGTTTGACCACAATAACCTGATCTGAAAATGCGGTTAGAATTTCTCTCGTAAATTCAACACCGTTTACTTTGTATTTTACTTTCGCCGTAGCATTGCTGATGTCTAAATCACGATAATAATCGGTATATTTTTGATGTCCATTGAATGAAATATAAACGCTTCCAAAAGTTTGATATGGCATTCCGTCATTGGTTTGCGACATGATATCCTGCGTTGCCAAATCCTGTGCTTCATCAAATTTTCCGTCAAAAATAAGTTGTCTTACTTTTGGCAAAGCTTCAATTGATTTGGAATGTGCATTGCTGTTTGGAGAACCTGCCCAAATGGTTTCTTCGTTCAACTGCAAACGTTCTACTGCAGGATCGCCAAAAACCATTGCACCCAAACGTCCGTTACCCAAAGGCAAGGCTTCGTTCCAGATTGAGGCTGGTTTATCGTACCAAAGTTTTAGGTCGCTGTTGCTTTGCGCTGTTGTAGCGAAGGAAACAATTCCGAAACAGAGGACTGTAATTTTATTTCTTAAATTCATATTTTATACTTTTTAGGCAAAGCCCGAATTGTTTTTTTTAACCGCAAATTGCACAAATTATCACAAATTCATTTGTTTTAAAATTTTACGAATCCTGCAAGGTTTACAAAACCTTGTAGGTATTATTTCTAATCAAAACCCAAATGTTCTTGAGTTACGAGAGCGCGTGAGGGATAGAAGCTGGCTACCAAAGTAGCGCGGATAGCCCGACCCGATTTGAGAAAGGGGGCGAAATATGCGGTTACAAAGATGCCCCCTTTTTCAAATTGGGTCACGCCCAAATATCATTTCTTAACTTCATACACTTTCAGATTTTTTTCTCCGAACATTTCATATAATTTGTTGATGTCTTTCAAAGCATTTTTTGGCAGTTTTTCGCCTTTATCTCCAAAAACCAATAACTTTTCTTTTGGCTCAATCACGCAAGTCGATTCGTCGATTTCGCCTTTGTCGTTTTTCACTTTATTCAAATCTAAATTTAAATATTTCGCCATAAACGGATACAAAGCCATACGTTTTGAGATTCCGAAATCATGTCCTTCTTTGGCAAAATGGGCATTCTCTACTAAATCTTTCTTTCCGTACAATTCGTACGTTCTTTGTATAAAAGGAAATTCCAATTCAGGAACCGCCAATGTCCAGTCTTTTCCATCAGAAACAATCAATTGTGGTTTTGGAGCCATCATAGCTGAAATTTCAGCGTTATTAGTTCCGTTTCCGCATAAGTGAATGCCACGTCCGCTTTCGCATGGACAACCTCCTGAGAAGTGAGACGAAACCATTACAACCGGAGCCGAAACTTTTACACGATCATCAATTGCAGCTAAAAACATCGTATGCGAGCCTCCGCCAGAACCTCCAGTAACACCAACTCTAGACATATCGGCATTTTTTACGGTTGCCAAATAATCCAATAAACGCATTCCTGTCAACAATTGGACTGTCGATGCGATGCTGTTTCTGTGTGTTTCTTCTGGAAATTGCAACAACGATTCTCCCCAGGCAAATAAATCGTAACCTACTACAATGGCACCCATTTTGGCCATCATGGCACATCTGTACTGCTCGTCTTTTCTGTATCTTCCATCGCCGAAATGCCCGTCAGGCGTAATAATTACAGCCGCCTTTTTATTGAATGGATACGGTTTGTAAATCGATCCTGTGGCATAAACTCCAGGAAGAATTTCTAAAGCAATATTTTCTACACTGTAGTCTTTGTAAATTCTTTTTGGAGTTAAAAGTGGTTTTGACTTGGGCATAGGGGGTGCCTTTTCTAATCCAAATGATGCAATCATACAAGCTTTTAACTCCGCTTTGCGTTTCTCCCATTCTTCTTTGGTCGAATAAAGGCTCTCTAAGTAAAACAAGCGTTCTTTTCCTTTATCTACCGAAACTTTATGGTTCTCATACTTGCGTATAATGTAGGTTCCATCGGGTTGTTTAAAATACATCAATTCAAACGGCGCTAAAATATTAGTCAGTGAAAGTGGCAGATTTCCCGGTTCAATTCTCCAGTCGGCATAGTCCAGTTCTTTTCCTTTCAGTAATCCTCTGTCGTCGTTGATGGTTACGTTAAATGTAGTTTCAATTTTTTTTAGTGTTTCTGATACTGGTTTTCTAAAATTAGTATCAGAAGTGCTTTGCGCATTGGCAAATGTCAAAGCAAAAATGGAAACTAAGAAGATGTATTTTATTTTTTTCATTTTGATATAATTCAACACATTTTTTGATTTGCCTCCTGCTTTAGCTGGAGGAAAATAGATTGATTTCTAAAATTGGCTTTAGCCTAAATCATTCATTTGGCTAAAGCCTTTTAACTTGCATTATTCTAAACCTCCAGCTAAAGTTGGAGGCAATTGATTTCTTTATTTATGTAAATGTGATTTTACATTTTTATAAATCACATTTCACATTTTACAATTGACATTCTATTGTATAAATTCCCGATCCTAATTCCAAAACAGGCTTTTGTGCTTTTTCATCAAAACCTGCTCTAACCTTTTTATTGTCAATTTTAATTTCTGAATTTTTAGCAACCGGCAATTTTATTGTCGCAGTGGTATTTACCGGAATTTGAACTGTCAAAATAAATTTGCCATCTTTCTTTTCCCAAGAAGAAGCAATTTTTCCGTAAACCGATTTATAGTCCGCTTTCGCGAAAGTCATGTCACCAACTACTTCTGGCTGAATAAAGAAATGTTTGAATCCTGGTTTTTCAAGATCCGATTTGATTCCCGCTAAACTTTGGTAAAACCATTCTTCAATTTGACCTAACATAAAGTGATTCCACGAATTTCCTTTTCTCGGATCCCATTGTTCGGTTAAAGTGGTCAAGCCAAATTTAATCTGAAAACCATAACCCGGCGCATCGTAATGATTGTGCATTCTGTACATCGTTTCGTTTTCGTTATTTTGCGCCAGAGTTTGGAATAAATAACGATTTCCAACATCTCCCGTTGTCAAACGGTCTCCTTTTTCTTTGATATCGGCTAAAAGATTTTGCATTACCGCTTCTTTATACTGCGGTTCTACAATATCCATAAAAATCGGAACAGCATTACTAAACTGACTATTGGTTCCGTATTGTTTGGTTTCTTCGTTGAAAAATTCCTTGTTGAAAGCGGTTTTAATCTCTGAAGCCAAAGCATTGTATTTTTCAAAATCTTCGGTTTTACCTAATAATTTACCTGCTTTAGCCGTCAAATATGCTCCATAATAATAATGAGAAGTAGCAGAAAGTGCAATTGGACTATTTTTAGAATATCCTGCTGGATGCGTTCCGTAATCGTACCAATCGCCCAATCCATGAGAAACAATATTGTTTGTCGCTTTGGTTCCTAAATAATCGACATACTTTTTCATTACAGGATAATATTTCTCTAATAATGAGACATCTCCGTAATATTCATAATACATCCAAGGCAGAATTACGCCTGTTACTCCCCATTCTGGAGAATCGGTAAAATCACCACCAAAAATTACATATTCTGGAACAATTGTCGGAATTAAACCGTTATCACGTTGTGAATCAGAAATATTCTGCATGGTTGCAGGAAGGAAAGTCTGCAAGTTATAATTGAACATTAAACCTGGACCATTCAACTGAATTTCTTCCAGCCAGCCTAACTTTTCACGTTGCGGACAATCGGTAAAAACACTTTGGAAATTACTTTTTATTGAGTTGTTAATCAGTTCGTGTGTTTTATTGAAAATTTCATTGGAACAAGCAAAACTTCCTGCTTCTCCTGCCGAATTATAAATGAAATTAGATTTTAAATCAACCAAAGTTGGAAGTTCTTTATTTTTATCTTCTTTATAATTGATATTTTCAATTTGAACATATTGATAACCGTAGAAACTAAATTTTGGCGTCCATTCTTCAACTCCGTCTCCTTTTAAAGTGTAATCGTAATAGTATGGCTTTCCAGATCTTCCTTGAGCAATTGTGCCCTCTTCATTTAGTCCTTCAGCAACCCAAACACGAATCGTTTGTCCTCTTTTTCCTTTTACTTTGATGGTTGGAAATCCCGAAAGATTTTGTCCCATATCAAAAACAAAGAAATTTGGTTTCAGTTCTTTTACGGCTTTCACTTCGTATTGTTTCTGAATCGTAACCGGTGGAGCTGTCTGAGGTCTTAAAACTCCTTTTGGCGCTTCCTGAATCACTACTTTTTTCCAATCTCTATCTTTGAAACCTTTTCGATTCCAGCCTCTTTGTTCTAAATTAGCATTATAATCTTCTCCTCCAAAAATGCTATTATAAGTAATCGGACTTTTGCTGTATTTCCAAGATCCATCTGACTTTATAATTTCTTCTGAACCATCATTATACTTGATTTTCATTTTAAAAAATAAAGTCGGCGGACCAAAACTCACGAAGAATTTAGTATATCTTTCTGCCAACGTATTGTACATTCCGTTTCCTAACAAAACGCCAATTACGTTATCGCCTTTTTGAAATTCTTTGGCGCTTAATTCGTAAACATTGTAATTAACCGTTTTATCATAATCTGTCCACAAAGGCGCAAATTGGCTGTTACCCACTTTTTTCCCGTTGATCGTCAATTCGTAATGCCCTAAACCTGAAATGTAAACAACGGCTTCTTTGACTGCTTTTTCTATTTCGAAAGGTTTGCGAAGCATGATACTTCTGCGTGCCAACGAATCGGAAGCATTGATAAAGGAGTTCTTTTTTTCTCTGTTGAAAGTCGCTGTATGATAATTTCTTCCTTCCGGCAAATGGCTATCGGCTTTGGTAATCGCTCCAATCCAAGTCGGATTTAAATCTGATTCTAACGAAGCAGTTCTGAATGAAGCTGTTTTGCTCCATTTTGAAACTTTCCCTTCTTGATTCCAGACTTTTACTTTCCAGAAATATTTGGTTTCGCTTTTTAATGGTTTTCCGCCATAAATGATATGCAGGTTTTTATCTGTATTTACTCTTCCCGAATTCCAGATATCTCCATCGTCATTATTTAGTTTTTCTTCCGAAGAAGCTACTAAAATCAAATAAGCGACTTGTGAGGCATCGGATTCTTTTGAAACTAATTGCCAGCTTAATTTTGGTTGATTCTCAACAACTGCTAATGGGTTTTCTGCCATTTCTGTTGTTAAACGTACAGGCATAATTTGTCCTTTAGAAACTACAGTTGCTAGAAGACAAACGGCTAATAATATGCTTTTAAAAAACTTCACTTTGTATATTTTTTTTGCCACTCCCGATAGCTATCGCGATCACGAATTAACTCAAATTTTTTCTTTGCGTTTAATTTCTCTAATTTTTTCTGCCACAGATTAAAGGATTAATTGGATTATAATCTTTGTTAATCATTTTAATCTGTGGCAAATAACTACGAACTTTTTATAAAATTATTCGTGAATTAGTGGCTGTTTTTCTTTACAACTTTTTAGTAATCAACGATTCGATATTGAATACTGCTTCTGGTATTAATTTTCCGGTTTGAGGCAGGTCGTCGTAATCGTCTATGTCTGGCGCTGTATCCGGATCTGGTGAATGTCTCTGCTCTCCTGTTCGGAACATGATTCGCTCAAAACCATCTGTTGGCGCATAAAATATCTTTGTTGATTCTTTTCCATCATTTACTTTTATAGTGTACTGACGGTTTTTAGCATCTAACTTAACTGTGATTGTATATGCTTTGTTTGCTTCGTATTTTATAACCGAACTCAAACGCGCACCATTTTTCACCTTTAATTCTCCATCCGAATCAAAAATCAATCTTACGGAAGGCAGACCTTGTTTGTTTTGGAATTCAATCTGTAATAAACCGTGATTGTTTTGCTCTGGTTTTACTGTGAAAACAGCTTCCATTTTTGATGCAAAAGGAATTACTCTTTCAGCACGGGAATAATCAAAATAATCCTGATCTCTTAAAGTCAGCCATTTTTTACCATCGGCTTTCTTTTCGATTTTTGTTGATGCCCAAGAAAGATCATACGTATTCCATAACTTTAACTCTTGTCCGTCAGGAAGATCATTGAAAACATCATTTACATTTTCGGTAACCACCGAAGTTACTGGAACAGGAATCGACGCCACCCAAATATCTTCCTTATTCATACTGTAACCCACCCAAATTTTTCCATCAGGCGGAGTTCCGTTTTTTTCTGTGATTCCGCGAACGTATTGAGGACCTGCCGATTTATAGTTTCCACCATAACGCATCGGACTTACTTCACCGTGAACCAATAATAAATCTTTGTAATTTAATCCGTCGTCACTTGTTGAAATCGCCAAAGGCCAACGATATTCTGATGGATTATAAAGTGTTGCATAACGATTGTCTGGTGTTTTTTGTCCCCAGATTTTAGCATTGCTGTTTACGAATCCTGGCGCTCTTAATGGCATATAATCCCAAGATTTTCCACCGTCTTTACTGATAGATGTTAAAGCATGTTTCCATAAACCCACTACATTTCCGTTTGATAAATGGTAATAACTAAATGCTTTGTATGGTTTCTGCAACGGAATCAATTCATCATCACGATCGGCTTCTTCTACCCATTGCTGTAAAACTAACGGTTCTGATAAAATTTCTTCGCAGGCTTTTTTCAAACCTTTGTCTTTTGATGCTGTATAAAATGGAAATTTCGATTTTGATTTGTCCCAAGTTTTGTTATATCTGATGAAATAGATTTCGCCAAAATTTCCATCTTTCTTGATTTCACGAATGACACGTCCAATTCCTTTTCCATCGTTTGGATCGTCTTTTTCATCCATTGCAATTCCGTAATAGGCTAAAGCAAAAAGGCGGTTGTCTTTTGACGTATAAAAGCCCATTCTTTGATGCATAATCGCATCTAAGTTTTTCGCAACGCCTTCAACACCTTCTTTTTTCCATCCGTCAGGAATGCGGTAAATAGGGAAAATAACTTCTGGTTTTGTCCACGTTACGCCATCTTTAGAATTCATAATAAAAGTCTGGCTTGGCGGAATATGTTCTCCAGAAGGATCGCTTAAATAATGCAGATAAAAGGTATTATTCCAATACGCCATCATTGGCTGGTGATTGTAGGTCCAACCAAAACCATCTGCTTTTTCGGGATGTTCACGGCTTGCACGCATGATTTGTGTAGCGTGAACCCCAACTGCGGGACTTAACTGCCCGTGATGATAATCGATGTTTGAAAGTGTTTTGCCAACATAACGCACAGTATCGTTTTGTGCATTTACAGCGGTACAAGCCAAAAGAATTGTGGCTGTAATAATATTGGTTTTTATGTTTTGGAAGGTAATCATTTTATATTTTTTTGTTTCACGCAGATTTTGCAGATTTTGGCTGATTTGCGCAGATTTAATTTTAATCCTTTGATTTATACAGATTAAAAAAATCTGCTAAAATCATTTTAAATCTGCGCGAAATTTTTCTAAACTTTTTTATCTGCTTGATCTGCTAAATCTGCGGGAGAAAAAATTTACTCTCGCAGATTTGGCTGATTTAGCCGATTCTTATTTTTTGTCAATTAATCTTTTTAAAACATCTTCTGAAATTGTTGTAATCGTTCCGTGTTTGTGTCCTTCGGGAAGACTTATTTTTGATGAAACATCTTCAAAATGAACAAAATCTGTTGTGCTTAACGCTTTATAATTTTTTGAACCGTAATTGTCATAATACAACAGCCAGTTTTTACCGACTTTTACTACTGTTGGACCTTCTGATAAATACTCGGTTAAAGGTTTAGAACTTTTTTGAAACGGACCTAAAGGCGATTTCCCGAAAGCTACTTTTATGTTTCGCATTGGTCTTGTATTGTCTTTCAAAACCAAAACATAATCTTTTTTGCTTTTTTTGACAATCACGCAGTCTATTACGCTGAAACCTGGTTCGTAATATAATTTGGTATCCGAAAACGTTTTGAAATCTTTCGTCGTTACGTAATACATTCTGTGGTTGTTTTTTTCTTCTTCCACTCCTTTTTCAAATCGGAACGGAATTGTTGATGCCCAAATGATGATGTATTCTTTTTTTACATCATCATAAAAAATTTCAGGTGCCCAAACGTTTATTACTTCTGGTTCGTTTTTCATCACCGGAATGTATTGTTGCTCTGACCAATGAATCAGGTCTTTTGAACTGGCGTAACCAAAACCGTTTCCGCCTTTCCAATCGGTTGTCCAAACCATGTGATAGGTTCCGTCTGCTCCTTTTGTGATTGACGGGTCGCGCATGATTTTACTGGCTCCAATTTCGGGTTTTAAAAACGAACCATCTAATCCTTTCCAATTGTATCCGTCTTCGCTATACGCCAAATACAAACCTTCTGTCGCGGGTTCCCTAAACGACGTAAAAAGATATAAATCTTTCTTTTTCTGCGAATAACTAATCGCAAAAAGGGAAAGGGTTACTAAAATAAATATTTTTTTCATGATATAAAATTGAACACTAATTTCACGAATTATCACAAATTAAATTGGTGTAAATTCGTGAAATCTGTCTTATTATAATCTATTCTGTAATTGCTTTTTTATTTAAATCTTTTCCTTTTTTTATCGCTGTTGTTACATTGTTAAACACATTGTTTTTCAGGAAAACATTTTTAGTGTCTTTCCCATCAGCTTCGATAAAAATATCGGTTAGATTGAATGGAAAATTATTGTTGATCAAAGCATTCGAAACATTATCTAATTTGATAACTGGAACTCCTTTTATGGCTGTTGAAGATCCAACGTTGTCTAAAATCACATTTTTTGAATCTGATATTTTGAACGACGAACCTACAGTTGCGTTTACTTTTACATCATGAAATTCAACATCTGTCGCCGTACTTACTGTAAAACCTTCTTTTCCATCCATATTGATGTTGGAGAAAGTGATGTTTTGAATCGGCATTTCGGTAATTCCCAAAATCTGTCCAGCTTTGTTTACGTTTGAAGCCGTAATATTGCTCATGTGAATGTTTCTGAAAATTGGCGTTTTTTCGGTTACAGGTTCAACTTGTGTTCCTTTATCATAAAAAAGGCTCAACACGATGGCTTCTTCTTTGATATTTTTCATTACGATATTATCTACCCGTATATCTTCTACAACTCCACCTCTTCCACGAGCTGCTTTAATACGGATTCCGCGATCTGTTCCGTCAAAAACACAGTTTGAGATGGTTATTTTTTTGATTCCGCCCGACATTTCACTTCCAATAACAACGCCACCGTGACCGCTTAACATCGTACAATTTGTGATGGTAACATTTTCTGTTGCTTTTCCGTATTTACGTCCGTCACCGTCTCTACCAGATTTAATTGTGATGCAATCGTCACCAACGCTGATATGGCAGTTTGAAATATGAACATTGGTACACGAAGAAGGATTGATTCCATCTGTATTGGGTGAATGCGGATTAAAAATCGAAATTCCAGTAACGGTTACATTATCACAGAATTCAGGATTGATCGTCCAGAAAGGTGAATTTTGAAATGTAACTCCTTCAATTAAAATGTTTTTGCAGTTGTATGCCTGAAAAAAAGATGGCCTGAAAAACTTTTTATCAACTGTTCT
Source organism: Flavobacterium sp. FlaQc-30 (assembly GCF_044005885.1). Lineage (NCBI taxonomy): Bacteria > Pseudomonadati > Bacteroidota > Flavobacteriia > Flavobacteriales > Flavobacteriaceae > Flavobacterium > Flavobacterium sp. FlaQc-30. The sequence goes on along the minus strand of NZ_JBIPCO010000007.1, from coordinate 155,353 downwards.
TTTATAATACGGTTCTGTGTAAAGACCTTTGTTTTGCTCTTCCCACATGGTTTGGTATTTGGTTGGAGGAAGTGGTTCTTTGGCCGTTTCGATTCTGTACACTTCATTCCACCACGTTTTTCCTTGTCCGTCGATTACGCCCCTTCCTGTAATGGTGATGTTTTCTACGTCTTTTGCATAAAATAAGGGCTGGAAACTTTTCATTACAATTCCTTCGTAACGCATTTCTACGTAAGGAAGAAAATCATCGAAGTTCTCTGAAAACTTTAAAAGTGCTCCCGAATCTAAGTGAATCGTGATGTTACTTTTTAGTGTTAAAGCTCCAGTTAGGTATTCTCCTGCAGGGAAAAAGATAGTTCCGCCGCCGTTTTTAGATGCTTTTTCAATGGCATTCTGAATGGCTTGAGTGCATTTTATTCCTTTGTTGTTTCCTCCTTCGTTTAGGATGTTTAACCAGCCGTCGTTTGCGAAAGTGGTGTTTAATCCGGTTATGAAGCAGAGTATTATTAGTATGTTTTTCATAGTTGTGTTTTTTCTTTTGCCACAGATTAAAATGATTAGCACAGATTCTTTTCTCTCATTTTTGTCATTTCGACGTAAGGAGAAATCCTCGTTAGTAGCTCTGCATGCTTGAGCAACTTTGTAGAGTTTCTTGCGAAGATTTCTCCTTACGTCGAAATGACAAGATTGTGCTTAGCTGTTGAGAATCTTACTCCTCTGATTCTAAAATTAAAACCCAATCATTTCCATCTTCTTTTTTTCCGCTGGGTTGAAAATCTTTTACTCCTTTATTTTCAAACGTTCCAATTACTTTACGTTGTCCATCTCTTGGATTATACCATGATGCATAAATATTATCTCCTAGTATTTTTCCCATATTGACAGAAATCTTTCTTCCATTATAAGTATATATTAATGCAAAATTTACTCCTCGAATTGCTGCCTGATAATCATATTTTTCTCCTTGATTAGCAATTAAACTTTGATCGGGAATACGGTCTGGAGAGTTATATCTTTCCATTAGTTTTTTAATGTAAACCATTTGTTTTGCTCCCGGCGCATTGATGGCAGATGTCCATAATTCTTTGTTTCCGTACGCTGGTTTGTCTCCTTTTCTGAACATCTGCATTACGGCGTTGTGTCCGTACGTGTAACCTGCTGCACCTGAAAGAACAGACCAATATCCGTAACGGCGAACATCGCTTGCTTTCCATTTGGGTTGTAAAGTATCGTGCAAACCATGTGGAATTCCTTCGTAAGATGGTTCTCCGTCAAGCGTTGGCTTGGTTGGTTTTAATTCGAAATCTCTTAAAACAAATTTGTAATTGTCTTCTTTGAAGTTTGTTTTCACTGAATCCTGATCGTAACGACGATGACCTGATTGAAACATATTAAAATCCAGCCATTTTGCATTGTGATAATCATCAGAAGAATCTGTTCTTCCAAACGGATGAAAAGTCACCAACTGATTCGGATTATTTGTTTTTAAAGTATTTCCGATGGCATTCCAAATATCCATAAACTCATTTCCATGAGTATCACCTCCGTTTAACCAAATTATGTTGGTTCTATTTTTGTATCTATCAGCTAAGAATTTAGCATAAACAATTGCTTGTTCTTTGCTTACTTTATTTCCTTTTGAAACATTGGTTCCCCAAACTGGAACCATTGCCAAGTAAATTCCGTTTTTCTGAGCCACGTCTAAAGTGTAATCAACATGATCCCAGTAGTCGTATTGCTTTGCATCTTTGAAATCATTTCCTGATGTAGTCAATGGTTTTGAAACATCTTCGTTGATTAAAGCTGCATCGCCATAAACGTTAACGGCATTTATATTATGCAAAACCATCACCTGAACAACGTTGAATCCTTTTTCTTTTCTGTCTTTAAAATATTGATCAATTCCAGCTCTATCCAATTTACCGAATGCCAGCCAGCCTGTGTCGCCCAACCAGAAAAATGGTTTTTCGTTTTCGGTAACAAAATAATGCTGATTTTTAGAAACTTTGATTTCAGGCAGAGATGCTTTTGTTTTGGCAGATTGCGAAAATCCGCTTTGTGCTGTTAACAGAAAGCCTATACTAAGAGCGTATAAAGATTTAATTTTCAGATTCATTTTGGTTTGTTTTTGAATTTATGTTTTTTAAGTTTGTTTGCCACGAATTGCGCTAATTTTCACTAATTTCTATTCTGCTTGTGTTTATTGTTTCACGCAGATTTCGCAGATCTTGGCAGATTTTCGCAGATCAAAATTTAAAAAATCTGTTGAATCTGCTTTTATCTTTTTAAAATCTGCGTGAAAAATTTACTCTCGCAGATCTTTCAGATTGAGCAGATTTAATTCAAAATTAAATTCGTGCTAATTCATGCAATTCGTGGCAAACCCTTCTTTTACTTTTTCACTACAAAAAGCACTTTTTCTTTTATTTCAGCTTGTGGGATTACCATTTGTTTTCCTCCGCTGATGTTTGCTTTTTTTGTTGTATTTCCTGTCGTTGCATTGATTGCAAATACTTCAAATGTTCCTTTTTCGTTTGATAGATCTATTATGATATCCTGACTGTTTTTTAAATAGAAAAGATAACTTTTTCCTTTGTTTTCTAACTTCCAAAGATTATCTGAAAACGTATTTCCGTCAATTAATTTCATTTCGCTTAAAGCGGCATAAAACTGAGGCAGTTCGATTTTCGGAATATTTGGCAATGAAGCTCCAGCCATTAATGCTGGCCATCCGAATCTTGACGAACCGTCTGTTGAATATAAAATTACTTTTTCAGGATATTTTTCTCGGTATTCACGAACGGCGCGATATACCTGATTGTCGGTTTCTTTTCCGGTTTTTAGTTTTCTGGCGTGTTGTCTTGGTGCTAAATTAACGCCTCCTTGCGGTGCATAAGCTGAACCGTCTTCTTTGTAATACCAATAACGAATGTCGATTACATCAACGGTTTTATTTCTTTTGGCGTCATTTAAAATAGCATCCTGAACATCTTTTGTGGCACTTAAACCAATTAAGCCTTTTTTACCTGTTTCGTCTTTCCATTTTTGGGCTTGGTCTAACCAGAATTCCATAAAATGTAACGGACCTGTATATTCGGCACTTGTTAACTGAATTACATTGCTGTTTTCCTGAAAGTTTTCAAATGATTTTCTAATAAACCCTTCGTGTAATTTTCTTCTTTGAGCATTCGTAATATCGTAAAACTGCTCCGCCATGAAAATGCGTTTGTCTCCTGCGTAAGGCGGTGGCTCTGGAAATCCTGTACTGTTAATATTATTTGCTGAACGCCAAGGCGAACTTGCCCAATGCGCTCCAGCTTCTAAAATATTGTGCTGAAAATATTGCTGATTAATTAACAATTCTCCGTTTGGTTCTGCAAGCGTTGCAAACTGTGCTAAACGTGTCCAATACCAATCGTTGAATTTTGTTAAATCATATTTACTCAAGTGATCCCATGCAAAATCTTTTCCGCTTCTGGCAAAAGGTTGTTCGTAAAACGGAGGCCAAACATCGTCATCAACTCGGCGTACACGTTCATGATCGTCCATTCTTCTGTCGTACCATAATCCGTAATTGTGTTCTAAGGCAACAATATTGTTTTTAGTTAAATAATCAACTGTTTCCTGTACTTTATCAGTCAATCCGTTTCCTGTTCTTCCTGGAACAAAACGTGTTAAATGTGGTGTCGATTTATTTACGAAATCATCGGTTAAATCGCCTCTCCACCATGCTACATTGGTTTGTTTTCCAGCAATTACTTTTCCTTCAAAAGTCAGCCAGCCATTTTTTGTTGTTACTTTTGAAGTAGATTTTTCTGTTTTATTTGAAGCAACTTTTAAATCATTTGCATTTTTTAAACCTTTAGTGTCTGTATTTATTGGATTTGCTTTTGAAGCTTCTTCAATCCATTCCTGCAAACTTTTTGCTGTTGTTGCCGAGTTTTTAGTCAGTTCTTGTGCCACTTCAATTGTTGGGCTTGAAGAAGGTTCTGAACCTAAATCGTAGATAAATGGCTGCACTGGAAGTTTTCCTAATCTAGCTTCTAATTGCGTATAAAATAAACTTCTTGGACTAATGTGGCCGTTTACGTCTTTCCAGTGTCCGTTGCCTCCAAATTGTCCCCAAACTCCAAAAGCCCAGTTTTGTGCTGTTGGCGGACTATAACATTCTACTTTTGATGCCGACGATTCCCATATTACAGAATTGGCTGCTGTCCATCCTGCGCCTCTTCCGCCTTGTTCTCTGTTGTTATAACTTAACGCTTTTCCGTCGATATTGGCAATATCGAATAAAACTCCTGTTGCCCAGCTTCCGATTGCACCGCTGTTTTCGAATGGTAAATGTGATTCGCATTGAACGAAAGCATTTGGACCTGTTGTCCCGAATCCGCCAACGGCAAAATCATGATATCCAAATTCTGAATAGCAACGCTGAAATAAAGTCTGCTGACCTTCGGTATAAAAAGTATGTCTTCTAAATGAAGCGATTTCAGAAATTGGTTCTGTGGCAATACAATCTTCAACCGTAATTTGCTGACTTGTTTTTAAAATCGTAACAGCTCCTCCTGCAAAGTGTTTGAAATTAACTTGTTTTACCCAAGCATTTCTGGTATTTTCAATACTGATTGCCTGCCAACGGTGTTCTTCGTCTTTTAAATTTGAAGGATTAAAAGTTGATTTTATTAAGATATTTTCAATTCCGTCATTTTCAATTCTTCCTTGCCAAGAATATACAGTGACTTTTGAAGTTCCGAAAACATCATCCAAAGACATTGTAATTGGAGCGTTTACGGTTACTTCGTTTCCGTTTATTTTGTTTACAACTCTATTCCATGTTGTAATCCAGTCGCCTTTTTTCCATCCAATCCAGGAAGTTTCTCCACCGAAATCCTGCATGTTTACTTCTTTAATGAAGTTATCCGTTAAAGGTTTGCTGATTTCGATTTCGTCTCCGACTTTTAATTTTGAAGTGTTTTTTAATTGGATTTTCTGCGTTCCTAGTGGTGTATAAGCGTTCGCAAATTCAAATGAATCTTTATACACTTTATCGTTTACTCCCAAAATTCTAATTAAAGCTTCTCTTTCTAATCCTGTTCCTAAAAGTATAGTTCCATTTTCCGAATTTCCGTTTCCTCTTAAAACTACTCCCGATTTTCTGATGTATAATGTTCCGCTGATTTTGAAAGTTCCTTTATCTAAAAAAACTGCTCCTCTAAAACCCGATTTGTCTGGCTTTAATGAACTTACATAATCAATCGCATTTTGGATTTTTTGAGTTGCATCTTCTTCTTGGTTGGAAACAAAAATCTTGTTGTCTAGATTCGGAATGGCAACTTCGGAGTTTCTATATCCTGCAAAAGAAAAATCTGGGATTTGATTTCCTTGATTATCTGTTGTGAAAGAAAGTTTTCCTTCTTTGGTTTTAATGATATCCGGGAAAGTGTTTTGGGCTGTGATGTTTATACTAAAAAGCATCGCCAAACCGGATAAAACTATTTTATCTTTTTGAAGAGAGATTGTATTTTTTAACTGGATAAAATTCACCTTATTATTTTTTTAGACTTTAAATTTAAACCATATAAGTAATATAAGCTCATATAATTTTTAGGTTTGTCTTTTTCCACAATCTTGTCATTTCGACGAAGGAGAAATCTCACGCGAGATTTACGCACTCTTGTGGAGTTTCTAGTGTGATTCCTCGTCCCTCGGAATGACAAACTAGATTAATATATTACATTTAAGAGACCTAACAGGTTTTTAAAACCTGTTAGGTCTTCCCAATATTTGCTATTGCAACAATGATTTCAATTTAGCCAAAGTATCAGTATTATTTTCGATTTTCGTCCAATCAACTTTACTGTTTGGATCTATTCCGTTAAAGTATTTCTCGATGTTTGTATATCCGTCTCCGTTTGCATCTTTATTGGCATCTGAAGCATCATTTGGATTTAAACCAAATTTCTTCTCCCAAGCATCAGGAATTCCGTCATTATCTGAATCTTTATAAGCTTTTCCTTTATATGTTGGATATCCTCCAACTTGGTCAGGATGTGTAATAATTCCTTTTTTGTATGAATCAGCAGGTAATCTTCTTTTAATGAACTCTTTTCCTATATTGTTTTCTAAACCGTCTTTCACTTCGATTTTTCCTGTTCTAACTTGTTTTAGGATTCTTTCGTCAACAGCATCTCTTTTCGGAATTGTTGCTCCAACATTTGTCAAAACATATTCGTATGCTTCTTCTGCTTTCATAATTTTAAATGCAGGCATTGAAAACGGTTTTGGCTGTTTGATTGCGGCTAAAAACTCTTTAGTTTCAGATTCAGGAAGACTTTCCAATTGTACTCCACCATTCCAGTTATCAGCTGTTACTTCTGGAGAACCTACAATAAAGTTTCCTGAGACATAAGCTCTACCGTATTGTTTTGGCTCAATATATCCTGATTCAGGTTTTACTATTCTATACGCAATAGGCTCATTTGCCGGCGTTACTGGGCCTGGTTTAAAATAGTTGTTGATGATGTTTAGCATCGAACGATAATCTCCTCCATCAAGAGTACGATTCCACCAATTAAATACTACGTTATTGACAAAATTAAAATCGCCATGCATTCCGATAGAAGCATTTCGAGAAATATTATCTGCCCATAAATTACGCATAAACGTACTATTTAATCCGCCAATTGTACTTCCGAAAGCATGATTATAAGTATCTAAACCTTCTGACGAAATCGTGTTCTGAATTGTGATATTGCAAGCAGGCAATTTCTCCAATTTCGACTTTGCGTTAGGTGCAAATTGATGTCTGTATAAAGAAATATTTTCATCTAATCCCCAACTTACAGAACAGTGGTCAATTATGGTGTTTCCAATTACATTTCCGCCCAAGGCATCATCTCTTCTTGTAACTTCTGTTGCACCACGTCTAAAACGCATGTGTCTGATTATAACATCGTGTGTATCAATTTCTAAAGTTTCTCCTGCAATACAAATTCCGTCACCCGGAGCAGTTTGTCCAGCAATTGTAACGTATGGTGCGCGCATGCTGATTCTTGATTTCAATTGGATAATTCCCGAAACATTAAAAACGATTGTTCTTGCTCCAACTGCTTCACAAGCTTCACGAAAAGTTCCTTTTCCGCTGTCTTCTAGGCTTGTTACAACAAATATTTTTCCGCCACGACCACCTTGTGTATAAGCTCCGCCGCCTTCAGCTCCCGGGAAAGCAGGAATATCTGCCACTACAAAATCTTTTGGGTATGAAGCCCAAGGTAAATAAGGTTTTCCTTGTTTTGCTTCTTCTTTAATAATATGTAAGTTAGCATTCCATATTTCGCTTAGTCTCTTTTCGTCAGCTTCTAAAAGGGCATCTGCTTTTGCTTGAACGTCTTTTGGAATTACGGGATATTGGGCATACGCCGATGACACTAGAGAACAAAATGACAATGCCATAAATGCTCTTTTTAAATTGTGGTTTGGGAAAAAATTTTGCATTGAATTGTATGTGGTTGTAGTTAATAGTTTTTGGTGCAAGTTTTTAAACAGAAAATTATTCTTTCGAAGTAGAATCTTTTACTTTATTCTTCTCTCTTTCTTCAACACGTTTATGCCAGTCGGCACTTTCTTTATTTAAATCGTAACCTTGTTTTGATAAATAGTTATTAATTCTTCCTTTGTATTTACCAAACCAGCCGTGTTTTTCTTTAGATGAACCACCGTCCATTGCATGTTCTCTGGCTTCAACTAAAGCTTTGTAGATATAGTCTTTTTGCTCTGTTGTTAAATTTAGCAACATATCGTTGTAACCTGCCACAGTAATAGGAAGTACGCCATAAGTCATTCCGTCTTTAACTTCGGTGATTTTATCTTCTGATAATTCTTTACTTAATTTTTTAATGTAAGATTTATGCAATTTTGCAATTGATTCGTCTGCTTTTGCTTTCAGTTTATCAATTTTCTCGTTTTGCTTTTCTTTTGCTAAACTAGTGTCTTCTTTTACTTTTTTGATTTCAGCATCTCTTCCGTCTTGGATTTCAGTTAAATCTCTAAATTGCTGAGCAATGATATTTGAAACTGCTTTTTCTTTTGCTTCGTTTTTTAAATCTAATTTGGTAACGATTTTTGCAGCTCTTTCGTTAGTAACTTTTACATATTCAGGATCCAAATGTTGTTGCGCATTTAAAGTTGAAAATGCAAAAACCAGCGATAATAAACCAGCATTTATTTTATTTAGTGCCATGATTTTTTTCCTTTTTAGCATAATTATTTTAAACACATAGAAACATACTTTTTTATAACGTTTAAAGATGTTTCACTTATTTTAAATACACAGAGTAAGCTATGCGAAAGAAATGTATTTCTCTTTTTTATTCTTTTAATAAAGCTTTAAATCTATGTTTCTATGTGTTAAATAATTCTTTCTGTTTTTCTTATTTTAAATCTAATAAAGGTCTAACTAAAGTTTCTTTGTTATTAGCCAAATCTTTCCAGTTTACTTTTATTGCTGGATTTACACCGTTGATGTAATCCTCAATATTAGAGTAACCATCTCCATTTAAATCTCCTTTTGCATCAGATGGATCGTTTGGATTTAAACCGTATTTTTTCTCCCATGCATCTGGCATACCGTCTTTGTCAGTGTCTACATAAGGTTTTCCTTTGTATTCTGGATATCCTCCTACTTGAGAAATATCTGTAATAATTCCTTTTTTATAAGAATCCATCGGTAAACGTCTGTGTTCGAATTGATAGAATTCTTTTTTCTCTAATCCTTTTGCATATTCTGGAACTCCAGTTTTTACTGTTCTTACGATTCTTTCGTCAACTTTATCTCTAATTGGCAAAGTTGCTCCAACATTTTTAAGTACAAATTCATAAGACTCTTCTGCAGTCATGAATTTGTTGAACCATGGCATTGGGAAAGGTTTATCTGTTTTCATTTTAGCGAAATACTCTTTTGCTTCATCATAAGCCATTAATTCCCCTTTTTTATTCTCTAACTGAATTCCTCCATCCCAGTTGTCTTTAGTCACTTTATCGTTACCGTTAACAACGTTTCCGTTTACGTAAGCTCTACCAAAAACCATGTATGGTAATTTGCTTCTTCCAGATTCTGGTTTTAAAATTCTATAGCTGATTGGCTGTGTTAAATCGGTTACAGGTCCTGGCTTATAGAAATTGTTGATGATGTTGTAGTTTGCTGTATAATCTCCACCATCTGTAGATCTATTATACCAGTTGAAAACTACGTTATTTACGAAATTGAAAATTCCGTTCCAACCGATAGAAGGGTTTCTTCCTGCATTATTCGCCCACATATTTCTCATGAAAGAACAGTTTTCTCCACCTAAAGTACTTCCGAAAGCGTGATTGTAAGTATCCAAAGCTTCTCCGAATAAACTGTTTTGGATTGTAATATTTACTGTTCCAACTTTAATATCTGGATAACCTGGTCCTGGATTGTACATATGTCTGTAGATTGACATATTTTCGTCTAATCCCCAAGTTGCAGAAACGTGATCGATCATAATATTTCCAACAGGATTTCCTCCGATAGCATCATCACGACGTCCTACGAAAGTTTCTCCACGACGGAAACGTACATGTCTGATAATTACATCATGCGTATCGATCCAAGTTGATTCTCCTGCAATACAAATACCATCTCCAGGAGCTGTTTGTCCTGCAATTGTAATGTAAGGCGCACGAATAATTAACGGACTTTTTAATCTGATAATTCCAGCAACATTAAATACCACTATTCTTGCTCCTCCTTTTTCGCACGCTTCACGCAATGTTCCAGGCCCGCGGTCTTCTAGACTTGTTACCGTATAAACGTTTCCGCCGCGACCACCGAAAGTAAACATTCCACCTCCTTCAGCACCCGGGAAAGCAGGAATTTCTGCCTGAGGTAAATCTGTAGGTCTTGCTGCCCACGGAATATAAGGTTTTCCATGTTTTGCTTCTTCTTCAATAATAACTAAAGCTTTTTCCCAAGCTTCATCAGAAAGTTTTTGGGCTTCTTCTTTAATTGCTTTTTCCTGCGCTTGAACTTCCGGACTTATCTTTGGATATTGAGCAAAACATTTTGCACTTCCCAAAAAAAGCAGAGCTGTGATAAATAATGCGGAATTTTTCATGTTATTTTTTAATTATGGTAATTCTTTTTAAACAAATCACCTGTATTTCTTAAGATACAGGTGACTGTTTTTTGTATTATAAACTATTATTTAAGTGGGTCAAATGATCCGCCCCATCCTTGAGTTTGCTCTAAATATGGAGAAGAATCTAATAATGATTGATAAATTCCGAAGAAATAGTATTCATTATACCATGTAAACTTCCAATTGTTTGTTGTAGGATCTAAATTATCTCTTTCTACAATTTTAAAATAATTGGTATACATATAATCTAAATACGCATCAAAATTAGCCAATGTAGTTCCGTTTATTGTTACAGGAAACGAAGCTGGTTCTCTATTAAGCACAGGTGCATTACCCGTTGCTACATAAAATGGATCAGCAGTTCCGATGTAATTTGTACCATCAGCTTTCTTTGCTACAATGTAATAAGCTGTTCTTCTTGTTCCATTCAATGGCTTAACTCCAAGTCTTGATGTAGTTGCACCAGCATCAAAAAGTTTCCAACGTCTTAAATCATAAAAACGCTTATTTTCGTATGCAAACTCAATTGTTCTTTCGTTTAATACTGCCGCAAAATGTTGATCTCTTGAACTTACTGCAGCCAAACCATAATGTCCGTCACCGTTTGTAATTCCTGCACGGGCTCTAACTGATTCGATCAAAGTTTTTCCTTCTGCCAAACTACCAATACCGATTGCACTTTCAGCCAAATTCAAAACAACTTCAGCAAAACGCATTTCCATATAATCAGTTCCGCTGTTCAAATATCCTGCAGAACTGCTTGATGCTTCATTTGTTGCTTTTCTAAGATAAATACCACTTGAGTTAGCTCCTAATGTTTCTGTAAATTTATCAGGATTTGGTGCTGCAGTAGTTGGTGCTTTACTATACCAGCTATAAGTCCATTGTTTAAATGCTGTATTTTCAGCATATTTCCAAGTTGCACCATTGTATGCAAAAGTTTTATAAAATCTAGGATCTCTATTTTTATAGAATAATACAGGATTGTAAGCTGGATTTCCAACTATGCTTTTACCATCTGCCATAGGAAAAACGTCAACCATTTGTTTGGTAGGTGAAATAGCTCCATTTCCTCCCGATGCTTTAGATCTTACTGCTCTTTCCCATCCATTATTTTTTTGAGCATTTACTATTGTAGAATTGTTAAATCCAAAAACGATAACTGCTTCAGGATTTCCTACTTCTGCAAGCCACATATTTCCCCATGCAGTTCCATTTGCTGTTCCTCCAACCGAGAAAAGTCCTTTTCCATCTGCTTCTAAAAGTGTTTTCGCTTCAAGATTTGCATCATAGGCACGTTTCCATCGTTGTGCATCATCTGTTGGATTAAAAAGCGGACTTGCCCATGTTAATAAAACTCTTCCTTTAAAAGCTGCTGCCGCACCTGCTGTAATTCTACCCCAGTTTGCAGTAGTCCATTTTACATCTTTCAATAATTCTTTTGACTTATCTAAATCTGATACAATTTGTTCGATACATACTGATGTTGGGCTTCTAGGAATTTGAGAAACGGTAGATCCTTCATCGATAATAGGATTTTGAGCGGTTAATACAATTGGCACACCACCATACAATTTTACCATTTCATAATATTGATACGCTCTCCAGAAATACATCTGTCCTTTTAACGGATTTTTATCTGCATCCGCCATTCCGTTTTTATCAATTTGCTCTAAGAAGATATTAATCTGTCTTAATCTCGTCCAAGTATTGTTTGCAATACTTGAAGAAACTCTGCTTCCAATGTAAGGAAGGCAGTTTGCATTGTTTGGAGAAATGGTTGCCCAAATTTTATTCCAGTTTACTTCGCCTGTTAACTCTTCTGTTGTTTGCGAAAAATCGTCATTTCCACCAGCTGCTAAATCCCATGTATTAACTGCTGCATTATTTCCCGGCAAAAACAATCCATAAACATAATCAACATATCCAGTAGCTAATGAAGGAACTTTAAATACATCTTCATTTACACCGTTAAAATCTTTTTTCTCTTCAAGAAAATCATCATTACAGCTAGCCAAAGATAAAGCTGCTAAAACTGTAGTTAAACCTACTATTTTTATATATTTTATTTTCATAATATCGTATTTTATGAGTTATTAGAATCCTAAATTAAGTCCCAAAGAAATTGTTCGTAAAGTAGGATAATCTAAATAACTACCGTTAGCTTCCTGAAAACTATATGGATTATAAAGATTAAAAGGATTAAGCGCCACAAGATTTAACTTACAGCTATTCATTTTAAGAGCCTTTAAAGCATTTTCTGGCAATGCATAACTTAGTGTTATGTTTCTACAAGCGATTCTAAACGAATCAACTTCCCAAAATTTAGATGCAACTGAGTTTATAGATTCAAAAGCTGGATTTGGCATTGATCCATTTGGATTAACTGTTGGATCATATATATCATTCCAAATTGAAACTGTATTATCTACTATTTGCGGAATTTTAGTTTTTAAAGATTTTCTTGCTTGGCTTCCAATGTCGCTCCATCCATTTCCAAACGAAGCATTAACAACTGTATTCAAACTAAATGATTTATAAGCAAAACGCAAAGTAGTTCCTATAGAATATTGAGTATTTGCTTTTGAAGCCAGCTGTACTTGATCGTTTACATCGATAATACCATCTGGAGCTGCAAATTTTCCATTTCCTAAGTATGCACCTCTTACATCTGAGTAATACAACATTCCTGGTTTAAGGTTTGCTACTGCTGTTCCAAATACCGAAGTAATATTATACTTACTCACATATGCATTTATATCCTCCTGAGTTTTGAACATACCTATGTAATCATATCCCCAAACTCCATTATCTGATGAATATCCAGGTTTAGGATTCCATGGTTTTAAGATGTCCTCATCATTAAAATCTCCTTTAATAACTTTATCACCTGACCAGCCAAAACGTAAATCAATTCCATAACTTGTGTCTTTACCAATTTTATCAGACCAGCCAACAGATAATTCATAACCATATGTATCTACTGAACCATAATTTTGTGCCGCCACTGTTCCTCCAATAGTAAAAGGAAGATTACCAGTTTTGTTTAAAAGCAAATTAGTTCCTACATTATAATACGATTCTGCTGTAACACTTAATCTATTATTTAAAAATCTAGCATCAACACCAAAGTTCATTTTAAGTTCATCACTCCAAGTTGCGTCAGGATTTGGAGAAGCCTCCATTTTCCATCCATTTGTCAAGTCTGAATTTCCTCCAAAAACACCACCTTTGTAACCTTGGAAAGTATAACGTTGTCTCCATAACCAAGCCTTAGTATCATCTTTTCCTAAAAGACCAACAGAATATCTTACTTTAAGGAAATCTATAACTGAAGATTTAAAAAAGTCTTCTTTTGACATTACCCATCCAACAGATGCCGAATAAAAATTACCCCAGTAGTTTGCAGGAGCAAACTTTGTAGAAGCATCAGATCTAAATAAGAACTCTGCTAAATATTTGTCATCATATGCATAGTTTACCCTTCCAACATATGATAAAGATCCTGATTCACTTTTTGTAGTAGAACCATCAATTGGCCCAGTCGCTGTATTAAACTGCCCATTTGTACCTTCTAGAACGTTTGATTTAAAAACAACTTCATTATTAGATGTTGCTTCAGATCTTTCTATTGCAAATAAACCACTTACGTTATGTTTTCCAAAAGTACGATCGTAAGAAAAGTTTAAATTATACTGTTGAGATAAATTTGTTGTATTTGAAAAATACAAACGATTTCCGTTATCATAAAATTTTGATCTAAGCGGTGGTGTTGTAATATCATCATTATAAATATGACCATTAGTTCCCAAACCTGTAAATTGATACAATGTGTATCCAGTACCAACTTGAGTTCCTCTTCCACTCCCCATAGTTCTAGCATATGCTCCTCTAGCCATTAATCCTTTTACGAAAGGAAATTTGTACTCTGTGTACATATTAATGGTCATTGTAGTAGCTGTAGTTTCAGCAAGATTATTTAAACGTTTAATTTCGTTATAGTGATAACGCTGATTACCATCATTATTATTAGGAAGCTCCATTGGAAGTCCATTTACATAATTTGGAATGTACGGTACGTGCATCAATAATTTATTGTAATCATTCTCTTCAACCTCTCCTCCAATTTTATTAAACGTTTTAGTCTGATCTGAGTAAAAACCAGACAACTGAATTCCAGCTTTCCAATTACTAGATAGTTTAATATCAGTACCAGCTCTAAAATTCCATTTTTCATAATCTAGAGTACTTAAGTTACCATTTTGTTTATAGTAAGAAACTCCAGCAAAATAAGTAGCTTTATCTGTTCCGCCACTCACATTTAAGTTCTGTCTTAAGTTAAAAGAAGGCTTCCATTCATCATCTAAATAGGTGTTCTTTAAAGTTTTGAAATATTCCAATTCATCGTCTGAAAAGAAATACTGAGGATCTGTTACAGGCTGATTGTAACCATTAGGTCCATTCATTATATTCACATACTTTCCAAACTCATATGCATTTAACGTTTTTGTCTGGTACGTTTTGTCATTGATACCGTAAGAACCACTATAAGTAAATTTTGGATCTCCTTTTGTTCCTCTTTTAGTTGTTACTAAAACAACCCCTTGAGCAGAACGAGCTCCATAAATAGCAGCAGCCGCATCTTTCAAAAATGAAATACTTTCAACCTCAGAGGCGTCTAAGTTATCAAACAAAGTACTGTCGTTTAAACCTTGTGCGTCAATTTGTAAAACACCATCAATTACATACAATGGATTAAGATTTCCACCATCTTTTGCTAATGAATAAGGCTGACGAATTGTTAAATTAGATTTTGCTCCAGGTCTTGTTGATCCACCTGAAACTCCAACCCCTAAAACTCGTCCTTGCAACGCAGTTCCTAAATCACCAACAGGCAGATCTGAAATTTCACTCATCTTAGCGGTCACTACTGAACCCGTAAGATGGCTTTTCTTCTGACTTGCATATCCTACAACCACAATGTTTTCTAATTGATTTGAATCTTCTTCTAATTTCGCATCAATTACTGTTCTTCCTGAAAGAGGTAATTCCTTCTTTTTCATTCCAATAAAAGAAAAAACTAATGTTCCTCCAGCTTTTACTTTAATCTGATACTGCCCATTAAAATCTGTAGTGACAGTATTTTTTGTAGACTTTTCAGTTACGTTTACTCCAGGCATTACTCCTCCTGAATTATCTGTAACCGTTCCTGTCACGGTTACAGTTCCTTGACTGTTTGTTGTTTGAGCATAACTCAGCACACTCATCAGTGTAAACAAAAGAAAACTACATCTTTTTATAAGTGCTTGTTTCATAAATGTTTTTGTTTTGGTTAGGTTATTATTTAATGTTAGTTAGTCATGGTAAATGTGCCTCTTTATTTCTCTAAGATTTTAATGAAAACTTAAAGCGATAAAATTAAATGTTAAAAACACATTTATTTTTTTGTATCCCAAAAATATAACGATGATACATTACAACCGTCCTGCACTATCCTGCTTTAATGGCATTATCTAAAAAAAAGCAACTCAAAAAAACAATATTAATAAAAAATAGAAAGAATATGTATGCGATATCGAAAAATTAGGCAATATGTTTACGCATAATTAAATAGAAAGATAGCAATTTTAAGAAATGCAGCAGTATCTTCATCAAAACTAAAAATTAGCTGTTAATTTTGCAAAATAACACTGTGAAGCACTGAATTTTAAAGCGTTAACTTTACACTTATAATTCAAATAAGAGGTTTTTACTTATCTTCAACAAGAGATATTAGAGTAATAAAACTTACAAATATTACAGCTTATGGGTTTTGAATATTCCTTAAAAATTTCACAAAAAATATTTTTTTTTTAAACGTAAATTCTGACCAATACTTTTTATAAGTGTAAAATGAACAAATATCCAGAATTCGCATCAAAAATAGTTCACCTAAAAACTATTAGAATAGCAGAACAATCAAATATTTTTGAAAAGGAAGTTTTTTTGTCGCGGTTAAAGTTTATTTACTAGGATTCCATCCGTTTAAAACTAAATCCTTAGTGTATTTTTTACCATCTGCTTTTTTTAGCTGATGCGACCATACAACTCTTTGAGACAAATCTTTTGCGCTCGATCCTTTACTTCCCAATTCAGCATAATACGCCGTTTTATCTTTATTAGGAAATCTTGTATCAATCCATGCGTTCCAACCTTCTGGTGCAATATGAGAACCAATATCAGTATTAATGAAAACTGTTTGAGCGTATGGTCGCCAAGGTCTTCCCAAAAACACTTTATCTACCGATTTGTCTTTTGCAGTAAGTTTGCAATCTGCAAAAACAAAACCATAAGTTTGTCCTTGTGGAGTTGAAGCTGCGGTGATATACGAATTCGTTAAACTTTCGATGGTACATTTGTAGAAATAAGCCGTTGCAGCACCGAAAATAAAATCGGTTGTACCATTGATAAAGCAGTTTTCAAAATAAACTCGGGTATTTCCTTCTGATAAATAAAGGGTATCTTGATTTGCTAAAAGATTGCAATTTTTCACCACAACCCTGTCGCTCTTTATGTGAAGCGCCACCGCCTGTCCTACTCTTCCTGCTGTGTTTTCGACAGTAAGATTTTCTAACGTACAATCATTTCCTTTAATTAAAAAAGAATACGAAGTTCCTGTTCCAAATTCTTTTTTGCCCGATGCATCAATTTCTCTTAATGGTTTTCCTGAATAATCATCAAATGAAATAATGGTTTTATTTCTGTCTGTTCCTTTTAAAGTAATGAATGTTTTAGAAACTGGAATTTCTAATTTCTCTACATATTTTCCTGGCTTTATAGTTATTACAACAAGTTTTTCTGAATTCTCTTTTACATTATTTATCGCTTCCTGAATGGTTTTAAAATCTCCAGAACCGTCTTGTGCAACGGTTAATGCTAATTTATTATCGAGCGTTTGAGCTGATAGGGAAAGTGTTGTTATTAAAAATAGAGTTAGGATATATTTCATACGTTTTTTACTTTTTTTCGTTTTTTGTCATTCCGAGGAACGAGGAACGAGGAATCACACTAGAAACTCCGCAATCTTAATCGCCAATCTTTGTCGAGTTACGTGTGTGATTTCTCCCTTCGGTCGAAATGACAAACCTAACCCAATTATCTTTTAATGCGATAACCAAACCGTCATCTCACCTTTTCCTTTATTTCCCCATGCAAAGTACGGAATTAGTTTTACTGATACAGCCGTTGCATCTTTAGAAGAAAGCGGTTTGTACAACGTTTTATTCCATGAATTATCTGAATTTATTACAGCTTCTGCATCAATACAAACCAAGTTTCTATTATTTAATGTGAAATTGTTAGTCGTAAATTTCGATTTCAAATTCAAAGCCACATCATTTACGCTTATTTTCGCAGGAAGCTGATCTGATTCTAAACAATAAACCAAAGGCCCTCTTTTTACAGCTACCTGATTTTTAACTTCTTCTACTAATGGATTTGCTTCCATCAACTCAACTGGCATTGGAAGATTCAATTCAATCACATCTCCTTTTTTCCATTTTTGATTTAATTGTAAATAAGTTCCCGAAACGATTTTATCATTAATTTTTGAATTATTCACCGAAACTTCAGCGTTCTGACTCCAACCCGGAATTCTTAAAAAGAAATTTTGCAAATCTTTCGGCGCTTTTACAATTTTCAACGTTATTTTTCCGTCCCAAGGATAATTGGTTTGCTGTTCCATTTCGATTTCTTCTCCATTTAAAGATTTTGTTTTCAATTGATTACTTCCATATAAATTCACATACAAACCTTCTTTCGAAATATTGTAAGCGTAATTTCCAACTTCCGCAATGGTTCTGGTTACGTTTGGCGCGCAACAGTTAGATAAAGCGATATAACCTTCACGTTCATTTCCCCAACGTTGGTGAAATGGTAAATCATTAGAAACATTTAACGGATTGTTATACAAGAATTTTTCTCCTTCTAAATCCATTCCGGAAAGCACGCTATTGTATAATGCTAACTCAACAATGTCAGCATATTTGGCATCTCCCGTAATTTGAAGCATTCTCCAGTTCCATAAAACATTTCCAATATTGGCGCAGGTTTCAGTATGAGCTGTAGCGTTCGGTAATTGAAAAGGTCTTCCGTAAGCCTGATGAATTTTCTGCACTACAGTTGGATCATAAGAAGTTCCGTCTGGCGAAACTCCATCATATAAAGAACCACAACCGCCAGTAATGTACATTTTACGATACGTTACGTCATCCCAAATAGATTCTAAATTGTCCAATAATTTCTTTTCTCCAGTTTCAGCATACAAATCGGCAACTCCGGCATAAAGGTAATTTGCTCTTACAGCGTGCCCCATCGCAGTTGTTTGCTCTCTAAACGGCACTCTGTCCTGATTATCATCAGTTCCGTCATTTGTAGTTCCGCGAATGTCAATTAGATTATTGGCCAACTCTAAATATTTCGGATTCTTCGTCGTTCTGTACATTTCGACAATTCCCATATAATGAGACGGACAAATAGCATTTCTAGCCAATTCTGGTGAAGCTTTTTTATAGAAATCATACAAGAAATCAGCCACTCCTTTAGCAATATTCAAGAAATTTGTTTTTCCTGTGGCACGATAATGAATGCAAGCTGCAGTCATTAAATGTCCCATATTGTATTTTTCAAAACCCAATTGTTTTTTCACTTCATCCGGTCCTAAAGTTCCCCAGCGTTCATCAATTAAAACCGGTGTATGAATATAACCGTCTTTGCGCTGTACTTTCGCGAAAAGCGCAATCGCTTTATCCATTTCGGCATCGAGTTTTTTATCTTTTGTAACGGCATACGTTGCTGCCATTCCTTCAAAAATCTTGTAGAAATCACCATCATGAAATGAAGGACCTTTGAAAGTTCCTTTGCTTATTCCTGCTGCAATTTCGAAGTTTTTGTAAGCATGTGAAACTTCATCGTTATGATACAAATCCCACATATATGGCAAAGTGTTTTTGGTTTCTACATCAAATTGTTCTTTCCAAAAACCGTTTGTCCATTTTACGTCTTGCAAGCCTACACTCTGTAATTTCGAATATGGACTTTCTGAATTGGCAACCAAACCTTTGTTCTGTGCAAAGATCACGGTTGAAAGAAATAAAGAGGATAGGATGATGTTCTTTTTCATTTTTTTTTTATTGTGATGATTTTGTAACGCTGATGACACGGATTTACTTCGTAAAAACGCGGATTAAAACGGATTTTTATCTGCTTGATCTGTAAAATCTGCGAGAGATTAATTTTTTCACGCAGATTTAGCAGATTATTCAGATTTTTTCTTTTGCCACGAATTACACGAATTGCACTAATTTTTTCTTTTTCTTGCCACAGATTAAAAGGATTAAATTGATTTTATACTAAATAATCTGTGCTAATCCTTTTAATCTGTGGCAAAAAACTAATTCGTGGAAATTAGTGTAATTCGTGGCAAAACCATTTTTTTATTTTACAAAGAAATTAATGGTTCTGCTCATTGAATCTCCATCCGCATCTTTTACAGTAACGATGAAAGAAGCGAAACCTTTATCTGAAGCCGTAAACTGAATTTCTTTTCCTTTTAAACTTACTTTTCCATTTTTTACATCGGAGAAAGTATAAACCGGTTTATTTTCATAACCTTTGAAATAATCTGCAACAGTTAAAGTCTTTTTCTCCCCAGAATTCAAAAAATAATGAGGCTGCGCCAGCCAGTCTAAATAATTATCCAACTGCGTAAATCCGTCTTTATCTGTATCTTGATTTGCATCTGAAAAATCTCCTGTTTTTGAATTTTCGTTTAAACCAAAAGCCTTTTCCCACCAATTTGGTAATCCATCATGATCTGTATCCCAATCTGCAGGACGAGTTTCTGAAGCAAAATTTGGCCATCCGCCTGCATCTTGTTCGTTATCAATCATACCTCCTAAACCGCTTTTGCTTCCTTTGTAAGTGAAAGTTCCTTTTAAAGTTTCCTCTATAATTCTATTATCGTGTTTATCAAAAAACGGCTGATTGGCACCAACATCTGAAAGCACATTTTTATACGCCGCTTTTGCTGATTGCGTTTCTACGTAAGAAGGAAAAAACGGTTTATCTACGAAAGTTTCATATTCTACTTTCTCGTTATGACTTATAGTAGATTTTCTGCCTTTATCCTGAGATTTCTCATCAAAGTAACCCGGCATAATATTTCCGTTAAAATAATAACGTTGCATTCCTTTTCCAACACCTTCATGCTGTGCATTTAATGCCACAAATATGGTAGTTGAAGCGCCCGGTTTGTAAAAATTGTTTACAAAATTCACTTCGTTTGCTCCTCCGTCAGTTGTTCTTCCTCCCCAGTTGTAAACCACATTGTTTGTGATATCCAATCTTCCTGTGTAATAACCGTCACCGTTTAAACCACCGCCAATACTCCAGTTACGACCTTGATTATGCGCTAGTAAATTATGATGAAAACTACCGATATCACCGCCAATTGTTGCTGCAAAACCGTGCATTTTTCCAGCAGGATATTTATCATGTCCCGCCACATTTAAAGCTTCAGAAATTAAAGTTCTTTGCAGCGAAATATGATGCGCGCCACGTGAACTAAACGATTCATCGATTGTCCAACTAATTGAGCAATGATCAATTATACTATAATCTGCACCTGTTAATCCCATTCCGTCAAAAGTAGTTCCGCCGCCAATTCTCACTTTTAAGAATCGAATTACACCATCATTTCCTGTCAATCCAATTGGTGCTCTACTGATTGTGATTCCTTCACCCGGAGCCGTTTGTCCAGCAATAGTAATATAAGGTTGATTTGCCACTAATCTCGAAGCCAATTTTATATTTCCCGAAACATTGAAAACGATCGTTCTTGGACCAATTTCCTGATTGATAGCATCGCGTAAACTTCCCGGACCATCGTCATTTAAATTCGTTACTTCAATTACTTTTCCGCCACGACCTCCTACGGCGTAACGTCCGTAACCTTCTGCTCCTTTAAATGCTAATTGTGCAGGTTTAAAAGACCAAACATTTCCTAAAGTTACTTCACCATTATTATCCACTTCATCGACTCTCCAATAATAAGTTGTTCCTGAATATAAATCAGAAACTGTAAAAGATTTCTCCGTCAGTTTTCCTTTAAATTCTTTTGAAGATTCAGTTGCATTTTCTACCGCATTTTTATCTTCACCAAAATATATTTTATGCGATGCCACATTTTTTACAGCATCCCATTTTAGAGTTAAAGTTTTACCCACTTCAACATGTTCGTCTCTGTTTTTAGGTTCCGGAGTTCTTGCCTGATTCATCAAATTGGGTGTATCAATTTCAAAACCGTTAATTACAATTTGCTTAACAACATCTGGATTAGATGTCGGATCAATTTCAAAACGGACGATTACATCCTTACCTTTCTCAGCATTAAAAGTAATATACGCCATCGAAGCATCAATTTTAGCATTGGCTCTCTGACTCGCATTTACTGTTTCCTGAAGTTTTCCGTTTACGAAGATTTTGATTGGAGAAAAAGTTTTTCCTGTAATGACATCAAAAGCGTTATGAAAAGTCAAAAGTGTATGTTTTCCTGCTTTCAGTCCACTGATTTTCAATTCCAAATTCTCGGCCGTAACCAAACCATCACTTCCTAATCTATTATAAAACGGAGCACTCATTCCGACTTTGTACCACTTTGAAGTAAAGTTACCCTTTAACTTAAATGATACATTATTAAATGATTTCTCGGCTTCTTTTCCTTCGTTAATTACCCACGAATCATAACTCGGATCATGAACTTCTTCCAGTCTTCTTTGAAAAAAATCAAAGTCAACTTTTACAATTTGCTTATCAGTATTTTGAACTGATTGTGCTTGTCCATTTGTGGTCAAAAATAGGGACAAAACTGCAGCACTTATTAATTTCTTTATCATTTTAATTAGCAATAGTTAGTTTAATTTCGTTTTCTCTGCTTCAGATTTTCCTAACAGATTTATAATGTCTTTTTTTCTTTCTTCTGGAATTACTTTTAAAACCTTCAATTCTCCATTCAGGAGTTCGGCTTCAATCGTAGTATTTTGTTTAGCATGTAATTTAAAATGAACATTCCACTCTTTCGGCCACGCTGGAAAAAGATAAATTTTTCCGTCTGCTTCCTGCAAAAGCATTTCCTGCATTCCAATCATTCCCGAACCGCCCCAATTATGATCTGGAACCCAATCAAAACCTGGTCCCCAAAATGCTGGAAAACGTCTTTCTGAATTCGCCATTTTCAACGTATTGTATTTTGCCGCTTCTTCAGTTAATCCCAAACGAGCCGAGAAAATATTGTCTTGTTTCCAACCGATGTGACTTCTAAATTTTAAAGCATCAGAATCATATTTCCATGTATTTAAAGCTGTTTCTAAATCTGGTTTTCCAACACCGTAAATTCCCCACGGATAAACAGGATACAGTTGCGGAACTTCAGAATTATTAACTCTTTCCCAAGTTTTAGCAGGAAGCAATACTTTATGATTTTCGATCTGCCCAAAATTCAAAGGCGGAATTCTCGTTTGAAATGCTTTTAAATATTCAACGTCTTCTTTAGATAATTCATTTGCAGAAAGGTTTAAAAGACTTTCTGTAATAACTTGTAAAGCCGAAATCGTGCTATTCGAATTATTCGTCATTTTATAAGTTTCAGCTGCTGAACCCGGAAAAAGAATTAATTTTCCGTTTCCATCCAAGGCTTTTCTTCCTCGTTGTTTCGCTAAATATTGATAATGTTCATCAAAAAATCGAAGACAGCTTATAATAAATTGATTATATTTTTGAATATCTTCTCCAGCATATTCTTTCTGCTGCAACATCATTTGGCAAAATTCCAAAACCGTATCCCATTCGTATTCTAGCCACGCATTATATTCCATTCCAGGATCGTAATCTGCGGGACGTTTCCATTCGTATTCAGCTGGATTTGGCAAGCCGAAATTTTCTAATTGTTCTGTGAAAGATGCTCCGTTATGTTTCCAGTACACTTTACTTCGCAATTCAGCATTTTTCTGTAAATTCAAATAATAATCCAATTGCGATTTCATCATATCAAAATCACCACTTTTTACCATTGGAAAATAAACTAATCGCTGGTTTTGAGCTGTCATGGTTCCTCCGCCCCAATTTCTAAAATCAGGAGTAAAATCTAGATCTTTATTCGTGTAAACGGGATCAACTGTAAAAAGCCCTCCGTTGAATTTCGTTGGATATTTTCCGTACGCATTGCATCCCAACATGTATCGGAACAACTGATAATTCTGCCCGATTTGATAAACCGAATCTTTAGCAGTCGATTGATTTTTTTGAGTGAAAATAAAACTGCGATTCCAGAAATTATTCCACCATTTTATCGTGTTTTTTTCGGCTTGTTTTGCTGTGTTTTTATTTCCAGTAATAAAACTTTGCAAATCATTATTCCAAGTTGAAAAATCGGATTGGCTCGTGTTTAAATAAATTTCTAACGAATGCTTTTTTGAAGGTTTAATGCTCGTTAAATTAAAACCTTTGAAATCGGTATCTTGGTATTTTCCTAAATAAGTACCGTCTGGTTTTAGATTATTACCTTTCATGAATCCACCGAAAGTTAGATTGGCAATCGGATTCATCATTTCGTCTTTAACCGATTCCATTTTCTGCTGTTTTACAGCAACATCAAAAACGGTTTGTTCGCGGTTTCTATGATAGAATTTTAGCCCGTTATTTTCAAAAGCAATCGAATCTTTAAAATTGACAAGATCTCCTTGAGGCGCCCATTTATAAGAATTGGCATTGTTTTCTTTTCCTTTTGAAATACGATTCTGATGACGCCAGCTTTCATAAGAAGCAGTCATTTTCAACTGATTTTTACTTTCTAAATCAACATGAATAATCGGTTTAAAAACATCAACCCAAAGTTTGATTTTGGTATCGTTTTGTCCAACCGAAACATAACCATCTTTCAGTTTCAATTCCTGACGAAAACCAGCTGCCCCTTCAAACGGATTTGGACTTAATGTAATTTTTACTCGACCTAATTTCAGTAAAGTATTATGCTCATCAAAAGTCCCGCTTCGTGAAAAATAAAAATACAAATCGCCCTTTTCTACCCAAACATTCATACCAATATCACCGCCTCCCAAAGGCATAGATTCTGATGAATTATTGCTTTGCGTCGTCCATATTTGATTGTAATTATCAAGCACAGGGATTTGCGCTTTAAGGCAAAGCGTGGTGAAGAGAAGTATGTATTTTATGTATTTCAATTTATTCTTTGATTTTTAATTATCCTTTCTGTTGTCATTTCGACGAAGGAGAAATCTTCGTTGCATGATCGACAAAGATTGCGGAGCTACTTGCAAAGATTTCTCCTTCGTCGAAATGACAAACTAGACGTTAAACTCATTATTCAATCACATCTACAAGCTTTTGAAAACCTTGCAGGAACGAGCGTGTATTACCACTCATCCGTTCTAAACGAAGAAACCGGCAAACCTCCTGCGCTAAATAATTCCGCTTTTGCGAAATCTTTCCATAAATATCTTATAGCAACTGGTTTCTTTACTTTATCCGAAGTTAAAACCACCGATTTTCTTCTTACCACAGTTTTTGCTGGATAAAAAACTTTGTCTTCGCCCGCTATTTCAAAACCCGTCACTTCTTTATCATAAGACGTAATTCCATTGGTAACATCATCAAAAGAAACAGTTACAGCACCATCTTTTATCTCCATTGATTTGTATTTCGGACTTTCAAATTCGAAACCTTCAATTCCGTATGTTCTTGCTAAAGCTTGAAAAGCCAAACGGTTTCCTCCTTTTTCCTTATCCATAGAATGAATATTGTTTTCTTCTCCAATATCCATTAGAACTGCCATTGCTGAATTTGGAATTTCTTTTGAGGCCTTAAACTGCGCCTCTCTCAAATAAGCCGAATTGTATTTTTCCTGATAATCTTTTGGATGAAATGAAGCATAATTAAACGGCGCAATCTGTGCGAAATAAAAAGGAAAATCGCCTTGATTCCAAAGCGTTCTCCAACTACTTACCATTTTTTTCATCAAAGCGGTATACTCAGAAGCTCTTTCGTAATTTGATTCTCCCTGATACCAGATACAGCCTTTGATTCCGTAACCAATTACAGGCGAAAGCATTCCGTTGAATAAAGTCGTCGGCACACGGTTTGGATCTTTTGCCAATTCTTCTTTTGTCGTCGGAATTTTAGCGCTGGCAAAATCTTTCAGCATTTCCTTGTTCATCCATGCTTCCATGCTTGAACCTCCGTACGAAAAATGAATCAATCCAACCGGAACATTTAAAACTTCCTGTAAAAGCGATCCAAAATACCAAGCCGTTGCACTAAAATTAGAGGTTGATTTTGGAGAAGCTTCTTCCCATTTTCCGTCGAAATCTTGTAAAGGTTCTAAAACTGTTGCTCTTGGAATCGTAATTAAACGAATGTTTTTATTGGTTGATCTTACAATAATTTCATTTCCATTTTTAACAGGTTGCCCTTGAAATCCTTTTAATGGCATTTCCATATTTGACTGTCCGGAACATAACCAGACTTCTCCCAATAAAACATTTTTAATCGTTACTTTTTCGTTTCCTTCTGAAACTTCAATGGTGTATGGGCCACCAAAAGAAACCGTTTTTAATTCTGTTTTCCACTTTCCTGAAGCGTCTGTTTTTACTTTGTAGGTTTTAGAATCCCAAGAAGTTTTGATTACAACGTTAGCGTTCTTTTCTGCCCAACCCCAAATTGGTGCATTGGATTTTTGCTGTAACATCATATTGTCTGAAAACAACGCTGGTAATTTGATTTTGGCATTGATTTGCAGACTTGATAGAACTACTAAAAAAGCAATAATTGATTTTTTCATTTTTTATTTATTTTTCTGCCACAGATTAATAAGATTAGAAGGATTTTTTTTCGCCACGAATTCACGAATTTTACTTAATTCTTATTTAAAAAAAAATCGTGAATTGCTTCGCCCGTTCGCTATCGCTCGGGTCGTGGCAAATATTTAATCTGTGTTAATCATTTTAATCTGTGGCTAACTTTTATTTTTCTTTTACAATACTCACTGGTCCAAATAATCCCGCTTTCAACAACGGTTCGCCTTCCAAACGAAATGGCGCTGTTGTCCACGTTAATCTCTCTTCTTTTGGCAATTTTTGATCGCCTATTAATCTATTTGCCCACGTATTTGTAACTTTAATTTCTATTGAATTTTTTCCTTTTTGCAAAGCTTTTGAAATATCTGTTTTGAAAGGGGAAGTCCAAAGCGTTCCGCAATCTTTTCCGTTGATTTTGATTTCAGCGATATTTGAGATTTCTCCTAAATCCAGCCAGATTTTATTGGTTTCTTTTCCTTTCCAAACAAACTCTTTTTTATAGACTACAGTTCCAGAATAATACTTAATCTGATCATTTTCAGAAGCACTCCAATCAAAAAGTTTATTTGTTTTTACAACCTCTTTTGGACCTTTAAATTCAGGATCAAACTGCAATTCCCAATTTTCATCTAAAGTTTGAACTTTCTCCAATTCAGAAGATTTTCCTTTTGTTAAAATCTCTTTGGTTTCCTCTTTAAAAATCACAAAACCAGATTCGTTTTCATCTAAATTAATAGTCACAATTGTTCTTCCATTTTCTAATTTCCAATTGACTAAAGCCGAAGTTTGATCAGTTACAGGATTGTACCATTGCGGTAATTTACCTGAAATTCTGAAAGAGGCATCTAATGTTCTTTTTTCTGCTTTTTGATTGGAAATGAAATAAATATCTTCAGTATCCGATTTACGATGCGCCCAAGCCAATGTTTCTGAATCGGCTCGATTTAAATTTGGAAAATAAACATCTTGTGTTATTCCGATTGAAGCAAAATCATTTCCTAAATATGGTAATTTAACAACCGTTCCTTTTCCTATTTTCCATGTTGATGAATTGGCATTATTCCAAATTTCATCAATCAAATTTTTCCATTTCTTTTGATCTGCTTCTGATTGAATTCCCGGTTGAAGATTTGGTTTTTCATCCACAAAAATTGTCGCTCCTTCTTTTAGTAACTGCAGGATTTTTTCGGCGGAAGCCAAAGACAAAATTTTATTCGGTGCCATTTTATGACTTCCCGGAAATAGTAAAGCTCCATATTCAATTCCGCCATCAAATGTTACTTTACCATTCTGAACTTTCGCTCTGTTAATTAAAACATCTGTATTAAATGAATCATATTGATAACCATTTAACGCATTAATCCATTGCGATAAATCAGTGATATTTTTAGAATAGGTCACTTCTTTTGGCATTTTAGCCGTTGGCTGACCTTCATTTTCTAAACGGATTTTCTCGCTTTCCAATCTTTCTTTTCCGAAAACATTCGGAATCAAAGGCACCAAACGATCCGGCACAAAAGAACGAGAAGGAAAATCTTCACCAATAAAAACCGCCAAATCAATCACAGGTTTTCCTTTTTGCAACTGAAACTGCACTCTTTGACAATAATCAAACCAAGCTTTTCCGGGTTTCCACCAAGTTTGGTCTCTTTGGAAAAAAGTTCCGATATCGTCTAAAGTCATTCCTGGTTTTCTATCCGTCCACGGATTATGGACAAAAACGTGATAGAATAAACGGTTGATTCCTAAAGCATAATTACGGTCTGCTGTTGTTTTTAAATTTCCGGGATGTTCGTCCCAATCCATTCGTAGAGCGGTAAAAGATTCCGCCTGAATAATATCTTTTCCATAAATATGTCCACCCGAAATGGCATCAACCATATCAAAAGGTTTGTCGTGCGTTGGGCTTTTCAGCCAAAATTCTCCACCCGGATAATCAACATACTTATAATGTAACAAAGCATCACTCATCATTGTTGGCGCAACATTCTCTGAACTTAACTTAACGTTATATTCTTTTGCAATTTGAGCAACAGTTCCGTAGAAATTATCGGCTACTAAATCACCAATTGTTTTTCTAACATCGTATAAAACTTTCTCAGAGAAATCGGCACTTTCTATAGGAATTCCAGCCACAACTGGAAGATATTCTACAAGATCGTAGCCACGTCTCTTTTTAAATTCAGCTTGAAAAACCGAAGACCAATTTTGACTTCCACATTCCCAGCTGTCAAAATGAAGGATTTCCAAAACTTTTGAAGCCAGTTTAGGGCCAGCAGAGCGAACGGCTTCTCCAAACCAATGATCCAACTGAAAACGAATTAAATCTGGATTGAATTTATCTACTTCTAATCCTTTTCCTGCTCCGCCAGTTGCATTTTCATGTCCTGTCGAAGTATGTCCCATTCGGATAATTTTCCATTTTCCTTTAGGCGCTTTCCAATTTAGATTTCCATCAGCATCAACAAACTTCGAAATATTGATAATTTCTGATTTTTTAAATGCATCAGAATTTGGAATTTCTTTTTCTGTAGTTTGCGGAGTTAAACGCCAAATTGCTCCAGATTTTCCTTCGTAATTGTTTATTAGTGATTGATTTGAAAGTGTAATTTTACTTACTTTCAGGTTCTGTTTCCACTTCGCAAAATCCAAATCTTCAGCTCCTGGTTCTGTTCCTACTGGATCATACACAAATCTGAAATATTTTGCTGTAACTGGGGCAATGGAATGTGTATTTGGAAAATCCATATCCTGCCAGCCGTGACGCGGTGCGATCAGTCTTTCGTGGAATTTAAAATGAACTCCATCATCACTAACTTCCACAATTAAACGCTGTGCCTGATAATCTCTTCCTTTAGTTTCAATTACAATCGATTTGCAGGTAAAAGGCTGAGTAAATTCATACTGAATCCAACCTGCATCAGCAAACTTGAAGTTTTCATCTTTTTTAGGATCTGCCAAAAATGAAGCATCTGTATAGTTGGATGTAGTTACTTTTGGCACTTGCATCTGTGAAGTAATTTGGTATTCTTTAATCGGAATCGCAAAAGTGGCAATGTCTTTATAATAGTCTTTATAGTGTTCTGGAATTGGTAATTTCGAAATAACTTTTTTGCCTCCCAAAATTTCAGTTGTCGACCAGACTACTTTTTGCATTGACATTTCTGGAGTAATCCAAGGCCCGCCAGCAACTGCAAATCCGTCTGCTCCATGAAAGGCCAGTTTCAATCCTAAACGATCAGCTTCATTAAAAGCCCAATGAATCATATCCCAAAATTCAAGCGTCAACTGTAAAACTGGCGGATCTATCAATGGCGGATTTGCTGGCCCTTTAATAGTCATTAAATAAGCTCCTGCAATTCCGTTTTGTTTCATGGCTTCTAAATCGGCAGTGATTCCGGGTTTAGAATACGCCGATTTCATCCAATACCAATACACCCAAGTCCTTGAGGATTCTAATGTTGGCTGAATATTGGTTTCTTTTTTATGGACTTCCTGTGCAGAGACGATGCTTGCAAAGAGAAGAAAAAAGATAATAGTCGAAAGTTGGAAAGTCCAAAGTCGAAAGTCTTTTTTGAAAAGAAAAATGTGGTTACGGTTAGACATTATTGTTATTATTTTCTGTTCGTAAACCCGACAGGTTTTTGAAACCTGTCGGGTTTGTATTGTCGTTTTTTTTGTCATTTCGACGTAAGGAGACCCGAGCGATAGCAAATCACATTAGAAACTCTGCAAAGTATTTCTCCAATCTTTGTCGATATACGCGTGTGATTTCTCGTTCCTCGAAATGACAAACTGTGCCTTAAACTTTTAGTTCTTAATTTTAAAATTATCAATTATCAATTAATATTTAAACTTCTTCAAACTACTTTCCAATTCATTTTTTGAACCATTAAAAGGCATCAAGTAAAAACTATACTGATAATCTCCTGATTTAATCTGATACTGCTCTAAAGGCTGTGCAACCAATGTCCAGCTGTCATTTCCTCCTACTCCCATTTGGATTAAATCGATATTTACAGTCAAGAATCCCGGATCTTTCAAATCGTATGTATGACCAGATGAACTCAAGTTTTCTTGTGTATACGGCCATGCGCTCATGCTTAGAACTTTGGTATCATTTACAACTAGAAAACCATTACTTTTCAGCGGAGTACTTAATGCCATCCATCTTACATCACATCGGTTTCCGTTTTCCTGAGGTTTTGGATAATGTTCGATAAAATCATTTATTGGAAGTGAATATTTCCCAACAAACGAACCGAAACTTCTGTCGCTGTAATTTTCTAATTCTCCTTTTCCGTACCATGAAATTTGGTCGAATTTTCTTTGAACTCCCATCTGCATTCCAATTTTTGGAATGTTTGGCAATTTGTCCGAAGCTTTCAAACTGTAATCTACTTTTATCACTCCGTCTGGGCTTATATTGTAAACAACATTTACGCTCGCACTGTCTTTTATAATTTCGTAATCGCTTATTACTTTAATTTCAGAAGCCGATTTGTCGATTTTTACATTAACCAATTTTGGCTTTGCTTTGTACCATTGTTTCAACAATTTTTGCGATTTCCATCCGCGTTTGTCGTTGTCAGTAAGTGGTCTTACGAAGTTTGGTAAAAGCGGTGCAAAAACTTGTTCTTCTCCGTTAAAAATATACGAACTCAAAGCGCCATTTGTTTTTCCAATCGTAATATCAAATGTTTTTCCTTTGATTTTGAAATCTGAATCAGATTCTGAAACGTTTAAAGTTTCTTTTTTAGATTCTGGAGAAACGGCTTCTTTCTTTTTCAATATGAATTGATCTTCCGCGACAGCGTAACCTTTCGACGCCCAAAGTTCATCTTTTGAAAGCTGAAATTCAATATTTAAAAGATATTCAGCATCGTTTTTCATTTTTGGAAGATAAGAACTTACATCTATTGTTGTCGATTGTCCTGCTTCTACTTTTAATGGTTTTAAAATCTGAGTTTTGATTACGTTTCCATTTTCTAACACTTTTAAAACCGGAACATAATCTTCTAAAGATTTAACCGCCTGACGATTTTTAATTTCTAATTGATTTCCGTTTAAAGTTGAAATCGCAGGCTGATACACCCATTTATTCTCAAAAATCGAACCTTTTGGTTTTCCGTTAGAATCTACAATTCCTTTTGTATTGAAGTTTCCATCATGGTATTTTTCTCCAAAATCTCCTCCGTGAGCAAAATAATTCTGTCCTGATCTGGAATCAAATTTCACTAATCCCTGATCTTTAAATTCCCAGATACACCCGCCAATAACTCTTGGAAGTGAACGGAATTCATCCCATAATTCCTTTAAATTTCCAACTGAATTCCCCATAGCATGAGAATATTCAACGAAAATAATCGGACGTGTGTCTTTCTTTTGATCGACTAAAAATTTCGGAGTAAAAACGCCTGGATAAAAACGGCTTACCATATCGACATACGAATCATCCTGCGGATTTTCGAATCGGTACGCGTGATCGATTGTTTTTGGATATCCTGGATCAAGCGGATCAATATAACCGTCTAATTTTGCATTCCCTTGTGCAGGTTCGTAATGTACGGGACGCGTAATATCAAAATCGTGAACCCAACCCGACATTGCAGCATGATTTGGGCCTTTTCCACCTTCATTACCCAAACTCCACATTACAACTGATGGATGGTTTTTATCTCTTTCAACCATTCTGATCATTCGTTCCATATAAGCATTTGTCCAAAGCGGATCGTTGCTTAATTTACCGCCAATTCCGTGTGTTTCCTGATTGGCTTCGTCCATTACCATGATTCCGTATTGATCGCATAATTCGTAGAAATAAGGATCGTTTGGATAATGGCTCGTACGTATAAAGTTGAAATTAAACTTTTTAATCGTCGTAATATCTTGTTTGATGTCTTCTCTTGTGACCGCTTTTCCTCTTGTCGGATGATGATCGTGACGGTTTACACCATACACATAAGTCTCTTTTCCGTTGATGAGCATTTTTCCGTTTTCTTTCGAGAATTCAATCGAACGGAAACCCACTTTACAGCTTTTGGCTTCTGTAACATTTCCGTTTTTGTCTTTTATCGAAATAACCATCGTATACAAATTCGGTTCTTCTGAACTCCATTTTTTAGGATTTTTAATGTTTTCTTGGAAGAATCCAAAACGAACATTATCCAAACGAGGATAACTTTCGTTGATTAAATCGATTACAGGTCTTTGAAGCGGTTCTTTGAACATTGCCGTATTATTAGCATCGTACAACTGAACATTCATTGTATAATCTTTGATTTTTGCTCCAGTAAGGTTTTCTACTTTCGGACGCAGTTTAAAAATCGCATCTGTATATTGTTTGTCTAATTTAGTTTGAACAAAGAAATCCTGAATACGTAATTTTGGTTCTGCCATAATGAAAACTTCACGCTGGATTCCGCTCATACGCCAGTGATCCTGATCTTCTAAATAAGAACCATCTGTCCAACGAATTACACGAACTGAAACTACATTTTCTCCCGCTTTTAAATAAGGTGTAACATCAAATTCTGACGGCAAGAAACTGTCTTCTCCATATCCTAAAAATTCTCCGTTTAGCCATACTTCAAAGCCTGAACTTACGGCTCCGAAATGTAAAGTCACGGTCATATCTTTCCAGTTTTCTGGAACGGTAAAACTTCTTTGGTAAGAACCAACTCCATTATAATCTTTAGGAATATAAGGCGGATTTATAGGTCTAAACGGATAAACGGCACTTTTGTAAATTGGATTATCGTATCCTTTCATTTCCCAATTTGAAGGCACTTCGATTTTATCCCAGCCTGAAACGGTGTTTTTATAGAAATCTTTTGAAGCTAAATTTAAGTTTACTGCATATTTAAAGTTCCAATCGCCATTCAGCATTTGGATTCGGCTTTTGGTTCTGTCGCCTTTTAAAGCGTCTTCTACACTTGCGTATGAATAGGCTGTTGCTCTTGAAGGCTGTCTGTTGATACTTGTAACTGTTGGATCTTCCCAAGGTGCAAATTCGTATTTTTTATGCAATTCCGGAACTCCCGCTGGTTCTCCTGTAACGGATTGTCCTTGCGTGCAAATTGTGAACAGTAAAATGTAAAATGTGAATACTGATTTTAGCATCGAAAATCGAAACCTTGAAAAGTTATTATTTTGAATTGGTTGAAACATTCTTTTATTTTTATTTTTTTTTGTCATTTCGAGGAACGAGAAATCGCACTAGAAATTCCGCAATTATAATCGACAATCTTTATGGTTACGAGTGTGATTTCTCGTTCCTCGAAATGACAAACTGTATCTTAATACTTTGTACTTAATTCTTCTTCTTTTTCTCCGGCGGTGCCACAAAATTCAATTTGCTTTTTCCTAAATCTTTAGACGTTGCAATGGCAATTCCTCTTTGTTCTGCTTTGTTAACAGCACAGTAAAAATGATAGACAACGCCATCATGTTTTACCACAAATGATTTATGCGCAAACATATTATCGTAAGGTTCAGAAGATTTAACTAAATCGTCTCCTTTCCAGTCCGTCCAGTTCACTAAATCATTCGAAACTGCAAAACGGTTAAATGCACCTTGATTCCAACCCGTCCAGAAAGCTCCAAAATAGAACATAACCCAAGTATCATTAATACGCTGAATATAAGCATCTCCCGAAATTCCTTTGTGATGATTAATTAAAGGTTTATCGCCATAACGTTTCCATGTTTTCATGTCGTTTGAAACCGCCATTGCAATACGCTCAGCACCTTTTGCAGGATTTATACTGTCTCCGCGAGCATTGTAATACATGATAAAATTGTATCCTGTAACTTTATCTTTATCACGGATCACGCTGTTTTTGTACATTGTACTATTATCCCACCACTTAGCGTCTTTGTCTTTTGGGGTTAAAACCGGATTTTCTAATCTTTGAAATTCGTGTGGTTTTGTAGGCGCTTCTTTGGTATATGCCATTCCGATTGATAAAACACCTGCTTCGTAACCTTTGCTGTCTCCGCCAAAATAACTCATCCAGTATTTGTCATCGTATTTTTCCCATTCGTAGCTTCCGCCCCAAGTCAGATCCTGCAACGAAATATATCCTGCTTTTTGGTTGACATCCCAATGTTTTTCGTTTTCTGAGAAAGACATTACTTTTCCTAGATGTTTCCAGTCTAAAAGATTGTCGCTTTCAGCTAGCCAGGTTTCATAACCTCTTCCGTCGTAAATTAAATACGTCATATACCATTTCCCGTCTTTTCTAAATACACTTGGGCAATCCATTTTGTATGAGTTGTCGGTAGGAACCATTACCAAACCGTATTTGTAAGGCGTTTTGATTTCTTCGTAAATCTCCTGCATTACACTGTCAGTAATTTCTCTTTTCTTGTATTTGGTTGCACAACTGGTTATCGCAAGTGCAGAAATGGTTAGGATTAGGTATTTAATTTTCATTTTTATGTTTTTTTGCCACGAAGTCGCTAAGGCACTAATTTTTTATTTTTTGTTTCACGCAGATTTTGCAGATTTTAGCTGATGGGCGCAGATAAAAATCAATTAATAATCTGCTTAAATCTGCAAAATCTGCGTGAAATTATTTCTTTAACTCTTTTAATTTAGATTCCATCACGTCTTTGTTTAATTTTACTTTTACCATTCCTGTTGGATGAAATCTTCTTTTCAAATCGATGGCGTTATATACTATGGTATAAACGTCATTTCCTTCTGGGATTAAACATAATGGCGTTCTCATAATATCCCACCATTTATCTACTTTGATTTCTATTGGTAAATAATGTGCTTCTGCCCAATTAACGCCGTCTGCCGATAACGAATACGCAATCATATTTGGTAAATGATGTCCCCAGCCGTCTGGACCTCCGTCGAAAATTGCAATGTACAGACCGTTTGGCAACTGACTTACAATTGGATTTTCTACGAATAACGGATGCATGGTTTTTATTGGTTCCAAACCTTTATTCATTCTCAACCAAGGACCTTCTAAACTTTTGGATTCAGCTAAAGCTACAAACCAGCCTTTTCCTGATTTCTTCGGATAATCTGCCCACGAATTAAATGGATATGCGCCACTATAGAATCCGAAATATTTGTCGCCAACTTGATATGGAAAAAAAGAGGCAACTCCTTGACGTCCTTCCCAAGGTTGAGAATCCAATCCCGGTTCCATAATAATTCCCATATCTTTATACGGCCCGCCAATTCCGTTGATTCCGTCTACAGTCGATTCACAACGCCAAATTCTTCCAAAAGAGTGATTTGGTTCTATTGTTTTACTTACGGTATAAGCTAAATAATAGCCGTACCATTTGTTTGCTTTTTCATTGAAAACTGGCATGTATGACCAAATTGCACCACGACGATCGTTCATTGGGTTGTCATCTTCGGTAACGGCGTAAGTTCCGCTTGCCTGATAGATTGTAGATTCTCTTTTCCAGTGAATGGCATCTTTACTTGTCCAATGCCCGATTTTGGTTTTTACGCGATCGTAATAATAATCAACGCCTTTTTCTCCTGCTCTTTCGGTTGGAAACATATGATAAGTGTCTCCGACTTTTACCACACGCCCGCCTTCAAAACCTCCCTGAATTCCTTCTGTTCCAGACATTCCTTCATCAATAACGGGCTTGTTTTCTCCGCCGATAACTTCGAAAAGTGGTTTTTCATCTGAAAATCCTTCAACGATAAAAGTTGGATTCCAAAGTTTACCATCTGGTAATTTAACATCTCTTGCATTCAATTGCTGGTCGCTTTTCAAAACTCCCAAAACAGCAAATAATCCTTTTTGATTTGGTAAAATAGTGTGAATTCCTTTTCCGTAAGGTATTGCATAAACACTTACTGGCGGTAAACCTGTAATCGTAACTCCGTTTTCTAGAATCTCATTATTATTTCCAATTTGATTGGATTGAAGATACTCAGCATTTTTATCCTGAAAAACACCAATCAAAACCGTAACAGGTTCTTTAAATTTTAATTGTAATGGAGCATTAGTTCCGTTTTTATATTTATCTAAAGGAAGTTCAATACCTGTTAAACCCTGTAATTCTGGAGCTAAACGAACAATATTGTGCTTGCTTCCTGAAAATACATGTGCGTATTGCGTGGTTTTGAAAGTTTTGTAATTTGATTTTACAATTTCAAATGATGCTGGTTTCCATGCGGTTGTTTGTGCTGTGGCTTGGATGCAGACAGTTAACAACATTAACAATGCTGTTTTTAATTTGAAGTTGTGTATTTTATTTTTTGAAAACATAGGTTTTTTATTTTTTTATTGGCTTTTATTCTTTCTTATGCATTTCCCCCGATCTTGTCATTTCGACGAAGGAGAAATCTTCGTTTGCAGAGCACGCTTTGCAGATCAATCTTTGCGGAGCTACTTGCGAAGATTTCTCCTCCGTCGAAATGACAAAACTGACGTGACAATCTTTGTGTTTGTGAGTGTGATTCCTCGTTCCTCGGAATGACAAACTCGACGTTATAAACTATAGACTAAGAACTAATTACTAGGAACTAATTACTATGAGCTAATCACTAATTACTAAATCGCTTTGTAACTAACTTTATACTCCACATTCGGTTTTACAATCAATTGATATTTATTTTTGGCTAATTCTGTAATTGTTCCAGAGTTTGTTTTGGGTTTGCTAGCACTTTCAAAAATCAATTTTCCTTCTCCTTCGCCTGCTTTTACTTTGATTTCTTTGGTACTGCAATACACGGCAACTTCTCCGTTTGGTGTTGGCACTTTTCCTTCCATCCATTTTAAACCACCAAGATTTGGTTTGATTTCATATTCTGAATAACCCGGAGCGGTTGGCTTTACGCCTAAATAGTATTTTCCTAGTAAATAAATCGGACTTGCACCCCAAGCGTGGCAAAGGCTTTTTCCATAAGGACGACCGTACATCGTTAAATGCTCCGTTCCTTTTTTGTTCGGATTGTATTCTTCCCAGAAAGAGGTTGCGCCCTCATTCAGCATTCCGCCCCAATAATCTTTCATTTCTTTTAAAACATAGTCTTGTTCACCCATCGCACACAATGCCTCCAACTCGTAAAAACGCATATATGGCGTTGTAATTTGAAGAACATCTTTATTAAGCAACACTTTATTTTTTACGCTTTGTTTTTGTTCTTCATTAAAATAATTAAAGAAAATACCGAACATATTAGCATATCTGGTTACAATATTTTGCATTTTACCGTCGATACGCTGGTGTTTCATCACGTTTTCTTTTTTATCCCAAAACACATCAAATAATTTTGTTTTTAAATCATCACCTAATTTTTGATATTGTTTTTGGTCTTCAGTTTTTCCAGCAATTTCAGCACTTACAGCCATAGCTTCTAAACTTCTGGCTAAAAGCATTTGCTCAAAACTAACTTCGCCTGTTTTTGGCAATCCGTCCGCCCAGTCGATGAAAACCCAATCACCTTCTAATGGCTCAAGGAATCCGTTTTTGTTTCTTCTTTCTAAACAGAAATCCATAAGTGATTTCATTCTCGGATAAAAAGTTTTAATGAATTTTGTATCGCCCGTGTGTAAGTAGTAATCGTAAACGCCTACAAACCAATACAACGAATAATCCATAATGATATTTACGTGAGCCGTTACAGGATCTTTTCCACGAAGTGCTAACATGGTTCGTTCTACCGAAGCCGAATCAAAAAACAAATAATAATTCATTAAATAACTTTGATAGGCATCGCCAGACCAAACCCAGCGGTCACGTTTAATTCCGTCGATAAAAAATTCACGAGACGTTAAATGCATTGTGTAAGCTGAGACATCCCAAATTTGATTCAATTGTTGATCAGAAGATTTGAATGCACCACGATAGTCTAATGGCAGATACTCATAAAGCATCGAAATCGAATCGTATTTTACTCCTGCATCTGCTTGAACCTGAACATAGCGGAATGCTTTCGACCCATCGTGTGTATAGGTTTCAGACTGTTTTCCATCAAAAGATAAATGGTCTAAAGTTTCGCATTTAGCAGAATCCAAAGCTTCTTCACGAGATTCCCCATAATACAATGCTAGTTTTCCTTTTCCTTTTAAACCATGAATTTTAATATAACCGAAAGTTTCTTTACCAAAATCTACTAATTGACCAGTTCCTATTTTTTCTGTTTTCTTTGCACTCAAAGGTTTGGTTGTTAATTTGAATTCTGAAGGTTTACTTTCTGGCGAATTAAAATTCCAAGAACCAACAGGAACCCACGGCGTGCCAGATTGTTGTGCTTTTCCAGTTTCATCAATCCAAAGTTTATCCTCATTGGTAACTTTCCAAGAGGCATCAGATTTAAGGTATTTTCCATTAATATAAATAGCTGGCAACACTTCTTGATTATACACTTTAAAGGAAATTTTGTGCTTTCCTGCAGGAACTGTAATTGATTTTGGCTG
This sequence comes from Flavobacterium sp. FlaQc-30, assembly GCF_044005885.1. NCBI lineage: Bacteria > Pseudomonadati > Bacteroidota > Flavobacteriia > Flavobacteriales > Flavobacteriaceae > Flavobacterium > Flavobacterium sp. FlaQc-30. The sequence goes on along the minus strand of NZ_JBIPCO010000007.1, from coordinate 116,872 downwards.
TCCGTAAATCTGAACGCCATCTAAAAGTAATTGAAAAGGTCCTTCTGAGAAAATTTCCACCTCATCTGGTTGTGGAATATCTACTTCTGCCTGAAAAGTGACCAAAGCATACGGACTGTAATATTGCCAAAGCGGCGGAAATACGGCTTCGCGTTCTGTACGTCTTACCTGCATTTTATTGCTTAACCAAACTTCAAAATCGCCTGGATACCAGATCCATGTCGCTTCTTTTGATTTTTCCTGTGCTGATAATAGCGAACAATAAAAAAGGCCAGCAAAAAGAAGTAAAGTCCTAAAAATAGAAAAGCGGTTTAGCATAGTTAGTATATTTAGGGACTAAAGATAAGTGTTATTTTTACATTTCACAACCTGTAGTATCCTGTTATTTTATAAAAAATTGCAATGTTTGATAATTTTTTAAGGGAAAAATTACGAGTTATCACTTTTTTAGTACTAAAAAAAATGATGTTACAATTTTAGAGGACACGGATGAGACGGATTTACTTCGTAAAGACGCGGATAAAAACGGATTTTTTCTTTTTTTACTCTTTTTTGTCATTCCTGTAAAACTTGGAATTTGCATATAGTTTTGTCATTTCGACTGAAAGGAGAAATCACACGCGAGGTTACGCAACGTATGTCGCCAATCTTTGTAGAATTACTAGTGTGATTTCTCCTTTCAGTCGAAATGACAATGATTGTGGTTATTCTAGATAAAACTAAAAAAATCCGTGCAAATCCGCGTCTTTACGAAGTAAATCCGTCTCATCTGCGTTCAATTTTATGCTCAAAAGCTAAGCAATCATTCTATCTGATTCATTTTCATCTTCTAAAATATAATTAGAAGGCGTTTTTCCTAAATGCTTTTTAAACATATAAATAAAGGCGCTTGTAGTTTCGTAACCTAAATTAAATGCAATTTCCTTTATGGATTGTTTTTCGCCTAAACGTTTTATAGCTTCGAGTAATTTTAAACGTGTGCGCCAGTCACTGAAATTCATTCCCAATTCTTTGATGAATAAACGCGATAAAGTCCTACTGCTCATAAACGAAAGTTCGGCGTAATAATCAATGGTGTTTTTGCTGGCAATATCTTCCATTAAAAGTTCGACTACTTTTTGCAATCTTTCGTGATTGGTTGTTGGCAAGAAAGTTGCACTTGGCTCAATTAAAGCTAATTCGTCTAAGAAAACTGCAATGATTCTTTTTTGTGGCGGAGTGAGATTTCCTTCTATTCCGAAAGAAATGATTTTGAAAACCAACTGCTTTAAAAACATCGGAATATCAAATGAAAAACTGCTTTCTGGCAATCCTTCCATTACAGACGGATCGATAAAAACGCTGTAATAATTAACGTCTTTCTGAAAAGTAACCTGATGTTCTACGCCACCCGGAAGCCACAAACCCTGCAGCGGATTCACAACCCAAATATGATTTCCAACGACAACGTTCATTACGCCGCGAGTTGCATAAATAAGCTGACCTCTTGGATGTGAGTGCGAAATACACATTTCATTGGTTACCATTTCGGTATAGCCAATAACAGGAATTGATGGATCTACTCTGTATCCATGTTCCTGCGCCATTCGATATGTCCGAATCTGGTTATTCATTGTCCAAATATAGCAATTCTGACATTAGTATTCTTTTAATCTTTGCAAAAAATAACACAATTGTTGTTTTAACACTAATTAAAATTAAAAAAGATAACGCATGGACACTATCAAAGCAAATCCTGATATAGTAAAAAAAACAACCTACTCGATCTTATTCATTATAAGTTTTTCTCATTTAATCAATGATCTTTTACAAGCTCTAGTTCCTTCAATATATCCTCTTTTGAAAGAAAATTTTAATCTAAGTTTTACTCAAATTGGTATTATCACTTTAACGTATCAATTGGTGGCGTCTATTTTACAACCATTTGTGGGCATGTACACTGATAAAAACTCAAGACCATATTCATTGATTATCGGAATGTGTTTTACAATGGTTGGACTTTTCTTTGTTTCTATCGCTTCGAGTTTTATCAATTTATTGTTATCAGTAAGTTTAATCGGAATTGGATCTTCTATTTTCCATCCTGAATCTTCTAGAGTAGCACACTTAGCTTCGGGCGGAAAAAGAGGTTTAGCACAATCTATTTTTCAATTGGGAGGAAATGCAGGAAGTGCAATTGGTCCTTTATTGGCAGCTTTTATTGTGATTCCACACGGGCAATCTTATATCGCTTGGTTTTGTATTATTGCATTAGTTGGTGTTTTTGCTTTGTATAAAATTGCGATTTGGTATACGGCACATTTATCTGAAAGAAATGCGAATAAAACTTCTCACCAAATCGAAACACATCATTTGTCTAAAAACCGAGTAATTGCTTCGTTGATTATTTTATTGGTCCTTATTTTTTCTAAATACTTCTATATGAGTAGTATTACAAGTTATTATACTTTCTTTTTGATTGATAAATTTCATATTACGATTCAGCAATCACAAGTCTATTTATTTTTATTCTCTGGCGCTGTTGCTGCAGGAACTTTAATTGGAGGACCAATTGGAGATCGATACGGTAGAAAATATGTAATCTGGGTTTCTATTTTGGGCGTTGCTCCGTTTACTTTGATGTTACCTTACGTTTCTTTATTCTGGGTTGGAACTTTATCTGTAATTATCGGATTGATTCTTTCTTCGGCATTTTCTGCGATTTTGGTTTATGCAACTGAATTATTGCCAGGAAAAGTCGGACTTGTAGCGGGTCTTTTCTTCGGATTTGCTTTCGGAATGGGCGGTTTAGGTTCTGCTATTTTAGGGAAAATTGCCGATGCTACAAGTATTGAATATGTATTTAAAATTTGTGCATTTCTGCCTTTAATTGGAGTTATTACTGGGTTCTTGCCTAATTTGGAGAAGAAAAAGAAAACTCAGGAATAATTTTTTAAACACATAGAAACATAGTATTTGGATTGTCTGAAAAAGGCATTTTCATTTGATAATAAAACACATAGTTTTCTAGATTGAAAGCTATGTGTTTTTTATTTAAAGGTTAGAAACTTTCAAAGTTTAGTTTTAAAATGAAGAGTTAATTGTGTCCAGCTTTAGCTGGATGAACAAATTATTAGGAAGCTCAAAAGGCTTTAGCCAAAATATCTACAGTTTGGCTAAAGCCTTTCTCTATTCTTAATTACGTACACCTCCAGTTAAAACTGGAGGCAACTCATAAAATAGCCTTGCTTTATTTACAATCTTTTTCAAAACATAGCGCATGGTTTCAACCACGGGAAACGTATTTTGGCAAACGTAATGTTATACATTTCGTCCCCGTGGTTGAAACCAAGGGTTATGTTTAAATAGATGATTTTTATTTTGTTTCAATTTCATTATTGGTTGTAATAATGATTTTATTTTGCTGATGTTCAATCGTTACGAAATTCCCGTAATGAAAACCAATTTTCTGAAGCCATTTTCCGCAAAGACGAATTTCTGGAAATATAACATATCGATGATAGGATCTTGCAATATATTTTGGCTGTATTTTTAATCGTCTTTTCGCTGATTGTTTCATTATATTTCTCTTTTTACGAAACAAAAATAGTAAAAATTATACTACAAATAATAATTACATATATATAAATTATAATTCTATGATGCTTTTGAGTAATAAAATTATATTTTTTATTATATTTAAAATGCATCATATTTGCATAATATAGCAATAAATCATCATTGTGTCGAAACTTAAGTTAAATAGAATAAAAGTTGTTTTAGTTGAAAACAACAGAAGTAGTAAGGAATTAGCCAATCATTTAGGTAAAACAGTTGCTACTGTTTCGCGTTGGTGTACAAATGAATATCAACCTTCTATTGAAACACTTTATGAGATTTCTAAATATTTGAAGGTTGATATTCGGGAGTTGTTGGTTTCGACTAAATAAAAAATGTTTTTATTCTAGGAAAAGAGATTTAAGAATATCCACAAAATTTAAATTCTATTAAAAAATACTTATTTAACTTTATTAATTATTGCAAATTAAATTTTGAATTTGACTTAACAAGCATCCTTATAAAAATCATTGTCAATCCAAAAATAAATTCAACTTCATGAATATTATTTAGATCTACATCATGTTTTACTTTATCATTTTGAAATCTAGTATAATATTCAAGTACTTTCTGAAAAGTATTTCTAATTTGTTTTCCAATTCCAAGTGCTTCTTGATATTCACTAATAGTAGAAGTTTGATTTTCCAAGCTTTTTTCATTACCTAATAATTCTTTAAGCAGTAGTTCTAATGACAACCTAAGATTATCCACAGAATCGCGTAAATCTTCTCCTTTTTGATAATATTCTGCTGCAATTTCAAATCTTGATTTTGCTTTAGGAAAGTATTCCATCCAATAAAAAGTTTCTGTTACTAAATCCTGTTTTTTTTATATTTTTAACTGAAAAATTGTTGATTTCTTTAAAATTTGAAAATTGTTCTAAATCGTCAAAAATAAATGGAGACTTAACATATTTTTGAACAAGCTCAATTTCTTTTAATTGTGATTTTCTCCAATCATTATATAGCTTCTTTTTATTTAATGGGAGAACCATTCCTTTTAGTTCTTCAAAATCAAAAATTTTAGCGTCTAGCTTCTGAATCAGAAGTTCTGTAAAAAGTTTTTTTCTAAAAAATATTATTTCAGAACTTAATCTTGCAGAAATCCCTTCTAAATCTATTTCAAGTTGTTCGAATTTTCCGCATTCAACAAAATCTTGGACAGTAATATTATAAGCAACACAAAAATTATCTATATCAGATTCACAACTAAAAAGATTAGGATTTGCAAGGATGATTTGTTTCTTTATGGCATCATCTGTTAATGATATTGTAAAACAATTTTCCTTTTCCTCATTTAGAAGATTCCAAATTTTATTACCCCAAGAATCAGTTAGAAAATTTGCTGCTAAAGAAATTTCTCCAAGTGTGTAATCTATAATATTTGTATAATAATTTCCTTGGTATAATTCATTTCGAATTTCTAAATTATTACTCTTTTTTTGAATAAAATTTTCTTTTATTTCGAGAGGTGAAATTTTTACATGAATTGGAATTATTGACATTCCTTTTATTGTATGTAACAGAATATTATTCTGGGAAACCTCCATTTGATTATAAATTACTTTAAAAGTCAAAGATTGGTTATCTAATCGAAATTTTTCCACTTTACTTGTTTTTAGATTTCTATTCGTTGCTTTAACAAACCTACAGTTTATTTTTTGATTCATTCAATAATATACAAAAAACGCCTTCTTTTTAAGAAAGCGTTTTTTGTATATAATATTTTATTGAATTGCCTAGTGCCCATTAAAAACCAAATACAAAACCAAAATCGTCAATCCCAACAACCCAAACAAAAGCTTTACCTTTTTACTAGTTTTAGGAATATCCCTTTCATCTGAAACATTAACTTCAGGATTTTTATCGGTTAAAGAAATAATAACAGCTGTAATTAAAAGCACAGCAAAAATGTAAAACGAAATCAATAAAAAGTGAGGCCAAACTGGATATTTATCAGCAGGGAAAATCCATAAATATAAAACCCCAACAAACAAACTAAAAGCAGAACCCCAAGAAAGTGTTGCATTTACGGCTTTTTTTGTAGTTCGTTTCCAAAAAACACTCAAAAGAAAAACAACAGATAACGAAGGTGCCAAGAAACCTAAAACCGCCTGAAAAATGTTGAATAAATTCTGTCCTTTGATATTGTCAATCGCAACGGCAATCAAAATCGCAAATACGCAACCTGCTGCAATCGTTAAACGACCAATTTTAATCTGATCCTGAATCGTCGCCGTCGGATTTATTTTCTTTACATAAATATCATTCGTAAAAACGGTACTTAAAGCGTTTAAAGAAGAACCAATAGTCCCCACTAAAACCGCAATCATCACGCAGATTACCAAACCGTTCATTCCGCTTGGGAAAAGATTTGTAACCATGGTCATATAAGCCAAATCAGAATTGCTTCCTAATTCAGGATATAACGCATAACACAAAATTCCAGGAAGAATAAACAACGGCAAAGCCATAACTTTCAGCCATCCAATAAAGTTTACTCCCAATTGTCCCTGTTCTAGGTTTTTCGCTCCCAAAACACTCTGCACCATCGATTGATCGGTACAGAAAAAAGCAACAGCAGCTACAGGATATCCTAACAAAATAGCAGGCCAAGGATAATGTACATCATCAGAAGGACGAACTAAATTCCAAAAGTTTGAAGGTGTTTTAGCAATTAAAACATCGATTCCACCTAGTTTTTGTAAACCTAAAAAGGAAAGAGTTAATGAAACGACAATCAGCAAAATCATCTGAAAAACATTCACTTTAGCAATTGCTTTCAATCCTCCAGCAAAAGTAAAAATTCCCGAAAATATCACTAAAACCGTAACGCTCTGCCACATCGGGATTCCCAAAATCTGGCGTACTAAAACGCCTCCGCTGAATAATCCTAAAGACAACCAGCTTACCAAGATTTTTACCAAAGCATACCAAGCTAAAATGTTTTGAGTACTGTCGCCATAGCGTTTTCCCATATATTCCGGCATTGTGCTTACTTTACTCGCAATATAACGTGGTGCAAAAACCATTGCCAAAAGCAATAAGAAAACAAAAGCGTACCATTCGAAATTTCCTGCAACAATTCCCGTAGCGTAACCAATACTCGCAAAAGCCAATAATGACGAAGGCCCAACATTGGTTCCCCACATATTAAATCCGATGCTGTACCAGTTTAAGGAGTTTCCAGCCAGAAAAAGCGTTTCGTTTTTCTTTCTCTGTTTCATACTTACCACATACCCAATGACCAATAAAGCCACTAAATAACCCGCAACAATTACAAAATCTAGCGTAGTTAATTTATCGTAGATACTGTTCATAGTCCGTATTCGTTAAGAATATCGGCAATTTTAACCGGCATTCCAGTTTGCAAAGATTTGTCCATTGCTTGTAATAAAGCTACCGTTCCAATTCCTTCTTCCATGTTTGGATAGGCTTCAAAACCTTGCTCAATGCTATCTGTAAAATATTCCAAATAATTCTGATATTCCCCGCCATGATGACTTTGTCCTTCAAAACGGAAATAATACTTTATCGTGCTGTCGCCCCAAGTAATTACTTTTTCTTCGCCCGTTTTATCTGTAACGGCATAACGCAATTCGTGGTAATCGGCTTGGCTTGCTCCTTCAGTAGCGCGTAGAATTGTACTCATGCCGCTGTCACGTTGCGCTGGCTGAGTTGGCGAAGTATAAACACCACTTACACGAGCTATTCTTCCATCGGTTGCTTTAAAAATAAAATGCATCGTATCTTCATTCTTCAATCCTGCCTTTTGTCCGTTACTGCTAATCATTCCGTAACCCATCACTTCCTGAATATTCGGCAAATACCATCTAATGAAATCTACAGGATGACTCAAACCTCCGTACAACCATTTAAATGACTGTAATAATGACCATTCTTTCTTTAAAAACCATCTGTGATCGGCATGATATTGTGCTTCAATTGTAATCAAATCACCTATTAAACCTGCTTCATAATCCGCTCTTTGTCTTTTTGCTGGTTCGAAAAAACGAGAACTTTGCCCGATAAAAACTTTCTTTCCTGTTGATTTGCTTAATTCTAAAAGCTCTTTTGCATCCGAAAGATCATCAATAAACGGTTTTGTACAAACAACGTGTTTTCCGTGCAATAAAGCTTGTTTCACATGTTGTGCATGAAGATGATCTGGCGTATAAATCGCAATAATATCAATTGAAGAATCATTTAATAAATCGTCGTAATTCGTTGTGTACGAATGAAAGTCGAATTCTTTTGCTCGCTGTTTACACAATTCTTCGTTTCGGTCGCATATTTTAACGAGTTCTAGTTTTGAACTTTCTATAGCAGCCGACATTGTGCTTCGTCCTTCTCCAAGTCCCAGAATGGCTATTTTTAACATGAGGTGTGGTTATTTTAGATTGTTGATTTTGTTTTTTTTTGCCACAGATTAAAAGGATTAAATGGATTTTTTAATCTGTGGCAAAATATTTTTTTCGCGTTTAAACCCGACAGGTTTTAAAAACCTGTCGGGTTCATTATGCGTATTATTTTTTTGCTTCTACTTCTACTTTATTCAAGAAAATCCAGGTTTCGTCTGGTTTTGCGCCTTCAATTCCTGATTGATATTTTTTCATTAAGGTGTTCCAATCGTCTACACGCGGATTATTTTCTGTGGTTTTTGGATTCAGCTTATCCAAACTTTCCCCTTTCGGAATACTGATTACCAAGATTAATTGTCTGTCTTTTTTGAAGACTTGTAATTGCTGAAAATCGGCGTTACAGAAACCTTTAGCAACTTCCGGCCATTTTTCGAATTGTATTTTGTGATACTCTACATATTCTTTTTGCAGTTTTTCATCGGCTGGAAGATTCGCTGTTAAAACAATATTTTCCCAATCTGATGCTGGTTTTGAATCTTTACATCTTTCGAAATTTTGGAAATCGTAAACCAAATCTTCATAGATTTTAATTTCTAAAGAAGGAAAAGCACCTGCCAGTTTTCGTTTTGTTCTTTCGGGCTGATTCATTTTTCCGTAAATCACCAAATGATTTTTCCATTGGTACAATTCCTGACCTACAATTCTAAAACCAGTTAAAGTCGATTTGATTTTTTCGATATCAAAATCAGAACCTATCAATTCGATTGCATACGGTTTTGGCATTTCCTGCAAGCCCCATTTTTCATCGATTACAACTTCTTTTTCTAAATCTTTGTAAGGCGCTCTAATTCCTGCTGCATCTTTTATTTTAGTGCTCACATACGGATCATTGTGTTCCCAGATATTTCCTTTTGGGCCGTTATGGTTTTTAAGGATTTTCTTTTCCGCAATCCAGTTGTTTTTAATAGTAAAACCTTCACTTCCTTCGTCGGTATACAAATACAACCATAAAAACGGATCGTGCGCATACGGACTGTTGTAAACCTTGTCAATATAATTTTCTTCAATTCGACTTCCTGGCTGAGCCGAAAGGGTGTAAATTCCAGCAACATCATGCAAGTGTTTCGCATAATGATGAATTTTATTTCCTAAAATTTTATTATTCTGCATTACGTTTGGCGTGTGTGTCCATCCCCAGCCCATTGCCATTCCGGAGTATGATACATCTGAAATTTCATTATGTTCAATTGTAATATTTCGAACAAAACCAGCGCTGATTCCTAAAGTTCCCCAATCTTCATTGGTTACGTTGGTGATTAAATTATCCGAAATTACTTCATCAGAACACATTTCTCTTTCATCTTTTATGATTAAAGGCAAATGTGCTTCAAAAGCTTCTTCAGAGAAAATTCCAACATTGATGGCGCTTCCGCCAATATCTTTAAATAAGTTTCCTTTTACAGTATTATGATTTGTTCCTTTATTTAAATCTAAACCAGTCGAGGCTAAATGCTCAAAACGACACGATTCAAACTGAATATTATTCGCATAATTTATTTCTACGGCAGCGCGAGGTCTTCCCACCCACGCCTGATTTTCTAAATTTGCCTGATTTGGTGTTCCCGGTTGTTTTAGTTTATAAGCGTCTAACAAATATAATCCTGACTGCAACGGAACATGACCTTGTTGTGAAGGACGAAGCCAATTGCTGTACTGAAATGAAATTCCTTTAAACTGAAAATGATGCACAGGAGAATCGATTGTTCCTTTTACTTCAACCAGATTTTCTAAAACAGGCGCAATTACAATTGCCGAATTAATATCTTCTCCAGCTCTCGGAATATAATAGATTTTAGCATTTTTCTTATCCAAATACCATTCTCCAGGTTCGTTTAGAAGTGAAAAAGCATTATTTAAGAAATAAGCCGAATTTCCGTTGTTTTTAGAAATCCACGGTGCTGGCCAAGGATGTTCGCTTTGGATTCGGCTTTCAGGTTCTTCAAATGAAAGTCTGGCGCTATCTTTCTGAACTTCGATATTTTTAATTCTAAGATTCGCATTTGACCACCATTGCACAATAAACATTTCCATTCCCGGTTCGAACTTAACCGATTTATCTTTAAACGGAATCCAGCAGGTTTGTTCCTCGTGATTCCATGATAAAATACGTTCCATTGTGGTTCCTGCAGTATTTTTGGCTCTAACGGCTTTTTTTCCGTTTACCCACAATTGTCTGTAATCAATAAAACTTCCTGCTTTTTTAGGAGCATCAGCTACCCAAACAGAGCCTTTTTTAAGTCCGTTGATAATGGTTGTCGATTTTGTCCAGTTTTTAATTTCAATTCCACCGCTTATAATTGGTTTTGCGTTTGCATCAGCCTCAATTATTGTCGGACTGTCCGCCGTTCCAGAATCTTCAGGACGCACAAATAAAGGCTCGTTTAAATAATACGTTCCATTCATTACTATGATTCGGATTCCGTCTTTTATTGATGGATCTTTTAAACGACGAAGTTCTCTGGCTTTTCGCATTGCCATGTGAACCGTTGCCAACGGATTTGATTTTGTTCCGAGGTTGGAATCATTTCCAGATGGTGAAACCCAAATTTCTGCAGCGTTTGCCGAAAAAATTGTAAATACCGTTAAAAAAACGATTAGTAATTTGTTGAAAGGAATTAAACGCATTATTTATAGTATTGATTTTTTTATTGGGATAAAATTATAAGGCATTAATTTAAAGTATTATTATTTTTACAAATAAATGTATTTTTAACACTTTTACCAAATAATTAGGACAATTTATAAGAATATAAAATGACAGGTATCCTGTACCCTCCTGTAACTAGGATAAATATCAGATTTTTGCTCTAGCTTTTAATCTAGAAATTCAAATGGAAATCTTAATCCATTTCCCATAAAAAAATCAAATTCATAAAAAATCTGTTATAATTAAATCAAAATTGTCGTTTGATAATATTTTTTTAATAGATTTGTGTAATCGATTACATTATTAAATTATAGTTTATAACGGATTTTTTTATTCATCAAATAAAAAAATAGCAGATAAAAAATCTAACCGACATCAAAAGTAAATTTTAACCATAATACAATTCTAATGAAAACTAACCTGACTAACCTTTTCTGTACAGTTTTGACCATTCTGGCAGCAAGTTTTTCTGTACCAGTTTTGGCGCAAAAAGCATCTGACACTTACAAAGACATTGAATTTAAAATGACCAAAATAAAAGAGCCGGTTATTCCTAAAAACAGTGTAAACATAAAAGATTTTGGTGCCGTAAACGGCGGTTATGTTTTAAACACTAAGGCTTTCGCCGATGCTATAGATGCGGTTTCAAAAAAAGGCGGCGGAAAAGTTATTATTCCTCCTGGAATCTGGCTTACAGGTCCAATTATTCTAAAAAGCAATATTGAATTACATGCTGAAAGAGGTGCGCTAATAAAATTTTCTACAGATAAATCTTTATATCCTATTATCGAAACTAATTTTGAAGGATTAAACACTTGGCGATGTATCTCTCCTATTTATGGCAAAAATCTTGAAAACATTGCTTTTACAGGAAATGGTGTTTGGGATGGTTCTGGAGAAGTTTGGAGACAAATTAAAAAGAGCAAATTAACTGAGAGCCAATGGAAAGAAGCAATTTCAAAAGGCGGTGTTTTAAATGCTCAAAAAACGAGCTGGTATCCATCAGAAATCTTTATGAATGCTTCTAAAGGCGCAGATCAAAACGTGCGCCCTGATTTAAAAACTAAAGAAGATTTTGAAAAAATTCATGACTTTTTACGACCTGTATTGGTGAGTATCCAAAACAGTAAAAGAGTTTTATTTGATGGTCCTGTTTTTCAAAATTCGCCAGCTTGGAATATTCACCCTTTTATGGTTGAAGATTTAATTGTGAGAAATGTAACGGTTCGTAACCCTTGGTATTCTCAAAACGGAGACGGTCTTGATATAGAATGCTGTAAAAATGTTTTGGTTGAAAATTCAAGTTTTGATGTTGGTGATGATGCCATTTGCATTAAATCAGGAAAAGATAAAGATGGTCGTGAAAGAGGTATTCCCAGCGAAAATATCATCGTAAGAAACAATATTGTATATCACGGACACGGTGGTGTAACGGTTGGAAGCGAGATGTCTGGCGGTGTAAAAAACCTGCATGTTTCAAATTGTACTTTTATGGGAACTGATGTTGGTTTACGTTTTAAAAGTGCACGCGGAAGAGGCGGTGTCGTAGAAAACGTATTTATTTCGGATGTTTATATGACCGATATTCCGTCGCAGGCTATTTCTTTCAATTTGTATTACGGAGGAAAATCGATAGCAGAAACTTTAGAAGAAGGCGGAGATAAAATCATTAATAAAGCAATGCCTATAACGGTTGAAACACCTCAGTTTAAAAATATTTCAATTAAAAATATTACGATCAAAGGTGCTCAGCAAGCGGTATTTTTACAAGGTCTACCTGAAATGAATTTAGAGAATATCGAAATTTCAAACTTGACAGTTACGGCTGAAAAAGGATTTTCGATTATTGACGCAAACGGAATCAAAATCACCAATGCAAAATTAGATATCGAAAACAGTAATGTATTTAAAGTTTACAATGTGAAAAATATGTCTTTAAAAAATGTCGAATTCAATTCTACATCGGCTAAAGCAGTAAATATAAATGGTGAAGGAAACGCAAATATTGAATTGGTTTCTTCTAAAAATTTAGATTTTTCAAAAACAACTACACTTGGAAGTGATGTTCCAAAAGGAGCTGTAAAATTTTAATCACGATTTCAAAATGAAATTTATCAATAGTTCAAAAGCAGTTGTTTTAAGTCTTTGTGTTTTCTCGTTTCTACATTCGAATGCACAAACTAACAAAGAGGAAAAATCAGTAATCAGTACAAAAGTTTTTACAGATGGGACCAATCATTGGTACCATATTAAAGACAAAACTAATATCGTAAATCCAATTCCGAATCAGCCGCAATATGCTGAAACGGATTACGCTAAAATTGCTGATAATATTTTGCTTTTTCAGCGTAATAATGGCGGATGGCCGAAGAATTACGATATGAAAGCAATTCTGACTCCAAAGCAAATTGATACAGTTATTGCAACCAAACCGATTCTGCATACTACTTTTGACAATGAAACGACTTACACGCACGTCAATTATCTAGCTCAGGTTTATACTTTGACTAAAGAAGCTAAATACAAAGACGGTGCGTTAAAAGGAATTGATTTTATTTTGGAAGCGCAATACGGCAACGGAGGCTGGCCTCAATATTTTCCTTTAGAAAAAGGTTACAGCCGACATATTACATTTAATGACGGTGCTTATATGGGCATTATGAATCTTTTGAAAAAGATCGTCAACAATGATCCTGATTTTGCATTTATTGATGCTAAAACCAGAAAAAAAGTGACCGTTTCGTATGAAAAAGGAATCGACTGTATTTTAAAAATGCAGATTAAAGAAGATGGAAAACTAACGGCTTGGTGCCAGCAGCATGATGAAATTACACTTCTACCAGCATGGGCACGAAAGTTCGAACCGCCAAGTATCTGTAATGCAGAAAGTGTTGATGTAGTATTGTTTTTAATGGCAATCGATAATCCGAATGAGAAAATAATCAACTCTATTCAGGGAGCTGTAAAATGGTTTCAGGATTCTAAAATATACAATACCAGAGTCGAAAGTTTTCAGGCTCCGGAAATGGACTCTAAATACAAGAAAATCACCAACGATGTGCGTGTTGTAACTGATTCTACTGCACCGCCAATCTGGACGAGATATTATGAATTAGGAACTCACAAACCTTTATTCTGCGATAGAGACAGTCAATTTTTGTATTCATTGACAGAAGTAAGCCGAGAACGCAGAAGCGGTTACGCATGGTATACAGATAAACCTGAAAAAGCATTAAAAAAGTATCCCGCTTGGCAGAAGAAATGGGGCGCAGGAAATGATGTTTTGAAGAATTAGAAATAGTTTGTCATTTCGACCGAAGGGAGAAATCGCACAAGGAACTCCACAAAGAGAATCGCTAATCTTTGTAGACAAACTAGTGTGATTTCTCCCTTCAGTCGAAATGACATACTACGACGAGATTAATCTAATTTCTCGTTTAAATCCATAGCCCGTGGTTTCAACCACGGTGACGCAATATTGTAACGTCTCGTATTGTTTTCCCGTGGTTGAAACCACGGGCTATGTTTTACAAATTTGCGAACAAAAATCTGCAAATTTTGCAGAAAAATATATTCAGCCACAGATTTCAAAAAAAAATGGACGGACTTTGACAGTAAATTGCTAACATAAATGAATTGCGTCCATCTTTAGATGGATGTTAATAATTAAGATTATGATTAGGCTTTAGCCAAAATTCATAAGTTTGGCTAAAGCCCTTAATCAACAGCTTTCATTTTATTCCTCCAGTTAAAACTGGAGGCTATTCAATTATTTCAAACATGACTTCAAAAGAGTTAGATAGAATTAAGGGATTAAAATGATTAAAAAAATCTATGAAAATCCTTTAATCTGTGGCTGAAAAATTACTCTTTTAAATTATAAAACGCATTTGCATTTTCAAACCAAATCTTATTTTGATCTTCGATAGAAAACTTCGAAATATAATCTTCTAAAGTTTTTACAACCTCATTATAATCAGACGCAATATTCAGAACCGGCCAATCTGAGCCGTATAGTATTTTATCTGTTGAGAAATTTTCAAAAATCACATCCAAATACGGCTTTAAATCCTCTGGTGTCCAGTTTTCCCAATCGGCTTCGGTGACCATTCCTGAGATCTTACACCATACATTATCGTATTTAGCTATTTCTTCGATTCCTTTTTTCCACGAATCAATACTTCCTGCTTTAATATCTGGTTTAGCAATATGATCGATTACAAACTTTTGGTTCGGAAAATCTTTTACCAAACTTATTGCTGCGGGTAACTGACGATGAAAAATCAGAATATCATACGTAAAATTAAACTCTTTTAAAGCCAAAATTCCGTTGCGAAAATCTTCTCTAAACATAAAATCATCAGCTTCGCCTTGTACAACGTGTCGGAATCCTTTAATTGTTTTATTCGAAGAAAAATGACGTAAACGTTCTGAAATATTATCTGCACGAAGATCAACCCAGCCCACGATTCCTTTTATAAAATCATTTTTAGATGCCAAATCCACAAGAAAATTAGTTTCGTCTTCAGATTGACTTGCTTGCACTGCTACGCAATCTGAAAACTTATTTTCTGTTAGCAATGGCAATAAATCTTCTGGCAGGAAATCTCTTTGAATATCTGACATACTTTCGTCAATCCAGCTGTCTCTAACGGGATCAAATTTCCAAAAATGCTGATGAGAATCAATTCTATTATTCATTTTGAATTAGTTTACATCGTTGATTAAAGCACGATCTAAATGTACGTAACCACCATCTACAAAAACAAATTGTCCTGTTGTATGCGAGGAACGATCAGAAATAATGAAAAGCGCTGTATCTGCAATTTCCTCAGTTTTGGTCATTCTGCCTTCAAATGGAATGCTTTTGTTGATTTTCTTTAAAACAGTTTCTCCATCTTCCAACGTTTTAATCCAATCTTCGTATGCGGGCGTATAACTTTCAGCAATAATAATAGCATTCGAACGGATTCCGAATTGAATTAAATCTACCGCCCATTCTCTTGTAAGTCCTAAAACGCCGCCTTTTGCAGCAGCATAACCTGAAGTTCCGCCTTGTCCCGTTAAAGCTACTTTTGAACCAATATTCAGGATATTTCCTTTTGATTCTTTTAAGTATGGAAGCGCATATTTAACCAGTAAAAAATAACTTACTACATTTAGTTTTAAAGAATTCATAAATTCCTCGTAAGAAGCGTCTAAACCTGCACCATCATTTACACCAACATTATTGATAACAGCGTCGATTCGTCCGTATTTTGCCACGATTGTTTTCACAGCATTTTCGATTTCCACAGGATCAGTTACATCCGTCTGTACAAATAAAGAATCGATTCCCTTTTTTTGAAGCTTTTCCGCGTAAGCGAAACCTCTTGCATTTCGATCTACTAAAACCGGAATAGCTCCTTCATCTGCAATTCGGTTAATGATTGTTTCTCCAATACTGCCTTCTTTTCCAGCAGAACCAGAAACGACAATTATCTTATTTTTTAAATTTAAATCCATTTTTGTGGGTATTTAAAGTTATATTTTTCCTCATTTTTGTCATTACGACGAAGGAGAAATCTCCACGAGTAGCTCCACCAAGAAATTCGCCAATCTTTACTGAGTTTCTTACGAAGATTTCTCCTTCGTCGAAATGACAAACAGTACTTTACAATATACTCTTAGTCTATTTCAATCAACGCCTTAATCACATTATTCTTCGGATCAATCAACTTCCCAAAATCAGTAATCATTTCTGAGAAACTCGTTCTATGTGTAATGTATTTTTTAGGATCAATTTTACCTTCTTTCAAGCATTTCATTACATATTCAAAATCTTCAATAGTGGCATTTCTGCTGCTCATTAAAGTAGATTCTCTCTTATGAAAATCAGGATGGCTGAAACTTAATTCTCCTTTTTGAAGTCCAACTAAAACAAATCTTCCGCCATGCGAGATATAATTGAAAGCACTGTTCATTACTTTCTGATTTCCAGTTGCGTCAATCACAACATTCGCCATATCACCATTTGTTAATTCAGCCAATTTAGCAGTTACATCATCGTTTAACGGATTAATGGTTTCATCCGCGTTCAATTCGGTTTTACAGAAATTTAATCGGTAATCATTGATATCCATTACGATCACTTTTGCTCCGGCAATTTTTGCGAACTGAATCAATCCAATTCCAATTGGTCCTGCTCCCATTACCAAAACAGTATCTGTTGATTTCACAGCCGCTCTTCGTACTCCGTGCGCCGCAATTGCCAATGGCTCGACCAAAGCCAGTTCATCGTAATCTAATCCTTGACCGTGAAGTAAATACTGCTCCGGAATCGTTACATATTCAGCCATTCCGCCGTCAATATGAACTCCAAAAACCTTAATATTTACACAGCAGTTTGTTAATCCGTTTCGGCACGCAACACATTTTCCACAATTGAAATACGGAATAAAAGTTACTTTATCTCCTGGTATAAAACCTGCAGCATTTCCTTTTACATATTCTGCTGCCAATTCGTGCCCTAAAACTCTAGGATATTCAAAATACGGCTGCGTCCCTCCAAAAGCGTGAATATCAGTTCCGCAGATTCCAATTCTTTTTATTTTCAATAAAACTTCACCTTCTTTTGGTTCTGGAATACTGGTTTCCTTTAATAGAAATTCCTGAGGTTTTTCGCAAACTATATATTTCATTTTTTTGTTTTGTTTTTCTAATTAGACGCGGATGATACAGATTCGCTATCGCGAAGACACGGATGGGACGGATTTTTATTAATTTTCTTAAATATAAAATCCGTTTAAATCCGCGTTTTTACGAAGTAAATCCGTTTTATCCGCGTCACAATAATAGATAGTTATATTACTTTTTGTAAGCTACAGCCTTTTGTTTACTTGTTCCCAAACCTTCAATTCCAAGTTCTACAACATCACCTGCTTTTAAGTAAATTGGATCTGGTTTAATACCTAAACCAACTCCCGGAGGCGTTCCTGTACTAATAATATCACCAGGAAGCAAAGTCATAAACTGACTTAAATAATGCACTAAATAAGGAATTTTAAAAACTAAATTTAAGGTGTTGCTGTCTTGGTATTTTTTACCATTTACACTCAGCCACATCGATAAATTATCAACATCTTTTACTTCATCTTTTGTAGCCAAAAATGGTCCAAGAGGTGCAAATGTATCGCAGCCTTTTCCTTTTGCCCATTGTCCGCCGCGCTCAATTTGAAATTCTCTTTCGCTGTAATCATTCAATAAAGCATAACCAGCAACGTAATCTAAAGCTTCAGCTTCTTCAACATAACTTGCTTTTTTGCCTACAACAAAAGCTAACTCCACTTCCCAATCCGTTTTTACACTGTTTTTCGGAATAATTACATCATCATCTGGACCGCATAAAGAAGTCGTTGACTTAAAAAAGATAATCGGCTCTGTTGGAATTGGTGCGTTTGTTTCTTTACAGTGATCTACATAGTTCAATCCAATACAGATTATTTTTGAAGGCCTCGCAACAGGAGACCCTAAACGAATACTCGCATCAACTTCTGGCCAAGAAGGATTGCTGTCTAATGCCTTTTGTAATTTTTCTAAACCATTTTCTTCAAAAAAACTTTCGTTAAAATCTGAAACGATAGAAGAAACATCATATCTTTTTTCATTAATTAAAACTCCTGGTTTTTCTTTTCCGATTTCTCCAAAACGTATTAATTTCATTTTTTTTCTATTTTTTGATTAATTATTTTTTAGGTTCTAAGGTTTTTAAAGGTACTGAGTTACTAAGATTCTAAGGTTCTAAGTTTTTTTCTTAGCACCTTAGTCCCTCAGAACCTTAATCCCTTTTCTAGTTATTTAATTTAATAAATCCTCCGTCGATTGGGTAATCGCATCCTGTGATAAATCCAGCTTCTTCGCTGCATAAGTACAAAGCCAGAGCGGCAATTTCGTCTGGTTTTCCCATACGGCCGATTGGTTGTGACTTAGAAAGTTTATCAAACATTTCTTCTTCTTTTCCAGCATAATTTTTAGAGATAAATCCATCTACAAAAGGTGTGTGAACTCTTGCAGGAGAAATAGAATTACATCTGATATTTTCATTTAAATAATCTCTTGCTACAGATAAAGTCATCGCCATTACAGCTCCTTTTGCTGTTGAATATGCAAATCTGTCCGAAATTCCAACCCACGCAGCAATTGACGCCATGTTTAAAATCACACCGCCATTTGAAAGTCGGAATTGTGGAATCGCCGCAAACAAACAGTTGTAAACTCCTTTTACGTTTACGTCCATTACACGATCAAAATCAGCTTCAGAAGTAGTGTCTACTTTCCCAACATTTGCGATTCCGGCATTATTGATTAAAATATTGATATTTCCTATTTTTTCGAAAGTTGCTTTAACATCAGCTTGACTAGAAACATTACAGGCATATGAAAACACATTTCCTCCTTCTTTTTTAATTTCGTCAACAGCATCTTGTGCACTTTCAATAGATAAATCAATAATATGAACTTCTGCACCTTGCTTGGCAAACAAAGCAGCAATTGCTCTTCCTATTCCGCTTCCGCCGCCCGTTATGACTGCTTTTTTATTTTGTAATGAAAACATCTCTTTAATTATTTAGTATTATAAAAACCGTATTTTTTGATTAAAATCATTTGCATAAATAATAAATGTAAAAAACACAATTACAAATGTAGCTGATATAAATTAAATTTGAGTTTTATTTTTTTACTAATCTAATAAAATGATCTTTCTTTAATAAATTATAACATTTTTTGTGCGCTTTGTAAAAATTTTACAGAAGTTTAAAGCTTTACACAAAAAAGAATGTGTTAAAAACTACAATTTCTTGCCTATCTCAATCTTATTCCTAATTTTGTAATTGTATTTTTTACATTTATTATTTTCCATACACATAATTCAATCAAAAATGGCAGTATTAAAAGGCATTACGTGGAATCATACAAGAGGTTTATTGCCTATGGTTGCAACGGCACAGCGCTTTACCGAGTTAAATCCTGAAATCGAAATTACTTGGGAGAAAAGAAGTTTACAAGAATTTGCAGATGCTTCTATTGAAGATCTTGCAAAAAGATTTGACTTACTTGTAATCGATCATCCGTGGACGGGTTTTGGTGCGCATACTAATACTATACTCCCACTTTCTGATTATTTGTCTGCTGATTATATAAAAGATCAAGAAACAAATACGGTTGGAAAATCATACGGAAGTTATATTTTCAGCAATAAACTATGGGCTTTGCCTATTGACGCTGCGACTCCAGTTGCAGCAGCTCGTTTGGATATTTTAGAAAAAGCAGGACTTGAGGTTCCTCAAACATATGACGATTTATTGGCTTTAGCCAAAAAAGGTTTGGTTGCATTTGCTGGAATTCCAGTTGATGTTTTAATGAGCTTTTATATGTTCTGCTGCAGTTTGGGTGAAGCTCCTTTTCAATCTGAAGATAAAGTTATTTCTGTTCAAACAGGAAAAATAGCTTTGCAGTTATTTCGAGAATTGGCACAATTAATTGATCCTGCCAACTTTAATCGAAATCCAATTCAGGTTTACGAAGCGATGGTTAATTCAAATGAAATTGCCTACTGCCCTTTTGCTTATGGATATTCGAACTATTCAAGAGCGGGATACAGCAAAAACCTGCTTCATTTTTATGATTTAGTAAAGCTACATAATGCGCCAATGATTAGTTCTTTGGGAGGAACAGGATTAGCAGTTTCTTCTTTCAGCAAGCATATTCCCGAAGCGATTCGTTATGCCGAATTTACAGGATCTTCTCATGTTCAGCAGAATATTTTTGCTGATAATGGCGGTCAGCCAGGACATTTGCAAGCATGGAAAAACGACAGAATCAATTCGATAACAAATAATTATTTCAAAAATACGCTGCCTGCTTTAGAAAGAGCATTTTTAAGACCAAGATATTCTGGACATATGTATTTTCAAGATCATGCGGGCGATGTGGTTCGTGATTATTTATTGTACGGCGGTAACGAAGAACTGGTTTTAGAAGAATTGGATTCACTTTATGCTAAATCTTTAAAATTACAAAACTCATGAAACCATTAGAAGGATTAATTGTATTAGAGTTCTGCCAGTTTTTGGCAGGTCCTTCTGCTGGATTAAAACTGGCCGATTTAGGTGCGAGAGTTATCAAAATCGAACGTCCCATAAAAGGTGAAGCTTGCAGGCAATTAAGCATCAAAGATCTTTTTGTTGATGACAGCAGCCTTTTGTTTCACACGATTAACAGAAATAAAGAATCTTTTGCGGCCGATTTAAAAAATCCCGACGATTTGGTTTTAATTAAAAAACTAATCGAAAAGGCTGATATTATGACACATAATTTCAGACCAGGTGTAATGGAAAAAATCGGACTGGATTATAATACAACGCTTACCATTAATCCGAAGATTATTTACGGAACTATAACAGGTTACGGAGATAAAGGTCCATGGGCAAAAAAACCGGGACAAGATTTGCTTTTACAGTCGCTTTCGGGTTTAAGCTGGTTGAGCGGACGAAAAAGTCAAGGCCCAGTTCCGTTTGGTCTGGCTGTAGCCGATTTAATGTGCGGCAATCATTTTGTACAAGGAATTTTGGCTGCATTATTAAAAAGAGCCAAAACAGGAAAAGGTGTTTTGGTTGAAGTGAGTTTATTGGAATCTATTCTAGATGTTCAGTTTGAAGCGCTTACTTCTTTCTTAAACGATGGCGGACAACAACCGGAACGAGGCGATATTAAAGGGAGCGCACATGCTTTTTTGAGTGCACCTTATGGAGTTTATAAAACACAAGACGATTATATTTCGCTGGCAATGGGCGATTTACTTTTTATAGGAAATACGCTTGGAGTCGATTTAAATCAATATGCTGACAAACATCTTTGGTTTGAAAAAAGAGACGAAATCAGAATCCTTTTAGCCAATAAATTAGCGGAACAAAAAGCAGATTATTGGTTAGAATTACTTCAAAAACAAGAAATTTGGGCTGGAAAAGTTCTCGATTATGAAACTTTAGACCAACAGCCTTTTGTGAAGGATTTACAATTAAAACAAACCGTAAAAAATTCAGACGGAGAAACTTTGGTTACCACCCGAAGTCCGATTCAGTTAGATGGAAAAATTCTGTTAAGTGAAAAAGCAGCACCAAAAGTAGGTCAAAATAATTTAAGTATACACAAAGAGCTAATTCAATCTTTTGAGTGATTTTTTCTTCATCAGTATTATATTTAAATCTGCATCAATCTGTGTAAATCTGCGTGAAAAAATCTATTTAAAAAGTATTTCACGCAGATTTTGAAAGATTTCAGCAGATCAAATTAGATTTTACTTTTTGAATGAAAACGGTTAAACAAATAAACGATTCAACGATAAAACGATAAAACGGTTAAACAAAAAAAATGAAACCATTAGAAGATTATTTAATAGTAGATTTTAGTCAGTTTCTTTCAGGTCCGTCGGCAAGTCTTCGCTTGGCTGATTTGGGCGCACGCGTTATAAAAATTGAAAAACCAGGAACTGGCGATATTTGCAGAACCTTATATACTTCTGACTTAATTATGAACGGCGAATCGTCTGTTTTTCATACCATAAACAGAAATAAAGAATCGTTTGCTATTGATTTTAAACAACCTGAAGAACTTCAAAAATTAAAAAAATTATTAGCAAAAGCCGATGTTGTCATGCATAATTTCAGACCGGGCGTAATGGAACGCATTGGTTTAAGTTATGATGATGTAAAAGCAATAAATCCAACGGTAGTTTATGCTTCAATTTCGGGTTTTGGAAATCATCCTGAACTTAAAGATTTACCAGGACAGGATTTATTATTGCAATCTTTAACGGCTTTAACTTGGTTGAGCGGTAATCAGGAAGATGGTCCTGTACCAATGGGATTGTCGATTGTTGATATGCTTGCTGGCGCACATTTAGCACAAGGAATTTTAGCTGCTTTATATAAAAAAGCAACACAAAATATAGGCGGAACTGTTCAAGTAAGTATGCTGGAATCAGCTTTTGATTTTCAATTTGAAACTATTACAACTTTCTTTAATGATGGCGGCGAATTGCCCGTTCGAACTAAAACTAACAATGCTCATGCTTATCTAGGCGCGCCATACGGAATTTACGAAACCAAAAACGGTTATCTGGCTTTGGCAATGGGATCGATTCCTGTTTTGGCTTCATTGCTGAAATGTGATGAATTGCTGCCATTCCCAGAGAATAAATTTACGCTTAGAGATGAAATCAAAAATATTTTAGCCTCTCACCTATTGACACAGGAAACGCAGTTTTGGCTGGATATTTTAGAACCTGCCGATATTTGGTGTGCAGGAGTTTTAAACTATGAACAGCTTTTTAAAGAAGACGGCTTTAAAGTTCTAGAGTTTACACAACAGGTTGAAATGCTTGACGGTTATTCGTATAAAACTACTAGATGTCCGATAAAAATTGATGGTGAATATTTTACATCAACTAAAGGTTCTCCAAAATTAGGACAGGATAATGAGCGAATTATAAATGAGTTTATAGTATAAAAAGTATGGCAAAATTTAGAATCGCTGTTAGAAAATTTTCTCCTTTCGAAAGCACGCTGCAAAAGCTGTGGGATGCTTTTTGTTTGAAAAACAATGTTCAAATTGAGATTGAAATGGTTCCATTGGAACTGCACGATCTCTATGAAAAAACCATCATAAAAAAAGGCTTAAAAAAGGGTAAATGGGATATTGCACACCTAAATACAGATTGGATTTTTGATGCTGTAAATGAAAAAGCAGTTCTGGATTTAACTTCTTTTATTACTCAAAATCCTCCGCAGAATTATCCCGACGGCTGGCACAAATCGTTATTGCATTTGCAGCAGATTAAAAACGGAACGTTCGGTCTTCCGTTTCATGATGGCCCAGAGTGCTTGATCTTTAGAAAGGATCTATTTGAAAATCCAATTGAAAAAGAAAACTTCAAAAAACAATTTGGTTACGAATTGTTCCCTCCTAAAACTTGGGAGCAATTCACCCAAATCGCGACATTTTTCAACCGCCCTGAAAGCAATTTATACGGCTGTGTTTTTGCCAATTATCCTGACGGTCATAATATGGTTTTCGATTTCTGTTTGCAATTATGGACACGAGGCGGCTCTCTTTTAGACAATAACAATCAAATTAATATCAATCATAATCAAGCTGCTGAGGCTTTAGATTATTATAGAACTATTGTAAGTAATACAGCTGCTGTTCATCCAGGGTCGAAGAATTTTGGCTCTGTTGAAGCAGGTATGGCTTTCGCCGAAGGACAAGCTGCAATGGCTATAAACTGGTTTGGATTTGCTTCGATGTGTGAAGTTATCGATGAATCGAAAGTAAAAGGCAAAGTAGATATTACAGAATTGCCTTTTAACGCAAACTGCAAAACGGCTTCGTTAAATGTGTATTGGCTGTACACGATTGGAACTGGAAGTAAAAATCAGCAATTAGCTTACGATTTTTTACGATTCGCAACAACGGCTGAAAGCGATAAATTATTGACTACTGAAGGAGGAATTGGCTGTCGAAAATCGACTTGGAATGATGCCGAAATCAATAAAACGATTCCGTATTACCATAAACTCGAAATGCTGCATGAAAATGCTTTGACTTTACCGCAAACTCCAATTTGGCCTAAAGTAACTGAATTTATAGATCAGATGGTTTTGAAAGCGATTGAAACAGAAATTCCATCAAAAATATTGTTAGAAATAACACAGCATAATATCGAAAAATTAATTCAAAATGTTTAACCACAATCTTGTCATCATGAGAAATGAGGGATGACAAAAATGAGGATATTGGCTTTGGCGACAAGACCTTCATCAAAATTCCTTGATTAACTAAAAACATAAAAAAATGAATATTCCATATAAACCTTTACTGCCCGAAACCAAACAGCCGATTATCA
This sequence comes from Flavobacterium sp. FlaQc-30, assembly GCF_044005885.1. Classification (NCBI taxonomy): domain Bacteria; kingdom Pseudomonadati; phylum Bacteroidota; class Flavobacteriia; order Flavobacteriales; family Flavobacteriaceae; genus Flavobacterium; species Flavobacterium sp. FlaQc-30. The sequence continues at coordinate 92,266 of NZ_JBIPCO010000007.1, read as the reverse complement.
TTATCGGAGCCAGCGGAATTGTGAAAGACGCGCATTTACCTGCCTATAAAATGGCTGGTTTTACGGTTTTTGGCATTACGAATAGAACGATTGCAAAAGCACACGATTTAGCCAAAGAATTTGAAATTCAGCATGTTTTTGAAAATGTTGCCGATGCGGTTAAAAATGCGCCATCAAATGCGGTTTACGATATTACGGTTCTGCCTGATCAATATATCGAAATATTAGAGCAATTGCCAGATGGAGCAACAGTTTTGATTCAGAAACCAATGGGGAATGATTTGGCTCAGGCAAGAGAGATTGTCGAAGTATGCGAAAGAAAAAATCTTGTTGCAGCTATCAATTTTCAGCTTCGTTTTTCACCATTTGTCAGCGCTGCGAGATATTTAATCAATGAAGGATTGATTGGCGATTTATATGATTTTGAATTTAAAGTTACGGTAAATACACCTTGGGAATTATTTCCGTTAATTAAAGAACATCCAAGATTGGAGATTCTTTTTCACAGTGTGCATTACATTGATTGTATTAGATCTTTTCTAGGAAATCCGAAAAGTGTAATGGCGAAAACAGCCAAACATCCGCTTAAAAAATTATCATCATGCCGCTCTACTATTATTCTAGATTATGGCGAAAATAAACACGTTGTTATCAACACAAATCACGATCATCATTTTGGTCCAAAACACGAAGAAAGCTATATAAAATGGGAAGGAACAAAAGGAGCCATCAAAGCCAAAATGGGTTTACTGATGAATTATCCTGATGGACTTCCAGACATTTTTGAATATGCGATTGAGAACGAAGAAGGCAAATATGAATGGAAAAAAGTTGATCTTGAGGGCTCATGGTTTCCTGAAGCTTTCATTGGAACGATGTCAAATTTAATGCGCTTTAAAGAAGGCTCAGACTCAAAATTATTAGCAAGCGTTCAAGACGTTTTAGATACCATGAAAGTCGTTGAAGCCTGCTACATCAGCAACACAAACGGAGGGATTTTAATTTAAGTCTTAAAGTCAAAAGTCGAAAGTCTTAAAGACTTGGCTTTATAACACTTTATGACTTTTAACATTACAACTTTAGACTTTCAAACTTTAGACTTTACAACTTTACGACTAAATATTTATGTATTTCAAATCAACTTTTTTCGAGGATTACTTACTTGATGATAAGCGAGTAACTTTAGGCAGAACCATTACAGAAACTGATTTTGTGGTTCATGCCGGACATACGGGAGATTTTTTCCCTCATCACATGGATGCTGAATGGTGCAAAACACAACCATTCGGACAGCGTATTGCGCACGGAACTATGGTTTTTGCCATTGGTATCGGACTAACTGCTTCTGAAATAAATCCTGAAGCTTTTTCTAGAGGATATGACAAAATGCGTTTTGTAAAACCAGTTCATATTGGCGATACAATCCATTCTGAAATTACCATTTCTGAAAAAGGCGAAGCCAAAAATCCCGAAATGGGAACCGTAACAGAACATGTTGAAATCATTAACCAAAGAGGTGAAGTGGTTTTGGTATGTGATCACCTTCTTTTGGTCAAAAAGAAATAACTCTTTTTGAGGGACAAAGGTTCAAAGTTGCAAAGGGACAGAGGTTTTGCCTTCATTACCTTTAGATCAAGACGCACTGCTGTGCGTCTCTACAAAACCTTTGAACCTCTGAACCTCTGCATCTTTGAACCTTTAAAAAAACTAACTAATGCAAGTAACAAACCAAACTGGCGACATACACGAAGTAGCGTCAGAAGGCGGAAAGGGAACAAAATACCTTTTGCCATTTATTTTAATTACCAGCTTATTTTTCCTTTGGGGAATGGCGCATGGCCTTGACGGTATTTTAATTCCGCATTTAAAAAAGGCTTGTGAATTAAACAATAGACAATCTACTTTGATTGATACTTCTATCTTTTTTGCATATTTTATAATGGCTATTCCTGCAGGAATTATTATAAAAAAAATAGGTTACAAAAACAGCATCATTACTGGATTATTAGTTTTTGCAGCTGGAGCTTTTTTATTTGTGCCAGCAGCAAACAATAGAACGTACGAGCTTTTTTTACTTGCTTTATTTATTATCGGCTGTGGTTTAACAATTTTAGAGACAAGTGCTAATCCGTATGCTGCTATATTAGGGCCAGCTGAATCATCTTCTACCAGATTAAATTTAGCTGCTTCTTTTAATGGTCTAGCAGTAACATTAGCTCCATTATTAGGAGGAGTATTTATACTCTCAGGAGTTAATCACACCCCCGAGCAAATGGCATCCATGTCAGAAGTGGCAAAAGCATCATATCTTTTAGAAGAAGCCTCTGCTGTAAAATTACCCTATATTATTTTAGGAAGCGTTTTAGTTTTAGTTGCTATCATATTCTATTTTATGCACTTACCATCTATGAAATCTCAACAGACAGAAACTGAACCTAAACCAGGGTTCTTTTCAGTTTTGAAATTTTCTCACTTAAGCTGGGCAGTTGTTGCACAATTTTTTTATGTAGGAGCACAAGTTTGTGTAACTAGCTTTTTTGTGCGAATTGCACAAAAAGAAGCTGGCTTAGATGAAAAAACAGCTGCTTATTATTTAGGAATTTATGGTTTCTTATTCATGTTGGGAAGATTTAGCGGAACTTTCTTTTTAAAGTTTATTAAAGATTATATTTTATTGTCAATATATTGTATAATAAGCGCTTTTCTTTGTTTAGTAGCTATTTACGGATCAGGGATTTATATAATTTACGCTTTAGGCGGTATTGGCTTTTTTATGTCAATTATGTTCCCAACTATTTTCTCATTAGGATTAGTCGGTTTAAAATCGAATACAGAAACGGGTTCTTCTTGGCTTGTAATGTCGATTGTGGGTGGTGCAATTCTTCCTTATGCAATGGGAACTTTAATCGATATGAAACACGATGACATTCAATCAGGATATATTATTCCGCTTTTGTGCTTTGTGATTATTTTATCGTTTGGTTTGTACGGACATAAAGTGAAAGCTTTAAAACAATAAATCATTTTAAATATTAGATTTAATAAAAAACGCCTCAATTAATTGAGGCGTTTTTCGTCATGTTTAAATTTAATTAATAGGCGATCATCGAAGAAACATGATCATTGTGGAATTTTTATTGCTTTTGCTTCTATTTCCAGCCTCCGCCAAGAGATCTGTATAAATTAACAACGGCTTGCAGTTTTTGCAAGTTATCATTTACACCGCTCAATTGCGCCGCTAAAAGGTTTTGTTCTGAAGTTAATACATCGGTGTAATTTGTTGCCGAACTGTACTCTAAAAGCTGTTGCGTAAAATCGACTGCTTTTTCTAAAGCTTCAATTTGTTTTTCTCTTGAATCTTCTTTTTCTACTGCCATCTCATAAGCATACAAAGCATTTGAAACTTCTTGTCCTGCATTTAAAAGACTTTGCTGAAAATTATTGTAAGCTTGTAATTGTTGTGACTGCGCATTTGTTAATCTCATTTTATTAAGCCCTTGATTAAAAATCGGCTGTGTTAAACCGCCAATAATCGAGTAGAAAATAGAATTACTAAAGAAATCTTTCAACTCTAAATTCGAAAATCCGCTGCTCGCTGTAAGTGTCAAACTTGGGTAAAAATACGTTTTAGCCAAATTCGTCGATTCAAAAGCAACTCTGAAATTAAATTCCGCTTGACGAACATCTGGGCGATTGTGCAATAATTGTGAAGGCATGCCTACAGCAATATTCTCAGGAATAATCTGCGTACCTAATACTCCTCTTTCAATTGCTCCAGGCGCCTGCCCTAACAAAATATTTATTGCATTCTCGGTTTCGCGAATGCTTTGTTTTAAATCTGGAATCAAAACCTCAGCAGCATGCTGATTGGCTTCACTTTGTACTACAGCCGCACCAGTTACAATAGCACCTTCTTTTAATTCTTTAATCGTTTCAACATTTTTGATTCGACTTGCCAATGTAGCTTCTGTAATTGCTAATTGTTTATCGTAAGCTAACAACAAGAAGTAATTATTTGCAATGTCTGAGATCAATTGTGTCTGAATTGCTTGCTTTGCAGCATCTGTAGCAAGATAAGAAGCTAAAGCAGCTCTTTTTGAACTGCTTAGTTTTCCCCAAACATCAATTTCCCAAGAAGAACTTAAACCTAGTTTATGGGTTGTAGTTAATGTATTGATATTAATCCCCGGAGGAAAATTAAGTCCCGCTTGCGATTGTTTATTTCGCGTAATGTTTGCATCTACGTTTAATGTTGGATAATACGCTAATTTGCTTTGACGCAAAGCAGCTCTCGATTGCACAATATTTTCAATTGCATTTTTCAGATTAAGATTTTGGTCTAATCCTTTTTGAATTAACGCATTTAATTTTTCATCTTTAAAAACGCTCTGCCAAGGCATATCAGCAATTGTAGTAGAATCGGCAGAAGCCTGATCACGATACAGCTTATCTGTTGAGAGCGTTGTTGGACGTTCGTACTTTTTGGTAATCGAGCACGCACTTAAAAGTGCGGCTGTGATTACCATCAGAATATATTTATTTGAACTATTAGTCATCTCTGTTTTAATTAAATTTTACTCTTTGTGAGTTTCTAGTAACTGAATTTCCTCATCATCGTCTTCATCATCATAACCGTCTTTTGCAGGACCGCTTACTCTTTCTTGTAAGGTTTGGAAAATGATAAACAGAACCGGAATTACAAATACTCCCAAAATGGTTCCAATTAACATACCTCCAACAGCTCCTGTTCCAATCGATCTATTTCCTACAGCTCCTGCTCCAGTAGCAAACATTAAAGGAACAAGTCCTAAAATAAAGGCAAACGAAGTCATTAAAATTGGTCGTAAACGTGCTACGGCTCCTTCAATTGCGGCTTGTACGATTGGCAGACCTTTACGTCTTCTATCGAGGGCAAATTCGACGATCAAAATACCGTTCTTCGCAAGAAGTCCGATAAGCATAATTAAGGAAATCTGCAGGTAAATATTACTGTTTAGCTTGAACACAATCGAGAACAAATACGCTCCCGCTAATCCAAACGGAATGGAGAATAATACTGCAAACGGCAGAATATAACTTTCATACTGTGCACTTAATAAGAAGTAAACGAATACTAAACACAAAATAAAGATGAAAATCGTTTCACTTCCTGATGCTAACTCCTCACGCGTTAATCCTGAAAATTCGTATCCATAACCTGCAGGCAGATTTTCTGCTGCAACTTCTTGAATGGCTTTAATCGCATCTCCAGAACTAAATCCTGGATTTGGAGCTCCAGTAATCGAAATAGAAGAGAAAAGGTTAAATCTTGAAATCGATTCTGGTCCAAAAACTCTGGTCATTTTTACAAACTCTGTAATTGGAGCCATGTTTCCAGCACTGTTACGAATAAAGATTTTATTTAATCCTTCTGTATTAGTTCTAAATTCTGGCGAAGCCTGAATCATCACACGATATTGCTTTCCGAACTTATTGAAATTCGACGCATACAATCCACCATAATATCCCTGCATAGTTGATAAAATTGTGTTTATCGAAACTCCTGCATCTTTGGCTTTTGCCAAATTAATATCCATCATATATTGAGGGAAACCCGGATTAAAAGGTGTTGTTGCGTATTGTATTTCTGGACGTTTAGATAACTTTTCTAAAAACTCAGTATTCACTTTAAAGAACTCAGCAGTTGTGTGCCCGCCTTTATCTTGAAGCTGAAATTCGAATCCCCCACTTTGTCCAAAACCTTGAATAGTCGGCGGTGAAATGAAGAAAATATTAGCTTCACGAATTCCGCTTGTTTTAGCAAAAAGCTGCCCAATAACATCATTTACACTTAAATCACGCTCATCCCACGGCACTAATTTTACAATAACCATACTGTAAGCACTTCCCGCTCCAGCGGTAAAGTTCTGCCCAACAATACGAAGTGTATTTTTAACTCCTGGAATTGTCTTTGCAATACTGTCTACTTTTTTAGCCATTATATCTGAACGCTCCATAGAAGCTGATGGCGGTAAGCTTATATTAGCAAAAACAGTTCCTTGATCTTCTGATGGAACGAAAGCAGAAGGCGTGGTTTTCATCATATAAAATAATGCCAGACCCGATATCAAAATTGAAGCTAAAACGATCCATTTTTTTACAGAAAGGAAACTTACTGAACGTTTGTATCTTTTGGTTACATTATCAAATGCAACGTTAAATGAGGTATAAAAACGCTGTAAATAACTTTTATGTTTATGATCGTCAGCATGTGGTTTAAGTAAAAGCGCACACAAAGCCGGACTCAGCGTCAAGGCATTTACTGCCGAAAGTATAATCGCAACAGCCAGTGTTATACCAAACTGCTTATAGAAAACTCCTGTTGATCCTGTAATAAAAGTTACTGGAATAAATACCGCCGCCATTACTAATGTAATCGAAATAATCGCTCCCGAAATTTCGTCCATAGCATGAATAGTTGCTTTTTTAGCCGATTTATAACCGTGGTCTAATTTGGCGTGCACCGCCTCGACGACCACAATTGCATCATCGACGACAATACCAATGGCAAGAACCATCGCAAAAAGCGTTAATAAGTTGATCGTAAATCCGAATAAATTCAGGAAGAAGAACGTTCCCACAATTGCAACCGGAACTGCAATCGCTGGAATTAAAGTTGATCTAAAATCTTGAAGGAAAATAAATACTACGATGAAAACTAATATAAAAGCTTCGATCAAAGTATGAATTACTTTCTCGATAGAAGCATCTAAATTTTCATTAACATCCACCATAATGGTGTACTTCATCCCTTTTGGAAAAGTCTTTGCCGCTTCTTCAATTAACTTTTTAGAATTAATGATTACATCACGTGCATTAGATCCTGGAGTCTGGCTGATCGCCATTGCTGCCGATTCTACACCGTTTGTTTTAATCGTTTGTGCATAACTTAAAGATCCTAACTCTACTTTAGCCACATCTTTAAGTCGGAGCATTTGTCCGTTTCCTACCGATTTAATAACGATATCCTCAAATTCCTGAGCGCTTGTTAAACGTCCTTTGTATTTAATTACATATTGAAATGCTTGATTTCCGTTTTCACCAAATTTACCAGGTGCCGCTTCGATATTTTGTTCTGCCAAAGCAGCCGAAATATCACTCGGAATCAATTTATATTGCTGCATTACATCTGGTTTCAGCCAAATACGCATAGAATAATCTTTTGCACCAAAAACGGTTACATCTCCTACTCCAACTACACGCTGAATCTGCGGAACAAGATTGATCTTAGCATAATTTTGAAGAAAAGTTTGATCGTACGCTTTATCATCACTGTATAAAGAGAATATCAATAAGTTACTACTCTGACTTTTGGTTACTGTAACCCCTGCCTGAGTTACCTCTACTGGTAATAAACTTGTTGCTCTTGAAACTCTATTTTGAACGTTTACCGCCGCTAAATCTGGATCTGTACCAACTTTAAAGAAAATTTTAATCGAAGCATTTCCATCATTTGTTGCTGTAGAAGTCATGTAAGTCATGTTCTCTACACCATTAATCTGCTCTTCAAGCGGAATTACAATACTTTTAAGTACTACGTCGGCATTAGCTCCTGTATAACTTGCCGCTACGTTTACTGTAGGAGGCGCAATATCCGGATATTGAGAAATAGGTAACTCAATTAGGCCTAAAACACCTAAAATGACAATAATAACAGATATTACCGTCGAGAGTACGGGTCTTTGTATAAATTTTTTAAACATTTTTATGATTTTAAGTCAGCATAAACCATTTCTGATTTTTGATTTTTAGCTTTAATCTCACTTCCTTCTTTCAAAGAAGCTACTCCTTCTAATACAATTTCATCTCCTGCGTTTAAACCACTTGTAACTACATAATAGTTTTTGGCCGTATTTTCAAGAATCGTAATATTGACATTTTTAGTTTTGCCATCTTTTCCTACGACTACAGCAAAAATTTTATCCTGAAGTTCAAATGTTGCACTTTGAGGAATAATCATAGCATCTTTTACATCACTCGGAATTCTAATAGTTGTGCTGCTTCCGCTTCTAATAATTCCTTTTGGATTTGAGAAACGAGCTCTAATATTTACAGTTCCTGTTTCAGTATTAATTAACCCGTTTACAGTTTCTATTTTTCCTTTTTGATCGTAAGTTGAACCATCTGAAAGTAATAAAGAAACATCTGGCAGACTTTTAATTTTCTGACTTAACGATATTCCGGTATTATCTTTAGTAAAGTTTAAAAGCGCTTTTTCATTCATAGCAAAGTAAGCATACACATTTCCTATGCTCGAAACTGTTGTTAAAGCTTCTGCAGTATTAGAACTTACTAAACTTCCTAAACGGAATGGGATTGAACCTACAACACCGTCTACTGGACTTGTTACGGTGGTATATCCTAAATTGATTTTGGCATTTACTAAAGCTGCATTTGCCTGTGCTAAAGCTGCTAATGCCGATTCGTAAGTATATTGAGCTGACTCTAGGTCGTATTTGCTTATAATACCTTTTTCTACTAATGGTTTTACTTTATTAACTGCAAGTTTTGCAGTACTTACATCTGCTTGTGCACTTTTAATACTTGCAGCCGCTGTTCGTACTTGCTGCTCATATTCTGGCGCACTGATTTTAAACAATGGCTGGCCTGCTTTTACTACTGCACCTTCATCTACAAAAATCTTGTCAATATAACCTTCAACTCTTGGACGAATATCTATATTCTGCTGTCCTTGAATACTAGCAGGATAATCGCTGTTTAGTGTAGCCGATTCTGGCTGTAATATCAGCGTTTTATACTCTTTAACTTGTGGCGCGCCTCCGGCTTGAGCCGATTTATCACTTTTATTACCACAAGATGCGATAATAATTGATGCTGCGAAAATGCTTAAAAACGATTGCTTATTCATTGTTAAAATGTGTAATTATCTATTTATTAGTAAGCAAAAGAACTAAAATAGACTACGCGAAAAATAGGAAATAGACGAAAAGCAAAAGACAATCGATAGAGATGAGCTGACACACGATGAAATTTTTTAAAAATTAAACAACTGTTTAATTTCTAAACTCATCGGTTCTAATAAGGTTTATAAAGTCTCTAAATCTCTTTTTAGCGATTGCTTTTATATCTTATTTAAATAAAATGTAATATTGTCATAAAAAAGAAAACGTATAATGGCTTCAAACATTTTTAGACCTTATTTATTTACCGGACTGCATATATTGAGCTGGTTATTATTGGGATTTATCATGTTGTTTTACATCCCTTTAACCTGGAATGTAGTGCTTCCAACGGTTTTTTGGATTTGGCAGATAATAGTGCTGTTTTTATTAATAATTGTTTTCTATTCGAATGCCCGAATTATAGTTCCAAAAACCATAATAAAAGATAATACTTCGCCATTTTTACTGTGGGCTTTGCTGATTGTTTTTGTCATGCAGATCATTGCTTATTTTTATACATCGCAAACAGATCTTCACAGTAAAATACGTCTGGTTTTAGGATTAAGAAAGTATAAAAGTCCTTATTTTGACAATTATGTTTTAATGCTGACTTTATTGGTTCTAGGAATCAGTACAAGCTGGGCGATGCTCCAGCATTGGCAAAAAGCGGCTCAGCATAAACAAAAACTGGAACAGGATAAAACAATGGCAGAACTGGCAATGCTTAAAGCACAGATAAATCCGCACTTTTTCTTTAATTCCCTTAATAGTATTTATTCGCTTACTTATACTGATATTGAAGATTCAAGAAATGCGCTGCATACTTTAAGCCGAATGATGCGTTACTTGCTTTATAGTACTGAAGAAACAACAACTTTACTAAAAGAAGCTGACTTTATGAAGGATTTTATTGCTTTAATGAAACTTCGTGCTAACAGTAAACTTAGTATTACAACTGATATACCGCAAAAAATTCACGATTACCCAATAGTTCCAATGTTATTACTACCTTTAGTAGAAAATGCCTTTAAACATGGTGTTCATGCTACTGATAAAAGTGAAATTCATATTTCGCTGAGACAGAAGGACAGTACTTTAGAATTTGAAGTAGAAAATACATATTTCGAAAAATCTTCAACTACAAATGAAGGCGGTATTGGGTTAACAAATACAAAACGCAGACTGCATTTAATTTACCCTGACAAGCATACTTTAAAAGCCGGTATTGCCCCAAATGGCAAATACAATGTAAAACTGCACTTAACTTTAGATTAACGATGGTATTAAAATGTATAGCTGTAGACGATGAACCACTCGCATTAAAGCTCGTGGAAACTTTTATTGAGCAAACGCCTTTTTTACAATTGAGCGCCAGTTGCGATAATGCAGTCGAAGCTATGGCTTTGATTCGTGACAAACAGCCAGATCTTGTTTTTTTGGATATAAACATGCCAAATTTAACTGGTATGGAACTCGCCCGACTTTTGCAAGATCAGCCAGGATCACTTCCTAGAATTGTTTTTACAACAGCTTACAACCATTATGCTATAGAAGGTTATAGAGTAAATGCTGTAGATTATCTCTTAAAGCCTTTTAGCTATGAAGAGTTTCTGCGCGCCGCAAACAAAGTACTGCAATTAACAGAAGATAATTCTAACCAATTTCAGTCTATTACTGCCGATGATGAATTTATTTTCTTAAAAGTAGAATATCAGTGGGTTAGAATTTCTTTAAAACATATTTTATATATAGAAAGTTTAAAAGATTATGTAAAAGTACATCTCGACGATTCTCAAAAAACAGTGCTGTCACTTATATCCTTAAAAGCACTGGAAGAAAAACTGCCTTCAACCAAATTTATGAGAGTTCACCGCTCATTTATTGTTTCGCTGGATCAAATTACCGCTATTAGTAAAAATTCACTTTTTATTGGAAAATTTGAAATTACAGTAGGCGAACAATACAAAGAAACGTTTAAAACCATTGTAGATAAATGGTTAAAATAAAATTGAAATAGAATATCATGGAAAAAAGATCAAACAAATATCATTTGACATTAAGTCTAAAACAATATGCAAATGGTGAAACAGAACCCGCAAAAGAACTTGGACTGGAGTTTAGTAATCACGATGAAATCTTTGGAATCATAGAAAAAATAAAAGACAAAAACATATTCGATAATCCGCATGAAGCCACACAGTTTGCAGTAGGTTTAAAATTGTTTAATGAAATACACATCAAACATCGCAAAAATCCTTTGTTTGACGAATTAAACGAAGTGTTTCCTATCTTTATGAAAAAGCTTAAAAGTTTATAATTCTATACCAAAAAACAGCCAAACCTGATAATCAAGTTTGGCTGTTTTTTTTTGAATCTATTCTTACTTCTTATTCAAATCATTAACTAACTTCAAAATAGCACTAAGTTCGCTGCTTTCTTTTTCAGTTAAAGGCAATAACGGTTTTCTCAATTTTCCGCCCTCAATTCCTATACTATTCAAACCTGATTTTATTGCTCTCGGAAGTCCTTTATCTACAATAAACTTCAATAAATTGATCTGCTTATAAAATACTTTTTGCGCTTCTTTTAAATCATTGTTTTGAATGGCGTTGTATAAGGCAATATTCAATTCAGGAATTAAATTGGGAGCTGCCGTACACCAGCCCGTTGCTCCTGCCGCAAATGCAGAAAGTGCCAGCGGATTAGATCCGTTGTAAAAAGCAACATCTTCACCTAACTCTTTCTTCAAATAATGCATTCTTTGAACATCTCCTGTGCTTTCCTTAATCATCGTAACATTCGGAATTTCAAGAAGTCTTTTCAATAAAGCAGGCGACATATCAATTCCTGCTGTAGCTGGGTTATTGTAAGCCATTATCGGAATCGAGATTTGTTTTGCTACAGTATCATAATGCTTCACGATTTCGTCATCGCTCAATTTCCAATAACTCATCGGAATAATCATTACAGCATCGGCTCCCGCCTTTTCTGCCGATTTTGCATGATAAATAGTTTTTTCAGTTGTTAAATTTGAAACTCCTACTAATATCGGAACCCGCCCTTTTGTCTGCTCAACAGTTGCTTCAGTAATAGCCTCTTTTTCTTCATCATTCAAATAAGGCATTACTCCTGTGCTTCCCAGCGGAGCAACTGCGTGAGATCCTGATACAATTAACCGCTCTAATAATTGCTTATAAAGCTTAATATCAACTTTTTCATTTTCATCAAATGGCGTAATTGGATAGGCAATAATACCTTTAAACTGGTTGTTTTTCATTTCTTTGCTTTTTTATAAATCTCTACCTTCTTCTTCTCTAAGTGCAACTCCTAAATTTTGCAATTGCGGTGCATTTTCAGTCGCAATGTATTTTGCATTTTCAGTATTGCTTAAATTCTGATGTCTGTGCCATGTCCAAGCGGGAATATAAACGGCATCTCCAGCCTTCCACTCTACTTTTTGATCCTCAATTTCAGTATATCCAGAACCTTCAATTACATACAACAATGTTTCATAGGTATGTCTATGTTTGTTTGTTAATTGTCCAGGCAATAATCCTCCAATAGTCATACTTACATTTTTACTTGGCAGATCGACAAAAAACACGGGATGTTTTCTTTCTATCGAAAATTGATCGTGTACCCCCGCATTTTCAACATTTCTATGAATTAATTTTTCAGGCATTACAAAACTTGGTCTTGCATAAGTTTGATGAAAATCTTTTGATGAGAATTTTTTTTCTTTAGTTTCCATGTTCATTAAATTTTAGTTGATGCATTATTGCGTGACAAAAATATTGTAACTTTGGACTGCACAGATAACACAGTTTTATCACAAATAACTAGTCCAGATGTTACGACCATGGCAATTTGAAATTCAATTAGATAAAAAATCCGATAAAGCACTTTATCTGCAAATTGCCGATGCTATTATCGTCGCCATTAAATCACATAAACTTACCTCAGGAAATGCTTTACCTGGAAGTAGGCAATTAGCTGGTTTACTGAACGTAAACCGAAACACAGTCATCGAAGCATTAGACGTTTTAACCGCCGAAGGCTGGCTCATTACAATCGATAGAAAAGGTACTTTTATTGCCGATTTATCACCTGATATGCTCTGTGATAAAAAGAACGATTCTCAGATTAATACAACTATAGCAGAAGCAAAAACGCATCTTGTTTTTGATGATGGACTACCCGACAGCAGTCTTGCGCCAATGAATGATCTTGCACGTGCTTACAGGGAAATCTTTAATCGAAAATCCCGAAGACAAATTATGGGATACAGCACTGAACTTGGTGACATTGAATTTAGAAAAGCGATAGTCCAGATGCTGAATTTTAAAAGAGGGATGAACGTTTCGGCAAATGAAATCTGTATTACAAGAGGAAGTCAAATGGCAATGTATTTAGCTGCGCATTGTTTGCTCACTAAAGATGATTTTGTTATAATCGAAAATCCCGGCTACAAACCTGCTTGGGAAGCTTTTGAAAATGCAGGTGCAAAACTGCTTCCAGTAAATGTCGCATCAGATGGTTTAGATTTACATGAAGTTGAAGCTTATCTAAAAAAACACAAAAATATAAAAGCCATTTATGTTACACCTCATCATCAATTTCCGACGACGGTTACAATGAGCTTAAAAAAAAGATTGAAATTGATCGAATTATCCAATCACTATAATTTTACCATTATTGAGGATGATTATGATAATGAATTTCATTTTGGACAACGACCAATTTTACCCATTTCAAGTTACAGCAAAGCAAAAAACTTTGTTTACATAGGCACATTAAGTAAAATTGTAGCGCCGGCACTGCGAATTGGTTATCTGGCAAGTTCAGTAGAAAATGTAGAAAAGATTGGAAAACACAGAAAAATCATCGACGTTCAAGGAGATAACATTATGGAAGAAGCGGTCTTGAACCTTATAAACGAAGGCAAAATAAAAAGACATCTCAAACGAACCAGTTTAATCTATAAAGCAAAAAGAGATTATTTTGAAAGCCTTTGTAAGCTGCATCTTAAAGACAAAATTACTTTTATTAAACCAGAAGGCGGTTTGGCTTTTTGGATTGTTCCAAGTCCAGAAACCAATCTTCAAAAAGTCTGTGATGAATTGTTAAGCAAAGGAATCAAAATCATGAATCCTGAGAAATTCAGTTTTGAAAAGCCTGTTTTAGGTTTACGTTTAGGTTATGCTTCACTCAGCGAAAAGCAGCTAGAAGAAGGCATTATTGCGCTCTCTAAATATCTATAAAGCAAAAAAGACTGAAAACACATGATTTTCAGTCTATATTAAATTAAGAAATGTTAGTTAATTGCAATTTTCCATTTCGATAATCGAAAAGCCGTTTTTACGAATTTGGTTTTCAATTTCCAAAGGCGCTTTATCGATATGACAAAATCGGCATTCTTTTGAAGTTAAAGGTTGACCTTCTTGAGAAACACTTTTTAGATACGCTTTTCCATATTCAAAAACCTGTTCTGTATCGCTTGTATTTTCATCAACCAAAATATCAAAATGCATAACCTCTCCGTCTTTTCGAGTTACATAAGTATCCCATACTGCTACTTTCATATTATTTTATTGTATATAAATTATTCTAAATTTAAAAGCTACAAAACCTCTTTAGATAGTTTCTAAAGAGGTACTTATATCTATCCAATTACATCTGCAATTGAGGCTCCAAAATTAATATGAAGCACATTTCCGTTTGGAGTTACTAAGGCAGGCACTGATTGTACACCTGCTTTTTGAGCTTCTGAAATTCTCGCTCTGTCTTCTCCAATATTTACTACTTCAACATCTTTAACTAAACTTAAAATGTCATGTTCGGCACTTACACAAACTGGACAGCCGGCGTGATAAAAAATTGATTTGCTCATTTGTATTTGTTTTTAATTTGACTTTATTGCCACAACAAAATTAGAAAGGATATACAGTCGTTAAATAATCCAGTTTTCTCATTTATAGAAGAAACTGGACTATTTGAAATACTCAAAACTGGATCTTTTTTACGTTTCTCATTGCCTTTACCTTTGCTGCTATGAAAGAAGATATAATTTACAATTTAAAGCAAGTTCATCAGCGTATTGAGGATGCCTGCAGACTTTCTAACCGAAATCCATCAGATGTGCAATTATTATTGGCTACTAAAACGGTCCCTGCGGAGAGAATACGAATTGCAATAGAAGCTGGTGAAACGCTTATTGGCGAAAACAAAATGCAGGAACTTCGCGATAAAGATTCGGGTTTGAAAGATTTAAATATAGAACGTCATTTTATTGGACATCTTCAAACTAACAAAGTAAAAGATGTTTTAAAATATATTTCCTGTATTCAATCTTTAGACCGATTATCTCTAGCAGAAGAATTAGACAAACAATTACTAAAAGAAAACAGAAGCATCGATGTTTTTATTCAAGTAAACACTTCATTTGAAGAAAGCAAATTTGGACTTGCACCAACTGAAGTAGTCCCTTATATTAGAGAAATAAAAAAGTATAAAACATTAAATATAAAAGGTTTAATGACGATTGGTTTATTAGACGTTGAGAAAGAAAAAATGCGTCCGTCATTAGAATTACTTCGAAAAATAAGAGATGAAATTTATGATGCTAAAATTGAAGGTATAACACATTTAAAACTTTCAATGGGAATGTCTCAAGATTTAGAACTGGCTATTGCCGAGGGTTCTAATATCGTAAGAGTGGGAACTTCAATTTTTGGAAATCGTTTTCTAGGAAAAGAAATATGGAATGAAAATATTGCAGAATAAAGTATAATTTTGCATCAAATAAAACACACAAATGAATCTGTACGAACTTGTTGTCAACGATACTGAAAAAATTGCACTTGATGATTTGCTTTTCAGCGAAGAAAACAAAACGGCATTACTTAACACAATCAAAGAGCATAAGTATATTGACGAATTAAAAAAATACAATCTCAAGGTCGACAATAAAATACTGCTTCACGGTCACTCTGGCTGCGGTAAAACTACAACTGCAAAAGCCATAGCAACAGCTTTAAATAAAAGCATTGTTATTATCAACCTCAGCACTTTAATTAATGCTAAAATTGGGGAAACTTCAAAAAATGTAAAAGCTCTTTTTGATAAAGCAATTCGCGAAAAAGCAGTTTTATTTCTAGATGAATTTGATCAAATTGGCAGAAGCCGAGAAAGTGACGATAAAGATGTTGCCGAAATGAGACGTTTGGTAAATACGATAATTCAGTTAATTGATTATTTCCCAACAGATAGTTTGCTGATTTGTGCCACTAACTTTTACAACAGTATTGATTCAGCCTTACTTCGCAGGTTTCAAATTAAACTAAAATTTGAAATGCCGAGTAAAAATGAACTGAATGTGTATTATGATAAAATACTTGATGTTTTTCCTGCCCATTTACAGGATATTTTACGTAAATATGATATTTCATATGCCGAAGCGAAAGATTACGTTCATACAGCGATGAAAAGACAAATTATTGCCGAATTGGAGCTTGAAGAACAAAAGAAACGTATTGAAACTATTTCATAAAAAAACGCCTCAAAATTTTGAGGCGTTTTCATTTATAAAACAAATATTATTAAGCTTTAGCTTTTCTTTTCACAGTACAGCCAATTTCTTTAGTTTGTGTTACAGCAGGTTTTTGATTGCTTTTTAAAGCTGCAATTACATCTTCGGCATATTTTACTTTATCTGCTTTTGTGCCTTCTGGATCATTATCGATTGCACCAACATATTCTACTACATTTCCTTTTGCAGTTTTAGAAACGATAAAAATGTGAGGCGTACGTTTTGCGCCATACTCATCTGTAATTTTTTGTCCTGGATCTAACAAGTATGGAAAAGGATATTTTTTCTCTTTTGCCAAATCCTGCATTTTATCAAAAGTATCTGCTTTAGAAGCTTCTGGATCGTTAGGATTAATTGCAATTACAGGATATCCCTGCGGTTTGAATTTTTTATCTAAATCAATTATTCTTTGTTCGTAACCTACTGCATAAGGACACGTATTACAAGTAAAAACTACTATATAGCCTTTTGCTTTTGGAAAACTTGCAAAAGAAACCTCTTTATTATCTACATTTTTCAGTTTAAAATCTGGAGCAGTATCACCAGCTTAAAGTGTTGCAGTTTGAGCCTGAGCTAGAAAGGCAGAGAACGCCAGCGTTAATAAAAGAATTATTTTTTTCATGGTTTTTGGATTTACAGTTTTTTATATTCAGTTAATAATTGTTCGTAAGTAAATTCACTTTCGACAAACTTTCGCTTGCCATCTTTTATAAAAAGCGTCGCCGGAATACTTCCTGACCAGCTTGAATCGATACGGTCGATAAATTCCTGCGGACTTCCTTCATTCAATAGAAATACTTCATTTTTCAGATTTTTTCTTTTCACAAACGGAATCACATTTGAATTCAGCTTTGATTTAAAATCCAAACTTACTAGTAATACCGCCAGCTTATCTGATTTATGTTCTGCACCCAATTTTTCAAAATGCGGTAACTCTTTTATACAAGGCGCGCACCAAGTTGCCCAAAAATTAACAACATAAGTACTGTCTTTTCCCTTTTCAATTCTTTCGTTAAGCTGATCTATTGTAAGCAGTTTTACATTTTGACTATACGATGAAACTGAAAAAACAACAAATAGAAACAGATAAAAAACAGACTTAATTTTCATGAGCTACAATACTTTAGGATTAATTTATGCTTCACAAATATAAACTAATGAAGTTTTAGTTTTTGTTAATGAAAGTTTAATAAGTTTTTTAAGCTGCTAATTGGCTATGATTCTAACATACTAAGTTGTTTTTCAGAATCTTATTCAATTTCGTTACATCTTTTTTATAATGTGGGTAATCTGTTATGTTTCTTACACTATGATTTTCGGCATTTGACAATCCAATATTATTTATTTCTAGAAATGGAGACTGCATCACTAATCCATTTAAAATGCAATCTGAAATATATTCTGAATGCGATTCAAACTCTGGAATTGCATTTAAATGTTTTACAGTTATGACTTTCAAAATATCTCTTTCACTTTCTTGTATTCCCGTCATCGGAAGAAAAAGAAGAAACAGATTTGGATATTTTTCAAAAGACAATAACTCATCCATTGTAAAAAACCAAGCTTCAAAATGACCTCCTAAATTGCCAATGTAAATATCATTAAGAAAAAAATTGATTTCATATTCAGCAAATTCAATGGCATAATTTAAATCATCATTAATTTTCCCTGCGACATATCTAGGATTTTCTTCTATATCATTTTGATTGAAAAACTTCCATTCCCACTCATAAGATTCAGTTTCGTCAATTTCTACAACTTCTAGAACCTCATCGATATTTATTTCTTTTTCATTATCATAACCTCTCGACCAGCAAAAATAAAATTTCCAAAAAAAGGTATTTTCGTTTATTTCTTGCAATGCAATTTGTTTATTCATACTTCCCAATTTGGCTCACCTTCAGGTCTTATTTTTTTCTATTTTGTTTATAATGTATATTAATAGAAATGATTTTAGTTTTACTAGCTTACTACTTTTATTGATACTATATTCTTCCTATTAAGTTCTTTTCAATTTTCTCAATACGTCATGTAAATGTGTTTTGGAATTTTGTATTGGATTATTCTCTCTCTGTAATTCAACTAATAAAAAATTAAAAAAATCATGAAGATTATTACTTAGCGTAATCATGTTTTCCTCATCTCTTCCAAAATTAATTATTTGCCCTTTAGTTCCATTTTTATCAGGATCCAAGTCCATTCCAATATAATTACCACAAAGATCCGAGAAGATTGGCAACCATTTGTAGTGAAAATATTTTTTCTTTATTGAATCTTCTGGAAAGCATGTAAAAGTCATTTCACTATCGAAATCCCAATCAAGTCGTTCTATTTCATACTGTCCATTAGTATAAACTACAAGTTTTATTTCATCCCAATTATAACCTGTTTTTTCCAATTCATGCAATTCTTCTATAATTGGCTCGATTACTTTGTAATCATTTATCTTAAAAAGCTCACGTTTTAATAGTGTAGTTTTATTATCTGCATACCAGTAGGGTCCATTATAGGAATTTATTCCAAAAGAAAATTCAATTTTATACCAGCTTTTCTGCAAACCAAATAATTTATGCTTAGGCGCCCTTTCAACATAAAAATCAATAATCTTCTGTAATATTTTTTCCGACTTTTGAGGAAACTCAATTTTTCTGATCTCTGGTTTTAATAAACTCTTACTGAATGATAATTGTCTAATTATTTCTTCAGAATCAATAAAATAATCCTTGAATAATAAACCTTCCCCATCAAAACACTGTCCATTGGCAAAATTATATAGCTCTTTAAAGTCCTCAGGCAAAGGTTCTTCCAGCAACATTTCAATTTGTTGAATATCATTTACTGAAATTCCAGAATTTAACTCTCCATAAGATGCAACTGAAATATTTTTCTGAATATTTATTATTCTTGTAAATTGTTCTAATAATTTCATATTTTCCATTTAATAATACCATTCTAATTTGAAAATCTATCTATAACTTTTTTAGGAGCATAATGAATTTTGAAATCATTGGATATAGCCTTTTCTACAAGTTCAAAATACGCTGCCCAAACTTCTTCAGAATTAGAATATTCCATTGAATCTGCACCATCATATATTTCCGTTTCATTTCGAATTTCAAACATTTCAAATTGAGTATAATCAGCAGAATGCATTAAACAAACAACCGTTTGAGGTCTTATATTTTCAATGAATATTTCAAATGTACAAATCACATCTTGTAATTTATATGCCATCCAATCTGTTTCACAGATATCCTGAACATGAAAAATATGTATTGTATTTTGGAGTTTGTTCAACAAAACTATTTCACTTGCTCCATAGAGACTCCCAATTTGTATAAATTCTGGCGGAACCGCCTCTCTAAATTCCTCTTCGAACGTTTCCAGTTCATCTTCACTTGAAAGAAACTGAAATGGTTTTTCAAATTCCTCATCATCCCCTTCCATTATTAAGCCTGTTGGAATTGCCAGCAAATCATTTCCAAAAACTTTATAGGAATGAATTTTTCTTAAATTTTCAGGAAAATGTAAAAGACTCTTTTCTGTTAAAGAAGAATTTTTAGCAGATGGTTCTATATTTTGAGCTAGTCTCTCTAATTTATTCATGATAATAAATGATTTATTTTGCAATACATAAACTTAAATTTATTATTTAATAATGGTGTACCCATATTTTGAATTGAAAATTAACTCATCATAGTCTCCATATCGAAAAACATTTATCGAAGGGCAATATTTCCATGTTTGATCTTTGCTCATAGCAATTCCGAAATCAAGAAAAACATAAGTATCTTCATTTTCTGCGTAATTTTTAGATTTTTCTTTGAACCATTTATTAACTATTCTTTTTTTATTCTCAAAGATGCGAAAGCCATTAAGTTCAACATTAGAAATACTGTCATAAAGTTCAAAAGAGGTGACTTTTCCGCTTCTGTATTGGACAGAAGGTTTAATTTCCTCTGCCGTTTTCCCAAAACGAAACTCAGTAAAAACATGTGCAATTCCTCTCTGAATATCAGAAGGCGGTCCAATCAGCTCTTCAATATTCTGAGGAGACATATTAAACTCTAATTGGCCAACTGATTTATAAGGTTTAATGATCCACATAATAATTATTCTTCTTCCAGCATAAAATCAAACTTCTGCGATTGTCCCATTTTTACAGTATTTATCTCATTTTGTAATAATTCTTCCAGAGAGTCTGCAAATACACCTCTATACCATGATTCGTTCTGGAGCTCAATTATCTGTCCGTAATTTCCTTTTGAACTTGGGTCTGTGTCAAAAAGCAGGTAATCCCCTTCACGGCTTTCTGCAAAAGGTATCCAGCCTGGATTAGCATAATTATTGGCTTTTACCTTTTCATCAAACTCCGCTATTAAATCTTTTATCGCTTCGTAATCATCTTCATCATTCATTGATTGTATATTCTCCCAATCCTTTTTTATTTTTTCAAAAGGCAATAAATCATACTGGCAATTGTGCTTATAAAAAGAAAACGGAGAGGTTACAGGATCATATTGAACGTTGTAAATTTTGTAAAAATTTACAAGCTCGTTCGGAATAACTATATGATTTTCTAGATCTAATTCTGTGTTTTTTTCAATATCTTCCTGAGTTATTCCGTGTATGAGGTTGTAATATGGATTTCCAACCGAAATAATATTTGTTGTTTCTATTATCCATTCTTCCCACAGACCAATAAGTTTTTGATATTTCTCCTCTACTGGAAGCCGTTCATGTGGTTTTTGAGAACTTTTATATTCAAAAATTTGAATTAATTCTACATTTTCACTATTCCTTTTTTTGTATAATGAGAAACCAATTCCATTTATTTCAAATGCCCCATCTGTATCACCTGAAAAACGTCTAAATAATTTATTCTTATTGTTTTCCTGATAATCAAATACATCTTGTTCCTTAACCCAAAATTGACCTGTAAATATTTCATTCGGACTAAAGTCAAAACCCATATTTGTTATACTTAGCACAATACTTTCAATCCATGTTCCATTTTTGGAATAAGCTAATATTCCATATTCATCCCAAGTATAAATAGTGTTAAATTCTTTCACAGTATGACGAAATTCTCCTAACAAATTTCTTAGAGCATAAACATTTACTGGAAATTCAAAATCAACATCATTAATTTGAAATCTGTTCTCGTCTAAGACTAATTTTATCATATTCTTTTTTTTTCATTAAACTATATCCTCTTGTAACTCGTTCAATAGATTTGCAGATTTAACTTTTATTTACTTCTTCTTTAATTGGCGATAATATTTTTCCTTTCCAATAAAAGGGACTTTCCTTATTATCTCTACGTTTATTACTATGTTTACGTCAAAATTCAAACTTTGCTTTCATTATACCTTTCTGCCAAAACTTCCTGTCAATTATAATATAACCTGACGTAAACCCTAAAATATTTTCTATACCTGTGATACTCAAAAGTGATACCTCTGCTTTATAATTATCTCCAAACAATTGTTAACATCAAACTACTATATGCTGCGAGATTATTTATTGTGTAAGCGTATACAATATTCCGAGATTTTGTTCTACTTCAATAAAATTTGTTCCTGCCCATTCCCAAACCTTGGCAACATTTTGAATTGTATGTGCTAGATATGTCGTATCTACTATAGCGTAATAAGCAGAAATCGAATCTTTAAAAAATTTACCACTTTCATCTATCATATTATCTAATTCAGAAGGACAGAATCCATCACAAGCCAATTGTCCAAAATCATTTTTATAGATGCCTTCAGAGTAGCTCCATTGATTCGTAAACGAAAAATCTGCTTTTAATTTATCGACCCATTTGATTTTGAAAATATTGGACTGCTTTACAGTCTGTCCACTTACTTTAACATTCAATAGACAAAAAAAGCAAATCAGTACTATACAATTTCTCCAAAACATAATAAATACTATTAACTACTCTCTAACCCGCAATACACATTGGAGAAATCTCTTTTTGCTAAATCGCTCTTATGAATTACAAAATAAATTTCACCTGCATCCCAAAAACAAAATTCTGGTTTATTATCAGTACTTACCTTTAGCAAAACCATCCATTCATCCGTTTTTCCCTTTAGTTTATCTACAGCCTCTATTTCTGGTGAGTCGTGTTGTTTAAACACATAGCTGTTAATACCATGAATGGGCTCTTCATTAAATGGTAAAAGCTTTTTTTTGAACAATTCTGTTTCATTATGTTTTCTTGTTAACTCTTCCAGTTCAGGTGCAATCTTTTCGTAATAATGTTCATCATAATAGAATACAGGAGTACTTACGGCTTTCTCTGCGATTGCTTTAAAAGGTTGAAAAATATCAAATTCAAAATATTCTAATTTTTCAGTATTATCAAATTCTCGTGCTGATTTCAGCTGACTGATTTCTCCATCAAAATAAATTACCTTAGGTTTAAAATCCTGCTGATCTTCAATAAAAAAATACAATATACCTGTACGGGGCAAATACTCTTGCAAATGAGCAACAGATGCACAATTAATCTGTGCAATAAACTGCCAGACATAGTTTGTTTCTTCTTGGGTTTCGGTAATAATCTTAGGAAAACCAACAGATTCAGGTAAATCCGGGAGACCGCCAAAACGATTATTTCCTATTTCATCATAATCATCAAAAACAGTAGTTACAAAACTGACTGAGTGGCGCGCAAGCTTATTTATACCCTCTTCATATTTTTTAAAACCTACTTTTTCAATAGCATGAGCAAGTAAATTACGAAGCACAATGTCATTACGGGCATAAAAGATTTCATCGTTATATGGAACTACTCCTTTTCCATCGGCTCCTTTATAAGAATAATCGAGCAGAGTCGTTTTTTTCTCCAGTTCTAATTCCAGTTCAGGAATATTTTCCAATCCTAATGGAAGCCATGTAATTGGGTTATTTTTAATATTAAGTCTTGTCAGATTCTCTAATTTAAGATACGATGCCGGGACTTTATTAAGCTGATTTCCTTCTAAATGTATTATTTCAATCGAACCATCTAATGGAAAAGCAGGAGCACTTACTAACTTATTATACTGTAGATAACAAAATTTAAGTTTTTTTAAGTATTGAAATGTATTCGGGTTTATCCCTTCAACTTTACTGTCTGTGAAAAGGAAAAATTCTAACTCTCTTAAATCTCCTATCCATATTGGCAATTTTGTAATGGCAGAAATACCGGAAAAATATAATTTCTTTAAATTTTTAAAATGTTTGATAAATGAGGGAATTTCAACGAATTCAAATACCTCTTGACTATCATTTGTAAATTGGACAATTAAGGTTTCTAAATCTGTAAAAGAGTCAATAGATTCCCTAAATTCAACATAAGCTGGATTGGTTAACTTTAGATGACGGACAGCTTTTGGTATTGCACCTTCAAGTTCTTTAAAAGTAGTAAATTCATACTTTTCCCATTCTAATTCTTGTAACGGAATTCTTTTTGCTAAGCTTATTTTATAGCATTTTTTTTGTTCTCCGCACTCATCTTCCAAGTATCCGTTCAACCCTATCCAACCGTCTTTAAGAGTCACATTTCCTGTAAAACGAAGAGAAAAAGTAAAACCACTTTCCCAGAGATAATGATTGTATGTCTTGTCACGGCTCAATTCAAATTGAATAACACCTGTTGGTATACCAGCATCATACACTTTACTGAAACTAAAGTTAAAGTGCGCCCCTCCATTATACGAATTTACCACATGTCCATGGCGCTCTTTGTCATAATCCCTAACTAAACCTTCTAATGCTACATATAGTTTATCGTTACTATTTACATTACACTCTGATGAAAAATCAAAAACAACATCATCAATTATCCAATGTTCTTTTTCATCTTGAGGAATACAAAAAGCTTCTATTTCTTTTGAAATATCTACTTGTTGTTTTTGTAGTACACTTTGATCTGCTACAATTTCTGTGGCTTGTTCGTTATAATAAAAACCTCTTAAAAATGAAGGCAATTTGTCTATTGCTTCCTGAGGATCTCCGAAATATTTAAGGCTCATCCATATTTGTTCAAACAATGGCTCATAAAAATCTCTATGTTCAATTTTGCAATCTGCCTTGAAAGTATAGCAAAACTCATCACTAATTTGAACTATCCCCAAATAATAAAAAATGTTATCATTTGTCCTTACTAATCTAACATTCGAATTATGATTTTCTATTTGTATTATTTTTTCTGCAATAATCTCTTTGATATTTTCCTCGGATAAGCAACTTTTCCAATAACGAAAAATAAGTTCCTTATGTAAAAATTTATCAAAAGAAACTATCGGAACTAGTCCTGTAGTGGCAAAAGACAAATAGTCATCATCTAGGACTTCATGAGCGGCACGAATACTTTCCCACGCAATTTGAACATCACTGTAAACATCTGGTATAGAAAGACTAAAAGTTGAAGTTTTAAATTCTTGATTATTCATATTAATGTCTTTAAGTCATATAAAATCATAAATATAAATCCTTAATACTTATAAAATATCCTTTAAAAGGTATTAATGTATTATAAAAAGCCAGACTTTCTTTCAATTAATAACTCTAAAAAGATATATAAACTAGCGGTATAATCTAAATTCTTCTACAAAAGATTTAGTATGAATTAAAAAGTAACATCATACTTTCAAACTCTTCTATATTTTCTAAAAAATACATCTATTTTAAAAAACAGTTTAATTAAGCCTACTAAAATAATAAGTGAATATGAACCACTTGTAAGTTCTACAGCGATCTGTTTAAATTACTTCAATCTATCGACTTTGACTTAGAAAAAATCTCTTAAATGCAGAATGGTATAAAGATAAATTTTATCATTCATAACTTTTAAATGATATTCATTAGACTTATACTGTTTTTAATTTTCATTTCTTAGCAATTCTGATATGTCGCTTAACAATTAAAATAAATGTTTTAAGAATAATTTTCAATTACTATTAGAGATACAATTACACCTTCCTGTTCAACCTGATCCAGTCTTTTTCATTACAAGTCCAAACAACACATTACCAATCACTTATATTTCATATTAAAGTAAAGAATCTAAATTACCACAAATAAAATAGATCATTTTAGTTCTTCGTTGAATTTATATATTAACCTTATTTTTTATTTTAACAAGAGGACAATAAAGTTTTTGTTAATGAAAGTTTAATACTAGAAAAAACGTCTAGTATAATTAGACTATTCAGTAAAAAAAAATGCTCCAGCGGAGCACAATATTTATAGTGATTATATACCCTGTGATTTTAAGCTCCAGAGGAGCGAAACATTTATTTTTTAAATATATGCCGTTCCGCTGGAGTTTTTACATCAAATAAAAATTACCTTCCTGTAGTTACATTTAAATTGTTAACAAACAAAAGCGTCTCTCCATTATCCAATTTAGTAAGAGATAGAATTCCGTTTTTATTCTCATTAATCCCATTTATTCTAAAACAGAATTCATTACCATCTCTGTCCATGAAAGTTAAAAATTCGGTAGTATCATTTGAATTGTTTTGACAGCGGTGAGAAATAGTATAACCATACATTACTTTAAAAACATCCTTATCATAATTATAGATTTTCCTGTCTTGAGTAAAAACCCATTTTGTATTTCGATTCCTGTCGGCATACCAAGTTCCAATAATTTTCTGTGAGGATGGCTCTTCTGTTTGATTACTCCCAAAACTTAATGGAAATTGCAACAGCATAAATAAAATTAAAAGCAGTCTTTTCATATCTATTTAAGTTTTCTTTATACTTCAAAAAAAATCTATTTCACTTCAAAAAAAATCTATTTCACCAAAAACAATTCTAGTTGCTTAAAAACAGGAATCAATGATTTTCCCTTCTCAGATAACGTATATTCAATATGAAGCGGTTTTAGCTTGATAACCTTTTTATCTAGAAGTTCAAAATCTTCCAGTTCACGAAGTGCGACGGCGATTGATTGTTTATTTGATCCTTTTAAATCTCTTAAAAGCGTATTAAAACGCAGCGGTCCCTCTACTGCTAATAGAAAAATCTCTGGTTTCCACTTCCCTGATAATAACTTCAAAAGTGCTTGTGCCGGACATTCGTTATCTTTTTCTGGTTTACTTTCTGTAGTCATCTTTTTTAGACTAATTGATTTGTTATTAAATATGGGCGAGCTTTGTTATGTAAAAATATAAATTAAAACCTAAAGCAAGAATTATAAACAGTAATTATGAAAATACTTTCGCTGTTATTAATCCTGATTTGCAGTGCGAGCTGTCAATCGCAAACTAATTCTAGAATGAACGATAATAAAACAAATCCGTTACTGTGTGATCCTGAAAGCGGTATGTGCGAAATGCCAATTGGTAAAGCATCAAATGAAACAACGGTTATTAAATCCGAAAATAAACCTGTAAAAATTATTTATTATACAGACCCTATTTGTTCTTCATGCTGGGGAATTGAGCCGCAATTAAGAAAACTAAAACTGGAATATTCTGAATATTTTGAAATAGATTACAAAATGGGCGGTTTACTGCCTGATTGGAGTTACAACAGCGGCGGAATCAGTAAACCATCAGATGTTGCGCATCATTGGGATGAAGCAAGTCAGCATTACCAAATGCCTATCGATGGCGATGTTTGGCTTGAAGATCCTTTGAATTCTTCTTATCCTTCTTGCATTGCTATGAAAGCGGCTCAAATTCAGAGTAAAGAAAAAGCAGTTATTTTTATGCGTATCCTTCGTGAGAAATTATATCTCGAAAAAAAGAATATTGCTAAATGGGAAAATATTGCTGAAGCGGCCAAAATTGCAAATCTTGATATTGCAAGATTAAAAAGCGATTCTGAGGGAGATGCTAAAAAACTTTTTCAAGAGGATTTAAATTTAGCAAGAACACTTGGAGTAAGAGGTTTTCCTACCTTATTTTTTGCTGATGAGAATAACAATCAACTTACTGTTTATGGTTCTAAACCATATGCTCATTATGAAAATGCTTTGCTGGCATTATATCCTGAAGCAAAAAAGAAGACATTTAAAAATGAAAATCCATTATCTCTTTTTGAGATTTATCCAACATTGGCTCCAAAAGAATATGCCGTGATTTTAGATATTTCATATAATCAGGCGGAAGAAATACTTGATGAATTATTTAAGGATGGAAAATTGGGGAAAATATCTATAAAAAATCATTCACTTTATTTTAGAAGTTAGTTTTTTGGACCGAAGCCATAAAGATCATTTTCTTTATGGCTTTTTTAAGGTTTTTACTTAACTGCAGACTGCAATTTCTTTTGATTTCAGAACTAAACCTAAGTACCTGAAAATTATGCAACTATAATCTATTTTTCTATAAAAGTATTTTCAATTTTTAAAGTACCTTTGTAAATATGCCGAAAATTCATGAGAAATAAACTCCTCTAAATCAACTACAAAAGAGGTCATTTTCGCTGTTTTCGGAATATATAAAAACTTCGGAAGCTAAGAAATAAAGAAAAAATAGAAAAGTTATGAAAAAGCTAAACAACCAAGATTATGGTCTTAGAGACCCTGATTTTATGGATCAGGAAAATTTTGATTATACAGTAAATTTTTCACCTGACGAAGATCCATATCAATATCAAGAAGAGTTTATCGATGACGGACGAAATCAAACTTCTGATTTTACTAGAAATGAATCGATAAGAATGGAAAACATTCCTAATGAAGAACGAGTTATAAACGAAGATAATTCGATCACTAATGATAGTGAAAAAGCAAATCAAGAGAAGGACAACAGCACTAATGAACTAAACTTTGAAAATGATCTAGAGAAAGAAAGGGATTTAGATGAAGATGAGGATTTAAGTGATTTTGATGCCGAGCATTATCCTGAAAATCATCCTAGAGCCTAAAACGGCTAAATTTTAGAACAAAACACCTTTAGCAAATAAGAATCTAGGCTTTAGGATACAATTAACGTTTTTATCGTTTACTATTATAAACTTTTGTTAAACGCCGCCTGATGATTGATTTTGGCTAGATTTTCGCCGATCTTTATAATCTTACGATTTCTTTCTGGTTTAACAATCCGTAAAAAAAATCAACAGTTAAAAGTAGAATAAACGTAACAATTTTATTACATTAGACAAAATTAGGTATCATTAAAAAAATTATCATAATTATGGAAAAACTAAATTTTATAGACCCATTATTACACGGAATTAAACCTGAAAAAAAAGATTACAAGGACTATAGGCCATCTGTTAAACATTTAGTATTTGCGGGATTAGGTTCTCTTTTGGCTGGAGCTGTACTTAAAAAAGCCGGACAAAATAAAACGGCTGCAGTAGTAGGAAGTCTTGCAGTACCTTTGCTTGCAGCTGCATGCTATAAAAAGATAACAGAGACTTCTAAAGAGAAAAGAGAAAAAACAGACAGCAGCGGTATCGAATATAATTATTAAGAAGCGCTTTAAGTTTCAGTTTAGGAATACTTAAAATATAAAACAAAAAACACCTGACAACTCACAAGTTATAATTAGATAACATCGTGAATTAGCAGGTGTTTTTTTTAGTTTAAAAGTAAAATTAGAATTAAATTTTTAGGCCAGATTAATATTCCCTTCTACCCAGTTTAATGCTTTATTAAAAGATTCTTTTCTAAAACCGTGAAATTCTCCCGGAACTACATAGCCGAATCCGTTTGCAAGCGAAATTATCTCCTCAGAATCTGATACTATCGCTGCTCTATTCCATTTTCCAAGATTCTTTAGACCTAGCAGTGCTTCTTGAAGCCACTCGCCTGCAGTAAATTTTTCTACTTCAGTATCTAAAACCAGTAAAAAATTAATCTCATTAGTCTGCTTTACCAAATGCTCGACGGCAGGAACTACAACAATCAAAAAATCTTCTTTTGTCATTTCTGCCAATGCTCTAAAAGCAACTAAATTATCAGTTGTGTCAATTTGATGTATCATGATATTACACTTTTTGAGTTATTATTTTTGAGCTTGCCAAGTCTTATTCCTTCAGAATATTAATTGGAATTTTACCATTAGAATAGTAAAAGGCAACTCAAAATTACTATTAGATTTTTATTTTTTATTACACACTTTCATTCCTTTTTTACAACATTATAATTAGGGTATTAATACTGCTCTCCCTTTTATTTGCCCATGTCTTAGTTTATCATAAACTTCAACTGCTTGGTCTAAACTGTATTTTTCGACTTCAATATGAATCTTCTTTTGAAGCGCAAGCCCAATGACTTCCATTAATTCGATTCTAGAACCCCAGTAAGGATTTGTTAAACTTACACCAAATGGCAGGCCATTCATATTGTATTCATAATTTCCGCCGCCAAGACCAACTATCGTTAAGTCTCCATCTAAACCAACAACTTTAGTTCCTAAGTCAATTGTAGAAGTTGCTCCAACAAAATCAATTACAACTTTGGCTTTTTTAATTCCTGTAATCTTCTTTATTTGTTCGGCTGCATCTTTATCTGTAGAATTAATGGCATAAGTCGCTCCTAATTTTTTAGCAAATTCGAGTCTTTCTAGAGTTATATCGCAGGCAATAATAGTTGAGCCGCATATTTCTGATAAAATTTGAAGAGCAACATGACCCAATCCGCCAACGCCAATTACAACTACGTACTCATCTGGCATTAACTTATGTAATGATCTCTTTATAGCTGAATACGGTGTTAAAGCTGCATCTGTTAACGGAGCCGCAATCACGGGATCTAAATCATGAATTGGTACCAGCAAACGTGAGGAAGGTACCAGCATATAATCGGCCATTCCGCCATTTAGCCCAAGTCCGCCGCCAAAAGCCATTTCAGACTGATGATCGCAATAATTTTCATTAGAATGCTGACAAGGTTTACAATGTCCGCATCCCCAAGGACCGTAGACTAAAACTGCGTCTCCTTTTTTAAATCCTTTTACATCCTCACCTATTTCTTCTATCCAGCCTGCGTTTTCATGCCCCAATGTAAAAGTAACACCAGATACAATACCATCATCTATTATATGCAAGTCTGAATGGCATACTCCAGCACCTCCAATTTTTAATAATACCTCATCGCCTTTTGGAGATGGTTTTTCTAAATCGTTTACTATTCTCACATCTTTATGCCCAAAAAAACGCACTGCTTTCATAAGATTTTTTTTATAAGTTAGTTTAGTAAATTTAATCAAATAAAATTCAACTATCACATTTTCAAGGCTATTTATACATTTCTTAACGCTATCTAAAACAAGAATCAAGAGTCTGGTTAAGTGTGTAGATACACAAAAACCTATTTCAGTACAGAAATAGGTTTTGTCAAAAAAATAAAAAATAAACTAACACAACATTTTAATTGTCTTTTAATACTAAATCATAAACTTTATTGGTTTAATTTAAAGTATTAACAACTATTTTATTGTTGTTATTATAGTTTGAATCTTGTATCGTTTATAAATGTTTTATTTAAAAAAAATGAGCCGTATTTTCATTCATTAAAAAACGTAAACAATTAAAAAAACTATACTTGATATAAACTCTATAAGGAGTTGCAATTTTAGAACTTTAAATTGCTATTATGTTTATGGCATTGTTACGAAATCATAATGTTTAGGAATTTCAATAGAAATTCGAACGAACTATTTCACACTCTCTTTTAGTAATCACGACAAGAAATGGAAATATCTTAAATAAAAAATGGCTGTCTTTTTGTGACAACCATTTTTCTATTCTAAATTTAAAATAACAGCAAGTTCTTGGTAACTTCTAAAGAGTATTGCTCCTTCCTTTTCTAAATCATTATCATTATATCCGTTTGCAAAACCATATACTTTAAAACCGCCATCTATTCCGGCTCGTACACCGGCGACGCTGTCTTCGATCACAATACAGTCTTTTACATCAAAACCCATTTCTTTGGCTGCGTGCAAAAAAATTCCTGGTTCTGGTTTCCAGCTCCCTATTTGATAAGAACTAAAAAGCTTGTTCTCAAACTTATCTAATAAACCAGCAACTTCAAGATTTAAACAAATCTTTTCGACCGGCCCGCTTGAAGCAACACAATACGGAATTTTAAGTTTATTTATAAACTCAAGAACACCTTCCATTGGTTTGACCTGCGTTTTAAAAGCATCAAAACTTCTTTGACGGAATTCTGATTCAAAAGTTTCTGGAAGTTCTTTATCAATAGTTTCTTCAATATACTTGAAACAGTCTTTTAACTTACGACCGTTGAAATTACGATATGCATCTTCAATTTTCATTTCAAATCCATGCTCAGATGCCATTTCAAGTAATACTCCATTACCAATTTTCTCTGTATCTACTAAAACACCATCACAATCGAAAATAATACACTTAACCATTTTTATTGATTTTCATTTAATTACAATTTTAACTCGCACAAAAGTGAAGTCCTGTAAATTACAGAATATAATTCATTTAACTGCCGTATTATTATAAATGATAAAAAATCACTTTCTGATTGGAGAATAATTCTCTTTCAAAATAATTTCAAGCGGCATATAATGTATTTGCTCGGTATCTTCTTTTAAAACTAATTTTTTATATAAATACTGAATTGCCATATAACCTTGATCTTCGGGTTTTTGATTAATCAAAAAATCAATTACACCTTTATTTAAGTATTCTATGTTTTCTTTTAATAAATCATAGCCTATAATTCGAATACCTTTTATATTGTTTTGTTCTAAAAATTGGGCAGCAATATACGCTCTCGAATTGGGCACGAAAATGCTGCTTATCTCTGAAAACATTTCAAGATTTAGTTCATCAATCTTGGAATCTTTTAGAGTAACTTCTGAAAATTTAAAATTTGTAAGTTCATTATTGTCTTCAAAAAAAGAATAAAAACCTTTTATTCGCTGTAAATAAACGGATGTACTTTCGATTTCTTGAGTGATTTTAAAAATCAAAATGTTTCTTTCGTTTTTAACTGCAAAACTTATGAGTCTTCCAGCCAAATAACCACTCTGAAAGGCATCTTGACCTACATAAGCATATTCATTATTGTTTGAAATATTCGAATCGATCATCACAACTGGAATATTCTTTTTTTTGTATTCATTTAAAAACTGAATAGAATCTTCGTGAAAAATGGGCGCAAAAAGCAATCCATCACACTCAAAATCCATCACTTTCTTTACTGATTCTTTAAATGAAACTGTATTATAATCGTAATAGAAATAATCCAAAACAATTCCGAATTTACCAAACTCAGCAGCCGCTTTTTCAATTCCTTCAGCCTGACTGCGCCAATATTCAAGATTTTCATGTTTGGGAAGAAAAACGGCAAAATGAAATTTCTTATTTAAAGCCAGATTACTCGCCAAAATATTACGCTTATAACCAAATTCTTCGATTATAGCATTGACTTTATCTACAGTTTCTTGTGCTGCCTGTCCACGATTATGAATAATTCGGTCAACAGTTCCAGTTGAAACATTAGCTAATTCGGCAATTTTCTTTATTGTTATGATATTGATTCTTTTTAAGCTAAAATGATAAAAGCACCATTATAAAATTCTATTTTTTTAAGTAAAAACAGGTTGTTATACTTTACATTTTACATACATTTGTAAAACACCGTGTGCGTACACGTAAAATTACACATTATATATAAACGGCGGAACCTTTTATACTATTTATTTCAAAAACTAAAAATTAAATCTTACCTCATGATAATAGATTCATTACATAATGCAGCAAAATATTACAGTCTGCATCCCAATTTTCAAAAAGCTTTTGAGTACGTAAATCAAACTGATATAACAAGTCTTGAAACGGGTTCGTTTGAAATCTGCGAAGGCTTAAAACTTATTGTTATTCATGGCGATGGAAACACTAGAGAAGAAAGCATTAAAGGTTTTGAATGTCATGATAAAAACATTGATATTCAAATTTCGATTCAAGGACCAGAAACTTTCGCTTGGAAGCCTAGAGAAAAATGTATAAAACCAAATGGCGATTACAACGACGAAAGAGACGTACGTTTTTTTTATGATAAACCCGATATGTTTTTTGAATTGCAGGAAAAACAATTTGCCATTTTATTTCCTGATGATGTTCACGCAGCAATGATTGGCGAAGGTTTTTTGAAAAAACTGGTTTTTAAGGTAAAGATCTAATTACTTGTTGGGGAAAATCCAAATTTCAAATTCCAATTAAAAAACGTACACATTAAAATCAAACATATATAATCTACTTTATTTTTCAAAAATTGGAATTTAGAGTATTGAATTTTTAAATAAAACTAAATGGATTCTATATTTAATCTAAAAGGAAAAATTGCACTTATTACAGGTGGTGCGGGTGTGTTAGGAAGCAATTTCGCAAACGTTTTGGCCAAACAGGGTGTTATAGTTGGGATTGTTTCTCAATCTATTGAAAAAGCAGAAAAAACAGTACAGCATATAAAATCAAATGGCGGAGAAGGTTTTGCGATTCAAGCCAATGTTTTGAATAAAGAAGAATTAGAAAAAGCGAAAGACTTTATTGTTGAAAAATATGGTCGTCTTGATATTCTAATTAATGCTGCGGGAGGTAATATGCCGGGAGCAACTGTACAACCGGATCAAGCTGTTTATGATATGAAAAGTGATGATTTACAAAAAGTAGTCGATTTGAATATTATTGGAACTATGCTACCAACTCAGGTTTTTTCTGAGCTTTTTGCGAAGCAGAAATCAGGGAATATCATAAACATCTCATCAGCATCGGCACAAAGACCTTTAACGCGAGTTGTGGGATATTCAGCTTCAAAAGCAGCAATTGATAATTTCACACAATGGATGGCAGTTGAATTGGCTCAAAAATATGGCGAGGGAATTCGCGTAAATGCTATTTCACCTGGATTTTTTATTGGAGAACAAAACCGAGCTTTATTATTAACTCCTGAAGGAAATCTAACTCCAAGAGGCGAAAAGATTATCGATCATACACCAATGGGAAGATTTGGAACGCCAGAAGATATTGACGGTGCTCTTTTATTCTTATGCAGTGATATGTCAAAATTCGTAACGGGAACAATCTTAAAGGTTGACGGCGGATTTGCAGCTACGAGTATTTAATAATCTAACATTACAAAACAACATAATACAAAATGGAACAAACATTAAGATGGTTCGGACCAAATGACCCTGTTTCTTTACAAGATATTGCACAAACTGGAGCAACTGGAATTGTAACTGCTTTACATCATATTCCTAATGGAGAAGTTTGGAGCATAGACGAAATCAACAAACGAAAAAACGAAATTGAATACCAAGACGGCGATCCTAAAAAAGGTGCTTCAGGATTGACTTGGTCGGTTGTAGAAAGTATTCCAGTACATGAAGACATAAAAAAACAAACTGGAAATTATCTTCAATATATTGAAAACTATAAAGCAAGTATTCTCAATCTTGCTTCATGCGGTATTCAATGTGTATGTTATAATTTTATGCCGGTTTTAGACTGGTCTAGAACTGATTTATCTTATACGGTTGAAGACGGCTCAAAAGCGCTTCGTTTTGACATTAATGCTTTTGCAGCTTTTGAATTGTTTATTTTGAAAAGACCTGGTGCTGAAAAGGAATATTCTGCCGAGCAGATTCAAAAAGCTAAAAGTTATTTTGAAGCGATGACTGCAGAAGACAAAGTAAAATTACAGCAAAACATTCTGGCTGGGCTTCCGGGTGCTGAAGAAGCTTATACTGTTGAGGATTTTTTAATTACATTAAGTGCTTATAATCATATTGACAGACAGGCTTTAAAAGACAATTTGTTTTACTTTTTAAAGCAGATTATCCCTGTTGCAGAGAGTAAGGGTGTTTTGATGGCAATTCATCCTGATGATCCTCCTTATCCCATTTTAGGTTTACCGAGAGTGGTAAGTACAGAAGAAGATTTGATCGAATTAATGAATGCTGCTCCTTCAAAATCAAACGGATTTACGATGTGCACAGGTTCATACGGTGTTAGAGCTGATAATGATTTACCTGGAATTATAAGACGTCATGGAGATAAAATGAATTTTGTTCATTTAAGAAGCACGCAAAGGGATGAAGAAGGCAGTTTTTATGAAGCAAACCATCTTGAAGGCGATGTAGATATGTACGAAGTGGTAAAAGCAATTCTAGAGGTTGAAAAAAGAAACGACAGTAAACTGCCGATGCGTCCAGATCACGGGCATCAAATGCTGGATGATTTGAAGAAGAAAACAAATCCGGGTTATTCTGCAATTGGCCGCTTACGTGGATTAGCTGAATTAAGAGGGCTTGAAATGGGAATTAAAAAATCGCTATAAAATTTTTCGATATCTTTTTAGATTAAATTTAAGAGTCGTTACCAATTCATTAACAAAAAACCAACTGTAATGATGTGATTTTTAATCACTATTAACTTACTTTGTACTTATTCTAAAAATTGTAATCCTATGAAAAAATTAAGTTTACTTGCAGTTACTTTATTTGCTGCATTTACAGTTCAAGCTCAGGAAGTTGTAAAATTTGCTCCACTGGATGCAAGTCCTGTAGATATTTCTTATTTTCCTAACAAAGCTGTTAAGTTCAAAAAAACTGATAATCCAGCTCCTGTTGTAAAAGTTACCTATGCAAGACCATCTGTAAAAGGACGTACTATTTTTGGTGATTTGATTAAGTATGGAGAAGTTTGGAGAGTTGGTGCTAATGAAAATACTGAAATTAAATTTTACAAAGCAGTAACTATTGGCGGTAAAAATGTTCCTGCAGGAACTTACAGTTTATTTGCAATTCCTGAAAAAGACAAATGGACAATTATTATCAACAAAGAACTTGATTTATGGGGTGGTTATGCATATGACGAAAGTAAAGATGTTGTTCGAGTATCTGTTCCTGTAAAACCTGTTTCTACAGTTATCGAAGCTTTATCAATTGCTTTTACATCACAAGGCACTACAGCAAATTTGGTAATTGGATGGGATAAAACAACGGTTGAACTGCCTATTACAGTTAAATAATTCAAACATAATATATAATAATAAAGAGACTTGAAAAAGTCTCTTTATTTGTTTAAAATCAAATCATTGGTATGCTATTACTTTTTCAAGGTTAAAGCATAATTCAGCTCTGACTTGATTATTTTTTTCTCTCGATCTAACATATATACTTTCTCAGGATCTGCACTGTAATAACCGTAATAAATCTGATTCTCTGCAGATTTGTCCCAATTCAATATATAGATTGTCCCGTTTGGATCGTTTTCTAAACCTCTTTCGGTATTAAAAGTTCCTTTTTCTACAAACTCTTTTTCAGGCGACTTTCCTTTGTATACGGTAAATAATTCAAACTTATGGCTTTCCATAGTGCCATCACCTTGATAAATTTTCAGAACAGTTTCTATACCGCTGCAATCTGCACATGGTAATAATCCTTCATAAACATCAACCTTCGCGGCTGTACTTTTTTCAGTACTTACTGTTGTCGAATCTTTCACAGCAGTTTCTACTGTATCTTCTTTCTTTTTAGAATTGCAAGATGAAATCAGCGTTGCAATTACTAATACAATACATAGTTTTCTCATAATAATTATAGCTAATATTTAACTCAAATATAAAGAATTCTCTTTTGTCTTGTTTCAAAACCTATAAATTGTAAAGAAAATATTCCGTTATAATTATCCTATTAATTATTTTTTCTGACACTAGCGATTGTATAACTAAGTTTTGTATTTTTATAGAAAGCAAAATATTATAGTTAACTTAAATAAAAAACTAAATGGGAAAATTTGTAATTACTAAAAGAACCAATGGTGAATTTCAATTTAATTTGAAAGCTGGTAACGGCCAGACAATTTTAACAAGTGAAGGCTATACAACAAAAGCGGCCTGCACAAACGGAATCGAATCTGTAAAAACAAACTCACAAGATGATGGTCGTTATGACAGAAAAGAATCAAGTAACGGAAAACCGTATTTTAATTTAAAAGCCAGCAATGGACAAATAATTGGTTCAAGTGAAATGTATGAAAGTGTAGCTGCGAGAGAAAACGGAATTGAATCTGTAAAGAAAAACGCTCCAGATGCAGTTACTGATGATCAGACAGCATAAAAATTTATACCATAAAAAAGCGGGGCATATACCCCGCTTTTTCATTATTATGTAAACTAATACTATAATTCATCTCTTAATCTAACAAGAATACAATCAAACCTCTTGCGCCATGCGCTCCTAAAACTAATGACTGTTCAATATCGGCAGTTTTAGACGGTCCAGCAATAAAAGTCCCAAAACCGTACTCCTGATTTCCAATTCTGTCATAAGCCTGCTGCATAGTTCGGATAATATCTTTTTTATGAACAATTATCGCTAAATACTGCGCAATAAAAGGTGCTACTCGCTGTCCTAAAATATCATCTGTAACCCAAAGTCCGCTGTTCTCTGCAACTCCAAAATGTGCTTTTACAATCGTCAATTCAACATCGTGAAGCAAATGTGGATCTACATTATTCCAGTCTAAAGAAGCTATTTCTGAAAGCTCTGGAAGCGTTGTAATTAATCTCTTTTTAAGATTATAATTGGCCTTTATATAATCGATTATCTCTTCATAACTAGATACTTCAACAGGATCACCTCCAATTCCTTTTAAAACCGTTTTATAAGTTTCTAGCGTATCAAAATCTTCGGAACCTAAAAGACTTAAATCTGGCAGTTCTGTAACCAAATCAGGCTGATTTAGTTTAATTCTGTTTAAAATTTCGGCTTTACTGCTCATTGTCTTTTGCTTTAGATTCTCTCGAATTTTTCTTGTACCATTCTCTAAAAGATTCCTCAGGAACGTCCGGCATTTCGCGCTGATCGTACCATTTATTCATTTTATTATTAACCATTGCTGGAATATTTTTCATTACAAATCTTCCCGATTTTCCTGCAATGTTAAAAATAGTTGGATTTGCCAATACTGTTGCCATTGTTTTCATTGCAATGGTTTTGGCTTTTGGTGTATAACCGTCTTTTACCAAAACCTGACGCCATTTGTACAGTTGATCGTGAATATCAATTTTTACTGGACAAACATTGGTACAGGAGCCACAAAGCGTACTGGCAAAAGGCAGATCTGCATTTTTGCTCATATCTAAATTCGGTGCTAAAATAGAACCTATTGGTCCTGCTACCGCATTGTGATAACTGTGCCCGCCGCTTCGTCTGTAAACTGGACAGGTATTCATACAAGCACCACAGCGAATACATTTTAAAGAATTTCTAAAATCTTCACGCCCTAACTGTTTGCTTCTTCCGTTGTCGACAATTACAATATGAAGTTCTTTTCCGTCTCTTGGTTTCTTAAAATGGCTTGAAAAAGTTGTTATAGGCTGTCCTGTTGCACTTCTTGCTAATAACCTCAAGAAAACACCTAAATGCTTACGTTGAGGAATCAGTTTTTCAAACCCCATACAAGCAATATGAACATCGGCTAAATGTGCGCCCATATCGGCATTTCCTTCGTTGGTACAAACTACAAATTCACCTGTTTCGGCTACAGCGAAATTTACTCCTGTTAAAGCCACTTTTCTAGTCAAGAAAGTATTTCTTAAACTATGACGAGCCGATTCTGTTAAATACTGCGGATTATAATTTCCTTTTTCTGTTCCCAGATGTTCGTGGAAAGTTTCGCTTACATCTTCTTTTTTAAGGTGAATCGCTGGAAGTACAATATGACTTGGCGGTTCTTTACGAAGCTGTACAATATATTCTCCTAAATCTGAATCGATAACTTCTATGCCTTTTTCGGCTAAATAATCATTTAAATGACATTCTTCTGTAAGCATCGATTTGGATTTCACCATTTGCTTTACATCATGTTTTGCCATGATCGAATGTACAATTTCATTGTGTTCTTTCGCATCAGCTGCCCAATGTACAATGATTCCGTTTCTTTGCGCATTGGCTTCAAATTCGACTAAATAATCGTGAATATTAGAAAGTACATTGGCTTTGATTTTTGAAGCCGTTTCACGTAATAATTCCCAATCATCAATTTGATGTGCCGATTTATCACGTTTCGCACGAACAAACCAAAGTGTTTCATCATGCCAATTGACACGCTCTACATCTTTGTTGAATTTTGCTGCTGCTTCGCTGTGCTGTATTATTTTTTCTGATGACATTTTTAGTTATTTAAAAGTCAATTTTGGAATGCTTATAATGTTATATTTAACCGCAAAGTGCGCAAAGATTAAAATTAACTTTGCGAACCTTGCGTAAAACCTTGCGAACTTCGCGGTTAAATTTTATGTTCAACATTTGTTCTTAATTTTCGAGTGAATTTAATATTTCTGCAATATGGATGGTTTTGATTCTGCTTTTTTGTCTTTTCAAAATTCCATCCAAATGCATTAAGCAAGACATATCACCACCTGTAATATAATCAACATTATGACTTTCGTGATCTTTAATTCGGTCTTGTCCCATTTTTACAGAAACGGCTTCTTCAGTAACACAAAATGTTCCTCCAAAACCACAGCATTCATCTTTTCTAGTTAAAGCAACCAAATCAAGTCCTTCGATATTGTGAAGTAATTGCTCGGGTTTCGAGAAAAATGGCGCATTTAATTCTGACATCTGCGAAAGATGTAATCCGCGTTGTCCGTGACAGCTTACATGCATTCCCACTTTAAAAGGAAAACGCCCGTCGATATGATCAATTTTTAAAATATCAGTTATGAATTCTGTTAGTTCGTAAACGGTGTTTCGAATTGCTGTCGCTGCTGCTTCATTTTTATCATCATGCAAATGGTCTTTTACATGCAGAACACAACTTCCGGAAGGGCATACAATATAATCGAATCCTGAAAAATTGGCTATAAAATTAGTATCACAGCCTTTTGTTAAGTGTGCATAACCGCTGTTTGCCATTGGTTGTCCACAGCAGGTTT
Source organism: Flavobacterium sp. FlaQc-30 (assembly GCF_044005885.1). Taxonomy (NCBI): domain Bacteria; kingdom Pseudomonadati; phylum Bacteroidota; class Flavobacteriia; order Flavobacteriales; family Flavobacteriaceae; genus Flavobacterium; species Flavobacterium sp. FlaQc-30. Next base: position 51,846 of record NZ_JBIPCO010000007.1, on the reverse strand, counting down.
GTCCCATCGGAAAATGAACTTCACAGCCTAATTTCTGTAAAAGTTCGTATGTCGCAATACCCACTTTTGGGTAAAACTGATCGACATAACATGGTATAAATAGCCCGATTTTCATATTCTTGGTAATTATTATTTTTTTACGCAGATTTTAAAAAGATTTAAGCAGATGTACGCAGATTTTCTAAAACTAAATCTGCTTAAATCTGCAGAATTTGCGTGAAACAAAAATCTACTTAATCTTTTATCCCGATAACTATCGGGAGTGGCTGATTTTTTTTAATGCTTATAAAATTTCAAATCAATTAAGTCATTCTGAATGGGTTTAGGATTCCAGTTTTGATGAATTGCTAATGCAGCTCCTAAAGCACTTGCCTGCGCCATTGATGCGGCATAAACTTCAATATCAGGAAAAGCTTCGGCTAATAAATTCATATAAATTGAATTTTTACTAAAACCTCCGTCTACAAAAATTTTCTTTACAGGACTGTTATGAATGACTAAGTTAGTTGAAAATACTTGTTGTTCTACCAAATCCAACATCAATTGATGATAGGCGATTTCATAGCTTTTAAATGTTGAAAGCTCTCTATTTTGAAAAGGGCATTCTTTCAGTATATCAAAATTATACTTTTTAGGGTAAATAATCTGAAAATTTAAAGCTCTTAAATTAGATACAATGTTTTTATCAAAATAAACCTCTTTGTATGTATCAACCGGAACTTTAAAATACTCTGCTAATCTTTTGGTTTGTATTTCGTGCTCATTTCCCGCAAAAAGTCTTGCGGCTTTTACGGGTTTTTCTGTGTATTGCAAATAACACAAACAATCATTTTGTAATTCTTCAAAAGTCAATTGTTTATTATTGAACGGATTCAAGGAAATGCTCCAAGTTCCTGTTGACAATAAAACAAAAGGTTCTGTAAAATTTATGGTGTACGGAATTATGGCTGATGAACTATCGTGAAGTCCTGCACCTACTGATAAACCGTCATTTGTTTTGATAACGTCTTTTCCAGAATAAAACTCAGGAATTTTAGATGAAATGCCTTCATTTTTTAACCATTTATGGTATTTCATTTTTTTGAAATTCCAAAGATTGGTATGACAACCCACGCTTGTAATATCGGCGTAAGCTTCATTGGTTAAAAGAAAACTTAAGAATTGCGGAAGATGCAAACAGTATTCTACTTTTTCAAATAATTCTGGTCTTTCTTCTTTTAAACGGTAAATCTGCATTCCTGAATTTAAGCTTCCCAAAACTGGAGAAGCTGTTTTTACAGCAAATCGTTCTTTACCTTTATACTTATGATAGAAATCGTTTTTTAAATCCTCTGGATAATCTTTTAGATAGTTATACAGAGGAGTTAAAATTTTTCCTTCTTTATCAATGTAGACAAAACTAGCACCATAGGTACTAAAATTGATCGCTTTTAATACATAATTGGTTAAAGCTTTTATTTCTTCTAAACGCTCAAAAATCCAATTTTTAAGCACTTCTATATTCTCACACGGAAAACCGTCTTCGTCGACTGTTTCGTCTAGATTGACTGATTTCTCCCAAACGATTCTATAGTTTTCATCAAATAAGAATACTTTTTTGTTTGTTTTACCAATATCAAAAATTGCAACTACATTCATTTTTTTAATTGTAAATTGTTAATTATCAAGTGTTAATTACAGATTACAGAGTTATGATTTTTGCCAAGTCTTTTTTAAAAGAACCAACATAAAAATAACATTGGCATTAACTCATAATTTATAATTAACAACTAATAATTTATAATTATAATCCTGTCGCTAATGTTTTTAATCCTCTTTCTCCAATAAGATTTTTTCTAACAGAAAGGCTTCTGTACAATTCAACTGGATTTAAAGCAGCTCCAGAGCGGAAACGTGCCTCAGCAACTAACGCGCGAACGTCTGTGCGGAAAGCATTTTGAAGAATTTCCTGTGCTTTAACTACATCATTTTCTTCCTGTGCCTTTTCTAATGCTTTTCTGTCTACAGAAAGTGCTTGCGCATAAGCAATCATAATAGCTTCTACAGACTGCAATAAATCTTCTAACGGATCTTTGATGTTGTGTGATGCGTCGATCATCCAGCCAAGATCTTTGGCATGATTCATTCCTCTTGCATCCATTCCTTCAACTAATTCATTAAAAATTAAAAATAATTGATATGGTTTTAAAGCTCCAGCAGTTAAATCGTCGTCGCCGTATTTTGAATCGTTAAAGTGGAATCCGCCCAGTTTGTTTTCCATTAATAATAAAGAAACAATCTGCTCGATATTTGCATTTGGTAAATGATGTCCTAAATCGACTAATGTCTGCGCTTTATCGCCTAACTTTTTAACATACGAATAAGACTGTCCCCAATCAGCTACTGTCGTTGAGTAAAAGTTAGGCTCAGCACATTTATATTCTAAAAATAATTTCCAGTTCGAAGGTAATGCATCGTAGATTTCTTCTAAACTTTCTAATGTATTTTGATACGCTTTACGAAAGTTCAACTGTCCAGGAAAATTAGAACCATCAGCAAGCCAAACTGTCAATGACTCTGATCCTAATTCGATCCCGTGTTTGATTACTTCAATATTGTGAGCAATCGCTTGTTTACGAACTGCTTTATTTACGTTTTGTAACGAACCGTATTTATAAGTATGCTCTGAATCTGCCTGATCTTGAAATGTATTCGAGTTCATGGCATCAAACTTTAAATTGTGCTGCGCTGCAAGTGCTTTTATTGCTTTATAATCTTGTGGAATATCCCACGGAATATGCAGCGAAATAGCTCCTGAAGCATTATTTAATTTATGAAGCAAACCAACATCTTCGATTTTTTCTTCGATTGAACGCGGTTCTCCTCCACCTGCAAAACGTCCAAATCGCGTTCCTCCTGTTCCTAAAGCCCAAGATGGAATTGCAATCTGAAAATCGATTAGTTTTTGAATAATCGCCTCAGTATTATCAATTTCTGATGCTGTAAAAACCAGTTTATTTTGGTGTTTTTTTAATAATTCCTCGTTATGAGATTCAATATTGTTTGATCCGATTATCATAATACTTATTATTTTAATAGAGATACAAGATATACAATTTAATTTTATTCGTGTATTTTTAACACATAAAAATATAACCTTAAAAGTTCTCACATCAAAACACCTAATTATGCATTAATGATGAATCTATTTTTTCATTCTAAAAACTTAAGAAAAAACTATATTTCTACAGGTTAAAGCATTTTTTTGAACTCGAAAATTATATAATCGTTCTCTGCGTTTAACTTTATTATTTTATGCTATTTAGTCTTCTTTATAAAACTCTTATGTCTAAAAAAATCTAACGTCCGAAATATCGAACGTTAGACCACAAAAAACCACTTTTGCTTAAACAAACTTATAAAAAAACCTAAACAATCTTTATCTATAAAAGCCCATTGCAACACCACCGTCTACGTTTAAAGCATTTCCTGTTGATTTACCAAGTAAACCACCAACAAAAGCAAAACAAGCGTTTGCAATATCATCTGGCAATATGATTTCGTTTAATAACGTACGTTTTGCATAATAAGCTGGAAGTTCTTCAACTGTAATTCCATATGCTTTTGCACGACCTTCTGCCCATCCGCCAGACCAAATATTTGAATCTGAGATTACAGCATCAGGATTTACTGTATTTACACGAATTTTATCAGCTCCTAATTCGGCAGCCATTAAACGTGTTAAATGTGCTTGTGCAGCTTTAGCAGAACCGTATCCAGGATTATTTGGACCAGCAACAACTGCATTTTTAGAAACAATGTTTACGATGTCTCCACCAAAACCTTGTTTGCGCATTACTTCGATTCCAGCTTTAGAAACAATAAACTGTCCTTTTACTAAGATATCGTATAATCTATCCCATTCTTCAAGAGTATGTTCTGCAATAGATTTTGAAATACTAATTCCAGCATTGTTTACAATAATATCTACACCTCCAAAAGCTAAAGAAGCTTGATCTAAAGCTAATGCTGTACTAGCTTCGTCTGTTACATTAAGTAATGTACTCGCAACCGCATCTTTTCCAAAAGCTTTAATAAACTCAGCTGTTGCGCCTTCTAAACGTTCTTGGTTAATATCGTTGATTACTACGCAAGCGCCTTCCTGAGCAAATTTCTTAGCAATAGCTTTACCAATTCCGCCCGCAGAACCTGTAATCACAGCTACTCTTCCAGACAATGCTTTTGGTTTTGGCATACGTTGTAATTTTGCTTCTTCTAACAACCAATACTCAATATCAAAAGCTTCTTGGTGTGGCAGCGAAGTATATTCTGAAACGGCTTCCGCACCTTTCATTACATTTACTGCATTCACATAATATTCTGATGCCAAACGCGCCATCGTTTTATCTTTTGCAAAAGTGAACATACCAACTCCTGGATATAAAATCACAACTGGATTTGGGTCACGCATTGCAGGAGAATTCGATTTCTTGCAGGCATTATAATAGTCTTTGTACATTGCACGGTAAGCTTCAAAAGCAGGAGCTAGTTTTGCTTTAACCGCATTTATATCTGATAAATCCTCGTTTGGATCTAATTCTAAAACCAATGGACTGATTTTAGTTCTTAAAAAGTGATCTGGACAAGAAGTTCCTAATGGAGCTAATTTTGAAAGATCATTTGAATTAATAAATTCCAAAACTCTTGCATCATCTGTATAATGACCAATCATTTGACGTTCTGATGAACAGAAACCTCTTAAAATTGGAGCAACTTTTGCGGCTTTCAATTTACGATCTGCTTCTGGAAGGCTTTCGATTTTTTGACCTCCAAAAACCGGACGTTTTTTACCGTAATTGTTTTCAAGATATTCAGCACATTTTTCGATTACTTCTAATGTGTTGATGTAACTTTCGTATGCAGTATCACCCCAAGTAAATAAACCGTGAGAACCTAACATGATTCCTCTTAGTTTTTTACCTTTCTTTTCTGCTTCTTCTAAACAACTTCTTAATTGAAGTCCTAAATCAAAGCCCGGACGCTGCCAGCCTACCCAGCCGATTTCTCCGTTAAATAATTCTTCTGTAATTTTTGCTCCGTCTTTTGCTGCTGCAATTGCAATAGCAGCATCTGGATGCAAGTGATCGATGTGTTTGAATGGTAAAAAACCATGCAAAGGTGTGTCGATAGACGGCGCTTTTGAAGCTAAGTCGAAAATACAGTGATTGAACAATTCTACCATTTCATCTTCAAACTCAATTCCTCTGTATACATTTTCAAGATTGCGAAGTCTGTCTAAATATAACGCCGCACAACCTGATTTTGTTAAAGTTCCAATATCTCCCCCAGAACCTTTAATCCACATAACTTCAGAACTTGCTCCAGTTAATGGATCTTTATCCGTAATTTTTACAGAAGTATTTCCTCCTCCGTAGTTTGTCAATCTTAAATCGGCTCCTAATAAATTAGAGCGATAAATGAAAAGCGCTACTTCATCACCAGCTAGTTCTTGAGCTTTTGCCTCATCCCAAAGATAGCTAACATGCTTAAAATTCATATTTTTTGTATTTGTATTTGACATTGTTATCATATGTTTTTTCAGTATTTATAAAGAGTTTCCAATTCCCACTAAAACAATCGAAAGCATAATTAATCCGATTCCCCAAAGGAATGTTCTAAATGTTTTTTTCGATACTCCTGTCCATTCTTTCAAATAGAATCCCCAGAAATTAGCCGTTAGAATAATAGTTGCCATGTGCAGAATCCATGAACTTGCACCGTTTCCTAGTTTGCTTTCGCCCATTCCGTAAAAGAAAAACTGCAAAAACCACATTGTTCCGGCAAGTGCTGAGAAAAGCACATTTTTAGTAATTGGAGTAGATTTGTTGGTGTAATCACCAATACTTTTGTTTTTGAAGTTAAGATATAGACACCAAATAAAATTGGTAGTCAAACCTCCCCAAAGCAAAACAATATAAGTTACGTTGTTTTGAAATAAAGGATTACAGCCAAATTCAACTGCTTTTTCTGCCATTGGTTTTCCAGCTTCGATTCCGTAATTAAAAAACGAACTCAAGATACCCGAAATAACCGCTACAGTTAAACCTTTTGCTAGACTAAAATCTTTATCCTTGTCTTCATGACCTGTTGCAAAATCCTTTTCTTTCAACATTCCGGCTTTTCCAGAAATAGCGATTCCTAAAAGGCAAACCGCAACGCCCAATAAAACCAATTGTCCGCCAGAACTTGCCAGCATATCCGAAAATGAAATTTTACCTTCTGTTGGGTATAAATCGTAATAAATAGAAGGAACTAATGCTCCAAAAGCAGAACAAAATCCTAAGGTAATTGAATTTCCTAATGACATTCCAAGATAGCGAACGCCTAAACCGTATGTTAAACCTCCAACTCCCCAAACTAATCCCATCGAATACGTAAAGGCTTTGATAGAAGGAGAAGCTGCAACAATGATTTCTGTAAAATTTGGAATCGTTAAATAAGCCGCAATCGGCGGTACAATTAACCAAGAAAAGAAACCGCCCACAAGCCAGTAGCTTTCCCAAGCCCAATCTTTAACTTTTTTAAAAGGCATATAAAAACTACCTGAAGAAAATCCTCCGATAGAATGAAAAATAATTCCTAATAATGATTCCATTTAATAATTTTGTTTTTTGGTTAATTGTGATAGTTAATTTGGTTTTGTAAAATAATATAATGCTCGAAAGAAAACTGTCCTGTACTATCCTTTATGAATCTTGTAATTATGTTAAAACTGCTTATTATTTGCAAAGAACAATCCTTAAGTATTGGAAAAGTAAATTTAAAAACGCTATTTTAGCGATTGATTTCGTAATTATTATATCCTCAGTTCACTACCAAATTGTGAAAAACACTTAAACATAAAACAAGTCGTATTTAATTGCGATTTTTTTGTAAGGAAAGTAATAAAATCAGTATGTAAAGCAGGTTTTAAAAACCATTTTTTTAATATTATAATTTAAAATTATGTTTCATGGCCAAAATATGAAACTAGTTTGCAAAACATAATCATGATTAAATTAATTAAAATAGATGAAGATTCGAGGGTTCCAAAATACAAACAAATTGTAGACTCGATTTTACAGAATATTGCTAACGGAAATTTAAAAATAAATCAAAAAATCCCCTCTATAAATAGTTTCAGTGAAGAATTTTATATGTCACGCGATACTGTAGAAAAGGCATATAATATCCTGAAAGAGCGAAAAATTATTTCATCGATTAGAGGAAAAGGATATTATATTACCAGAACAAAACTAGAATCTAAAGTAAATATTCTGTTTTTATTTAATAAACTGAGTGCCTACAAAATGAAAACGTACAGCTCGTTTATTAACACACTTGGCGCTAATGCTCATACTGACCTTCATATTTATCATTGTGATGAAACACTGTTTTTAAATTTGTTAGACAAGTTTGAAGGTGCATATGATTATTATGTGATTACGACCCATTTTAAAACTGATGAGTTAAAACATTTGAGTTTTACTGATGAAGTTGCAAAAGCAATTCAGAGAATTCCGCAGGAAAAATTAGTTTTAATGGACAACATTAAACTAGGAATGGAAGGCGAAATTATTAAAATATATCAGGATTTTGAAAATGATATTTACAACGCTTTAAAAGAAGGTTTAGAAAAAATATCAAAATACAAAAAGCTGATTCTGGTTTATCCCGACAAAGCTGTTTATCCTTATCCAAGAAGAATTCTGCACGGATTTAGAAAATTCTGTGTAGAACACGAAATTAATTTTGAAATTCTAAGTGAGGTTTACGATGATATGATTCTTAAAAAAGGAGATTTATTTATTACCATTGAAGAATCTGATCTTGTAAACTTAATGAAGCAGATTCGTGATGAAGAATTTATTCTAGGAAAAGAAATAGGCGTTATCTCTTATAACGATACTCCTTTGAAAGAATTACTGGGTATTACTGTAATGTCTACAGACTTTAATGTAATGGGCGAAACCGCTGCACGAATGATTTTAAATAAAGAAAAAGGACAAGTAAAAGTGCCTTTTAATTTTATTGATCGAAATTCTATTTAAGAGGTTCAAAGGTTTTAAAAGAAAACTTTTGAACCTTTGCTTTTAAAATAAAATTCCCAAAACAATATTTTTTCTTTTAAATTACCTCCAAACTTAGCTGGAGGTAATTTCAAGACTGTTTAAATAAGTATACTATTTTCACTGCTTTCTGATTTTTTGATTCGAACAATTTAAGATCAAATCTAAAATCGCAATAAAAAGTTCTAATACTTTATTATTTCAATTTACTTAATGCTTTAGAGTTTCTAAGAAGAAAAACATATTGAAAATAATCTGTTGTAAATGAACTTTCCTGAGGAATAATGTTTTCTCCAAAAACTCTTGATTTTATGTTTATCAGATTTTGTGATTTAAGATAAGGCGACTTTTGAGAATTAAGTTTGAAAAGAGTAATCGCATTAGGTTTGCTCAATTCTTTTAAGTCATTAATTCCTTTTACAAGCATTAAAGGTCCATCTGCATTCAACCAATCTATTCTTTCGTTTTCTGGTGTTGGAAATTGTGGGTTTTTAGGAAGATACATTTCGCTGTCTATAGTATAACTAACCATACTTGTTGTTTTAATTCCAGCCTCTTTCAATTGTGCCGCAAATGTATCTTTTCCTCCCTCAGATTTCTTTTGTATAGTATGAAAGTATCCAAAAAGACCGTAAAACTTTTCATTCTCTATATTCATTTTTTTAATTGAATTCTTAAAATTGGCGATCATCGCTAAATCTCTCGAACCTTTTGAAGTATCATCAAAATTCTTATCAATTCCGATCACAGTAATTTTTGCAGAATCAGCTAATTTTTGATTGTAATCATAAACAGCATTCCATTTATCAAACAGCTCTTGGCTCGATTGCTGAGGAATTCTTTTAGCTATATTTAAAACAACATCTTTTAGTACTGCTTCATCTTTGCTGTTTTTTAATAAAAAGCTATTTAGCTTTGTGGCTGTTAAACTATCCATTTCGGCAATATAATACTTGATTCCCGCTTTTTTATTCAGGAAAAATAACATCTCCTTATCTAGAGTTTGATTATCTGCATAACCGTGAATTTCTCCTAAAAGAAAAACTTGTGATTTATAAAAATCGTCATCAAATAATTTCTCGTTGATTGACTTTGTTATCTCAACTTGATTTTTTGCTAAATAATCAATATTTTCTTGGTTTGCAGAACCTATAAATATTTTACTGCTGATGTAAAAATAGGCTAGGAAAATTAAACAAATGCTTAAAAAAGAAATAAGTGCGATTTTTAAAAATTTTAAAGTTTTCTTCATGGTTATAGAGTTATATTATTTTGCTCCAAAAGTATTTTAAGCTGAATAAATAATAAATTTTTATGTACTGAACTGTATTTTTTTTATGACGAATTGTATTTTATTGCAAAAAATAACCATTCTTTTTCTCTTTAGAATGAACATTAGTTTCTAAATAATTTTATCATCAAGTTTTAATTTAAGAGCAGCATCTTAAAAAGAATTTTAGCTACATTTATCCTGTTAAAATAAAAATACAAAACCATCGTTTTCAGTATTAATTTTCAAACCTAACTTCAAAAAAATCAAACCTTAAATGAATCATTTTCTTCGACTAACGTGTGTCTTATTTGTTCTTTTTCTTTCTTCCTGTCATTCTTTTGCACAACAAAAAGATAATTATTCCGGCAAAATTGACAGCTTAATTAAAGTCACAAGTCCTAGATCATTTAATGGGGTTGTTTATATACAGCAAAATGGAAAAATGAAGTATGCAAAAGCTTTTGGATATACTAATTTTAACACAAAAGAGCCACTTAAAATCACTGACAGATTCTCGACAATGTCCATTGCCAAACAAGTTACAGCAGTACTCGTTTTAACTGAAGTCGAAAAAGGAACAATCGATTTAAAAGCTACTGTTCGAAAATATTTACCAGATTTTAAATACAGCTGGGCAGACTCTGTTACTGTACACCAATTGCTTAATAATACATCGGGAATTAGCAGCGAAAGCTATCATAAACCTTTGAAATTTTCTCCGGGAAGTAATTTTAGTTATTCTAATCCCGGCTATTCTCTTTTGGGTGAAATTCTCGAAAAACAAAGCAAAAAAAGCTATAATCAATTAGTAACAGCATTGTTTAAAAAATGCGATATGAATAATAGTTCTTACCCTTCTGAAAGTGCCCAAAAAACTTTAACAAAAGGACATACTGTAAAAACTGATGGAACAATTAGAGTAAATGAAAAAATCAATTTTGAGCCGTCTCAATATTTTGGTTCCAATTTAATTGTAACAGCACCAGATTTAGCAAAATGGAATGAAAAATTACATAATGGTAAACTGCTAAAAAGTGAGACTTATAAATTAATGACAACTTACTCTATTACAAACACACATATTCTTTTTAGCGACAAACCAATTGGTTATGGATATGGATTACGAATTAATGATAAAGCGGCTATAAAAGAAATTGGACATACTGGTTTTCATCCTAGTGAGGGGTTTACTGCAGTTAATTTGTATTATCCTGCAAGTAACACCAGCGTAATCGTAATGGAAAATCAAGCAAATGAAAACTTTGATATTGCCTACTATTTTGAACAGCAAATACGAAGAATTGTTTTAAAATCTAATCTTTTAAAATGAAGAAGCTGTTATTTATAGTGAGTTTGGTTCTCTTCTCGATACCATTTTTTGCTCAGACTATTTACTCTAAAGCATACGGAAACAGTAAAAATCCTGCCATTATTTTTATTCATGGCGGACCAAGCGGCAACTCCAACCTTTTTGAAGGAACAACTGCCGAAACTCTAGCTAATAAAGGTTTTTATGTTATTGTTTATGATCGACGCGGAGAAGGAAGATCAAAAGATGAAAATGCTGTAATGACTTTTGATGAAAGTTTTAATGATTTAAATCAAATTTACAAGACTTACAAGATAAGCAAAGCCAATATCCTTGCTCATAGTTTTGGAGGAATCGCTGCTACTTTGTATACGGCTAAATTTCCTGAAAAAGTAAATTCGTTATTTCTGGCTGGAGCTTTGTTCTCGCAGCAGGAAACGTATGATCACATTCTAAAAAATGCTGCTGAATATTTTAAAAATGATACTTCTAAACTTTCTCAGATCAAGAAGATTGAAAACCTGAACAAAAGCACTGCAGAATACCGAAAGGGATGTTATGATATAGCAAGTGAAATGAATTATTTCGTAATGCCAAAACCAACAAAAGAAAGTACAGCATTAAGAAATCAATATGAAAAAAGCATTTTTTATAAAACTGCTGTCAAAAATGCGGAATCGCCTATCAAGTTTTACAAAAATGAATCAAAAAATAACATCGACACCAAATCGATACTTCGAGAAATAAAAGCTGAAAAGATTCCTGTTTATGCCATTTATGGTAAAAACGACGGCATATTTTCACAGAAGCAATTAAAAGATATGCAGCAAATTACTGGTAAAAACAATTTCAAAATACTGGATAACTGTTCTCATTATTTATTTGTAGATCAACAAAATGATTTTATAAATTTTGTATCAAACAAATTGAAGAGCAAAGGCTGATCTTTTGGCTATAATTTAAATTCCTTTTAATCGAGAAACTAATCTTAAAAATAAAAAATCGCAGCGTTTACAAAAGTATACGCTGCGATTTTTTTCTTTATATCTAATTTTATTCTGCTAAAAATGAGACTTAATCTCTGTCTTATAAGTACTTTTTATTACTCATAGGGCTTTTTTTGTTATGAAGTAAATCATCAGCAATTTGAATCATTCCGCTGTTGTTTGAACCTCCCCAAAGCTGCCTTCCAAATATATAGCTTTTGGTATATTCTTCCCAAGTCACGCAATAACTCTTTAGATCTTTATATGATTTTTGAAGATATTCTTTCAATTCTGCTTCAGAAAGATAACCAGCGTCATAACAACAACGTGCTAAAAAAGCTCCTCTTCCATAATTCCAAGCGGTATCTTTTGTTCTTTTTATCTGTGCGAAATCTTTAATTACATTTTGCTCAATTAACTCAGGAACAACATTATTTAGATTTCTATATATCTCTAAATATCTTTTAAAAATTTCTTCTTCACGAGGTAAATTCGATTTTAAAATTGAAACATAATCTTCTTTATTCTCAAAAGCATTATATACAATATCTATATATTCGTCCTGATTTCTTTCCTGCAAATCTAAAAGTATTTCGATGGCACCCTCTTTATCAAATATACTCCAGTAATCCTCCAAAATGGTTTTTAAAACACTTTTGTTGAGTCCTGTTTCGTAAGAGTTAAGGAAGGCTGATTGCTGCTCAGCGTACATTGAACTAATTAATAAATAATCCAATTGTTGACCAACGACTACATTTTTATCGTTTAATCGTATACTTTTAAATGCATTAAAAATCTTTGAAAGAAAAACCATTTCTACTTATTTTTATCTCAGATTAGGAAACTTACTTTGCAATACTTTTACAAAATTCTCTCCTACTACCTGATATTTTGCTCTTGTTAAGAACTGTTTATTTACATTTAAAATATCTGCTGGATCTGGTGTGTAATGCAATCTGTCGTGAATTTCAAGTGACAAAGGATTACCATCTATATTAAATGTAATGATGTGTGTTTTTGGTAAATATTCTTCAGCCGATTTTGCGTATACTCCTAACTGTGATTTTAAGATTCCGCCATCTTTCAGTTTTGCTTCTTCAATTCGGAAATTATCAAAAACAATGTGCTCGTCTAATTCTCCAACTGTATCTGTACTAAAAAAGTGTAAATCATTACCGCTCAACACCCAAAAACATTCTGTTTCTATTCTTTGCAGTTTAACTCCTACTGTCGAAAGCGCAACATTTTTTAGACCATCGCTTACCATTTCCTGAACTTTCTCAGCTTTAGTTTGCGGCACAGATGCAGAAGTATAGGCATCTATAGTTTTGCCTTTCATCCATTCTTTTAGTTGTGGAAAATCTTGTTTTAGAACCTCTTCTTTATAAAGATCATATTTTGTTCTTTCAACATCTAAGTCAATTTCTTTTTTTACCGAAGCATGTTTTTTATTCATGTATACCATAAAAATGATACCGGCAATTACTAAAACAACGGGAATTAAAAATAGTGGATTCATAATTTAATTAAATTTATTTAAAGGTTAAGTGGTTTGACATCTTTCTTTTTCTCTTTTCCGAACAAGCCGTAAAAAATCAAGCATAGCAGAAGAAATAGAATTATTTTTCCGCCATACTGTGTATAAAATCCAAGTTTTAACAACTGGTTTTTATCTAATTTATTTGTACTGATTATTTTTTCAAGCTGTTCATTAGACAACTCATAATAGCGGTCAGAATCAGGTTTTACTAACACGAGCTTTGGTTCTTGAGTTATCCAAGCGGGTATCCATGCTATACTATATTCCTGGTGAAGTCTGCCAAGATCTAAGTGTACATTTGATTCTTCTTTTGAAAGGTATTCATCGGTATTTGGCAAGTCTGAGACGATCTCGATTTTATCAATTTTTCCAATTGGTATTTTTAATTTGGCTGAAGCCGTAGTGAAAGAAAATAGACTAATAATTACTAATAAGAAAATCTTTTTTATATCATTCATAATTTTCAATCGTCTCAATTTAATCAGGATTATTTTAAATTAGTCTATATTTTAATACAATACAAAAAATAAAATAGGCGAGTATTGTTTTAAAAAACCTCTTGGAAAGTTCTATTCAAATATATATCATTTTTCTTACACCAAACAATAATAAAATTAAACTTTTAACTTTTTTACTAGAATAACCTTATTTTAAAGAGCTGATTGTTATTTTATTTTAAATGTTATTTTAACATTTTACAAAATTTTCAGAATGTCTGCCTCGCTTAGTTATCTTGGAATTTAACTAATACAATATTTGGTTTTGGAGCGGGTTCCATAGCTGCTCCCATATAAAAACTAGTATGCGGCGGCTGATTATAACCAACATTCTGCCAAGCGATGCTTAATCGATATTGCGGATCATGCATTAAAGTATATTGTCTGACATTAGTTGGAATTGTTGTGGAATAAATTCTAAGTTCTTTATTATCTTCAGATCTCAAAATCAATTCTTCGCGCCAGTCGCCTAAAATATCTGCAGAAAGTGCAGGGGTCGATTTTGTGCCGTTGTTTGAAACAGCTCCTTCGGCAGTAAACAATCTCCCGTAATTATATTTATCGATATAATTTGAATTTAAAAGTTCCCTCGAAGTATCACCGTCCCAATAAATTAAAAAGTTAGTTGAACTTGGCGCTTTACCAATATTATTTCCTTTCATATCATGCAGATACGGAGAACCTGACCACCAGCATTGCGCACCTTTTCGAGTTGGGTCAATATTGTCAGCAACTCCTCGTCCTACATCCTCATTAATAGAACCTGTAAACAATACTTTTCCATCTTTAGCCGAAAATAAAGTAACACCCGGACCTGTCGTTCCGTTTTCAATTTCATGAATTCCAAAAACCTCTAAACCCGGAATATCCAAATCAAGATCAGAAACATGAATCGCATCTCCGTGTCTAAAACCCGTTGTATACAAACCTTGCCCATTATCATCAACACACATTGATCCGTAGATTATTTCATCTTTTCCGTCATTATCTACATCAGCAACTGTAAGATTGTGATTCCCCATTCCCGAATATGGGTTTTCGGCATCTTTACTGTCAAAAGTCCATCTTGACGTTAATTTTTTATTTTTAAAATCCCAAGCAGCCAAAACCGTTCTGCCATAGTAACCACGACACATTACAACACTTGGGTGAATTCCGTCGAGATAAGCAATACAAGCAATAAAACGATCCATTCGGTTTCCTTTTGTATCATTGCCTCCGCTTCCACCTCTTCCGCCCCAGCCAGCCAAATCGCCTCGCTGCGGAATATAATCTACGGTTGTAACCAACTTTCCTGTTCTGCCGTCAAAAACCGAAAGATATTCTGGCCCTTTTAAAATCTTGCCATACGTTTTAGAATCAGGATCGCGGTCAACCCAGTCTTTTGAAACATCTCCAACCACATTTCCTGCGCTGTCAGTTGTGCCATCTGCAGTTTTACAGACCAATTCCGCTATACCATCACCATCTAAATCATACACCATAAACTGCGTATAATGGGCACCTTCGCGAATGTTTTTTCCGAGATTAATCTGCCATAAAAATGTTCCATCTAAAGTATAAGCCTGAAATATTGGTGGATCTGTAATTCCTGTTTGAGAATTATCATGTCCTTTTCCCGTCATATGAACAATCAAATCGTATTTTCCATCTCCATTTAAATCACCTGTAGAAACATCATTTGCAGTATAGCCCTCAATTTCTCTTAATTTAATAGATAAATATTGTTTATCGGAAGCATTCGCTGGAATTGTAAAACTCCCCGAAGCTTCAGATTCCTTTCCATTTAAAACCGTTTTAACAAACCAAGTATTCTCCTCTTTAGCATTAGCTTTAATATCAACAAAATTGGTCGCGCCTGTAATTGGCTTTTCATTCAATAAAACAGCTTTTTTAGCACCGCTTTTTCGATACAAATTAAAAGCCAGATCATCAGAATCTGTTCCTAAAACACGCCAGCTCACAAAAAAATGACCTTTATCTTTTATCGCGATAATACCACGATCTAGATTTTCCATTTGTCTTTGACTCAAAACTGTCAAACTCACAAAAAACAATAAAAAGAGAATATATTTTTTCATAAATTTTATATTGAATTGTGGTTAGTTATTTCACGCAGATTTAGCAGTTTTATTTTAATCTCGCAAAGTCTCAGAGTCGCAAAATTTTTATTCTAAGATTTTCTTGGCGTCTTGGCGACTTTGCGAGAACTGCATATAAAACTTAGTCCCTCAGCACCTTAGCACCTTAGGACCTCGAAAATAAAAACTTAGCTCCTTAGCACCTTAGAACCTTAGAACCTCAAAAAATCAAAACATCTTCTTAAAACCCTCGCTCTTAACCTTCCAAGTTCCATCTTTTGGGAAACCTGGATTTTCTCCTTCAGATCCGTCCCAGCCTGCACACATCATGGCAACAGCAGTTAGAATTCCGCCATTACCCGGAAGATAAAGCGTTAATCGTTCTGCCTGATAATTATGTCCGTTTTTTAAATACGTATTCGTTGTTACTTTCATAAAAAGAGCATCAACCGCTTTATCAGGCATATTTAAACGGGCTGCTGACATCGCCGTCATCGGGAAATCCCAACCCCACGTTTTATCCCAAGACCAAGTTTTCCAAACCAGATCAAAGGTGTTTTTCATAATTTTCTTATCTAAAAGAGAAGTTTCAGGAAGCATTCCAAATGTTCCCAAAACAGACGGATGATCTGTTTTGAATTCGGGATTGGTATAGGAATCTGTTGCGCTTTCTGTTGCTAGATACACATTATCTGCAACTGGAAGTTTTGACAATTTAGCCAAAACCGTTTCCCATTTTTCAGGTACTTTTTGATTTAGCTTTTTCTTCCATTCAATTGCTGTTTTCAAAGCCCAGTTCCAATATGCCAATTCATACGTTGGATTAAAAGTTTCCATTGCTTTAAAACGTTCTTGAGCCGGAATCACGCCCGGACCTAAAACATAACGATCCGTTTTTGGATCGTAATTAGCAAACGAAGCCATAAAATCAGCCGTTGCAAAAACACGTTCGCTGTATAAATTTAAAGTTGAAGCAGTTGGTTTTGCTCTGTAAATCAATTCCGCATAAGTAATAAAATGCGGCTGCTGCCAAATTAAAAATGACCCTACAGACGACGGACTTTCGTTGCCGTCTGCATCAACCATTTTCTGCCATCTTGCTCCTTCAAAACCTTGTCTTTTGGCAATGTTTTTTGCTTTATCAAAAACCTTTTGATACCAAGGAAGACTCTTTTCTAACAATTCTGGTCTGTTCCAAAGTGCAAAATGAACACCGTGCCACCAGTGCATTTCTAAATGCGGTTTTCCATACCAGCTGTTATATGTTAAACCCGTTTCCTGAGGCGGTACTTTTCCAGTACATTGCAGTTTCGTAAGATATTGTGACAGAATAATTCTGCGCTCCAGTTCATTGGCGCGAGAATCTGTACTGCCTGAAAAATCAACTGCAGCGCCGCTGTTCCAGAATTTCTCCCAGCCTTTTATACTGCTGTTTTGAATATCTGTGAAAGAGGAATTTTTAATTGCTTTTTTTTCTGCTAAAGCAAAAAGACAGCTCAATTCTAATGTATTAGTATTCGAAGCTTCAACAACAAAATAATGACCTGAAATTTGTTTTATCTGAGCGTTTCCTTTCCAATTTAAATTTACATTGTACGAAATGCTGTCCATTACATGAGTAACAACGGCTTCTGTTTTTGATTTTGGTGTAAGTGTGCTTTTATAATCTTGTTTTCCTTCCCATTTTGTTCCCATATCTGCCCAATCGCCTGTTGGAAATGGAATTCGTAAACTTATCTTTAAACGTTTTTGCTGTAATAAATCTGATTTTACTTTTACGCCAATTTCATCTTTTTCCTGATGTGAAGCTGTTAAAACTGTTACTGGAGTTCCTTCAATTTCAAAATAACTTTCGATTTCTCCCGTCCACACATTTAGTTTTTGCGAAATGGCTTTTACATCAGATGGCTTTACCAGACTTCCATCTTTCTTCGTAATTTCAAAACCTAAATTCCCAAGCTGCAATAAATGCGGATTCTGTCTGAACCAGTTTACTGCTTCAACTTTTCGTTTTGGTTCTTTAATCTGAACCGTGTATGAAATGTCTCTTCCATATTGCTTATAATCTCTTAAAGTCTCCGAAAACTTATAATTATTGGTGTTTTTATAACTATCCCAACCCCACTCCGATTGTGTTCCAAGCGGAATTCCGTTTTGATATTCTTTCGGAAAAGTCTGGAGCCCAGTAGCATCAACTGTAAAAGCAAAAGCACCGTTACCAACCGTTAAAGATGCGAGAGTATCAATAGCCGAAATTTTGACATTATGTCTTGTTACTAATTCCTTTCGATCGATTTTTTGTGCAAAAAGCGAAACCGAAAATAAGAATACGGTTATGAATTTATAGTTTTTCATGTGGTTATTTTGTTTTGATAGTTTTTTGAAGTTTAGGGTTTCAGATTGGCTTCGACTTCACTCAGCCTGACAGCCAATCTTTTGTCAGGCTGAGCGAAGTCGAAGCCCATTTCTACAATTATCTCATTATGTAATTGACTAATTATCTAATTAATGTTAAACTCATCAAACCGATCACAACATCATTTGCAATAGTTTTCAGAGTCAGGTTTTTTAAAGTTTTATTTTTATCCAAGGGTAATTCTAAAATCGTTCCTGCTCCCCCGTCAACTCCGTAGCTGCTAAATCCTTTTATGGTTTTAAAATCTTTAAAATCTCTAGAAATTTCGCCTGTTTTAAAATAAACTCTTGGCGGTCTTGCAGCATCGGTTGTAAAGGCAAGTCCATCTATAAAATAATCTTGTTCTATTGGCCACCAGTTTTCAGGATTTTTTAATGGTAAAACTTCCGAAGTTCCGTCAGTATACTCTATTTTAATTTCTCCGTTTACGATTCGGCTCTGCATTGGGTTTGTAGTTCCTGCAAGCATAAAATAAGCGTGTGAAGCTTTTCCGTTTAACGGAATATTGATACTTTCTGGGAAGTTATCCCACATCGATGTAAAGATTATATTTTTCTGATTTTCATCAGAAGGTGTTTGAAAAGGAACTCCGTTTGAAGTTGTAATTTTTCCTGTCTGCTTTGCTTTTTCACGTAACCCTTTATCATCAATTTGAACAGAAACGTTTGGATAACACCAATTTCCAATTCCTTGTTTGGGCAATTGTAAGGTTACCGTTTTAGGTCTTGGCGACAAATATTCATAATTGAATATATCAGTGACCTTTGCATTAAAAAAAGAAGATAATGATACCGTTTCTGTTCGCTGTGATTTGTCCAGCGGAATATCCCAATTAAAATCCTTCTGATTTGATTCTTTAGGTTTTATGTTTAACTCAACAGGATACCACCACGATAATTCACCCTGTTTCATCTGAATAAAGAATGTTTTATTTCCCTCGCCATTTACAATTGACTGAAGTGTTCTTTCTTTTTTATCAATTTGACTTAAAACGCCTTGCGGATCATAAATAGAAACCATTTCTCCTTTCGTAATACTAATATTTAAAGCATCCCCTGAATTGTATGAAGGCTTAGTATAGATTTTTCTAAAAGTTCCGCTTTTCCAATTGATGACTACATCATAAACTATATTGTAAGGAACTTCAACGCTGATTTTTGGAGTTCCGACGCTCTCCGGAATAGCTTTCCAAGAGACATTCTTTCCATTAACACTAATACTTTCAACTCCGTCAAAAGGAGCATTTAATAGTAATTTCAAGTCCATTTTTGCAACAAAATGGTTTTCGATATGATAGCTGTCTTTCTTATCTTTTCGACTAAAATCAATTGAAATATCAGGAATTTCTAAAGATGCGTTTTCCCATTTTTCAGGAAAACCTGGCTTTATGGTTAAAACTTCATTTACAGCATCCGGCTGAATCCCGAAAAGTCCTTCGACTAACGTTCGAGAAGCCATTCCAATTGGATCAGCAAAATCGCGGTATAATTCGCCTCGCATAGCATCTTGATACATAAGTTGTTCAAAACCACCCGGAGAAGCGCCTAAATACATACTTTCAATCAAAGCGCTTTCCCACATTGTATACGCTTGTTCAGATTGCCCGCCTTGCCAGAATGCCAGCGAAGTATGCAATTGTTCTGCCAAAGCAACATTATTAGTTGACCAAGTATAGGGCTGCCAGTTTGTAGTGCTTATAACATATAAATCTTTTTTATCCAATCCGTCTGCTGCAATTGGAATATGCGGAATTTGATTATTGATATAATCCAACATTTGATAACTCTCAAAAGGATTTGATAATTCTGAATCTATGGTGTGGTAAATGCTCCAAACTCCAGGTGAATCGTGCAATATTCTATTTCCTAAAGCATCTTTATATTCCGCAAAAATTCCTTTTTTCGGAATCCAAAGCTGATTGTTTGTCGCTTTTAAAATTTTATCTGCTTCTTTTTCAAAAAGAACGGCATCTATATTTAGTTTTTTAGCCAGTTCTGCCGTCATTTTATTCGCATAATAATTATAAGCCGAAGAATGAATTACGCCGCCGCCGCTGTATTGCAAAGCATCACTTGCCCAAATTGAAGCATAAGCATCGTAAAGTCCGTCATTATCTGGATCAAAATTTCGTTTTTCCCATTTTAAATGTCGTTCAATTGTCGGCCACATTTCTTTTAAGAAAGTCAAATCTCCTGTCCATTTAAAATGACGAAACATCTGATCAAAGAAAACCAGATTCATATCGTAATGATGCGCCACATTATTCTTATTCGGACTTCGGCTGATGTAACCGCTGCTAAACATTGAAGTTCCTATTTCTTCTTTCTGACGCGCTAGGTTTTTTTCTTCATCAAACACAACTGGACCACTTTCAGGCGATGTTACCTGCGAATTACTGTAACTTGTAAAATGTGTTTTTGCTCTGTCGTGCCATCCTAAAGGATCTGCTGTATAAGCTCCGCGCCAAGCATTTAAATACATTCTCCAGGCAATTGCACCATGAAGATAAGCTGGACTTTCCCAAATTCCATCAGAAGCAATAGCAAGCGCTGAACCTAATGTATTAATATAATTATCAGGTGTTTTTACTTTAATTCGATTGGCTAAAAGATGCGTTGCTGTAACCGATTTTTCGTAAAGTTCGGCAATGGTTTTCTGTGTATAATTTACTTTTGAAACTTCAGGAACAAAAAGCCAATAGCTTCCTTTATCGGAAATAGAGCTTACTTTCCCGCTTATTAACGGCAGTGCTTCAGATTTAGAATTAAAAAGCGCTAAAGGTTTATTCTGAACATTAGCATCTGCTAAACGAACATCAGAATTTGGAAAAAATCCAGTAACACTTTTATTATTTCCTGTTTTCTGTTTGTTGCTTTCAGAACCATAATCTAAAAGGAAAGATTCCTTTTTCAGCGTATATTTATTATTGAGGCAATAATTGGGCTGTAAATAAAAAACCGATTCAGGATCTGCGCCAATATCGCCGTCACGACTGAACTTTTTTCCAGTTGCGCCTCCATAAGCCCAAATTAAACTAGTCTTTTTAGACCATTTTTCGCTGTATAATTTTACAATAAAACCTTCGCTTTCTTTTAATGCGACAACGTCAATAAATAATTTCCCTCCTTCCAAAATTGGATCTTCGATTGTGTATTGCATTGTTCCCAAAACATAACGTGTATCAATTTTCGCTGCCTCGGTAATCCATTTGCTTTCTTTTCCGTTTGTTAAACCTAATTTAAAATTACCGCCCATTCCAGGCATATACATAGCAAATTCTGGCAAATCTCCCGTTTCAACTCTAAATCCGGTGTTGGAACCATAAAGTGCACGATTAAATTTTCGGGTACCATTTTTTAAAACAAAACTATTTCCTTCGGGTGCGTAATGTAGTTTACGAATGGGCGCTTTTTCCTGACCAAAAACAATCATAGTTGAAGTCAGAAATAAGCCCGCTAAAGTGCAAATAGTACGTTTTTTAATTCCCATAAAATTCAAATAATTGATAATTCTTAAAATTTGAATAATAAAATTTATGCTCGTTTATTTTATTAATTCAATAATTGAGATGCAATTTCTTTGTTTTTTAGCGGGATACTATCCTGCACCTACCTGATTTTATAAATTTAAAAAATATATTAATTTTTAGAATTATCCAATATTTTTTAACATCATAGTACAGGATACAATATAAAAAAGGAACAAGTAGATTTGAAAGTACAATCGCTGATTCTTGATTAAGTGAAAAGAAATAGAAATTGTAAAATGACATTTTAAACGGATTAAACTATACTTAATTTTAAAGTTCAACAAAATAATATGTTTTCAAACCCTACTTTCAAAATTCTATTTTTTATCTCGCTTCACCTTTTTATTATTCAAACCTCACAAGCACAAAAAACAGATTTAATTTACCTTTCGGGGAAAGATTTTGAGCATCCTGTACAATGGGATTTTTATTGTACTGATGGAAACAACAGCAAAGTCTGGTCTAAAATAAATGTGCCTTCTCAATGGGAATTGGAAGGTTTTGGCGAATATACATATGGACGCTGGTATAAGGAATTGAACCAAAAAGAACCAAGCAAGGAAGAAGGTTTTTATAAATATGAATTTCAAATACCATTAGATTATAAAAATAAAAATGTTCTAATCACTTTTGGCGGTGCCATGACGGATACTGAAGTAAAAATCAACGGGAAAATTGCGGGTGCAATACATCAGGGTGGTTTTTATGAATTTAAATATGATATTTCATCTTTATTAAAGTTTGGTTCTAAAAATACAGTGGAAGTTCATGTTTGGAAACATTCTGCTAATAAATCTGTAAATAACGCTGAACGTAGAGCGGATTGGTGGCTTTTTGGCGGTATTTATCGTCCAGTCTGGCTGGAAGTTTCTCCTAAAACCCATATTCAGAATATTGCTGTAAATCCGAAAATGGACGGTTCGATTACTGTTGATTTAAACCTGCAGGATATTCCAAAAAACACGCTTTTACAAGTTTCACTCTCTGGTAAAAATGGAGAAAATTTCCCTGCTTTTACTTTTCCGCTTAAAGCGAAAACCACAAAAGAAACTATCACGGCAAAATGGGAAAATATTAAGCTATGGAATCCTGAAACTCCCAATTTATACAATCTAAAACTGGTTGTAAAACAGAGCGGAACTGTACTTCATGAATACGAGAAAAAGATTGGTTTTAGAACTCTAGAGTTTAAAAAGAAAGACGGTATTTATGTAAACGGCACCAAAATTATCATGAAAGGTATTAATCGCCATTCTTTTTGGCCGGAAGGCGGACGAAGTACAAGTAAACGTATCAGCGAACTGGATGTTAAACTAATTAAAGATATGAATATGAATGCGGTTCGCGGTCATTATCCGCCTGATGATCATTTTCTTCAAGTCTGCGATTCGCTTGGTCTTTTTGTTCTAAATGAATTGGCAGGCTGGCAAAATTCATATGATACTGAAACGGGAACTAAGCTGGTTAAAGAAATGGTGACACGAGATGTAAACCATCCATCGGTTATTATTTGGGATAACGGAAATGAGGGCGGCTGGAATTATGATGTTGATAAAGTGTTTCCCGAAAATGATCCGCAAAAAAGAATTGTCATTCATCCGTGGGCTGATTTTGATGGTTGGGATACGCATCATTACCCAACTTATCTAACGGGAATGCATCGCTTTAATTCTGGTGAAAATGTATTTTTTCCAACTGAATTTATGCACGGAACTTACGATAACGGACACGGCGCGGCATTAGAAGATTTTTGGAATCGATACAAAGAAAGTCCACTTTTTGCAGGAGGTTTTATGTGGGCAATGCTTGATGAAGCGGTAAAACGTTCGGACTGGAAAGGGGAACAAAAGTTTGATTCAAAAGGCTCTTTGGCAGCTGATGGAATTCTAGGACCTCATCGTGAAAAGGAAGGAAGTTATTTTTCGGTTAAAGAAATTTGGGCACCGATTCAGTTTCAGTCCAAACAAATTACGGATGCTTTTGATGGTACTTTTTTAATTTCGAATGATTATCTATTCAGTAATTTGAATTCCTGTAAAATGGAATTTAAAGTTCTAAAGTCAGAAAATGATGTTTTGTATACGAATAAAACATCTCAAGAAATAAGTTCTGGAAAAATTGAAATTCCGAGTATTGAACCAGGAGAAACACGAAAGATAAATTTTGATGTACCCCAAAATTTCTACGAAGGTGATATTTTATCAATAACAGCTTTTGACCAATTTGAAAAGGAAATTTATACTTGGACATGGACAATTCACAAAGCTGCATTTTATGCTTCTAAATTTCTGGCGGTTCAAAATACAAAAGCAAAAGCTTCAGTTACCAAAAACAATTCTGAAATTACTTTAAAAGGAAATGATGTTACGGTAGTTATAAATGCGGCAACTGGAGAACTTCAAAAAATCAGTACTAAAACTGCCGTAATTCCGCTTACGAATGGCCCCCGTCCTATCGGCATGAAAGCGAAATTAAAAGATATTCAGATTTCGCAAGAAGGTGAAAAAGCTGTCTGCGTTGTAAATTATTCGGGCGGATTATCATCTATAAAATGGATTATGGAAGCTGATGGAAGATTAAAAATGGAATTACTGGCTTTAAAAAATGCTTCTGGCGGTGAGGGTTTTGACGGTGCTTTTTTTGAAGATAAAATCAATGCTTTTGGTATTACATTTAGTTTTCCTGAGAAAGAAGTTACTGGAATTAAATGGTTTGGAAGAGGTCCGTATCGGGTTTGGAAAAACAGAATCAAAGGCACGACATTCGGTTTTTGGGAAAAAGAGTACAACAATACAATTACAGGAGAAAGCTTTGAAAACTTGATTTATCCAGAATTCAAAGGATATCATGCAAATATATTGGGTGCCAATTTAAAAGCAGGAACCTCATCGTTTAAAGTTTTCAGCGAATCTGAAAATTTGTTTCTGAGATTATTTACTCCTGATCTGCCTAAAAATGGTTTTCCAGGAAGTTACCCACAGCCTGATTTTCCCGAAGGTGATATTTCGTTTATGTATGAAATTCCGGCAATGAGAGATTTTAAACCTTTGGAACAACAAGGCCCGCAAAGCCAGCCGACAAACATCCGAATTAAAAAAGGCGACGATGGAATAAGGATGGATTTGTGGTTTGATTTTAGAACCTAAATTTTGCTACAAGTTGAAAACACATTATCATTTAACCGCAAGGTTCACAAAGTTTTTTTAAATTATTGTTGAAATAGCGCAAAGGACGCAAAGCTTTGCGTTCCTTGCGTAAATCTTTGTGAACATTGCGATTAAACAAACCCATTCCACAACTCAAAATTCATAAATCAAAAAACATGAAATCACTTAAGATATTTTTTATTTTCTCTTTGGCTGTATTATTCATCAATTTTACATCAAAACAAGACCATAAACCTACTCTTTTTACGGTGGGAGATTCTACTGTAAAAAACGGAAAAGGCAACGGCGCAGGCGGACTTTGGGGCTGGGGAGATTTTATTGGACAGTTTTTGGATACTACAAAAATTAAGGTCGAAAATCATGCTCTAGGCGGCACAAGCAGTCGTACTTTTCAAGATAAAGGTTTATGGAATGTGGTTTTAAACAAACTTAAAAAAGGCGATTATGTACTAATTCAGTTTGGACATAATGATGACGGACCTTTAAATGACAGTCTGCGTGCTCGAGGTACAATAAAGGGTATTGGAAGTGAAACTCAGGAAATAGATAATATCCTCACTAAAAAGCACGAAACGGTACACAGCTACGGCTGGTATATTCAGAAAGTAATTCGTGAGGCTAAATCAAAAGGGGCTATTCCGATTGTTTGTTCACCAATTCCGAGGAATGACTGGAAAAATGGGAAAGTACCTCGAAACGATACTTCATATGGTTTATGGGCAAAACAAATTGCCGAAAAAGAAAAAGTCACATTCATTAATTTGAATGAGAAAATGGCCGTTGAAATGGAAAAACTTGGAGAGCAAAAAATTACTGGAACTTATTTTTATAAAAGAGATCATACGCATACTTCTGCAAAAGGAGCTGTTTTATCGGCTTCGGTAATTATTGACGAAGTAAAACACAGTAAAAACTCCTTAAAAAATTATGTTCTTGAAAACCCGAAAATTGTTCTACCTGTAAAAAACAAAGTCTTTTTAATAGGCGATTCTACGATGGCTGATAATGGAAATCCAGATGCTGTTGGCTGGGGCGTTGCTTTTCCAAAATATTGTGATACAACTCGCATTGCGGTTATCAATAAAGCAAAAGGCGGCAGAAGCAGCAGAACTTTTGTTTCTGAAGGTCTTTGGGATGACGTAAAAAATCAGTTAGAACCGGGTAATTATATTTTAATTCAGTTTGGTCATAATGACGCTGGCGCGGTTGATAAGGAAAAATTCAGAGGTTCTTTAAAAGGAATCGGCGATGAAACTCAGGAAGTAATTCGTCCTGACGGA
Organism: Flavobacterium sp. FlaQc-30; assembly: GCF_044005885.1. Lineage (NCBI taxonomy): Bacteria > Pseudomonadati > Bacteroidota > Flavobacteriia > Flavobacteriales > Flavobacteriaceae > Flavobacterium > Flavobacterium sp. FlaQc-30. The sequence goes on along the minus strand of NZ_JBIPCO010000007.1, from coordinate 25,681 downwards.
TCAAAAGAGCTTGTACATACTTTTGGCTGGTATATGACAAAGTTTATTCGAGAAGCTAAAGAAAAAGGCGCGATTCCAATTGTTTTAAGCTTAACGCCAAGAAATGAATGGCCAAACGATAAAGTAGAACGCAGAACGGATACGTATATAAAATGGTCAAAAGAAATTACGGAGAAAGAAAATGTTCTTTATATAGATTTGAGCGAAGCGGTTGCTAAAAAATATGAAGCTCTAGGGAAAGAAAAAGTTAAAAGCTTTTTCCCAAAAGATCATACACATACAGGTGCAGAAGGTGCTGATTTAAATGCACTGACTGCTGCAGAATGTATTAAGAAAAGTTATGAGTTATGAGTTATAAGTTGTGAACAAGCCTTCGACTTCGCTCAGGGTGACAGCTGTTTTCATTTGTCAAGCTGAGCGGAGTTGAAGCCAACTTGAAACAAAAAAAAACCTCATCAGGTTGACGAGGTTTTAATTGTATTATTTTTTTGATTCTTCGATAGAAACTTTTCTGAACTCTTTCAAAAGTTTTTCGATTTCTAAAGTAGCTTTACGTGCTCTTGGTCCTGCAGCTTTGATACCTTTTTCAGTTAAAGATTCAGCTTCTGCTTTGAATGCGTCAATTTCGGCGTTGATTTTTACTAATAGATCTTTCATGCTTGTACTTATTAAATTAAGGCGCAAAAATAGAGGTTTGATTGATAGTTACAATAAATTTGCTGTTAAAATTATCATTGTTTTTTGTGCTTTAAATTAGCGTTAAAATCACATTTTATTTTCATCAAAACTCCTTCATCACAACAAACTATTAATCAACTATTTACTAACAAATAAAAAAGAGAATGCTCTTACAAGTACTCCGAGATGCTAGTTTAAAAAAACATACAAACTTTAAAAAAAAGCTAATTTTTGTTCTGTTTTAGTTAAAAAAAGGCAACTGCTTATTGAGGATATGCGTAAAAATTACTCTATTAACTGCTTATTTACATAGACATTCTTAAAACTCACCCCTTTTATTAGGCTTTTATCAATACTTGTTTTGGTCGCTTGAATGTTCAAATTCTCGAATGTAAAATTGGATAAACGTACGTTTGGATCATTTTCTACACCATAAAAGGTTTCGCATTTTAAATCAATATTTTTCAAGGTTACATTGTCTCCGTAAGACAATGGAACGTCTGGACGGCCTTTTAAATCAAAAAATTGTTTCCAAGCAAATATCGCCAGTCCAGTTTTGGCTTCGCCTTTTATATCTTCTACTCTTATGTATTCATATCGCTGTGGTGTATCTGGTCTCATTTTAAGCCATAACATTCGCGAAGCTCCATCTATTTTGCAATTTCTCATAATGACATTTCTGTTATGAATCGATTCGCTTCCGTTTGTTAATGCGGAATGACAAAATCCGAAATTGGTGTTTTCAATTATTATATTAGAATTTGGACCGTTGTTTTTATCTTGATCTGCATAAGGCCCTTTTCCGCCCTTTAAAGCTATTGCATCATCGTTTACTGACATATAACAGCCTCGTATTAATACATTGCTGCAAATATCAATATCAATAGCGTCTGTACTTGGTGCTTTAATTTCGATATGAGGTGAAAAAATATACAAATCCAGCAGTTTTACATTATTGCATTTATAAAAATGATTCGTCCAAAAACCAGAGTTAATCAATTTTACGTCCTGAAGTTGTACATTGTTTGAGTTCCATACAAAAACAAGTCTTGGTCTCGAAACTTCGAGATTGGTGCATTTTGGGTTTATTTTTCGTCTTTCCCAAAAGGCTTCCCAATATTTTTTACCATTTCCGTTGATGGTTCCTTTTCCTGAAATCGAGAAATTGTCAACACCGTAAGCGTTTACCAAAGCAGGAAAATAATCTAGGTTCTGCCCTTCCATTCTTGATGGCATTATTGGAAAATCAGCAATATTATCTGAGCCTTTTAAAACTCCACCTTCTGAAACGTATAATGCTGTTTTTGGTTTAAAAAATAAGGCACCGCTTAAATAAACTCCTTTTGGAATCACAACTACTCCTCCTCCATTTGCAGCCGCTTTATCAATAACTTTTTGTATTGCAGCGGTCTGAATTTTAGTGCTGTCTTTCCCAACATTAAAATCTGTAATAATATATTGTTTGCCTAAACTCTTTAATTGAATTTTAGAATAATCTTTGAACCAATTTGAAATTGGACTTCCGTCTGGAAATGTGTCATTAGTATAATTCTGCGAGAATGTGACTTGAGAAAAGCCAATAACGCAAAAAAGGATTCTTAAAATAGTTTTCATTTGGTTAGTTGTTAGTTTTGTAGTTATGTATAACTGTTATTTTACCTCAACTTTAATTTTAGCCGATAACTGCTTTGCCAAAGTTGTCACGTAAGAGGTGAAATATGCTGAATCTTTAAAGTTTTTGTCGGCGCTGAGTTCCCAGCCGGCGATTGGGTAGTAACTTACTTCTTGGTTATTTTTTACAGAAACTTTTATTAGATATGAATCTGTTAACTGTCCTGTTTTTGGTGCTTCTATATATCCCTTGTAAACATTTTTAGGAACTATTACTGCGGTTCCTAAAATCCATTGACGTTCGTAAGTCAATTTATCATGCTGAATAAAACAAACAAACTCTCCTGCCTCAATTACTTGCAATGGGTTTTGATTGTTTAAATTAGAAAGCGTAATTAGTAATGTGTCGTTTCCTTTTAAACCATTTACCGAAACTGTATTTTTATAACCGTACATTCCCGGCCAGATCGAAGCTGTTTCTTCTGCTTGGTATTTATTTCCTGATGCTTCCCAGTTTTGATATTTGTAGTTTAGAACTGAATTTACAGGGCCTTCGCTGACAATTTTAAATGTTGTTTTTTCGATATTATTTAAAGTATCATTGGCTAAAATTCCAAGTCTGTTTATTTTATTATCATTGGTCAACAGAGCAAAACCTCCTAAACCTGCTGAGCTTCCAACAGGAAAAATATCTCTCCCCCAATCGTGCATTACGTGGTAATTGTCTTCAACAGCACCTTTGCTGTTTATTCCAACATCTTCTGAGGTAATTCCCGGCGTTTTTTTTCCAAAAACATCTTTGCAATTTCTTCCATCTAAATAATGTCTAAAACCTACTTTATCATTTTCCCAAGTCGGGCCATCAGTTTGGTATTTTTGGTAACCGAGTTTTTTATGTACTTGATTGGCTAGTAAAACTTCTTGTGTATCTGGATGAACGGGCAGGTTTTTACCTTCTCTTTTTCCAAATCTGGCACTTGTTCTAACCGTGAACTTTGGATCTTTATTTGACCAGCTTAAAACGGCTTTCTTTTCTTGGTTTGCTGCAAAATCAGTTACCAGAAACAATTCGTCCCATTTTCCGTCACCATCTAAATCATTTACCTGAGCCGGAATTGTATCTTTTTTGTAAATTAAAATAGGGTAAATTCCAGATTCTTTATTTAGGGAAAGTTGGTTTCTTTTGATGGAAATGGCTTTTTGAGTCAGCTCTAAATTGGAAGTGTTTTTTAAAACAATTGTATTTCCAGCTGTTTTTTTCTGTGCATTACTGCTTGCAAAAACGAAGATCGATAATGCAATTGGTGCATAAAATTTTATTGTATTTTTCATTCTTATTATAACTTTTTAATTTAAAACAATTTACTCATTTAATCTAAATGGAAAACCTCTTTTAGTGTGTTTGTTTTCGGGGAATTGTCTGGATTCGTTTCCATAATATCAGCCATATAATTCCACCATTTTTTCATAAGAGGATGGCTGGAAAGTTGTGAACGATCAAAATCTAAACTTAATTTTTGAACGCCAAAAAGTATTCCGCTTTCTTCATCTAAAAAAATAGAATAATCCTGAATACCGTTTTCAGACAATAAAGCTGTTAATTCTGTCCAAATAGCATCGTGTCTTATTTTATATTCGGTTTCAAAACCTTTTTTCAGTTGCATTGTAAAGGCATTTCTAACAATTTTATTTTCCATTTTTTCTCTGTTAAACTGTTTGATTTAAAATTTCATCTAAACGATTTTAAAAATAAATGCTGATGAAGTTTCATATTTTCCTCCTTGCGACGCCGTAAATAAATAAGTTGCTTTTCCGTTTTGAAATAATAATTGAGGGCGTTCTGCGCGTCCGTATCGATTTAAATGTTTCGGAGCTTCAGGTTCTTTTACATATTTGTTTAATGGCTGATATGAAATTTGCGGATCGCTCCAATGAATCCCATCTTTGGAGTCCATATAAAGTCCGTAATCCATTCCAAAAACACCCATATCTCTCGCCAGCATTTTGAACTTTTTATTTTCATGCCAAACAAAAGCGTCTTCACATTGTTTGTTATCTCCTAATTTTGAAAAATCAATCAATGGATTGTTTTTGTATTTTATATAAGGACCTGTCAACGATTTAGAAATTGCCAATCCGTATTTTCTGTTTCCTTTGATTGGGAATTTTGGATTAACATAATTCTCTGTATCTAATGATTTATAATAAAGCCAATATTCGCCGTTTGGATGTTTTAAAAAAGATGGATTTGTAGTTAGTAAATCATCCCAATCACCTTGTTCTCCAGGCTGCAACAATGGTTTATCTGGTCGTTGCCATGGCCCGTAAAGTGAATCTGAAGTTGCTAAACCAATTCGCTTTGTATCCATTTTTCCATTCGAATTTCCCATGAAAAAAAGCGCATATTTTCCGTCTACAAAATGAATACTTGGATTATGGCAGGTTGTAGCATCCCAAAAACCCTCACCTCTTGGTGTTAAAATGGTGCTGACATATTCATAAGGTCCTTCTGGTTTATCGGCAACTGCATGTGCAATTTCAGAACCGTTTATCCAGCCGCTCATGCTTTTTGATTTTTTCCAACGAGAAAAAAATACATGAATCTTACCATCTGGTCCTTCAATTGGGCTGTTACACCAAACATAATAATCTTCAAATTCTAAGGCACGCCCGACTGGTCGAAGTCTTTTCTCAAAATCTGAGAGTTTTGGATCGTCGAAAAAAGCACTGGCTTCTGCCGAAAACGGAAGACACAACGCAATGGCTGCTAGAGAATTTCCAATTAAAAATTGCCTTCGATTCATTTGACTTTTATTCCGATTTATATTTATGTCTTAAATATTCTCACGCAGATTGAGCAGTTTTTTTTTACAAACTAATTAATCATTTGATCTCTGGCTTTACTCTTAAACACATAGAAACATAGATTTTTTAATTCTGCAAAAGAGTCTTTAAAAAACTAGTTTTTACACATAGCTATGTGTGTTTATGCAAGTGAAACGCCTATCTTAAATTCAATAAGCTATGTTTCTATGTGTTCGAAAAAAACGTTTTTACTTCTTTTCAGCTATTACCCATTCATCTGTTCTAAAAGGAGAAGCGGGTAAGTTTTCATTGTTGAATAAATTAGGTTCAGGAACAGCTTTCCAAGCAAATCGAACTGCAGCGGGTTCTTTTACTTTAGGCGAAGTGACTACTATTGTTTTTCCTTCAATTTTTGCTTCGGCAGGATAAAAAACTTGGTCATTACCTGCTATTTCAAATTCTTTCAAAGTATCTCCTGTTTTCTTTAATCCAGAATCAGCATAATCAAAAAACAATTGTACTTTTTGTTTCTTGATTTTCATATGATTAAAAATAGGACCTGAATACACTAGTTTATTTTCTCCATACGTTTTAGCTCGTGCGATAAGGGCTAATCTATAACCAACAGTCTGTTTGTCTATCGGGTGAATATTTTGTGCATCTCCAACATCTGTTGTAACAACCATTCCGCTGCTTGGTATTGTTTTCAAAGACATTAATTGGGCTTCTCTTATTTCTGCGTTTTGCCCTTTATGCGGTGTTATCTGCACATAATAAAATGGGAATTCTCCTTGTTTCCATTCTTCTCTCCAGCTTTTTACCATAGTTGGAAATAAACTTCGATACAAATAGGCTTTTCCTGAATTGCTTTCGCCTTGATACCAAATTGCTCCTTTTATTGTGTAATTCACTAAAGGATGAAGCATAGCATTGTACAAAACATACGAAGTTTTATTGGGTTCTTTTTTGGGCTTTTTTAATTGTGATTTTGGAGCATTTGCTGCGCTTGCAATTCGTTCGTTTGTAAGTGCTAAATAATATGCTTCCAGCTTTTCTTGATATACTTTTTCGTTCCTTGCATCTTCTTGCAAAATGGACAGGAAAGCAACATCTTCTTCTAAAACACTTTGCGCGGTCCAAGCTTCGGCTTTGGTTCCGCCCCAAGAAGTAGATAGTAAACCGATTGGTACATTTAGTTTTTGATACAAATCTCTTCCAAAGAAATAAGCTACTGCCGAGAATGTTTTAATACTTTCAGGTGAACAGATTTTCCAGCTTCCTGTAACATCTTCGAGTGGTTTTGCCGATGCATTGAGTGCAACTGTAAAAAGTCGGATATTAGGAAAAACAGCCTTTTTTACTTCTTCGTCATAGTTTTTGACACCTGTTTTCCAAGTTCCCTCTTCTCTTCCAACAGGGAAAAACATATTTGACTGACCAGAACAAAGCCAAACTTCACCAATAAGAATGTTTTTCAGCGTAATTTTGTTAGAAGCTTCAATTATTATATCGTATGCCGTTTCTCCTCCTTTTGGCGTTTCGACTGTCGTTTTCCAATTTCCTTCGGCATCAGCAGTAACATTTACTGGAAGATTTGACCATCCTAATTGAATGTTTATTTTTTCGTTTGGAGAAGCCCATCCCCATAAATTAACTTTTGTATTTTGCTGTAAAACCATATTATCGCTTACTAGAGCTGGAAGTTTTACCTGCGCTGAAAGTGAGATTTTTGCACTCAAAACCAATAAAAGTAAAAGAATTTTATTTGGATTTTTCATTGTTAGTTTTTTTTATCTAAGTAACACTTTAAATTTAAATTAGCTGTTCTTTTTTTGCATCCTGTGCTTACCTGTTTTTTTTTTACACATAAAACCTAAAAAAGCTGTCTGAAAAAGACAGCTTTTTAAAAACAAAAAATATATAAAAAAAATACTAATTACTAATCGTAACCTAAATTTTGATCATAAAGCCCTGGAACTGCAAGAAGTTCTTGTAACGGAATTGGATATAATAATGAGTTGTTATCGATTGTTCTGATTTTATTCTCAGTATCTTCAGCAATTCTCCAAGCGTTCATCGTAGCCACTGCTTTTCCTGATCTAATTAAATCAAACCATCTTGTTCCTTCTGCAAAAAACTCTTTTCTTCTTTCTTCAAATAATTGATCTAAAGTAATATTTACTGCATTTGCAGGCACGCCAGCTCTGGTTCTTACTCTATTAACAATTGCATCAACATCTGCTTGAGTACCGCCGCCGCCATGAAGTGTACATTCTGCCATAAGCATTAAAACATCAGTATAACGAGTAATCATAAAATCAACTCCCCAATCTTCGCGTCCGTTTCCGTATCTCGCAGGATCGATGTATTTTTTGAAAACCGGCAGGGTGTAACTTCCTTTGTAAGTTCCAGAAGCTACAGTATAACTTGTAGCAATACCATAAAGTTGTCTTTTATCAGCGGCTGTAAACAATTTCATGAAACCAGTCGAAATTGGTCTTGCTTCTAAAGCTCCTTGTGCTGATAAATTTACAGAGGCAAAATAAGGTTCGTACCCTAACTCTACCATAAAGTTTCCTCCTACAGGAGTCGAAATATTTTGTGTGTAAGAAATAGTCAATACGTTTTCTTTATTGGCATTTCCTTCCGTTTTAAAAATTGGTTCGTAATCTGTACCAAAGGCATATAAACCACTCAACTTAATATCATTTAGTTGTTGATACGCTTTGTCCCACTCATTTAAACCTAACATTGCACCGTCAATTCCGTAAGTTGGGCTTGAACGAGTCATATAAACAAGTCCTAAAAGTGCTTTTGCTCCATATTTTGTAACACGTCCGTAATTTGCATTATCATAAGAAGGAAGCAAATCTGGAATTGCCAATTCTAAATCTGAAATAATTAGTTTGTAAACATCTGCAACTGCAGTTCTTTTTATTTTCGAAGCTTCTCCTGCAGTCATTGTTCTGTCAATTAATGGCACACGCCCGAACCATCTTAACAAATCAAAATAACAAAATGCTCTAAGAAAACGTGCTTCGGCAGCCATTGCGGTTTTATCAGCTGGATTTGTAAAAATTACATCTCCTTTTTCTGCAATTTTTTCTAATAACTGATTTGCTTTATAGATTGCATTATAATTGGTAAGATATGCTTCTTTCACATAAGTATTTGAACTGATAGAAGTGTAAAAACTATTAATTCCTTCCCAGTCTCTAGATGCTGTTGTTGTAGCCATCAAGTTATCAGATCTGGTTTCACTTAAATTCATTACTCGGTTTGCATAACCATATACAGTTGCTCCGTGAAAAGCAACAGAATAAGTTGCATTTCTTGCCTGTACAAAATCGCCCGGCGTTGCATAAAAATTTTCGATCGTGCCTTGCGATAAAGGCAGCTGAGTCAGCTCATCTGTACAAGATGATTGTGCGAACAACATTAACGCACCTGCTGCTATGAAGATATATTTTTTCATTTTCGTTTAATTAAAATTAATGTTTAGTCCGATAACTAATGATTTTGCCAAAGGCGCTCCACCGTAATCTACCGGCACAGAGAAATCACTGTTTGAACTTGCTGAAGTATTTACTGCTTCTGGATTGAAACCAACTTTATATTTGTTCCAGTAGAACCAGTTTTCTCCTGTTACATATAATCTTGCATTATCAATTCTTGTAATTCCTTTTAAGGCTTGTCTTAGATTATATCCAATAGAAATACTTCTAATACTTACATAATCTGATTTGTACAACCAGTCAGAATTGGCTTGATACCCAAAAGAAGTTCTCCAGTTTCCTCTAACTGCAGGATCTACATTTAATGAATTTTCTACAGATCCCATTCCAGTACGGTCAATTGCACGACCTGTTAAACCATAAACTGTACCTCCGTTTTGACCTTGAACCAAAACATTTAAATCTAAATCTTTGTATTTAAAACTATTTGTAATTCCCCAAGTGTATTTTGGTGTTGGGTTTCCTAAATCAACACGGTCTTCTGAATTGATTTTTTTATCTCCGTTTTGATCTATATATCTAGGATCTCCTAATACTAATTTATTTCCTCCAATTGTAGTACCTCCAGTATCAATATCTGCTTGCGTAACTACTCCATTTTGTTTTAATCCAAAAATCGTATACATTGGTTTTCCAACTTCTAGTTTAATGAATGGCACACCTCCGTCAAATGAGTTACTAATTTCAATTTTAGATTGATCTGGTCCTAATGCTACTACTTTATTTTCGTTATGACTTATGTTTGCAGATGTTCTCCATTCAAAACTTGGTGTCTTAATGTTTAATGAATTTAGCTCAAATTCCCAACCTTGATTTTGAACTTCTCCAATGTTTGTAAGGTAAGTAGGAAAACCTGAATCTCCAGGAACAGGAACTCTTAAAAGTAATTCGCTGTTGTTTTTTCTGTAAACTTCAAATGTTCCAGAAAGTCTGTTTTTGATAAATCCAAAATCTACTCCAAGATCTATACTTTTTGATTCTTCCCAATGTAAAGTAGGATTTGGAATTGAAGCTGCTCCTTGACCAATTGCTACTGCACCGCCTATTGAATAATTGAATGTTCCAAGCGTTGCATAAGATCCGTAGCTGCCAATATTATTACTTCCGTTTGTACCAGCACTTGCTCTAAGTTTCAAATCGCTAAGCCAGTTCACCTCTTTTAAGAATGATTCTTGCTTAATTCTCCATCCTAATGAAAAGGAGTAAAAATCTCCCCATTTTCTATCAGAACCAAATTTAGATGAGCCGTCACGTCTTATACTTCCTGATAAAATATAACGCTCTTTAAAGTTGTATTGTAAACGAGCGAAGTAAGACAGTAATGTACTTTTTTCTGCATTTGTAGATCCAATTGATCCTGCTGGAAGTGTTTCAATACTTGAACTATTATAAAGTGCTCCAGAAGAAAGTGTCGATTTTGTTATTTCGTATGAGTTGAACGACTGTCCCAAAAGCACATTAAAACTATGGCAGCCAAAAGTTCTGTCATACGTTAACGTATTCTCATTAACGATATTTTGTCTTCTGTAAGTATTATAAGCTCCTCTAATACTTGCTATTACATCATTTGGCGTGTAACTTTCAGTAGTATTATCAGAATTATCAAAGTTAATAGTACTTTTTAAAGTAAAACTTTTAGCGAATTGATAACTTGCATATCCAGAAATTAAATTTCTATACATAGAATTTCTTCCAGTTCTTGCTAAAGCGTTCAACATATTTGTAGTACTGCTTCCCCAAGCATATCTGGTTGTATATTTTTCTCCAGCAGCATTCGAAGCGCTTTCAAAAACTGGCGTGGCAGTAAGTGCTTTAAACAACGTATTATCTTTACCTTCAACACCTGGATCATTCTTAATAGAATAAGAAGGCGCTAAATTAATTCCCATTTTAAAGCTTTCTGATAGTTTCACGTCAACATTTGCTCTTGCTGAGAATAATGAATAATCTGTACCTACAATGTATCCTGTATTTTTTTGATAATTGGCAGACACATAATAATTTACAGCATCTGTAGCTCCTGAAGCAGATAATTGATAATTATTGAATTCTCCGGTACGGAAAACTTTATCCTGCCAATCGATATAATCTAATCCTGGATGTCCCGGAATATCCCATCTGTCATCATACAGATACGTATAATATCTAGTATTTGCTGTTGTAAGCGGTGCTGTTGGGTTTTTTAAATTGTAAGCCGCAATACGTTCTGCATTTGATTGGCTTGCTGATGCTCCTGCTATTCCTGAACCCACCCATTGTGCATCAATCATTGTTTTGGCTCTGTCGATCCATCCTTGAGATGAAAGCATATCCACGCGGTTAGCTTCTTTATTGACCCCGCCGTACATATTAAAAGTAAATTTTGTTTTACCTTTTTTACCTTTTTTAGTGGTGATAATCACAACTCCATTTGAAGCTCTCGAACCATAAATTGCAGCCGCTGCGGCATCTTTTAATACTTCGATAGAAGCTACATCATTTGGATTCATGTTGTCCAGCGGACTTCCGTTTGAGAATGATCCATTACTGTTGCTTCCTTCAGTATAAATTGGAAATCCATCAACAACGTACAAAGGCTCATTTCCTGCTGTAATAGAACCAGCTCCTCTAATTTCAATACTAAAAGGCTGTCCTGGCAATCCAGTAGTTTGTTTTACACGAACTCCCGCAACCTGACCAATTAAACCTTGGTCGATTCTCGAAATCGGACGTTCTGTAAAATTCTCTGTTTTTATTCCAGAAATTGCACCGGTTGTTAGTTTTTTCTTTTGTGTGCCGTAACCAATAACTACGACTTCATTTAGGCTTGAGCTTTCTGCATCAAGTGAAACATTGTAACTTGCTGCAGTGCCAATTTTTATTTCCTGCTTGACAAATCCCACAAACGAAAATACTAAAGTCTCTCCCGGAGCAGCATTAATACTGTATTTCCCATCAAAATCAGTACTTGTAGATCTATTCGTTCCCTTGACAATTACATTTACGCCGGGTATCGATAATTTGGCTGGGTCAGTAACGGTTCCTGTAACCGTTTTTCCTTGCGCATAACCTGATGAATACACTAGTACACATAAGGCTATAATCAGCAAAAGATTAAGCTTGTTTTTCATAAAAAGTTAAATTTGGTTAGGTAATTAGTTCAAACCAAATTTATTTAGAAGCGACTTTCACGGCATCCTGTAGTATCCTGTTAACTTTCAATATATTACAAAACAATATTAAGTTTACTTTAACAAAAAACAACTCAACTACTTGATTTACAACCAATAATTGCACACAAAACACACAAATACATTATACTAAATTTTAGTAAATTATTTTTTCACTATTCCTATTTATTTCCATAAATTAATATCAATTAAAAAACTTTATAACTTATTTAATGATAATTTAATTTTTACAATATTCAACAAAAACAGGACGCAACAGGATAGCATTTTGATGGGTTGCTTATACTTTTACTTTTGTACAGTGAATTTTAAATCTGTTTTTACGAATTCTGTTTTTACAAAAAATTAATACATTTTAGTAACAGGTAAATCTTTTAGATCAATAATGAAACGACTTCAAACATTCTGCTTTATTACCTTATTTTTTATTTGTAATTACAATCTTTCTGCGCAGGACAGCAATACTTCACCGTGGCCAAAATCTACAAACATAAATCAGCCATGGACACGCTGGTGGTGGATGGGCAGTGCTGTTGATAAACCAAATTTAAAAAAGACTTTAATCGATTTTAATAAAGCCGGAATTGGCGGTGTAGAGATCACTCCTATCTATGGCGTAAAAGGAGAAGAAAATAATTATATAGATTATCTTTCTCCAAAGTGGATGGAAATGCTGGATTACACTATTCAGACTGCTGACAGCCTGAAAATGCAGGTTGATATGGTTTTAGGTACTGGATGGCCTTATGGCGGATCGCATGTTACTTTGCCTTATGCTGCAACTAAACTCATTGTTGAAAAATATCCGCTTAAAAAAAATGAAACATTTGATCGAAATATAACACTTGACAGCAGTAAAGAAAAAACTCCTGCTGAACTTTTATATGTTGTAGCTTACGGAAGCGATGGTTCTTACATAAATTTAACGGACAATCTCGAAAAAAACAAAGCAGCCTCAAAAGATAAAGGAATTGAGGGATCTTCAATTAAGCTTCCCAATAAAATGGAACCAAACCGACTAAACTGGAAAGCTAAACAAACCAATTATACCATTTATGCCGTCTTTAGCGGAAAAACAGGACAGCAGGTAAAAAGAGCCGCTCCCGGAGGAAAAGGATATACTTTAGATCATTACTCAGCAGAAGCTTTAAATGCATATGTAGTTCCGTTTAACAATGCTCTTAAGGGTAGAGAAGGAAAAATAAGAGCTGTTTTTAATGACAGCTTTGAAGTTTACGGAACCGATTTTACGCCCAATTTCTTTGAAGAATTTCAAAAATTAAGAGGTTACGATTTAAAAAAACAGCTTTCGATTTTATTGAATGAAACTGACAATGAAATTGGAAATCGAATTAGAAGCGACTATCGTCAAACTATCGCTGATTTATTACTCAATAAGTTTGATAAGTCATGGACAAACTGGGCACATTCAAAAAAATTTAAAACAAAACTGCAGGCACATGGTTCACCGGGTAATTTAATAGATTTGTATGCATCTGCTGATATTCCAGAATGCGAAACTTTTGGTTCTATGCCATTTGATATTCCGGGTTTTCGACGTGAAAAAGAAGATATTCGTGAAGGCGATGCTGATCCAGTAATGCTAAAATTTGCATCGTCGGCAGCACATATTTCTGGGAAAAATTTAGTCTCTTCTGAAACTTTCACGTGGCTGCGAGAACATTTTAAAACCGCACTGTCACAATGCAAACCCGAAGCCGAAGATTTAATGCTAAATGGTGTTAATCATATTTTTCTACACGGCTCTACTTACTCTCCAACTCGCGCTGCATGGCCGGGATGGGAATTTTATGCCTCTGTTAATTTTAATACTAATAATACCATTTGGGAAGATGCTCCCGCTTTGTTTTCTTATATTTCAAATTGCCAATCGATGCTTCAACAAGGAAAATCTGATAATGAAATCCTTCTTTATTGGCCCATTTTTGATACTTGGGATAAATTTCAAAATGGAAATTTGTTTTATCAGTTCAAAATACACTCTTTATCAGAATGGCTATACGGAACTTCTTTCTATGACACTACAAAAAGCCTGATGAAAAAAGGATATAGTGTTGATTTTATCTCGGATAATTTTATCACCGAAGCAACAGTTGCAAATGGGAATATAATAGTGTCTGGAGTACGTTATAAATCATTGGTTATTCCATCTTGCAAAAAAATGCCGTTTGCAACCATGCAAAAACTAATCGAACTAAAAAAAGCGGGAGCAATAATCATCTTTGAAGGTCTGCCAGAATCTGTTCCGGGTTTCAATGATTATAAAAAACAAGAACAAAATCTTCAAAATCTTTTAACCTCAAATAAAAATACAATTGAGCCAGTTTCTGATGTTTTAAAAGCTTTAGAAAATCTCAAGATTCAGCCTGAAAACCTTGTCAATACAGGACTTAAATTCATCAGACGAGATGTTGACGGCGAAAAAATTTATTATGTAGTAAATCACACTACAAAAACAATAGATGATTTTATTCCGCTGCAAATTGAAAATAAAGAGGTTGTTATTTTTGATCCTTTAACAAAAGCATACGGCAATGCTCAAGTTGACAAAAAGAACGGAATGACCTATGTTAAAATGAAAATAGAACCCGGGCAATCCTATTTTTTAAAAACTGAGAATAGCGCTTCTCAAAAAAAATGGAAATATTATGAAACAGTATCTCCGCAAATTCCTTTAACAGGTACTTGGAAACTAAGTTTTGAAAAAGGCGGGCCGCAATTACCTCAAAGCACCACACTTACCAAATTAGAATCTTGGACAAAATTAAACTCTGAAGCCGAAGCCTTTTCGGGCACAGCTGCTTATATACTGCAGTTTGAGAATCCAAATTCTAAAGTAAGTCATTGGAGTCTTGATCTTGGCGATGTTCGAGAAAGTGCCAAGGTCTGGATAAATAATGAATTTGTAGGTACTGCTTGGTCTGTTCCGTATAAATTGAACATTCAAAAACTAAAACCGGGTAAAAATATTTTGAAAATTGAGGTCACTAATCTTCCTGCAAACAGAATAAGAGATATGGAACTGAAAGGACAGGAATGGAAAATCTTCCATGAAATAAATATGGTTGACAAAGATTACAAAAAATTTGATGCGACAAAATGGAATCCAATGCCATCCGGGCTTCTAGGACCAGTAATACTAACACCTTTAAAAGAACTAAACTAATTATATAACCATCTATTAAAAAATGAAAAAACTATTCTTTCTTTCTCTCCTATTTGTTTTCTCGTCAGGCTGCTTAAATGCTCAAGAGCCTTTTGACAAAAAACAGGTACTGCAGCAAATGATACTTGCAAATGATTATTTTATGCAAAAATGGCCTGATACTGGAAAAACTATAATTACAAACAAAGAACGCCCGAGCAATATTTGGACTCGAGGGGTATATTATGAAGGATTAATGGCTCTGCATGAAATTTATCCTAAAGATTCATTTTATGATTATGCTTATGCATGGGCTGAATTTCATAAATGGGGATTTAATGGCGGTAACGTAACCCGAAACGCTGACAATTACTGCGCTGCACAAACTTATATCGATTTGTATAATTTAGAACCTGATTCTAAAAAGCTCAAAAGCACAAAGGCAAACATTAATATGCTTTTAAATACGCCTCAGGTAAATGACTGGTCATGGATTGACGCTATTCAAATGGGAATGCCTGTTTTTGCAAAAATGGGAGTTTTAGAGAAAGACAATCGTTATTTTGAGAAAATGTATGAAATGTATATGTTCTCTAGAAACAAACATGGAGACAATGGTTTATTCAACCCAAAAGAAGGTTTATGGTGGCGTGATGCTGATTTTGATCCGCCTTACAAAGAGCCAAATGGAAAAAACTGCTACTGGAGCCGCGGAAATGGATGGGTAATTGCAGCTTTGGCAAAGGTTTTAACTATTATTCCAGAAAATGCTCCGCATAGAGATCAATATGTAAAAGATTTGAAGGTCATGGCGGCTGCACTAGTTCCCGTACAAAGAGCAGACGGGTTTTGGAATGTAAGTCTGTATGATCCAACAAATTTTGGCGAAAAAGAAGCCTCTGGCACCGCGCTATTTATTTACGGAATGGCATACGGAATTAACAATGGTCTTTTAAAAAGAGAGATTTATCTGCCTGTAATTCAAAAAGCATGGAAAGCCATAACAACTGAAAGTCTTCACACGAATGGTTTTTTAGGTTATTTACAATCAACAGGAAAAGAACCTAAGGACGGTCAGCCATTATCTTATGACAAAATCCCTGATTTTGAAGATTACGGTTTAGGATGCTTTTTACTAGCTGGATCAGAAATTTATAAGTTAAAATAAAAGAATGGGCATATTAAAATATGCCCATTCTTTTATTTCTATTTCAAGGTACAGATTATGACATTTGAAATAAAGCCTTTTGAAAACTATTAAACTGCATCTGGGTAAAACTTGGATTTGAAAATGCAATTTCTGGCAATTTAGGCATTAGATCGGATTTGTTTTTAAAATATGCTTTTAAATCTCTAAATATTTCTGTTCTGCTTTTTGTAATATCAACTAAACAAAGGTTTTTTATGTCTTCTAGAAAAAACAAGCCGCTTAGAAGATTTTTATTTGAAAAGCAGATCATAACATTTCTCCCTTTTTTATCTAATTTTAAAAAATCGATTAATTCTGATTTCTCATAAATAACAAAAATAGAACGGTCAAAATCTTTTGATTCTTCTTCGTTTTTTAATAAAAATGAATCTTCAGAAAATTCAAATTCATCTTTAAATTTTCTTTTAAACATTTTTAAAAAAACTTTTTTATTATCACGCACTAAAACTCTCTCTTTCCTAATCATCTCTCTTAAAATTATCTATTAAATACTTTATATATCAGCTGTAATTATACTTTTACAACATGAATTACGTTGTTTTCTACAAATGAAATCAACTCCTCTATATTCCTCTCATTAGTCTTTTTATTTGAAATAGAAATAATATATCCATTTCGCTCTTTAAAGTAGAGAAACAAAAACTTCTTGGTTAATATTGCTTTTTCAATTTTACTCCATTTATGTGTGAAATGACCAAACGGCGAATAAACATGGATAAAACAATCTGTAAAACTGATTCTATACTTATTTTTGCCTTTTTCAGATTTCAACTTTTTTGCCAATCGAAAAATGATTTCACAAATTGAATTAACAAAAGAGTATTGAATCATAAGAAAAAGTATAATCAGGACTAAGCTTCTTATTACCCATTCTACAAGATCATCTTGTGTACTTAGGTCAAGAAAAATCAAAAAAAACAATACCGCTCCAAAAAAAAGCAAAATCCAATTTCTATAAATATTTTTAAAATACATTTCGTTTAATTTTTGTATTTCAGAAACATTCAATTCAAATTGTAATGAAAAGTTAGAAGTTCTCATACTCATAATAAAATTGGCAGGCTGGATTTGTTTTCAGTAGAGCAAAATTATAACAAACTCCTAAGCGCATTTGACCACTCTAAGACATAATATTATCAAAATAAGACTTTAATTAACTACAAGAAACCGTTGTAAGAAACATCATAACATAAAATAAGCAATTTTATCGCACAAAACAAATTACCAAACAGCCTCTATAGGTTAAAAAAATATCAAAATAAGCCATAAAAATAATTCGTATTTATTTTATTTTCAAATAGTTAAACAAATAACACATTTAATATCTCTACCTCAAAAAAATAATTACTTTTGCCGAAATCTAGAACGATAAAAAATTTATTTCTTACAAAATGAAATTGGAGTCAACTGAAAAAAAGCTTAAAGAAAGAGTTAAAGAGCTAACATGTCTTCTTGAAATTTCATCGATAATTGCACAAGCAGATCGTGCTGAAAAAAAGATTCTTCAAAAAATAATTCTAAGCACAAAAAAAGCCTATCTGCACAATGACGATATAGTTATTGAACTTCAGATTCAAGATTTCGTTTTGACTACGTCGAAACTGCCAAAACAGAGTGCCTTTCAAATCAGTGATATAACAATTTTGGGAGCAAATACAGGTTTTATAAAAGCACATTATCCTAAAAATAAATACAACAACAGTCATTTTCTTGATGAGGAACAAAAACTCCTTCACGCAATTGCATTTGAAATTGGAAATTACTTAGAAAAGTTTCAAATTTTAGAAAAAAAGAACCAATTGATAAGAGCCATGGAACGCATGGATCGTTTATCAATACTAAGTGAAATGACGGCTGGTATTGCACACGAACTCAACAGTCCTTTGGCGAATATTTTAGGATATGCAGAACTAATCAAACTTAATAATAATGACCCCGAAATTGATGCAGATATTACAACAATAATAAATTCAGCAATTTACAGCAGGAAAATTATAAACAAAATTTTATCATTCACCAGTGATGTTCCATATCATTTAGAAAAACAAGAAATTAAGCCCATTATAACTTTCGCATTTTCGCTTTTAAAGCAAAACTTCCAAAGAAAAGAAATTAAAAATGAACTGCTGTATAAAAATACAATTGATTCTATCTATGTTGATTCTATACAACTAACACAAGCTTTACTAAATATATTAATAAATGCGATCGACGCTTCTCCAGAAAAAAGCATACTAAAAACGACAATTGAAAACGATTTTCACTACTTATTTATCACCATAGAAGATCAAGGTCAAGGTATACAGGAAAACATCAAATCAAAAATATTTGATCCTTTTTTTACAACAAAAGTTTCAAGTGATGGTTGTGGTATAGGCTTGACAATGGTATCTCGAATAGTCAAAATTCATAATGGCGAAATAATAATTAAGGACAATTTTCCTCAAGGAACCATTTTTACAATAAAACTACCTATAACTGAATAAAGATATGCCTTTACGAAAAGAAAAAATACTAATTGTAGATGACAGCTATGAGATGCTTGAGTTAATTCAACGCTATTTAACCAAGCGGAATTATCTTACTTATAAGGCATCTTCTGTCATAGAAGCAATTGAAGTTCTAAAACACAACTCAATTGATTTGTTGGTTACAGATTTTTACATGCCTGAACTTAACGGTACAGAGTTGTTAAAATATGCTGCCGAACATTTTCCATCGCTTCCAAAATTAGTTATAACAGGAATGCCGTCTATTGCGAATGCCATAAATGCCTTAAAATCTGGTGCATTAGACTATCTAGCTAAGCCCTTTACTGCTGAAGAATTTTATCTAGCTGTTGAAAACTCGCTTTTAAGAGCAAAAAACAACCAAATATTATCCTCAGAAGGCAAACTTTCATTATCCGAAGAGAATAATTATGCCGGAATAATCGGGTATTCTAAGCAATTTAAAAAATTGGTTGACACAATAGAGCGCGTAAAAAGCAACACTGCAAATGTATTAATCGAAGGTGAAAGCGGTACAAGTAAAGAATTAATTGCAAGAGCCATTCATTATCAAGGTGCCCGAGCCAAAATGCCGTTTATAACAATCAATTGCGGCGGAATTCCCGAAAGTCTTATAGAGTCGGAACTATTTGGTCATGCGAAAGGTGCATTTACAGGCGCAGCAGAATCAAGAATTGGCTTATTTCAGGCTGCACATAAAGGAACCATTTTCTTAGATGAAATTGGCAATGCTCCAATGACTGTGCAGACAAGACTTTTAAAAGTTCTGCAAGAAAAAGAAATCACCAAAATAGGTTCAACAGTAACCGAAAAAATAGATATTAGAATAATAGCTGCTACTAATAATGATCTATCACAAATGATTTCAAAAGGTACTTTTAGAGAAGATCTTTACTATCGTCTTAATGTCGTAAATATAAAAACCGCTCCATTAAGAGACCGAAAAGAAGATATCTTACCAATTGCCAAACATTTCATTTCAAAATACTGCCTTGAATACGAAAAGCCTGAAGCAATAATCGATAATAAAGCCTCCGAAATTTTGTTTCGTTATAATTGGCCGGGTAACATCAGAGAACTTGAAAACATAATACAAAGAATGATTATTATGAGTGATAATACAATTTCTGTCGAAAACATTCCTGAACACTTAAAATATCATTTTTCTGAAAATATAGAATCGCTAAAATCATTGAAAGAATTTGAAAAAGAGCAGATTTTAAAAATATTAAATGTTGTAGGTAATAATAAAACAAAAGCAGCAAAAATCCTGCAAATTGACAGAAAAACTTTAAATCAAAAATTAACAAACTAAAACGGGGAATTATTCCCATAACCGGGAATAATTCCAAAGCAAAAAAGTCTCATTTTTATTAAATTAAAAATTAATTAATTGACACCCAACTACTAAACAAAAATAACAATATTAGGCACGCCTTTTGTCTACTATAAGACAAACAAGTATCAAAATAGGATTTATATTACAAAATAATAAAAGCAGAACTTTACCACCCTGCCCCTATTGTTACCTCCCTACTGTCCAAAAACACTTTGAAAATCAATTAATTAACAAAAAAAAATATTAACTTTATCAAAACAAACAATTCTTCAGGTGAAAACAATAGAACATTACTATGATGCCAATCTAAACTGGACAGTAGATTTGGCAAAGCAATTTGGGGGAAAAATAGACGGAAATTTTATTATAGTACCTGAAGATATACAAACTGGAACTAGATACTTTCTCGATTGCGGAGATGGAATTATTGCTTATTATATTGATGTAGAGTATAAAAAAAACCTTCATCTTATACAAAAAAATTTAAATGATGATTTTGTCGCATTTTACTATAATCTTACAGAAGGTGATGCTACCATTTCTATCCATAATTTTCTATATAATGTGTCTAAATGGCAATATAATTTATCCGTGATCGATGGATCACTAGAGTCTGACTATCATGTAACAGCTGGCAGTAAAGCATACGCCCTTTGTATATTTATTAAAAAGAGTGCCATAAAAGAATTTGTAGTAAAAAATCATTTAACAATAACAAATATTAATGAAGTTATTGACCCTGAAAAAAATACAATGGTTCGCTTTGATAGAATGAGCAGTGACAGTTATAATTTATTAACTGACTTAAGAAAAAAAGAAGTAGGCGGTCCTATTTTTAACCTCCATCTTATTGGCACAGTTCATATGCTCATTGCAAATTACCTAAAAAAAATAGCCAGCAAACGTCTCATAATTCAAAGAGTTAATCAATTAGATTTAGCCGCTATCATTTCAATTCAAATGTATCTAATTCAAAATATCGAAGGTCATTTTCCAAGTATTAAGTCCTTATCTGAAAAAGCCAATATGTCAGAATCAAAATTTAAGGCTCTTTTTAGTAAAATAACCTGCCAGACTCCAAGTTCATTTTTTATGGAGTGTAAATTATTGCTTGCCAAAGATTTATTGGAAACAAAACAGTTAACAATTTCTCAAATTTCTGATCAATTACATTTTACTCATAATTCTTATTTCGCATCAAAATTTAAAGACCATTTTGGTCTATCTCCAAAAGCTTACGTACAACAGTTATAAAATATCGTCAAGTAAATAAGTTTAATTTTAATACTGCTTTTAAAAATAAAAATTTATCTATGAAGAAAATATTTCATTATTATAGCCTAACCCCAGAATGGCTTCACAAATTAGCGGAACAAGTTGAAACAACAGTAATAGATGATAAAATAATAAAATTTCCAAAGAAAATTGGTAATGGATGTTTGTATTTTACTCCTATAACACCTGGTATTTCGATTGTTTTTATGGACGTAATCCTTAACACTTCTCTAAAAATATGTCGAGAACCTTCTGAAAATGAATTGTATATTTTTCATTATGATTTAAGTGAACATGTAAATATTATAAAGATTAATAATGAAAATTATGAAATTGGATCTTTTGATAAATTGGATCTGGCTATTATTGACAACCAAATCGCAAGCTCTTTCAAACCTAACCTGCACGAACGAACTTTTGCATTGAGAATACTTGTAGACAAAAACTTACTAAATGACTTTATTGCAAAATACTCTGTAAAATTACATGAAAACAAATCCTATGAAAAATCTAATTCCAGCTTTTACCATTATGGGCACATTGACAGTAACAGCACTTTATTGCTTAAGTCATTAAAAAGTAAATCAATAAATGATTTATCTTTTGATTCCTTTTTAAAAGGTATATCATTAAAACTGCTTGGTAATTTTTTTAGTAAATTCTATGACGCTGAACATAAAGCCAATCTTGCAACCAATGCAGAAGATGAAGCAATTTATAAAACAAAAACATATCTTCTTGATAATTTATCAGGTCCTTTTCCCTCTCTGACTTTTTTAGCTGCGATGGCAGGAATGTCAGAGTCTAAATACAAAATGTTGTTTAAACAATGTATGAACATAACTCCAAATTATTTCTTTATCAATGAAAAAATGAAATATGCTCAAAAACTATTGCAAAGCGGAAATTATAATTCTCTTACCGAAATCCTCTACGAATTCAATTACAGTAAATTAAGCTATTTTTCATCTCAATATTATAAGTATTTCAACAGAAAACCCAGTCAGGATTTTGTAAGAAAGTATCAAGCAAAAAAATAAAAAAAATGCCCCAAAAAAGTATCTTACTTTTAGGGGCATTCTTTTATAAACCATTTATCGCTATTTTATTGCAGCTATCATATTTTTATTTTACGTTTATAATAAAGTCTGAGCGTCTATTTAATTGATGTTCAGCTTCGGTACATGGCACACCGTTAGTACATTTATTTAGTATTTTAGTTTCTCCAAATCCTTTACCTGAAACACGATCAGCAGGAATACCATGTTTTACAATATAATCAACAGTAGCTTTAGCTCTATTTTCAGACAAAGTCATATTAAACTCATCACGCCCTCTACTATCAGTATACGAATTGACTTGTACTGTAATACTTGGACGAGTCAACAATGTCTCTACAACTTTATCTAGTTCTGCTTTTGACGATTCACGTATTTTATAGCCATTGTAATCAAAATAAATTGGTTTTAGATTCAATACTTCGTTTAAATTATTTCCAGGTTGCATTGTTTTAATTTGATTATCAACAACTACTTCCATTTCATTTACAAAATCAAATGAATATTCTCTTTTTTCTAATGGCTTAAATGGAGGTGCAATTTGAATTTTTTCTGCTATAGCTGTCTTTTTATAGATTATTTTATAATCGATAAAAGGCATCAATTCTGCAGAATATTTTCCGTCTTTATCAGTATAAACTGTATTAATTAATTCATTGTCTAAATTATAAATTTCGACAGCTGCTCCTTCAATTCGTCCGCCTGAAGTATATTTCAATGTACCAAAAACAATAGGTTTTATATTAAAATCAAATGCTACTGGACGATTTTCAGTAAAACTGAAGATATCATCATTTCCATTCCTGTCAGAAGAGAAATATCCCATTTTAGTTTTTCCATTAATACCATATGCAAAGTCATCAGAACTGCTGTTTACTCCATCGCCTAAATTCACTACATGATATACACCTGCGGCATCTTTCATTGCAGCAAAGACATCTAAACCACCTAATCCGGGATGTCCGTCAGAAGAAAAATATAAAATCCCTGATGCATCCATAAACGGGTATGTTTCTCTTCCTAAAGTGTTAATTTCATCACTCAATTTAGTAACATCATTCCCCACAAAACCTCCTTTTCTTAAACTTACTACATATAAATCAGAATTACCAAATGAATTGTTTCTATCAGACACAAAGAAGAGTTCTGTTTCATCTGGACTTAAAGCAGGATGAGCTGATGAAAAACCATCGCTGTTTACTGGATATGCAAGTTCTTTTACATTCTTCCATTTTCCTCCAATATTTTGAGCGGAATAAATTTTTAAATATGTAGTTCCTTTTTTGTCTTCCCCTAATTTTCCATCAATATAATTGTTTCTGGTAAAAAACATGGTTTTACCATCTTTAGTAATTGCTGGAGTGCTTTGGTGATATTCTGTATTTATATCCCCTTTCAACAAAGTTGGATTTTGTAAACCTCCATCAGCAGTAATATCAGCCTGATATAATTTTAAGAATGATTTCTCGTTCCAGCTGTGCTTACGTTTAAATACTCCCCCTGTATCTCTTGCTGAGGTATAAACAACTTTATTTGATCCATAAAAAACACCTCCAAAATCTGAAGATGAAGTATTAATATCTACAGGTTTAAAAGTATAACGCCCCGATTGTTTTTTAATTCCTTCTAATAATTTTATTTCATTCCAATCTTCACTTAGATCTTTTTGTCCGGAACGTTTGTAATATTTTTTTATTACTGCCTCTGCTTCACTGTATTTTTGAGAGTTGTTTAGTGTTTGCGCATATCTAAAATAATATTCTGGATTAATATTATCTGTAGAACTCATAACTTTAGAATAACATTTTTCTGCTTCTGGATAATTCCCATTATAATAGTATGAATCTCCTAATTTTTGGTATAATTCTATTGAATTATTTCCTTTACTAATTTGGTTCTCATATAATTTAATTGCTTTTATAAATGCAAACTTATCATAAGCGTCATTTGCTTTTTGCACTTTTTTATCTTGAGCATTTATATTCCCAATACTTAGTATACAAGCTATTAGGAAAACAAAAATAAAATTTGAATTTTTATAAATCATTATAGTATATATTTTGGTTATTAGAAAAATCTTGGCGTAACTAATCTTGTTTTAGATCTGCTTAACAAATCAAATCTCAGAAAAACCTCATGAGACCCTGAATTGTAATTTCCTATATTATTGGTATCATGATCATATGCATACCCTACTTGAATACCGTTTGTGACTTGAAAACCTGCCAATGCACTTACCGCTGCATCCCAACGATAAGCTGCTCCAATTGTGAACTTGTCACTGAATAAAAAGTTTGCAGAAACATCAACTGCAACTGGTGCACCGGGAACTGCTTTTATTAAGGCTGCCGGCTTAAATTTTAAATACGGATTAAGATCAAATACATAACCTCCCATTAAATAAATATGTGATTTTTCAGCATAGGTTGTTGCCTTAACATCATCATAAAAAGAGGTTTTTAAAAGCTGCGGAACTGACAATCCTACATACCAATTATAAGAATGTACATAAAACCCTGCTCCTACATTTGGAGAAAATTGAGAAATCTTACCTGATAAGTACGGGTCAGGATTTTGTGTATTCAATTTAGTATAGTCAACATCGAAATTGTTGAAACCTCCAGAGATTCCAAATGAATACTTAATATCTGTACTTCCTAAAATAGTGTACGAATAATTTACTGTTGCACCTGTAGATGTTACTGGGCCAATTTTATCACTTACTACATTTAATCCTAAACCACTATGGATTCCTAATGGTGACTGCACCGAAAAATTCATTGTTTTCGGAGCTCCATCAAGACCTATCCATTGTGTTCTGTATAAAGCCATAGCACTTAACACTTCTCTTGATCCTGTATACCCTGGATTAAAAGTCATTGTATTATACATGTATTGTGTATACTGGGATTCCTGCTGAGCCGAAGCACTCCAAATTCCTATTAACAATATTATTACTGTGTAAAAAATATTTTTCATTACATAAATTAATTTTAATTATTATTAAATAGTTCTTTTATAATTTTATAGTAAATATTACGTTGCAAAATTCTTTCTATTCTATAACTATTTTTACTAGTAAAAGTTTTTAAAATAACAGATTAAGACAATTCTGCCCACTTGACTTAAAAACAACATAAATACCTGTATAGCAGATTATTGATTATCTACAATTGATAATTGAATTGTGTATTATGAGTTTACATTATATAAAAAAAGGACCGCTCTCGCAGTCCTGTTTCCATTTTTAAGTATTGGTTAGTTAGTAATTACTGATTATTTGTTATTGATTACTAATATACAGATAACCTGATCTTTGTACTTGTTTTCCGCTGTCATCGTAC